>NZ_JBHLTS010000022.1:0-1156425 GCF_042434235.1 Mucilaginibacter angelicae | reverse complement strand
TCTATTATAACTGGGAAAGACCTCATCAAGGTATTAATGGCAAAAGACCTATCGATATGATCTCCTTAAACAACAAATAATAACCTGCTATTTTGTCTCCGAATTACTAAACCCTTACAGCAATGACATGGGCTTTTATATAGCTTCGATATTAGCTTTTCAGCTGTTCTCCCAACACCCCGGGGGCGTGTCCCCATGACCAGAATATCATTTAATCATCCCCAAATTCTGCACATAAGCCCCGCCCACAGGCAACATAAACCCGTTAATGGTTACCTGGTGACGTTCTATTTTATCAATTTTACTCACAGCAGCAATAAATGAACGGTGGATCCTGATGAACTTTTCGGCAGGCAGCAGGGCTTCAACTTCGGTTATGGTCATGCGGGTGAGTACTTTGTCATCCTTTAAAATAAAATTTACATAATTGCCGGTAGCCTCCAGGTGATAAATGTCATCAAAGTTAACGCGTACCTGTTCGTATCCGGTTTTCAGGAAGATATAGTCCTTAACATCGGCAGTGTTTCGGAAATTGTATAACTCATAGGCTTTGTTACAGGCCTTCATGAAGCGTGTAAGCGCAAATGGCTTCAACAGGTAATCAACGGCGTCGAGCTCAAAGCTGGTAACAGCGTGTTCGGTATAAGCAGTAGTAAATATTACCAGTGGCTTTTTGTTGAGGCAGGTTAACAGGTCGATGCCCGAAATATCGGGCATCTTGATATCCAGGAAGAGCAGGTCGACCGGTTCGCGCTGCAGGTAATCCATCGCTTTGAAGGCATCGGTAAATTCGGCCTTAAGATCAAGGAAAGGCACCTTTGCCGCATGTGAGCGGATCACATCAAGTGCTATGGGTTCGTCATCAATGGCTATGGCTGTAATCAAAGCTTATTGCAGTTGTATGGTTAAATGTATGAAAAAATCTTTGGCGCTTTCGCGGATCACCAGTTCGTGTTTGTTGGGGTACATCAGTATTAACCTTTGTTTTACATTTTCCAGCCCGATCCCATTATTGTGTTTTTCGGTATCATTAACCATTTTAGGATGGATGCTGTTATGCACGTCAAAATAAAGTGTATTATCTTTTGTTTGCAGGCTGATATTGATATGTGATGGCTCGCGTAAGCTAATGCCGTGCTTAAAGGCATTTTCAATAAAGGGGATCAATAGCATTGGCGCAATTTGCAGGGCATCAACATGTTCCTCAATTTGCAGTACAATGCTAATGTCGGGTGATGTTTGGGTACGGAGCTTTTGCAGGGCGATGTAATTGTTCAGATAATCGATCTCACGCACAAGCAGGATTTTTTCCAGCATGTTTTCCTGCAGCATAAAGCGCATCATATCGCCCAGGCGCTGGATGCCTTCTGCAGTGCGCTCGGAACTTTCCTGCAGAGCAGTCCCGTACAGGGTATTTAACGCATTGAATAAAAAGTGCGGATTAATTTGTGAACGAAGAAAGTCCAGGTCGGCTGTGGAGCGGCCAAGGGCGGTTTTTAGGGTCAGGATTTCTTGGTTGCCGGCTATCTTGCGTTTGTAGACTATCCATGCGAAGGGTGCGGTGAGTAAAATTTGGATGCTGCTGTTAAAGCCAAATATAATAAATACAGGCTCGGCCTGATCAAAGACCAGCGCTGTTATAAAACCTACCGGTACCCCAATGATAAACATTACACCGGCCACCTTAAGGAAGTAGATGAATATACCGCGCTTTTGGACAAGTGTTTGAGGTATTAAGCTGTAAAACGATAACGCATAAATGCCTATGGCTGTTGGCGCTATAAAAATGAAACTGGTGATAAGCTCAATTGGGGCATCAACAAGTGCCATCATAAAGGCAATGATCATAAAAACTACAATCGCGATGATACAATCGTGGGTGAGGGCCCTGTATTTTGCCTGTATCTTATCCACATTGTCCAACAGGAAACTTGCCGAGTATTTGATCATGCTGTAAAAAGTGAGCATCATCATCACCCATAAAGCGTACAGCACATTGGTTTTAAAAACAAGATTATACACATAATCGGCAGATTTGTGGTAAAACAGGTAGCCTTTTAACCATGTATCGGTAATGCCGAATAAACCCCAAAGGGCTGTAAGAAGTGCTAATCCTAAAATGATGTTCCAGGCAACTTGTCTTTTCCCGGCTAAGGCAGGAACGATGACAAAGTTCCAAAGTAAAAAAGCGCCATAGTAGCCTGTGTACCTGAAAACTTGGGGGAAAAAGTAATATTTAGAATAAGAGTAATGCAGGTGGTAGTTATCAAACATGTACCTGTAGGGTGTCCATATCTCTCTTTCGCCACTATTGGCAACTTTGGCCAGCAGTAATATGGTGGCGAAGACATAAATAACAGTTGCGGCCCAAAATTCAATTTTGCGAAGGTTAAGGTTTTTTTTAAGCAGATCGTTCATATTGTTTTCAATTATGCCCGCAAGGTATAATGCACAATACTACTGAATAAATAAATGGGATGAAACTGGCTCCTCGTGTGATGGGTTTTTAGCGGCAGTAGCAGTTTTATAGTAGCAGTTGTTTTTAGAATGAAGCGCTAATTGGAAGAAATAAAATTACTGCGGCTGCCACTAATAACTGTCATTAATTTTCACTGCAACTGTTACTGAAAACTGGCAACTGTTACTCCCCCCGGGTTATCCATAATCTCCAGCAACTCATTCAGCTCCCTTACCTTATCGGCCGAGCCAAGGTTTTCATAGGCACTGATGAGGTTACGGATCACGCGTTTGATGATATCTGTATTGGAGCATGGCTCATAAAATTGTTTATCAAACTTAAGATTAAGCTGCTTCAGGAACATATCCACATCGCGCCTGCCAAACAGTAAACCTTTATTAAAGGCGTTGATGTAAAACAGGATGCCGCTTTCAAACTCGCTTTGCACGCTTTCATCGAGATAGGCAAGGATAAAATGCTGGGGCAGGTTTACGCCATATACAGGGATATCCAGTTTTTGCGCTATGATGGAGTAGATGATAGCTAATGAAATCTGATTTCCTTTTTTAGTTTCCAATACCTGGCTCAGGAAGCTGTTTTGCGGATCGAGGTGATTACTGGTATTGCCGCTGAAGCCATAAATATTGTAAAACACATGGTTGATAAGCTTGACCTGTTCTTTCGGACTGGCCTCATTCATCATTTGCAGCCATATGTCGCGTTTAATGGCCTCTATCTGGTTAATCACCTTCTGCTCGTCAAGATCAGGGTACTGGTAGCGGTTAATGATCAGGACGCCTTGCAGCAGGTCGAACGCGCCGCTTTGGTTCCAGAGCTTCAGATCGTTTTTCAGGTTGCTGAACTGGATCTCGTGCACCAGGTTAGCAATACGTTCCTGCTGAATAGGGTCAAAAGCTTCCTCAAAGGCCGATTCGAGGTAGGTTATTGCCTCTGCGCCATATGAAAATAGTTTATTGTGTACGTGCTCAAAGATCTCACCGTCCGGATCATCCAGCAGACGGATCAGTGAATTTACTTCGGTTGGATTTATCATACGCTGTAACGCTAAAATACTAAACCTTTTTTACTTTTACAGCGATGTATAATATAAGGTACGGACTCAAGTATTTGCTGCACCGGTTTAAGGCCAACAACAGGCATGGCGTACACTCACCATTTGTTTACAAGCTGATTGATACGGTTATTTACGATTATCGCGACCAAAAAGTGTACCGCGAAATTGAAAATATCTCCCAAAAACAACATCCTGACAAGCGTATGATAAAAACTATGCCGCTTAAAGTTTACAAACTGCTTTTTCGCTTTGTGGTTTATTTTAAGCCGGGAACTGTGCTTTTTGCCGATAATAAGGATTATATAGTATCTTCGATATTTGGCAATGCCGTACCAAATACTGAAGTCGTTGATATGAAAGATTCTGCTGAATTGCGACAGGCTGACATGATTTTGATAGACGCTGCCAGGCATAGTGCAGCAGAATACCTGGAAAGAACAATACCGAACATCCATGATGATACCGTGCTAATCTTTTCCGGAATCCATCGTACGCAAAATACCAAACAAGCCTGGGAGCAGGTAAAGGCCGACGAAAACGTGAGGGTAACTATAGATCTGTTTTATATCGGCCTTGTGTTTTTTAAACCGGGGATGAGTAAGGAAGATTTTAGGGTGAAGTATTGATTGGCTTATAGTTGATGGTTCATAGTTCATGGCTGGAACCCGCTTATTTGTTGAGCCAGTAATCAAGCAATGATAGGTTTTATACTATGAACCATGATCTATCAACCATGAACCAAAATCAAAACGACTGCCCCAATCCAATATAAAAGCCGGTTAGCCTTTTCTCGTTCGGGATCTTTTGGCCTACACCATAGTCAATACGTACGGCAAGCCCTTTTTGCACATCAAAAAAGTAACGGATGCCACCACCATAGTTTGGTTTTAGTTCGGAAGTGCTGAAGCTGCTTTTAAAAACTTCGCCGGTACCAACAAAGCCTGCAAAGCCAATTCGGTTACTGAGCCGATAGCGTAGTTCAGCTTGCCCCGCTAACATATTCCTGTCGCGGAAACGGCCATTGTAATAACCACGCATCAGCTCATCGCTGCCCAGGTCGGGCAATAAATAAAACGGCGAAGTACTGCCTGTAAGGCTTTGCTCCTGCATATCCAAGCCGAGTACCCATTTAGGCGCCAGCAAAAAAAACTGCGAATATTCGATATTGAAAAATCCGCCCTTATAGTCGTTATTGCCAAACATACCATGTATGGCCTGGAAATACGCGTTTACGATAAGCCCACGGGTGGTATATGTGTTATTGTTCCTGTTATCGAAAGTGATGGTTGGGCCAATATAGGCGCTTGGTCCGCCGCCGCGGTATTCAACACGCGGGTCGGTGTAAAATATGCCTGTTTTATCATCGTCCCTGAACTTGTAATCCCAGGCACCGGCGGTTATACCAGCATACAGGTTATTAGTGATCTTTTTTTCGCCTATAAAATGCACCCTGAAGCGTTTTTGCCCTATCCGGTCGGCATCGGCCCTGAGGGTGTTGTTGCCTATGCCGTAAAAGTTAAACGGGAAGTTGATGTAGCTAACGCCCGCGGTTAAATGATAATTGTTGCCGGGAGTCCAGTAGCTGGTGGTAAGGCTTACACGGCTCTGGCCTTTGGTAGTTATGGAGGCATAGCCAAAAACGTTGGATACACGCGTATTGATTTTGGAAGTATCGGTATAAAAGGACAGCAGGCCTGCACCGCCAACTTCGAGCCCGGTTTCGGGGGCCGAGCTTAAAACAGGGAGTATAACAAAGCTGCTTTTACGGGTGGTATCCTTATCAAAATACATGCGCCTTATAGCCTTGGATATTTGTGAAAAGGCACTGGTTGAAAGGGCACAGAACAGTACTAAGGTGACAAGTTTCTTCATAGATATTTGTAATGGCTAATATAACCCATTTTGCCTTATAAGGTTCTGTAAACGGTATTTTAAAATTATGGTTTAGTTGAATGAGAGGGTAGGGGCAAAGGACAATGATTTACGGAGCGAAATGGTAATAAAAAGATAAAGTGCCATATAAAATCCAATTTGACTAAAATGTCTACTTTTGCGCTGAAATTTTATTGAAATATTATGAGCACTACAAGAGGACCTATTTCGCAGTTTATTGAAAGAAATTATCTGCACTTTAACGCCGCGGCATTAATGGATGCAGCTAAAGGCTATGAAACACACCTTGAAGAAGGCGGTAAAATGATGGTGACCTTAGCCGGTGCCATGAGTACAGCCGAGCTGGGTATTTCGCTGGCCGAGATGATCCGCCAGGATAAAATTGCTATTATATCATGTACAGGCGCCAACCTTGAAGAGGATATCATGAACCTTGTGGCGCACTCACATTACAAAAGGGTACCTAACTACCGCGACCTGAGCCCTCAGGAAGAGTGGGACCTGCTTGAAAACCATTACAACCGTGTTACTGATACCTGTATCCCTGAGGAAGAAGCATTCCGTCGTTTACAAAAACATATCCACAAGATTTGGAAAGATGCTGATGACAGCGGCGAGCGTTATTTTCCGCATGAGTACATGTACAAAATATTATTGAGCGGCGAGCTGGAGCAATACTATGAAATTGATCCTAAAAACTCATGGATGCTGGCTGCTGCCGAAAAGAACCTGCCTATCGTAGTACCTGGATGGGAAGACTCGACCATGGGCAACATCTTTGCTTCATACGTAATTAAAGGCGAGCTAAAGGCTTCAACCATGAAAAGCGGTATCGAATACATGGCATGGCTGGCCGACTGGTATACTAAAAACTCATCGGGCAAAGGCATAGGCTTTTTCCAGATTGGTGGTGGTATAGCCGGCGACTTTCCGATATGTGTTGTGCCGATGCTTTACCAGGATATGGAAATGCATGATGTACCTTTCTGGAGCTACTTCTGCCAGATCTCTGATTCAACCACTTCATACGGTTCGTACTCAGGCGCTGTTCCTAACGAAAAAATAACCTGGGGCAAGCTTGACATCCACACCCCTAAATTTATAGTGGAGAGTGATGCTACCATCGTTGCACCGCTTATTTTTGCCTGGTTACTAAAACAATAGATAAAATTTTATAATTAAAGTTGGATTGTAATTATTCTAAAAAAATGTCAAATGACATTAATATGCATTTAGCAGCGTTTAAACGCAGTTTTTTGTCTATTTAGAACGATTATAAATTATAGGTTGGTGTCATTTATGTGTCACCGATAGTGTATAAAATTATACTTTTGTGCCTGTAATTATCCGATGAAACATACATCTTACAACAGTTTCCATCATTAATATAAAAATTATTTAGCATAAATACACTGTATGAGAAGTTTCTCATTGATTCTTAAACAATTCTCAAGGTCGGTTTTACTGATTGCCGGGTTTGCTTTTTGGAGTTTATCTACTGCGTACGCGCAAACTGACGCTGCTAAAGGCGAGGCCATTTTTAAATCAAAATGTACTACCTGTCACAAAATCGACACCCGTTTAATTGGTCCGGCGTTAGGCCCGCAACTTACTGAGGAAACTGATGATAAATATCTTATCCAGTGGATCCAGAATAACCAGGCGCTGATTGCTGCAAAAAACCCTAAGGCGCTCAAAATCTATAATGAGTACAACCAGTCGGGCATGACCGTATTCGCTGACCTTAGCGATGCTGATGTAGGCAATATCTTAACCTATGTACGTACTACATGGAAAGATATGAAGGCTGCGCCAGCTGCCGGTGCTGCTGCTCCAGGTGCAAAAGTTGAAAGCGGCCCAAGTGATGTGGTTGTTTTCGGTTTGATCGGTATCATCATTATCGCCTTCATTGTTATCCTGGTATTGAACAGGGTGGTAGGTTCGTTAGAGCGGATCCTGCTTAAAAACAAAGACCTTATTATTGAAGACGAGGTTGTTACTCCTGAAGGCGCTGTAGCGGTTGATGCTAAAAAGGAATTCATCGCGAAGATCCTTAAAAACAAAAAACTGGTATTCTTTATACTGGTTGCCGGCACCGTTGCCATGTGCAGCTGGGGTTGGGTTAGCTTATGGAACACCAATGTTCACACAGGTTACCAACCGGTACAGCCAATTAAATACTCGCATGAGCTGCATGCCGGTATCATGAAAATTGATTGCCAGTACTGCCACTCAGGTGCATACAAGTCAAAAAATGCTTCTATCCCTTCATTAAACGTATGTATGAACTGCCACAAGGTTGTTAAAACCGAGTCGGAAGAGATACATAAGATCTATGACGCTTTGGGTTACGATCCAAAAACACAGAAGTATGACAGCACCCAGGCAAAACCAATCCAATGGGTGCGGATTCACAACCTGCCTGACTTGGCTTACTTTAACCACTCTCAACACGTAAAGGTTGGTGGTATTAAATGTCAGCAGTGCCATGGCCCGGTACAAACAATGAAAGAGGTTTACCAATACTCACCTCTTACCATGAAATGGTGTATCCAGTGCCACAAACGTACCGAAGTTAACGGTAAAGGAAATGCTTACTATGACAGCATCCTGGCTGCACACGATAAGATCAAGAAAGGTGAGAAAGTTACAGCTGCCGTGTTAGGTGGTATCGAGTGCGGTAAGTGTCACTATTAATAAAAAGAATTTTAGCATTACAGTTTATACAGCTTAAATGGACAGCAATAAAAAATACTGGAAAGGTTTAGAAGAACTAAACAGAACACCAGAATTTGTTGAGAAAAATAAGAACGAATTTGCAGAGCCAATTCCTATCGAGGAAGTGCTTAGCGGATCTGGTTTATCAGCTCCAACTCCACGCCGCGACTTTTTAAAGGCGCTTGGTTTTGGTGTTGGTGCGGTTACATTGGCGGCTTGTCAGAAAGTGCCGGTGCATAAATCAATTCCATACCTGATTAAACCTGAAGAGGTTACCCCGGGTGTGGCCAACTACTACTCTTCAACTTATGAAGGCCAGGCTATTTTGGTTAAAACCCGCGAAGGCCGCCCTATCAAAGTTGAAGGTAACCCTAATGATGTGTTTTCAAAAGGCGGTTTAAGTGCACAAGCCCAGGCTTCGGTACTTGACCTGTATGATGATAACCGTTTACAAGACCCTAAATTAAAAGGAAATTCAGCCGGTTGGGCCGAGGTTGACGCTTATGTAATGAAAGAGCTTGCAGCTGTTGCTGCATCAGGTAAAGGGATCCGTTTGGTTACCTCAACTGTATACAGCCCTTCAACTTTAGCAGTTATCGCCGAGTTCATCGCTAAATATCCTACTACTAAACATATCAATTACGATACGGTTTCATATACCGGTATCATCCAGGCCAATCAAAATAGTTTTGGTAAAGCAGTATTGCCTCACTACAATTTTGATAAGGCTGATGTAATTGTAAGTTTCGGTGCCGATTTCTTAGGTACCTGGATCTCGGGCGAAGAATTTACCCGCCAGTACGTATCAAACCGTAACAGCAAATCGCTGGCAAACAAAAAAATGTCGCGCCACATTCAGTTTGAAACTGGTATGAGCATGACCGGTACTAACGCCGATGCACGTATCACTACCAAACCGTCAGAAATTGGTGTAGCATTAATAAACCTTTACAACGCAATTTCCGGTACAACTTTACCTGGTTCAAAAGCAACCGGCAGCAAAAAAGTTGATACCGCCATTATGTTAGCCGCTAAAGAATTAGTTGCTGCTAAAGGCAGGGCATTGGTTGTTTCTGGTTCAAACGATGTTGCTTCGCAGGTGCTGGTTAACGCTATCAACTCCTTATTAGGCAGCTACGGTACTACTATCGATCTGGATAACCCTTCAAAACAATATGCCGGTAATGATGCTGCATTTGTTGAGTTTGTAAGTGAAGTTAAACGCGGTGATGTTGGTGCAGTATTATTCCTGAATGCTAACCCTGCTTATGATTACTATAAAAATGACGAGTTTAAAGCAGCGCTTAAAAACGTTCGTTTAACTGTATCATTTGCTGATCATGCCGACGAAACAGCTTTATTAGCTACTGTTAACGCGCCAAACCACCATTACCTGGAGTCATGGGGCGATGCTAACGCAGTTGAAGGCTACTACACTGTGGTTCAGCCAACAATTAACCCGGTTTATAACACCCGCCAGGCCGAGCATAGCTTACTGGTTTGGATGGAAAACCCGATAAAAGATTACTACACTTACGTACGCAAAACCTGGGATTCGGGTTTGTTGGCAAAAGGTGGCCTGTCTGGTCAAAAAGGCTGGGAAACCTTATTGCAAACAGGTATGGTGATAGCGGCCCCTGCAGCAGCAGGCGCTTACAGCTTTAGCCTTGACCTTGCAGGCGTAACTCAAAAAATATTAACCCAAAGCAAAGCTGTTGCCGCCGATGGTGACAAATTTGAATTACAGCTTTATGTTAGCCAGGCTATAGGTGATGGTAAACGTGCCAACAACCCATGGTTACAGGAACTTCCTGATCCGGTTTCAAAAGTTACCTGGGACAACTTTGCTGCCATGTCAATTTCTGATATGAAGAAATTGAAAGTGGAAGAAGGTGATGTGATCAAGATTGAAGCTAATGGTTACTCAGTTGAGTTACCGGTATTGGCTCAGCCTGGTCAAACACAAGGTACTTTATCAGTTGCGGTAGGCTACGGCCGTACTAATGCTGGTCCGGTTGGTGATAATGTTGGTAAAAATGCTTTCCCTTTCTACAGCTTAAGTAATGGAACTTTCCAAACTGCTGCTGTAGCGTCATTCAAATCAGCTGGTTATAAATCACCGCTTGCACAAACACAAACCCACCACTCATACGAGGGCAGGAGCGTGATCCGCGAGGCTACTTTTGTTGAGTACAAAAAGAACCCGGCAGCAGGCAGTGGTAACGAGCATGGCCGTAAAGACTATAATGCCGAATCACTTTGGGATAACCATGACCGCCCTGTTTATGACTGGGTAATGGCTATCGACCTTAACGCTTGTACCGGTTGCGGTGCCTGTGTGGTTGCATGTTCTGCAGAAAATAATATCCCGGTTGTAGGTAAAGATGAGGTTTCACGCCGCCGTGAAATGCACTGGATCCGTATTGACCGTTACTACAGCTACAATGATCATGGTGAAAGCGAAAAAGCCGTAACCAAAGAGAAAGAAATAGAGAAGCTTGAGGATTTTGACAATGTATCGGTTGTTCACCAGCCAATGCTTTGCCAGCACTGCGACCACGCACCTTGCGAAACTGTGTGCCCGGTATTAGCTACCGTTCACTCATCTGAAGGTTTAAACCACATGGCTTACAATCGTTGTATCGGTACTCGTTATTGCGCAAATAACTGTCCGTTCAAAGTACGCCGCTTTAACTGGTTTAACTACTGGAACGACGCACGTTTTGATAACTACTTGCAAGGTGAGCATACACAATTAGTACTTAACCCGGATGTGGTTACACGTTTCCGTGGTGTTATGGAAAAATGCTCAATGTGTATCCAACGTATCCAGGCTGGTAAACTGAAAGCTAAAATTGAAAAACGCCCGCTTAAAGACGGCGAGATCAAAATGGCTTGTCAGCAAACATGTTCGGCCAATGCTATCGTGTTCGGTAACAGGAATGATCCTAACTCTGAAGTTTCAAAAGCACTTGCAAGTGAAAGAACTTACTACGTGCTTGAAGAGCTTAACGTACAACCAGGTATTGGTTACCAGACAAAAGTTAGAAATATATTAGAAACTGAAGCTCAGGCATAAATTTTTATATACAGAGATTAAGATATATGGCATCTCATAGTGAATCAATAATAAGGGAACCGTTAATTACGGGTAAAGACATCACGTATGCAAAAATTACGGATGATGTATTGCGCCCTGTAGAAAATATGCCGGGTAAAGCCTGGTGGATCGGTTTTGGTGTGGCCTCACTTGGCGCCTCGCTTTGGCTTTTCGCAATCAGCTGGACTTTTTGGTTTGGTTTGGGTGAGTGGGGCTTGAATAAAACAGTAGGATGGGCCTGGGACATTACCGGTTTCGTATGGTGGGTAGGTATCGGTCACGCCGGTACGCTGATCTCGGCGGTATTGTTGCTGTTTCGTCAAAACTGGCGTAACTCTATTAACCGCTCGGCCGAGGCGATGACCATCTTCGCGGTAATTTGCGCGGCCACTTATATCCTTGCGCACATGGGGCGTCCATGGATGGCCGTTTTCTCATTGCCGCTGCCAAATCAATATGGCTCATTATGGGTAAACTGGAACTCGCCGCTTATCTGGGACGTATTCGCGATCTCAACTTACTTCTCGGTTTCACTGGTATTTTGGTACACTGGTTTATTGCCAGATATTGCTACCATTCGTGACCGCGCAGAAGGTATCCGTCGCCGCATTTACTCAGTATTATCATTCGGTTGGTCGGGCTCAGTTAAAACCTGGCAGCGTTTTGAAACAGTATCATTGATCCTGGCCGGTGTTTCAACGCCACTTGTACTTTCGGTACACACCATTGTATCAATGGACTTTGCAACTTCACTGGAACCGGGATGGCATACTACCATTTTCCCTCCATACTTCGTTGCGGGTGCTATCTTCTCAGGTTTCGCCATGGTACAAACCCTGTTGCTTATCGCACGTAAGGTTTTGGGCCTTGAAAACTATATCACCATGTTTCACATCGAATCGATGAACAAGATCATCATGTTAACCGGTTCGATAGTAGGTGTTGCTTACTTAACAGAGTTGTTCATCGCCTTCTACTCACAAAATGAGTATGAGCAATATGCTTTCGCTAACCGTATTGCCGGTCCGTACTGGTGGGCTTACTGGAGCATGATGACCTGTAACGTAATTACTCCACAACTGTTCTGGTTCAAAAAAATCCGTACCAACATTCCGTTGTCATGGGTACTATCAATCGTGGTTAACATCGGTATGTGGTTTGAGCGTTTCGTAATTATCGTTACCTCACTGCACCGTGATTATATCCCATCAAGCTGGGCGATGTTTTATCCAACCTGGGTTGACGTAAGTATTTTCATCGGTTCAATAGGTATTTTCTTTACCATGTTCCTGCTGTTTATCAGGGTACTGCCTTCAGTGGCTATGGCCGAAGTAAAACTATTACTGAAAAGCTCAAGCGAGCAGGCTAAGAAGAAGCTTATGGAAGAGGGTCACGTTATACCTGCTGAAGCTGAGTTTTACATTGCTTCCCTGGAGAAATTTGATAGTGTTGAACAGTCTGAATACTTAAAAGCATAATACTAATGAGTAGCACTAAATATATATTAGGCGTTTTTGATGATCCCGATGACATGATGCACGGGATTGATAAGCTGCAAAAGAACAGCGTACCTATTTATGATGTTTATACGCCTATGCCAATCCACGGTATCGAGGCTAAACTGAACATTAAGGATTCGCGTTTGGGTTATGCAGCATTTATGTTCGGCTGTTTAGGCGGATCAATTATGTTCGGCATGGTTTATTATATGCTGGTACATGACTGGCCTATGAACATCGGTGGTAAAAATGCTTTCGCCATTCCTGATTTTGTTCCCGTTACTTTTGAATGGACAATATTGTGGACTTCATTTGGTATGACATTTACCTTCTTCTTTGCAACTCATTTGTTCCCTGGCCGCACGCCAAGGGTAATGGACCTGAGGGCAACTAACGATAAATTTGTGATTGCCATTGACGCGAAAGGAAATATCCCACATGATGATATAACTAATTTACTAAAAGAAGCGGGCGCTACAGAAGTGAAGCATAACGATAGAAAATATGTTAGCTATGAATAAAATTAAAATATTAGGAACAATAGTTACCGTTATCGCTGCTTCGATAGTATTTACATCGTGCAAAGATAAAAGGAGTACCGGTTGGGAGTATGCACCTAATATGTACGAGCATTTAGCATACGATCCGGATCAGAAAAATCCAAATTTTAAAGACGGCAAAACCGCACAGGTGCCGCCTGCAGGTACTATACCGGTTGGTTTTACCAAATTTGATTATCCAAATACTAAAGAGGGTTATGAACTGGCCAGCGTTGAGGTGAAAACCGTAATTGCGCAAACCCAGGCTAACTATAAAGACGGTAAGATCCTTTTTGAGCATTTTTGCTCTCCTTGCCACGGTGTTAACGGCCAGGGCGATGGTTTAGTGGTTCAGCACGGTTATCCGGCTCCGCCATCATACTCAAAAGGACAATCATCACGCGGTGGTAACATGAAAGACCTTACAGACGGTAAAATTTATCATACCATTACTTACGGTGTAAATGCTATGGGTTCATACGCTTCTCAGCTTGCTCCCGAAGAACGCTGGAAAGTGATCATGTATGTTCACCATTTACAAACCTTATAAGAAAAAGATATTAATGAAGACTCATAATAATTTTGACGGGCAATTTGAATTTGTCGGCAAAGCCAAAACATGGAGCTTGATATGCATCGTGATTGGTTTGGTTGCCATACTTGGCGGCTTTGCACTCGGCCAAACCGAGCGCACCTTTGCTAATCTGTTGCTTATGGCTTATTACTTTGCGGCTGTGTGCATGTGCGGAATTTTCTTTTGCGCGGTGCAATATGCTGCGCAGGCTGGTTGGTCTGCATCAATGATCAGGATCCCTCAAGCCTTTGGAAAAGTTCTTCCGATTGCTGCAATTACTCTTATCATTATAGTTATCGCCGGGTTTTCATTAACACATACAGTAACCAATGAAGAAGGCAAGCAGGTTGTTGCCCCTTACTTATATAAGATTTGGGCTGCTGTTGGCGTTACCGACCCACATAGTGAAAACTATAATGCTGTTATAGCTGGCAAAGCCGGATATATGAACAAAATGTGGTTTGTGATCCGTTTAATTTGTTTCCTTGGTTCATATTGCATATTTGGCTGTTTATTAGCTAAATATTCAGAGGCTGAAGATGATCTGGGTGGCATGTTCTACTACAAAAAGAGCTTTAACATGTCGTGCTTGTTCCTGGTGATCTTTGGTTTTACTACACCAATCTATGCTTTTGATACTATCATGTCATTAGAGGCAGAATGGTTTTCAACCATGTTTGGCTGGTATAACTTTGCTGCCATGTGGGTGAGCGGTTTATCGGTTATTACACTTACACTGATCAGGTTAAAACGTATCGGTTACTTTGAATGGGTTAGTGAAGATCATATGCATAGTTTAACTAAGTTCATTTTCGGTTTTTCGATTTTCTGGACTTACGTTTGGTTTGCACAGTTCCTGTTGATCTACTACGCTAACTTACCAGAAGAAACTGTTTACTTCTTTAAGCGTTGGGAGCCTGAGTTTAAACCATGGTTTTGGCTTAACATCATTATTAACTTCCTTACGCCTTTATTAGTGTTGATGTCACGTGATTCTAAACGTATTTACCGTACAGTTGAAATCATGTGTATCATCCTGATCATTGGTCACTGGTTGGATTACTTTATGATGATCATGCCTGGTACGGTTGGCCCAACTTCATCTTGGTTAACCGAGATCAGCTGGATTGAGATCGGTACATTTGTTGGATTTGGAGGTTTATTCACCTTCACCGCGATGACAGCTTTAACTAAGTTTAAATCGTTGGTTCCTAAAAAACACCCGTTCTTACAGGAAAGCCTTCATCATCACATATAATAATTATTACATTTGCACCAAAATACAGAATACCAAACAGCTTACTAAAATGGGATTCAGAAAATTAATAAATTCTAAAAAACTACTATCGTTCTTCGCTGTGTTTATGCTACTTGGCACAAACCTGCTGATGGCGCAAACAGAGGCCGCTGGTGCGGCTCCGGGCCAGGAAGAGGCCCCTAAGGTTGACTGGACCGGGGTTGCTTATTATGTGCTGATATTCTTCCTGATCTGCTTAGGTGTTGCTATTGTTGGCAAAATCCTTAAGATCTATGACCTTACCCAGAAAATGCAAGGTAAAAAAGGCCTGAAGTGGAACAACGTTATGGCAGTTATCTGTATCATTTTCCTTGTTTTTGGTCTTTACGGCGCTTACTGGTCGTTTACCGAACAAGGCAGTATGACCTTGCCGGAAGCAGCTTCAGCCCATGGTGTTAAAATAGATGAGATGTTTACCGTCACTACTGTTTTAACAATGATAGTATTTTTTGTTACCCAGATCCTGCTGTTTACATTCCTGTTCCAGTACCGTCATTCTGATAAACGCCGTGCACACTTCCTGCCTCACAATAACACCATTGAAAAAGTTTGGACAATTGCACCTGCTATCGTTCTTACTATCCTGGTTGTGTTTGGTTTCTTTACCTGGCAGAAAATCATGAACAGTGAAGACCTTAAAGGCGATATCAATATCGATGTAACCGGTCACCAGTTTGCCTGGGAATTGCGTTACCCTGGTAAAGATGGTGTTTTAGGCCCTAAAGATTTTCGTTTGGTTACAGGTGCAAATAACCTGGGTGTTAACTTTAAAAAGAAAAGCAGCTTTGACGATTTGAAAGTTGATACCATGTATCTGCCTGTTAATAAATCAATCAGGTTGAATATCCTTGCGCAGGATGTGATCCATAGTGTTTACATGCCTCACTTCAGGGTGCAGTTGAACGCGGTACCGGGTTTACCAACCTTCTTTAAATTTACCCCGACTATTACTACCGCAGAGATGCGCACTAAATTAGACGACCCTAAATTTGAATATACCCTTTACTGCAATAAGATATGCGGTGGAAGCCACTACAACATGCAAAAAGTTGTACGTGTTGTTACCGAAGCCGAATATCAGTCATGGCTGTCAAGGCAAAAACCTTACCTTAATGATGCTTTAAGAAAAGAGCTTCATTTTGCGGCAGCAAACAACGAGCAGAGCGGTGCTTCAACAAATAGGATAGCGTTAAATAATTAATAAAGATAAGAAATAGAGATATGTCAACATTAGCAGTTCACGACCACGCAGGAGCCCACCACGACGAACACGGTCACGAACACCATCATGACCAATCATTCCTGTCTAAATACGTATTTAGTATGGACCACAAGATGATTGCCAAACAATTCCTGATCACAGGTATTATTATGGCAGTTATCGCGATGATATTATCAATTCTTTTCAGGATTCAGCTTGCTTATCCTGAGAAGTCATTTCCGCTGTTAACTACATTATTAGGTCGTTTCGCTCCTAACGGGCGTATCAGTCCGGATTTCTATCTGGCACTTGTTACTATACATGGTACCATCATGGTATTCTTCGTACTAACCGCCGGCTTGAGCGGTACCTTCGCCAACTTATTGATACCGCTTCAGTTAGGTGTGCGTGATATGGCATCTCCATTTATGAACATGCTTTCATACTGGTTCTTCTTTTTGGCCAGTGTTATCATGTTATCATCATTCTTTATACAAAAGGGGCCTGCCAGCGGTGGCTGGACAATATATCCGCCATTATCAGCATTGCCAAAAGCTATGCCTGGTTCAGGTTTGGGTATGACGCTGTGGCTGGTTAGTATGGTATTGTTTGTAGCGTCGCAGCTGATGGCTGGTATTAACTACGTAAGTACCGTATTAAATATGCGTACAAAAGGTATGGACCTTTGGAAAATGCCTTTAACTGTATGGGCTTTATTCCTGACCGCTGTATTGGGTGTTCTTGCTTTCCCGGTTTTAGTTGCCGGTGTTGTATTGCTGATATTTGACCGCAGTGTTGGTACAAGCTTCTATTTATCTGATATCGTATTAAACGGTGTGCAGCAACCATTTGAAGGTGGTAGCCCGATCCTGTTCCAGCACTTGTTCTGGTTCCTTGGTCACCCGGAAGTATATATCGTAATTATGCCTGCGATGGGTATCTCATCTGAGGTAATGTCGGTAAATTCACGTAAGCCAATCTTCGGTTACCATGCAATGGTTTACTCTCTGATCGGTATCACAGTATTATCGTTCATCGTTTGGGGCCACCACATGTTTGTTACCGGTATGAACCCGTTTTTGGGTGGTGTATTCATGATCACTACATTGATCATTGCGGTACCGTCGGCAGTAAAAACATTCAACTGGTTAGCTACATTGTGGCGCGGTAACATCCGGTTTACGCCTGCTATGTTGTTCGCTATCGGCATGGTGTCGTTCTTTATCTCGGGTGGTTTAACAGGTATCTTCCTGGGTAACGCTGCTTTGGATATCAATTTACATGATACTTATTTCGTGGTTGCCCACTTCCACCTGGTAATGGGTTCGGCAGCTATATTTGGTATGCTTGCTGGTGTTTACCACTGGTTCCCTAAAATGTTCGGCCGTATGATGGACGAGAAATTAGGTTACCTTCACTTCTGGTTGACATTCATCTGTGCTTACCTTGTGTTTTTCCCAATGCACTTTATGGGCCTTGACGGTGTACCACGCAGGTATTATGCCTTTACCGAATTTGCTTCAATGCAAAAATGGTTGACTATAAATACATTTGTTACCTGGGCTGCAATTATCGCTGCACTTACCCAGATCGGCTTCCTTTATAACTTCTTTGTATCAATATTCAAAGGACAAAAAGCAACTCAAAATCCATGGGAATCAAATACCCTTGAGTGGACTACTCCTGTTGAACATATCCATGGCAACTGGCCTGGTGAAATACCAACTGTTTACCGTTGGCCATATGATTACAGCAAACCAGGAGCAGAGGAAGATTACATCCCGCAAACTGTTCCTTACTCACAAACCATGAGCTCAAACCAGGCGCACGATTTTGAAGATAATCCTGCAGGTTTAGAAGAGCTTATCAAGTTTAAAAGTACGCTGAAAGCAAACGAACAAGTAAAATAAATTAATACTTATCTGATCTTTTAGGGTACCAGTTAAGTCTTAAGTCGGAAGTTTTAAGTACGAAGTTTAACAACTGAGAACTTAAACTTAGAACTTCCGACTTGGCAGGGTACCCTAAATTTTTAGAAATATTTAGATGAGCACAGCCGCAAAAAATAGGTTTCAAAAGATCAATATCGCAACCATTGTTCTGCTGTTTGTTTTGATTCTTGCCGGTGGTGTTGTACGTAGCTCAGGTTCAGGTATGGGGTGCCCCGACTGGCCAAAATGTTTCGGAAGGTATATTCCCCCTACCGATATCAATGATCTCCCTAAAGATTATAAACAAAAGTACGTAGCCAAACGCGTTGAAAAGAACCAGCGCTTTGCAAAAACGCTTGACGTATTTGGTTACAGTGACCTGGCAAAACGTATTCGTGAAGACCGTTCTATCCTGGTACCTGAAGAGTTTAACGCAGGCAAAACCTGGACTGAATATATCAATCGCCTTATTGGCGCTTTATCAGGCTTTTTTCTGCTGCTATCGGTAGTGTTCTCTTTCAGCTATTGGAAAACAGATAAAAGGATAGCTATACTTAGTATTTTCAACTTAGTCCTTGTTGGTTTTCAGGCCTGGTTAGGCTCAATTGTAGTATCAACTAATTTAGTTGCCTGGATAGTTACCGTACATATGCTTTTAGCACTGGCTATTTTGGGTATTTGCATTTATACTTATCATGTGGCGAAAATATCGGGGAAGAGTACTTCGGGCTCGTCGCCATTGGTTTACATTATAACACTTGCAGCACTGTTTGTAAGTATCCTGCAGATTGCCTTCGGTACCGAGGTGCGGGAGAAGATAGATGCGGTTGCAAATCATTTTCAGGGTGGTTACCGTAAAGATTGGATTACTAATGCGGGCGAGATCTTCCAGCATCACAGGGATATAGCCGTTTTAGTGCTTGTGTTGAATGTGGCCTTATTTGTTTTGATCCGTAAGGGGTTTAACAGGCATTCTATCCAGCAGCAGCTGATGAGCTTCACATTTTTAATGATCACGCTGCAAATAGTTACCGGAATTTTATTGTCATACATGGCTTTACCACCGGTAGCCCAGGCGGCACATATAGTATTGGCGAGTTTAATATTTGGGGCACAATTTTATTTGCTTTTGAATTTATTTAAGGGTGTTAAAGGAAGGGAGCTAAGCAGATGAAATGGGCTGATTTTTCAAAACTGATAAAAACGCGACTTACCTCTTTGGTAGTGTTTTCGGCATCAATATCATTTTTAATAGGGAGCCGTGCCAACGGCCATATCGTTTGGATTGATTGGGTGAAACTTATTGTAGGTGGCTTCCTGGTTACATCTGCTGCTAACGCTTTTAACGAGATCATCGAAAAAGATCTGGATAAGCTCATGAAACGTACTATGGACCGCCCGATCCCGTCAGGTAAAATGACCACGGGGCAGGCCTTGGTGTTGGGTTTGGGCATGGGTATGGCAGGCACTTATCTGTTGGGTAGTTTAAACCTGTTAACAGGCTTACTATCGGTGTTCTCAATTTTATTGTATGCATTTGCTTATACGCCTTTAAAGCGTAAATCACCTATCGCAGTTTTTGTTGGCGCTATTCCGGGTGCTTTGCCGCCGCTTATTGGTTATGTAGCTGCACAGGTGCACGGCAGGATAGATGAGATAGCTTTGATCCTGTTCGCAATTCAGTTTGTTTGGCAGTTTGTTCATTTCTGGGCTATTGCCTGGGTTTTGGATGATGATTATAAGCTTGCAGGGTTTCGTTTACTGCCATCGGGTAAAAGAGATTTAACAAGTGCGGTAATTACCTTTATATTTGCCATTGCATTAGTACCCCTAAGTTTATTACCAACCTTTTATGGTTACGGCGGTTACTGGGTAGGCGGTGTGTCCCTGCTATGCAGCCTGATATTTTTGTACCAGTCGTTTATGCTGCTGCGTACCCGGCAAATACCCGAGGCTCGTAAATTAATGTTCGGCTCGTTTTTTTACCTGCCGTTAGTTCAGATAATGTTTTTAGTTGATTTTATAGTTAAGTGAGATGATGGCAAGGATGGAACAAGATAACGACAGGCTTAACCTGGGTGCCAAAAAGTTTAACATGTGGATTTTTATATTCACGTCATTTATGCTTTTCGCGGCTTTTACCAGCGGGTTTATTGTTTATGCCGGCGGCAGCGGGCACGGTTTAAACGTGATCATGCCACAATCGTTTTTGTATAGCACTATTGTTATTGTATTAAGCAGCGGCACGTTATTTTTAGCCTCAAGGGCTGCCAGGGCATTGCAGTTTGACAAACAGAAGCTGTATTTATGGATCACATTAGGGTTGGGACTGGCATTTTTTGCTTTACAGATCTACGCCTGCTATGTGTTAACCTACAAAATGCAGATCTATTTTATTGATCCTAATGCTTCACGTTCGTTTGTTTACGTTTTTGTTGGCGTGCATTTGGTACACATTTTTGCAGCTCTGTTATTGCTAATAAATACACTTATAGGTACATACCGTAATATCCCCCAGGTAAAGAACATGTTCAAGATGGAAATAACCTCCATTTTCTGGCATTTTCTCGATATTATATGGATTTATCTGTATGTTTTTTTACTTTTGAATCATAATTAATACACCCATAGATTAGTACAGATGAGTACAACAGTTTCACAAATTGACGAAGTAAAAACTTCGCCCTGGTCGGGAGGAAGATCCCCGTTCAACGTGGAGTACGGAAAAATAATGATGTGGTTTTTCCTCCTTTCGGATGCGTTCACCTTTTCATCATTGTTGATAGCTTACGGTTCGCTGCGTTTCAGTGCGAGTGTATGGCCAGGTGCAGATAAAGTTTTCCAATCTATACCTTTAATTAAAGACAGTGGCGCGCCGTTAGTTTTTGTGGGTCTTATGACCTTTATTCTCATTGCAAGTTCTGTTACCATGGTATTGGCTGTTGAAGCAGGGCACCGTAATGCAAAAAAGGAAGTTGTAACCTGGATGCTGCTTACAATTGTTGGTGGTTTTATGTTCCTTGGCTGCCAGGCTTTAGAATGGAGCCACTTGCACCACGAAGGTTTTTGGTGGGGAAGCGTTCCTCCGGCAGAAGAATTGAAGAAATTGTTTACCGGCGGTACGGAAGCTGTGCAGCACATGACCTCGCAGGAGTTTGCTAATCTGTTCTTTACTATCACGGGTTTCCATGGTTTCCACGTATTTACCGGGGTTATCATCAATATCATCATCACCGTTAACGTATTAAAGGGTACTTACGAAAAACGCGGAAGCTACCTGATGGTTGAAAAAGTAGGCCTTTACTGGCACTTTGTAGACCTTGTTTGGGTATTCGTATTTACATTCTTTTACTTAGTTTAAAAATATTTACATATGTCAGCAGAAGCACACGAAGTTCACCATGATGGTGATCACGAAACCATGACCAGGAAGCGAATATTGCAGGTGGCCTTAATATTAACTATTATTACTTGTATTGAGTTTATTATCGCGCTTGCTATAATTCCGAGTCATCCCAACCTTTTGAAATTTGCTAACCCTGTCTACATCGTTTTAACATTGTTTAAAGCGTTTTATATAGTTGCATACTTTATGCACCTGAAGTTTGAAAAAATGGGGCTCATATTGTCAATTGCAATTCCCGTAATATTTATTATAGGTTTGATCCTGGTACTTACAAACGAAAGCCACCACTGGGTTGACCTGCGGTTTCCGCTGTAATGAACAAAGCTTCTATATTAAAAAAGATCCTGATCCTGGTGCTCATATTAGCAGTACCAGGATTTTTATATTATTTACTTACCGCTAAAGGTAAAAACAGGTACAAGCCGCTGGCTGTTTTCGGGCCAAAAGTGGTTGCCAAAACAGGGCACAAGTTTCATGGTAAGTATATCCCCGATACCATTTACCATACCATTCCTGATTTTAAATTGACCGACCAGGAGGGAAAACCGGTTACACTGGCTACCCTGAAGGGGAAGATTTTTGTAGTAAACTTCTTTTACACTAATTGCCCTACCGTTTGCCAAACCATCAACAAAAACATGAGCTGGCTGGTAGGTACGTATTACAAAAACAAGATGGTTTACTTTTTAACCATTACCGTTGATCCGGAACATGATACCCAGGCGGTATTAAACAAGTACCAGCAAACGTTTAAGCCCGAATCAAACCGCTGGCTGATGTGCAGCGGCGATACCTCATCAGTTTATAACTTTGCCCGAAACGGCCTCTTTGTTAACGCTGCGAAAGCCGGTAATGATTTTATCTATAGTGATAATTTTGTATTAATTGATCAGGAGCATCGCATCCGCGGATATTACCGGGCTGCTGTAACCCCAGAGGTTAACCGCCTTAATGATGAGATAAAAGTGTTGATAGCCGAAGAGCTTCGTAAAGTTGATAAGGCCCTATATTAATTAACCATGAGCGATAAATTTATAATCCGCTTTGTAGCGGTTGTTACCATAGTTGTAATTGCACTTGTTGTTCTTTTAAACAGGCATCTTATCCCCGGCCCGGCAGTTGCCCCGGCTTTTACCCCGTATTTGCCTATGCTTAACGCGGTGCTGAACGGCACGTGCACTATATTGCTGCTTTTGTCGCTATATCAAATTAAACAAGGTAATATAACTCTGCACAAACAGCTTAATATTATTACGTTTTGCCTTTCGGCGCTTTTCCTGGCATCCTATGTTCTGTTTCACTACCTGATGCGTAATGAAATTGTTTATGGTGATATTAATGGCGACGGACATTTGTCGGAAGCAGAACGGGCTTCGGCGGGATCTTTACGGACAATATACTTATCCATTTTAACGCCCCATATTATACTTGCAGCGGCCGTTTTGCCGTTAATATTACTGAGTTTTCACCGTGGGCTACAAATGCAGGTTGAAAAACACCGTAAACTGGTACGCTGGGCATTTCCGATATGGTTGTACGTTACAGCGAGTGGTGTGGTGGTTTATTTAATGATCCGCCCGTATTATCATTTTTAATTGGTTAAATTTGTACTTATGAAACAAGGTTTTAAAGTTATCCTTTTTGTAATGGCCCTTGGCTTTATGCTGATTGCCCGCCAGCCGGTAAAAGCCCAGTGCGCACAATGTGCTGCCACTGTTGAAACCAATGCTCAAAGCGGCAGTTCAAAAACAAGAGGGTTAAATAATGGCATCCTGTTTTTATTGGGCGCACCTTATTTTGTAGTTGCATTAGGTGGTTACATCTGGTATAAAAAATACCGTCGTAAAGATGTGAAACTTGACATGCACAGCGAGAAACTCAACCTGAATTAATAAGCAGAGCTGCGGTCAGCTGTCCGTTTCCATAACACCATAAGATCCTTTATCGTGTCCCAAACACCAAAGTCACGGGCCATGCTTAAATGTAAATGTCCCCGCTGCAGGCGTGGCGATATGTTTAAGGGCAGCCCTTATAGTTTCTCCAATAAAATAAATCTTAACTGCCCGCACTGCCATCTTTTTTTTGAGATAGAGCCCGGTTATTTTTACGCGGCCATGTATGTGAGCTACGCGCTAAACGTGGGTGAGGCACTGGGGATAGCCTGGCTTACCTATTTGGTTACCCATAACCAGGATTCTCCATGGTTATATCTTGGCACTATAATTTTAGGCTGTTTTGCAATGGCTCCTGTAAATTTCAGATATTCGCGTGTGTTTTTGTTGTATTGGTTATCACCCAAAATACATTACCAAAACTATTTAGATACCGATGATATACCAGGAAAGTCTTGATTTTTTAAAAGATCTCGCCGATAATAATAACCGCGAATGGTTTGCTGCCAATAAGGAGCGCTATGAAAAGGGCCGTGAAAATGTAATTGATTTTACAGCAAAGGTGCTTGACAGCGTGCGTAAAATTGAGGCAGGAATGGACGAGAACCTTGATGCCAAAAAATGTGTGATGCGTATTTACCGCGACATCCGCTTCAGTAAAAATAAACTGCCGTACAAAAATAACTTTGGAGTAAGCTTACCAACTTCGGGCTTAAAGGGTGGTGGAGTTGAGTATTACCTGCACATCCAGCCCGGCAACTCATTTATCGGCGGAGGATACTGGATGCCCGAAGCGCCAGACCTGAAATCAATCAGGCAGGAAATTGATTATAATGCTGCCGATTTGAAAAAGATCATCGACGATAAGGAGTTTGTTAAACTATTCGGCGATTTCAGAAAGCAGGAGCAGCTTAAATCGGTGCCCAAGGGATATGAACCCGATAATGAAAACATCGACCTGCTAAAGCTCAAAAGCTTTGTTGCCTGGCATAAGCTGGATGATAAAGAACTTACGGCGGCAGGTTCGGAAAAGTTGATTGCCGATGTTTGCGGCATGATCCATCCGCTTAATGTGTTTTTAAAGAACGCCCTGGCGTAATACCATATTTAACCCTCAACGTGTCATGAAAATCAGATATCTCTTTTTAGCCGCTGCTGCATGTTTAACTATGTACTCATGCAAGGTAATGTCTCCAAAAGCATACAAAACCCTTGTAGCCGAGCGCGACTCATTAGCCAACCGTACAACTACCCTTGAAGGACAGCTTGCACAGCTGCAGGCAGATACTGCCCGCCTTCACCGCCAGCTTGCCGACCTGCGCAATAACAACAATGTGCTGAACAGCAACCTGGATGCAACATCATCAAAAGCAAACGAATTGGCCGCCCAGGCCAATAAATTGGAGGCCGACCTGAAAAAACGCGAAGCCCGTTTAAAGGAAGTGGAGGATATTTTAAAGAAGCGCGATGAGGCTACCAATGCACTGAAAGATAAATTACAGAAGGCATTATTGGGCTTTCAGCAAAGCGGTTTAACGGTAGATATCAGAAATGGCAAGGTTTATGTGTCATTAACAGATAAGCTATTGTTCCCTTCGGGCAGTATTATTATTGATGATAAAGGTAAGGCTGCATTAAAACAGCTTGCCGAAGTATTGAATAAGGAACCGGATATCAATATGGCAGTTGAAGGCCATACAGATGATAAGAAGGTGAAAAATCTTGGCCAGATCAAGGATAACTGGGATTTGAGCGTATTACGCGCAACATCAGTTACCCGATACCTGACCGAAACCGAAGGGGTTGATCCGCATAGGCTTACAGCAACTGGTAAGAGCGAGTTTCAACCGATAGACGCTAATGCCACCGATGAGGCCCGTGCAAAGAACAGGCGCATAGAGATCGTGCTTACCCCTAAGCTCGATGAGTTATACAACCTGATCACTAAATAAATGAAAGGCTCCCGGCAAATCACCGGGAGCTTTTTTGTGGATGATTGCCTTTAAATTTCGTTATAAAACAACAAAGCCCGGCTGAGATGCCGGGCTTTGTTGTTAATGTCCTTATACATGTTTAAATGCAAGGCAGGGGTATAATGCCTATTTGCTCTTCAATACCAATGTTTTGCTTTGCAAACCATCGGCTGAAGCAATGAACGTTATTGCACCTGCCTTTTCTTTAGCTTGTACAATAGCCAGCGCAAGGCCATGGAATGCTTTGCGATAATCTGCCTTGAATGGATCATGACTAACAGGGTCGCCGTTATCAACGCTGGCAATAAAGCCTTCGCCGTTGATTTTGAAGTTTACCTTGTTGTCGGCATCAGGTACAACGTTGCCGTCTTTATCTAATATTTTTACAGTGATAAACGACAGGTCTTTGCCATCGGCTTTGATCAGTGAACGATCGGCAATCAGTTCGATTTTGGCAGGGGCGCCTGCCGTACGGATTTCGCGGGTTAAAACTGTTTTGCCGCTTTTGCGCGATACTGCCTTAAGGGTCCCTGCTTCAAATTTTACACGCCACATCACGTGCAGGTCGTCGCCGGTTTTCTTTTGGATGCCTAACGATTTACCGTTCAGGTAAAGTTCAACTTCATCGGCATTGTTATAGTAAGCCCAGATATCAATCATTTTACCAGGTTGCCAGTTCCAGTGCGGGAAAATATGCAATACCGGTTTGTTTGTCCACTCGCTTTGGTACATATAGTAAACATCCTTAGGGAAGCCGGCCAGGTCAATGATTCCAAAGTATGAGCTGCGTGATGGCCATGAATACGGGGTAGGCTCGCCAAGGTAATCAAAGCCCGTCCAGATAAACATGCCCGAAAGAAAATCGTACTTTTTCATCACCTTCCAGGTCATTTCATGAGTTGAGCCCCATGGTGGTCGGGTATTGTCGTAAGCCGATACATTGTTGCCTTCTCTTACAAAAGGTTTATCATAGTTGGTAGGCCAAACCCTGATACTATCTGATGGCATTTCATAATAACCGCGTGTTTCCAGGCCCGAAGTAGTTTCGGTAGCAATGAACTTTTTACCGGGGTAGCGGTCATGAAATTTAGCATAATCAAACTGGTGATAATTATAGCCAATGAGATCAATAGCACCTGATTTTACAATTTTGTTGGTAGAATCAGGCCTATCATTAGCTGTGGTAATAGGGCGGGTTTTATCCAGGCTGTGCACAATGGCCGCCAGTTCGGGAGCAATACGCAAAGCACTTGTGTCTGCCTGCTGAGGGATTTCGTTACCGATACTCCAGATCATAATGCTGGGGTGGTTACGATCACGTTTCACCTGATCTTCCAGGTCGCGTTTATGCCATTCTTTAAAAAACAGGTGATAGTCGTAAGTGGCCTTTTTCCATTCCCAGCAATCAAAAGCCTCGTCCATTACAATAAAGCCCATTTTATCACAAAGGTCAAGCAGTTCGGGCGCCGGAGGATTGTGTGAAGTACGAATGCCATTGCAGCCCATTGCCTTTAACATCTGTAACTGGCGTTCCAACGCCCGGTTATTTACCGCGGCACCAAGGCTGCCGAGATCATGGTGATCGCATACGCCCAAGATCTTCATCGGCTTGCCATTCAGGCTGAAACCTTTATCGACATCAAAGTTAAAATAGCGGATGCCTACAGTAGTGGTGTATTCATCAATCAACTCTTTGCCTTCCAATACTTGTGTTACCGCTTTATACAAATAAGGTTTCTCAACCGACCATAACACAGGGTTTTTCACTGTAAGCGTATTATCAGTTGTTAGTACAGCGTTTTTAACCAGTGCTGCTAATGTAGCCTGTTCGCTGCTTGCAACAATTTTACCGGTGGCATCATAAAGTTTAGTGCTGATAAATAATGATGGTGAAACCTCATTATTATGCAGTTGCACCTGTACATTAACTTTGGCTGATGATGTGCTTACATCGCTTGTAGTTACATAAGTTCCCCAATGATCGATGGCGATTTTGTTGGTGGTTTCGAGCCACACATGGCGATAAATACCCGAACCCGAATACCAGCGGGAGTTAGGCTGCACCGAGTTGTCAACCTTAACAGCGATAACGTTGCTGCCGCCGAAGTTTAAGTAGGGAGTAAGCTCATACCTGAACGAGATATACCCGTTTGGCCTGAAACCAAGGTGATGCCCGTTGATCCATACATCACTTTTTTGATATACGCCATCAAAATCAATATAAACCAGTTTGCCTTTTGATGCAGCCGGAACAGTGAATGTTTTGCGGTACCAACCGATGCCACCGGGCAAAGCGCCGCCTTCGGGCGTGGCTGGATTATCTTTTGAAAATTTGCCTTCAATACTCCAGTCGTGCGGGAGGTTGAGTGTGCGCCATTTACTGTCGTTCAGCGTTACCTTTTCGCCGTTATCAACAGCACCAAGGTTAAAGCGCCAGCTTTTATCAAAATCAAGTTTCTGCCGGCTTTGGGCAAAAGGTTTTAACGCGGCCAGCATCAGGATAGCAAACAGGCACACATACTTATAAACCTTAGCCCCGTGGGATTTTATTGATGACATAATATCGTTTTGGGATTAATTGTATTTTGGACACTAAATTATAAATAATAGCCCAAAAGCAAAGGAATACCCAAAATAAGCGCATTAAAATTCCGGATTACTGTTACAATGAAATTGGCAGGTGAAGAATGTCTTTAAATAAAAATGCTTCAGGATTTTCCCGGGTACATTTTTATTTGATTATTTCATATCTTGTTGCTAATTACCAATAACCAGCTATGCCTCAGCAACGTAAAGCCAAAATCGCTTCAAGGGAAAACAGCGATAAGCAGGAAATCTATACCGTTAGGGATTGGAAAGAATATGTAGGCGAATCGTTACTGATCGTATTCAGTGTTTTTCTGGCGCTGTTTTTTACCGAGGTTATCAATAGCCGGCATGAAAAAAACGAAACGAAAGAATTGATCCGCAATGTCCGGGCCGAACTCATCCGCAATAAACAATATACTGCCGAGCAGTATACATATGATCAAAAGGTACTAAAGTCGATAAACTCCGCTTTGGTTAATCCGGAACTGCAAGAGAAGATTATATCAAATGATGAGTTTCATCTGAATTACATTGCACCGGCTGGCGTGCTGTACAGATATCTCGATAATATAGCCTGGGATGTTGCTAAAAGTCATAACATTCTCTCAAAGATAGATTTTAAAGAAGCATCCTTACTTACACGCATCTATGACGAACAATCGCGCATTATGAAGGTTGAGGACGAGGTTGCCAAAGTAATGTTTAACCCCGAATCGCGCAAAACTCAAAACGCGCATGCAACACTAATACTGATCAGGGATAATTACCATGCCTGGGCGTTTGACAGGGCGCCGGGTTTAATTAAACAATATGAGCAGGCCATTGATATGTTGAAAGAGGAATAAAAACAGCCCCCGGTGAAAACCGGGGGCTGTTTTTATTAAATAGGTGTTTTAATGTACCCTGTCAGTTTTGTATACTGTCAGTGGGCCATCTAAAATATCAGTTATCTGCTGTTTGAATAATTGAAAATGCTCTTGCTTAACATGCTGATCAAGCCCTTCCTGGCTGGCCCAGGTTTCATGGAAAACAAACTGGGTTTCATCAGTTGTTGATTGGTAAAGCTCATATTGTAAACAGGCTTCTTCCTGTTGCGATGCTGTTACCAACTCATCTAAAATAACTTTCATTTGGGCAGTTGCGCCGGCCTTACATTTCACTAAGGCTGTTATGTAAATTTTCATGGCTGTGGGTGTTTTGTTGGGTAAATAGCTTGTTTAAGTGCTCCTGGTAGCGTTGCAGATTCTCATCAATATTAGCGTTTTTCATTACATCATAAAAGTGAATACTATCTAATTGCTGCATACCGGTAAAGGCATTCATGCGGTGAAAACCAAACAGCGGGCCTTCGTCAACACTGTGTTCATTAAAAAACTCGCCGGGTAAGGTAAAGGCGGTAACAGGGGCGTTCCATGAGGTGGTAAGCATGTACTTTTTGCCGTGCATCAGGCCGCCGGTGCCGTAATTAATACCCGGGTTTTCGGCTGTGCGGCCGTCGCTGCGATAAATGCCGTTTTGATAACCCGCAGTAAAAACTTCATCTATATATTTTTTAAAAGCGTGTGGCACCTGGAACCACCAAACCGGGGTGTGGTAAATAATCACATCGGCCCATTTATAGTTTTCAGCTTCCTGCATAGGATCATAAGCGTTATTAACATCGGTTGAGCGTACTTCAAAATCAGGGTGTTCGGTAAAATATTGTACGGTAGCATCCAATAATGTTTTGTTAAACCTTCCGCCGGAGTGACCGAAGATCTGTCCGCCGTTTATTACAAATATGTTCTTCATTTATTTTCTTGTTTTAATTTTCATCAAAATTACGGCGGCTTAATTCATTATTAAAATAGTTTAATTTATACATTTGTATCATAATTATAATAGATAGATTATGGTAAATTTTGAATGGTTCCGCACGTTTAAGGCGATCTATGAAACCGGCTCATTAACCGGGGCTGCCGAAACACTATTTATTTCCCAGCCGGGAGTGAGCCTGCATTTAAGCTCGCTGGAAAGTTATGTGGGCTATAAGCTGTTCGATCGTACTTCACGCAAAATGGTATCGACAGAGCGGGGAAAGATTTTGTATAACTACATCCAGGAATCTATTTGTAAGCTGGAGGAAGCTGAGCGCCATTTTCATAAAAGCACCGAAAAGGACGTGCCTACTATAAGTATAGGTATGTGCTTTGAAACTTTCCAGTTTACGCTCGAATCCTATTTACCTACACTGCCTTTTAATGTGATCATTAAATTTGGCGAATACCCCGAAATGCTGGCCGACCTGGATAGCGGAATCCTCGATCTGATAGTAACCCCTCATAAAGGCGATTATAAAACCCTTGAGTATAAACCCTTTTTTAAGGAACGGATAGTAGTGCTGGCCGGGGCCCAAACACCAACGGCAGCGTTTAATGAACTGCTGAAAACAAAAGACCTTAACCAGATCCAAACCTGGCTTAAAGCCCAAACGTGGTACGGCTCATCGGGCGATATGGAACACCTGCGCCGTTTCTGGCATATCAACTTCGGTAAACGGCCCGATTTTAAGCCCAACTTTATTGTGCCCAACATGGGTTCCATTATCCGCTGCCTGAGCGATGGCAAGGGGATAGCGGTGATCCCCGATTTCCTTTCGAAAAAGGAACGCGACAGTGGGAATATCAAACTGCTTTGGGAAGGGTATAATTTAATAGAGAACACGCTTTACTTCGGCACCCGTAAAAAATCTATTTATGCAGAGCAGATAGCTATGATTCAGGGGATTTTTGAGCGGGAGATGGTGTGATGATTTTAAATTATAATTTATGAGCTTGAATTTTTAATAAAACATGTCATTGCGAGGAGCACAATAGGGATGTGCGCTGGGCGCGACGTGGCAATCGCATGCTATACAGAGCTGCTATGCTTCCGTGCGATTGCTTCGTGCCTCGCAATGACATGACTTTTATGTAAACGGGTAGCTATGTATCAATGTGATGGTTTATCAAACTATCGGAGCCGCCGTAAATATGCTTGTATAATACTTACGATAAGCAAACAGCAGAAAGATTTCTAAAACTATAACCACCGATCCTATAGGTAAACCTGCCGGTGCCAAAATGGCATGGAACAGGAATATATTAAGCGCAATAGGCAGCAACAACAATACAAATAATGCTGTATAGCGATTGATGATTAAAAACAGACCGCTCGCTATTTCAATTACCTTCATGTATTGGAAAAAATAGCCCGAACCGAATAATCCGCCACTAAAGGCCTGTGCCTTATCTGTCATGGGCGGTTGTGCCATGTGCAGGAACTGGAAAAAGAAGTTTAAACCAAACACCACGAAGATGAGGCCCAGCAAAGTGCGGGCAATTAATACTGCAATTTTCATAATTAAAAGGTTTATATACGTTTGAACACTAAGTTTAGTAATTTAATTGACATATTCAAATCGCCCTCATCTCTAACCGTTTAAACAGGCATTACTTTTGATAAAGCGGGGTATATGAACATTCAAAAAATAACTTTCGGCAACGGTTGCTTTTGGTGCACCGAAGCCGTTTTCCAGGCTCTTAATGGTGTAACATCAGTAATCTCAGGCTATATGGGTGGCAAGGTTTTAAACCCAACTTACGAGCAGGTTTGTACCGGCGCTACCGGTCATGCCGAGGTGATCCACCTGGAGTATGATGCCGATGTGATCTCGTTTGATGAATTGCTATTGGTTTTCTTTAAAACCCATAACCCAACCACACTTAACCGTCAGGGTGCTGATGTAGGCACACAATACAGGTCGGCAATATTTTACTATACCGATGAGCAAAAACAGGCTTCAGAAGCCATGATCAAAACCCTTACTGATGAGCATGTTTTTGATAACCCTATTGTAACTGAGATAACCCCTGCCAGCACATTTTACAGTGCCGAAAATTATCATCAGAATTATTTTAATGATAATCCGGGCAATTCGTATTGCGCGTTTGTTATCCAGCCAAAACTCAATAAATTTGCTAAGGAGTTTAAGGATAAAATAAAACCGGAGTTGTTGTAACAATACACTGTGGTCATCCCGAATTTATTTCGGGATCCCACTTGATAAGTCAACGCTATGGCCAATGGGTGTATGGGGGGCTGAAACGAGTTCAGCATGACATATAGTTTAAGTTTATCCGGAAAGAGCTCCCATCAACCAAAATGAAAAAAAGCTATAGCTATCTACTATCAGGCCTGTTATTATTTACCGCCTGTTCATCAGTTAAAAAAACAGGTACTTCAAATACCAGCATCACCAATGATGGTAAGATCTGGGCTTCTTTATGGCAGCAGCGGGCGGCGGAATATAAGGCTTTATGCTTTCAGGCCTATAATATAGCTAAGCTGAGGGTTGATGAGGGAATTAAGAGCCCCGGCGATAAACCGCTGGCCATTGTTACCGACATTGATGAAACTGTGCTGGATAACAGCCCCTACGACGCCCACCGCGCCTTACAAAATTTAGATTACAGCGATGCTACCTGGAAACAATGGACGGATAAAGCCATTGCAGATACTGTACCGGGTGCACCTGCCTTTTTAAAATATGCAGCATCAAAAGGGATCACCATATTTTATATTACCAATCGCAATGAAAATGAGCGGGCAAGTACCCTTAAAAACCTGCAGTTATATGGCTTGCCCAATGCAGATGATGAGCATTTGCAGTTAAAAACAACAACCTCAAGTAAGGAGGCACGCAGGCTTAACGTTTTAAAAACACATCATATCCTGCTGCTTTGCGGCGATAATCTGCCCGATTTTGATTTGTTGTATGATAATCACCCGGCCGAGGATAACAGGACTACAACTACGCAAAAGCTGCAAAAAGAATTTGGCAGCAGGTATATCGTTATTCCTAATCCTTCATATGGCGATTTTGAAGGTGCGCTGTTTCAGTTTAATTACAAGCTTAGCCCGGCCCAAAAAGATTCGGTGATCAGGGCGAAGATCAAAGCTGATCAATAAAGCCCTGGTTATTTAACGGTTGACAGCGGACGGCCCATCAGAACGTACTTTATAACTTAGTTATTTGTATTTACGTATATTTACACGATAATTCCTCCGTGGTTTTGATTGTTTTATATAGCTGAAAGCTTTTTGCTTAGTTTAATAAAATAATTGAATGTTTGGGTGGTGTCATAATCTTGTGGCAAAATGTGCATAAAACGCAAATAAATTGCAAATTTGCATACTGCATTATTCAGTTAACCCCTGTTTAACTATGAGTGATAGAACTATTCTGGTTTGGTTTAGAAATGACTTGCGCATCAATGATAACGAAATTTTGTTAGAGGCTGTACGCAAGGCTGATAAAGTACTGCCGGTTTACTGTTTTGATCCTTATTATTTTCAGCCCACCGCAAGCGGTGCGCCAAAAACAGGAAGTTTCAGGGCAAGGTTCTTATTAGAAGCCGTTGCCGATCTTCGCAAAAATTTACAGGGTTTTGGTGCCGAGCTCATCATCCGTATTGGTAACCCTGCCGAAGTGATCCCGCAGCTTGCCGAAGAATATCATGTAAACGAGGTTTACCATCATCGTGAGGTTGCTTACGAAGAAACAAATATTTCCGAAGAGGTTGAGGCCGCCCTATGGAAAATGAGGCTTAACCTCAAGCATTTCATTGGGCATACTATGTACCATAAGGAAGATCTTCCTTTTCCGATAAAGGATATTCCCGATAGTTTTGCTGTTTTCAAAAAAAAGGTAGAACGTGACAGTAATGTCCGTTCGTGCGTGCTAAGGCCCGATCATATCAATGTGCCCGAAATTACCGATGCCGGCGAACTGCCAACCTTGCAGCAGTTGGGTTTAAATGAACCTGTTGACGATATGCGCGCTACCGAGTATTTTCAGGGTGGGGAAACCGCAGCCCTTGTACAAATGCATAAATGCTTTGCCAATATTGACCAGTCTGTTAAGCAAAAAAACAACCGTAATGGTGCTGATTGCTCCTCAAGGCTTTCTCCATGGCTTTCTATAGGGTGTATTTCACCGCGGCAGGTTTACTGGGAAATTCAGAAATATGGCAGTAACGGCAACCTGTTAAAGCTTGAATTGCTTTGGCGCGATTATTTCAGGTTTATGTTTAAAAAACATGGGCAAAAATTTATCAATGCCAAAGAAGAGGCCCAGGACCTTGCACCTGATGCCGACCTGCTGTTCCAGAAATGGAAATATGGCGAAACGGGAGTGCCACTGATAGATGCCGCAATGCATGAGCTTAATGCTACCGGCTTTATCAGCAACCAAAACCGGCAGATAGTGGCGGGCTATCTGGTAAACACCCTCAAAGCCGACTGGACACAGGGTGCTGCTTATTTTGAAGAAAAGCTTATTGATTATTCGCCGGCCAGCAACTGGGGCAACTGGGCCTTTATTGCCGGTGTTAATGATGCTAAGGAAAGCAAATATACCATAGCTACCAAACTACCCAAAGAGCTTGAAGCCAAAACCGATTTCGTAAATACCTGGCAGCCCTCATCTATTGATGAAGCGGGAGATTTGGTTGAGGCCTGAGCAGAGAAGGTTGACTAAGCCTTTATTAAAAACGGTTCAATAGATACACAAAAACATTCTTCCTGGTAAAATATAGTGCGTCGGCCAGCGTTAGGGATTGCAGTGTAAAGCCCACAGCGCGGGTTGGGATAGCGCACAGGAAAAGCGAGGACTTGGAACGAAAAGCCCGGGCCGCAGGCAACGCCCAAAGTTACTTTATGGAATAGAGATCACCATTGCCGTTCTCCAGCAACATAGTTATCAATGTTTACATTACCCTACATAGATGCTCCTAAGCCATATATAGAAGACAATTTAACACCAGTTTTCTTTGCCCCTGGTTTACTAATCAATAATTCAAGCCTTTTAAAAAGACTTTGCTTCGATGGTTTATCGAGGCGTTCAATCTGTAATAGAATGTCATTGATTTTTGAGTCATATTCATGAATATAAATTTAATAAAGATAGAGTCATGCCCTTACATGGCATTTTATATTAATTACATATTCAATAATCAAAAAAACACATGCTTTGTTACTAACGGGTAAAATCAGCCTAATAGTGGTTAAATTTCTTTACAATTAATTATGAAGTATATAAGGGTATATGCTTACTTTTGTACCGTTTTAAAGATCAGTTTCACATGGATCGTCTCAATTATATAAATAGCGGAAACGCTGCCTACATATCTTCCCTATACGAACAGTACAAGCAGGAACCGGAGTCGGTTGATTTCGGATGGCAAAAATTCTTTGAAGGATTTGATTTTGGTAAAGACAGCGATGCCTCTGCCGCACTTTCGCCCGCAGCCGCTGTTGGCGAAGCTACTCCTGAACACTTTTTAAAGGAGATCAACGTATTAAACATGATAGATGGTTACCGCTCGCGCGGGCATTTGTTTGCAAAAACAAACCCAGTTCGCGAACGCCGCCATTATTACCCGGGCAAGGAGCTTGAAACTTTTGGTTTGAGCGAAGCCGATCTTGATACCGTTTTTAACGCCGGTGTTGAAGTTGGTTTGGGCGCTGCCAAATTGCGCGATATCCGCCAGCTGCTTGAGGATACCTATTGCCGTTCAATAGGTGCGGAATATAAATACATCCGTAACCCTATTAAAATAAAATGGTTTGAAGAGCGGATGGAAAGCCGCCGCAACACACCTTCTTTTACGGTTGACGAAAAGAAGGAAATGCTTTACAAGCTAAACGAGGCTGTTACCTTCGAAAACTTTTTAGGTACCAAATTCCTTGGTCAAAAGCGTTTCTCATTGGAAGGTGCCGAAGCACTGATCCCTTCAATGGATTCGGTAATTAAAAAAGGTGCCGATCTGGGTATTGAGGAGTTCATCATCGGTATGGCGCACCGTGGCCGTTTGAACGTGCTCACCAACATTATGGAGAAAACCTATAAAGAGGTATTCTCTGAATTTGAAGGTAAAAACTATGATTCTGAGTCACCTTTTGGTGGCGACGTTAAATATCACTTAGGTTTTTCGACCGACGTGCATACCAAAAACGGTAAAAAAGTTCACCTGAGCCTTTGCCCTAACCCATCGCATCTGGAAGCTGTTGACCCGGTTGTTGAAGGGATTACCCGTTCAAAAATCGACTTTAAATATGGCGGCGATCATTCAAAGATCGCTCCGATCCTGATCCATGGCGATGCTTCCATTGCCGGTCAGGGTATAGTATACGAAGTTTTACAAATGGAAAAACTTGATGGCTACCGCACAGGCGGCACCATTCACCTGGTTATTAACAACCAGATAGGTTTTACCACTAATTATAAGGATGCCCGTTCAAGTACCTATTGTACCGACGTTGCTAAAACTGTGCTTTCGCCGGTTTTCCACGTTAACGGCGATGATGTTGAAGCTTTAGCCCATGTAGTAAACCTGGCTATGGAATACAGGCAGGTATTTAATGAGGATGTATTTATTGATATCCTTTGCTACCGCCGCTATGGTCATAACGAGGCTGATGAACCTAAATTCACCCAGCCGCTGTTGTACAAAGCTATTGAAGCACATCCTAACCCGCTTAAAATTTACAATCAGAAACTGATAGACGAAGGCAGCATTGATGCCGAATTCTTAAAATCTATCGAAAAAACCTTCAAGGATGAGTTACAGCAAAAGCTGGACGAAGTAAAATCTGAAGAAAGGTTTACGGATACCATTGCCATGTTTGAGGGTGCCTGGAGCGGTTTACACCTGGCAAGCCATAAAGAACTGGTAAAAGCCATTGATACATCTGTAGCCGAAGAAGAGTTACTGGAAATTGGTAATAAACTAACTGTTTTGCCGCCCAACAAAGAGTTTTTCAAGAAAATTGAAAAGCTGTTTGAAGACCGCAGCGCTATGGTGAACAAAACCAAAGTGTTTGACTGGGCTATGGGCGAGTTGCTTGCTTACGGTACCTTATTAAAAGAAGGTTACCCGATCAGGTTAAGCGGAGAGGACGTAAAACGCGGTACTTTTTCACACCGTCATGCAGTGTTAACGCTGGTTGATTCGGAAGATGAATTTACGCCGCTTGCTACTATTAATACTGAAGCTAAGCTGAGCATTTATAACTCTTTATTATCTGAATACGGCGTTTTAGGTTTTGAGTATGGTTATGCTCTTGCAAACCCTAATAATTTAACTATTTGGGAAGCCCAGTTTGGCGACTTTTTTAACGGTGCGCAGATCATTGTTGACCAGTATATTGCCAGTGCCGAAACTAAATGGCAGCGTGGTAATGGTTTAGTAATGTTATTGCCTCACGGTTACGAAGGCCAGGGCCCTGAGCACTCATCTGCACGGGTTGAACGCTTTTTGGAGCTTTGTGCCGATGATAACATTCAAATTGCCAACTGTACTACACCTGCAAACTTCTTCCATATTTTAAGGCGTCAAATGCACCGCGATTTCCGCAAGCCTTTGATCATCTTTACACCAAAAAGCTTATTGCGCAGCCCTAAATGTGTTTCGCCGATTGAAGATTTTACCAGTGGTAAGTTCCACGAATTGATAGATGACACTTACGTTGATCCTAAAAAGGTAAAACGCGTATTGCTGTGTACTGGTAAGGTTTATTACGACCTGCTTGATAAACAACAGGCCGATAACCGTAAGGATGTAGCTATTGTACGTGTAGAACAGCTTTACCCAACTCCGGTTACCCAGATCCTTAAAGTTAAAGCCAAATATGAAAAGGCCGAATTTATATGGGTACAGGAAGAGCCTGAAAACATGGGTGCATGGCCTTACATTTGCCGCAAATTCCATAACGATAAGGTGATTAACCTAAGCGTTATTTCGAGGATAGAAGGCAGCAGTACTGCAACCGGTTTTGCTAAGCAACACGCTGCCCAGCAGTTATACATAGTTTCAAAAGCTTTCGAGGCGCCTGCCGGTAAAGTGGTTAAAGAAGCAGTTAAAAAAACAACAAAGAAAATGGCTGATGCCGGGGCTGATTGATTTTTTAATTAATTATCCCGATAGCTGTCCATTAAAAAATATAAAATCTACAATACTACAATATGAGCTTAGCGATTAAGGTGCCTACCGTAGGCGAATCAATTACTGAAGTAACCCTGTCGAGCTGGAAAAAGAAAGACGGCGACCGCGTAGAAATGGACGAGGTTATTGCCGAACTGGAATCAGACAAGGCTACTTTTGAGCTTACTGCCGAAAAAGCCGGTACTTTAAAAATCGTTGCCAATGAAGGCGATGTACTACCAATTGGCGCTGTTGTTGCCAATATAGAAGATGGTGGAGCTGAAGCTGCTGCTCCTGCCGCACAGCCACAGCCTGAAGTTGTAGCTAACGCACCTGCTCCGGCGCCTGTTGCTGCTGAGCCTGTTGCCTCTACCCCGGCCCCTGCATCATCAGGAGCGTCTGTTGAAATTAAAGTGCCGCCTGTAGGTGAATCTATCACCGAGGTTACTTTATCCCGCTGGATTAAGAAAGATGGCGACGCCGTTGCTATGGACGAAGCTATTGCCGAACTGGAATCAGATAAAGCTACATTTGAACTTACTGCCGAAAAAGCAGGTACTTTAAAAACTATAGCTAAAGAAGGTGACGTATTAGCTATTGGTGCTGTAGTTTGTACCATTGAAGGTGCAGGTGCTTCGCAATCTGCCGCTATCCCGGTTACCCCGGCTGTAGTTAGCGCTGCCGATGAATCGCCACGGGGTGGCGCAGCTGCCGAAAGTGCTAAAACTTATGCATCGGGTACACCATCACCGGCTGCTGCCAAAATATTAGCAGAGAAGGGTGTTGATCCGAAATCAGTACCTGGTTCGGGTGTTGATGGCCGTATCACTAAAGGTGACGCTCTTGGTGCACAAGTACCAGCCGCTAAACCTGCAGCTCCGGCTGCTCAGCCTGCCGTAGCACCTGTTGCAACTTCAACAAGTGGTGCGAGGGACGAGAAACGTGAGAAAATGACTTCACTGCGTAAAACTGTTGCCAAACGTTTAGTAGCAGTTAAAAATGAAACAGCCATGCTTACTACCTTTAACGAGGTGGATATGCAGCCGATCATGGAGTTACGCGGTAAATACAAAGATAAATTTAAAGAGAAGCACGGTGTAGGCTTAGGCTTCATGTCGTTTTTTACCAAAGCAGTTACTGAAGCTTTGAAGGATTGGCCGGCTGTTGGTGCGCGTATTGAAGGCGAAGAGATTGTATACAGCAATTTTGCTGATATCTCGATTGCTGTATCTGCCCCTAAAGGTTTGGTTGTTCCGGTGATCCGTAATGCCGATAGCATGAGCCTTGCCGAAATTGAAAAAGCCATTGTAGTGCTTGCAGGTAAAGCCCGCGAAAACAAACTGACTATCCCTGAAATGACCGGCGGTACATTCACCATTACCAACGGTGGTGTATTTGGTTCGATGCTGTCGACACCTATTATCAATGCGCCGCAATCGGCCATTTTAGGTATGCACAATATCATTGAGCGCCCGGTAGCCGTAAATGGTCAGGTAGTTATCCGCCCTATGATGTACCTTGCCCTGTCATATGATCACCGGATCATTGACGGACGCGAGTCAGTAAGCTTCCTGGTAAGGGTTAAACAATTACTGGAAGATCCTACAAGGTTGTTGTTAGGAGTTTAATATTTTATAAGATATACATAAACGACAAAAGCCCGGATTTCCGGGCTTTTGTCGTTTACATTCCCCGCGTCATTGCGAGGTACGAAGCAATCCCCAATGTGCAGAGAAACCTGCTTAGCTACTCTGTAAGTCGGGGATTGCTTCGTACCTCGCAATGACGGGAGTAAATAAGGGGGCAAATAAAAAAGGGTTCGGCAACTGCCGAACCCTTTTTTAACGTTTATATTGTATAATCAGATCTTTCCAAAGATCTCAGCGAGCTTATTCTCCAGATCTTCGCCTCTCAGGTTTTTACCTATGATCTTTCCATTAGGATCTAACAAAAAGTTTTGGGGGATCCCGCGTACTGCATAAAGATCGGCAGCCTTGCTATCCCAGAATTTAAGGTCGGATACGTGGTTCCAGGTAAGGCCATCTTTGTGGATAGCTGCAAGCCATTTATCTTTTGCATTTGGCCTATCCAATGACACGCCAAGAATAGTGAAGTTTTTTACTTTGTAGGTATTGTAAGCCTTTACCACGTTAGGGTTTTCACGGCGGCAAGGACCGCACCATGAGGCCCAGAAATCTATCAGCACATATTTGCCGCGGAATGATGACAGGCTAACCATTTTACCGGCAGTATCAGCTTCAGCAAATTCAGGTGCTGTAGCACCCAATGCCACAGCCTTTAATTTAGGCAGGCGTTCAGCAAATTTTTTGCCTGCTTCGGTTGCTTTAATAGCAGGACTGAAGTTGTTAAATAATGGGGCAATATCTACGTAATCGGCACTATAGGCATATGATTCAAGTGCATTAAGGCTCACATATGAATCGGGGTTTTCCTGGATGAATTTTTTGTTTATTAATGCGTCCTGGTCGTCTATCTTTTTTTCCTCAGCGTTCAGCGCGCTTAGTTGTTCGGGAGTAGCTGTTTTACGTTTTGCAGCAAGTGCTTCGTAAGCATCGTTAGTTGGTTTTTCGGCAAGGTTATATCTCTCGTTATCGTTATTTGTTTTGGTGCCCTCTATTTTTGCATTAGCTACCTTATCAGTTGCAGTTACGTTAATGGTGCCCGGCTCCAGGTACAGGGAACGATAGTCTTCAGAGCTTTGCAGGCCATTACCTTTGGGGTTAAGTAGTATATAACCACTTACTGGCGATGTGCCGATTTTGCCGGTAAATTTGAAGTTGCCGCCGTTCAATACTGCGGAATCAACAATTAGTTTACCTTCTTTACGATATTCTACATACACCTTCGCGGGGGCGTTGTACTCACCAATTTTACCTTGAACGGTATATTGGGAATCCTGTGCAAAAGCTAAAGCAGGGACGCTTGCAATTGCAGTTAATGCTATTTTTTTAATTGAGGTCAAGTTCATATCGCAATATAATAATTTTTGCTGAGCAGTTAATAGCTGATCATATGCATGGTGAATTTGACATATAAATGAATATATGCTCATACTATACTAATAACTAACCGCTAACCAATTAATTATACTTGCCGAATAACTGTTCCAGTTTGGCATCAAGGTCTTCCCCACGCAGGTTCTTGGCAATGATCTTTCCCTGCGGATCGATCAGGTAGTTTTGAGGGATAGATGTTACCGAATATAAGGCAGCCGCCTGGTTGTTCCAGAATTTAAGGTCGGATAGTTGTGTCCAATCCAGGCCGTCACTCTTAATGGCAGCCAGCCAGGCCGATTTACCGTCGGGCCTGTCTAACGAAACCCCAACAACAGTGAAGTTCTTGTTTTTGAACCTGGCATAATTACGTGCTACATTCGGGTTTTCCTGGCGGCAAGGGCCGCACCATGATGCCCAAAAATCAAGCAATACATATTTACCCCTGAAGGATGACAGCTTTACGGGATTGCCGTTAACGTCATTTTGTATAAAGTCGGGAGCTTCGGAGCCGATGGCAGTCACTTTTAAGGCATCAAGCTGAACCTTCATCATTTTGCCTGCTTCGGTGTCCTTTATACTTTGCGATAATGAGTTGTATAATGGCTCAACTTCGCCAAGGTCGGGAGCGGGGCCGCTTACCGAAGTTAAGGCCAGCAGACTTAAATAACTATCGGGGTTGGCTGTAATAAAGCTTTTCAGGGTTGTTTTTTGCTCAGTTTGCAGGGCTTTATACCTTGCCTGCATAGCACTCCTGAAAGCTGCTGATTTTTGCTGCTCCGGCGATGCGGCTTTGGCTTCGGCCATTAGTTTTTCGCCTTTTTGGTTGATGGCTTTTAACTGGGCCTGCAGTTTTACGTTATCCGCATTAAGTTTGGAGCCAGTGATCTGGGCATTATTTACAGAATCTTTACTGGTGATGGTTATAGTGCCTTTTTCCAGGAAAAAATCTATATCATCGGCGGTTTTTGAAATGAGGCTGCCATTATCGGCATATTTATAATTGCCATCTATAAATTTTTCGAGTGGTAAGCCTTTATAGTTAAGGGCTATTGTGGCATTAACAGGGTTAAATATGGTGCCGGTAAATGAAAATGCCCCGTTAACCACATTGGCCGAATCGGTAACATTGTTAGCACCCAACTGGTATGATAAATATACTTTGGCCGGTGTGGTAACATTGCCTATTTTACCGTTAATAACAAAAGTATCTGTAGCCTGTGCAAGCGCCGTTACCGGCAACATAGCGACTATGTAAAAAAATAATTTCTTCATTAAAATATATAAAAACTCTATGCTGCTAACGCTTGAGTAAGGGTTAAAATTGTGAATATCAGTTTAATTTTTGATAGGTGCGCCACCAAAGATCAGGTAATTCGCCGGATGTTGCCGTTTTATAATCGGCATAACTGCAGGGCACCAAATGAAAACGCTCATTGGGCGAACCCGCTGAAGGGTAGGGAACCTGCATCCACCAGCGGTCGGATTTTTTGCTTTTTACAAATACCACTTCCTGGTCTTCATGGGTTAAGCTGGTTTTATAAATGAGATACTGCGATTTTGGGTTAAGCGGAAAATCGCGCTTGCGATTATAAAAGCCATCAATAAAATACCAGATCATTTGCGCCAGTTGCCAGGCCGTTTGGCCGTTGCTGTCATAAGCCGGGTTAAATTCATAAAAGCCAATGGATGTAAGCTTATCATTAAAGCCGGCATAACGGCAAAGCTGGCAGGCCTCTTCGCCATAAAAACCATTTGGTGTGGCATTGGCGTTGCCCATAGCATCGGCAGCGCGGATAGCGCCGATATCGAAACTTACCATGCTGGCGTTACGGATAGCAGGTTCGGTAACGGCAACATTGCCGCTCAATTCGCCTAAACGGTGTACATCAAAATAAAGCTTATCCATTACCCGCAGGCTGTCCTGGCTTACAAAATAAGTTTGATAACCAAGATTACTGTAGTTAAACAGGTAATTGGGCTCATGAAGGAATATTTTATTGAGATAGGAGCCGGAGGTAGTTTCGATACTGCCGCCGTGGTCATCCTCGTCAAGGTCAAAATGCGAATCGATCACCACCAGGTCAACCTTTTGTTCCAAATCCTCATAACCCATATACTGGGCATAAGTAATATCCTGTCCGCCGCCTAAAATAACCGGGATGATGTCTTTTTTGATCAGCTCGCTCACTACGGTTTTAACTGCGAAGTAAGTATCAGTTACTTTTTCGCCGGCACGGATATTACCCAGGTCTACGATTTTTACAGTATAGCCGCCTTCATTTAGCTGGTAAAGTTTTTCGCGGATATAATCAGGCCCAAGTGAGCAGCCGGGGTTGCCCACAGCGTTACGATCGTCCATAACACCGATAATGGCGATATCCGTTTTTTCTTCCAGGTCGGGAAAATCGACGGAGTAATGCACAATTTTATCGCCAAGCTGGCTGGTATAATAGCCTTTTTTAGGAGCTATCTTTTTAAGATCAATCGGCGTAAAAAAATCAGCTAATGACATAATTGTTTAATGTGCAGATTTCAGATGTGCAAATGTGATTATAAATGTGCGGATTTCAAATGTGCAGATGTGTAAATGATTTTAAGGCATTTTAGATTACATTTTATCGTGTTGTAAAGGAGTTCATATCGTAGATGTGTGCATCAAAAATAATCTGCACATTTGCACATCTGAAATTTGCACATCAAGGAATGATCTTAATAACAGGAGCAACTGGTTTTCTCGGGGCCGAACTGGCAAAACTTTTGGTAACCACTACCGGCCAACGCATCCGCTGCACTAAAAGGGCAAGCTCTGTAATCCCAAAGCTCCTGTTAGCATACCAGGAAAGTATCGACTGGGTTGATGCCGACATGATGGATATTTTTGCACTTACAGATGCGCTGGATGGTATTACACAGGTTTATCACTGCGCCGCCTGGGTATCATTAAAGCGGGCTGATAAAAAGCCGATGATCAGTACTAATGTTACCGGGACTGCCAACCTGGTTAACCTTTGCAATGAGCGCGGTATAAGGATGGTACATGTAAGCTCAATAGCTGCCATCGGCGCTGCCAAACCGGGGGAGTTAATCACCGAAAATCACCACCTGGAGCAATCAACAGAAAATGATGGCTATGCCATATCCAAATTAGAGAGCGAGATGGAAGTTTGGCGCGGGATTGCCGAAGGTTTGGATGCCCTTGTTGTTAACCCTTCGCTTATTATAGGTGCAAGTGCCGGTACTGAGGGCAGCGGTGCTTTATTCAATACCGTACGCAGGGGGCTTAAATTTTACACCTCCGGTACCATAGGTTTTGTTGATGTGGAAGATGTTGCCAAATGCATGGTGGGTTTAATGAACAGCGATATCACAGCCGAGCGTTACATCATCAGCGCCGAAAATCGTGATTATAAAGGCATGGTTACCGAGATTGCTAATGAGTTTGGCATTAAGCCGCCCGCCACCTTCGCTAAACCATGGATGATGGAACTGGCCTGGCGTGCGGCTGCCGTTGGAGCTGCATTAACTGGCGGCGTTCCGGCTATCGACAAAACATCGGCGCAGGCAGCTTCATTAACCCGCGAGTTTGATAATTCAAAAATTAAAAAAGCAATAGGGTTTGAGTTTAAACCCATCAGCCTTACTATTAAAGAAATTTGCAAAGCCCTTGCCTGATCATCCGCCATTCAAGCTGTTGGTAATTATTTAATTTCATAATACTATATTGCAGTATCTATAACCAATGCAAGCTGATAAAAGAAACCACCTGATAGACTTATTAAGGATTATTGCTGCTGTCGGGGTTGTACTTTTTCATTTTGCATATGCAGCAGCAAATACCCACAACTGGTATTATTATATTTGCCAATGCGGGTATTTAGGCGTCCCCATATTTTTTACCATAAGCGGCTACTGCATCTTAATTGCCCTGCAGCATGCTAAAAAGCCATCTGAGTTTATTATCCGGCGTTTCTTCAGGATTTTTCCGCCATATTGGTTTAGTTTGCTTTTGATATGCGTAATAGTATTGCTGTTGAGGGTGCTGACAGGCGCAAATTCGGTTGCTGTACTTCCCAAAAGTATTGCCGGTTTTGCGGCGACTTTAAGTTTGCTCACCAAACCGGTAACAAGCATCCCTACCATAAACTGGGTATACTGGACATTATCTTTCGAGGCTTTCTTTTATATCGTAGTTTATATCTGCTCTTTTTTTAAAAAGCAGTATTTTACTATTGCGCTGCTCCTGGTAACTTTATTAAGTATTGTTTTGCCTGTATATAAATCGGGTGTGTTTTTCTTTTTAGGGTATTGGCCGCTGTTTAGCATTGGCATTGCAGTTTATCAGCTGCTGCATTATTCAGCTTCAGAAAAGCTGCTGCCGGCTGTATTATTGGCTTTTTCAATAGCCGGTTTTTATACAACACATCAGCAGTTTTATTACGTGCTGGCATGTTTTATAACTGTCCTGTTAATTGTCATTAACCATTTTGTACCGCTTAAAGATAACTTTTTAAGCAGGCTTGGTGATGTATCCTATTCTCTTTACCTGATCCACGTACCTATCGGTATTTATATTTTTAACCAGTTTAAAACGCCGGTTATAAAACAAAATCTTTTTTACTGTATCCCTTTTGAAATGGGGCTATTGGTATTGCTGATATGGTTATCAAAATTAATGCACAAGTACATTGAACTGCCGGCTATTAAATACGGCAAGCGGTTTAGCAGATAACCATTCTAACAATCGCGGATAATTACCTATAAATTCTACCTGTTCTATCAGCAAATTTTTTGCACATTTGCACCCAAGATGGAGCAGTACTTTATTATTGATTTCGACAGTACCTTTACACAGGTTGAGGCCCTTGATGAACTGGCCCGCATATCTCTCAAAAATCGTCCCGACCGCGAAGATATCTATAAGCAGATTGAAGATTTGACCAATGCCTCGATGGAAGGTAAGCTATCCTTTACCGAAAGCTTAGAGCGCAGGGTGAAATTGCTTAACGCTAATCGCGATCATTTAAAGCAACTGATCAGCCATCTAAAAAAGAAAGTCTCAACTTCTTTTTCGCGTAATACAATATTCTTTAAAAATCACCAGGACGAGGTCTTGATCGTATCAGGCGGTTTTAAAGAGTTTATTACTCCGGTAGTAACCGAATATCACATTAAAAAAGAAAACATCTACGCCAATACTTTTGAGTTTGACGAAGAAGGCAATATCATCGGCTACGACCGCGAAAACCCGCTTTCGCAGGAAGGCGGTAAGGTAAAGCTGCTGAAAGAGCTTCAGCTGCCGGGTGATATCTATGGTATTGGCGATGGTTACTCGGATTTCCAGTTAAAGGAATCGGGGATGATCAAAAAGTTTTTTGCTTTTACTGAAAATATCGAACGTAAATCGGTAGCCGAAAAAGCCGACCATATCACCCCAAGCTTTGACGAGTTCCTTTACCTGAATAAGCTACCGCGCGCCATCTCGTATCCTAAAAACCGCATTAAATGTTTGGTTGTGGGTAATGTTGATGAAGATGCACTGGATCAGCTAAAAAAAGAGGGCTACAACATGCGCCACCGCGAAAGTGTTGAGGAAAAATACCTTGAAGAAGCAGGTGTAATGTTTTGCGACGAAGATAATCAGCCAAGTGCCGAACAGGTTCAAAATGCCGGCAGGCTAAAAGTTATTGGTGTTTTTGGCAAATGTAACCGCAAGCTGGCTGATGCTGCTGTAGAGAACGGGATCATCATATTTGACGACCCTAAGCATAATCCACACAGTAACGACTTTCTGCCAAAAAGGGTAATGGCTTTCATGAATGAGGGTAAAACACATACCAGCTGTAACTTTCCCGATCTGCAGCCACCGCGTGTTAACAACGCTCACCGTTTAATTCACATTCATAAAAATGTGCCGGGGATCCTGGCCAAGATAAACGATGTATTTGCCCGCCACAATATTAACATAGTAGGAGAGTTTTTGGTTACCAACCCACAAATTGGTTATGTAATTACCGATGTTAATACAGGCTATGATACCGAGGTACTGAATGAGTTAAAGGCCATTGAGCATACCATCAAATTCAGGCTTTTATATTAATCTTTGGCTTCGATATAAGGAACAACCAATACGGGGATCAACGATTTATTGACCACTTGCTCAGCAACGTTGCCTAAGAAGAATTTATCGATACCGCTACGGCGATGGGTGCCTATAACTATCAGGTCGGCATTAAACTCCTTGCTGCATTCAATAATACCCTCGGTTGTTGAGCCGTATTGAGTAAATTGAGCTATTTCCAGTCCTTCGCCCCATTCTTTTGCTGCCTGGTTGAGTAATGTTGCAGACCGGTTAACTTGTAACGTTTCCAATTCTGTGCCTGGCAGGTTTAAATTGGGATCAAAAGGCATCCCCAGTAACCCCTCCTGGGTATCAACAGGTACTACTATAGGTTCAACTATATGTACCAGGCCAACTTCGGCGCCATAGGTATGGGCTATATCAAAGCCGTAAGCTGCTGCATAACGTGAAAATTCGCTTTCATCAATGCCGATGAGTATCTTCCTGATCTTCATAACAATATTATAAGGCTTGTATCCATTATAACAACCTAATACGGATATGTTTTAGCAGTATACTATTTTATTACCTTTGAGGTATGCATTTTTCTCCCGAAATTGAAGACAGGTTAAACCAGTTACAGGAAAAGTACGAAGCCATGGGCCAGGATATGAACTCCTATCTGGATGGCTTGCTTTATGCCGATTTTTTAACCTATTGGGATTATATCCACCTGGATACCCTGCTTAGCTTACAAAGCCCTAAAACACCTTTTCCCGACGAGGAGATCTTTATCATTTATCACCAGATCACCGAACTGTATTTTAAGCTTGCCCTGCATGAGTGCAAACAAATTGCCGAAGCAAGCCAGCTTACAGTTGAGTTTTTTATTGCGCGGTTAAAACGGATCAACCGGTATTTTGGTGCTTTGACCCACTCATTCGGGATTATGGTTGATGGCATGGAGAAAGAGCAGTTTTTAAAGTTCAGGATGTCGCTGCTGCCTGCAAGCGGTTTTCAATCCGGGCAATACCGCATGATTGAGATCTATGCTACAGATTTTATAAACCTGGTTGCCAAAGATAAGCGCGAGGAATTGCAGCAGGCCACTATAGATGAGCAATTTGAATACCTGTACTGGAAGTTTGGTGCAACTGAACTATCAACCGGTAAAAAAACTTTGACGTTAAAACAGTTCGAGAAAAAATATTCAAAAACATTTATTGAACTGGGTAAGGCTGCTGTTACACATAACTTTAATACACTGGCTAAACAGTTTGAAGCAGCTTCGGAGCTAACACCTGAATTGCGTAACGAATTACGCCAGTTGGATATCAACGTAAATGTAAACTGGCCGCTGTCACATTACAAATCGGCTGTGCGTTACCTGAACCGTGAGCCCGAAGATATTAAGGCAACGGGCGGTACCAACTGGCAAAAATACCTGCCTCCGCGCTTTCAGAAAAGGATTTTTTATCCCTGGGTATGGACGGATGAAGAGAAGGATAACTGGGGTAAAGCCTGGGTTGATGATGTGCTGAGCGGTGTTTAAAGTTGGCAGGCGATTGTCATAATTGCGCAGCTTATATGTAATAATCACCAATTAACAATTTCATTTTTTGACTTTGGGTTCAAAAATACCTAACTTGCCATTTTCTATTATTTATTAATTTATAATGCCATGACCGAGACATTGGACATCAAGATCAGCAGGACAACTGCTTCCCGTTTGCAGCAAACGGACTTCGACAACTTACCTTTTGGAAAAACTTTTTCTGACCACATGTTTGTGGCCGATTACGCAAACGGTGAATGGAAAAATCTCTCGGTCATTCCCTACGGCGAAATTGGTCTAAGCCCCGCAATTTCAGCACTTCATTACGGACAAGCGTTTTTTGAAGGCCTGAAAGCCTATAAACATGCCGATGGAAAAATTACCGTTTTCCGTCCGGATAAAAATGCTATTCGTTTCAATAAATCGGCCGAGCGCCTTTGTATGCCAACCTTGCCCGAAGAAATCTTTTTGCAAAGTATAGCTACTGTGGTTGATCTTGACCGTGATTGGGTGCCATCAAAGCCAAACCACGCGCTTTATATCCGCCCGTTCATGTTTGCTACCGATCCGTATTTGGGTGTAACCCCATCTTCAACTTATAAATATATGGTATTGGTTGGCCCGGTTGGCCCGTACTTTTCAAAACCATTGCGTGTTAAAATTGAAACACACTATACCCGCGCTGCCGAAGGCGGTATGGGCTATGCAAAAGCAGCCGGCAACTACGGAAGCTCTATGCTGCCCGCCCGTAAAGCAACCGAAGAAGGTTTTGACCAGTTAATATGGACAGATGCCAAAGAGCACAAGTTTATTGAAGAAATGGGAGCAGCTAACGCTATGTTCCTGTTGGATGGTAAACTGATCACTGCCGAAGCTAAAGATACCATATTGGATGGCGTAACCCGCGATACCGTTATTGCTTTGGCTAAAGAGTGGGGTATTACCGTTGAGGAACGCAAAGTTTCTGTAGCCGAAATTGTTGAAGGTGCTAAAAATGGTAAACTAACCGATGCCTTTGGCGCCGGTACCGCCGCAACTATTGCTCCGGTAGCTTCAATCAGCTATGAAGGTGAAGAATATTTCCTGAGCGACCCGAAAACACGCGAGTTTTCGAACAAGGTGTTTGATACCCTTGATGCTATTAAATATGGTAACGCTCCTGATACCCACGGCTGGAACTACCTGGTGAGTGAGTAATTATTAGCAAAATATAAAAATGCAAAACGCCACGGGTTTTCCGTGGCGTTTTTGCGTAGAATCCATACTTACGAAGTTTTTAAAACTTCGTAAGTATTCAAACACTTTATCATTCCTCTTCAAAATCTGTTGATTTTCAAACAATGACGATTATTTAAGAAACTCACTGATTATACTGTAAACTGCTAACTGAGCTTACTGGTTATAAACAAACTTGTAACCAATGCCTCTTACGGTTTGTAGATACTGCGGCGAATCGGCATTGGTTTCTATTTTTTTACGAAGGCGGACGATATGCATATCCAGCGTACGGGTATTTACATCGGCGTTGTAGCCCCAAACTTCCATCATCAGTTCTTCGCGGTTTATTACCTTGTTTTTGTTTTTGAGGAAATAAAGCAGGATCCTGTTTTCGAGGATTGTTAGCTCTATCTTACGCCCGTCGCGGATAAGGAGGTGCGTATTGGGCAGGTGCTCCATATTGGCAAAGCGATATGATTCGGGCTTTTCGCTGTTGAGTGAAAACTTGATCTTATTTTCGATCATGGCCACCAGCACATCCATATTATAAGGTTTGGTGATATAATCAGATACCCCAAAGTTATACGCCTCTATCTTATCAACATCCTGGGCTTTGGCTGTCATCATAATAATTAGCCTGTCAAAACCTTTTTCGCGGATGTTTGCGCAAACTTCAGAGCCGGGTTTACCGGGCAGCATCCAATCTAACAGCACAATATCCGGCTGATCGGCCAGGATCATGGCTTCGGCATCGTTACCATTACCGGCTTCCAGTACTTTGTAACCTTCTGACTGCAAACGTTCTGCAACCAGGAAACGCAGGTTCTCATCATCTTCAACCAGCGCAATTTTAATTTCTTTGTTCATATCTTAATTTTCGTATGGAAGCGTAACTATAAATTCCGAGCCCTCGTTAACCTTGCTATAAACAGTTATATCACCGTTCATAAAATTAACCAGTTCTTTACAAAATGCCAAACCCAGGCCAACGCTTCCGTTTTGATTGTATTGGTTCTCTATCCTGTAAAACTTTTTAAAAACATTATTCAGTTCATTTTTAGGTATCCCTATGCCCTTATCAGCAAATGAAAACACAATATTGCGTTTTTCCTGCGAGATATTGATAAACAGCTCCTTTTGCTGAGGGTGCGAGTACTTGTAGGCGTTTTCAATCAGGTTCTGGAAAACACTCCCTAATAATATCGGATCGGTATAAAAAGTTTCAACCCCATTGATTTTAAATTTAAGATTAAAATCGCCATACTTTATTTTAAAGGTTTCAATATACCTGCGAATAAAATCCTCAATATCAATTTCTTCCTCTTTTAAAGTAATGGATTTATTTTCAATCTGGGTGAATGACAGCAGCTTGTTCATCAGCTCGTTCAGTTTATCTGCTTCTTCATCCAAAATCTTGCCATAATGACGACGCTGCCTTTCGGTAAGTTCACCATCGCCTCTGAGATTTGAGCCGGCTATTTTAATTACACTTACCGGTGTTTTAAACTCATGGGTAAAATTGTTGATAAAATCATACTGAAGCTTAAAAAGCTTCATGTTCACATTCAGGTTGCGGTAAATGAGCCAGCCAATCAGCATTAAAAACAGGGTCATCAACAATACAATGGCGCCGATGGGCATAAAGCGACGGTTAATCTCTGCTGTTAAATAGCCCTGTGCCGAACTGAAGAATAGCTTATAGTCAGAAAATGCGCCCGGGAATGATACCTCGGTGATCAGTTTGTCGCCTTCGCTGTCGATAGGGTCATAAACAACCGGCGTAATCGAAACATTTTCGTAAAGTTCGGGATGGGTGTTTTTTACCTTCATCAGGTATGGATCGAGGTAAAAGGTCATCATATTTTGTTTGTATGATGCTCCTTTGCTGTTACCCAGCATTTGCAGGTCGCGATAAATGCGCACATCTTCGCGGCGCAGGATATTGGTATAACTTATCTTGTCGGGCTTTACGTCCCAAAAAGCTTTAAAAAGCTCATCCTGGCTTGATACGCGCGATGTATCCGAAAAAGCCACATAATTACTCAACTTAATGGCCATTTCCCTGAAATCATCCTCATTGACCGTCCTTCGCTGCTCGGCCCCGTAAACCTTGCCGTTAACATGCCAATACTGATAAACGGCCCTGGCCGCTATGCTTAAATTGTTTTTTCGCACAGTCATAGCCGTTGTGCCGCCAATAACGGCATCATAAAAAATAACCCGGCGTACAAAGCTGTAATCATGAAAAACCGAGGCTGCATATTTACCTGCCGATGCCGAATCAAGAAAACCCTGGTAAGAGGTTATTTCGGGGATCTTATTTTGAAAAAATTCATTATAGGGCTTAATGGTTTGCTCAAGTACCTCAATCTTTTTTGAGGCAAACTCGTTTTCAACGTATTTGGCGGTAAGGTTATAAGATATAAACAAGGCTACCACAAAAGTTATGGATATGAACACCAGGAATATGGTGATCAGCGTAAAATTTTGCCGGTAAGCGTTTTTCTGTACTGCCATGTCGGCTTAAGGTTTAACCCGCATATTCTTATCCAGAAACTTCTCTATTTCGGCGTACATTTCCATCCGGTTATGCTCGCTTCTGAAATAGGCGCGTTCGTTGGGTTTTAAAAAATATTTCACATCAACGTTCCGTTTACGCAGCTCACGCACAAACTGGTTAAGCTCACTGATATTGGCCCGCTGATCTTTAGCACCCTGAAATATAATTAAAGGTACCTTAATTTTATCGGTATGGAAAACCGGCGAAATTGCCCGTAACTGGTCGGCATCTGTTTCAGGGTTACCAACCATTTCGTAAGTCATTTTTAAATATGGCTTAACAAATGGCGGGGCATCTTTGATATAGGTAAAAAAGTTAATGAGCCCATATTGTACAACAGCACAATTGTAAAGTTCGGGGTGGAAAGATACCCCGTAAAGCGCCGAAAAGCCGCCAAAACGGCCGCCAAATATGGCTATCTTTTTAGGGTTGGCTACTTTGGTATCAATAAGCCAGTGTACCCCATCGGTAATATCATCCTGAATTTTGCCGCCTACCTGTTTATATCCCGCACTGCGAAAAGCTTTACCATATCCTGTTGATCCCCGGTAATTAACCTGGAAAACAGCATAGCCCCTGTTAGCTAAAAACTGTACCTGGTCGTCATACCCCCAGGTATCGCGGCTCCATGGGCCATCATGCGGCATAACTACTACAGGATAGTTTTCTTTTTTATCACCACGGGGCAGCGTTAAATATCCATTAATCAGCAAACCATCGCGTGCGTGGTATGAAATAGGTTTCACGGCGCATAACTCTGCCGGTACAAGGCTTGGGTTAATGTCACTTAGCTTAGTTAGTTTACCACTGCTTTTTTCAAAAAGATAAAACGAGCCGGGATTGCGGTCGGTATAAGTATTGAGGATGAATTTGTTTTCAGAGCTATCACGATCAACAACTCTGATCTCATTTCCCTTAAGCTGTTGCTGGATAGCCCGGTACATTTGCTCAACATCGGGCGCAAGAAAATGCTTGCGGGGTGTAGCCTCATCCCAACTGGTAAACTCTATCCGGTGCTTGTTTTTTGAATACTCAAAGCCGGTAATATCTGCTTTGTTACAGCTAAAAATTGTTCGCTCTTCTTTACCATCTTCAGCATTGATCTCCACCAGGGCCATCTTATCACGGTTAACGTTTGAAAGCGCGTAGAAATAATTTTTAACACCGGTAAAAGCAATTGGCCTTACTGTATTTTTGAAGTTATTTTCGATAATGGGTTTAAAAGGCTTATCCTCATCAGGGCGAAATAAAATGGTTTCATTAACCCCGTCTGATGCCCTTTCCAGCCTGATCCGGCCATCCGCATCTGCAAACCACTCGGTAATATTACCCGGGTTGGGGAGGTAGATCTTCATTTCGCCTGTTTTTACATTAAGACGGTAAACGTCAAAATTACCAGGATCGCGCTCGTTAGTTTTAATAGTGATGATATCGGGCTGCTGCCGGTTACGGTTAACTAAACCTATCCTTACATTACCGAGCGATAATATAGTTCGGCTTTTGTCGGTAGCTACATCAAAAGCATACATCTTAACCGAATCGGTAGCTATAAGGTCCTGCGAAAAAACAAGCTGATTATTAAAAGTCCAGAAATAGTCGCCCCTGATAGAGTAATCTTCAAACCGGGTGACCATCCGCTCCTTACCATCAGCTAATGATTGTATAAAAATGTTCTGTTTATCCTTAAATGGCTTAAGATATGATACATATTTACCATCGGGCGAAATCCGGTAAAGACTCCTTTCGGGTGTTTTAAAAAAGTCAATAATAGGTATTTGCCTTACTTTATTCCTGTTGCAGGAAAAGAAAGCTATGATGCAACTCACAATAAGAAAAAATCTGACCCGGCTAAGCATGGTTACAATTACCCTATTTTATTAATGGAGTCAAATTAGATAAATAAGTTCGATGTTATCAAGATGTCACTATAATTTTACCCTGATATGCCGTTATATAAATAATACAGCAAACCCGTTTAAGCAATACTATTAATTGATTATTTTTGAACAGATGAGGGCTTTATATATCGTTATTATTTTTGTTTTTTGCTTTAGTACCGGGGTGCTTGCGCAGGACAATGAACTGCTGTTGGCCAAGCAATACAGCGCCAATGGCGAACCACAAAAAGCACTCGAAATTTACCAAAAATTATACAAGCAAAACAACGAGAATTATTACAGCGTATACGTAAATACACTGCTTAACCTGAAGAAATTTGACGAGGCCGAAAGTATCACCAAAAAGCTGATCCGCCGCCATACTGATGACCACCAGTATGCTATAATGCTGGGCAACATTTATACGCAGGAGGGCAATATGACCAAGGCTGATGCTATTTATGACGACCTGATTAAAAGCCTTCCTGCCGATCAGGGCGAAATATCGGCCCTTGCATCGCAGTTTTACCAGAGTGCTAATATCGATTATGCCATCAAAATTTTTCAGCAGGGGCGAAAGCTGCTTAAAAACGATAATGTTTTTACTTATGAGCTGATTAACCTTTATCGTTTTAAGCGCGATAAAATATCGCTTACCGAGGAGTACCTGAACTTTTTGCCGCAAAATCCCAACTTTATAAATCAGGCTGAAAATGCTTTTTCAAGTGTGTATGAGGGTGCCCCCGATTATGATATGCTTAAAACAGCTTTACTGAAGCGGATTCAAAAAGATCCGCAGCAAACCATTTATGCCGATCTGCTTACCTGGCAATATCTGCAGCAAAAAGAGTTTGACCTTGCCCTTAACCAGGCACTGGCCCTGAGCCGCAGGCAAAATGATGATGGTAACAGCATTTATGACCTGTGCCGTACCTTTATTGGTAACGAAGCATATGACGAAGCTATCCGCGGGTATGAGTATATCATCAGTAAAGGGAAAACAACGCCATTGTATATCCCTTCAAAAATTGAGCTTATCAATACCAAAAACCTTAAAGTAACCTGGGGCAAATACCTGCCCGAAGATTTGCTTGGGCTTGAAAAAGATTATAACGACCTGCTTACCGAGTTTGGCCGTAACAGCAGCACTGCCTTCGCTATGCAAAAGCTGGCCAACCTGCAGGCTTTCAAGCTGCACAAACTAAAAGATGCCCAAAAACTGCTGGAAGATGCTACCAGGATCAGCGATATCAGACCTACCCTGCTGGCCGATTGCAAGCTTGATTTAGGTGATATTTACCTGCTTAACAACCAGCCATGGGAAGCCACACTACTTTACAGCCAGGTTGAAAAGGATTTTCCGGCTACATCCATCGGGCAGGATGCCATATTCAGAAATGCGAAAATGGCTTATTATACAGGCGATTTTACCTGGGCAAAAGGGCAATTGGATGTGCTGAAAGTTGCCACATCGCAATTGATTGCAAACGATGCGCTTAATTTGTTATTACTGATTCAGGATAACCTTGCTGCCGATAGCAGCGGAGCTGCGCTTAAAATATATGCCCGGGCCGATTTGCAGATCTTTGCGCAAAACCCCGGCAAAGCAGTAATGATACTTGACAGCATTGGCACAAAGTTCCCTAACAATAGCCTGGAAGATGATATCATGATGGCCAAATCACGCATCCTCATTCAGCAGAAGGATTATGCCGGTGCAGTGCCTTTATTAAAGAAGATACTTGAAGAACACCCTGCCGACCTGTGGGCCGATGACGCCGTATTTATGTTGGGCGATATTTATGAAAACAGGCTGAACGATAAAGCCACCGCCAAAAACTATTACCAGAAAATCATAACCGATTACCCCGGAAGTCTCTGGATCAACGAAGCCCGCAAACGTTTCAGATTGTTAAGGGGCGATAAAACGGATGCGTCTTAGGTTTGGTGAATGGTTGGTGGTAGGAGAATGGTTGATTAGGTTGATTAAGTGAGTGGTTGAAAACTAACTACCCACGAAACAACCACTCTCCTAATCAACTACTCACTCAATCAACTTAAATAATTAATTTTACAACATGATTGTATACAACGATACCATAATAATTGACGAAAGCATTCATGAAGAATGGCTTAGCTATATCAAAACCATCCATATCCCGGCTATAATGGCTACCGGGTTTTTCAGCTCGTACCGCATTTTAACTGTTATTGATTCACCTAACGAAGGGGTTACCTACTGCATTCAATACAATGCCGATAGTATTGACCACTTTCAGCAGTTTTACATGAACCACCTGCACAAATTTCAGGCTACCCACCAGGAAAAATTTAACGAAAAGTTTGTAATGTTTAACACCCTGATGGAAGAGGTAGAGTAAATTAATTGTGCCAGCGATACAGGGCGTCGAAGTTGTGTACCTCTGGCACACTAAAAAAATCTTTTTATTTCATTTTCTACAAACCTTTAGCGCCTCTGGCGCTGCAACGTTTTATTCTTCAAGAGCTCCTGGTATCATTAAAAGAATAACAAATATGACCGCCAGGGTTACCACTAAACAAATCAACCCGGCGAGTAATGCACGCCATATGGTAAAAGTTTTACCACCGGCTGCAAAATGCTCTCTCATTTGTTCGCCCTGGAACTTTTGTACCAGCAAAAAAGTACCCCAGGCATAAGCTAACGGAAATACAACCTTGGGGAACCGCTCAATACTTGAGGTGAAAGCAGCCAACACCACAATTGCAATCAAAGCACCAGCAGAAATTATCCATGTTATAGTTACCTTTTCCCGCTGATCAAAAGCTTTATAGTTTTGTGATACCAAATAACCGGCAGCCAGCGGCCCGCATAAAAATGTTGCAATCCTGATGGAGTTGATGGTGTATATTTTAGTTTTTTCTTCTATGGACTGTTCTATGGCCTCGCTGTATGGAATCATGAAAGGTTTAAATTAATTAGATTATTTAAACGATGTGATAAAAAATCGTCATTGCGAGGAACGAAGCAATCGCGAACGATACAGGGCGGACCTGCTAATCGGGGATTGCTTCGTTCCTCGCAATGACGTCTTTAAACAGCTTCTAAGATAATATTTCAAATTAAATATAACCTACCTATTCTTACTTTGCGAACATAATTTTCATTGCAGTTACCTGCTTTATACAACGCGCGGGCTTTTTCTCATCCTGAACAATGATACGGAAAGGGCCATCGGCCGGGGCTAAGGGCTGGCCATCAATTTTATCAGCGAGAATGATAGCACGGTCGGTAAAAGCTTTATCCAGTTCGGCGAGGGCGAAAAGCACCTGGTAGCCGTCGCTGGCTTCTACCAAAAGGTATTTGGCCAGGTTTTCACCGCGCAATTCAGGCCCCAAAGTAACGCCTGCTTTTGCCAGGATCTCTGATACGATCACGCCCGAATAGGTATGATCTTTTCCGTCGCGGTCTTTACGGGTAACCGTTGTTTGTTTGTATTGCTGCAGGTCGGCACTGCTAATGGTAAGCGGGGTGGTTACCTCACCTGTTACTTTTACTACAGCTTCTTTTGTTGTGGTTTGGGCCCGGGTTGTAAAGCAGGCTACAAGCAACAGTAGTATAATGGTATATTTTTTCATGGATATGATGTTTAATTTTTTGTTGATTGATGCGGATCTGCGAAGCGCTTATCGGTTATAAAGGTAGAATCGGTAAGCATATTCAGAAAGGCTATCAGCTGTTTTTTTTCTTTGGGCAGTAACTTTAATGATTTACCTCCCGCTTCGTTTGATTCTCCCTGTAAAAAAGCGCTCAGTGATACCGATTGCTTAATATGTTCGCTGTAATGGTCAACAACTTCATCAAGGGTTTTAAAACGGCCGTCGTGCATATATGGTGCAGTTAAAGCTATGTTACGCAGGGTTGGCACTTTAAAGCGCCCCCTGTCGGTAATCAAACCGGTGAAAGCGAACAGACCTTCATCTTTTGAGATACTATCGAGACCGTTGTTATGAAAAAGCTCCAGGTAAGTTTTAGGCCCGCCATGGCAATGGGTGCAATTAGCACCGCGGATCCCTTTTTCCGGATCGGGGCCGCGATTAAAAAGCTCCATCCCCTTCAGTTCATCGGCTGTAGGCTGATAAGCATTACGCAGGTATTGGTCATAATGGGAATTTGCTGAGATCAGTGTCCGCTCAAATTGTGCTATTGCTTTTACTATCCGTTCACCGGTTATTATGTTATCGCCGTAAACAATTTTAAACAAACCCGGATATAGTTTGGTATTGCTCAGCTTTTGTACCGACACCTGGATAGACTGCCCCATTTCATGCGGATTAGTTAGCGGGAACGCGGCCTGCTCTTCCAAACTTGCAGCCCGGCCATCCCAAAAGAATTTACGGGTCCACAATAAATTGGCCAGCGACATGGAATTGCGGGTTGCCAACCCGTTGTTAACGCCTATACTTAAAGCCCTGCCGTCGGTAAAGGCTTTTGACTGCTGATGGCAGCTGCCGCATGATATGGTATTGGTTGCGGATAATTTAGGCTCATAAAAAAGCAGGCGGCCTAAATAAACACCCTGCTGCGTAGTGGGGTTATTGGCAGGTACATTGATCCGGTTGCCAAAATTGGCAGGGTAGTTAAATACATAATCGCCCATAGGGACAGAAGGCCCCGTGCCAGTGTAAGCTGTTAAACAGGCAACAACAAGCAAAAGACATAGTATGAGCCAAACTTTAGCCCCACTTGGGGGAAGTGACATCTTATGTAGTGCCTGGAATAATTTACTCATGTGATAAATTAATATCAAACCGTCATTGCGAGGAACGAAGCAATCGCGAACAATACAGAGCGGCTCTGCTAATCGGGGATTGCTTCGTTCCTCGCAATGACGTGGGGGTTATTGATGTCGGTAGTTCTTCTTTAAAATTAGTAGTTAAAAATCACGTTGGCAAAGTAATTTCTGCCCATTTCCGGGTAGCCTTCAACCAGTGTATAATTCCTGTCGAAAAGATTGTTTATACCTCCTTCAATAGCGAATCCTTTAACCAATGTAACATGTGCTTTTACATTGGTTAAGTAAAAAGCGCCCGACACCGTACCGTAACTGGTGCTGTACCTTTTTGAATTATACTCTTCAGATGCCAGGAAGTACAATTTGGCAATCGGCGAATACTGTAATGATGCAAACACTTTGTTTTTTGGTACATCAGTAAAACGGATCTGCGGCGCCGAAAGGTTATTACGCACTATTAAGGTATAGTTAGCATCAACCCTTAACTGTGGAATGATGGGGTAGCCAACTGCAAACTCGGCACCATAATACTCTGCGCGGCCAACATTTTGCACCTGAGACTGGTTGGTTTTGGTAACCGGGTCAACGGCCACATTATTCACCGTTTGAATACTGTTATTAATCTTGCTGTAAAAACCAGATGCCTGTAATGAAAGCTTGCCGCCAATAAGCGAGTGATAGCTCAGGTCATAGTTAAGTGCATCCTCAGCTTTCAGATCGGGATTAGGGATGGCAGTGCCAAATTTATAGGAGTAGCGGTCTTTAATGGTGGCAAACCTGGTTTTTCGGGCTACCGAAAAGCTCAGGGAGTTAGCATTATTAACGTCGTATTGAATTAAGCCCTGCACATTCCAGGCCCCATTGCTGTTTGCCGGCAGGTTGCTAACGGTATTGTTGGTGTATTGCTGTGCCTGTGTACTGCGCCTGTCATTATAAGCTACACCGGCATTTATCTTTAAGGCTGATGTAATGTGGTAGGTATCTTCGGCACCGATGTAAAAGTTGTTATCGGCATCGCGGCGGGTTGGTTCGCCAATATTATGTTCGCGGTGTACATCCTGTTTAAAATGAGCTGCCACACTGAAGTTGTTGTTTTTCAGGTCGGTGTTTTCAAATGTTACGTTGCCGCCCAGGGTGTAATCGTCATAAATACTCTTGAAGGCATAAGGCTTGGTGATGGTATTGTATGACGCATTATCGTAGCTGTCAATCTCGTTTTTAAACTGATCATAATACCAGCGGGTTTTGATCACGTTGGTGCTATTAAGCTTATTGTTGCTCAACAGGTACAGGCCTCGGGTATCCCAGTTTGGCCATTTCCAGTAACGCGGATTTTTAAACAAAGAGTTTTGGGTATCATCGCCGGCGTAAACAGGTGTGCCTTTGGTGCCGTGGTGATAGGTGTAACCTACAGCATATTCCTGCGATGCCGTTGGGGTGAAACCAATTTTACCGCTCAGGTCAACATCGTTACTATATGAATTATCCCGGTGACCGCCGTCTTCATTTTTAACAGGTATAAATTTTGATGATAAGGGAAAATAATCACGTTTTAATTGAGATGCCGATACCTGGTAGTAAAATTTGTTAAAAGTGCCGCCGACATTGGTATTAAGCCTGTAACCGCCACTCAGGTAACCGGCAACAGCATTTAATTCAAACGGCTTAGCAGGTTTACGGCTGATAAGGTTGATAGCGCCACCTTCGGCATTGGGGCCAAACAGTACAGATGAATATCCTTTGGATACAATGATCTCCGATAAATTAAAGGTATTGTACCGGGCAAGGTCAACGTAGCCATCATAAGGTACGTAAAGCGGTACGCCATCCAAATAAACTGGTACCTGCCTGATATCAAAACCACGAACATTAATAGCCGACTCGTTCCTTGGTCCTACAGCGGTAAGCGTAACACCAGGCAACAGGTTAAGTGCGTGTGAAACATCGTACCGATTATACAGGCTAAGTGTTTGGGCGGTTAGTTTACTTGATCTTACGCTATCTTTTATGCCGATAATATTTACCTGGCCAAGATTAAAAACACGTTTGCCTGTATCTGTAGTTTGTCCCATAGTTTTACTGTGGAGAAACATTATTAAAGCAACAAAAAGAAGTGGTAAAACAGGTAGTTGTTTTTTCATATTGTGATTAACGTTATGTTTTTAAAAATATAACGCAAAAATGCAGAATGGATTTGACAAATCATTCTATTCAGATGCTGGTTTTTAATTTTTTAGCAAAAAGTGTAGTGAGGCTTTTATTTTTTTCTGCTTTCTTCTAAAAATTGAAAGAATTTTTGTTGCAAATCCTTAAACTGAGCAATAATTTCCTGCCCAAAAGGTGTGAGCAAAGCCACTCCGCCACCTTTTCCTCCCCTTTTTGAAATTACCAGGGGATGTTTAAAGCCATTGTTCATATGGTTAACCAAATCCCAGGCCTGTTTATATGACATTTTCATTTGCAGGGCAGCCTGCCTGATGGAACCTGAAGCATGGATCCGTTCGAGCAACTCAACCCGGCCGTGACCAAGCAGTTTTTCATCATCGATCTCTATCCAGATGCGGCCGTTGAGTTTAAATGAAGGGATTTCCATCAATAATTATTATATAAAAGCTAAAAGCGGAATGCACAAAGCCTAAAGCGAATAGATTGATTTTCAATATTATCTAATTGATTAACTGGCTCCGCTATTTAACCGTCAAATTTATTAATGTTAGTGCATTACACCTATTACTCCCTTGCTTTTTTTTGAGCCCGCAGCATTTGTCCGTAGTCCATACGGCGCACCATGGCGTTAACCGTTTGCGCTATGCGGTTGGTGCGGGTAACTTCAGTTTTAGCGCTCTCAATCCATTTAATAAAATAACCGCGATGGCTTTCGGCAAGGCTTTGGAAAAACTCGCCGCCTTCGGGTTCGTATTCAAAGCATTCCAGTAAATCATCGGGGATTATGTATTTGAAATCATTATCGGGTTCAAGACGTACCCGGAGCATGGCACCGCGATGTTTGTGGATCGCCTTGCAGATCTCCCGGCGCAGGGCCATGATAAAATTCCCTTCACCCATGGGCATCAGGGCCATGCCGCGCACTTCAAATTCATCAAGCTTGCCTTTTACACGGAATGATTTTTTATTTCCGGGCTTCATTTCCTGCGCTACATCGGCAGGGATTTCAATGTATGTCCACCCGGTTTTTTCGCCCTGTTCGGCAAATTGTAATATAATGGTATTAAACTCGACCATAAGTATTATTTAACGGCATATTGTTATCATCATTCCTAAAAAATATGCGAAAATGTTAAATGTTTGTTAAATCATCATATTCGGCTGTTTTTGCTGTAACGTAACGCATGGTAGCGATGTCTTATGAGTATAAAAACAATTTAGAATTTAAAAACCTTAAAAACAACAACAATATGAAAACTTTAAAATCAATCATGCTTGGCTTAGCTTTATTAGTAATAGGCACCGCAGCAAAAGCAACAAATAAAATAGATGGCGATAACTTAACCAAAAACTACGCAATCAACACTTATATAGATGCCATGACCCGTGGTAAAATACAAGGCTTTAGCGAAGTGGTAGATCAATCGGCAAAATTCAGCATGCTGCGCGGCACTAAAGTATTAAGTTTTAGCAAAACTGAAGTAGTTGATTTATTAAAAGCCAACAGAAATACCGAGCAGGATTGCATTACCAGCACTTCGATTGTTGAAAGCAATAATGACCTGGCTGTAGTAAAAGTTGATATGAAATACAGCAACTTTACCCGCAGCAACTATGTAACCGTTACCAACACCGGCAGCGGTTGGAAAATCACAAACGTGTACAGCGTTTTTAAATAAGCAAGTTTTAGTTTAGTGTTTAATATGTAAGTAGGTAAAGGCCCCGTTGGTGCGGGGCCTTTTTTATTTTTACTTCACCAGCGGATCGAGCACTTTTTGCCATCGGTCATAACCTTTGCTGTTAAGGTGCAGGTAATCGTTATTGAACAAACTTGAATCGGGTAGGGTAGTGCCTGGTTTATAAATAGACGGAACCAGGTCAACATAATAGCTTTTCGGCTTTCCCTTCAGGTAACTTTTCACCAGCTCATTGGCAGCATAAACAACATCATAGTATTTAGCACGTACCGGGCTCGGCTTTATCGACATAAAATAAACCTCGGCGTTTGGTAATTTTTGATGGATCAGTTCCCAAAGCTTTGCAAATGAGGCGGCGACAGTCTGGGCCGATTTACCGGCCGCTATATCATTTTCGCCTGCATAAATAAAAATTTTGCGCGGTTTGTAAGGGAACAGGATATAAGGTGTGTAATAATCTGCTATCTGCCACAGCTCACAGCCGCCTACTCCCCGCCTGATGATTGGCTTACCGGCGTAGCGTTGTTCAAGATCAGTCCATTTACGGATTGATGAGCTGCCGATAAACAAAATACCACCGGGTTTGGGAAAACTCAGGCTATCCTGGTGTTTAAAGGCCCTGATCTCGTTATCAAACGGGAAACCTTGCTGAGCCGATACACCGGCGCTGAATGCAAGGCCGATGAAGAGTAAAAAAAGTTTTAGTTTCATTACGGGGTAGCTATACGTTCTTCAAAAAATAAAAACGGCAATTGGTTTTCAATGCCTTTGATGATCCATATCGGGCCATCTTCGGCGTGCAATATAATTTTTATCGATTGATTTTGCTGCTTTTCGCATTCGGCTAATACCTGCAGGCATGATCCGCATGAAGTAATCGGCTTTACAATAGGAAAATCATCAGAATGGGCGGTTACAGCCATGGCCTCAATAGGATCATCGGGATGGTTGGCGCCCCAGTTAAACAGTGCTACACGCTCGGCACACAAACCTGATGGGTATGCCACATTTTCCTGGTTACTACCATAAATAATTTTACCGCTTTGCAAACGAAGTGCTGCCCCAACACGGAATTTTGAATATGGAGAATGTGAATTTTTTAATGCCTTCTGAGCTTCAAGGCACAGCTGGCGGTCGGCTTTATGGAGATCGGCCAATGATTCGTATTCATCAAAGGCTATTTTAATTTCGTGACTTATCATATGTTATCAACCCTTGTTAAAAAAATCGGGGGAAACAAGATAAGGATTATTTTAATAAAAGAACCCTGATTTTTAGGATTATTTGATTTCTATGATAAAATTGCCTGATTAAAGCTTCCCCGAATGCTATTAACCTTGATTTTTAGGATTATTTGATTGCCATGATATCATGATATAAAATTGCCTGATTAAAGTCTCCTCATATGCTAAGCAACTCAAGGAAATCCTCTAATCAGGCAACTCAAGGAAATCCTCTAATCAGGCAAATCAAGGTTAATTATACTGCTACCGGCAATTCTACTTCCGTTTCAGCTTTTTCTGCAATTGTTGGATTGATGGTTTCATCATCCTTTTCAACCCGCAGGTTGTTTACAATGTGCATTTGGCGGGTTGGCGTATTTTTACCCATGAAATATTCAAGCAGCGCTTTGATATTGGCATCCCTTAATATTACCGGGTCAAGGCGCATGTCTTTACCAATAAACAAACCAAATTCATCAGGCGAGATCTCACCTAAACCTTTAAACCGGGTGATTTCGGGTTTGTTGCCCAGTTTGGCTATGGCGTTGCGGCGTTCTTCATCGCTGTAGCAATAAATGGTTTCTTTTTTATTACGCACCCTGAACAATGGCGTTTGCAGGATAGAAACGTGACCGGCTTTAACCAGGTCGGGGAAAAACTGCAAAAAGAAGGTCATGAGCAGCAGGCGGATGTGCATCCCGTCCACATCGGCATCGGTAGCAATCACGATATTGTTATAACGCAGTGCATCCAGGCCATCTTCAATATTCAGGGCGTGCTGCAGCAGGTTAAACTCTTCGTTTTCGTAAACCACTTTTTTGGTAAGCCCATAGCAGTTAAGCGGTTTACCTTTTAAGCTAAATACAGCCTGGGTCATCACATCGCGCGATTTGGTGATGGAACCACTGGCCGAGTCACCTTCGGTGATGAATAGGGTAGTATCCTGTTTGCGTTCGTGTGTATCGTCAAAGTGTAATTTACAATCGCGTAGCTTGCGGTTATGCAGCGATGCTTTTTTAGCGCGTTCGTTAGCCAGTTTTTTAATGCCGGCGATATCCTTGCGCTCGCGTTCCGACTGCAGGATCCGTTTTAGTAAGGCATCAGCAGCGGCCTGGTTTTTATGCAGGTAGTTATCAAGCTCCTTTTTAACAAAGTCGTTGATAAAGCCACGTACTGAAGGGCCATCCGGGCCAATATTTTGTGAGCCCAGCTTGGTTTTGGTTTGTGACTCAAACACCGGTTCCTGAACTTTTATGGCAATAGCTGCTACTATTGAAGCCCTGATGTCGGATGCATCATATTCTTTTTTGTAAAACTCACGCACAGTTTTCACCACCGCCTCACGAAAAGCTGCCTGGTGCGTACCACCCTGCGTAGTATTTTGACCGTTAACAAACGAATAATATTCTTCGCCGTATTGCTGGCCGTGGGTCATCGCTATTTCAATATCCTCACCCTTAAGGTGGATAATCGGATAGCGTAAGGTTTCAGCATCGGTATTGCGGGTGAGCAGGTCGTAAAGGCCGCGTTCTGAAAAATACTTTTGGTTATTGAAGTTGATGGTAAGGCCCGCGTTCAGGAACACATAGTTCCAGATCATGCTTTCAACAAATTCCGGAATAAACCGGTAATGCCTGAAAATGGTATCATCGGGTACAAAATTGATAGCAGTGCCATTGCGCTGGGTGGTGTCTTTTTCGCTTTCATCACGAATGAGCTCACCTTTAGCAAATTCGGCCAGTTTGGTGCGGCCGTCGCGGTATGATTGTACGATAAATGAGTTGGAAAGTGCGTTAACCGCCTTGGTACCCACACCATTTAAACCTACCGATTTTTGAAACGCCTTGCTATCGTATTTACCGCCTGTATTTATTTTAGATACGCAATCAATCACTTTACCCAAAGGGATGCCGCGGCCATAATCACGTACTGATACTTTATGATCGCTCATGTTAACCTCAATGGTACGGCCCGATCCCATCACAAACTCATCTATCGAGTTATCCACAATTTCCTTAAGCAACACGTAAACACCGTCGTCATAAGCAGAGCCATCGCCCAGCTTGCCAATATACATACCGGGGCGTAAACGGATGTGCTCCTTCCAATCGAGGGAGCGGATACTATCTTCACTATAATTAACTGGTTCTGCCATGTATATAAAGTAGAAAATTTAAAATAGCGCAAAATACGCCTAATTGCAAAAATAAAATTTCCGGCTTGAATTAACGGAGATCAAATGTCAACTTATTAACATTTGGAGATTGGGAACTCTTATAAAAAGGGCGGGCTGTGCGATTCCCCTCTTGAGAGGCTACTGTGTGTACACATCTTTCTAAATAAAAGAAAATGTCATTTCGAACCCTTGGAGGTGGAAAATAGAGGGGGGGCAAGGGTGAGAAATCTTATACGATATGCATTATTTACTATGTTTGAAACAGGGCGTACAAGATTTTTCGCTATCGCTCAAGAGATAGTTTCTCCTCACCTCCAACCCTCAATTCCCCAACTGGTTCGTCGAAATGACAATTTGTTTTATTGATTGTTAAGATCCCCAAAATGTGTACACACAGTAGCCTCTCAAGAGAGGGGGACTTTTACCCTTATATACCAACGTGCCTACGGCTTAAATTTCAAGCAATTACTTGCCCTGTCCACATTTTTAAAAAACTCGGGGCCTTTATCGTTGGTAAAACAAACAGCCATAATGGTGCCTGTATGGTTGCGTTGCAGGGCAATAAGCAGCGCATATTTGTAATGCTTGGTGGCAGGCAAATCGAGCAGGTTTAGCAGGTATGATTTGCCTGCGTCGGCTTTGTAACGTTTTAAAACATTTGCCGGTATAATCCGGATCGCGTTTTCCCGCTCGCCGGTAAAAGCCGTGGCGTGGGCCTTGCTCATGTTAATATATATAGAGTCGGGGTTTTCCGTTTCCCGGTCTATATCATATTGCCCCTGCTCATAGCTGGTATAGTTTTGTTTCTGGGATTTCACCTGGAACCATACTTCAAAATCCTGCCCGGGCAATTCCAGCGCATAGTCAAATGAAAAGTCCTCATCATTGGGGGCCAGGATCTCTTTAAAACCTTTAGGTTGCGTGTAAATTACATTGGCCTGAGCTACAAGCTTGGTAAACTCTTTAAACTGATCTGTAGCTGTTGTTGATTTGGATTTTGGATAGCCCGGTTTAGTTTTTGCAGTGGTGTGCTTTTTGTTGTTTTGGGCATATAACGGCCGGGGTTTTATCTGCGCCATGCTTTTTGCAAAACACAACAATGATAAAGCCATAAGTAATAAGGGCCGGTTTAGCTTCAAAATAGTTTTCATTTAAGGGACACGCAAGGAAAAAATCCCTGGTTAAAGCACCATAGGTAAATATATAACAATTAATTAATCAACACCCGCTCACCTATCAAATTAACCGTGATGCTTTAACGGTTATATCAATTATTTATTTGTTGTATTAATGATTTTTTTTACGCTGCCAATTTACAATTGTTGCCTGCTAAAATCAATACAAACGTAACAAATTTGATATACATTCAAATTAGCCGGGCATTAAAATGTGGTTTACATCATCTTCACATCAACACATAATCCGTATCTTTACCAATCCAAAAGTTTTTATTGAATAATGAGTGAAGATCTGCATCAAAACGATACACCAAACCCTAATGAAGAAAAACTACATAATGTTACCTCACTCGATGGGTTATATGAAAACTGGTTTCTTGATTATGCCTCATATGTAATTCTTGACCGGGCTGTTCCGCATATTAATGATGGTTTAAAACCGGTGCAACGCCGCATCCTGCACTCGTTGAAGGAAATGGACGATGGGCGATTTAACAAGGCCGCCAACGTTATCGGTAATACCATGAAATATCACCCGCATGGTGATGCTTCCATTGGCGATGCCATGGTACAGATAGGCCAAAAAAACCTGCTGATTGATTGCCAGGGCAACTGGGGCGATCCGGTAACCGGCGACTCGGCAGCAGCACCGCGTTATATTGAAGCGCGCTTGTCAAAATTTGCGCTCGATGTTGTTTTCAATGCCGATACCACTATTTGGCAGGCCAGCTATGACGGTCGTAATAAAGAGCCTATTACCCTGCCGGTAAAGTTTCCTTTGCTGCTTGCGCAGGGCGCCGAAGGTATTGCGGTAGGTTTGGCTACCAAAATATTGCCGCACAATTTTATTGAATTGATCCATGCATCTATCGCGGTATTAAAAGGCGAGCGCCCTAACCTGCTTCCGGATTTTCCGACAGGAGGCATGGCAGATGCCTCGTTATACAACGAAGGCCAGCGGGGTGGTAAAGTGCGGGTGCGGGCTAAAATTATTGAACGAGATAAAAAAACGCTTGCCATTACCGAAATACCCTTTACTACCACTACAGGTAGTTTGATAGATAGTGTGATCTCGGCCAACGATAAGGGCAAGATCAAGATCAAAAAAATTGAAGATAATACCGCTAAGGATGTAGAGATCATCATCCACCTTGCTCCCGGTATTTCGCCCGATGTAACTATCGACGCGCTTTACGCTTTTACCGATTGCGAGGTATCTATATCGCCAAACACCTGTGTAATACAGGATGATAAGCCGCGCTTTATGAGCGTGAACGATATGCTTACCGAAAGCACGTTTTTCACCAAAGAACTGCTCAAGCAGGAACTGGAGATCAAACTGAAGGATTTGATGGAGAAGATCTTCTTCAGCTCGCTGCTTAAAATTTTCATACAGGAGGGGATGTATAAAAACCCTGAATACGAAAATTCAGGCAATTTTGAGGTAGTACTTGAAGTGTTGAACCGCTTGTTCGAGCCTTTCTTCCCGCAGTTTTACCGCACCATCCTGCCCGAGGATTATAAAAAACTGATAGATAAACCAATGAGCAGCATCACCCGCTTTGATGTTAAAAAAGCGGATGAGCAGATGAAAACGCTCGAAAACGAGATAAAACAGGTTAAACACCACCTGAAACATCTTACCGAATACACCATTGCCTGGTTCGAAAAACTAAAGGATAAATACGGAAAGGACAGGGAGCGGAAAACCGAACTGCGCACCTTCGATAAGGTTGAAGCCGCGCAGGTAGCATTGGCCAATATTAAGCTTTATGTTAACAGGGCCGACGGCTTTATTGGTTCAGGTTTAAAGAAAGATGACTCGGTTGAATATGTTGGCGATTGCTCGGATATTGACGAGATCATCGTTTTCCGTGGAGACGGGCGCTGCATGATCACCAAAGTGCAGGATAAGGTTTTTGTGGGTAAAGACATCATCCACGTTGCCGTGTTTAAAAAGAATGATGAGCGCACTGTTTATAATATGATATATAAAGATGGCGAAAGCGGCATCAGTTATATCAAGCGTTTCTCGGTAGTAGGCGTAACCCGCGATAAGGAATATGACCTTACCAAAGGCACCAAGGGCTCAAAAGTATTGTACTTTACCGCCAATCCTAACGGCGAAGCCGAGGTGGTGAACGTGCAGCTTAAACCTCACTCCAAACTTAAAAAACTGCAGTTTGATGAGGATTTTGCATCTATAGCTATTAAAGGCCGCGGTTCAATGGGAAATATCATTACCAAATACCCGGTTAAAAAAATCATGCTGAAAAGCAAGGGTGTATCAACTTTGGCCGGTCGTAAAATTTGGTATGATGATATTTTAAAACGCCTTAATGCGGATGGCAGGGGTAAATACCTTGGCGAATTTGATGGCGACGACCGCATCCTGAACGTTTTGAGCAATGGCATTTATGAGCTCACCAGTTTTGATCTTAACAATCACTTTGATGATAAGATGATCCTGATTGAGAAGTACAATGCAAATAAAGTTTATTCGGTTATCCACATTGACGGTAAATCGAAAAACTATATGGTTAAGCGCTTTATGTTTGAAAACATAGCGCTCGGCAAACAGGTAAGCATCATTAGTGATGAGCCGGGTTCAAAACTGGTATTGATGTCACAGACAGCCCCCGTGGTTAATGTAGTACAGCTTAAAGGTAAGGATCAAACACCCGAAACTATTGAACTTAACCTTGCAGAGGTAATTGATGTTAAAGGTATGAAAGCCATGGGCAACCGCCTTTCACAGCATCCGATAAAATCGGTTGAGTTAATCAGTGACGGTGCAGGGGCAACAGAAACTGCTGAGGAGACAGAAACCAAAGAGACTGATGGGGTTGAAGAAGATACTTCAGAAATTAATGAAGATCAACCTGCAAAATCTAAGGAAGAGGGGCCAGTGGAACCATCATCAAAATCAACGGAATCACCCGACCAATCGGTGAAATCCCCACCTAAAAAAATAGATTTTGAGATCACTAATCCCGATGATATCGATATTGACGACAAAGGGCAGTTAGACCTGTTTTAATATAAAGCCACCGGCAATAATGACCGGTGGCTTTTTTTATTTAACAGCTTTAGTCAAAATATTAGTACTGCACTACCCCATACTCAATGTATTAGCAAAAAAATATTTTATGGCTGTAAGCTGCATTGTTTACAGCTGTATTTTCATTATTTTTGGCTATTACTAAATCTTATATCATCAACAGGCATGTACTTCGGCGGCGGCAATTATTATTATCTTGTCTTTATTTTAGATGCGATTTGTGCGATACATTCTATAAGGCGTGGTACGCAGCAAAAATGGCTTTGGATAATTTTTATATTACCAATAGCGGGCAGCCTATATTATATCTACAGCGAAATGATCGCCAACCGTGGTATCCGTGCGCCTAAAATAAATGTTGAGGCCGTAATAAACCCCGGGGCCAAAATTAAACGACTTGAAGACGAAGTGCGATTTACGGATACCTTTGCCAACCGTGTAAAATTGGCAGATGCTTATCTTGAAGCCGGTCTTACTGATAAAGCCATCGAAATATATAAAAACAGCCTTACCGGCGCCTTTGCCGAAAATGAGCATGTAATGGCACAATTAATTGTGGCTTATTTTCAAAAAGGCCAGTATAACGAGGTTGTCCCTATTGCCAAAAAACTGTATAAGCTGCCCCAGTTCGCCCGCTCAAAAGCGCATATCCTGTATGCCAAATCGCTTGAGTTTACTTACCAGACAGAGCAGGCCGAAAATGAATTTAAATTAATGAAGGGCCGCTACTCGTACTTTGAGCCCCGTTATGAATACGGCCTTTTCCTTACCCGCGCCGGCCGCGATGAGGATGCCTGGCAAATTTTCACCGATATGCTCAATGAACAGGCACACCTGAGCCCTGTTGAACGTAAAAGCAATAGGGTGTGGTTTGCTAAGGCTAAGGATGAGTTGAAGAAGTTAGCTGCGGTGAGGAAGACGGCTTGATCTGACAATAAAAAAAGCGTCATTGCGAGGCACGAAGCAATCGCAAACTATACAGAGCCCCTCTGCAAATCGGGGATTGCTTCGTGCCTCGCAATGACGCCTCTTGGTTTTTTAATTAGCTGGTAATATTACCGCTATCCCTCACTTCTCCTTTTCGTCATCCTTAAGTCATACTGACATCCTGACACCATCGGGTTAAAAAATTGTTAAGTCGCCAAAGGCAAATAACCTTTTGCTGACATTAAAACAGTTTAGCCTGTCAATACTTGGCATAATGCCCACTTGGCATAATTGATGTTGCATATTGGGCTGAAAACTTAAATAAAATAAACAGTTATAACTATGTCATTAAACATTAAACCGATCGGTGACAGGGTTGTGGTACAAGCCGCACCTGCCGAAGAGAAGACTGCTTCAGGTATCATTATTCCGGATACTGCTAAAGAAAAACCTCAGCGTGGAACTATCGTTGCTGTAGGACAAGGGAAAGTTGATGAGCCTTTAACCGTAAAAGTTGGTGACGAGGTATTATATGGTAAATACGCCGGTACTGAAATCACTTACGAAGGTAAAGAGTATCTGATCATGCGTGAAACTGACATTTACGCAGTACTGTAAATTAATTAGTGAATTAGCGGATTATTGAATTTTGAATTTTTCTGTTCAAAGCCGCCAGTTCAAAACCAACAAAAATTCAAAAAATAGATTATTGGATGCGAAAATCAAATCACTCATTCGCTAATTCAATAATTCAATAATTAAAAATCATGGCAAAACAAGTTAAATACAATGTTGAAGCACGCGACGCCTTAAAACGCGGTGTTGATATCCTTGCTAACGCAGTTAAAGTAACCTTAGGTCCTAAAGGCCGTAACGTAATTATCGATAAAAAATTTGGCTCACCAGCTATCACTAAAGATGGTGTTACTGTAGCTAAAGAAATTGAATTAAAAGACGCCCTTGAAAACATGGGTGCACAAATGGTTAAAGAAGTAGCTTCAAAAACTGCCGATATTGCAGGTGATGGTACTACTACTGCTACCGTTTTAGCTCAGGCTATCGTAACCGCAGGTATTAAAAACGTAGCAGCCGGTGCAAACCCAATGGATTTGAAACGCGGTATTGACAAAGCTGTAATAGTTGTTGTTGAGAACTTAAAAGCTCAATCACAAACTGTTGGCGAAGACAATAACAAAATCAAACAAGTTGCTTCTATCTCTGCAAATAACGACGAGGTTATCGGTTCGTTAATTGCTGAAGCAATGGCTAAAGTTGGTAAAGACGGTGTAATCACAGTTGAAGAAGCAAAAGGTACTGAAACTGAAGTTAAAACTGTAGAAGGTATGCAGTTTGACCGTGGTTACCTTTCTCCTTACTTTGTAACCAATGCTGATAAAATGGAAGTTGAGTTAGAAAATCCTTTCATCCTGATCTACGACAAGAAGATCTCTTCGATGAAAGAATTGCTTCCGATCCTTGAAAAACAAGTACAAACAGGCAAACCATTATTGATCATTGCTGAAGACCTTGACGGCGAAGCTTTAGCTACATTAGTAGTTAACAAAATCCGTGGTTCACTGAAAGTTGCTGCTGTTAAAGCTCCTGGCTTTGGTGATCGTCGTAAAGCTATGTTAGAGGATATCGCTATCCTTACAGGTGGTACTTTGATCTCTGAAGAAAGAGGTTACAAATTAGAGAACGCTGATCTTAGCTACTTAGGTACTGCTGAAAAGATCGTTATCGACAAAGATAATACTACTATCATCAACGGTGCTGGTTCTGCAGATGAGATCAAAGGCCGCGTAAGCCAGATCAAATCACAGATCGAATCAACAACTTCTGATTATGACCGCGAAAAATTACAAGAGCGTTTAGCCAAATTATCTGGCGGTGTTGCTGTACTTTACGTAGGTGCTGCTACCGAAGTTGAAATGAAAGAAAAGAAAGACCGTGTTGATGATGCATTACACGCTACACGTGCCGCTGTTGAAGAAGGTATCGTAGCTGGTGGTGGTGTTGCTTTCATCCGTGCGGTTGCTGCTTTAGCCGACCTTAAAGGTGATAACGAAGACGAAAACACTGGTATCCAGATTATCCGTCGTGCTATCGAAGAGCCTTTACGTCAGATCTGCGAAAACGCAGGTATTGAAGGTTCAATCGTTGTGCAAAAAGTTAAAGAAGGCACTGCCGACTTTGGTTACAATGCACGTACCGATAAATACGAAAACCTGATTGCTGCAGGTGTTATCGACCCAACTAAAGTAGGTCGTGTAGCTTTAGAAAACGCGGCTTCAATTGCAGCTATGTTGTTAACAACAGAAGTTGTATTGGCTGATGATCCTGAAGATGCTCCGGCTGGTGGTCCACCGATGGGTGGCGGTATGGGCGGTATGATGTAATACCTCCGCATCTGGAAACGGGTGTACCAAAATATATACTATTCAAAACCCTGTATGCTTTTGCATACAGGGTTTTGTGCTTTAAAAGAGGCTGTTATAGTCATGCTAAGGTAAATCAACAGTCATTTGTTAATCATTTGATTAATTTTTGAGTTTAAGGCATATGTTAATCTGTAGTTTTGCATAACAATTCTGATACAGCACTAATCAGGCACAGGATTTGAATAATGCAGGTCATGAAACGTCTATCTCAAAAAACTAAACAAATACAAAGCACCCTGGTTGAGTGGGTGTTATTTAAAGGGCCCGAGCTCTTCGTGTCCCTGTACAGTTAATAGATAATTATTAACTTTGCGCCCAGTTATGAAACTGGACGAATTTTACACTGAGTTCCACCATTGGGTTATTAACCGCGGCCCCAAATATGTAGGTGGACTAATCATATTTTTTATTGGTTTATGGTTTATTAAGTTTTTGCGTGCAAGGCTTCGCATGCGTATGATGAAGCGCGGCATTCACTCATCACTTCAACCATTTTTTCTGAGCTTAACCATTACAGCACTGTATGTTTTACTCATTATTTGGGTAATGAACATTATAGGGCTGGAGATGAGCATTTTTACCACTATTATCGGTGCCTTTTCGGTAGCGGCAGGTTTAGCACTGTCGGGTACGTTTCAAAACTTTGCCGGTGGCGTGTTGATCCTGTTATTAAAACCTTTTGAGCTTGAAGACAGCATTGTAGCCCAGGGGCAGGATGGCCGGGTGGTATCCATACAAATGTTTTACACCGTGCTTATTACTGCCGATAATAAAACCGTAATTATCCCTAATGGTAAGCTGTTTAACGAGGTTATTGTAAACATAACCCGCGAAGGCAGGCGCCGTCTTGATTTTGAAATGCGTGTGGGTTATAACAATGATATGGAGAAGGCAAAGGCCATCATGACCGGCGTAGTAAATGCCAGTAATGATATCCTGCATGACCCGGCTGCACGGGTAGGTGTTATCAGCCTGGATAACGATTGCGTAAGGTTTACCATTAACGTTTGGGTTGACCCTGCCAATTTCCTTAATGCCAAGATAAACTTGCAGGAACAGATGCTCAAAGAGCTTGCAGCAGGCGGTATTAACTTCCCTAAACCAGGATTTTAACCAGAGTCAAGAAATCAAGACTCAAGAGACAAGAAAAAATAGAAGCATTTTCTTATCAACTGCTCAAAAATATAGAAGCGTCATTGCGAGGCACGAAGCAATCCCCGACTTTACAGAGTAGATTTGTATAGCGGCTCTGCTTATTGGGGATTGCTTCGTGCCTCGCAATGACGCAGCGTGTTACATTTGCGGTTATAACTTCTGCTTCGCCTTTATTTCCAGGTAACGGTTCACCGTATTAATGGTAAGGTTTTGCGGAGCTGTCAATATCGACTGGATCCCGTGGCTGGCCAGCTCTTTTACCATCAGCTTTTTATCGTAAGCAAACTTTTCGGCGATGGTTTTTATGTAGATGCCTTCAACATCTTTGGCGGGTTGTTCGCTGAGTGTCTTTAGTTCTGTATTTTCAAAGAAAACCACTAACAGTAAATGAAATTTAGCTATCCGCTTCAAAAATGGCAACTGTCGCTGTAATGCAGGCAGGCTTTCGTAATTGGTGAAAAAGACCACCAGGCTCCTTTGCTTTATTACCCTGCGTATGGTAGTGTAAAGGGCCTCCATATTGGTTTCAAGATACCTGGTTTTCTCCTTGTATAAAACCTCCAGGATTTTATTGAGCTGGATGTATTTACTATCGGCAGGTATAACAGCGCCAACTTTTTCAGATACTGTGATCAACCCGGCTTTATCTTCTTTTAGCAGGGCTACGTTTGATAAAACAAGGCTGGCATTTATAGCGTAGTCAAGCAGGCTCAAACCTTCAAAAGGCATTTTCATTGAGCGCGACTTATCAATTACGCAATATACATGCTGCGATTTTTCATCAATGTATGAGTTCACCATCAGGTCGCCGCGCCGGGCAGTAGCCTTCCAGTTAATGGTGCGATAATCATCGCCGGCTACATAGTTTTTTACCTGTTCAAATTCAAGGCTATGACCAATCCGCCTGATCTTTTTTATGCCGATATCGGTTAAGCGATTTGAAATGGCCATCAGCTCATACTTGCGCATTTGTAAAAATGAAGGATAAACCGGTAGTATTTCGGTCTGCTCAAAATTGTACCTGCGCGAAATTAACCCCAGCGGCGATTTCACAAACACCCTGATAAAGCCAAACTCATATTCGCCGCGGCGGGTAGGCCTTAACAGGTATAGGATTTGTTTGTGCTCCCGGGGTTTCAAAATGGTTTTAAACCAAACATCGCGCTTCTGAAACTGCTCAGGGATCTCGTCAATTATGCCAACATTTATATTAAAAGGGTAAAAGCTTTCAATATAAATGCCTAATTCGTTTTCATCCCCGTTGCTCAGCCTTTCAGGAGCTACCCGTTTTGCAAACACACCGTTTGCTGTTCTATAAAGCATGAGCAGGTCAATTATCACCAACAGCATAATTGTCCAAAACACCAGCCCGGGAATGATGCCAAGCCATGGAAAAAAGAAACCGAATATAAACAGCACTACGCTGCCCGCAAGGCATGCAAAGAGCCTGTTATTTAAAAAAAGGTTTTTATAAAATAATCCGATTAGCTTTTTCACAGCAGGGTATTAGCGGGGTACTTCAATTTTCTGTATTATTTGAGCAATTACTTCATCAGGGCTTACACCTTCCATCTCTTTATCAGGCGTAAGCATGATACGGTGCCTTAAAACAGGCGCTGCTACATATATGATGTCTTCGGGGGTTACAAAGTCACGACCTTTAATTGCTGCCAGCGCCTTCGCGGCGTTTATAATAGCAAGTGAGGCCCGTGGCGATCCGCCAAGCTGTACCGACTTACTGATGCGGCTTTCATGAATTATTTTGGCAGCAAACTCAAGCAGCTTGGGTTCAACGTGTAAAGCCCGTACCTGCTGCCTGATCGCTATAATATCTGCAGCTGACAATACCGCACTGATCTGATTTAGCTGATCGGTAGTCTTTTGCTGGTGCTGCTGGGTTACAATGGCTATCTCCTCCTCAAGTGTTGGATATTTGATCTCTACTTTAAATAAAAACCTATCCAGCTGGGCTTCGGGTAAACGGTAAGTACCTTCCTGCTCAACAGGATTTTGAGTAGCAAGAACAGTAAATGGCTCTTCCATTTTATAGCTATGGCCATCAATGGTAAGCTGGCGTTCTTCCATTACCTCAAATAATGCCGACTGCGTTTTTGCTGGAGCACGGTTTATTTCATCAATAAGGATAATATTGCCAAATATCGGCCCCTTCTTAAATTCAAACTCCGTTGTTTTAGGATTAAATACGGAAGTTCCCAATATATCAGAGGGCATCAGATCGGGCGTGAACTGGATGCGGGAATAGCGGGCATCAATAGCTTTAGCAATAAGCTTGGCGGTAAGGGTTTTGGCAACACCAGGTACTCCTTCAATAAGGATATGGCCATCTGCAAGCACCCCGGCTATTAGCAGATCGATGGATTCGCGTTGGCCAATTATTATTTTTGACAGCGTAGCCTTTATTTGCTCAACAGCACTATGCAGTTTACTAAGATCTGTTCTTTGTTCAAAAAATTCGTTTTCCATGTTTTTACCTGGATTTGATATAAAATTGTTCAATAAGGTGGTTTAATTTGATGAGCTCATGATCGGTAATATGGCCATGTGTACTCACAAAAAGAAGCGTGACCACAAGCTCTTGTATAATTGATAACTCAACGCCCGCTTTTTGCGATAACATTGCTATAAACTCTTTATCGAGCTTACTTGTATTTATTTTATATCTTTCGCGGATATATCCCAGCAGATAAATTGTTTTTTTATGGGCGATATTGGCGTTGTTTCGTTTTTCATAATACACCTGGCCTACTACATTTACAAACTCAACCGAGGTGTTTTTCAGTGGTTCAATAACAGGTATTATTCTTTGTCTGCGTTTTACTTCGTATATAACAAAAAGCAGCAGACTGAAAACGCACAGGTAATAGGCCCATTGTAAAGATGGGTTACTAAAGAAAACCCGCATCGGCGATCCGTCTTCCGGGATATCGCCGTTTTGAAACTGATCCCAATAAACGTATTTTGCCGCAGGCAGGTATGATAGTGCTTTTTCGGCATAATCGGCACCTTGCAGGGTTAATAAACTATAATTGGTAAATACAGCAGGCGTTGCGCAAATCAGCAGTTTGCCTTTGCCAAATTTATAACTCAAAAACGTACTGTGCTCGTAGTGGTTCATCCCGAGGACTACAGCCCGCGCGGTATCATACGAATCGAAATATTGATTAGCTATATCCCGGTTAAACGAATAATCGACAGGGCGTTTAAGCTTATTGTTGGTAAAGTTGAGCGTAGTATTTTTTGATGTATACTCAGCCCTTGAACTGATCTTTAGCGTATCGGCAATGTATCCCCGCCAATCAAAGGCCGACATGAAAACCGTATTGCCTGCCTTTATGTATTTGAGCATAGCCTCAAAATCAAATTTGTTCAGCGTTATGTTTTTTGCCAGTATAATGTACGTACCGCCCTGCAGGCTATCGCCATGAAACGCGTTGTATATTGATTTATTGGTGTTAACAATATGTGCACGTGGATTGAGCCATCTGAGCTGATTATAAGTAATATAAGTACCGAATGGAATCTTATCCTTATAATACAAGGTTGACTGCCAATTTATATCATCGGGCTTATTATACTGCGTAACAAAATATATCCCTAACAACAGGCATGCTATGGTGATGTATATTTTGAAATCTTTCATGATATGCTCTTTTTAAAATCGGTAAACAGAGCATTTATTTTGCTGAAAGCCTGTGCATTTATAGCAAATTCGCCATACCAAATATACTCAAACTGCAAGGTAAGCGCTTTAAAAAAACGGTGCTGATCGGGATTGCTTAATTCATCAACATAGGCATTATTAGTTTTATCGAGCTGCCATTTAATAAGGTTGGCATCGCTTAAGTGTTTCAGGCTGCGTAAATAAAGCAACCTCACGGCAAAACGGTAATTATGCTGGGCGATGGCCCTTTCAATTTCATCATCAAAATTAATTTCATGAATGTTCTCTAACGATTCGGAGTACTCAAGCCCTGCCGATACAGGATTACGCCTGAAAACATTAAGCATATTGATACCGGCCAGCTTCAACACCAGGAAAACTATAGCAGCCAGCCCTGCACCTATAAAAAGGTATTGTATAATATAGCCAAAAACAACCCAAAACCTGCCCGCATTACTGTTAATTTTCATTGGTTTGAACAGGCTTTTTAGCCAATGCCAAAAACGTGCCCATAATGAGGGGCTGGTTTTAACGTAATCGTTATACTGAAACTCGGGTAGCTTTCTATAAGCCTCCAGCGCGGCCGAGTCCAAATGCCTCACTATAACCGTTGCTGTATCTTTTTGTAAAACAAGGGGAGCAACAGGTGCAGGCCTTTTTACAACTTTAACTACAGGCTTTATTGGTTTGCCGGTATGCTGCACGGCGTAGCCGGTATTGACCAGCAACGCCAAAATTATGATGCAAAGCAGGCGAAACATATTAATACTCTTCTGCAGGTAAATCATGATCTGGCTTTATTTCGCCCAGTTTATTGATCCTTTCCAAAAGATTGGTACCCTCTTTGGTTTCGGTTAAGTTAAAGTAGCATAAGCATATTGTAATGATGGGGATTGTTAAAAATACCATGCTTAAATGCTGTAGAATAACTGTTATCACTGATGCCGTTACCGACAAACCAGCTCCTTTTTGCGGGTGTAATATGAGGCCTATCACATTAATCATAGTTGCGGGAAGCGTGATTGCCATTATGCACACATAAATAATGATCCAGGTTACAACCAATATACCAAAAGTAAGCCACCAGTTTTCCTTAATCAGTGTGAAGCAGCGGTTAAAGGCATAACCAAAACTTGCATTTTCAAATACGATAATAGGAAATATCAATGCAAATATTGGAGCCAGATAAATACCGGGAATTAAACAAAACAGAAAACCAAAACCCAAAAGTAAATTTGACACAAACGACGCTCCGAGTATTCGCCAGAAATAATACTTGATATACCCCCAAAGCTCTTCTGTTGATGGCGCCTGGTTGCCTTTTTCTTTGTACAAAGCAACGTAACTGAATGTGGTTACCTTTAAAACGGTAATGGTTAACAGGTAAAATATAATGGTTAAAAAATACTCTACACCAAAAGTTTCAAAAATAGACGGGCCGTATTCAAGTCTTGAAGCAATTGGTCCGGGCATGCTACCGTTTGCTATATTGGTAACTTTAATTTGAAAAAACACCGCGCTGATGGTGCCTGCCAGTATAAAAAAACCACTGAAAGTAAAAAAGGCTTTAAATAAAGGTTTTATATTTTGTTTAACAAAAGTAAACGTATCACTGATGGTTTCGCTAAAATCGCGCGATTTGGCAAGCTCAATTTGAGGTTTCATTTAAGGTTTGGTTTTATAAATTTTATTAGGATATATGATCACATACCAGACAATAAACGCCAGGCTTATTGATAGGATGCTTATACTAAGCCACAAAGGCATCTCGGTATGTCGTGTAACAAAGCCTTCAAAAAAAGCGGCAACAATTAAAATTGGAATAATGCCTATGGCAATTTTCATGGCATCTTTAGCCCCACTTTTTAACGACTCAAAACGTTTAAAGGTTTTTGGAAACAGGAAGCTGTTGCCCAAAATAAGACCGGCCGCACCTGCAATAATTATCGACGAGATCTCGAGCGTACCATGAATCCATATAACAAGTATTGATTGTGCGCCAAGCCCTTTGCTAAAAAAGTAATATTGGAACGAACCCAGCATAATACCATTACGGAATAAAAAGAACACCGTACCAACTGAAAATATGATGCCGCTTACAAAAGTAACCAGCGAGACATAAATGTTATTAGTAGCTATCCCAAAAAACATCTCCAATTCATTCCCGCTTTTATAAACCCCAAAAGGATCACCCTTGGCTATGTTGGCATTAGTCATATCAATATACTGATCGCCCATGATAAGCCTCACAAAAGATTCATCATATTTTGCAGAAACTACTCCTATCAAACAAAAAACAATAAAAAACAAAAACGAGTAAAGGAGCTGTTTTTGGTGTTTTTTAAACAATAACGGTAGCTCGTATTTCCAAAAGGTAAGGAAGCGGTTGCTTTTTTCACTTTTGTTTTTGTAAATAGCCTGGTGAAGGCCGGCGGCAAGGCCGTTAAGGTAAGCTGTTGTTTTTGATTTTGGATAAAATGTTTTGGCGTAGGCCAGATCGTCGGTTATCTGAATAAAACGATCTGCCTGCTCATCCGGATCATCGGTGGGTGATTGTTCAAAATCACGCCATTTTGCAGTATTTTGCTTAACAAAAAGAGGCTCGCGCATGAATTGGCAGTCATTAAATATTTTGTTAAAATAATCACAAAAGATAATATATCAACTAAAAAAAGCATATTATAGCATATAAATTTTTCGATTGTATGGATACCATCAGGATAACCACCACCCAGAACATTGACATTGACTATGAGGTTGCTGGCGTAGGTGAAAGAATTGTTGCCCACCTGATTGATATAGGGTTATTTATAGTGATCTTGCTTGCGGCCATTTTTATAATCCCCGCGGTTGGCAACTTATCCAACTTTTTTGCTATCGCATTGGTAGTATTATATGCTGCGCTATTCGTTTTTTATGACCTGGTATGTGAAATAGCCATGAACGGGCAAAGCGTAGGCAAAAAAATAATGAAGATAAAAGTGATCAGCCTTAACGGCAGCCGGCCATCTGTAGGGCAATACCTGTTGCGTTGGCTGTTTAGGATAATTGATTTTACATTAACATCAGGAATATGCGGTACAATTTGCGTAATAGTATCTGATAATAACCAACGGGTTGGGGATATGGTTGCAGGCACTACACTGATCAGAACAGTACCCCGCACTAAAATGAACAATATTGTATTTATTCCTGAAGCGGATGCGTATCAACCGATTTTTCGTGAAACAGCACAATTAACTGATCAGGACATTGAGCTGGTAAGCGAAGTGATAAACACCTATATAAAAACACGAAACCCTGTAATAGTTTATAATATGGCCGAAAAGATAAAAAGCCATATCGGTGTTACCCCTCTGGCGGGGATGAATGATATGCTTTTTTTGCAAACCATCGTCAAGGATTACAGCCACATTGTTGCTGCTCAGGCCGAGAGTTTATAGTGGATATAAAGATCATACATTTTACCTCCGTAACTTACAAGGATAATACCGCCTACTACCATAAATAATGTTTTTTTGATGGTGCATCGAGGTGTATCCAGCTTAAAAAAAGCATCAGCTATCCCGTAAGCAAACAACAACAACAACGGAATTGCAGGTGGATATAACAGGAAACTTTTTTGAACATTGCCCTGCATGAGGGCTATTACTGCACGTTGAAAACCGCAGCCCGGACAATCAATACCGGTAAGGTATTTAAACGGGCAGGGCAGTAAATGATTTTGCAGCCAGTGGGTAAAACCCAGCCGGCTGCAAAACATTTGTAAAGAAATATAAGATAACCACATTAATGATTTTGTGGTGGATTTGGATTAAAAGGATCTTTATAATCTGCAGAAGGATCAAAAGGTTTGAATCCGGCAAAACCGGCACCGGCAGGACCTATATACTGGTAGTTGCCAAAGCCTAAAATTGGAAAAAAGATAAATGGAAGAAAAAACAGACCAACGGTAAAACCTTCACTTTGGCCAAAGCTTTTACTAAGAAGGTTTAATGCCCAAATACCAAAAATCGGTACTGTGCAAGGGATCAAAAATAATATCAGCCACCACATTGGTTTTCCAATAATTTCAAGTAATACAATGGCATTATAGATAGGAATTATAGAAGCCCATCCCGGTTTGCCTGCCTTTTCAAATATCTTCCACATGCCTACTATCTGAACAACGTAAGCGATGATAAATGGAACCATTAAAAAGCCGAATAACGCAATAACTGCTGCTGCTGCTCCCGCCGATTGCGGATCGTAATTTTCCATAGTTAAGTGTTTAAGTTGAGGTTTTGTTTATGTAAGTTGATGCAAAATATTAATTATTTAATTAAAAATATAACGCCACAACGGATTTATTACAAAGCATACAATTGTAATTTATCATTAATTTTGCTCCTGATGCAAAGAGAACAGATTTCGGTTTTTGACATGTTTAAGATAGGCATAGGCCCGTCAAGTTCGCATACGCTTGGTCCGTGGCGTGCCGCGCAGCAGTTTGTACAGTCGCTTGAGCAGCAGGGGGCCTTGCCGCTGGTGCAGCAGGTTAAGATATTATTATATGGTTCATTAGCCAAAACAGGTGTGGGGCATGGTACCGATATAGCCATACTGCTTGGCCTGAGCGGCGATGACCCGGTCACTTTTGAAGTTGACCAGGTAACACCTAAAATTGCACATATCAAATCTTCGCATCAACTGATACTTGGCAGCATTTTGCCCGTAAGTTTTTATGCCGAAGATGATCTGCTGTTCCTGTTCAATGAAAGCCTGCCATATCATCCAAACGCTGTTACTTTCCAGGCTTTTTTAAATAATGGCAAGGCCATATCTGAAACCTACTATTCGATAGGTGGCGGTTTTGTAGTTAAGGAAGGCGCTTCCGGCCAGGCTAAGGCCGAGGTTGATCTTCCTTTCCCTATTGATACTGCTTCCGATCTGTTGCACTGGTGTATCAAAACCGGGCTCCGGATTTCAGAAGTTGTAGCCGAAAATGAGCTGGCCTGGCGCAGCGAACAGGAAACCCGTACAGGTGCATTAAACATCTTTAGGGCATTAAAAGAATGTATTTACCGTGGCTGCCATACCACCGGTCAATTACCCGGCGGGTTAAACGTGGCAAGGCGCGCTGCCAAATTAAACGCCAAACTCATTGGCAACAACAAATACAGCAATTATGATGAGTGGGTTGCTGCCATCAGAAATACCGGCGATAGCTTCAAAAATACTTTGGATTGGGTGAGTTGCTTTGCATTAGCAGTTAATGAAGAGAACGCTTCATTTGGCCGTGTGGTTACCGCGCCAACAAACGGCGCAGCAGGGGTAATCCCGGCCGTATTGCAATATTACATTGCTTTTTGTGATGGAAACACAGAGCAAAAGATCATTAACTTTTTATTTACCGCAAGCGAGATTGGAAGCATCTTTAAAAAAGGTGCTACTATATCGGCAGCTATGGGAGGATGCCAGGCTGAAATTGGCGTATCATCGGCCATGGCCGCTGCGGCTTTAACTGAATGTATGGGAGGTACCCAGCGCCAGGTACTCATGGCGGCCGAAATAGCCATGGAGCACCACCTCGGCCTCACCTGCGATCCTATCGGTGGCCTGGTACAGGTGCCCTGCATCGAACGCAACACCATGGGGGCTATTAAAGCAATAACAGCATCACAGCTGGCACTGCAAAGCAACCCGGAAAAAGCCAAAGTAAGCCTTGATGCCGTGGTAAAAACCATGTGGCAAACTGCGCTTGATATGAACTCGAAATACAAGGAAACAAGCGATGGTGGGCTTGCGATCAATATTCCGATCAGTTTGCCGGAATGTTAGGTTTGAGTAATTAAGTTTTTACAAGCGAACACCTCTTATTACGTCATTGCGAGGCACGAAGCAATCCCCGATTAGCAGGTCCACCCTTATAGTTCGCGATTGCTTCGTGCCTCGCAATGACGCGTTTTTAAAAATGCTTTATTTTTTGGCAAAAACAGCGCCTACATCCACTTTCAGTTTATCAACCCACATCCCATACATTTTACCTGAAGGATGCAAACCATCACTCGCCAGTAAGGTAAGATCATTTGCCGCCAATTTGGAGATGTTGGTAATTTCTACATAATTAACTTTAGCATTGCTGCTTATTTTACGGTTAATATCATTGAACTGATCTATTTCAGGCCCTATTACAGCATCATTACCATGAGCAAAGGGGGTAACACCATAGTCGGGGATGGACAATACAAATACATGTTCCCTGATCCCTCCTGCAAATTTGATAGCCGTATTTAAAACCTGCTCAAACTTAGCGCGGTAATTATCCTGGCTCAACCCGCCGTATTGATCATTAACACCTATCAGCAGGGTTACCACATCATAGGTATTACCCTTTATATTACTATCGTTAATAGCTGCGATAAGCTGGTCAGTTGTCCAGCCGGTGCGGGCAATAATGGTTGGGGCATTTACCTTAAAGCCATTTAACTGGTTAGCCAGTTGATTGGGAAATGCCTGCTCCGGAGGAACGGACTGCCCAATGGTATATGAATCGCCGAGGGCAAGGTATGTTAAGGTATCCTGTATCACTGTAACTGGTTTTGGCGGGGGATTATAGCTAACCGGCGCCGGTGCATTTTTGCCGGCACAGGCCGATAATGTAACTGCTGTAAGTAAACTTAAAATTATTCCTTTCATTATAATATCTCCATACCAAAAAGTACGGAAATATGATGTTTCAGGATTTTTTTAACTTCATTAATATCAACCTGTTGTCCAAGCTCCAGTTGCATGGAAGTAACAGCCTTATCGTCAATACCACAGGGCACTATATTTTTAAAATAGCTTAAATCGGTATTTACATTAAGGGCCAGGCCATGCATAGTTACCCAACGGCTGCAGCGCACACCCATGGCGCATATTTTACGGGCCTTTTCGTTATCGGCATCAAACCAAACACCGGTATAACCTTCATAGCGGCCTGCTTTCAGCCCAAAATCTGCAAGAGTAAGAATTATCGCTTCTTCCAGTGTACGCAGGTACAGGTGGATATCGGTAAAGAAATTATCAAGGTCAAGAATGGGGTATGACACAATCTGGCCGGGGCCATGGTAGGTAATGTCCCCGCCCCGGTTTATGGGATAATAAACCGCGTGTTTTTCTTTCAGGCCTTCCTCATCTAATAATAAATGTTCGGGCTTGCCGCTTTTACCCAGTGTATATACGTGCGGATGTTCACAAAACACCAGGTAGTTAAAAGTTTCGTCGGCTTCAATGGTATCATAAGCTACGGCGGTCCCGGTATTTTTGGCAGCTGCTTCGTAAGCCGTTTCGCGGTTCCGGTTTTCAATTTTGGTTTTAACCGTTTCGCTGAAAAGGGCTTCCTGTTTATCCCAGGCCTGCTGGTAATCTACCAGGCCCCAATCCTGGAAAAATACTTTCTTGTTTTTCATTATTCCCCCTTTACGTAACCTATCATATAATCTTCATACCGCAGGTAACCTACAGTATAATCAATGGTGTTATTTTTTTTATTCAGTTGTGCATTCACCACACCATGGTGCTCAAACTGAAAAGGCTCCAAAAAAATGTTGTCGGCAAATGATACCTCTTTTTGCCCGTTGCATTTATAAATAGCCTCTTTGGCACACCAGCAAACATATAATTGCTCAATTTTTTGCGGTCCGCCGATAAAGGCCAGTTCCTCATCGCGCATAAATTTGTTGGCAATGCGTTCAACTTTTTGTTTTATCTGCTCAATATCTATCCCAACCTTATGCGTTTTGCTAATCATTACAGCAGCATAATCAAACGAATGGCTTAATGAGATGTGGTATGGCAGGTTCACCAGGTAAGGCTTGCCATGTTCATCAACCTTGCAGTCAATATATTCGTCGGTACGGAGCATTTTGCGCAGCAGCACGCGGGTACCCAGCCAGTGCAGGTGGCGCTTGCCCTTGCTCAGGCTCTCCACAAAATCCTTTTCCTGCTGATCCAATTGTAACTGGCTGTACAGGTCTGCAGCCTCCTCCTCGATACGCCAGAGTGCAAACTCGGTATCATCATCAATACGCTGCCTGTATGCTATCGCCATAAAAGTAAAATTGCAAAATAGGTTGCAAACATATGTCAAAAAAAATTAAATTATATAAGTGTAGTCACATATTCATAATTGGCTGACGTATATCGGGTTTAGCAGTTGTTTCTGCGCTATCTGAACGTATATCGGCGACCAGTATTGTTCATAAAAGCAGGCAGCAATTGGGCTAATTTTCATAATTTAGCGCCAGCAACAACCTGCCCGTATGATACTATCTGATAAGCGCATCCTCGAAGAAATTGAACAAGGCCATATAATTATTGAACCATTTAACCGCGAATACCTGGGTACCAACTCTTACGATGTGCATTTAGGCAAATACTTGGCCACTTACCGCAACAGGGTGCTTGATGCCAAAGTTCACAATGAGATTGACGGCTTTGAGATACCGAAGGATGGCTTTGTGCTTCAGCCTAATACCCTTTACCTGGGCGTAACTGTTGAATATACTGAAACCCATCGCCATGTGCCTTTTTTGGAAGGTAAGTCAAGTACCGGGCGTTTAGGTATTGACATTCACGCAACTGCTGGCAAAGGTGATGTTGGTTTCTGCAATACCTGGACGCTTGAAATTTCATGCGCTCAACCGGTACGGATTTATCCGGGCATGCCTATTGGCCAGCTTATTTATTTTGTAGTTGAAGGAGAGATCGAAACACTGTATAACACTAAAGCAAACGCTAAATACAACAACCCTACCACACGCCCGGTTGAAAGTATGATGTGGAAGAATAAGTGGTAGTATTGAGTTAATAGTTCTAAGTCTTAAGTGTAGAAAGAGAAAAATTGACTTCGGACTTAGTACTATAGACAGTATCATACTTGTTATAAATGCGTAAATACTTTTTGCGTATCTTGGTAGTTCAAGATTTACCTTTCTATGAACTTCAAACGCCTATCGGTTGGGATACTGATCACCTTTATTATTGGTGCTGCCTTAGCTTTTATACAACCCGACGATGAACTGGTAACAAAAATTATTGCGCAGCTTGATAAATGGCGGGCTGAACATCCGCAGGAAAAAGTTTACCTCCACTTTGATAAACCCAGTTATGCCATTGGCGAGGATATCTGGTTTAAAGCCTACGTTACTATCGGCAGCGAACACAAGCTTTCAGCCTATAGCGAAACCCTGAATGTTGACCTTATTGATGATAAAGATTCGGTAAAGCGCAGTCTGAAACTTCCGCTAACGGCAGGTTTAACAGTAGGAGATTTTGCCCTGGCCGATACCATGGCCGAAGGTAATTACCGTATCCGCGCCTATACCAATTGGATGCGTAACGAAAGCGAGGCTTACTTTTTTGATAAAACCATAACCGTGGTAAACAGCATAAGTAACAGGGTTTTCACCAAAACCGCCTATACTTACAGTACATTAAACGGCAAACAAAAAGTAACCGCTGTAATTACTTATACCGACCTTAATGGTATAGCCTATGTTAACAAACCCGTAAGTTACGAGGTTGAAATAAACGGAAAATCTATATCAAGAGGAAAAGGTATAACCGACGATAAGGGTAACCTTACGGCCAGTTTTACTAACAACCTGCCGGTTTCCATAACAACGGGGCATATCAATACGGAGGTTAAGCTTGATGAAAAACGTACAGTTGCCAAAAGCATACCTATAAAAACAATATTCAATAAGGTTGATGTCCAGTTTTTTCCCGAAAGCGGAAATTTAATAAACGGCGTTTTTGAAAAAGTGGCTTTTAAAGCTGTTGGCGCCGATGGGCTGGGAGTTGATGTTAAAGGCTATATTGCCGATGATCAAAATAACCAGATTTCGGAGTTGGGCCAAAGTCATTTTGGTATGGGTACCGTAAATTTTGAACCCGAAAGCGGCAAAACATACAAAGCGCATATTACCTATACCGATGGCTCTGAAGGTGTTTTTGATTTGCCCAAAGCGGTTGATAACGGCTATGTGTTAAGCATCAACAGTATGCGCGATGATAAGGTGTTTGTATCAATCATCCCCGGCAAAAACACCGGCAACGGTACGGCTTCATTATCAGGCTTAACGCTCATAGCGCAATCGGGTGGCGAACTTTGTTATGCAGGTAAAAGTAAAGATGGGGCAACCTCCTTTTCGGCTGCCATCCCTAAAAATAAATTCCCATCGGGCATCATTCAATTTACATTGTTTTCGGCTGCCGGCGAGCCTTTGAATGAGCGCCTTATTTTTGTTCAAAATCCCGATCAGCTCAAGCTTGCGGTTACCACAGAAAAGCAAAGCTACAAACCACGTGAGAAAGTGACCATAAACCTCAATGCCAAAAACAGTGAGGATAAACCCATTATTGGCAGTTTTTCAGCATCGGTTATTGATGAATCAAAGGTTACTACTGATGAGGTAAACGAAAGTTCGATATTTTCAACCTTGCTGCTTGCCTCGGATTTGAAGGGATATATTGAAAAGCCTAACTATTACTTCACCAATATAAGTAACCAAACCAAAGCCGACCTTGATGTGCTGATGCTTACACAAGGCTACCATCGTTTTGAATGGAAACAACTGCTTGCCGGTAAATTTACCCCGATAGTTTTCAAGCCCGAAAAATCGTTGGAAGTAACAGGTCACCTTAAAACTTTCGGCGGCAAGCCGGTACCTAACGGCAAGGTTACCTTGTTTTCAACCTCGGGCGGTACCTTTATTATTGATACCGTTGCCGATGCTGATGGCAAGTTTACTTTTAAAGATCTTGTTTTCAGGGATAGCATCAAATTTGTGATCCAGGCACGCACTGCCAAGGACCGGAAAAACCTCGATATCACCCTTGATAACGTAAGCCCTCAACCTGTAGGCCCTAACAAAAATACACCCGATATCCAGGTAAACATTAATGACGGGGCATCGGCCTATCTGTTAAACAGTAAAAAGCTATATGATGAACAGGTTAAATATGGTATAGGCAACCATACTATAGTTTTAAAAGAAGTGGTGATCCGCGAGAAACGGGAAAACCCTTTTAAAAACTCGGCCAACCTTAACGGGCCCGGCAATGCCGATCAAACACTTACTACCAAAGACCTTCAATTTGGCGGCGGAACGCTGTCGCAAGTGCTGCAGGGGCGGCTTAATTTTGTGATATTTAAAGGCGGGATTCCGTATTCAACCCGGAGTCAAAACACACCGATGCAAATTGTTCTCGATGGCACGTATGTTGAGCCCGACTTCCTGGATAATCTTGCCCCAAGTGAAGTAGCTACGGTTGAAGTATTAAGAACTATAGGTAATACGTCCATCTATGGCTCAAGAGGATCAGGTGGCGTTTTAGTTATTACAACCAAACGTGGCGGCGACGCAGTTTACAACAAATACGCGCCGGGTATAGCCACTTATGCGCCTAAAGGATATTATAAAGCCCGCGAGTTTTATGCGCCTAAATATGATGATCCTAAAACCAATGCCCAAATGCAGGACCTTCGCAGTACCATTTACTGGGCGCCGGGTTTGTTAACCGATAAAGATGGTAATACCTCCATGAGCTTTTTTAATGCCGATGCTAAAGGTACATACCGTGTTATAATTGAGGGTATTGATGCCGATGGCAATTTAGGCCGACAGGTTTACAGGTATAAGGTGGAATAATAATCGTATTTTAAACAAATACGATTTATAATAAGGTTAATATTTAAACCTTCTGTATTGGTTATGGTCAAATAAAAACCAATATATTGGCATTACTTTACTAAACCTTATGAAATATCTACGCTATTTAATATTAGCTTGCTTTGCTTTTTCTTTTGCGCAACTACATGCACAAACAGATAGCTCCTTTTTAAGCAAAACAGCAAGCCTGTTAAACAAACAATTAATATCAAACCCAACTGAAAAGGTATACCTACATCTTGACAGGCCCTCGTACAGTCTCGGAGATACCATTTGGTTTAAGGCTTACACAGTTTCAGGCGTGGATCATAAACCCTCTGATATCAGCGGGGTATTACATGTAGAACTGATTAGCCCCATTGACTCCGTGCTCAAGCGGATTAATTTACAACTCGATGCGGGTGTAACATGGGGCGATTTTACAATAGCCTCTTCATATGCTCCCGGAACATACCGGATAAGGGCTTACACTAATTGGATGCGCAACAAACCGTATCCGGCCTTTTATGATCAAAAAATAAGAGTAGGAAAGCTGGCGCTATTAACCGAAGGGGCAAATAAAAATATTATAAATCCTGATGTTCAATTTTTTCCGGAAGGAGGGCAACTCATTAATGGCTTACGCTCAAAGGTGGCAATTAAAGCGGTAAACAAAAACGGCTCTGGTGAAGACGTTTCCGGAACGATAACAGATAACGAGGGCAACGAGGTTGCTGCTTTTAATACACAACACTTAGGCATGGGTATATTTGCCCTTACCCCGCAAACAGGCAAAACATATAAAGCCAAAATAAAAGATAGCCAGGGGCATGCCTTTGAGGTCGATTTACCGAAAGCCCAAAGCGATGGATTTGTTTTAACCGTAAACAACCGCCTGGCCGACAGCATTAATATAAAAGTAAACTCGGCCCCTGCTACTTTTTCCGCTAAACAGCACTCCAGGTATTATTTAATAGGTGAGGCAAACGGACAGGTGTATTATACAACATTCTTTAATCTTGACGAACCAGCATATATTATGCGTATAAACAAACACCGTTTTCCATCAGGCATTTGCAGGTTTACGCTGTTTAGTCAAAACGGAGAACCGCTCAATGAGCGTATTGCTTTTATAAGTAAAAACGATACGCTTAAATTGAACATTGACCTGCCCGATCAAAAATTTACAACCCGGCAAAAAATAGCCGTCAATGTTCTCGCTACGGATAATGGAAACAACCCGGCATCCGGTAGTTTTTCAGTAGCTGTAATTAATGAAAGCCGGGTTGGTGTAAATGAAGACGAGGAAAGTACTATTATAAACAACCTGCTCCTTACATCCGAGCTCAAAGGCAATATAGAAAAGCCTAACTATTATTTTACCAATGTTACGGATCAAAAGCGGGATGATCTTGATATGCTCATGCTTACCCAGGGATACCGGAGCTTTGAATGGAAGCAGCTACTAAGCGACAAACCCTTACTAACAACCTATCCGGCCGAGCAAGCGCTGCAACTGGAAGGTTCAATTAAAACCCCTGGCGGCAAACCGCTACCAATGGGTAAAGTAAGCCTGTTTGCAAGTCGTGAAAACTTTTACAGGGATACTATATCGGATATTAACGGCAATTTTAAATTTACTAATGTCGAAGTATCTGATACTGCTAAAATCGTGGTGCAGGCCCGGAAACAGAATAACGGCAAAAACGTATCCATTTTTGTTAAGCAGCCTGATTTGGCGAAAGTTGAGAGGCGGACTAATTACACAGAGCCCGATGCCGTATTAGCGGGTACATTTGGCAAACAACCAAATGATACAAACTTGGCTCAAGCCGCAACCCCTACAGACAGCCTCAAAATTAAAGAGGTTATTATAAAGGGAAAGAAAAAAGCTAAAGATGACAATTTAGACAATTATGGTACCTATGAGCAGCGGTTGGTTGATATGAAGCGCGTGCACAATAAAGTATACCTTTCATTAGAAGAAGCCCTGCGTGAAATTGAACCCGTAACCAAGGTAGGTTATTTTGGTTCTCGTGTATCAAATGGGAATGCCATTAATTCGGTTGTACTACCTGAAAATCAAGGAAAAGTTGTAGTTGACGGAGCCTGGCGCGACAGAAATACATTATCTGTATTTTATCCCCAGGAAATAGAAAGCGTGCGCCTCATTTTTCAACCTAATTCAAACAAGCCAATTATTGTTGTTACAACCCGCAGGTATGCAGGTACAGACACCACTACTTTGAAGCAGGTTAATATCCGGTCTACCCGTTTAAATAAAAAACCGGATATGAGCCAATCATCAAATCTTAATGGTGCGGGCAATGCAGATCAGGTGATTATGGGTGACAAGTTATTAAAAAGTTGCGCACGATTATCCGATTGCCTGCTCGGTAAAATATTTGGTGTATCCTTTGATGCTGATGGTAATCCGATTAACGACAGGAGCCGAAAAAAGATGTCAGTTATCATTAACGGTAATATAATACCTGGTGATGCTTTGAATAGTGTAAATGTAAATGATGTTTACAGCATCGAAGTTTTAAGGGGGCAAAGTTACACACTGATATATGGTTCGGGGATGTCTGCCGGTGCATTAGTCATAACTACTAACCACGGTGTTGGAAATTTTGTGACCAGTGAGTCACCTTCAGGGCTTATTTCTTATCCTTTTAAAGGTTATTACAAAGCACGCGTTTTCTATTCGCCCAAATACTCAACTCCAAAAACTAATAATGAAACACCTGATTTACGCTCAACTATTTATTGGAATCCGAATATAATCATCGATGAAAAAGGCAAAACCTCATTCGATTATTTTAATGCCGATACCAAAGGAACATATCGCATTGTTATTGAAGGCATTGATGGATTTGGCAATTTAGGCAGGCAGGTTTACAGGTATAAGGTGGAGTAATTTCGAAGTCGGAAGTCCACAGTCGGGAAGTCCGAAAGATTAAGGCAATGCTTTTTTCTTTCGGACTTTCTTTTTGCCAATAACTTATTTGCCGCTCAAATAATACTTCTCCCAAAAATCAACGGACTTTGACATTTCGCCAGAACCGCCGGCTGCACCTCGGCCTGCGCCGCCGCCCATGCCACCACCACGACCGCCTCTTCCGCCACGGCCGCCCATTCCTCCGCCACCGCCGCCTCTTCCTCCGCGGCCGCCACTACCGCCAAAGCCTCCTCCATCACCCTCTCCGGCACCGCCACCTCCTGTTGGGCGTTGAATGCCATTGATCTTAAAGTTAAAAGCCCATTCATCTTTAAAGGCATCATTACCGGCATGGAAAAAACTCAATGGTATAGCTGCTTCGTAAACCAAATCGCCATTGGTATCATAATTTATAGCTGTTTTAATGCCATAGGTATTTGATGTGGTGATTATATCGCCATCAATATCCTTAAATCCAACAACCTTAATATACCGCAACTTGGTTATCCGTTCGCGCATCAGCTCGTCACGGTCGGCCTGGGTAATTTCGCCGTTATCATCCTTTGGTTTTGCAAACTCCGGCTTTTCACCTGGGGCTGCTAAGGGAAAAGTAAGGGTAAAGCTATCTTTCTTTTTCCCTTTAGGATCAATGCTTAGTGTGATCCCTGCATTTAATACTTTTATTTTATCAAGCCGGTCGCTCACCCGGATGGCAGCATACAGATAATCTTTATCGTTGGCCAGTGCATAATTTAGCTTCTTTTCGTCGTTATAATAACGCAGACTATCGCCCCATTCTTTCAGGTCGCCATCAACATTAATATTAGCTGGCGGGCCCTGTAAGCTATTTTTAGTACTTTGGGCCGATGAGTGATGAGCAGCCAAAAGTTGTGCAGCTAATGCCAAAACAAAAGCCGGATATGCTTTTTTCATGTGGAAATTATTTAGGGTTTGTGTGTAACATGATTTTTAAGACCATCGAACACGATTTTAACACTTTTATTATTGTTTTTGAGTAAATTTGTAGTTACGTATGCCAACCGAAGTACAGGAAGAAACATTTACCCTCGAAGAGTTACTTGCAGGACTTAAAGAGATGCATCGTTTAATACTCTGGAACGATGATTTTAACACTTTTGACCACGTGATCCATTGCATGATGAAGTACCTGGATTACTCCGAACCACAAGCCGAAAAGATAGCATGGAAAGTACACAACGAAGGCAAATGCGCCGTACTTGAAGGCTCCTTTACCGAAATGGAAATTTATCGAAAGATCCTTCAGCAGGAAGGGCTAACAGTTTCAGTAGAATAAAACACTAATAACAACCGGTATGATAAAAAGATCACTTTTACTTTTTTTAATAGTCGGTTGGGCAACACTGACTGCTTGTGGGCAGGGTAAAAACCTGAAGCTGGTATTCATTCGCCATGCCGAAAAACCGGAGGTTGGCGATAACCTTTCATGTGCCGGGTTCAACCGTTCGCTCAAACTCCCCGAAGTTTTAAAAGCAAAATTCGGCTTGCCCGATCATATTTATGTACCGGCACTTAATTTGGGTAAATCCACTCCCCGTTCACGGATGTTTCAAACCGTATCACCCTTAGCCGTGAAATATAATCTAACCATCAATAGCAAATTTGAAGAAGAAGATGCCGGAGGTATAGCCGGCGAGCTCTCTTCAAAAAAAGGGACTATCCTTGTTGTTTGGGAACACAGCCAGATCAAACCCATACTGAAAGCCCTTGGTCTAAAAGTTAAAGACCTGCAATGGCCGGATAATGATTTTGACAGTATCTGGATAGTAACCTTCAAAAAAGGTAAGCCCTCATTAACCCAGGATAAAGAAGGGATTACGCCTGCCGCGGCTTGTAGTTTTTAAGTGTTGGTTGTACAAACCTGTACGTAATTGTTTAGCCGTTCCCATACTTCAAATAGTAAGTTTGAATTTATAGCTTCTTATAAACCCTTGCCACAATAAAATCCCCAAAGAAGGTTTTATTCTTAATTATGTTATATCCTCCCGCATTAAAATGCTTTTCAATGGCCGGTAGCCTGCTGGCTTCTATCCCGCAAAGCAGCCTGAAAAAAATAAACATGCTTTTGAGCAGTAAATTTTGCCACCAGCGGCCGGTAAGCTGAAAATCTGCATTGAGCCATAGACCGCCGGGTTTGAGCCGGTTATGCAGATGGTTAAAAACACTATCTACCGTTTCATCCAAAAAGTTATCGAATAAAAAAGGGGTGATCACCACATCAAAATCAGGGGGGAGCTTTACGTTTTCAACAGCATCGTTAATAAACACAACCTCATTTTGGCCGGTTTGCCTTTTTTGGGAGAGGGTAAGCATATTAGCCGAAATTTCGATGTAGGCGATTTTTAAACCTGCCGGGTGTATTTTGGTGAGCTCGTCCAGGATCCAGCCTGTTCCGCCGCCTGCTATGAGTATTTTGCTGCCTGCGGGAACAAAGCTTAGTAAATATACCTGTACATTTACCAGCGCCCTGCCATATACCAATCTTGAAAGCAGATCATAAAACCATGCCGAATTATCATAATTGGCAGCCATGGTTTAATGAAAAAAGTATTTGAGGGAACTGAACGCTACTACCATAACATACTGTAAGATGAGCACGCCATCGAGGTAAAAAAAGTAATAGTACTCGTTCTTTTCCCAGGCCGATCTGAAGATGAGCCAGCCTGTGAGGAACATGGTAAGGGTAAGCGCAAAAAAATCAAGACTAAACCCATTTTGCCTGAACAGGAACATCAGCACAATGTAGCCGGCAAGCAACACCTGGCAAAACAGGTAAGCATTTTTTTCGCCCCAAACTACCGGGATGGTTTTGAGGCCCATTTTGCGGTCGTCAAAAAGATCGCGGATATCAAAGGGGATTGTCAGCGCACCTATAAACAAAAAACGCTTGGCTATGAGTATAGTGGTGTCGCGCATGGAAATGTCCGTGAGGTGATTGTGCATCGACTCTAATACAGGGAATAGCACACAGCTCATTGTCCATACCAGGGTTATTAAAAAGGGCTTTAAGCCGGGGATGTTCCGCAAGCCAAATTTGTGCTCGCCAACGGTGAATAGAGGCAGGCCGTAGCCAAAAGAAAGGATGCTGAGAAATATCAGCAGGATCTTTGATTCGGTGGTGATGATAAAAAACAGCGGGATCAGCGATAACAGGGAAACAATAGTAAACGTTACCATTAGCCTATAGTGCGCAAAAAACCAGCGTACCCTTCTGTATGGCGACCTTTGTGGCTTGGCCGGGCGGGTTATCAGGATACAAAAATTGTAAATGCCCAGTGTTGAGGTAAACAATAAGCCCAAAACAGGGAACACTGGTTTTGATCCGATTAAATGAAAGGTTAGCAGGGCCTGTGCTACAGCACAAAGCGACATGAAAATATTACTGAAGAGCAGGAAATCTAATACAGGTTGTAATAATTTCTTCATCGGTAACGGGGTAGCAGTTTGCGCCTGATCGTTTAGGAAATTGGTTGTGATGGATCCTGGCCTGCTTTTAATGTAAATATCGTAATCTCCGGCAATATTCCAACTCTGCCCGTTAAGCCAACAAAGCCAAAGCCTACATTTACATATAATTGTTGCATTTTTTCCTGGTAATGGCCAGCCCATTCGTTATAAACATAGGTGATGGGGCTATATTGAAAATGTTCGGTACGCACCCCGAACTGCATCCCGTGGGTGTGCCCGGCAAACATAGCATCAATTTGTGGGTACTTAGGGAGCACCTCAGCCCGCCAATGTGAGGGATCATGCGAAAGCAGGAGTTTTACCGGCAGGTCATCAGTGTTTTTTGCTGCCAGGTCCATACGGCCGTATTTAGGGAACCTGCTGTATTCGCTCCAGTTTTCGATTCCTAAGATGCCTATTTCTTCGCCATCAATCTTAAGGCGGCGGTTTTCGTTTCGGAGCAGATCCCAGCCCATGTTTTTGTGGGTGGCTATCAGGTCATCGTGGTTTTTCTTTTTATTTATAGGGGAATCCCAATCACCATAGTCGCCATAATCGTGATTGCCAAGTGTTGAGAAAACGCCAAGCGGTGCCTTTACTTTAGTGAAGATGTCCTGGTAATCGGTCATTTCTGAAGCTTCGCCGTTAACCAGGTCACCGGTAAAAAATATCAGGTCGGTTTTTTCCTTCAATAACATTTCAACACCGCCAAGCACTGCCTTTTTGTTATAAAAGCTGCCTGAGTGGATATCCGAGATCTGCCCGAGCCTTAAACCATCAAAAGCCCTGGGTAAATTGGGCAGGTACATGGTTTTGTAAAGTACATGATAATCGTACGAGCCTTTGGGCATGGCCTTTTTTATAGCAGCCAGTGGAACGGCCGCAGCAAGCAAGCCTGCTTTTAAAAGGAACTCTGAACGGGGGATGGCATCTATGGTAGTAGCAGTTGCAGCAGTGTCAGGAGTTTTAGTTGCAGCAGCAGTTGCAGCTTTCTTTTTTTTCAGCACAATTTTGCGCCTGATATCATCGGCAAAAATGAACAGTATGAAAGTGAATTTACAAATAAGCAGGATAAATGTTATCAGCAAACAGGCGGCACGTACGCCGGTGCCAGCCATGGTTATGTAGCCGCCGGTTAAAAGGGCGGCAACAGTAAGGGCTGAGATTGTCCAATAAAAAATGGCGAATGCTTTTGATTGAAGCAGTCGCCATTTTTTGAATGCGCCGCGGATGCCCTGTAATACATACCGGTCGGCCAGTAGCTCAATTATGATCCAGAATAAAATACTCAGCGCTTTAAAAATCATATCAGCGCAATATATTTAGTATCGGTCGTCGTCAATATCAAGGTCGTCATCATCGGGCTGCAAATTAAACAAACTGTTAAACATATCCGAAAACGCGAAGCCATTATCAAGAAAACCTTTGTTCAATTGTGAAAATTCTGACAGGCCATGCAGTACAAATTCCATCAGTAGCAATTGCTGACTTTCGCCTAAGCGAGGGTGGATCTTTTTAACCAGGTCTTTCAAGCCTGCAACTTCTTCCAGGGCTTTTTTGTACTCCTGTATTGGCATATCATCAACCAAAGCTACATTGTTGCCATCGCCAAACCAGTTAATGATAGCGGCATATGGGTTAGGAGCTTTGGCTTTTTTAGCCTTTTCAGGATCAGGGAAAAATGATAACAGTAAGCTTTTAATCGCTTTACCTATCAGGATGTTGGCCACTTTGCCAGGGCCTTCCAACTCACCTTCGTAAACCAGCTCAATTTTACCGGTAATGGCAGGGATCACGCCCAAAAAGTCGGTAATGCGTACGAACGTTGTTTTTTCGTGGTTGATGATCATCCTGCGTTCAGCATTACTGATCAGGTTTTCATAGGCAGAAATAGTTAAACGTGCCGATACACCCGATTTTTTGTCGATATATTCAGAGTTGCGGGCTTCAAAAGCAATTTGCTCAACCAGGTTTTTCACCAAACCGTCAGCTTCGATAGCTATACGCTGATCATCTGTAAGAGATGCTTCCTGCTGGGTGATCTTACGTGAAATCTCAACCGAGCGCGGGTAATGCGTCAGGATCTGGCTTTCAATACGGTCTTTAAGCGGCGTAACTATCGAACCGCGGTTGGTATAATCCTCAGGGTTGGCGGTAAACACAAATTGAATATCCAGTGGTAAGCGCAGTTTAAAACCACGGATCTGGATGTCTTTTTCCTGCAGGATATTGAACAGCGATACCTGGATCCGGGCCTGCAGATCGGGCAGCTCGTTGATTACGAAGATACCGCGGTGTGCACGGGGGATCAACCCAAAGTGGATCACACGTTCGTCCGAATAGGTTAATTTCAAAGTAGCTGCCTTGATGGGGTCAACATCGCCAATTAAATCGGCAACGGTAACGTCAGGTGTAGCCAGTTTTTCGGTATATCGTTCAGAGCGATGGATCCAGCCGATAGGGGTATCGTCACCTTTTTCGGTAATGATGCTGTGACCAAACCACGAAATAGGGTTGTAAGGATCATCAAATAATTCTGATCCTTCAATATATGGAATATACTCATCAAGCAGGTTAACCAGCAAACGGGCAATCCGGGTTTTTGCCTGGCCGCGTAAGCCTAACAATAAAATGTTATGGCGCGATAGGATAGCAGTTTGCAGGTCGGGGATAACGGTATCTTCAAAACCGATGATGCCTTCAAAACCGCCTTCGCGTTTTTTAAGCTGTTCAATCAGGTTAGCACGTAATTCATCTTTAACCGAACGGCTTTTGTAGCCTGTTTGCTTCAGCTGGCCGAGGGTTTTTATATCTAATAATTTACTCATTCGTTTGTTATGATTTCATCGATGAGATATGATTTCACCGATTAATTTTTTGTTTTAATACTCCCCCTTTAGGGGGCTGGGGGGCGAGGTCTTACCTAACAGTCTTTCTCCTGTTCCTGATGTAATCCTCAAAAATGTACTCACCAAGGCCGTTCAGGGAGCTGTAAAACGCTTTACCGCCGTTTGTTTCCGTGAATTTACGAACAAACTGCTGCAAATAAGGATCTTTAGCTATCATAAATGTGGTGATAGGTATTTTTAACCGTTTACATTGTGCGGCCATATTAAGGGTTTTGTTAACCACTTTCCTGTCTAACCCAATGCTGTTTTTATAGTACCTCGTGCCTTCCTTTAAGCAGGTTGGCTTACCATCGGTGATCATGAAAATTTGCTTGTTATGCGTTTTACGCCGGCGAAGCAGATCAGTAGCCAGTTCTAAACCTGCATAAGTATTGGTATGATATGGGCCAACTTGCAGGTACGGCAAATCCTGCAGGGTTATAGGCCATGCATCATTGCCAAAAACAACAATATCCAGCGTATCCTTAGGGTATTTGGTGCGGATGAGCTCGGCAAGGGCCATGGCTACTTTTTTGGCCGGGGTGATCCTGTCTTCGCCGTAAAGGATCATGGAATGCGAAATATCGATCATGAGCACGGTTGAAGTGAGGGTTTTGTAGTCCATCTCCTCTACTTCAAGATCGCGTTCGGTCATCATGAAATCGCCGATACCATGGTTAACCTGTGCGTTGTGGATAGATTGGGTCATATCAATCTGATCAAGGCTGTCACCAAACTCAAACTCCCGGCGTTCGGCATTTTTTTCATCGCCCTGGCCCGATTGGGGAGAGCGATGATTGCCCTTGCCTGATTTTTTTAGCTTGCCGAAGATTTCTTCCAGTGCCGACTGCCTGATGCTTTGCTCAGTTTTTGCTGTGATCTTAAACTCACCGTTCTGGTTGTCCTCATCGAGATAGCCTTTTTGTTTCAGCTCATCGATGAAATCGCCCATGCCATAATCATCGTTGGTGAGGTTATATTGTTTATCGAGTTCGTTAAGCCAGGCTAAAGCTTCGCCTGCATCGCCCGATGTATAGTTGAGCAACTCGAGGAATAATTTTAACAATTCATCAAATCCGCCTTTAGGGATTTGGTTGGGCTTAAATTTGGAAAATCCAAAACCGCGCATATTTTGTCCTTTCTGTACATAAAGGAACGGAATATTTTCATGAAAAGTTTCGCTGTGAGCGTGATAAAGTAAATTGTTAGGTAAGCATGACAATTAAGGGAGGAGAGGATTGATGTGCAGATTTGCAGATTTCAGATGTGCAAATGAGAAAACATGCCTCCGTCGCATTAGGATGGGATGATATAATTATGTCATTGCGAGCGATAGCGTGGCAACCTCATGCTATACAGAGCGGATCTGTATAGTCGGGGATTACTTCGTACTTCCCAATGACGCTGGTAGTGTTAGGATACTAAATATACGCCAGGCTGTTCAGTAGTTCAGGTGGATATACCGGGTTTGCGCCGCGCTGGCTGGCTACGTATGAGCCAACGGAGCAGGCTTTATCAACCACTTGCTGCATAGGTTTGCCTGAAAGTAAGCCAGATACAAATGTTGCCAGGAAAGCATCACCGGCGCCTACGGTATCGGCTACTTTTACGGGGCAGCCGGGGCTGTCATAAAATTCATGGTCGTGCCATACCAGTGCACCATGCTCGCCGCGGGTTACGCAAATGGTTTGGCTATGGTATTTGGAGCGGAACTCACCGATCTTGTCGCGCAGGGAGGCGCTGCCACCGCCTATAAGCAAGTCTGCTTCTTCCTCGTTCATTTTCACTACATCGGCCCGGGCAACCAGGGTTTCAATAGTTGACAAGGTATAATGAGGGGGACGAAGATTTACGTCAAACACTTTTAATGCAGGGGTTTCATCAAGCAGGTTTAATAAAGTTTCGCGCGTAGTAGTTGTACGGCAAGCCAGGCTGCCAAACACAATGGCTTTTACACCCTGCGCCGCTTTAATAAGTGCGGCCGAAGGTTGTATATTGTCCCACGAAACAGGCTGGGGAATAATATAAGTGGCTGTATTATTTTCATCAAGCTGCACAGTAACCTCGCAGGTTGGAAATTCATCGTCCTCCTGGATCAGGTCTGAATACAGGTCGTTGCTTTTTAAAAAGCCAATCAGTGCATCGCCTGAGTTATCCATCCCTACCGAACTCGCAAATGCTGTTTTTACACCTTGCTGCACCAGATGCCTGGCTACGTTCATAGGTGCGCCGCCGGCTTTTTTTCCATCGCCAAAAGCATCCCATAAAACTTCGCCAAAGCTTAATACCTGATTTCCCATAGTTAATGTTGTTTTTTATTGCAGATGAACCCAAATATACTGTATTAAGTTGAATTTTGTTTCTTTTGTCAGAACAGGGATTATGTATATTCTCTGAACCTGAATTAAGCGAATTAAAGAATTAATAGAATTTTTTGCTTTTAATTCTGTTAATTCGGGCAATTCTTAAAATTCAGGTTCAGACAAAAAGCTACCTTTATTATATGAAAAGAATATTACTGAGTTTTGTGTTTGTACTTGCCGCCACGGGTTGTTTCGCGCAAAACAGGCAAGCCATCCTGAAAGTAATGCACACACAGGAAGAGGCCTGGAACCGGGGCGATATTGAAGGGTTTATGCAAACCTACTGGAAATCAGACTCGCTGGTTTTTGTAGGAAAAACAGCCCCCACTTACGGTTGGCAAACAACACTTGAGCATTATAAACAAACATATCCGGACGAAGCCGCCATGGGGCAGCTAACTTTCAATATTATACAGGTAAAAGTATTGGATGCAACCAACGCTTTTGTTTTAGGCGGATGGAAGCTAACCCGCAAAAAAGATACGCCCGGCGGCTATTTTACATTATGGTTCAGGAAAATTAAGGGTGAGTGGAAAATAGTGTGTGACCATACTTCGTAGAGAGATTAGTGGTTGGAGATGAGAGATTAGATAAAAAACGAGGTGTTGATTTAATGCTACTGCATGAAAAGAGGTTTGGTAATTGGAAAGTTTTTGCCGCTGCACATAGGGCATATGGCTTTGATTGGTTACGCGCTTGAGCATTGTGACGAGCTTGTAGTGGTTATTGGCGCCAGTGATGACGAGCCCATTGCCGGAGATATCAGGCTCGGCTGGCTCGAAAAAACTTATGCCGGCGACGATAGGGTTAAACCTGTATTATTAAGTTACGATGAGGCTATGTTGCCGGGTATCGGTGAGTCAATAGAAAATATGTCGCGGCTTTGGGCAAGCTACCTTAAGAAAAAGCTGCCGCCTATTGATGTAATATTCGCTTCCGAAACATATGGGGCCTATATGGGCCGGTTTTTAGATTGTGAAAGTGTTATTTACGAGGAGCCCTGCAAAATTGTACCGGTGCAGGCTGCAAGGATCAGGGAGGAACCTGCTTTATACTGGCATCTTATGCCCGAGGCTGTGAAGGAGTACTATAAAAGTCAGGCTGAGTAAAAATCCAGTGGACTATGAAGTAGAAATGATATTAGGTGTGAAGGGTCTGTCATCCTGAGCCTGTCGAAGGACGCGCGCAGAGGCCTTGCCCATCATGCTTCGACAGGCTACCCATGACATGATAAATAAAAAATGTTCCCGTCAGCAGGTAAGCTTCGGGTGAAAGCGGACAGAACAATGGTGGTCTTGAGCGCAGGAAGGGGCATAGCAAGTTTTTGCAGAAGCATTGGGAAAGTGCGAGCGCAGCAGGGCAAAATAATTGCAGCCCGTGGTTCTGTTCGTTTTGCAGGGCAAAGGCCTCCGCGATGGGCATCGGGACGGGCGTGCGGCAAAGAAGCCTATCTGCTGACTTGACTTTTTGGATACTTTTGTGTCAAGACAAAAGTATCTGGCCCCGCGCGGCCAAGAGCGCGACGATGTAAGTCCATAGAAAAAAGCTTGTTACCTGCCTGTCGGGGATTGCTTCGTGCCTCGCAATGACGTGGTGGAGATGTCATTGCACCTTCAGAGTCCAACAGATTTAAACACTCAGCATGACCCCATTTTAATTATATCATGAGCAGTAGCCAGGAAATTTAATCCTTACCAACCCAATCCCTCTTAAAATCGGAGGGGTTTTTACCAACTATTTTATTGAAGAGTTTGTTGAAATATGATAAGCTTTCAAAACCCACAGCGTAACAGGTTTCGGTTACGTTTTTATCCTGCATGAGCAGGTTTTTGGCTACATCAACACGGTATTGGTTCACAAAATCGGTAAAGGTCATTTGGGTCTGCTTTTTGAAATAGCGGCAAAAGGCTGCTGTAGTAAAATTAACTTTAGCCGCTACCACATTTACATCGGGTTTAAGATTATAATTGCTGCCTATATATTCATAAACAGCCCCCATCCTGATCTTGTCCTTTAAAAAGAATTGCAGGTTTAACTCATCATTATTTAAAACGGTAAACTCATTTGAACCGGCCAGGATATTAAAGATTTCCATCAACCCCATTAATTGCTGAAACGAGCCCATCCCCGGTAATTGTTTTAGCTTTTGTACTGCCAGAGCCCTGGTATTGCCATAAAAAGCAATCCCGTTTGCCGCTTTTTTAAAAAGCTGCTCAATGGCCGAAAATTCGGGTGTGATACCTATTGCCGTCCCCATAAAGTCTTCTTTCAGTTGCACCACTATCTGGTGGTATTCGCTCCGGAGCCGGTAATCAAAGTTGAGATGGGGGAGGTTGCTGCCAATCAGTACAAGGTCATGTTGGGTATAGCCGGAAATATGTGAACCAACGTGCCTGATCCCGGCATCGGCCTCCACATAAACCAGTTCATATTCCGGGTGATAATGCCACAGGAAGGTATTCCTGAGCCTGGGCGAAAAAAGTTTGAACGATTTGCCCGGTTCAAAATCTACCTTCTCTAACTGGATCTTATCCATGCCGTATTGAGCATTAAGTTTTAATAAAGATAACTAAATGGTCAATACAGAGCAAATTTTGATCATTGTACAGGATAAGCCACCTTTAATGCAAGCCTAAATTTGAATTATAAATCGAAACAAAATTATGAAGACCGAAAACGCAACCATGACCATGGCAACTGCACCGGCGAATGCCCATAAAGAAATCCCCGGTAACCCTTCAACCGCAAAATCAAGCCAGGTGAGCCTGAATAAACGTAGCAATAATGAACCGCTAAAGGTACTTACTGAGGCCGACTGGCAATTTTGGATAGAAAACGGTTATGTGATCATCAAAAACGCGGTACCCAAAGCACAGGTTGAAAAACTGGCTGCTTACCTGTGGCAATACGAGGGTAAGGATGCTAATGACATCAGCACCTGGTACAAAAAGCCCAATGCCCAAATGCAAATGAGCGAGCTGAACAATACCGGCATGGTTGAAATTTATAATCAGCAATTTATGTGGGATAACCGCCAGTACCCCAAAGTTCATGCAGCTTTTGCAGATATCTGGAGTACGGAAAAATTATGGGTAACTATTGACAGGGCCAACCTGAATTTTCCGCTGCGCCCGGGTTTTGAATACAAAGGTTTTATTCATTGGGATTACGATCCTGAAACCAAGCCCCAGAATGTGCAGGGTGTACTGGCCCTTGCTGATCAAACGGATGAAAATATGGGCGGTTTTCAATGTATCCCCGAGTTATACAGAACCTACGATACCTGGAAATTAAGCCAGCCCGAAGATCGAGATCATTATAAGCCTGATACCACCGGCTTTGAAACAGTAAAAGTGAAACTTGAAGCTGGCGATCTGCTAATATTTAACAGCCTGCAGCCGCATGGTATAAGACCCAATACCAGTACAGATAAAGTACGCATAGCCCAATATATATCCATGATGCCCGCCCAGGAAGATAACGAAGAGCTAAGGCAATGGCGTATCAACAGCTGGCAAAGCCGCGAGGCCATGCAAGGCTACGCTTTCCCCGGTGATCCGCTGGAAAGGGAAAAACAAAACCCGGTAGCCGAGCTTAGTGATTTGGGTAAAAAGCTATTAGGATTGGATAAGTGGTAGCTCTCCCCATGTGCGTGTCCTCACGCACATTTGCTATGCGTGCCAGCCGTGGGGACACGGCCACAAGAAAATGCTACCCCATGCGCGTGTCCTCACGCGCATTTACCAAGCAAGCCGGCCGTGAGGACACGGCCTCGGGTTAGTAATAAAAATAGCGATGGATTTTACCCATCGCTATTCAATATTTTGACTCAAGACTTAAAACTTAATACTTCCGGCTTAAAAGGGCTTTCCAGCCGCCAGTTCCCGGTTTGCCCATTTAACGGCCAGGCCTTCGCGGTATTTAGCGTATTTGCCTTTGAACATCATTTTTAGTGCGCTGTCAACACCGCCTTTAATGGCCAGGTTGTACAGGCTTGCCGCTTTACGGCTTATGCTTGCATCCCAGGCACGGAGGCTCAGGGAGTATGAACCATCAACATATTTCATCCAGTGCCAGTAGCCGGTTGGCATAAACAGGGTATCGCCATGTTCAAGGAAAACCTCAATGCCTTCAACACCATCAAGCGCCGGGAATTTTTTAACATCAGGGTTTAGTACATCATAATCCTCCAAAGCATAGGTAGCATTGGGGATACAGTACAGGCGGCGTTTCCACTTATTTTCAAACAAGATCACATGTTTGCGGCCTCCAAAATGGGTGTGGAAAATATGCGGAAGGTCAATATCGTAATGTAAAAACGTAACCGAGTTTGAGCCGCCGAAAAACATGGCTGGCATACTTTCTAAAAAGCCACCCATCAAATCTTTAGGTAACACAATATCATCCAAAAGCTGTGGGGCTTGTTTAAATATATTAAAGAAAAAGATCCTTAATTCGGTTGGCTTACTGCGGATGAGGTCGATATATTCATCAAAAGGCATTTCGGTTGCCGATGAATTAATGGGTTTTGACGGATCAGCTTTAGAATTATCATATAGCGGCACCACTTTGTTGCCAACAACCTGTTTTAAATATTCGGGTGTCCATTTTTCGCGGGCGGGCCAGCTTTTAGTAAGCCCTTTGATAACCAGCGGTCGACGAGGGTCTAAATAATTCTTCTTAAAGTCTTCGGGAGAAATATTTTCAACCGTATCGATCGGGTTAAGAATGAAGCACATATATAGTTTTATTACTTTGGGGGATTACGCTAATTTTAAAATAAAGTTACAGTATTGTTTCTTACTTATTTAAAAGCATTCAAAATAACGAAATAAACCCCAAAGTAGTATAAATATATCTCAACATTATGGCTTGCCTGTAGCAAGGGCATTGTGGGCGCGTTTTATAGCGAGGTTTTCCTTCCAGTCCATATAGCCCTTTTTGAAGCGGGCTTTCATCATGTTATCAAACTTGCGCTGTATGGTTAAGTTGTATAAACTTTGGGCTTTAATGGCCCATGATTTATCCCAGGCGCGCAGGGAAATAGAAAACGAACCAGTAAGGTATTTCATCCAGTGCCAGTAGCCGGTAGGCATAAACAGGGTATCGCCATGCTCTAAAATGGCTTCCTGCCCTTCAATGCCGTCAAGCGCCGGGAATTTAGTGAAATCAGGATTTTCGATATCGTAATCTTCCAGGGCGTAGGTAGCAAATGGAATGCAGTATAAGCGCTCAGTCCATTTCTGGTCGAACAATATTACATGTTTGCGGCCATTAAAATGTGTGTGGAAAATATGTGCAAGGTCGATATCATAGTGTAAAAATGTTACAGAACCGGCACCGCCGAAAAACATGTTAGGGTATTTATCAAGGAAACCGCCCATTAAATCTGAAGGCGAACGATAATCGTCCAGCAGCTTTGGGGCATGCTTTATTGGGTCGAAAAGGAAGATCCTTAAATCGGTAGGTTGTTTTTGAATGAGATCGATATAATCGCCAAATTTCATTTCGCTGGCCGAGGCATTGATGGCTTTGGAAGGATCGGCCTTTGAACTGTTATAAAGCGGAACGGTTTTATCGCCGACTACTTCCTTAAGGTATTCAAAAGTCCATTTTTGGAGAGCGGGCCAGGTTTCAGTCGCTTTGCGGATAATAAGCGGTTTGCGCGGATTTAAGTAATTGTTAACAAAATCCTCTTTGCTTATATTGTCTACACTGTCAATAGGTGTAAGCTTTATACTCATTTTCACAAATTAATTAACGAGCAAAATTAATTCTTTGTAAAAAATATGTAAACACTCCCGCGAGATTTTGAAATTTTAATGACAGTTTTTCAGTGGGCAGTTTGCCGTTTACAGTGGGCAGTTTGTACTTTTCGGTTTGCAGTTTTTTCGAAAAAATAATGCCGTTAGCGATTTCAGCTAACGGCATTATTTTAATAAAATCGCTTGCAAATGACTGCAAACTGCCCACCGGCAACTGCAAACTTAATTTGGCATTAACACGGCATTCACAACGTGGATAACGCCGTTGCTTTGGGCAACATCGTCAATGGTGATCCATGATTTGCTGCCTTTTTCGTCGACCAGATACAATTTTGTGCCTTGCGACATTACGGTTATAGTACCGCCGCTTAGCGTGCTTAGTTCGGTTTTGCCTTTACCTTCCTTCACTTTGGTTAACAAATCGGCCGAAGTCAATTTGCCGGGCACCACATGGTAAGTTAAAGTTTTGATCAGGCTTGCTTTATTGGCTGGTTTCAGCAGGTTATCAACCGCACCGGCCGGTAATTTGGCAAAAGCCTCATTGGTTGGTGCAAACACGGTGTAAGGCCCTGCTGCCGATAGTGTTGGAGCCAAACCGGCCGCTTTTACAGCAGCTACAAGTGTGGTATGATCTTTTGAGCCCGATGCATTTTGTACAATGTTTTTAGCAGGCGACATAACCGCACCACCAACTGTTTTTTGGGCATAAGCTTTTGGAGCAGCGGCAAAAGCCAGCAATGCAAAAGCCGCGATGAGTAGTTTTTTCATAATTTAATAGTCAGGATAAGTATCATGTTAAAGATACGCTTAGTAAAGCTAAACAGATTTAAACATCATTTTGCTTTGTAACAATGTATTGACTGTTTCCGGGCAAATAGGTTTAAAAGAATAAACCGGCAGCTATATTATCGGCATATAGTTTACCTGTTGCGCTAAGATAAATAACATTATCTTTTTGTGTGATCCATTCCCTGTCGAAATATTCGGCGGCAGCTTTTAATAATTCGTCGGATGCGCCTTTGGCTATCTGGTTAAGTTTAGCCAGATCAAGCCCCCAAATAGTGCGTAACGAAGTCATGATATATTCGTTCAAGCGGTTCTCTTCGGTTAGCTCCTCGGTTTCGGCAGATAGTTTCCCGGTTTCGAGCGACTGCATGTATTTGGCGTTATTGGCTACGTTCCATTGCCGGGCATCGCCGTTATATGAGTGGGCCGATGGGCCTATGCCTAAATATTTTACCCCTTTCCAATAGTTGGAGTTATGGCGCGAATACTGTCCGGGCTTGCAAAAATTGGAGATCTCATAATGTTCAAAGCCGTGCTCCTGCATGGCATCCATCAATACCACAAACTGTTCGGCGCTTTGTTGCTCGTTCATGGGCGGCTGCTTTTTTTTACTGATGAAAGCTGCCAGCGCGGTTTGCGGTTCAACCGTCATGGAGTAGGTGGATACATGCGGAACGTTAAGCTCAAATACTTTATCCAGGTTTTGTTTCCATTTGGTATCGCTGAGCATGGGGTAGCCATAAATCAGGTCGACAGTGATGTTTTCAAACCCGGCATCCTGGGCCCGCTTTACCGATGCTTCGGCTTCCTGCCCGCGGTGTACACGGTTCATCCAAACCAAATCTTCATCAAAAAATGACTGGATTCCTATGCTGAAGCGGTTAACAGGCGTTTGTTTCAGTGCTTTGAGCTTGTCAGGTTTCAGATCATCGGGATTAGCTTCCAAAGTTATTTCGGCTGTAGATGATACCGTATGCAGTTCGGTAATGGTATTGATGATCCTGCTGATCTCATCGCCCTCCAAAACAGAAGGGGTTCCACCACCAAAATAAATGGTTTCAATGGTTTCGCCGTTGAGGTAGCCTTTTTGCAGTTTAATCTCTTTGATCAAAGCATACAGCATCTCATCCTTGTACTTTAATGATGTGCTGAAATGGAAATCGCAATAATGGCAAGCCTGCTTGCAAAAGGGGATATGTATGTAAATGCCTGCCATTTCTTTTATGATAGCCTGAATGAGGATAATCTATACGGAAATAATATATATAGCCCTCATTGTTGAGTATTTGGTTTTATTTTTTGCGTTTGTTTTATATTACCCGGTTCTCACTTTCTGGCATTCGCGAATAGCAAAAGCAATAAAAATTTACGATAGCTACCAGATATAAAAAATTGAGCAGTGCCAAATTAAGCACATGTCCAGATATTGAAGGCAAAGGTAAACGCAATTATGGCTTCCTTTAAGATTTATGTGGATAAAGATTATTTTGATTCCGGAATCAGCGTTAGCCAGGCTTAAAAATTCAGCAACAGGTATCTTATAATGAATGGGCTACGCGCCTTTTTAACAGGGTAGTTATCAATGCCAGTGCTGCCAGGATCAGGATAGCCCAGTGGGCTTGTATTGCCGCCTTATTTACAAAAACTGAAATAAAATTAGGCGTTTGGGTAGCGCGTTCCAAGATCCACGCAATGGCAACTATACCGGAGATGACAGCGCCGCCAACCCTGACATACTTATAAGCCCGTGTTTGGCTTAGTAAAATTAACCATGGAATAGTAATTAATACAACAAAAAGCTGCATAACCTCAATCCCCAAATTAAAGCCTAAAATACTTAACGCCATAGTACCTGCACTTAATTTAAGGTTAGCTAATACGGATGCAAATGCTAAGCCATGTATTAAGCCAAAGCCCGCCGCTACATACATTTCTTTCCCCGGGAAAATTGGCCTTATGGCATGAATTGAAGAAACTAAAATAGAAAACGCAATCATTATCTCTACGGGTTGTGCAGGCAGCCTTAACCAGCCTAAAGCGCCGATGAGCAGGGTAATTGAGTGCCCAATTGTAAACGAAGTAACAATTTTCGATAATCGCAGGATACTGTATTTTGTACCGCCAAATTTGCCCCATTGCCTGCCATTTATCAAAAGGGCGGCTGGTAACAGCAGCACAATCAAAAACAGTAAATGATCGGTACCCTCTTTGATATGTTGCATGCCTAAAGCAAACATGCTTTTGAACCCTTTAAACCAACTTCCCTGCTGCAGGTTTATTTCCAGTGGATATATTACATTATCCCTGGTATTCCGGCTGATCACCATTGCATCTGCCGTTGGTGCATTTAAATTCCCAGTTTCCCAATCGCTGCGGATAGAAACAAGGGCGGCATGGTTAATAACCTGGTGCATGATCACATCATAATCGAGCATAAACTTACGGGTGCTTTCGCCCTGTTGCGGTATGATAACTGTATAGGCAACCAGTTCCCAATAATCGATGCCATTTTCGGCATATTTCCCCTTGTCCATCCTTAAAGCTTCTATTTCAACCGTCCATGGGGAATTTTTTTTCAGATACGCATGTATGTGTGCCTGGAGGTATTCTTTTAACTGCGGACCAAACCTTTCAATAAGTGTTTCCGGCTTTGCAGATATATTATTGCCAAAAGCAAGCTCCAGTTCTGATAGCGGCATTTGGAGTTCCAGTGCAACCCTGTTCGGACTTGCATCCAAAAAAACAAGTGTATTAGGTGTTTGGTGTGCGAAGGAAATCGTTGACATTAATATCGCAATAACAAAAATGATGGCAAAAATAAACAGCCGCCAACTGTTTTTATGGCGACTGTTTATTGAAACAATGTTGTACATAATTTCTATAGTTTTTTATAAACCTATATAATCCCGGCTATGGTCCCTCATAACGCTATGGTAGTGAATGCCCGAAAGCACCACGCCCGTTTGGCAAATTAATTCGATCCAAACACTTGGCCCATCTATCCTCACATAATCGGTATTTGTTGTTAAAAATGAACTGGCCGTACCGGCAACACCCGATGTATTGCTGGCATAGCATACATAGGTATTTGCAAGCTCATTTTGATAAATGGTAGTAAAGGCAGCTGCAGAAGTGGCATCCAGATCGTTAATCCATGGCATCATGGCTGCCAGTACTTTTGCCTGTGCAGAACTGCTCAGTGTACTTACCTGAATTCCCTGTTTAGTAGTTGGGAAGGTGTTGGTGGTAGAGCCGGGTATCATCAAACAATCTGAAAAAGTACCGGATATTTTTGCCGAAGCCAATTCAGTACTGGTAAAAGAACCGAGCATTGCCTGCATTGCACTATGTTCAGATTCCATTGGGCCGCTATAAGTAGTTCCGCTTAAAGTAAATGAACCTTTTGGTTCTACCCCCTGGTGCAAAGGAGTAATGCTGGTTACATTGCCGGCATCATAAGTAATATTTTGCGCGTAATGGTGCCCGCCAATTTGCAGCATCCATTTCCCGGTTGTAGTTGGGGTGCCCAAAAATGCGATAACATAGTTGCCCGAAGAATAGCCGGAAGCTGTTTGACCAAGATAATCGTCGGCAGCCATAATTTGGGTGAATTCGTCATAGCCCTCCCCGGTTGTTGTTCCAAAAGCCGCCTGTGCAACAGCTTTGGCCGCGGCCAATTGTGTGCTGCTTAAACTGCTAAATGCCAGTCCGTTTCTGCATGAAAGCCCGCATGGCAGGTTTGACCATCTTTTAGCGTTGCTTAGGTTTAACGAAAGTACAACAGATGCCTGCTGTGAAGTACTCAGCGTTGCTAAAAAAGCATTGGCCAGGCATACTACTTTTGATGCAATAGTTGTTGAGGTAGAACAGCCCGTTGATGTACTTGCAGCCTCCACAGTTACTGCAAAGCTACAGGTTTGCCCGCCAAAGGTAATAGAAAAAGACGCGGTACCGGTTGACGTTGGCGTACCGGCAATGGCATAAGTAATGTTACCTGCCCCACTGGCTAATGTGCCCGCCGCTAAAGTTGCCGTTAGTCCGGTAACCCCGGTTGAAGAGATAGCGGAACCTGCAGTATAGGTGGCGCCGTTGCCGCCTGTATACGGTATTGCGGCACTGCCGCTAAATACTGTGTTAACGGTTGCCGTTGATGACACTACTGCCGAACCACAGGTTAAAGCCGAAACCGAGGCGGTTGTGGTAGTAGTTGTAGTGGTTGTTGTGCCATCACTTTTGCTGCTTTTTTTGCAGGCCATCATAATGCAGGCCGTTATGAGCAGGCCCGCACAGGATAAGAGTATTAACTTTTTCATGATTTAATTTGTTTAATCTTTTGATTTAGTTTCCTGATCCGAAAGTATTCCCAATTTTTTCTGACGATAAATATTTATCGACCAACAGGGTTAATACGATGGTGAATGGATGGCTATAGATGGTGTTTTAAACAAAATATGAGGTAAGGCCTTTATTTGTGCCCGAAAATAGGAGCACAGGTACGCCCTCCTAACAGGCATCAGGAAGCGCTGTTTTTGACCCGTAATTAAGGAATTCTGTATTATCCGTTGAAGTAAGGAATAATGATTAATGGAGCAATATTAGTCACATAAAAGTTAATGAACTAAGCCGCGGATAGCTTCATAATAAGCTTTGCTCACCGGCAATTCAATGTCTGTCAATTGCACTTTACGGTTTTGGAAGGATCTTATTTTGCTTACCGGAACAATGTAGCTGCGATGAATACGCTGAAATTTAGCAGAAGGTAGTTTTTTTAATACCTCTTTTAAGGGCATAAGTGTAAGAATGGGTTTGGCATTAATTAAATGAATCCGGATATAATTTTCCACACTTTCAATATACCCGATGGTGTTAAGGTCGATCTTTAAAATCCGGTATTCAGATTGTACGTACAGGCTTTCGTTTGTATTGTTCAATTGCTCATTTGCCCGGTTCTTATATCTGTGAAACATAAGCGCTTTTTCTACAGCCCTGGTAAAACGTTCGGGTTCTATAGGTTTTTCAACAAAATCCAGCGCCTCTAACTCAAAGCCTTCATAAGCATATTTCCGATAGGAGGTAGTGAAAATAACTATGGGCTTTACGGTCAGCGACCTCATCAGGTCGATGCCGGAAATATCAGGCATATTGATATCAAGAAAAAGCAAGTCGATTTTTGTGCTTTTTAAAAATTCGGCACCTGAAATTGCATCTTCAAATGTTCTGATAAGTTGCAATGATGGAAACCGCGATACATATTCACCGATAAGCCGTAACGCTAAAGGCTCATCATCAATAGCTATACATTTAAGGGGCATGGTTATGTTTGTAATGTTAATTGAACAATGTACTCCTGGTTATCACTGCTGATATTTAATGAATACTTTTCGTTATATAAATGTTCTAAACGCCGCCGGGTGTTTTTGATCCCGATTCCGGTGCTATGTTCGCTGTTGCTCAAACCGAAAATCCGGTTTTTACAATAAAAAAACAGGGTGCTTTCACTAATAACCAATTTGATTTTGATAGTTGATCTTTCGTGTTTGCTAACACCGTATTTGAATACATTTTCAATAAAGGTCATCAATAACAGCGGGGCTATTTGTTTTCCATCCATGTCGCCATCTACCTCAAAATCAACAACAGTAAGGTTACCTGTGCGTAAGCGCTGCAGTTCAATATAATTGGTAATGCAATCAACCTCACGCTGCAGCGGTGCAAAGTTTTCAGTTATATCTTCCGTAACGTAGCGCATGATTTTTGAAAGCCTTATAACACTATCAGCTGCATGATCATCCTTAGTTAAAACCAGCGTATAGATATTGTTCATGGTATTGAATAAAAAGTGCGGATTGATCTGCGCTTTCAGAAAAGAGAGCTCTGCGGTTGCTTTGTCCGCTTCTGCGCGGGCAGCCCTTTGCTCCATAAGCAGCCATTTCTCTACTGTTTTAATGGCGGCGCTAAAGGCAAGCAGCATGAAAAAAATAAAAAAACTGGTGATATCAAGCGGCTGCTTAAACGGCGACCTGCTTAAAGGCCTGTCCCGGTATGATGGTAAACCCGGCCCTTGCCAGGGTGGTCTTTCTGGCAGATAATTCTCGTTGCCATGCAGGGCGAAAGGTGGATGATCCGGCGGTCGGTTATCGCTCTCTTTTTCCCTGATATGAAGCAGCCGGTCAAATGGCCGGATACAATACACACTAAACATCAGGAAAAATGTAACGAGGCCATAGGAAACATATTTTTTATTAAGCAATAACCGCGGAACAAAAAAATAACCATTGCTGTAAAAAACAATCATAAAAGTAAGTCCAAATAACCAGTAGTCGGGGCTTCGCAAAGGGATTATGACATCGTTAAACTTATCGCCACTATGCAAAAAAATAAGCGGGATGCCCATTAGCGTTATCCAACCAACGAAATGCAAAACGACCGAAATGGTTTTAATTTGTGACATAAGGTAAAATAACACAAACAGTTTTTACCAGGGAGTAAAGTATCGGTGATCGGCTTAAATGTATAGATTAATCAGAAGTATACAATTACCAGGCTGGGATGATCCTTGCTGATACCAGCATTAGAACTTTAAAGTTACGCCATTTTTGAGCCATGATAACCTGTTCACCATCAAAAAAACACCGTTCGTCTATACATTCTGTTTTGAATAAAAGTTTGCAGCTACGTTTATACCACCCACTCTTAATCTATCAATGATATTTGATTAATGGTATGAAATTTAAAATCTCTGTATTAAGTATATTACTATTGAGCAGCAACGGGCTGTATGCGCAGCAAAAAACCATTTCAGGAACTGTTGTTGACAGCGTTACCCGTGTACCTGTTAACGGTGCCACCGTAATTTTAAACCCTGTAAATAAAATGGAGATTACCGGTGAAACCGGGCGTTTTTTCTACAGGGGAGCAGGGCCCGGGGTGCGATCTGTTACAGTCACTGCAGTTGGCTATGGTAAGGCAACCGTTTTAATAACAGATTTGCAGCACAATCCTGTCATCTTTATGAGCCCGCGACAAACCCAGTTAACCGACGTGGTAATCACGGCTAATAATCCAAACCCTTATAAAATCATTAGCGAAACCGATATTAAATTGCGCGCCGTGTCTAATTCACAGGAGGTACTGCGCATGGTGCCCGGGCTGTTTATAGGGCAGCACCAGGGCGGCGGTAAAGCCGAACAGATTTTTTTGCGGGGATTTGATAATGACCACGGTACAGATATCGCTTTATATGCAGATGGGATACCTGTTAATATGGTTTCACATGCCCACGGCCAGGGTTATGCCGACAGTCATTTTATTATCCCGGAAACGATAGAAAGCACTGCCTATAAGAAAGGTTCATACGATGCCGAAAAGGGTGACCTGGATGTGACCGGCGCCGTTGATTTTCATACTGCTGATGCCATCAGCCAGAATACCGTTAAGGTTGAAGGTGGTCAATTTAATACTTACCGCGTTTTAGCAATGGTGAATTTATTAGGCGAAAAAGCTAAAGCCAATAACCAATCCTGGTACATCGCTTCGGAATACCGTTACAGTGATAGTTATTTTGACAATCCGCAACATTTTAAACGTTTTAACTTTTTTACTAAGTATCATGGTAAAATCTCGGACAATAACCGGCTAACCTTAACCGCATCTGCATTATACAGTAATTGGTTCGCGTCCGGTCAGATCCCGGAGAGTGCAGTTGACGAAGGTAAAGTTGGTTTTTATGGAGCGCTTGACCCGAATGAAGGCGGCGTAACATCCCGCACCAACTTTAATGCACAGCTTTTAACAACACTGGGCGAACATGATGTTTTAAAAAATCAGTTGTATTACTCCCGGTACAAATTTGACCTGCATACCAATTTTACCTTCTTTTTGGTCGACACGGTAAACGGCGATGAGATCAGGCAGAAAGAAGCCCGGAACGTATACGGCTATAATGGCAGCTACCTGCACGATGGGTACATGGGGGAAACTAAATTAACTACAGAAGTTGGTTTGAATGCCCGTTTGGATGCCACCAATAATTCAGAACTATCGCATACGGTAAACCGCTATACTTTGCTTAATCCGATTAAGCTGGGTGATATTACCGAATTCAGTGCAGGCGCTTTTATAAATGAAACATTCAAGTTCAATTCTAAACTTACCTTAAACGCAGGCCTGCGATTTGACCAGTTTTATTATAAGTATAATAATAAACTGGCAGGCGATACCACATTTAAGGGTATAGGTGTTTACAGGGCAAATAATAACATTATCAGCCCTAAATTGAATTTCTATTACCAGGCTACCGATAAAACACAGTTTTACTTATTCCTGGGCAAAGGTTTTAACTCCAATGATGTCCGTGCTGTTGTGGCAGTAAATGGAGTACAAAGTTTAGCAGCTGCTTATAATGCAGACTTAGGGACGGTGTTTAAACCTGTCCAATCCCTGCTTATTAATACGGCTATATGGTATGGGTTCTTGTCTAAAGAATTTGTTTATGGCGGCGATGGTGGTACGATTGACTTCAGCGGACGTACCCAACGCATCGGACTTGACTTATCCGCCCGCTATCAGCCAGTTAAATCGCTGTTTTTTGATGCCGATTTGAATTATGCTCACGGGCGCTCCTTAAATGAACCGGCCGGCCAAAACTACATACCCTTAGCACCTGTTTGGAGCAGCACAGGCGGTATTACTTATTTAAGTAAAAGAGGTTTTAATGGCAGCCTCCGTTACCGTTACTTAGGCGACCGGGCAGCTAATGAGGACTACAGCTTAACTGCTGTAGGGTACTTTGTGAATGACCTTGTGTTAAATTATACAAAACCAAAATACGAGATAGGTTTAACAATTAACAACCTGTTTAATGTAAAATGGAAGGAGACCCAATTTGAAACCGAAACCAGGTTGAAAAGTGAGTTACCAGCCGATGGCGTTGCCTTTACACCGGGTACAAAATTCGCTGCGGTTGCGCATTTGAGTTACTTTTTTTAGTATTAGTAACAATGTCATATTTGTCTGCAGTTCCTTTTAATAAAGTCCTGAAGTAGGTTAAGCCGGCAACTCCACATAAAAAGTAGTCCCGTTTCCGGGCGGGCTTTCAAACCAGATACGGCCGCCGTGTGCTTCTATAATTTGCTTGGAAATAGCCAAGCCGAGTCCAAAAGCTTGTTCGCCGGCTGTGCCCGAACGCTTGGCCTGGGTAAACATGTCAAAGATATTATCCTTCATTTCGTCGGGGATACCGATACCATGGTCCTCAACAGAAATTAACACATGTTGCGGCATTTCCTGCAGTTTAATAGTTATTACCGCCCCCGTCGGACTAAATTTAATGGCATTGCCGATGAGGTTGCTGATCACCCTCCAAAACTTTTCGCGATTGACAGGCACATCTATATGAGGTGCCTGTAGTACCACTTTTTGCGCCTTAGCATCAGCTTTATGATGTAATAGCTCAACACAATAATGCAGCATAGAATGCAGATCGACAGGTTCTTTTTTCAGCTCCTCTGTCCGGGTATGTACCTGTAGCAGGTCGCTCACGAGGGTAAGTGAGTTTTGGCCTGAAGTTTTGATCATATCCAGCATCATCCGGTCATCTTCGGGCCTTTGCTGTTCCAGCATCATACTGGCAATGGTAGCTATTGCGCCTATCGGGCTGCGAAGGTCGTGCGCCACGATCTGCATCATGCGGGTGTTTTCTTGCTGGCTTTGTTCCAGCGAAGTAAGCGTTTTTGTTAACGTGGCATTATTTCTTTTGGATAAACGCCACGAACGGAAGATTAAAAAGATAATAAGCACAGGGAGGATGGTAAAACCCAGCGCGGCCAAAAGGTATAGACTGCTTAATTCATTTTTCTTTTTCAATGTATCAAGCTCGTATTCATTTTGGATACGCTGGAAACCGTTGTCTGCATCTGCAGTATCAAACTTCCGGGTCTTTGCGTCGGCACTATCCTTTAGTTTAAGGTAGGTAACAAGGTAGGGTTTGGCTTTCTGCTCCAGCTTTAAGGCACTGTAGTACTTCCATTTAAGTTGCTGCCATTCCATTTCGGCCCGGGGATTGGGCAGTGTATCAAGCGAAGACCGGATTGCCGCCGCCATTTTGCCGGCATCGTTTAAATGACCGGCTTCCAGGTAGGCCCTGGCCAGTTTCAGCTGCATTATCTGGGTGGTTTTTCCTTCGTTACCACCATGTCCGTTAAATTCAATGTTTTTTTTAATCAGTGCTTCTCCTGCTTTTAAGTCTCCCCGTTCAAGATAAATTTGAGCAATATAGCCGTAATTGAGGCCATGAATATCTTTTATAAACCGCGCCTTTTCAGGGAAACGGGCTGCGTTCTTATCGGCATAGCTGATGGTGGCCTTATAACAAATAAGTGCACTGTCGGTAAGGCCGAGATGATGATAGCTCAGGCCCGCATTATCCATTGCCCCTTGTGCTGCGGCAAATGAATCGAAATCAAGTGTGCAGGCTTGCTGATCATTAAAAGTTTGCATAAACAGGGTTGCGGCCTTACGGTATTTTTGCTGGCGGTAATTAAGCAAGGCAAACCGGCTATCGAAAAAAGCTCTGCTGCAATTGTCGCCGTGCTTTTCGGCAAACACCTTGCCTTTATAAAAAGCCCTGTAAGCCTCATCATAATTACCGGCCTCCAGTAACAGGTCGCCTTTTGAAAACAAAGTTTTACTGTATTCTTCCGGGTATTTTTGCCTGATGTCTTCCGTGTTCATTACATTAAGCATGCTATCGGCGTAGTTGTTGGCTATTTTTAATTCAACCGGATCATTGTTGAGGCGCGCAGTTTGAAAGGCTGTTTTATACTTAAACCGGTATTTTCGCCATCTATCACCTATCCCGGGCCTTTTTATTTTTGAAAAACCTGCATCAATCAAATTAAATGCTTCTTTTTCTTTATGCTGATCAACAAGCAGGGTGGCTTTTGATAAGAGGTCGTTTACAATAACCGAATTATCGGTAACGTTCCCGGTATTTCTGCATGAAAAAGTAACTGCACTCAACAAAAACAACAAATAGGTTTGCTTTACCGGATTTTTTGAAAAAGAGGGATCGGCCATAACATGTTTTTAGGTTTTGGCTAATTTATCTTTTTAAAATACTTTGTCAAATAAATGTCATGTAACCGGGGCGGATTTGCTACTTCTGCAAATGATTGCCCGTGTGGTTAAAAAGAATGAACTATTTAAAGCAGGGTAATTGCCAAATTTAACTTTATAACGCACAAAACTTGCGTTTTGTTAAATACCAGGAGAAGGATGAGTAACAGGATTTTTTTTCAAATTAAAAAAATTACCTGCATAAGGGTTTAACAGGGTTGTTTATCTTTAGCTTATCCAATTAATGATGAGCATGAGCTTTACCCCCTTTTTTATATTAATAACCAGTATGCTTTTTTCATCCGCAGGCAAGGCGCAGCAGGCAGGCGAAACAATCCAGGTTAATATTAATAAGCTGTTAAATGCCCGCCCGGTAACTACAGCTACTAATGGTAAACTGCAAAGCTGGACTATAGGCATAGATGGCGGAGGAAAAGGGGATGGCTACCTCACCATGGCAGCGGCTTTACTAAACGGTGATAAATTACCACATGCTTTGCCCGATGATCCGCTGATAGTGGCTAATTCATTTCACCCGGCAATATTGCTCCACTACAAAAATGGGGATAAAGGCAATCAAACCCGTAACATAGCCGGTACTGATAGTTTTAGCTTTGAGATGCCTCATGAAAAATATTCAGGCTTGTATCTAAGCCTTACCAGTTCGGAAGGGCCATCGCAACTGCACATCCGGTTAATTTATGCCGATGGCAGCGAGAGCAAAGATTTTATCCTGCCTGACTATTATAATGACCTTCCCGAAGGGGATGCTAACCTGAGCTACGCAGTACATAACCTGGCCAAATGGGGGCCGGAAAATAAGATGACAGAAAGTGATCATCATAATATTGACGTATTGAATATCCATCCCGATCCCAAGCGGGTTCTTAAAAAAATTACTATAAGTAAAGATAAAGCCGGATACCTGGTATTTTGGGCGGCTACAGGTGTGGTTGAATAATATTTTATGATCAGATCCTATATAAATAAATCGCAGGGTTGAGTTTTAAAATAATTTCAAAAAATATTAATTCATAAAATTCTGGTTCAGATAATTACCCTACTTTTGCACAAAATAATAAGCCCTGTTTTAAGCTTTGAGGATCCGTTTGGTTATTTGGTGTTGCCTGCTTTTTTTGTTGAATTGTGTTACCGCTTTTGCGCAACAGGATTCAACGGTGGCAGATACGCCGTTAAAATCACCTGTACGTACTTTTCGCTCCGGCAATTCGGTACTTGATTCGGTGGCTAACGCCATGCAAAACCGGGACAAATTTATTACCGACTCCATTACTATGCGTTACCTCAGGGTGCCGGATGCTGCCATGCGCGCCGAATATGCCGACAGCGTTTTTGCCCGCGAATTATATCATGGTTACGGTTTCCTTGACCTTCATTCCAGGTCAAAAAGCCGGGTAATGGAAGGACATAACCGTCCCTCACGTGATCCATGGGTTATTGTGATCATTATTGCCATGCTGTTATATACAGCCATCCTTAACCTGGCCCTGAGCAAGGATGTAAGCAATGTGTTTACTTCCTTTTACAGCAAACGGGTACTTTCAATAGCCGGTAAAGAGGAAAGCCCGGTTAGCTCGTGGGCGTTTCTTGGTTTGTTTTTATTGTTCTGCGCTACATTCGGACTGTTTTTATACCAGCTGGCCGCATACAAAGGTGTTTATTATAAAATAGCAGGAAGCGGTCTGTTTACTTTTCTCACCATTGTAATTATAGCGCTGTTTTCACTCAAGTTTTTAATACTCAAGTTTTTAGGTTTTGTGTTTGATATTAATAAACTGGTGAGCGAATACCTTAACATCCTGCATCTTACCTACTTTAACATTGCATTTGTTTTTTTACCGGTGGTTATTTGTTTCAGCCTGCTTGGGGCGCAATATATCCCGGTATTACTAACGGCCACACTCATCATAATCATCGTAATTTTTATATGGCAATACATCAGGAGCAGCGTAAATATAATTTCTACGTTTCGATTTCATAAGTTTTATTTATTTACGTATCTTTGTGCCCTCGAAATTTGCCCTGTTTTGATTTTAATAAAGGCATTGAATATTAAAATTTAGGTTATTAAAAGCACTGAATTGGAAGATAGAAAGAAAAAGGTTAAAAGCATACTGGTTACTTTGCCTAAGCCCGAAAATGATAAAAATCCTTATGCCGAGCTGGCTAAAAAGCTTAACCTGAAAATTGATTTCAGATCATTTATTCATGTTGAGGGTGTGCCCGCAAAGGATTTCAGAAAAGAGAAGATCAACCTGGCTGATTTTAGCGCGGTGATCTTTACCAGTCGTAACTCGGCCGATCATTTTTTCCGCATATGCGAGGAAATGCGCTTTGAGGTGCCTGTTGAAATGAAATACTTTTGTCTTTCGGAAACTATAGCGCTTTACCTGCAAAAGTATATTCAGTACCGTAAGCGCAAGATATTTTTTGGAAAACAAACTGCTGCCGACCTGGCGGAAGTGCTGAAAAAACATTCGTCGGAAAAGTTTCTTTATCCATGTTCGGATGTTGCGGCTGAAGAAACCCAGCGCTTTTTGCTCGAGAATGGCTATAACTTTACCCCGGCAGTACTTTTCCGTACGGTTTGCAGCGACCTTTCTGATCTTGCCGATGTATTTTACGATGTTATTGCATTTTTTAGTCCGTCAAGCATCCAGTCGTTGTATAAAAACTTTCCCGATTTTAAACAAAATAATACACGCATTGCGGCCTTTGGGGCAACCACGCATAAGGCTGTGCTTGAGGCTGGTTTAATTTTAGATATCCCCGCTCCAACTCCTGGTGCGCCCTCAATGACCATGGCTATTGAGCAGTATGTTAAGCTTGTAAATAAATAATTTAGAAATTTATTTAACCCGGCTGCAACTTTTTGCAGCTTATACCCGTATAACCGCTAACTAATTGTCATGTAAACAATTGGTTAGCGGTTTGTTAATTATATAGCATTTTGTTTTGTACTGGTAAGTAAAGTACACAGTTTACCGGTACATGAGGCCAAAATATCGTTTTTTATAGCTTGCTTTGCTAAAAAATGTAATATATTCGGGCGTCGCATTGTGTTGTAGTTATATAACTGATTTTGAATTTATAAAATGAAGCAGATATACTTTTTAATAGTTGTTTTAGCAGGTAGTGTATTAAGTGGTTGCGGCCGTGGCGGTGGTGACAGGGGTGAGGTTGTGGGTGTACCTGCAAGGTCATTCAGGGCCGAAGTTCCTTACGGCATGGTTTATATACCGGGTGGCAGTTTTCTTATGGGCCAAACCGATCAGGATGTAACCTTTGCCCAGATAGCACAAACCAAGCAGGTTACTGTTTCCCCGTTTTTTATGGATCAAACCGAAACCAGCAACAGCCAGTACAAGATGTTTGTGAACTGGGTGCGCGATTCAATAGCTATCAGCAGTTACATTAACGATAATAAATACTTCATCCAGCCAAAAGCCGGGGCCGGCAACAATAACGGCGGCAAAAAGTTCATTAACTGGGATTTTGTAAAGAAAAACCCTATCTGGAGCAGTAAAGGCGGCCAGGCAAATAATACCCAAAAGTTACAGGGTATGTATTACCAGGGTGATGACCGTGTTTTTGACCGTAACGAGGTTGATGTGCGTTTGCTAAAATATAACTATGCGCTGTTTACCCTGCGTGATGCAGCCGATCATCATAATGATAAATCGAAACACCGTTCTGATTTCATTGTTCGTGATACTGTGCCTGTATATCCTGATACATTAGTTTGGTTGAGCGACTTTTCATATGCTGCCAACGAACCTATGGTTGAAAGTTATTTTTCGCATCCTGCATTCCGTAATTATCCGGTTGTGGGAGTAACCTGGAGGCAGGCCCGTGCTTACAGCGTATGGCGTACCCGCTATAATGATGCTTATAAAGATAAACGTCATTTACCTCACCGTGCTCCTTATAGCCTGCCTACAGAAGCTGAGTTTGAATACGCAGCACGTGGCGGCAGGATTGGAACAGATTATCCTTGGGGTGGCCCTTACATAAAAAATGCAAAAGGCTGCTTACTGGCAAACTTTAAGCCGGGGCGTGGTAACTATACTGATGATGGTGGCGCATATACTGTGCCGGTGCGTTCATATTTTCCTAACGATTACGGCTTGTATAATATGGCTGGTAATGTTGCGGAGTGGACCTTATCTGCTTTTGATGAATCAGCATCAACATTTGTGCATGACCTTGCACCTACATTTAATTACGAAGCCAAATCAACCGACCCCGAAGTACTGAAACGTAAAGTTGTGCGCGGCGGTTCATGGAAAGATATTGGATACTTCCTTCAAAACTCAACCCGTTCTTATGAATACCAGGATACCGCTAAATCATATATCGGTTTCCGTTGCGTAACCCACTACCTGGGCCGCGATATTACAGACAAGCGCTAATTAAGAAAATTAGTTAAGGCAAGCATCAATCAAATCAAAACATAAAAAAAAAAGTTATTTCTGAATTATTATGGCTGGAAAGAAAAAACCATTCGGAATTGGGAACGTAATATCAATAGGTGCAACCGTAGTAATTATCGGTCTGTTATTTAAAATAGAACACTTACAATTTGCATCAACATTTATCAGGATCGGTTTAGGAACCGAAGCGTTATTGTTCCTTATTTTAGGTTTACAAAGGGAGGATAAAGAAATTGACTGGGTACGTGTTTATCCTGAATTAAGCGAAGATTTTAAAGGTGAGTTGCCAACAGCAACTGTTAGGGGCGGCGGCAGCAATGCAGGCCCTTCAACAACAGCAGCTTTAGATAAAATGATGGAAGATGCTAAAATTGGCCCGGAACTGGTTCGCAGTCTTGGTGATGGCTTGCGTACATTTGGCGATAAAGTAGCTGCTATATCACGTGTTACCGATGCCGGTGAAGCTACTATAGCTTTTACAGCTAAAGTTAAAGACGCAACTGCAAGCTACGATAAGTTGAGCAATTCATTTGAAAAAGCATCGGCTAACTTAACCGAGATGGCTAACTCAAACGTTGATTCAAAAGCTTACCATGACCAGGTTAATCAATTAGCTAAAAACCTATCAGCTTTGAATGCGGTTTACGAACTTGAATTACAGGATTCAAGCGCGCACTTAAAATCAATGAATAAATTTTACCAAAACCTTGCCCTTACCATGAACAACTTTAATGAATCACTGGATGATTCAAAACAGTTCAAGGAAGAGGTTGGTCGTTTGGCTAAAAACCTGTCATCGTTAAACGCTATTTATGGTAACATGCTTACAGCCATGAACCAGCCGCGTGTTTAATTATAATTAATTGATTTTTTACCAGTAAAGATTTATAATAGATGGCCGGAGGTAAGGAAACCCCAAGACAGCGAATGATAGGTATACTGTACCTGGTACTATTGGGCCTTATTGCCCTTAATGTACCGGATAGTTTGCTGGATTCATTCAAAAATATTACGAATAGCTTAGACCAATCGAGGGCAAACGTTAAAACAAGCCTCGAGAATACTTACACTGCGTTTGAGGGTTCGAAAATGAAAGAACAGCCTGAAAAGGCAGCTCTATTGTTAGCACGAGCCAAAGATGCCAGTAAAACTGCAGATGAGCTTAACGGTTATGTGGAGGCGCTAAAAAAAGAAATGATAGATGCCGGCGGCGGCATTAATCCTGATATTAATGATGTTAACGCGAGAGATAACCTTGATATATCGGCCAATATCATGATCGTTCATAAAAAGGCCGATGCGCTGAAAGAAAAAATAGAAAGCACCAGAACCCGTTTGATGAACTTGTTGGGTAAAGATAGCGTTGGTATTAACTTTTCTTTAAACGCGATAGACCCGCCTAAACGTAAAGGCTTTCCAAGCAAGGACTGGCAGGAAGCTTATTTTGGGGATGGTATTCCATTGGGTGCCGCTTTAACAACTTTAGCTAAAGTACAAGCCGATAATAAAAATGCTGAAAATGAGGTTGTAAAAAAGATACTGGGTAAAATTGACCAGGCGCAGGTAACGTTAAATCAATTTAAAGCTGTTGCAGTTGCCCCAAGCAGCTACGTAATAGCAGGGCAGCAATATAAAGCTGAGATATTCTTAACGGCATATGACCAAAATTCAAACCCCTCAATTACTGTAGGTGGTTCGTCGATACCAACATCCAATGGTGTGGGTACTTATACAACTACAGCAAGTGGTGAGGGTTTACATACCTGGACAGGTCAGTTGAGCGTTAAGCAGGTAGAAGGTCCACCGAAAACGTATCCGATTACAGCTTCGTATATGGTTGCAAGGCCATCAGCTGTTGTATCGCCTGATAAAATGAACGTTCTCTATATAGGTGTGCCTAATCCGATCTCAGTATCAGCACCGGGTGTACCAACAGGAAGCATCAACTTAAGGATGAGCAGTGGCTCATTAAGCGGATCAGGCGGTCATTACACTGCTACTGTAAGCAGCATTGGTAAAACAACACTTACTGTTACCGGCGAAAAAGGTATGGTATTAGGTTCAACTGAATTCCGGATCAAAAGGATCCCTGACCCAAAGCCTCAGTTTGCAGGTAAAAGCGGTGGTAACACCAGCTCAGCCAACCTAAAAGCACAGGACAGGCTTTTTGCCCAACTTGATAACTTTGATTTTGATGCTAAATTTAACGTAACGCACTTTACTATGCTGGTTGTAAAACCGCGCCAGGATGCCATTATTTTGTCAGGCTCGGGCGGCGAATTAACCGGTGCTATGCACAGTGCTTTAAATACGGTTACACCAGGAACTACTGTTATATTTAAGGATATCATCGCGGTAGGCCCTGATCATTCACCGCGGTCACTTGACCCGATTGTATTATCCGCAAATTAAACGCGTATGAAAAAGAGAATTTTAGTTGTAATCCTTTGCCTTGCCTGCGTAAGTGCTTATGCGCAAAAAAAGCGTACCAAAAGACCGCCGGCAAAAAAAACAACCACGGCAAGAGCAAAAGCAACGCAGAAACCTGTACAGGTTCAGCCGGATAATGTTACCAGTCAGCAGCCGCTTGATACAGCACGTAAAATTGCTGCAAAACCTTTTGACAGGCCGCTTGACGGGTACTACAAGAAAAGTAACATCATTAATGCTAAGGTTACGCCTTACCCAAATTTGCGTGAAAATGATGTTGCATTTGCAAAACGTGTGTGGCGCGAAATTGATGTGCGCGAAAAGATGAACCAGTACCTGGCTTCGCCTAAAGGGCGTTTAATTGACGTGTTGCTTGATGCCATTACCAGGGGTGAGCTTACAGCGTATGACCCAACTCCAGGCAAAAAAGATGATCCGGGAGGCGATAGTTTCACTACGCCTTTAACGGGTGCACAGGCCCGCGGTCGTTTAGCATCTGACAGTAGTGTGGTTGAAAAACGTGATAAGGATAATAATGTTATATCATCAACCCTTGTTGCCGGTGATTTTAACCCGGATAGCGTACTGAAATTCCGGATTAAGGAAGATTGGATCTTTGACAAGCAACGCTCGGTATTCGAACCCCGCATTATAGGTATTGCTCCATTGGTTAAACCTAAAGGAACCGGTACACTCGATATTGATTATCAACCAGCTTTTTGGATATATTTTCCTGAGGCACGCCCCGTGCTTGCAACTAAAGAGGTAGTGAGCCGTAATAGCGATGCCACCGGCTTAAGCTTCGACGACGTATTTATCAAGCGTATCTTTACCAGTTATATCGTAAAAGAAAGTAACGATAAGGATGAGCGTATAAAAGATTATGCCCAGGGTATTGATAAGCTTTATGAATCGGAAAGGATTAAAAAATCCCTTCTTGATTGGGAGCTTAACCTTTGGCAGTACTAAAAGATTTAAGATTAAACATGGTTTTTATAAACAGGCGATGAATTTTCATCGCCTGTTTTGTTTTTAGAGACTTTTTTCGCGCAAAGGAGCTAAGACGCAAAGGTTTTTTTTCTTAGCGGCTCTGCGTCTTTGCGTGCTTATTTTGTTGCGAATAATTGATAGAGCAGCTATCTGTGCCGATCAACTCAGTATCCCCTCTTGATATGCGATTTTCACCCCAGCCCTGACCAACGGCTTAAACTTTTCTACCAACTCCCCCAAAATTCCGACCAACTCCCGAAACAGGGGTAAATAATGCCTTTTTTGTGTTTGCAGAGCGCTTTCAGGGCTTTGTCTATTTATATCAACAGCTGGTATAACACTTTTTAGCGATCAAAATATATGTTGTTCATTTGATCATTGAAAATAACAACACAACATATTTAAAACATTAAAACCTTACGATCATGAAAACCTCAATAAAATTATCAGCCTTATTTGTATTATTAACTGCAGGTGTATTTGCTACTACAGTAGCTAAAGCCGACGAAGGTGGTACCGGTGTTAGACCAAAAGCCAAAGAAGTTGTAACCTTTAAATCACTTGATCATGATCGTGGTGTCAAAGTAGATTTTGTAAAATCAGAAAGCGGAAAGTCAATTGTAAAAGTTTACAATAAAAACAACGAGCTTTTGTTGAAAGACGTTGTGCCAAGCAAAACTGACGTAAGCAAAGGCTATGTGCTAAACGGTTTGGAAGATGGTGAATACACTATGGAAATCACCACAAACAACCAGGTGGTTAAAAAATCAATCCACGTTTACCAGGATGGCGATCAAAAATCATTCTATATAGCCCAGTAAGAAAATTACTCTCCACCATATAAAGAAGGCCGGGTTCATTGAACCAGGCCTTTGTTGTTTTAGTATGATAATTTAGGGCTTAAGTCTGCTCGGCTTCCGATCCTGTATTAAAATAAGCCAGTATAGCTTTGGCCTGTTTAAGGTTTACCACTTCAAGCAGGATCTCTTCATTCGCTTCGCGGATCTTCTTTACTGATTTAAAGTACTTAAGCAGTTTTTCGGCGGTGGTTTTGCCTATGCCCTCTATCAGTTCAAGTTCGGTTACCAGTGTGCCTTTATCACGTTTTTTGCGGTGAAAAGTGATCCCAAAACGGTGGGCCTCATCGCGCAGGTGCTGGATTACCTTAAGTGTTTCCGATTTTTTGTCGAGGTACATCGGGTACTGATCGTTTGGATAGTAAAGCTCTTCCAAACGCTTGGCGATGCCTATAACTGTTACTTTTTTATCTATACCTAATAACTTGAGGCTGTGCATGGCCGATGATAGCTGGCCTTTGCCTCCGTCAATCACAATCAGTTGCGGCAATTCTGTTCCTTCATCCAGCAAGCGGCGGTAGCGGCGGTGTACGGCCTCTTCCATTGTGGCAAAGTCGTTGGGGCCTTCTACTGTTTTAACGTTGAAGTGGCGGTAATCCTTTTTGGAGGGCTTGCCATCTTTAAATACCACAATGGCCGATACCGGGTACTTGCCCTGGAAGTTGGAGTTATCAAAACATTCAATGTGGCGAGGGAGCTGGTTCATACGTAAGTCTTTCATCATCTGCGTAAGCAATCGCTCGGTACGGACCTCTGGGTTTAGCTTTTCGTATTGGTCAATCTTTTCCTTTTTAAAGAACTGAACATTCTTTTGTGAAAGATCAAGCAGCTTGCGTTTTTCACCCAGTTTGGGTACCGTGAATTTGATGTTAGGATGATCTTCAAGGTCGATATCAAAGGGTACGATAATTTCCTTGCTATCGCTGTTATAACGGCTTCTGAACTCGGATATAGCCAGTGTAAGCAACTCCTCGTCGCTTTCATCCAACCGTTTTTTAAGTTCGATGGTTTGCGTTTGGATGATGGTACCGTTCATTACCTTCAGGAAGTTTACGAAGGCAAGTTTTTCTTCGGATGCGATGCTGAACACATCTACATCCGTAATTGATGAGTTAACAACAGTCGATTTGCTCTGGTAATTTTCCAGCAGCTCAAACTTGCGTTTAAGCCGGTGAGCCAGCTCAAAGTTCATTTCTGTAACGGCAGCTTCCATTTCGTTTTTTAACCGACGAAGCACAGCACCTATTTTGCCATTCAGGATATCTTTGATCTCCTCGATGCTGTTGTCGTAATCATCTTCTGTCTGAAAATTTTGGCAGGGGCCTTTGCAGTTGCCCAGCTGGTATTCCAAACAAACCTTAAACTTGCCTTTATCAATATTTTCGCGGGTGAGGGGCAGCCTACAGGTACGCAGGGGGTAGGTTTCCCTGATCAATCCTAAAATGTTATGCATCATACTTACAGAAGCATAGGGGCCAAGGTATTTGGAGCCGTCTTTAACAATGCGGCGGGTCCAGAAAATGCGCGGGTAATTCTCGTTCTTAATGATGATCCATGGATAGGTTTTATCATCCTTAAGCATTACGTTGTAACGCGGCTGATGCTTTTTGATCATGCTGTTTTCCAGCAGCCAGGCATCAACCTCGGTATCAACAATAGTAAAAGTTATAGCACGGATCTTGGATACCAGCACCCGCGTTTTTGCATTGATATGGATATCCTGGTTAAAATACGACCCAACACGGTTACGCAAATCTTTGGCCTTGCCAATATATATCAGTTCCTGCTCACTATCCCAGTACTGGTAAACCCCGGGTTTGTGAGGGATATTCTTTAAAGCTGCCTTATAATCAAATTGGTTCATTAGTTCATTAGTTCACTGGTTCATTGGTCTGCTTGGTGATTACCCCTCGCTTTGCCAATAAAATGCAGTTTATCATTTATTACTCTCCTTTTTCATTACCGCCCCGCTTGCCAATGAATTTAAGGTACGCATTTAATTTGAGATGAATGATCTGAAGCTTTTCAAACAGATCGTTGAATTGTTCCTCAGTTATCAGGTTCCTTTTTTTTGATTTTTGCAGCCAGCCTTTTGTTTCCAAAATTGAACCGCGGCTAAAATAACAGAAATTGCGGTTTTCTTTGTAGTGGTACCTGCCATAACCCTCCGCTATATTCGCACTGATTGAATCGGCAGAGCGCACTATTTGTTTTCCAACGGTATCTTTGGTAAAATAGTCCCATTCACTTACAATAAACCAAATTTCATCGCTGAAATTATCAGCCAATCTGTATACCTCTAAGTCTTCGAGCGTGTGATGACTCATGCTATTGAACTATTTACAAATGAACTAATGAACAAGTGAACCAATGAACCATCAGAATCCCAATTTCTTATCCACTTCAGTAGTTCCCTGCTGTTGCTGGTTGTAAGCGCCGCAATCCAGTATAATGCTTACGCCATTTGCAGGTGCATCAAAGTCTACATTCTTTTTAATGCCCAGAGCCTGGTTGGCGTATACCTTTTTCATGTACATGGCAAATATAGGCAGGGCGCTGTTGGCGCCTTCACCAAGACGAGTACTTTGGAAAGCAATGTCGCGATCTTCGCAGCCTGTCCATAAGCCGGTAACCAGTTGCGGGGTTATGCCGATGAACCAACCGTCGGAGTTGTTTTGGGTTGTGCCTGTTTTACCACCGATAGGATTGCGTAAACCGTATTTGTAAGTTAACCTTGAACCGGTGCCATCTTCAATAACACCTTTAAGCATATAGGTCATTACATAGGCTGTTTGCGGGTTCATGGCCTGCACTACGCGTGGTGTATGGGTATACAATACGTTGCCGTTTTTATCTTCAATGCGTAAAATATAAGTAGGCTCTGTCCATAAGCCATGGTTGGCAAAAGCAGAGTAAGCAGCCGTCATCTCAAAAACAGAGGCATCAAATGTACCCAGGCAAATGGATGGATAAGGCGGAACTGCACTGGTGATACCCATTTTCTTGATCAGGTCAACAACGGGCTCGGGTTTAACCTCACCCATAACGTGGGCTGTAACCCAGTTTTGTGAGTGTGCCAATGCCTGCCTTAAAGTAATAAAGCCCGGTAAAGTTTCGGATGGTGATGAACGCGGGCACCATGGCGCGCCGTAACCACGAATGGTATCAGGAACGTTATTGATTTTCATGCAAGGCGAGTAGCCATTGTCAATAGCCACAGCATAGGTAAACGGTTTGGCTGTTGAACCCACCTGGCGTGTGCCGTTCTTTACCTGGTCGTACTTAAAGTGCTCAAAGTTGGTACCGCCAACCCAGGCTTTTACGTAGCCGGTTGTTGGATCCATACTCATGAGCGCGTTGCGCAGAAGCATTTTACAATAAATGATGGAGTCCATCGGCCTCATCATGGTATCGATATTGCCATGCCAGGTAAACAGGTTAAGCATGGTTTTGGTATTGAAGTTTTCCTGGATTTCCTCGTCAGATTTTTCCTGTTGCTTCAATTGCTTATACCTGTCAGACTTTTGCATGCCCTGATCAAGTAAAAACTTAAAGTTGTGGATGCTTTTGTACAGGTTACGGCCGCGCCAGTGGTCATTGAACTGGGCCTGCAGGTCTTTCATGTAATCGCGCTGCGCTTCCTCAGCATATTGCTGCATGGTGGCATCAATGGTGGTGTATATTTTTAAGCCATCGCGGTCAAGATCATAAGGTGAGCCATCGGGGCGATTAATGTTCTGTTCCCTGAAGATCTTCTGCAGCTCTTTCTTCAATACCGAACGGAAGTAAGGAGCAGGGCCGTCAAAGTGATTATTCTGGTGAAAATCAAGACCAAGAGGTTTCTGTTTAAACTCTTCAACCTGGCCATCGCTCAGGTATTTTTGCTCGGCCATACGGCTAAGTACCAGGTTACGTCTTTTAAGTGCATTATCCGGGTGGCGGATAGGCGAATAAATGCCGGGGCCGTTAACCATACCTATTAGCAAGGCAGCCTGATCGGGTGTTAGTTTATCGGGCGTAGTGTTAAAATAAGTACGCGCTGCCGATTTGATGCCGTAAGTGTTGTAAGCTCCAAAGTCGACCGTGTTAAGGTACATGGTCAGGATCTCTTCTTTGGTATAGTGGCGTTCAAGCTTAACAGCCGTAACCCATTCCTGTAGTTTTTGGATGATCCGTTTAAATGGATTGGCAGATCGCTCAGAAAAGAGGTTAAGCGCCAGCTGTTGTGTTATAGTACTACCGCCTTGTTTTTGCCCGATAAGCAAATGCGCGAAGATAGTAAAGCTTCGGCCAAAATCGATCCCCGAGTGGTCATAAAAACGTTTATCCTCGGTAGCTACCAAAGCATTAATTACGTTTGGTGACAGCTCCTGGTATGTAACGTTTGAGCGGTTTTGAATATAGTAAGTACCCAATACCTGCTTATCAGATGAGATGATCTCTGTAGCCTGGTTGCTTTTGGGGTTCTCCAGATCGCGAAACGATGGCAACTGGCCAAACACATCAAAAATGGTAAGCGTTATCATGATAACCACAAAAGCAAAAAGGGCTATCACGGTACGCCATATGTACCAGTTGTATCTTCTTATATCTGCAGGCTGGAGTTGATTTTTGGAGTTAAACCTTGTGTTAGTGGTTCTCATTTTTTAATAAAATTTCTGGTAGTAGTCAAAATAACTATCCAATATACTTTGGGTTGCTAATTTATCCAGATTTTCTTTGGTAATGATAAAAAAGCTGTATTTATCCCTTGGTACCTTCATAATATCGGGCAGCAGGGGTATAATGGTACGTGCATAATCCTTAGCATCGGCAAGGCTGTAAAAACGGCCAACGTATATCAGCTGGTTATTGTCGCCAACGCTCTTAACGTGGTGTATAACTTCACTGCGTGTATATCGCGTACGGTTAAACTGCCCTACACCAAAACGCGTTGAGGCCAGATTAGTTGTACCGCTGGATACATTTATCACAAAGTAATAATTGCTGCTATCGAGCTTACTGAATATATAGTTTACAGCAGGGGTGTTACCAATGGCTGCGTGGCTTACACCGGCCACGGTGTCTTTTTGTTTTGGCACAGGTTGTGCAGCAAGATCACGTGAAGTATCCGGCATTTTATGCTGCGGTAAAGGGATCTGCGCTATGGCAAGTTGTTTTGGCTGTTGGGTTGCCGCCTGTTGAATTTGAGGTGCCGATGTTTTGGCCCCCGCTATTACGCGCGTATCCCGTTCGGGCAGGCGTTGTTGGGGCGTTATGTTTTGGGACGATGGGGTATACGGCGGACGGTACTCTGTTTGTTTTTGGTAAGCTACCGGCGGGGTAAAAGGGATCTCGTTAGGGTCATCATTAAACAATACAACCGGGCGGGCGGCTATTTCGGCTTTGTTTGAGTCGATATAGGCAAGGTGTTGGTTAACCAGCGGGGCTATAAGCTTATCCTGCGGATATTTTGAGGCGATCAATTGCAGATCGGCTTGAAAAGGTGGCAGCTTTTCCATATGGCCGGCGGCAATGGCCTTCAGGTAATACAGTTGGGCTGCGTAACGGTTGTTAGGATATTTATTAAGCAGATCGTTTGCTTTGTCAATCACCTGGGTATATTGTTTTTGGGCATACAGATCGTAAACCTGGTTATAAAAGCCATTAAATTCGGCATCTACATCGGCCAGCTTACGGGCATAATCCGGATCAAGGATAACTTTGGCAAACACGCTTTCGGGGTATTCTTTAAGAAGCCTGTTTTTATAATCAGTTGATTTAGCCGCGTCGATATCTGCATAAAGCCTGTACAGGTTATAATAAATAGAAGGCTTATCGCTGCTTTGCGGGAAACGGGCAAGCAAAGCTTCGTAGGTGGCAATAGCTTCCTTTTTATCCTCCAATACATCGCGATAAAAATTAGCCATTTCAAAATAGGCATTGTAGATCCTGAAATTTGATTGCTGTAGCAGGGCCGGCGTGAGGGGCAGGTTTTTAACCAGGTCCTGCCGGTAAGTGCCAGCAGATACATTGGTTGTATTGTAGGCAACACTGCCAACGGGAGCATCCGGATCGTTAACCTGCGAGCCAATGCCGGTATTAGCCGTAGGTATGCCCGTGTTCGAGCGCCTGCTGCGTCGCCAGTTGTCCTCCAGTTTACGATTGCCCCATAAGCGCTTAAAGTCGTTATATCCCTGGCTTACGGCGCTGTTGTTGTAAAAATAAAAAGTACTGCCGCTGTTTTTATTGTTTTGGGCCGATGAATTGTTATTCCTGTCGAAGGAGTTTGACATGGTTCCGTTATTGGCAGCACCGGCATTGGCCTCAATGGCAGCTTGTTGCTGCTGACGTGTTTTGCGGGCTACCATCTCATCTATATGGGCGTCGCGGGTTTTTTCGTCAAGAGCGGCAAGCATCTGCAGGGTATCTTCGCGCGATATGGTTTCGAGCAGGCGGGTGAGGATTTGCAGGTTATCAGCCTTTTTGCGGATGAGCTGGTATCCCGGGTAATTTAACGACAAGTTGTTAAGGGTGCTATCATAATAAAGTTTGGCACTTGCATAATCGGCCTTGTTTTTAAAGTTGATATCGGCGATACGGAGATATGAAAGGCCTTTTTGGTTTTGATTTTTGGTGCTTACCCGTACCGATTTCTTGTAGCTTTTCAGGGCATTGTCAATCTCGCCAGCTTTAAACTGCTGTTCCCCTATCTGGTAATAGATCTGGTCGTAAAAGTCAGTATTGTCACTATTTTTAAGCAGGGCGCGCAGCAGATCAATTTTATTGGCCTTAACATCGTTTTGATTGTCGCGAATGCGAATGCGGTTAAGGTTGGCGTTAAAAGCCATTTCAAAGCTGGCATTACTTTTAACTACGCGGGTATAGCTTTCATAGGCATCGCCGGCTTTAAGGTTAAGCTCCTGCAACTGGCCAAGGATAAAAGTCCAGCGAAGTTTGAGGTTGTTGATATAGCTATATTTAATAGCTTGTTTAGCCATCTCTTCGGCTTCGGCGTAGTTTTGGGTAATGATATCGTACTGCAGTTTGGTAGCGTAAACATCGGCAGTAACATTTTTTTTAGGGTTGATATCCTGTAGGGTCGAATCAATTACCAGTTTGGCCAAAGGCAGCTGATTAAGGTACATAAGCCCGCGCGCTTTCCACACCAAAGCTTCCTGTTTAAGATTGGCCTGTTTGCCAAATGAGCGGGTTACATAATTGAAATACTCAACAGCATCAAAATAATTGGCCTCCAGGTAGCGGGATTTACCCAACACCAGGTAGGCATCGCCCAGGTAGTGGCTTTGCTCTTTAATGCTGATGATCTTGTTGGCTTTTACAATAGCCTCCTCCAGATCCTTGTCTGGTGTACCGGTTTGAACGGTGGTATCAGGATAAACATTTAGTAGTTCACTGTAGGCATCGGGAAAGGAAGCCGCGTAGCTTTCCTGCTTAAGCCTTAAAATTTCATTGGCGTTGAATAATATATTGTAATGAGCAGTAAGGTTTTGCATGGTGCGGTTAAACCCGCTTTGTTTTTCAAGCGAGCAACCGGCCGCTCCCAGGATCAGTGCAGACAGTAAAAAAATGCCGATGTTTGATATATAGGATGATGATAATCGCCTCAATGCAATACGATGGTTTAAAAGCATTGCTAAAATACTAAAGATTATACAATAGGTTTAATAAATTTGCGCATGCCGAAAAATGAACAAAATAACGAAGAGGATGTGGATAAGCCTTTAAGCGCTTATGCTAAGTATAGCAGCATCGGTTTCCAGATGGTTGCTATTATTGGCATTTTTACCTTTGCGGGCTATAAAATTGATGAAGCCGGCAAGCACGATGTAAAATGGGCTACTGCTGTGCTGGCCCTCGTGGGGGTTTTCATCGCTTTGTTTATTGTTATCAGATCTGTTAAAAATTGAAACTCCATACTTTTATTTTATCGTTCCTGCTGCTTGCTGTTATCATAGCTGTGCCGCCATTGCTGTTAAGCAGATCGACGCATGCTAACTGGATCGATCCGCATTTCTGGATGATATTTGGCTTTATAACCGGGCTTACATTTATTACCACCATTTCGGTATTGATAGTAACCAGAATCAACAAGGAAATATATGCCCAAACGTTCCTGGGGGCAACCATGATCAAGCTTTTGACCTGCATGTTTTTTTGCCTGTTTTTTTTGCTTAAAATCCAAGTAAATGGAGTGATATTTATTGCCAATTTTTTTTACGTATATTTCTTTAATCTCGTCTTTGAAATTTACGGTTTGTTACGTACCTTGCGCAACCAAAATTTAAAGTAAAAATCTCTCTGTTAATGGATTTTAGCCCTCTTTTGAACTCAAAAAAAATCACCTTAGGTATCATTTTAAGCGTTTTTTCGCTATTTGTAACTGTGAAGGCCAACGCCGCACAGGAAAAAAATGAGTCATCAACAAGTGTTGAAAGTAAAGAAAAGGAAAAGTTTGACCCTAATGAAGCCATCCTTGAACACATTGCCGATTCGCACTATTTTCACGTAGGTGGGAAGGTTGCTTTCGGCTTGCCTGTTATCCTTTATACAGATGGCGGACTGGAAGTTTTCTCTGCTTCAGAATTTGAACATGGTGAAAAAACTCACCAGGGCAAATACCACACTTATGCTTTAGTTAAAGACAAAATTAAAGTTGTTGGCGCCGATGGTAAAACCGTTGATGAAACCGCAAAGATTTTTGATCTGTCAATTACCCGCAACGTGTTTTCAATGTGGATGTCGGTAATATTACTGCTCATCATATTTGGAAGTGTGGCATCATCGTACAAAAAACGTGTGGGTAAAGCGCCAAAAGGTTTACAGTCGTTGCTTGAGCCGCTGATCCTGTTTATCCGCGATGAAGTGGCTTTGCCAAACATTGGTTACAAGTATGCAAAGTTTATGCCTTTGCTGTTAACTATGTTCTTCTTTATCCTGATCAATAACCTGATTGGTATGGTGCCGTTTTTTCCCGGAGGCTCAAACCTTACCGGTAACATTGCTGTAACCATGGTGCTTGCGGTTATCACCCTTATTGTGGTTAACTTTAACGGTAACAAATACTACTGGAAACACATTTTTGCTCCTGACGTTCCGTTTTGGCTTTACCCTATCATGTGGGTGGTTGAGCTTGCCGGTATCATTTCAAAGCCTTTTGCGTTAATGGTGCGTTTGTTTGCCAACATCATGGCAGGCCACGTTATCGTACTGGCGCTGATCTCATTGATCTTCATATTCCAAACACTTTGGGTATCGCCGGTATCAATAGCCTTCGCTTTGTTTATCGATGTGCTGGAGCTGCTGGTAGCTTTCCTGCAGGCTTTCATCTTTACAATGCTTACCGCGTTGTTTATTGGCAGCGCTGTTGAGGAGCATCATCATTAATAATTTGTAATTAATAATAACACTATATTCATTTAAATTTAAAAACAATGGTTGGAAGTATTGCTGCATTAGGTGCAGGTTTAGCAGTTATCGGTGCAGGTATTGGTATCGGTCAAATCGGTGGTAAAGCGATGGAAGGTATCTCTCGTCAGCCGGAAGCTGCTTCAAAAATTCAGACTGCCATGATCATCGCTGCTGCACTTGTTGAAGGTGTTGCTCTTTTCGGTGTGATCGTTGCACTTTTGGGTAACAAATAATTTTACCCTTTAAAAAAATAAAAACCGGGCCGTGTAACGGTTGGTTACACCCCGGTTTTTATCTGAATGAATAACGTTAATTAGAACTATAGTCACAACAATTATATAAAAGATGGATTTAGTAATGCCTGATTGGGGTTTGGTTGTATGGACAACCGTAACCTTTTTACTCTTACTTATTTTACTGAGGGCATTTGCCTGGAAACCAATCATGGCCGCCATTGGCGAACGTGAGCGTTCAATTGAAGATGCTTTGTTAAAAGCCGAAGCTGCCAAAGAAGAAATGAGCCGTTTAACCAATGAAAACGAATCATTGATTAAACAAGCCCGTGCAGAGCGCGACCTGATATTATCTGAAGCCCGTAAAGCCAAAGAGCAAATAGTATCTGATGCTAAAGAAATTGCACACAAAGAAGGTGCACGGATGATTGAGCTTGCCCGTGTTGAAATCAACAACCAGAAAGCTATTGCTTTGGCGGATGTTAAAAACCAGGTTGCTACATTATCATTACAGATTGCCGAGAAGATCCTTCGCAAGCAGTTTGAAGATCAGCAGCAGCAAGACGAACTGGTGAGCCAGTTATTAAAAGAAGTGAAGTTATAAGGATTCCGGATTTGAGATGTTGGATTTCGGATTTAATTCCGGCTCAGCATCCAGGTTTAAATCTCTTTAATTCAAATTGAAAATTCCGAAATCGAAAATTCGAAATCCGAAATAAAAAAACATGTCAGAAATCACGGTAGCAACCAGGTACGCCAAATCGATCATTGATCTTGCCCAGGAACAAGGAACTGTTCCGGAGATCAAAGCCGATATGGACCTTTTTTTAAAAACCCTGAAGGGCAGCCCCGAACTGGTAGCAGTATTGGCTAATCCTATTATATCTCACTCAAAAAAGATCAAGATCCTTGATGAGATATTTTTAAATAAGGTTAACAAAACTACGCTCGCTTTCTTTAAGCTGATGATTAACAAAGGCCGGGGTGAAGTATTATACTTTACTGCAGGCGAGTACATTAACCAGTACAACTTTAAAAACCACATCACCAAAGCTAATGTTACATCGGCTACGGAACTTTCTGCAGCTAATAAAGCAACCCTGATTGCAGAGCTGCAGCAAAGCATTGGCGGCACTGTTGTATTGGATGCTAAAGTTGATCCGGCATTGATAGGCGGTTTTGTTTTAACCGTTGGCGACAGGCAGGTTGATACCAGCATTGCTGCAAGCCTGAAAAAATTGAAAAAAGAATTTGCTGTTCAAGCATAATTAATAAGTATTAAAAGTAAAACTCTAAATAAATTTTAAACAATGGTAGAGGTAAGACCAGACGAAGTATCAGCAATTTTGCGTCAGCAGTTGGCCGGCTTCAAGTCAGAATCTGAATTAGAAGAAGTGGGTACTGTACTCCAGGTGGGTGACGGTATCGCACGCGTTTATGGATTAACTAAAGTACAGTCGGGCGAGTTAGTTGAGTTTGGCACAGGATTGCAAGGCATCGTACTTAACCTTGAAGAAGATAACGTGGGTGTGGTATTGTTAGGCAGGTCTGACGATATTAAAGAAGGTGATACCGTTAAACGTACCAACAGGATTGCATCAATTAACGTAGGCGAAGGCATGCTTGGCCGTGTTGTTGATACCTTAGGTGCCCCTATTGATGGTAAAGGCCCAATCACCGGTCAAACTTACGAGATGCCGCTTGAGCGTAAAGCTCCGGGTGTAATTTACCGTCAGCCGGTAACCGAGCCATTACAAACCGGTATCAAAGCTATCGACGCGATGATCCCTATCGGCCGTGGCCAGCGTGAGTTGGTTATCGGTGACCGTCAAACCGGTAAAACTGCGGTTTGTATCGATACCATCATCAACCAAAAAGAATTTTATGATGCAGGCAAGCCTGTTATCTGTATATATGTAGCCTGCGGACAAAAAGCATCAACTGTTGCCAACATCGTTCGTACGCTTGAAGAGAACGGTGCTATGCCTTACTCAATCATCGTTGCTGCAAACGCATCAGACTCTGCTACCATGCAGTTCTTTGCTCCGTTTGCCGGCGCTGCTATCGGCGAGTACTTCCGTGATACAGGTCGCCCTGCTTTGATCATCTATGATGACTTGTCAAAACAGGCGGTTGCTTACCGTGAGGTATCGTTGTTATTACGTCGTCCACCGGGCCGTGAGGCTTATCCTGGTGACGTATTTTACCTGCACAGCCGTTTATTAGAGCGTGCAGCTAAAATCAACGCAAATGATTCTATCGCGCAGCAAATGAATGACCTGCCTGAGTCAATCAGGGGTATTGTTAAAGGTGGTGGTTCATTAACAGCATTACCTATCATTGAAACACAGGCTGGTGACGTATCTGCATATATCCCAACCAACGTAATTTCAATTACCGATGGTCAGATCTTCCTTGAATCAAACTTGTTTAACGCAGGTGTTCGTCCGGCTATTAACGTAGGTATTTCGGTATCACGTGTAGGTGGTAACGCGCAGATCAAATCAATGAAGAAAGTTGCCGGTACCTTGAAACTTGACCAGGCGCAGTTCCGTGAGCTTGAGGCTTTCTCAAAATTCGGTTCGGATTTGGACGCTTCAACCAAAAACGTGCTGGACAAAGGTATCCGTAACGTAGAGATCCTGAAACAAGGTCAATACTCACCGGTATCTGTTGAAAAACAAGTTGCTATCATTTACCTGGGTACTAAAAACCTGATGCGTAACGTACCTGTAAACAAAGTAAGGGAATTTGAAACAGAATTTACCGACCAGTTAGAAGCCCGTCATCCGGAAGTTTTAGCTGCCCTTAAAGCAGGTAAATTTGATGACCAGCTTACCGGCGTACTGGAAACAGTAGCTAAAGAACTTGTAGGAAGGTATTAATCTTTTTGATGTGCAGATATGCTGATGTGCAAATGTGCAGATTAGCATATCTCTCAAATTGATTTTAATTTAAATAATCGTGTGGTGGGCAATTTGCACATCTACACATCTAAAATTTGCACATCGTAAAGAATGGCTAATTTAAAAGAAGTAAGAAACAGGATCAAGTCTGTATCATCAACCCAGCAGATCACCAAAGCCATGAAAATGGTTTCGGCTGCTAAGTTGAAACGTGCTACCAACGCTATTATTCAGCTGCGCCCTTATGCCAACAAGCTAAAGGACCTGCTGGCTAACCTATCTGCAAGTTTGGAAGATAATACTTCACCATACCTGCAGGAGCGCGAGCCGGTACGTGTGTTGGTAGTTGTGGTATCATCAAACCGTGGTTTGGCCGGTGCTTTTAACGCTAACGTTATTAAAATGGCTAACAACCTTATTGCCGAGAAATATTCAAAGCAACTTGCCGCCGGTGATGTTTCGATAGTTGCTATAGGTAAAAAAAGCCAGGAGTTTTATCAAAGGCGTAAGTACAACGTAATTGGTAACAATAACGACCTGTACCTTAACCTTAACTTCGAAAATGCTTCAAAAATTACCGAAAGCATTATGCAGGGCTTTGTTAACGGCGATTACGACCGCGTGGAACTGGTGTATAACCATTTCCGCAACGCGGCTGTACAATACCAGGTAGCAGAGCAGTTATTGCCGGTGCCTAAACCTGAAAAGAAGGAAGAAGTAAAGGCAGCTAATGTTGATTACATCCTTGAGCCATCACAACAGGAAATAGTTGAGCAACTGATACCTAAAAATATCAAAATTCAACTGTATCGCGCTGTATTGGATTCAAACGCATCTGAACACGGCGCCCGTATGACAGCAATGGATAAAGCAACCGAAAATGCCGGTGAGCTTTTGAAATCATTAAAGCTTTCATACAACCAGGCCCGCCAGGCAGCCATCACTACCGAGCTTACCGAGATTGTGAGTGGTGCAGCAGCCCTTTCAGGCGGTAACTAAGTTTAACCGTATTTTTATATTGAAAAGGCTTTCCGGGAGGGAGGCCTTTTTTGTTGGGTTACAATTCAATTTTGAGTATCGGATGATTCCGTGGAGATATATCATAGTTAATTAATATATTTGTTTTAACGAAACCTTACCACATGAAATTCGAAAGCCTTGCTGCGTTTTTACTTTTATGCTTTATTATATACGGCTGTTCAAAAAAGAATAATCCAACACCGCAAATTCCTGCGCCAACATCAGTTACTATTTCAAATTTTACTATCCCATCTAAATATATTGATGACGTTGACTTTACCATTTTAGCCCCGGGTAGCAACAGTAACGCTGACTTTTCATATATCAGCGATGATCCTGCTGTTGCCACTGTAAAAGGTAATACAATACATATCACAGGCGTGGGTACAGTAAATATAACGGTTACACAGACTGCTACAAAAAACTACACTGCTGCTTCGGCAAAAACTACTTTTACTGTGTTGCCCAATATTTACATAGCCGGAAGTAGTTACGTGACTGCGGATGGTAATTTGTCGGGAGTATATTGGAAGAATGGGAATATTAATTATCTGGAAGGGCACGGGTTAGGAACAGATATTTTTGTGCAAGGTAAAGATGTCTATGTGGCAGGTTCAATTAGTGATATCGGGGCTTATTACAAGCCAGGATATTGGAGGAACGGAGTCAAGCATTTGCTTTCAAATGGGAGTGGCGAAACTTCAGCCATTGCTGTATCCGGAACCGATGTTTATGTTGTCGGGACAACTTTCAGCGAGTTAGACCCTAATGATATACACCCAACAGTTTGGAAAAATGGAAATATCATGACCTTACCTAATCCCTTGGATATTAACGGGAAAGCTGTACCAAAGGGGGTAATAGTATATAATAACAAGGTGTATATATTCGGCAAAACAATTGGATCAAATGGCACCGGTAGCTCGCCTATAGTTTGGAATGGTGACGGATCGGTTTTTATGTTATCTAAGGAAAAAATTGTTTATAGTGTCAATTCCTTGTTTTTTCAGGGAAATGACTTATTTATGTGCGGTTCAATATATACCAATAATCATTATCTGGTTTATTGGAAAAACGATGTAGCAAATTCTATAATTAATGCAAGTGCAAATGAGGATGCTTATAGTTCAATGACAGTTGTTGGATCTGATGTGTATATTACTGGAACTGATTTGGCTAAAGGAACCTATACAGCTGCATACTGGAAGAATGGACTTCAAACGGAATTAGCACAAAATGCAATGGCGATGGAAATTGCATCGCAAGGAAAGGACATCTATATTGTGGGGGCAAGTTATTTAAGTTATAATTATTATGACTATATTCCTGTGTATTGGCTTAATGGCAATCTTATTAAATTATCTGGGCCTAAAGGAACAAATGCAACCTCAATAGCAATTATTGATCATAAATAATTTGAATTGGGTTTTAATATTACAGCGTTCATTATTTATTTGACACAAATCTTTTTCTTAAAATCCGAACACTGGTCGAAGTCTGACGATAACATAACTCCGTTCCAAAATAGAGTGAACATTCATGAAAATTATATTAACAAATTGGATTAACCTTTTAGGTGTTTTTGGAAGCGTATTCCTGTTTGCGGTTGTCTTGACTTTAACTCATGCCAACTTATCTTACAATATTTTTCAGGCCATCGTTGTTGGTGTGTTTTCTGTTATCGGTTATGGATTAATGTTTTGGGCCTTTTTTATAGTTGCATTAGTTGTGTTGGACTTGATACTAATAATTCCTAACAGGAATAATCTTAAATTAAAGTTAATAGCAGAATGGCTGATCATTAGCAGTCCATTTATTTATTGGACGATTGAATATGGTGAATGGATATTTGCAGTTGGAATAGTGTCTTTTTTTATAGCACAATTACTGCGGGAAAAACGTATTTTGAAAAAGAAGTTTTAGTAACAGTTGCTGATAGAAGGTTTGTGATAGGGTAACTTTGCCCCATATAAGTCTACTTAGCACCCTCAAGCAAACCTGATACAACCCGATGAAACGCCACCGGATTTTGCAACGGTCCGCCATGACTTACATTTGGAATGATGATCAATTTTGCCGAAGGGATAAGCTCTGATAATTCTTTAAAATGTCCGGCTTTAATAAACTGTTCGTACTGCCCGCAGGCAATAGCGGTTGGGGCTTTAATTGTTTTAAGGTCTGCTGGGTTTAAATCTGGTTCGGTACTGTACATTTTGCCTAATGCGGCTTTCAGTTTGCCAAAGTCATCAGGCGTTGGGGAGAGTCTTCGGTAGTTTGCCGCTGCCCTGGCCATGAAACGTTTTGCCAACGATGTGTCAGACGGTTCATCTTTATAGCCCGAAAGGTTATAATTTGAGCCGAAAGTGAAAAGTTTGTTTATCCGTTCAGGATAGTGAATAGCCAGGACCATTCCTATAATCCCGCCATCGCTCCAGCCTACAATAGATGTTTTATTTATTTTGAGGTAATTCATTAACTGCAACACATCCGAAGACATTAAATTGTAAGTAAGCGGTAATGACCCCAAAGTGCTTCGTCCGTGGCCACGGCTGTCAACTACGATCACCTTGTGTTTTTTTGATAAGAGCGGGACTTCAAAACCCCACTCGTCCGAACTAACGAATGCGCCATGTAACAGTATTACCGGATCTTTCCCGTGTTCATTATAAATTGCATAGTAAAGATTAATGTTGTTCACCGGTGCCAGACCGCTTTCGTCGGCCTTTGGCATAGGGGGCGGCTCAGGCAATGTTTTCCAGAGCGGTAAAGCAGATTGTCCAAAAGCGCATGTCGTTAGCAATGTAAAAAGTAACGATAGTTTTAATGATATTTTCATCTTAATTAATCAATCTTAGGTTGAAGGTTATGATTACAAATAAACTTAAATAGAAAATGAAAAAACATCGGGAATGTTGCAATTCCTTTTGATTTTGTTGCATTACGGCTGCCGTAAGCCTCCCGGCTTGTGGCAGCATGCAATTTATACACTTGCTGTTCAAAGCAATTTTTTGTGTCTGAAACCGGAATTTATCGAATTAAAGAATTTCTGAAATTTGCTTATCAATCCTGCCAATCCTTTAATCCCATAAATCATGGTTCAGAAAAATTACCGCTCAGGGTTACCTCTTGCCATTCTCCGGTGTCAATGTATACCAAAGAAAATTAAACAGTTATGAAAACAAAATTATTCCTGGCGTTGCTGGCGGGCGTATTGCTGCTGGGCGCATGTGGGCGTAGTTCAAAGTACGAACAACTGAGAGAAGACAAAGCATCTGCTGCTGATACGGTGACGGTCAGTGCGGATAGTGCTTCGGTAGAAAAATCTCCCACCAAGCTGGGATAATCTCAGATGAGGCCGGGAATTACTCCCAAATAATTAGTTATAAATTGGGATACTGTCTATGGCTGTTGAGTGGAGGAATAATGATTGTTGGTAGTATATTAGTTTTCTATCGTTCAAGGTTTAGTGTCAATATAACTTCTACCAAAACAGAACTATGAAAATTATATTAACAACTTCCAATTTATTGGTAAAATTCGTTGCCATACATATCAACCCGGCAAACTCGTCCGTTTAATTTTGCGATTGCAGTGCCGTCACGTAATATATCACTGTTCTCTATAAAGCGATCATATTTTGTCGGGATTATTATTTTACCCTGAAGATTCGCCACCCCAAACTTATTGTCTTTTTTAATAATAAGATATCCGCTATCAAATACAGCGTCTGTGAAATTGTAAATTTGTAATATTTTGCCCTTGGTATCTATTAAACCGGATTTACCATCCTGTTTAAAAAAGAATACCCCATCTACCGGACGCAGATCATCGTAAACTGCATTGAGAACAGGACTGCCTGACAAGTTTAATATTCCATATTTCCCTGCTTTGTATGTGATTATATAATTCCCTATGCGATTCAAATGTTGGTATTCTGCAGGTATAATAAATTTCCCATCTTTGTTTATCATTCCTTCAGCGTAGTTAGCAATTTGAACTATTGCCATGCCTTTATTGAACGGATAAATATTTTTAAACATGGGCTGAACAATTACATTGCCGTAATCATCGGCCATGCCATGCAAGTTATCTTTCATCAAATCTATATAGCTTCCTAATATTGGTCGGCCGATTTTAGTATAGTCTAAGTTGAGTAATACTTTACCGTTAGTATCAATCAAACCGCTTAGTTTACTATTGGTAACCACCAAGGAATGGCCCCCACCTAAACCTTCTATTCTGTCGAAAGTTGGTGGTATAACTATTTTTCCTTGTTTGTTCGCGATGCCTTGTTTTCGATTCAAACTTATGATCAATAAGTTCTCAGAAGCTGAACAGGAGAAGCAACTTTTGATATAATCATAAGTTGGGGCAAGTATTTCCTTGAAATTTCTATCCATCAAGCCCATTTTGTGATCATTACCATAAATTTGATAGATAGATGGTGGGTTATCGCCACTGCCACCAAAGTCTTCAATATCCTCATAGGTAGGTTTAAGCAAAACTGTGCCATTCGTTTTTGCTACACCCGTTTTTCCATCTTGCTTGATGTACAAAATGCCGCCATGGTTAGTCCAGGTAATGCCATCGTAAATAATAGGCAGCCCTTGTTTGTGTGTTGTTTTATTACGGGTACCTATTTTATGGTTTTCGAATATGCTCTCATATTGCTCTTTCGAATCGTTGCCGGACCCAGCTATCGGGATGTCACTGGATGGGGATCCGGAAGTTGAAGGGGGGATGTTATAGTAAGGTTTTAAGGTTTTAACATCAAAAAGCTCACCTTTGGTATTAATACGAATCTCCTGGCCATTTTTGATGGCTGTTGCAGCCATAATAACTGGTTTTCTCAAAATAGTATCAAAAGCACTCACCAACGAGTAGCCTTTTTCTTTGATTACCTGATGAAATTTGGGATCGGCGATATAGCCCCTGTTATCGACTAAAAATGTTTGGGCAGCTGTATTAGTTATATTAAGGAAGCATAATATAGCGGAAAGAAGAAGGCTTATTAGAAATTTTGATTTTTTTAACGATAAAGTTGGAGAATACAACATGAGATTTGTTGAAGTTTAAGGTTGGTGCAAAGTAATACATATTTATTATAGTACAATAAACTTGTGACTATATATGATTACACTTATGTTTTTTGATTTTACCTTTTGGGTCGAAGTTTAACGATAGCGCTTCGTCTTAAAATAAAGCAAGCATTCTGCTTGCGTAGCATTTTCAACTTTCCTCACAAACCTCCATCGTCAAAATCAACCTAATCCAACAAAAATCACTCGCCAGGGTTACCTCCTGCCATTCTCCGGTATCAATGTATACCAAAGAAAATTAAACAGTTATGAAAACAAAATTATTCCTGGCGTTGCTGGCGGGCGTATTGCTGCTGGGCGCATGTAAAGGCTCAAACTATGAAGCCATTCGTGATGAAAAGGCTGTATCAAAAACCGACGCTGCGTTGGCCAATGCGGATAGTACCTCGTTAGAAACAACATCCACCAAACTGGTAAAAACTGCTGATATGCGCTTTAAAGTAAAAAGCGTTCAGCAAACCGGCGATGCCATTGCCGCACTTACCGCCAGGAGCAACGGCATGGTGATGCACCACCAAATGCAGGCCAATATTGAAAAGAGCGAAGATATCCGCATCAGCAATGATTCGGTTAAGCGGGTTTCGGCTTTTAGCACCAATGCCGATATGACCGTGCGTATACCTTCAGACAAGCTGGAGGATTACATGACCGAAGTAGCCCACATGGGTATGTACGTTACCATGCGTAAAATGGATATTGAAGACCGAACGCTCGATTATCTTTCGGAAAAGCTAAAACTCAAAAACCGGCAGGAACTGGTAGCTCAGCAAAAACAAGGCAAGGTGATCATCAAAAATCCCGTTAACGTAATGCTGCTGAAGGATGATATGGTTGACCAGCAAATTGGCAACATGCGTACCGATGCCGAAGTTAAATACAGCACCGTAACCCTAAGCTTTTACCAAAGCAATACCATTGTACAGGAAACCATTGCCAATGACGATCCTTCGGCTTACCAACTGCCTTTCTTTAAGCGTTTGGCCATAGCCCTGAGCAACGGCTGGGCGCTGTTTATTGAGTTTATGCTGGGCATGGCCAACATCTGGGTATTTATCGTGCTGGCGGTAGCTTTATGGATGCTGTACCGCTATTACAGGCGTAAACACCCTGCATGGTTTGTAAGCGGTATAAAATCATAAAAACTTTATCGCTTTTTCAGTAAACATTTCTATTTTTGCGCAAACATTAAAAATCGGTACCATGGAATCAATGGAAAATGCTAACGCAGAAGGTCACTACAAATTATTAACTGTAGCTATAATTATCGGTATAGTAGGCGTGTACCTGCGTTTTGCCGGCGATGTTAACTCAGGCTTCATGTATACATCTATTTCAAATGTTATCCTGATCATTGGTATCCTGATCGCGTTGAAATGTGTTTTCTCAATTATGAAGTAAAACCCTTAAACAGGGAAATGATATAAAAAAAGCGCCTTCCATTTTGAAGGCGCTTTTTTTGTGCTTTTTATTTGGGATGATACGCCGATTCGTTCAGGAGCTTTTGAGCATCCTTGTCGGCCATCAGCTGAGGTAAAGTAACATCAGGGTGCTTATCCATATATTTTTTTACTATTTGCCAGCCTGTCCAAACAGCAAGCTTCGGGGCCGATTCATTCTTTTCGCCAAGCCCGGGGGTGAAAGGGGCTTCTGTAAGGTATTTCTGAATTTTCTGGTAATCGGTTTCGTACAGCAGGTTCTGTTCTAAAAAATATCCCCAGATCTTGCCTTCAAAATCATGGCACCATTTTAATTGTTCGGTAGTATAGCGGATCTTGGTGCTATCGGCCACATCGGGCAGTACCCTGTCCATAAAGTACATGATCTTGCCGTTATAGATCATTTTATTAAGCAGTGCCTTATCATTATCATCTTCGGGGAACATATCCTCACGGGCCATCCCTTCAACTACCCGCGGCGTAATATTATCAGGGCCAAACCATTTGGACAGGTAATGAGGAAAGGCATTGGTAAGGGATGGGTAAAAGCGCGAATCGGCACCCAGGAAAAGATCTATCCCCACTCCAAAATAACCATCGCCAATAGTAGTTTGCGCCTGGAAGCCCGAAATGTAGGCATATACCCGCGGCAGGCGTTTTTGCGGGTAATAATATTTAATGTGCTTAAATGCTTCGGTAAGGCTGGCATTCTGCTGATCCATATTGGGGAAGGCGGCATCGGCATCATGTTTCAGGTCGTTATAGGCTTTGCCGGCAAACACCTGTTGCAGTACTTTAAAATAAGTGGTATCCTTAGTACTGCCAACCTGTAAAATGCGTTCAATAAAATCGGGATAAAAGTTGCCGTACTGTTTTTGCAGGTATGCGGCCTGTAAAGCCATTGGTTTACTGCGCATGGCATCAAAATCATGATCAAACCGTTCAATCTTAACTTCGAGATTGATATTGCTTACATCAATTTTTTTGTTGCGGGTACAGGCGCTTAATATCAGGCCGATGGAAAAAATTAAGTAAATTTGCTTTGCTATATACCGGGTAGGGTTCATCTTTATCCTTTAAGGCAAAAGTAATTTTATTTGCATTAATGTTGCTACTATTGTTAAGTCAATAGTCTGTAGTCTTGAGTCGCAAGTCTTGTTTTTTCGACTTCATACTAAAGACTTGCGACTTAAGACTAAATATACATATACTATGAAAATCGCGTTAGCACAGCTCAACTATCACGTAGGTAATTTTGAATCGAACACCAATAAAATCATCGATCATATCATCAAGGCAAAAAATCATGGGGCCGACCTGGTTGTATTTGCCGAACTATGTGTTTGCGGCTACCCTTCGCGCGATTTTTTAGAGTTTGATGAATTTATAGGTTTGTGCGATGAAGCCGCCAAAAAGATAGCTGCAGTATGTGTGGATATAGCATGTATCATAGGCCTGCCAACCCCTAACCACAAAACCGAAGGTAAAGACCTGAGCAATTCGGCTTATTTTATTGAGAATGGTAAGGTGAAGGCCGTGGTAAACAAAGCCCTGCTACCTAATTACGATGTGTTTGATGAGTACCGCTACTTTGAGCCTTCAACCGACTTTAGCTGCATTGAGTTTAAAGGCAAACGCATTGCCCTTACCATTTGTGAGGACTTGTGGAATACTATTGAGAACCCGCTGTACGTTACCCGCCCCATGGATACTCTGATCCATCAGGACCCGCATGTAATGATCAATATAGCGGCGTCACCTTTTGCGTATAACCATGATGAAGAGCGTATCGAGATTTTGAGTGACAATGCCAGTCGTTATAAGCTGCCTTTGCTGTATGTAAACCATGTGGGCGCTCAAACTGAGCTGATATTTGACGGAGGTTCGCTGGTGTTTGATAATACCGGTAAACTGATTGACGAAATGCCTTATTTTGAGGAGAGCATCGCCTATTACACATTGAATGATGATAATACATTAAGCTTTGACCATCCTACCACTATAAAAGCCGAACGCCCCGGCGATATCGAACAGATTTACCAGGGGATAATCCTTGGCATCCGCGATTATTTTTATAAATCGGGCTTTAAGCAGGCAATTTTAGGTTTATCAGGTGGGATTGATTCGGCTGTGGTGTGTGCTTTAGCCGCTGAGGCGCTCGGCGCGCAAAATGTGATGGCCGTATTGCTTCCTTCTCGTTTTTCAACCGATCATTCATTAAAAGATGCGCAGGATTTGGTTGATAACCTTGGTTGTAAGCATGAGATAGTTCCTATTAAAAGCATTACCGAAGCATTTGAAACAGCTTTGAACCCTCAGTTTGATGGTTTGCCTTTTAATATTGCAGAGGAAAACATCCAGTCGCGCAGCAGGGCTGTTTTATTAATGGCGATGTGCAATAAGTTTGGTTACATTTTATTGAACACCAGTAACAAGAGCGAGGCTGCTGTTGGCTACGGAACTTTATATGGCGATATGTGCGGTGGTATTTCCGTTATCGGCGATGTTTACAAAACCCAGGTATTTGATTTAGCAAGATATATTAACCGCGATAAGGAGATCATCCCGATCAACTCTATCGTTAAACCGCCATCGGCCGAGTTAAGGCCCGACCAAAAGGATACCGATTCGTTGCCCGAATATGATGTGCTCGACAAGATCCTGGCCGAGTATATCGAAAACCGCTGCTCATCGGCCGAGATTATCAGGATGGGTTATGATGAAGCAACCGTTCGCCGGGTAATTAAGCTTACCAATTCGGCCGAGCATAAGCGTTACCAAACCCCGCCTATTTTAAGGGTATCGCCAAAAGCATTTGGCATGGGGCGCAGGATGCCAATTGTGGGAAAATACCTGTCGTAACGGCTAAATTTTCACTCTTTAATTATCAAATGCACGAATGTTGTAAAGCAAGGCTTGTTTTGTTTTAGTTAAGGCTGATTTTTCTTAAAATTGCCTATCTTTCAAACCAATGAATAAACTTTACACAATTATTTCCTTTTGCTTTTTGCTGTCATTTGCAGCAGTGGGCGCAATGGCCCAGCAGCCTTTAATCAGCGAAAAAAGCAGGGTTCAGCTTAATGATATTTCACAGCAATCGCTCACGAGCTATAAAGCATCACATGACAAGGCAGTATCATTGGCAGCAACACACGGCTGGACATTATCCCGCCGTACGAAAAATGGCAATCTGATCACCCTGCAGGGTGTAAATAAATTAGGCTTTCCTATCTATCTTATAACACATAATAATACAACGGCGGCAGCAACCACCGGTACCAATACTTTGCAGCCCGGTGGCTCACTGGGCTTAAATTTATCAGGCTCATCAGACTTTTTGACAAACAAGCTGGCCATATGGGATGGCGGCGCAGTTTACAAAGCCCACCAGGAGTTTGCAGGTAAAACCATCACCCTAAAAACAACCGAACCGGTAAATGACCATTCATCGCATGTGGCCGGTACCATGATAGCCAAAGGTATTTATGCGCCGGCTAAGGGCATGTCTTTCGGGGCTACCACATTGTTATCATATGATTTCAATAATGACGAAACCACCATGAGCGCCGCCGCTGCCAATCTCCTGTTATCAAATCACTCCTATGGGATAGTAGCGGGGTGGGATTATAACGATTCGGCCGGCCGGTGGGAATGGAATGGTTTACCGGGTGATACGGTAGATTATAACTTTGGTTTCTACGATGCGAAAACGGCTAACTGGGATAAAATAGCTTATACTGCCCCATATTACCTCATTATTGAATCGGCAGGTAATGAGCGGTCAAGCAACGGCCCTGCAATTGGGGAAACCTATTACGGTTACAAAAGTAAAACTGATCAAACTTTTGTGAGCAAGGGTGCCCGCCCGGCAGGTATCAGTAATAATGATGGTTATGATATTATCAGCACAAGCGGCAATGCCAAAAATATTCTTACTGTAGGAGCAGTTTATCCGCTTCCTTATGGGCCTAAGGTAAGAGAGAATGTAGTTATAGCGCCCTTCAGCAGCTGGGGGCCGACGGATGATGGCCGGATCAAACCGGATATTGTTGGCGATGGCATAAACGTGCTTTCGGTTGGTGTTGATAATACCACATCATACCTTACTTTATCAGGTACCTCAATGGCCGCCCCTAACGTTACCGGCTCGCTTTATTTACTGCAGGAGTATTATGCCAAACAAAACGGCGGGGCATTCATGCGATCGGCCACTTTGAAAGGACTGGTTTGCCATACCGCCTTTGATGCCGGTAATGTTGGCCCCGATTATGTTTATGGCTGGGGACTGCTTAACATGGCCGAGGCTGCACAGGCCTTAACCGATAATGGCGGCAAGAGCATCGTAAGTGAAAAAACACTCACACAGGGACAAACACAAACTTATAACGTAATAGCATCCGGCAACCGCTTACTGGCCGCAACTATATCATGGACCGATCCGCAAGGCACGGCAACTGCCGAAGGGGTAATTAACAGTCGTACCCCCAAATTAGTAAACGATCTTGACATCAGGGTGAGCGATGGTACAACAACTTTTATGCCCTGGGTGCTTAACCCGGAGACACCCGGTTTTGCTGCCACTAAGGGCGATAATATAAGGGATAATATCGAACAGGTATACATTCCCAATTCGGTTCCCGGCAGGGCTTACACCATTACAGTATCGCATAAGGGCACCTTATCATCAGGCTCGCAGGCTTACTCGCTTATTGTAACAGGAGTTGGCGGCACTACTTATTGTGCTTCGGCTCCGCTTTCAAATGCTGATTCGAGAATTGATAATTTTAAACTGGCTAATATTGATAACAGCCCTGCTGCGGGCTGTACAAACTATTCGGACTATACCGGCCTCACCGCGCAGCTTGAGCAAGCCAAAACATACCCATTAAGCATTACCCTTGGCACTTGCGGCAATAATTTTAATAAAGCTGCAAAAGTATTTATCGACTGGAATGCAAACGGTGTTTTTGAAGATAATGAGCTGGCGGCAACAACGGGCATCATTAATGGCACAGGTACTTATAATACCAATATCACCGTGCCGGGAACAGTAGTTGCCGGTGCTTACAGCCTGATGCGGGTTGTGCTTACCGAAACTGGCGATGCCTCAACCATTAAGGCCTGCGGAAGCTATGCCAAAGGCGAAACCCAGGATTACCGGGTGCAGTTTCTGCAAACCAGTATCGACGCGGGCGTTATTGCAATAGTTAGCCCAGGCAGCAGCGGTTCATGCTCGGCAAGTACACCTGTTACGATAAGACTTAAAAACTTTGGTAACGCGGCTATAAGCAATATCCCGGTTACAGTTACTATTACGGATGCCAATAACGTTACCACTACCTACAACGAAACCTATAAGGCCACACTGCCTGCATTGGCCGAGGATAATTTTACCTTTAGCCAGGAGTTTAACGCTGTTGCAGGCGCCTCTTATACCATTACCGCAACCAGTAAACTTACCGGCGACCCGGTTAGCAGCAATAACTCGGTAACGGCCAATGTGGTGATCAATTCGCCGGCAACCATTGGCGATCTGAGCGCTTATTATTGCACTACTACCCAACAGTACGAGTTATTTGCTAACGGTGATGGGACTGTGCTGTGGTACCAAAATGCAGCTGATGATTTACCGGTAGCCGCCGGAAGCGAAGCGGTAACAACCCAGGCGCCGGTGAACAACACCTACTATGCGGGCGTTAACGACTTTAAGGGCTCTGTTGGGCCTGCCACTAAAAGCACGTTTACAGCAGGCGGTTATAACCAGTTTACCCCCTACATAACTGTAAATACCAAAGTGCCGGTATTGATAAAAAGTGCACGACTTTACATTGGCAATTCGGGCAAGATAACATTTAACGTAGCCAACGGAAACGGACAAATTGTATCAACAACCTCTATAAATGCAGTTGCAACCCGTACAACGCCGCTGGCCGGCGCGCAGCCCGATGATCCTAACGATCAGGGGCAGGTATATGAACTCAACCTATCGTTACCGGCCGCGGGTGATTACCAGATTTCCGTTGATTTTGCCGATCAGGCCACCATATACCGCAGCAATGGAGGTGTAACAGGTTACCCGTTCAAAATCGGTAATATATTTAGCATTACCGGCAACAGCGCTACCGCAACTAACGGCGATACCACCGCCTACAAAGGCTACTATTATTACTTTTATGATATGAAGGTGCAAAGCCTGGGCTGTGCATCTGCTGCACGTAAAGCAGTTACGTTAAGTAAGCCGGTTGTTACCCAAACCAATAACACCCTTAACTCAAACTTTACCGACGGTAACCAGTGGTTGTTAAATGGCAATGTAATAAGCGGGGCTACTGCAGCAACGTATAACCCGGTACAAAGCGGTAAATACCAGGTGCAGGTTACCCTGGCTAATGGCTGCGTTGCACAATCTGATAATTATGTTTATGCACGCGAAGGCAGTAATACCGGAAATAAAAATGAAATTGGGTTGAGCGTGTTCCCGGTACCGGTAAGTACCAATTTAAATGTGGTGTTTGCAGCTAAAGAAGCCACCACGATGAAGCTATCGCTAATTAATGCCTTAGGGGAAGCCGTTTACCAGGGCGGGCAGCAAAATATTGACCAGGGTAATTACAGTACTATTTTGAATGTAAGCAGGCAAACGCCGGGAGTGTATGTGTTGAAGGTATTGCTTGGACAGAAGATCTATTCGCAAAAAGTTATCATCACCCGTTAGCAGGTGATGATAGCTCTTATAATTTTTTAGAAAGTATATTTTATGCCCAGTCCGGGTGCGATGTCAAAAAATGGGCCTCTTGCCAGTTCAAGTCGCGGATTAAGGTCAAGGCTGATAGCAATTGGAGCCGAAGGAATAACATATTCCAAACCGATAACAGCATCAGCACCTATCAGGATGTGTTTGCCGTTATAGTATTCGTCATCGCCGCCAAAACGTTTGTAATAGCCGCTGCCTACCGAACCAAGGTGACCGCCAAAGCCATAGTAAAAGCTCAGTTTATCAACGTTAAATGCTTGCTGGTTTAATTCATATAAGCCGGTTAATACAGCACCATGGTCGCGGATGCCTAAAATACCCTCAAGCGCCGTGCCTTTATCCATAAAGTATTTGATAGAGGGGCCAACCTCGTATGCGCCAAATTTTAAACCTACTGCTGTTTTATAGTCCTGGGCCTGTGATTTTTTGCTGATAAGTAAAAGGGAAACGGAAAGTAATAAAAGGTATGTTAATTTTTTCATGCAGATGAATTTAATGATTGACAATAATGTAGCTGTAACAAAAAAGTGACCAGCTTGTTTAGCTCAATTTGAGCTTTTATATTTCATGCAAATAAACGGCAGAATTGCCTTTTTATGGTATTTGCTTACAAAAAACATGGTGCTTTGCTTTGTATTTTGCTGGTTATCAGCAGGAAAGAATGGTTTGTGATTGTTAAATTAAGTAGGCAAATAAGTTAAATTAGTGAAAATTAAATTGCTGTAATGAGTATAAACTACCTCAGAATAAATAATCCGAAATGCCTGATCCTGTTTTTATCTGTATTGATTTTTGCCTTTGCGGGATGCGCTCCGGGGCAGCTGGGCTTAAATAACAGCGGCCAATATCGCAATGGAATGGTGGTTTGCGCATATCCTGACGCAGCCCAGGTTGGGCTTGATATATTGAAAAAAGGAGGTAATGCGGTTGATGCTGCTGTTGCGGTTCAATTTGCTTTGACAGTTACTTTACCCGAGGCCGGGAACATAGGCGGCGGCGGCTTTATGGTTTACCGTGCCGGCGATGGCAAAACAAGTACGCTCGATTTTAGGGAGAAGGGCCCGGCGGCGGCCAATGCTAACATGTACCTTGATTCGGCCGGTAATGTAGTACCCGATATGAGTTTGTATACCCACAAAGCCTCGGGCGTGCCCGGATCAGTTGACGGCATGGTTGAAGCCCATCGTAAATATGGCAAACTGAAATGGGCCGATCTGGTGCAGCCCGCCATTAACCTGGCCCGTAATGGTTTTAAGATCACCAAACATTTGGCCAGTGATCTGAACCGTACAGCAGAACAATTTAAAAAGCTAAATCCCGGTAAAAACTATTTGGTAAAGGATGGGGAATGGAAAGAAGGGGATTTGCTGGTACAGGAAGATCTTGCCAAAACATTTGAACAGATTCGTGATAAAGGCCGTGAGGGTTTTTATGATGGCCCGGTTGCCGATTTAATAATTACCGAAATGAAACAGGGTGATGGCCTCATCACCAAAGCCGATCTCAAAAATTATCATGCCGTTTGGCGCGATGCACTTGTTGGAAAGTATAAGGATTATAAGATCATCACCATGCCTCCGCCTTCAAGCGGGGGGATAGCCCTGTTGCAGTTGTTGAAATCGGTTGAGCCTTATCCGTTTAAACAATGGGGCTATAACCAGGATTCAACCATCAGGCTTATAGTGGAGGCAGAGCGCCGGGTGTATGCCGATCGTTCTAAATACCTTGGCGATCCTGATTTTTATAAAGTGCCGGTTGATAGCCTGCTTAAACCGGCTTACATCACATCGCGTATGAAAACCTTTAGCTGGGATGCGGCTACGCCAAGTACAAGTATCCAGCCAGGCTCATTTATCGGCCATGAAAGCGATCAAACTACCCATTACTCTATTGTTGACAGGGACGGCAATGCGGTATCAATCACCACTACATTGAACGATACCTTCGGCGCAAGGATTTTTGTTAACGGGGCTGGTTTCCTGCTTAATAACGAAATGGATGATTTTAGCTCTAAACCCGGTGTACCAAATATGTACGGGCTCATAGGCGGTAAAGCTAACAGTATTCAGCCTGGTAAGCGGATGTTATCGTCCATGACACCCACTATTGTTGAAAAGGATGGCAAGCTGTTTATGGTAGTAGGTACTCCCGGTGGTTCAACTATTATTACCTCAGTTTTCCAAACCATACTCAATGTAATTGAATTTAACAAGAGCATGCAGCAGGCCGTCGCTTCAAAACGTTTCCACAGCCAATGGCTGCCCGATGAGGTAACTATTGAAAAAGATGGTGTGGACAGCCTTACCATGAACAAGCTGCAAAGCAAAGGATATAAGATCATGATCAGGCAATCCATCGGCAGGGTTGACGCCATCCTTAAAACCAAATGGGGCTACTACGAAGGCGGTGCCGACCCGAGGGGGGATGATACGAAGGTAGGTTTTTAAGTTTGCAGTGTGCGGTTTACAGTTTGCAGTAGATAATAATCTATCCTGCTTTTAGTGACTGCAAGCCGCTCACTGTAAACTGCCAACTAAAATTTGCGTAATCAATAAGCATTTCTTACGTTTGGTGTGCATGCATAATAATGTAAAACACCAGGAAACTATTGACTATTTTATAAAAATAGTATGGCAAACCATGGCTAACCGCTACAACCAGTTAGTTACAGAGTTTGGCTTTACACAATCAATAGGTTACCTGCTCATTAATATCGACGAAAAGGAAGGCACCACCGTATCGCAGGCTGCTGCTTTGCTGGGGCTTAAATCAACCAGCTTGTCGCGCATGCTCAATCAGCTTGAAACTATTGGTCTCATATACCGCGAAAGTAACGAGGGTGATAAGCGTTCGGTTAAAATCTATCTTACCCCGCTGGGTAAAGAAAAACGCCACCAGGCCCGTGTAATAGTAAGGCAGTTCAATAATTACCTGGATGCCAACATCAGCGAAGCCGATAAACTCCATCTCATTGAAACCCTCAAAAAGCTGAATAAGCTTACGGTTAATTATAAGCCGTAAACAGGCATTTGCGCAACGCTTCATTTTATACGAGAAATATCAAAAAGAACAGTCATTGCGAGGTACGAAGCAATCCCCGATAAGCAGAGCGGCGACGTAAAGTTTGGGATTGCTTTGTACTTCGCAATGACGGGAGGGAAACCTTATCAATTTTGACATGCAATAAATGACCTCCCCAGTCACACTTTTACTTAAAATTGAACGTTTTACCTTCAAAATATCCCTTATGGAGTGTTTTAAACGGTGCCTGCTTTTTATTAATTGTTAAAAAGTGTTAAGCTGCCGTTTTTCTATTTTAAAAGAATAAATTTGCCCTTTGAATTAATGAACAGGATACTGATAGTTTTATTGCTTTTAGGCGTTATTGCAGGCGGTTGTGTAAAATCATCTGTTAGCCCCTTAGTACAATATAACAAGCAAAAAGAAATTGATGATAATCTCATCAAAGATTACCTGGCTGCCAATAGTACGTTGAAAGCTAAACGTGTAGATACAACGGGTGTTTTTTACATTGTGAACGATGGGGAAGAGGGGACCGGCAATGTGCTTTACACTAATTCAACACAGGTTACAGTTGGGTATACCGGCAAAATACTAACATCGGGTTTTGTATTTGCGCAAACGGATCAGTTTCACCCCAGCTATATATTGGGAAGTGTAATTAAAGGCTGGCAGTTAGGCATCCCGCAGATCAGACCGGGAGGTAAGGTGCGGCTGCTGATCCCATCGCGTTATGCTTACGGGCCATATGCACAGGATTCGATACATTTGCCGGCAAATTCGGTACTTGATTTTCAAATTCAGCTGTATAATGTAACCAATTAACAAAGCCGGATAAAACGGATAATATAGGCCAGGAAAGCAAAAAGCTTTTGGCGGTTAAAAAAGACAAATTATAATAAATGAAACAAACAATTTTTACGCTCTTAGTACTTATCTCTATAGGCCTTATATCATGCCGGAAAGACAGGAATGATCCTGACATTAAGCAATACGACGATACCCAGATAAAGAATTACATAGCAGCAAACAGCATTACAGGGATGCTTCGCGATACTACAGGTGGTGATACAACCGGTATTTACTACAAGATCCTTTCACAAGGCCGCGGTACACCAATGGATTATTCAGACCAGATCTCCTTTGTGTTTACTATCCGCACGCTCGACGGTAAGTTTATATCTGTTGATTCATTAAACCAGAACCACTATTACGGCTTTTTAGGCCATGTTAGTAACTCGTTGCCCAAAGGCTTGCAGACAGCTATCCACAACCTGATAAAATATAAAGGTACATCGGCAAGGGTTATCATACCATCACATTTGGCTTATGGGGTTAACGGTTATGGATCGGGCAGTTCAAGTAATGCCAATACCCATATCGGCGGTAATCAAAGTTTGGATTATTATATTAATGTGGTTTCAAACCAGGAGCTTTATGATGATGCCATCATTAATAATTATATCAAAGCAAAAGGCCTTACCGGGTTTACCAAAACGGCCGATGGCGTGTATATAAAAGTGGCTACGCCGGGTACCGGTACTGATCAAATCAATGCCGACTCCTATATAACCTGTACCTATTCGGGCAAGTATTTAAATGATACGGTATTTGACAGCACTTCTTTGCAAGGCGCAACCTCTTCATCTTTTACAGTTAACGCTTTAGCTATGGGTGTGCAGGAAGGTTTGACAAATCAAACAGCAGGATCCGCGGTATCCATAATAATACCTTCACGGTTTGGTTATGGCACCGCAGGCAGCGGCACATCTATAGCTGCAAACGTGGTGCTTTATTTTGATTTTACAATAGCTACGGTTAGTAACTAATATTACTTATTTAATCAGCGCTTTTTTAAACGTTGCTAAACACCTGTCGCGTGCGGCAGTATGATCAACAATGGGTTTTGGATATTTGCTGAAGTCGGCATATTCCGGAACCCATTTTTTTATGTATTGAAGTTCCGGGTCAAACTTTTTGGTTTGGGCATCGGGATTAAAGATCCTGAAGTACGGTGCGGCATCGGTACCCGAACCCGCCGCCCACTGCCAGCCTCCAACATTACTGGCCATTTCATAATCGAGGAGCTTACGGGCAAAATACCGTTCGCCCCAGCGCCAGTCAATCAGCAGGTCTTTACTTAAAAAACTGGCTACAATCATGCGTACGCGGTTGTGCATAAAACCGGTTGTATTTAATTCGCGCATGCCTGCGTCAATAATCGGGAAGCCGGTTTGCCCATTGCACCAGGCTTCAAACTGTTTTTCATCGTTGATCCATTGTATGCGGTCGTACTCCGGCCGGAAAGCATGGTCCATGGTATGTGGAAAATGATACAGTATCATCATGTAAAACTCGCGCCATATCAACTCATTAAGCCAGGTTTTATCATGATAGCTGTAAGCGGTACTTGCCAGCTCACGGATACTTACCGTACCGAAGCGTAAATGCATTCCAATGTGCGATGTGCCTTTTACAGCAGGAAAATCGCGCCGTTCCTTGTAATCTTTAATGACACTTTCATAGCCTTTATCCGGCAGGGGCATACCGCTTTTTATAAAGCCCAGATCTTTTAATGCCGGTACTGGGAATGATTCTGTTTGGAGGAAATTATGAAAGTATTTTTTAGTGGGATAAGCTTCTAAATAAAATGGCTTTAGGTTACTGTACCATTTACGCTGATATGGTGTGTAAACGGTATATGGTTTGCCATCGTCCTTCACCACCTCATCCTTTTCAAATATTACCTGGTCTTTATAGGTTTTAAAGGGGATGTTGTGTTTGGCAAGCTTGGTGCGTACCTCATCATCCCGTTTGGTGGCATATGGCTCGTAATCATGGTTGGTATAAACTCCGGTTATATTATATTCTTTGATGAGCTTATCCCAGGCATGTGCAGCTTTATCATGTAATATGAGCAGACTGCTACTGTGTTTATGAAGCCGGGCGCTTAAATCTTCAATGGTTTGATGGATAAACGTAACCCGGGCATCGTCTTTATCTTCCAGTTTATCAAGGATCTCCTTATCAAAAATAAAAACGGGCAAAACCGGATTGCCGCTTTTGAGGGCCTGGTAAAGCCCTGCATTATCATCAAGCCGCAAATCCCGGCGGAACCAGAATAAGGTTACAGGTGTTTTATCATCCATAAATTTCAGTTAGCGCCGAATCGATATCTGCGTATTTAAACTTAAACCCGGCACCTTCAATTTTTTGTGCCGATACTTTGGTACTGCCTAATACAATGCTACTCATTTCGCCCAATAAAAGTTTAATAACAAAGCCCGGCACATCTGGCGCCCATAATGGTTTATGTAGTTGTTTGGCAACAGCCCGGGTGAGCTGCTTATTGGTAACCGGGTTTGGGGCAACCATATTGTAAACGCCCTTAAGATCTTTATTTTCGATGCCCAGGAGGTACATATCTACCACATCCTGCCAGTGGATCCACGGCACCCATTGTTTACCACTGCCAATTGGGGAGCCAATAAATAATTTAACCGGCTTCGCAAGCGTCGGTAATGCCCCGCCATCTTTATCCAAAACCACGCCGGTACGGAATTTCAAAATCCGCGCACCGAGTTTTTCGCCTTCATCAACAGCCGCTTCCCATAACACACAACATTGAGATATGAAATCGCCGGTAGGGGTGCTGGTTTCAAACATCAGCTCATCGCCCCGGTCACTATAGTAACCGATTCCCGATGCAGAAATTATTGATGTAACCTGGTGCTGTTTGCGTTTCAACAAGTCATACACCAGTTCAATTGATTTTACGCGACTATCTATCAGGTCCTTTTTGCGGGCATCCGTCCACCGTTTTTCGGCAATGCCCGAACCGGCCAGATGTACTATGGTATCAACCCCATCAATGCAATGATCATTAATAATGCCTTTGTTAATATCCCATACAAAGGTTTTAACCCTGGCATCATTCCCCGCCTTGCGGCTTAAATAACTTACGGTATATCCCTTAGCCAATAAAGCTTTGGTAAGATGGGTGCCTAATAATCCCGATCCGCCGGTTAATAGTATACTTCTCATGTTTTATAGGTTCATTAGTTCACTGGTCATTAGTTCATTAGTGGCAATGCGGATATCAGCAGAAGGCACCAATGAACCATTGAACCAGTGAACATTACTCTTTGTAATTAACAATTTCCCTTGCCATGCCATTAAATATAACCAGGTGAAAGGGCCACATGGCATACCAGTAAAGGCGGCCCCACAGGCCATTGGGCCTAAAGGTAGCTACCTGGCTTAAACTTTGCTTGCCCTGGCGTTCAATTATTTTAAATTCGAGCCATGCTTCTCCCGGCAGTTTCATTTCGGCATAAAGGAGCAGGCGTTTGTTTTCACGGTCGGCCAGTAAAACGCGCCAAAAATCAATTACATCACCCGGACTTATATTAATATTACTGGTGCGCCCCCGGCGTGAACCAACCCCACCGAAGATCTTATCCAGGAAGCCGCGGATGTTCCAGATCCAGTCCCAGTAATACCAGCCGCGGTTACCGCCTATGGAGAGTACATTAGTGAACACCTCATTGGCCGGGCGTTCAAATGGCATCTTTACTTTGTACTCCTGCGTGCCGTTTTGGGGCACTTTGATCTGATCCATAAAGCCGGGATTTAGATAACCCTGGTTAAAAGCATCCTTCCAGCTTGATACAATGGAGTTTTGCTCTATTTTAACAAAGGCAAGCTCCAGGCATTCCTCATAAGTTAGGCATTTGCGGGAAACTACATCATCAATGCTGTGATTATGCATAATGGTTTCGTTCTTCATGCTGTTCACCAGGCTTTGGGCCAGGGTATAGCTGGTTGAAGTAACAAAGTACAGCCAGTATGATGATATTTTGGGAGAGAGGAAAGGTATGGTAATAATATACCTTTTCAGCTTACGTACTTTGGCATAGCCAAGCAGCATCTCCCGGAAGGTAAGGATATCCGGCCCGCCAATGTCAAAAGTTTTATTGAAAGATTTTTCGTTTAGCAACACACCTTCCAAGTAGCCCAGCACATCGCGGATGCCGATTGGCTGGCATTTGGTATTAACCCATTTGGGTACAGTCATGACAGGCAGCTTTTCGGTAAGGTCACGAATGATCTCGAACGAGGCGCTGCCCGATCCAATGATAATGGCTGCACGCAAAACGGTTAATGCTGCTTTACCCTCTTTCAGCACATCCTCTACATGCCGCCGTGATTCCAAATGGCGCGACAAATTGCCATCGTTAGTGATTCCGCTCAAAAAAATGGTTTGCCTGCAATTGGTTTTATCCAGCGCGTGAATAAAGTTATAGGCCGATAAAGCTTCGAGCGCCCCAAAATCCTGAGCTTGCGCCATGGAATGTACCAGGTAATAAGCCGCGTCGAGATCTTCAGGAAAAGCTTCTATTTTTGATTCTTTGAGCAGATCACCCGTTATAAGGGTAACCTGCTTACTAAAATCACTGTGTTCATGGAAACGGCGCTTATCCCGAACAAGGCAAATTACGTCATGCCCTTTCTCCAGTAAAACCGGGATAAGCCGCGTACCTATGTAGCCGTTTGCACCTGCAAGCAAAACCTTCATGCTTAGTGAAACAACAAAAAAGTCAGGCGGTTTTACAATCCCAATTTAAATCCAAGGCCGTAAAACCTGCGGTTGTCGGTAATATTAGATGTTTTGTTTTGCCATATATTGCGGCCATTGGCAAATACCTCAAGATTTTTAAATTGTGTGGTTTTAATGTTATAGCCAAAATAGATATTCTGTAAAGCAAACGAGTGTTTGCTTTGGTCGGTTGTAGTTGAATTATAAGTTGCATAAGGATTGGCATAGTCCCCGCTGCCCATTTTGTATAAAACATCAAGGCCTGCAAAAATATGCTCAATCTCAAGGCGGTTAACCCAGCCGCCCGTCCATACATTATCGCCCAGTGCAATGTCGCCGGTGCCTATGTTTGTACGTTGTTTAATATTGGTAGTGTTAAGCCCTGTAATGAAACGGGTAGATGCTTTATTAATAATATTAAAGTTTATACCAATGCGGTTGCGTGTATACTTTGAATCGGCATACCCTAAAGTAGTTATGGAGCCGTTAGGGCCATCAGGTACATAGTATAGTACGGGAACCACAAGGCCTCCGCGCTCAAAGTTGTAATTAACGGATACCAGGGCCGAAAGGTTAATATCAGCACCGGCTACGTAAATATTAAAAGCCTTTAGAGTGTTGTAATATGTTGATGGATAGTAGTTTATAAGATATGCATAGCCGGCGCCAAATGGGCTATTAGATGCGTTGCCAAAAGTTAAACCATTCAGGTGTTCGCCATCGGTCTGCAAAAGCAGGTTTTGTTTTGAATAAGAGCCATATAGTTTGATGCCAACAGCATTGATACCTGCCAGTGATGAAACGTTAACCGATGCTGAAGCATAGGGGAAAATCCGTTTAAAGTCGGTATTATTTGCTGCAGGCAGGTTCTTTTTTGAATCTAATACCGCTACGAAGCCACCCTGTACATTAATACTGTTTTTGAATGCAAGGCTTAGTGACGGCGTTAATAAGTAATCTTTACGCTTATAATACGTGCTGCTGGCAGAAGCTGAATTATTACTGGGCTGATCAATATTTAGCAGGTCGGGGCCATAATAGGTAGTAGATGTTGCATGGTTGGCAAGCGAATCGCGTGTATAACGATAGGTGAAATCAACAGACGGCTCAATATTGAAATTGCCGATGATTTTTTGATAGCTTAAATTATCACGAAGCAATAACACATTTTTACGGTCGATATTATTTGAGCTGTTATTGACCCGTTGAAAATTGCCCTGGCCAACGCTGCCCGTAGCTACATAATTATCGTTCTCGGTGTAGTTGTAATGGTTATATGCTGCAGATAAGCTGTTTTTGAGACCTTTTATTAGCTGTGAGTTTAACCTGATACCACCATTAAAAAGATTTTGTATGGTGTGTTCTGCTATACTTGCCTGGCTTTGGTAAGTGGGGTCACTACTATTATACAGATTGGCGTTATCATAATTAAAATGTGTATCCTGAGGTACGTAGGTTGCTGTGGCGCTAAGCGTATTGTTTGCGCCCAGTTTAACATCGGCATAACCATTAAATTTAAACCTGTCAAAATTTAAGGGTGTTTTAATATTAATTTGCTGCGTTGTTGAAAAAGGGGAAACATCTCTTAAATAGGTAGCAGAAATACCTGCATTAACAATATCTGTGTTTGTATAGCCCGACAGGTAATACTGATGATAAACATTGGTGGGATTTTTGGTTTTTTTGACATCTGTATCGTTCCGTTCGCTTACAAGGTTGGTTTGCCCGGCCGCTTCAATGCCCGATTTGCCCGGCCTGTTACGTTTGGTTTTTATGAGTACCATTTGCTGCTGTGCTAAAGCACCACTTACTTGTGCTGCGGCATTTTGTACCAGTGTTACCTCTTCAATATCATTAATGTTATAAGCATTTACATCATTGATGATATTGCCGTCAACCACATATACCGCGTAGCCGCTATTGGTATAAATGCCATAAAACCATACATTAAGTGCATCGCTTATATTAGAAAAAGGCTGGCGTTGCAAGTCGGCACCTTTTATGGTGATGCTTTGTGTGAGATTTTTATTTACGCGCACTCGGCCCAGATCATAATGTGAAGTATCGGTTTGTGAGTAAGCTTTTGAAAATGAAAGGCATACCGCCAGTGCAATAAGGTAGGTTAATCGTGAATACATGAATAGGTTAAAAAAATAAATAAGGCTAAATATATATCATTTAACCTTATTTACTTAATCACCACTTAAATATTTACACTATCCACCACTACTACCTTACTGCAGAGTGGTTTAGCATATTCTTCGGCAAATATCACATGAGTTGGGTCAACCTGGTAGGCCTCCTGGGCTTCGGGGGTATCAAATAGTATTAATAATGATACATCATACGAGCGGTCGATCACATCGCGGTTAGTATCGGCCGGTACGCCGAAATGAATGTCACGAATGTGCGGAATAGGGATGAGCAGGTTAAGACCTTCAATCAGTTTATCTTTATCGGCTTTGTTTTTAAGCCAGAAGTGTACGTGATGGACGAATGTGTTTGTGAGTATTGGCATAGGGAATCTTGAGGTTATTTTTTTCGTTTAGTAAAAAGTTTGGAAAACCAGTTTGAGTTTGAAGGTTTATTTAAAACCACATTTAAATAGGCTTGAAAATTCTGATACCCGTTCTTGGATGGATTTTCAAGATCGATCATATCCCCAAGTCCGGTATCAAATATTTGCCAGTTATTTTTTATGGCGAGATCTACCAGCGGATAAATGGCCGACTCTCCATACAGACTGAGCATTATATTACTGGATGGCTCACTATCATCAAAATAATTTATCGCAAAATTATCTCCTTTTATTTCCCGGTGATTCTTTTCTTTAACAATGTTTTTAAAATAGGCTTCAAAAATCAAAGCAAACGAAACAGGTATTAACTGCTCTTCATCAACATCTTCTGGTGTAGTGATTTTTTGCTTCGAATTAAATAGTACAACGTCCCAACTCATGATAATTAATAAGTGATTTAATGCATACAGCCAACGTAAACCCTCCCTTTAAAAACAAAGGCTGTTTTGATCTTATCAATAGCTTGCAAGGCGCTGTCGGCACTGGCTTTGTTTTCGTAAATTCCGGTTATCAAAGCAATGGTTTTCGGGCTTGTATTAAATTGATAGGTGTCAAGGTATTCAAGACTTAGTGTTTTTGATGGAAATCTCCGGGGATAGTATGCGCCGGCGTAAATCTCGTCTTCGTCTTTATCTGATAATGCAATGAGGTCTTTAGCTTTATTGTATCCCCGCTCCATTGTATCAATAACAATACCGGTAGTGCGGTTCAATTCAAACATTTTGTCTCTCAGCGAATAATAATTAAGGCCGGTATCGGCAACTACAATGTAGTAACCCGCATAAGCGTCGAGCTGTTCGGCTATATCTGATGTATCTGTTTTGGTTGGGGTAATGGTATTAGCTACTTTATAGGATGCCGGCAAAACTTTAACTTTTTCGACTTTAGACGAATCGGCAATTACTTTAACTGGCTTTGGCTTGCAGGCTGCCAGTAAACAGGCTATTAAAAGCAGATGACTAACTTTCATGTATGGCTATAGGTTTATCCAAATATAGCTGAATTATTTAATTGCTGCTTACTGCCAACTCAAAACTGCGAACGGTCTCCTAATACTCCAGCACCACATGCGGCTTAAAGGTATCCGTTTTAACCTTCGCCTTTAACTCATGCAAGATGTTGTATAGCCCAAAGTTGGTGCGGTTTACGTAGATAAAATGTTTTACGCCGCGGGCCTGCTTAAACTCAGGCATTTTAGAAATGCGCTCGCCAAAGCCATATAACTGATCAAAAAAAACTGTCTGGCTAAAATCAAAAGTATCGGTAATATATGGCAGCGCAAACAGGCTGATCATTTCTTTATACTGGGTATAATAAAATTCGATCTGCGCCGGGGTATCATCTCTGTGGATCATATCCAGCTGGCGGAATGCCTTTATAGTTTCTTCCTTGTTATCCAGCAAATTGGTCGAGGTAAGGGAAAAGAAAGGATAGTAAAAATCCTCGGGCATTTCCTTAATACAGCCAAAATCAATAACGCCGAGGTTACCTTCGGGTGTGATCATGAAATTGCCGGGATGCGGGTCGGCATGTACGGCACGGAGCTCATGCTGCTGAAAATTATAAAAATCCCACAAAGCCTGGCCTATCTGATCGCGTAAGTCCTGCGATGGGTTGGTGGCTAAAAATTCTTTCAGGTGTTTGCCTTCCAGCCAGTCCATAGTAATGATACGTTTGCTGCTCAGCTCCGGGTAATAGCCTGGGAAAACAACATTATCAAGATTAGCGCAGGCGTTAGAAAACTCAATAGAGCGGCGGACTTCCAGCTCATAATCGGTTTCTTCAAGCAGGCGCTCTTCAACCTCCTTCATGTATACATCCAGCTCCTTTTCGCTCATGCCCAGCATCCGGAAGGCGAAAGGCTTAACCAGTTTCAGATCTGACGATATAGAATCACCCACACCGGGGTACTGGATTTTAACGGCCAGTTTTTTGCCGTTCAGTTCGGCCTGGTGAACCTGACCTATTGAAGCAGCATTGGTTGAGCGGATATTGAACTTGTCGAAGATCTGATCCGGATTTTTACCAAAATACTTCCTGAATGTTTGCACAATAAGCGGTCCCGAAAGCGGCGGCGCATTGTATTGCGATTGGGTGAACTTATCAACATAAGCCTGCGGCAGCAGGTTTTTATCCATGCTGAGCATTTGCGCTACTTTAAGCGCGCTGCCTTTTAGCTCACTTAATGACTGGTAGATGTCGGCCGCGTTATCCTCGTTCAGTTCCGATTTATCCAGATCAGGATTGAACAATTTTTTGGAGTAATGCTTAATATAGTTGCCGCCAATTTTAATGCCTGTTTTTACAAACTTGGCGGATCGTTGTACTTTGGTAGTAGGTATACTATTTTGTTCGGGAGTTGCTCCCGGAGTTTCATCTGTCATAATCTCAAAATCCCATCTTGTCCTTTATCCCGCCATTCTGCACCAAAAACTTACCATATTCAAAAAGGTTATCAATTGGCGAGCGCTGGAAAAGATCAAAAGTTACGTTAATACCCTTTTCAATAGCCTCATCGGTTTTTTCAAAGCCTGCCGAATTATCATTGATCCAGAAGTTGAGTATAAACACAAATTGAACCCAAAGGGCATCCTTGTATTTTTTCGAGAAGTATTTACGGTCGCTCAATTCGGTGCTTTCGATTCCTTCTTTCAAAATCTCATCAGCAAAGCCTTCAAAAATATCCTTCAGTGGGCTAAATACTTTTGGAGTGGTAAAACCTTTCGGCTGTTTTTTAATGCTGTAAACCGCAAAGCTTCGGCTGCTTTTCAGTAATTCAAAAAAGCCGTAAAAAAAGGATAAAGCTTTCTCGCGCGATGTGTAGCCTTCCCAAACTTCCTGGGCACGGATTTCAGCCAGTGTTTTGGTGGCAAAGCCGGCCCAAATACCCTGTTCAACGGCTTCAAACGAGCCATAGAACTGGTAAAACTCAGCTTCGCTCATTTCATTTTGCTTAGCGAAGATATAAACCGACTTTGGCTGCTCGCCTTCGGTTAATACATAATCAATATATGCGTTCTGGATGCTTTCGATGGTTGCCATGTTGATTTGGGATTTAGTTTAATGTTAAAGTTACTAATAGGCCTCGCCTGAATCCTGTTCAAAAATTAAAATTCTAACGCAGTCGGTAAGAATTAAACGCCGGATCGACTCACCCCGACATCGCTGCGCTTGTCACCCCTCTCTACGCAAGCGTAAAGGGGGGATTTCTATTTTTTTATTTTCCTACCCTCTTTGCGAAGCAGAGCCGGAGAGAGGGTGGTTCAGCGAAGCGTAAACCGGGTGAGTCAATTGTGCGCCATGCCATTTGCTTTTATAAAAACTGCTCCACCACCTGTTGCAGCTGCCTTGCCTGTACAACGCCGCTTTGGCGCCATTTGCTTTGCCCTTTTTGAAAAATCATAAGTGTGGGCACACTTTGTATGCGGTAAGCGCTTGCCGCTGCCGGGTTTTTGTCGATATCTATTTTGATGATCTTTACCTTATCACCTAACGCGGTTTTTACATCGTGCAGTATAGGCGGCATCATTTTACAAGGCCCGCACCACTCGGCCGAAAAATCGACCAGTACCGGTGTTTCTGATGCTATTATTTCCTGGAAATTTGCCATAAGTATTTATTAATAGTTCATGGATCATGGTTCATAGATCATGGGATTAACCGGTTTACAGAGAGTGAATTAGCAAATTGCTGCCTGTCAAACCATGAACCATCATCTATGAACCATGAACCACTCAAATTTAACCATTAACTCACGTAAAAGTTTAGTGTTTTAATGCCAAAGCACCGGCTATCAAGTATATTTACTTTATGCAAACAAAACTAAGTACATACCTAATCCTGGTGCTCTTAATACTGCCTTTTGCGGGCCTGGCGCAGGATACTGTGATACCGCTTTGGACAAACGGGGCACCCGGTTTTGAAAACCGTCGAAACGAGCCGGAGCAGGCTAAGGATTACTGGGTAAAAAACATTCACAACCCATCACTTACTGTTTTTTTGCCGCCGAAGGATAAAGCTAATGGCGCGGCGGTAGTGGTGTGTCCTGGCGGCGGTCACCGTTTATTGGTGTATACTGCCGAAGGTGTTGATCCTGCAAAGTACCTGAACAATTTGGGTGTTACTGTTTTTGTATTGAAATACCGTTTGGGGAGGGATACGCTATCGCCATATAAAATTGATGTACATGCCAAACAGGATGGTTACCGTGCCATGCGGCTGGTGCGCAGCAAAGCGGCGGAATACGGATTGGATACAAACCGCATTGGGATGATGGGTTTTTCGGCAGGCGGCGAAGTAGTTGATATGGTGGCTTATGGTGAAGGTAAAGGTGATCCGAAAGCTCCCGACCTGATAGATAGGCAAAATGCACGGCCGTCGTTTTTGATCCAGATTTATCCGGGACCTCTTTATATCCCCGATAAATTACCGTACGATGCCCCGCCTGCGTTTTTGTTAGCTGCCAATGATGATGTTTGCTGCTCGCCTTCGGTTGTAAAGTTATTACAGCGTTATCGCGAAGCAAAAATACCGGTTGAAGTGCACATTTATACCCAGGGCGATCATGGCTTTAACATGGGTTACCGTTCAAAGCTGCAAAGCATCAGTACCTGGCCCCAGCGCATGGCCGACTGGCTCAGCGACAATAATTATTTACACCCTGCCGCAGCAAAAAGGATGAAGCTTCATTAAGCTCAGGAAAAATAAAACTAAAAAAGAGAGGCATATGCCTTTTGGCTTAACAGCATAGCCTTCTCTTTTAACAATAGCCCCTATTGTACCCCTACGTTCGGGACTAATGTATCTTGTAGCAGCTTTCGGTAAAAGCTGTGCGTTTTGATGCAGCGTAAACTACACGGTTATGAAGCTGATAGCCGCTTATGATGCTTTTCATCATCCGCTCCAGGATCACGCCTGTTTGGTTATCAATTACGTATACACCGTTGGTATTACTGTTGGTGTAGCCGCCGGTAATAGCGCTTTCAAAAACAACTGTGGTTGTTTTGTCGGTGAGCTTATCTACCCAAAAAGTATTTTTAATTTTTTGCCCGTTCACTGTTGTTGAATCGGCCCAGGTATAGCCGGGTTTAAGCGATTTAGTTACCACAAAATCGGCCAGCAGGCCAAGGGTGGTCCCCTTTACAATTTGATCCTGCTGCAAACCGGTAAATGCTGTGAAGGTATCACTGGTATATTGCAGCGCCGGATCAGTGACATCAGTTACAAGGCCATTTTTATTGATGGTTACCGAAGCAACTTTACCGGCAATATTATTAAGTGCTTTTGCAATTGCCGAGCTGTCGGTAACAGGCTTGTCTGAGCTGTACTCCAGTTTTTTACCCATGGCGTCAACCGTATCGGCAATGTGTTTGGTGGTAACTGCAAGGTTAAAACCCTGGCCGGTGGCATCAATAACATCATAAACTTTGGTTGTTGATGAAAAGCTGTTGATGTTAAATTTTTGATCGCCGCGCTGCAATACGGTGTTTGAACTTAAAAAAGCGGTGCGCTGAAACTGATCGCCTTTTTTAAAGGTAAATGTGCGGTGAACGGTTTGCGCCTTGCATAAAATGGATAAGCCTGTAAGCAGCAGGGTTAAAATAGTTGTAAGCTTTAGTATTTGCGGTTTCATGTAATGTTAGGTTAAATGAGCATGCGGTTTTAACCCATGACAGTTAAAAACTAACTGCCATGGATTGATCCTGATTAATGTAAGGGCTTTAAACCCGGTATAGGCGGCACCGGCGGTATCGGTGGTACCGGTGGAATAGGTGGCACCGGCGGTATCGGCGGCACTGGTGGAATAGGCGGCACCGGTGGTATCGGTGGCACTGGTGGAATAGGCGGCACCGGCGGTATCGGTGGCACTGGTGGAATAGGCGGCACCGGCGGTATTGGTGGTACCGGTGGAATAGGCGGTACCGGTGTTATCGGCGGCACTGGTGGAATAGGTGGCACCGGCGGTATTGGTGGTACCGGTGGAATAGGTGGCACTGGCGGAATGGGTGGAACCGGTGGAATGGGTGGTACCGGCGGTATCGGCGGCACCGGTGGAATAGGCGGCGGTACGTTCCAGTCTGATTGATTGTTTCTGCCCTGTGCAGAAGTCCGGTTGGTGCTTATGACCAAAGTTGCGGACGCGACTAATGCTGCTATGATTATTTTTTTCATAGATTTATATGTTTTAATGAAATAATTAATGCTTTTGCGGAGAAGGGTTATCGTCGGTTTAGAGAGAGCGGGTAACCGATAGAAAATACCATATTGGCCTTGTCGTTAGTATACCGGGTAAGGTTTGCAACCCCTACCGCTAAACTTAAAGGCACCGGGAACGGCCTGATCCCTGCCGAAATGCCAAGGTTCATACCCGTCCATTCGGCATTTACGTTTACATGCTGGATAAGCTCATAAGAGATACTGCCAAATACAGCAGTGCCGTGTTTCCCTTTGCCTGCAGCAATATCATTCGGGCTTTTTTCATAAAACCTGCCGCTGCCGACCCCAATGGTATAACTGAGCCTTGAACAGCCGGGCGTTAATGATTCAATGGTTTGTATGGCATGGCTTACAGCCACATAAAATGTTGAACCCGATGCATCCGACTGCCGTACATTGGCAAACATTTGCAATGCGCCGGCCGAAATGCTTGTGCCCGCAAATAATTTACGGCTTACAATAAAGTTCCCCGAAAAATCCTTGAACCTGTGTACGTCGGTAATATTTAAACTGGCGGCAAAGTTTATTGCTTTTACCGGATTACCAACACATGCTCCTATTGAGCCTATCAAATCGGCTTTGTTATCCCGGTATACTTCGGGGTAAGTAGCGCCAAAGCCACCGAAAAGGTAAGTGCCATATCCTCCAAAGCCCGATGGTATTAAAATGCCGCCGGGGGCATCGCTGGGGTAAAGCTCTCTTTGTGTTTGTGTTGTTTGCAGATTGGTTTGGGGTACAGGCGCTAAAAAATCATCCATTTTTTGCGTGAGTTCCTTTTCAAACTGGTTTTGACAAAAGGCGGTTTGGGTGCTTAAACAAAGTGCAGCAACAGCACAGCATATGAGTACCCGTATATTGGTTTTGCAAATCATTTTAGTAAATAGGTTAGGTAAGGTGTCAATGGTTGTGATAAACAGATCAACGCTATCCGGCAATGATCTAATGTATGCAATTTACCTGCAAAAAAGCAAAGGTCAATTTTTCGTTTTTTGGATCAAGCAGCCGGTTTAATAATTGGCTTACTATGCCTGTCATAATAAAATTTAACTTACTGCAATTTGCAGGCTTTGCACCAGGGGTACATAATTGTGGCTTTTTCATTGTGGTTTTGGGTTGTTTTTATATCACAATTTTACGGAGCCAGGGGAGGGTACACAATACCAAGTGGTTTGTATTTTGGGGGGATGAGGAAGATTATTGAAATGTTTTTAGATTACAAAATACAAATCCCCTTCCCTGCGTGGCAAGGAAGGGGATATTTTTCTTAATGATATTTTATTGAAATGCCTGATCTATTTCTTCTCATCCAATAAAACCCACCTGTTCACGGTATTATTAACCCCTTCAATGCAAATCTTATAAAATTTAGAAGGCATATTTTTAACATCAACCAGCACATGTTCATTGGTAACCGGTACGGTAGCTAATAATTTATACTCATCGGTTTTGCCTTCTTTAAAAGCGTTACCGGCGGCTATCCAGATCTTTACGTCGCCTTTAGGATCAAGCGCTTTCCAGCTGATATCAAGCGAGCCTTGTACATAATTAGCAGCCGGTTCTGCAACAGATACTGCGCCAATAAGTGATATGCCATCCATTTCACGTTGCTGCGTTTCCGGTACTTTTACATTTAAAAAACTGTTGATGGATGGGGTAATGTCAACAATGCCAGGTGTGTAATATTTAGCATAATTATTAAGCGGGCGATAGCTGGTAACCATCCAGGTTGAACGCTGACGGGTGCTTTGACCGCCATGGTCCTTACCTGTTGCTTCACTGCGCCCATGATCTGTTGTGATGAAGATCAGCCAGTCTTCTTTAAAATGTTGCTTGCGGTATTGTATTGCCGCCCAGATCTTACCAACCTGTGCATCCATTTTTTCGATGGCATCATAGTATTGCGGACTATCTCCGTATTTATGCCCCATATCGTCGGTATATTCTAAATATACCCAGGAAAGGTCAGGAGCTTTATCCTTGATGCAATCGGCTGCCGAGGCTGCAACCTGCTCATCAATCAGGTGCATGTAATTCCCGGCTTTATCATGCGGAAATTTCACGGTATCCAGTTCATAACCATCGTAAGCATAATCCGGGTGGATGTTGCCTGCTTCGGGTAATTTATCACCGATCAGCTTGGTGCGGTTATCTGTCCAGCTGCTAAATATGGCTGTTTTTTTGTTGGGATAGGCATTTTTAAACATCCTGAAAACATTCCAGTAGTTATAGTTTGGCGCTTTGATATCGTTACCCCAAACGTTGTGTTTATTTACCCAGGTAGCGGTAAGCAAACTGTTGTAGCCATTGGCCGATATGGTTGGTGTTTGCGAATAGCCACCCTTTTCACCACCAACATGTGCACGGAGATAGGTGCCCTGTTTGGCTATCAGTTTCAGGTTAGGGGTATTTAATTTTTCGATCACATCGGCAGGGATGCCATCGGCAATAATAAAAACAGCTTTGCGGGTTTGAGCAAAGGTGTTAACTCCGGCAGATACCAGCAGGATAAGAGCTGCGGTTTTAAGTAGATTTCGCATCGGTATAAATAAGTATTTTAAACGACTAAACTACGGCGTTTTTAAAAGCCCGGGGATTAAAAAATTGTTATTCTTTTTATCGGCCATAAATTTTTAACACACTGTAGCGTAAGTAATTCACAAACCGTAATTATAATTATAAACCTATCAACTATGATTCGCAAAATAACTTTACTCGGTCTTGGAATTTTAGCAATAACGGCCTGTAAAAAAGGCGGTGTCGATCCTATTAATAACGGCCCGGGTAAAGACCTGGTGCTTTCGGCAACCGAACAACAACAGGTTGGGCCGGGCAATGCTTTTACCCTGAAACTATTTAAAGCTGATATTGGCACCCTTACTGATAACCAAAATCTTATCATTTCGCCATTAAGCGTAAGCTTTGCTATAGGCATGACCAGCAATGGCGCCAATGGGCAAACACTTACTGATATCCGCAAAACTATGGAGTTTAACGGTTTTACAGAAGATCAGGTAAATAGCTATTATCAGAACCTGATCACCAACCTGCCCAACCTTGATCCAAACACAACACTCAAAATAGCCAACTCCATTTGGTATGCCAATAATTTTACGCCGCTGCCTGCATTCATAAAAACCAACACCGATTTTTATAGTGCCGAAGTAAAAGCACTTGATTTCAGCAATAAAACGGCATCGGCAAATACCATTAACAGTTGGGTAAGCGGGCAAACCAATAACAAGATCCCGAAGATCATTGATCAGATTGCTGACGATGCCCGCATGTACCTCATCAATGCCATTTATTTTAAAAGTACCTGGAAAACCCGCTTTGATGCAGCCAAAACCTATAAAGCGCCATTTCGGCTCGCTAACAACAGTACTGTACAGACTGATTTTATGACCAACAAAGGTATTGACCTTAAAGTTGCCTATGATAATGGTACTAATGTAATTGAATTGCCTTACAGCAACAGTAAGTATAGCTTAGTAATGATCATGCCCGATGAAGATGTGAAAACCTTTGCTCTTGGTCTTGATTCAACCAAATGGAATTTTTTGATGGGTAAGCTTATTGCAACCAAATCGGATGTTACTATGCCCAAGTTTAAATTTAGCTATAGTATTGACCTGAAGGATATTTTAAAATCACTGGGAATGAGTATTGCCTTTAGTGATCAGGCCGATTTTAGCCGCATCAACGCTGCCGGTGGCCTTACCATTAGCGAGGTTAAGCATAAAGCCTATATTGATGTGAACGAGGATGGTACCGAAGCTGCAGCGGTAACATCTGTTGGCGTTGGCACTACTGTGGCAGCACCTACCAATGTTTTTAATAAGCCTTTTATTTTTGCGATAAGGGAAATGAAAACCGGGTTGATATTATTTGCAGGTATTGTGAGTGATCCGACTAAGAGCGAGTAGAAAGTCTAAAATAGAGACCGTATCACATAAATACTTGTGATACGGCCCTTACTTATTATTTTGCTTTTATTTTATTGCCTTTGGCCTCATGAGTTAACTCAACCATACCCAAAGCTTCCATTAACGGCGGCACGTACATGGCAAATCGGCCACGAAGTCCCTTCTTTAAGCCGTACCAGCCGCCAACGGGATTGGTTTCTGACCTGCCCCAGGCTTCCACAGTGCCTTCTTTGGCTGGCTTTTGCTCGTCGGCACTGCCAAGTTCCATCCAATCGCCGTGCGCGGTTAACATGGCATGCAGATCTGCCAGGCAGCGGTGATCATAATGGAGCACCGTTTTACCAACGGTACAAACCAATATGGGTTTGCCATCTTTAGAATCCAGGTGCATGGTATAATCTGAAGTTAATGGCGGTGTTTTTAGCGCCATTGGTTTTTCTTTTGTACCAATATTGTTTTCCATATCGTATTGAGGTTTATAAAGGAACAGGTGATTATCGCTGTATAGAAACTATACTGCAAATTAAGGTTTTGAGTGTTAAGTAGAGCTTACTAACATTTTATTATTTAGTGTTTTGTTAAGTTGATATGGTTTGTATTATGAAATAATCAATATTGTTAAAATATAGGTAACCTGTTAGAGATTGTGTATAAGTTTTTGTGGTTAAATATTATTAACTATTAAACAATTGAAATATTTTTACCATAAACACAGGTCGTCTATAAAAAGCCTGTTAAACACTTACCTATCATGAAAAACGTACTAAACCAAATGCTTTTATTAAGCATTATTTTATTTAGCAGCTGTAGTAAAGATTTGTTAGAAAAAAAATCTGGCAGCCAAACTACCAAAACAATTAAAGCAACATCAGTTACAACAGATCTCACCATTTCAAGCGTCTCTGTTTCTTCAACCTATCCTTCCTGGCCTGCTTCAAATGCTATTGATAATAATACTTCAACCAGTTGGAGTTCGGTATTACATACCAGCTCGGCCGGTACAGAATATATTCAGTTTCAATTCGGTACTGCCAGCGATGTAAACTATGTAAAAATGACGCCAAGATATAGCAGTAATAATTCTGGGTTAAGTTTTCCTTCAAATTTTACTATTTATTATTACTCCGGGGCAACTTGGGTTGCTTCCAAATCATTTACCAACTTTGTTAACCCACAAAAATCAACTACTAATTTACCTGTAGTGATACCGCTTCCGGTTACGGTGCATACAACAGGTATTAAAATAGAAGCAACCAAGCTGGGGACTGATGGATCTAACTATTATTTTCAGCTTGCAGAGGTTGCTGCGGGATATGATGCAGGCTTCGATCATTTTAAGTGGACGGGTAATGATAATTCAGTTCAGCAAAACCGGATCAATAATTCGGGATCTGATTCATTTAACCCAACACGTATCTTTAACTGGACCCAGGATGATCGTGATCCATTAATTGTTTCAAACAATAATATTATAAATGGTTACCCCAATATATACGCTCCTAACATAGTTTATAATGGTGCATGGAATATCTATTATGGAGGATGGGACAATGGAGAAGGCCAGCACGACAGGGTGTTTGTGACCGTAAGCTATGACAACTTTATAACTTTTGGTACGCATACTTTGGTAGTTGGAAATGGCGCCTGGTATCATCTTAATAATGAAACGGTATTGAAAAACCCCGATGGGAGCTGGTTGATGTATTATACAACATTGCCATCTCAAACAGCTACTAAAAATAAACCTGGATTTGCTACATCTCCGGATGGGGTTAACTGGACCCCGAATAGTGGTTCAGCAAGTGCTTTATTAAATATGAACGGATATAGCGGATGGTCTGGTGCCGATGTAAATGGATCTAACGTTGGGTTTTTAGAAAACGGTATCTATCATTTGTATTTTAATAACTTCACAGATTCGGTAAGCCAACGAGCAGTTCATCATGCGGTAAGCACTGATAAAGTGAATTTTAGCTATACAGGGGATGTCTTAGCTGAAGATGTTGTTGCGCAGGATGTAAAGGCTTTTACCTACAATAATTCAACTTACTATTTAATGGGTATGCATCATAACGGGCAGGAACTGCGTTACAGCCTGAGCAATAGCCTTACCAGTTTCCCGGCCAGTAACTTTTTATTTGGTAATTACAATGCCAATGATCTTTTTATAACGTCGATGGGCTTTGTGACTAATGCAAACAGGTTATATGGTATTATTTATGGAGCTGGCCCTAACAGTAATCTTAGCCAAAATTCATTGCACGCAAGATGGCTTACCAAAAAGATTATTTTTATAAGTGACAGAACCAATGCGCGCTGGGGTGATATCGAGAAAGCTCATGGACCCAACCAGGTAGTGTTATACATGAACACCAATATGGAAACCGGGCATTTTTATGTGTACGATACTGACGGCACTACGTTGCTTTATACCAGTCCGCAGGTTACCATGCGTTCTGGTGATGTTTGGACATATAATCCATAGTTTGAAAAATATCAATACCATTTAAACAACTAAAGAGATCTTATACCTAAGATCTCTTTAGTTGTTTAAGGAAGAAGCTTTACCCGGCTCACCAATATAAATAACTTAATATTTCCTGCTCAATACATTTCTACAAAAGCCTTCAAAGCCCTTGATTGCGGTACATTTTTACGGTAGATGAGCACTGTTGACATGGTGCCTAATTCTTTATTAAGCGTATGGGTTTTAAGTTTGCGGCCTGCGTAGTATTGCTCAATCAGTTCGGCAGGGAGGATGCTGATGCCTAAACCGGCTTCCACAAAGTTGATGATCCCCTCCAGCGAGTTCAGTACGATGCTTTTATATTGAATAATGCCTTTGGCGTTAAGCCATGCTTCCAGCCGGGCGCGGAATACGCATCCCTGGTCAAATACAATGATCTTGAGCGGCTGGGTCATTAGTAATTCTTTAAGCTCGGGGCCCTGTGCGGGGGCGAGGATCACCAGTTGCTCTTCTTTAATATGCAATTGCTCCAGTTCGGGCGAATTGATGGGGGCTGATACAAATGCCGCATCAAGCTTGTAATTGATCACATCGGTGATGAGGTCGCTTCGCATTTCTGATTTAAACTCCAGATCGACATCAGGGTAGCTTTCTGTAAAGCGGCTAAGGATATCCGGCACTTTGAAGGCCATGGTGGTTTCGATACAGCCAATTTTAAGGCTGCCGCTTACCTGGCTAAACTTTTTGATATCCTTTTTGGCCTCCTGCATTAAATGATCTATCTGCTTACTGTATTGCATCAAGGTTTCGCCGGCACTGGTTAAGGCGACTTTACGCGATGTACGGGTGAACAGATCGGCACCAAACTCTTCTTCCAGGTTTTTGATGCGGGCCGTTACGTTTGATTGCACAGTGAACATGGCCTCGGCAGCTTTGGTAAAACTTCCGTTGGCAGCTACCGCTTCAAAGATCTTCAGGTCATTAGTATTCATAAATCATTATTTGTGATTTAAAATATCATTATTAATCGTTTTTAATAATCAAATATCGATATTAAATTTGAATCATCAAAACAGAAAAAATGAAAACTAAAAACCTGATAATAAGCGCAATTGCTGTGGCTACCTATGTTGCCGGAGCTAAGGCGCAATCAACACAAAAACCAGCATTAAAAACTCAAACTATGGAAACCAACCAAATTCATTACCGCAACATTAAAGCCAACGGCTTAAATATTTTTTATCGCGAAGCGGGGCCTAAAGATGCCCCTACCATATTGTTATTGCATGGCTATCCAACATCATCGCATATGTTCAGGAACCTGATCCCAATTTTAAGCACAAAGTACCATGTACTGGCTCCCGACCTGCCGGGCTTTGGCTTTTCAGACATGCCGGATCATACTCAATTTAAATATACATTTGATAACCTGGCCAATACCATGCAGTCATTTATTGATGAGCTTGGCCTTAAACGTTTTGCTATTTACATATTTGATTACGGAGCACCTACCGGTTTAAGATTGGCTTTGGCTAACCCTGAAAAGATAACCGGTATCATTTCCCAAAATGGCAATGCCTACGAAGAAGGCCTGAGCTCCGGCTGGAACCCTATTCAAAAATACTGGCAGGATTCAAGTAATGAAAACAGGGATGCTTTAAGGGATTTTGTAAAAGAAAAGATGACCAAATTTCAATATTTTGAAGGCGTATCTGATCCATCATTAATTGCTCCGGAAAGCTACACCCTCGATCAGCAAACGCTTGACCGCCCCGGGAATGTGGAAATTCAGCTTGACCTGATGCTTGATTATCGCACCAACGTAGCTTTATATCCTAAATTCCAGGCTTATTTCAGGGAACACAAACCAAAACTGTTAGCGGTTTGGGGCAATAAAGACCCTTTCTTTTTACCTGCCGGCGCCGAAGGTTATAAACGGGATAATCCAAATGCAACTGTTAAGTTTTACAACACAGGTCACTTTGCCTTAGAAACACATGGCAAGGAAATAGGCCAGGATGTGCTGGACTTTTTAGGTGGATTGCCTAAGTAACGAGATAATGGCGTTCTAAAAACTGCGTCATTGCGAGGTACGAAGCAATCCCTGATGAGCAGAGCGGCTATGCAAGTCTCTCTGTAAAGTTGGGGATTGCTTCGTGCCTCGCAATGACGTTTTTTTAATATCCCTTACTTCTTCAATTCCCCTTCCTCCACCAACAAAGTCTCAGCTGTAGTAAAACCTTCCAGTTTTTTAGCCGGCGAACCATCAGCATTAAAAAAGAACAGGGTTGGTGTAGCCCTTATTGGGTATTGCTCCTGGAGCTTTTTACCGTCCTTGCTGTCAATATCAATAGCCACGTTAACAACGTTTGCATTATAAGTATCACCTAATTCCTTTTTAATCAATACTTCCTGTTCCATTTGTTTGCAGGTGGGGCACCACGAAGCATGGGCAAATACAAACAGCGGTTTGTTTTCGACTTTGGCTATGGCTTGTGCGTCGGCAAGAGAAGTTGTTTTAAAATTGATGCCTTGCTTTGAGTTAAGGTTGGGCTTAAATTTTGGAGTGCATGATGCAAAACCTACTGCTGCGGTAATCAGAAACACCAATAATATCTGAGCTGATTTTTTCATTTGATTTTTATTTAATTGTATTTGTGCTGCGATGAGCTTGTAGGCCTGCACCAGACCTGTCATTAATAAGGTTAAGCCCAGTATCCAGTTGATGAGGTTATGCTGCGCTTTAAGTACATTCATGAGGTAATTACCCGCAACGCCGTAAATAATAAACGACAGTAATGTACCTGTACCGATAGCCACAATAAAAATGTTGTAAGCGCGGGTTTCGCTGCTTAAAACTTTTCGGCTTTTTAAAACGGCTGTCCAGCCCATCCAAAAGGGTAAATGCAGCGGGTTAAGCAGACTTAACAGTAAGCCCGAATAAAAAGGGTTCATCCCCACAAAGGGCAGTACATCCTGAAAATTACGCATATGGAAAGCCGCCTCCAGTGTTTTATAGGCCAGCACCAGTATGGCAACACAAAAGGCCACGCTTAATATTTTGAACAGCTTTTTTAAACGTACTAACTGATCAACCACTACCAGGGCTATGCGTACGATCACTACCTCAACCAAAATAGCGGCAAACCCAAACCAGGCTGCCCCGGCAAAATCGCCGTTGAGGGCAAAATTGGCCACGTTGGTATTCAATGTACCAATGGGCAGCGCCCCAACAAAACTAATGCTGAATGCTACCCAAAATAGTTTTAATTGCTTTGACATGCTCATGATACCAGTTTTAAGTATTCGGTGTTGTTTTTAAGCATGGTTATGCCTTGTTTATAAGTCATATAATTAATGCCTTTTTGTTGTTTATTGAGTTTGCCAACACGATACAGAAGGCTCCAATGCCTCATGATCTCGCGCCAGGCAAAGAATATGGAATGTTTGGTATCGTAAATATGGGTTGGCTCGCTGCCTGCCCCGTTCAGTTCTATAATGGACAGGTTTTTGCCTCGGCTCAGCTCATCCCAGTTATTGTACATCACATCCAGCCGGCCAAAGTAAAACTCGGGAATTTCACGGCACATAGCATCTATCGCCTCAGTCAATTCATCGGTAATGAGGTGACTGAGATCAATAAACTTAGCACCGCGGGCATGATTGCCATAAGGCACCAGCGTTTTTGATTCTCCGGCAGGCAAAATCACGTTCAGTTTATCGCCATAAGTATCTATTAGTACAGGCAATTGAAGCAGGTAACGGGGCTCTTTAACAATAAGTTCCATCATGCTATGCTTGCCGTCGCCGGTAAGGGCTAAAAATTCTTTTCCTACTATGCCGGTTACCTGGCCTTTAGCCTCACCGGGCAGTCGGTAGTAAAATATGCCTACTTCATTTTTATAGTTAACATATTCCTGTACCAGGAAATCAACCCTGATCTGTTGCGTGTATTCCAGTAATTCGGCTTCGTTATGCACCAGTTTTACCTGTACCCCCCGGCCACCGATATCCGGCTTGGCAATTAATGGATAGCCGAAGTTTTTATCTTTTATGGCCGATTTAATCTGCCCGAAATCCGTCCCTGTTTTAAACAGGATGGTTTTGGGATAGTATTTTTGAGGGATGAGGTCATAGATCAACGCTTTACTCTCCAGCGCGAAACCGCCATTTTCAATCAGAGGATTAGCCGTACTGAAAAAGAAAAACGAACGTGCTTTAAAGCTCAGCCAAAACCAATAGAACATGATGGGCGCGTAAACCATATTGAACGACCAGTATTCCCAGTTAAAAAGCCTGATCAAAAAGCTTTTCAAACCAAAAAAGCGAGGTAATGCAACAGGCGGAGTGCTTGTAGTTTCAGTTATGGCAAGGTCGTTTACATACTCGTTACCATCCCTCAAATCATGATAGGTCATGGTGATGTTTTGCGGGTTAACGTTGATGTTGGTAACGCTTACGGTTTTCATTTTACCGCCGCGGTTTATAACCAGGGCATCATTATCATCGCCTTCACCGGCATGATGATGAAAATGCATGATATCTTCCACCTTATCCGGATTGGCCGATTTGCGCCAGTTATTAAACCAGTTAACCCGTTTGGTAGCTGCGGCCTCGTCATACAAAGTAGCTGACGACCAGATGTGTGCGTCCTTACCGTCCAATAATTTAATGTGCTTCCGCTCACCATCCCAGCGGCACTCATACAAGCTGCCTTGTGCATAAAGCACAATGGTAAAGGGTTCAACGCCTTCCAATTCACTGTCCCGGTAAAACAGGTATGGATCTTCGGCATTGATAATATCCATCAGCACCAGTCCACGGCTTGTTTTGTAAGGCGGCATAGCTGTATGTTTTACAAAAGCGCCGTTTAATAACACAACGGTATCTCCATTATTTTTTGTAGCTATCCAGCTGCCGTTACGGTCGGCATCTTTAGGATAAAGCAGGGTGTGGTTACCATTCTGGTACCTGCGCGGCGCTATGGCCTGCCCGCGGTTAACATTTTCATCGCGGTTGGAGGTGAGCTGAAACCCGCTTTTTGTAGGGACGTAGGTTACTGTGCACATGCCTTACGATACTTAAGTGTTGATGCGGCAACACCAAATTCATCAGGAATAACCACATCCGATACGGCGTTTATCCCAATACGGATCAAAGCCATGTGATGAACGGTATGCTCCAGGTTATAAACCAGTTCGCGATAGTAATTTGAAAAAACCTGTGCCGAATGTGCTTCACCATCGCCGTACTCAGCTTGCAGTAATAATTCTTTATCAGGTTTTTGAATGTTAGCCTCTATCTGGCGGATAGTGGTGATGGCAAAATCCTTATCGGCCTCAATGTTTTTGTTGCGGATGCGTTTATCGTAATCAACCATCCCGGTTTCGTAACCTTTGTTCAGCTCGACAAAAAACTCAAGGATATGACGGGTATGCTGACCGATGCTTGATTGCGACAACAGTTTTACAGGTTGGGTATATTGTATAGGTGTAAGTTCGTCAATTACATATTGTAGCTGCTCCAACAGGTTGGAGATTGGTTCTTTAAGTTTCATAATAATATCTTGTTAAGTGGTGGTTTTTAATTTTATTAATGGAGGAAGGGGATGAGGTTCAGTACCTCTTTTCGGAAAATGTAAAGCAGTATGGCCGAGCTGATAAACACCAGTGTTGCCAGTATAAAAAGCTGCCCGCCATCGCCCTGTACTGCAATACCCAACTTGGTAAGGTGGAAAAATATAGCACCGGCCATGAGGCCAACGGCTATTAAAGCGCCTACGCCGGTAGTGCGGGGGATGATGATCAGTACGGCGGCTACCAGTTCCATGCTGCCAATACCTATGCGTCCCCAGGGCTCCATGCCCAGTTTGGTGAATATGTAAACCGACTCGGGCGCGGCAGTGAATTTGAAGAATAAGGTTTGCAGCATAATAATGGCTGCCAGGAGGCGCAGGGCCCAAACCAGTATGTTAAATTGAGTGTAAGTCATGATGTTGAATGTTTTTTGAAAATTTATGCTTGTACCGCTTGTTCCTGTTTTTGACCAACTTTGATGGCGGCCGTAACAATATCCACAGCTACCTCCGCTTTACTTTTAAGCGGGAATGCCTGGAACTGGAAATCGCGGTTTATGATGGTGATCTTGTTGGTATCGTACCCAAATGTGGCGGCTTCATCCTTTACAGAATTGAGCACTATTAGGTCGAGATTTTTACTGTAGAGTTTTTTGAGAGCGTTTTGCTCCTCGTCGTTAGTTTCAAGGGCAAAGCCAACCGAAACCTGATCGTTGCGTTTGATTTTACCAAACTCAAAGGCGATATCCACATTTTTAACCATTTGGAGGCTAAACTCATGTGCCGACTTTTTCATTTTTTGAGTGTATACCTGCGCCGGTTTATAATCAGCCACGGCAGCGGCGAAGATTGTTATTTGGGCTACAGGAAAATATTTTTGACAGGCCGTATACATTTCATCAGCCGAGTTAACTGGAATAACCCTGAGGCTGGTGTGAGATAAACTGATGTTTACCGGCCCCGAAACCAGAATCACCTCAAAGCCTTTATCTAAAAAAGCCCCGGCAATGGCATAACCCATTTTGCCCGATGAATGGTTGCTGATGAAACGTACCGGATCAATAGCTTCGCGGGTAGGGCCGGCGGTGATCAGTACTATGGGTTTGTTGTTTGTAGTTTTCATCTTGTTGTTGTGTGTGGTGGTTTGTTTTTTTTATTCCCTCCCTTGGGAGGGGTGCGGTTGGCAGAGAAGTGGCAGGGAGGGGTTTCTGCTCTTGCAAAGTTTAAACCCCTTCCTCCTCCTTCCCCAGGGAAGGAATCGTACTGTGCCTGCGCTTTTCCTTTCACTATAAGCTTTTACTTTTGCCCCTTCACTTCAGGCCATTTCTCGTCGGCTATCTTAATGAGGTTTGCCTGGTCTTTGGTCCACAGTTCTTTTAATTTATCGTTGTAATTGAAATAGAGCTTGTCGTTCAGTACTGTCCAGGTATCGGTTTGGGTTGGGGCTTTGTGGCCTTGCGAGGTGCCGTAAGCGCAGTAACCGCCGTATTGAGGGGCATACTTTTCAGGATCGGCCTTAAATGCTTCGAGGTTTTCATTGGTGGAGAAAAACCAGGTAGCATCTTTCCATTTGTATTGAAATTTGTCGGATCCTTTTACCGGTTTTGATTCTTTGAAAAAGGCAACCGGGTCATAACCTTTAATGGCTTTGCCGCCGGGGGCAAATATTTCTGATTGCTGGGCATGGACCTGGATAGCGGTAACAAATGCAAGTGCCGCGATAATTAAAAAGCGTTTCATTTTTTGTGATTTTAGATTGACTTATAATTGATTAGTAAAGACACATTAGCGGACTACCTTAGTCCAGTTGGCATCGGCTTTGGCTTTCAGGTTAGCCTCGTCCTTGTTCCACGATTTTTTGGTGTTGTTGAAAAACTTATTGTAAAACACGTACAGCTTGCCATCAACAAGTTTGAAGGTTCCGGGATCTATCTCTACCTTTTCGCCGGTAGCACCCATTGCGTAGGCACACCAGCCGCCGTACTGCGGTTCATATTTGGCGGGGTTGGCTTTAAACAAGTCCCTATCCTGAGTAGTAGCAAAATGATAGGTTACACCATCGTTAGTAAAGGCGATGTCTTTTTTGCCTTCAACAGCTTTTTGCTGGGTGAAGTAGGCAACAGGGTCGTAGCCTTCAATGGCCAGACCGGTTTTATCTAAATTGAATTGTTTTTTGCGAACATCTGTTTGGCCTTGTGCCGAAGCAATGCTTACCGTAAATACGGTGACCAACAGGAGATTGAATAATTTTTTCATGATTGTGTTAAACTTGATATCTGATTTTTCCCTCTTTGTCGGGGCAGATCATCAAACCTTACAGCGAATCAAAAAAAATATTTAAATGGTAATATCAGGTGGGGGAGTAAGTTGAAGCTTATCTATTTTGCTTTGTATAATGGCGGTATCAGCAGGTGTTTTTATCAGCGTTAGCGCTTTTTCAAAGTTGAGTTTGGCCTGCCCATTGTCAATGCTGGTGTATAGTTCACCAAGCAGGGTATAGTAAAACTGGTTGCCGGTGAGGTTTAGTTTTTCAGCTTCAATAATTGCCTCTTCGGGACTATTGGCTTTGGCAAGCGCAAAGGTGCGGTTAAGCGCCGCCACGGGCGAATACGCTATTTGCAGCAGGCGGTTATACAACTGGAGGATGTTCTCCCATTTTTCTTTGGAATCCGTTTTTTGGGTATGCCAGTAGGCTATGCTGGCTTCAAGGTGATATTTTGATAGTTGGGTGCCGGTGGTGGCAAGGTTTAAATGCCAGGCTCCTTTGGCTATGAGGTCCTGGTTCCAGAGGTTGGTGTCCTGGTCGTCATATAAAATCAAGCCGCCGTTTTGATCTGTACGGGCCTCGAACCGGGATGCATGAAAATACATGAGCGAAAGTAAAGCGCTAACTGGTGGCTTGTTGGTGCCTTCGTTTTCGATAAGCATGTGGCAAAGGCGCATGGCCTCGAAGCAAAGCTCCTTACGTAAAACCTGGTTTTGACTTACCGAATAGTAGCCCTCGCTAAACAAAAGGTAAATGGTGGTAAGCACATTTTCCAGCCGGTTATCAATCTCGGCCTGACTCGGCATTTCAATCTTTATTTTTTCGTTGCGGATCTTTTCCTTTGCCCTGAATAGGCGCTTGTTGATGGTTTCTTTGCCGGTGAGGAAAGCCTCGGCAATTTCATCTATGCCGAAACCGCAGAGGATCCGTAGCGAGAGCCCGATCTGTGCTTCGGGCGGAATGGCAGGGTGACAGATGGCAAACATCATCTGCAATTGGCTGTCGCTGATGTTTTGAGGCGAAAGGTCGATATCATGTTCATAGACCTCAGAGGTTTGTATTTCCGGGGATACCTTGCTTTCAAAAATGGTATTGCGCTGTAAATGATTTTTTGCCTTGTTTTTGGCTACATTATAAAGCCAGGCTGTTGGGTTGGGCGGGATGCCTTTATAACTCCATGCCTGTGCAGCGGTAAGGAAAGTATCGCTGGCAATGTCCTCGGCAGTTTCCATTTCATCAAACCCAAAGCGGCGGCACAGTACCGATACTATTTTACGGTACTCTGTGCGGAATAAATGGGGGATGATTTCGGGGCTTTGCATGAGAGTGATTCTGAATAGAACGACAACTCCATCACGTCATTGCGAGGTACGAAGCAATCGCGAACTTTACAGGGAGACCTGCTTGGTTGCCCTGCCAATCGGGGATTGCTTCGTACCTCGCAATGACGGTAGTGAGTATGGTTCCGGGTGATAAAAATATTGCTATTTAGTGGGTGCTCTTAATGCACCCCATCATTCTTAGCAACTTTCCGTACCTCAACGGTATTGCCATCGCCCTGTAAAACCGGGCAGCCTTTGGCAAATTCAACAGCTTCCTCAACCGATTCGGCTTTTACAATTACAAAGCCCCCTATGGTTTCCTTGATCTCGCCGAAAGGGCCGTTGGTAACTACGCCGCCATGGCCTACAATTTTGGCATCGGCAAAGGGCAAACCTGTACCGCTAACAAACTTGTTTTGAGCAGCAATACCGCCAATCCAATCCATAGTTTGTTTCATCCAGATCTGGATCTGTTCGGGAGAAGCTACTTTAGTGCCATCCTCGTGCCTGAAAATTAAAACGAATTCGTCCATCTTTTTAAATTTTAAAGGTTAATAAATATATGAATTACACTTCTATATCAAATGAGAATGGGGGAATAGGACAGGGGAGGAAATTATTTTTGATTTCAGATGTTCGATTTCGGATTTTTTTCTGAACCTGGATTTTTAGGATTTGCGGGATTATGGGATTTAATCAACTTTAGCGCAAGTCTTGAGCCGGGGGATGAGTGATTGGAGACTTGTGCTTTTGGGTTAGGCACAAGTGGGCATATCCCCTCAGGCAACCACACAACACTTGCGCTAAAAGAGGGCTGTAAATTCTCTTTCTGAAAATTCGCACAGTCCGTGAACCTGGGAGATATATAATTAGCGGCTTGTGCCATTGGCATGGGCACAAGTGAGCCTGTGCTGTAGACCACGCACAACACTTGCGCTATAATGACGATATGAGAGAGGGTAGATTCTGTTAATTCTAAAATCCTGTAAATTCTGATTCAGACAACCTACGCCATCGCAAATTCCGGCTTTACTTCGCTCAAGTGCTTGTTGTACCAGTTGGTACTGTTATAACGGGCGTTAATTTCGTAGATCTCGGGTTTTAGTTTCAGCAGGTTAATGATGTCCTGGCATGAAAAACGGTTGCATACCGGGTATAGCTCTTTAAATACGCGTTCGATGAAATAAAAATCTTCGGGGTGGTCAAGTGCAAAACGGTGCGACATGGAATAATCCAGACCGGTTTCCCAGGTTACATTGCCTATGTTGAAAATAAGCGGATTTTCATATATGTATGGCGAAGTATGCTCGAAATCGTAAGGGCGACCGGCATTTTCCCAGGCTTGTTTAAGGCAGGCTATGGTCATTACCTCCACATCATTACCATCCGGATAGGTGGCAGGATACAGGTTGCTCACATAATCAAACTTTTGCCTGTTGCTGAAAAAATATTCCAATACTTTATCAATGATCCGCGGATCGATCAGCGGGCAGTCGGCAGGGATTTTTACCACTACATCGGCATTGAAAAATTTGGCTGCCTGGTAATGCCTGTCAAGCAGGTTGCCAAGACTGCCGCGATAGCAGGGGATGTTAAGATTTTCGGCCTCTTGCGCTATGACATTATCTTCGGCACCTTCGGTGGTGGCAATAACAATGCTGGCCTGGTGCTGGATCATACCTATCCGCTCCACCATGCGCGCCAATAAACTTTTACCCATTATAGGCAACATCACCTTACCATATAAACGACTTGATGCCATGCGGGCCGGCACTATAATCACTACACGCTCATCCATCTTTTCCGGAAATTTGAGGTTTATCAAAAAAACATTAACCGGGTTAAATGTATAATGGTAAGGTTTAAATATGGCGAAGTTTATATTATGAAATTGTTAACCAATGGGGTGGTCTGCAAAAAATAAAACCCGGCACAAGGGCCAGGTTTTACAACATAGGTATAGGTTATTTAATAATAGAAAACGTTGGTTTGGATATCGGCACTTAGTTTTTTATCGTCGGTGGCTGCCTTAATGCCCTGCAACCATACAGTATATACCGAACCGGCACGAAGGTTAATATTGGTGAGGCTTGCCAGTACAGTAATGGTACTTTTTTGACGGATGTTAAGGGTGTAAGTGGCGCCGCCTTTAATGGTCACAAAATCTGACACCTGCTTATAAGCTTTGTTTGATGCCAAAACCGAATCTTTTGAAGTAACCAGGTCAACTGAGCCTGCATCGGCGCTTAAGTTTGCCAAACGGATACTGGCCATACCTGAAGCCGGCTGAACGATAGAATCGGCAACAAAAATCACATCGCGTTTGCCTGCTGTGTTGGCAAGGTATACCGAATAAAGTTTTTTGGCTGTAAGGTCGATAGTATCTGCGGCAACCTTTTGCTTAGTGCCGGATACATAAAAAGTAGCCGTTCTTTTACCGGGGTAAGCGTTAATGTAGTCTATACCATGGCCGTAACGGATTGGAAAAGTATTAGCCCTGTTAGGCTCTAAGTAAAAATCAACCGGATCAGAATCGGGTGAGGCATTGATGACCGAAACGAGCGCCACCGGGGGCTGAACGTAATTGTTGTGGTCTTTTAAACACGAGCTAAGTGTTGCTGCCAGCAAACACACCATCCCGATAATGCCTGCCCGCCTTGTTAATTTCTGCTGAACTGTTTTCATAAACTAAAATATTGGTTGTAAACTGATATTTTAACTTTACGTAATCAGCAGGCATTACGCTACTTTGGGCTAAAAATTTTAACCCCGGGGTTATTTAAGATGAATACGTTTGGGCTTTTGTTTTAGTATGTACGGAGCCTGATTTCAATTGTAAAAAAATAGCGGATAAAATGTTACCCGCTATTACAATTGTTGATGAAGCTTATATTATAGGGATGGTGCCGCCATCAATAATAAATTCACCGCCGTTTAAATAAGCGGCCCGGTCTGAGACCAGGAAGGCTACCAGTTCAGCCACTTCTTCGGGCTCGGCAGGCCGGCCCATAGGGATGCCTCCCAGCGAATCCATGATGGTTTTTAATGCGGCCTCCTTGTCGCCGCCATTTTGTGAGGCCAGGTTATCTATCATGCCCTGTGCACCGCCGGTGTTGATAAAGCCTGGCGCCACCGAGTTAACCCGCACGCCCTTTGGCGCAAGCTCTTTGGAGATGCCTTTACTATAATTACTCAACGCTGCTTTTGCTGCCGCGTAAGGCAGTGTTGCTTCAAAAAGTGGCATTTTGCGCTGGATGGATGAAATATGCAATATCACACCTTGTTTTTGATTGAGCATAGTTGGCAGCAAGCCTCTATCCAAACGTACTGCTGCCAATAAATTGGTTTGAAGGGCGGCTTCCCAGTCTTCATCGCTTAATACCATAACGCCACCGGCAGGTGATTCGGAACCGCCAAGATTGTTGATCAGGATATCGATGCCGCCCAGGCGTTTAAGGGTTTCGCTGATCACTTTATCAGTACCGGCTTTGGTGCTTAGGTCGGCCTGGATAAAATGTTCGGGTTTAATGCCGGCCGGTTGGGTACGGGCAGTGGTTACAATACCGGCTCCGGCTTTGAACAGGCGTTCAAAAATAGCCTTGCCCGCGCCTTTGGTTCCGGCCGTAACCAGGACTTTTTTGCCTTTAAACTCAGTTGGGTCAATATTGAAATTTGCTTTTGCAATCATTTTATGTCGATTTTTGTTTGTATGATGATGCAAAGTTGATGAAGTATCAGGGCTGGGTCAAGTACGGAAAAATGATTCAATACGGATAAATTTATCCCTGTGGTTTTAAATATTTGCATGTTTATAAGGCTGAAAACTGACAAGCTATGTACGAAAGGAAATTACCCATACAAGAGGAATGCGGGCTTGACCTGATACGCGAAGTGATATTTGGCAAGTGGAAGATCCACCTGTTATACTACATATCGCAGGGTATCAGCAGGCCGGGACTGTTACAAAAAAACATTCCCGAAGCATCACGCCGGGTTTTAAATATTCAGCTAAAGCAACTGGAGGATGACGAGTTGGTGGCAAAAACGGTATACGACCAGCAACCGCCCAAAGTAGAGTATTACTTAACAGAACTGGGCAAATCAATAATGCCCATTGTAAATGAACTGGGGCAATGGGGCGATACTAACAGCGAGCACCTGCGCCGGGTGATCAAAAAGCGGCTGGTATTGCCCGAAATTTAACAGGTGTTTAAAAGCTGCCCGTGTCCCTGCGGGCAGCCGGAAAATATAGGGGGACTAAAAAGCTATAGTATATTGAAAGTTAATTACCCCGCTGCGGGTTAGGCCATCGGGCCGTTCCTTGCGTACAATAAACGGCGTGCCTACAACTATCTCAAACTGGTTGGCGTTTTTAAATCGTTTTGTTGCTACAATGCTGCCGTTAAGTGTAAGCCCGCGTGAACCATCAATAAATGTTTTATCACCAAACCGGTTTTCGTAGGTATCATTGCCCACGTGATAAATTCCTGATATACTTGGCTTAAGCGTAATGGATGATTGCGGTAAATAAATATAATACCCGATCCGGGCTAACAGATCACTCTTTCGTCTGAAATTGTTGGTAGGCGCAAACTTCAATGCCCTTGGGTCGCTGTACTCATCAGGAAAATAAGTGCTTTTGTTCACCTGGATCACCGGTACCTGTACCGCGGCATCAAATTCCCATTTGCGGTTTACAATATAGTTTACACCGCCTATGGCATCATAAGTACCTATGCTGGCCTGGTAATCTAAGGGCAGTGGTTTCCCTTCGGCGTTTTTAGCGTTACCATAGGTTAAGGGTACTTTTATACCGCCAATAAAATTGAGGCTGTTTACCTTGCTTACTTGCGGCGAATAGTTAAGCGTTGTATAAACATCGTCGGGATTAAAAGTATTCCCTAAAAAGCCTGTAGCATAAGTACCCGTAATTTTTGATTGAAAGGCAAAACGATTGTTGAATTTTGCCTGGTACTCGATGTAGCCATTAACAGTACTTGTTTTTTGCTCCCCAAGCCCATAGTTAATACCAAAGGCAATACTTTGGTTTTTCTTTACGGTGGTAGCTGAATCATCATCGGTAAGATGGTTTTTTAATGAACCAAGGCTGCAAAAACCGGCATCACTACAGCCCTGCGCAAAACTTTTAACCGATATAGCCATAGCTATAAAACATATATATAGATATTTCATGAACTCTGTTTGTTAAAAGGTAAGTTGCGTGTAACCGAATAGATGGTTGTACTGCTGACAAAAGATCAATGCGTAGGTGTAGTCTTTAGGATCGACACCGGTAGGGATATCATAAACCTGGTTGCCGCTTGTTGACTTTAAGGAGCCAAGATTTACAAAATGTGCCGGATTTTGCTCCTTGCTGATATAAACTTTAAGATCCGGCCCGTTACTGGTGTTGAAATTTTCGAGGGCGAATTGATACTTGCCATCGGTAAGATAAACGCGTGCGCTGCCTGTTACGGCACCATAAGGGCCATTGCTAAAACCGCCGCTGCTACTTTGTGGTGCTGATACCGTAGGGTCGATTTTTTCATTGAGTGCCGCCGTTGGTGTGCTTTCTTTTTTACAACTGGTTGCAGCACCGGCTATCAATAAAATTAACAGGCAGGCCCCGGTAAGTTTCATCATTTTCATAATGTGTTGATTAAAGGTTTCCGGCTTAGTCGGCCCGGAGCAGGAAACCTTACAACCGAAGTAACAATAATATTACTCTTAATGCGGGTATAAAAAATGTTGAATTGTTGAATAGTTAAGTATAGTTTTTATCTATAGGTAATTATTTATCCAGTTGTTCATCAATCAGGTGCTGCAATTCATTTTTAAATTCATCATCAAGTTTGATGTTTTCGGCATCATGATGATGGAAAATGTTTTTCACCATACGGTTAATTGCGATACTTTGCTGTTGAAACACCCGGCAAACTTTACAGCCTGCCAGGTGGATCTTTAATTCCAGCTTTTCGCGAAGGGTGATTTCGCCTATGTCCTGCTTCTCGATCAAGTAAGTAGCCTTTTTGCAGTTGTAGGCTATTTTAGTTAATTCGTCCATATCCAATTAGTTTAAATCCAGTTTTTTTGAAGGCATTCCCTCAGGCTTAGTTTGGCGCGGTGAATAATTACCCAAAAGTTTGATGGGCTTATCCTCAGGTCGTTGCAAATGGTATCCGTGTGTTCGTCGTCCAGGTGTTTCATGGTGAAAACCGAAAGCCAGAGCGAGGGTAGCTTCGCCAGGCATTTTTGCAGTATCAATTCAAATTCCTTGCTTTCGAGATGATCGGTTTGTTCGATGCCAAATTCTGCAGGCCTGTGATCGGGCTTCCAGTTATTGGCATCCGGTTCAAAAAAATCGTCGGTTTCTTGTTCGGCAAATGTTACTCCCGCTTCTTTAACAAAGGCCGATGCTTTTTTGCGGTAAACATCAATGATCTTGTTTTTTAAAATAGCGGTAAGCCAGGTGCGTTCGGTACTTTTGCCTTCAAATTTTTGCAGCCGTTCCAATGCAGCCAAAAAGGTTTCCTGTATAAGGTCGCGGGCTAATTCTTCATCATTGATACGGGTAAGGGCATATTTATAAAGATAATCGGCATGCCGCGCTACCCAAACATGCGGATCGGTCATGTTATCAAGGTTTTTATCGTTGCTGTTTTGACTTTGCATAAATCAATGTGCTGGTAAGGGTTTGCGTAAAAGTTTATCGCCCATGCTGTCGTTTTGTTGTTTTGATTTGTGCTTTAGTCGGGGAGGGGATGGAATCCTTACAGAATTTTTTTATTTTTTTTGAAGAGGAATTGAATGAAATAATGTGACCAAGAAATTCAATTAATTCTTTAATTCGATAAATTCCGGTTCAGACTAACTTCAGACAATTGAATGACAGAAATACTTTAATTACCCTGTAAGGTTTTCCGTACGTATCCGACAAAGGGGGTATGAAAAAGATAAATCTGTTTATAATACCATTTATATTATTGGCACTTAATGCTTGCAGTCAAAGCGCTCCGCATGCCGATAAAACAGTTGATACTAAAACATATCCCCAGGCCAAACCTGCCAGTTACTGGAAACAGGTGTTAACGCCGGAGGCTTATGAGATATTGGTAAATAAGGGCACCGAACAGCCTTACCATAACCCTTACTGGAACAATCATGAAAAAGGGATGTATGTAAGTGCGGCTACCGGTAAACCATTGTTTAGTTCGGATGCCAAGTTTGAATCCGGCACGGGTTGGCCAAGCTTTTTTAAACCTGTTGATCCTAAAGCTATAAAAATTGTAAAGGATACATCGTACGGGATGGTGCGTGAAGAGGTAGTTGAAGCCAGCACTGGTTTGCACCTGGGGCACGTTTTTAATGATGGTCCGGCACCTACAGGCAAGCGCTATTGCATGGATTCATATGCCTTTAAGTTTGTTCCGGCTAAATAATTAAACCATTAAATTGAAATCATCATGTTAACAAAAAAGTTGAATATATGCCTGCTTGGCCTGCTGATACTATTTGGCTGTGCCAATGCACAAACCGCCGGGAACGGCTTTGCAAGCCTGCCTGCCCCAAAGGCCGGTGAAAAGGTTGCCACTTTTGCAGGTGGCTGTTTCTGGAGTCTTTCGGAAGGTTTGTATGAATTGAAGGGTGTTAATAAAGTGGTGGCCGGTTATGCCGGCGGTACAACCAAAAATCCATCGTATGAGGATGTTTGCGGTAAAAATACCGGCCATGCCGAATCGGTGCAGGTGTATTATAATCCTGCTGAAATAAGCTATGCTGCTTTAGCCGAAGCGTTTTTTTATGCTCATGATCCAACTACTGTCAACAGGCAAGGCCCGGATGTTGGTGATGATTACCGCTCGGTAGCTTTTTACCGTACACCCGAAGAAAAGAAAACGCTGGAAAGTGTAATAGCTAAAGTGAACGCGGGTCATCATTACAGCAGCCCTGTTGTTACGCAGGTTGTTCCGTTTAAAGTATTGTATCCTGCCGAAAGTTATCACCAGGGGTATTACAGGCTGCATATGGATAACCCGTATATCAGCCATGTTTCGGTACCTAAAGTATTGAAACTGCGTAAAGCGATGAACAGCCTGCTGAAACCCGAGTTTCAGCATAAAGATCCGAGTTAAGTGTGAATGTTGTGTTTGGTTGCCCGGTTGTCCTCATTGTTTATTTTGAGGCAACCGGCACCAAATAGCTAAAAGCGTGTTACATTCATAACATCAATTAAAATTTATGAATAACTGGAACTTAAAAGATAAAAAGGCATTAGTTACCGGCGGATCAAAGGGAATTGGCAAGGCCGTAGTTGCCGAGCTTGTTGCTTTAGGCGCCGAAGTTTTATTTACCGGCCGTAATGAAACCGACTTGTTTAATACTGAGCAGGAATTTAAACAACAAGGCGGCAGGGTTACCGCCATATCGGGTGATGTTGCTGATGCAGCCGCTCAAAACAGAATAGTTGAATGGATTGCCCAACATTGGGGCAAGCTGGATATATTGATAAATAACGCCGGTATTAATATCAGGAAGGCATCGCATGAGTATAGTGTTGACGAGTACAATAAGGTAATTGGCATTAATATGCTTGCACCTTTTGAGCTATGCCGTTTGTTGTTCTCATTATTGCAAAAAGGCAATAAAGCTGCTGTAGTTAATATAGCATCGGTTGCCGGTTCTTATGATGTAGGCACCGGGGCGCCTTATGGCATGGCTAAGGCCGGCATGATCCAGATGGGGCGTAACCTGGCATCGGAGTGGGCGGCTTATGGCATCAGGGTAAATACGGTGTCGCCATGGTTTACTTATACGCCACTAACCAAAGGTTTATTATCCAATCCCGAAAAACTGGATAAGATCATTTCCCGTACCCCTTTAAGGCGGATAGCTGAAGATAATGAAGTTGCTGCGGCCGTAGCTTTTTTGGTTATGGATAAAGCATCATACATAACCGGCCAAAACCTGGCTGTTGACGGCGGTATAACTGCCAGTCTTTTATAAAAGCAGAAATAAATACAGATACACTAAAAAAAACAAACAACCCAATGGTAAAATTTGCATTGCTGGCCAGGCTTGAAGCCAAACCAGGTAAAGAACAGGAAGTGGCCGACTTTATAACAAGCGCGCTGCCGCTTGCCGAACAGGAACCGGATACTGTAAGCTGGTATGCGCTGAAGATAGGCCCCTCAACCTTCGGTATTTTTGATACGTTTGAAACAGAAGCAGGTCGCGAAGCACATTTAGGCGGTGAGATTGCTAAGGCCCTGATGGCGAAAGCGCCTGAATTACTTGCCTCAGCCCCGGTAATTGAAAAGGTAGATTTGCTGGCTGTGAAGTAGTTTTATACGTAGAATCCAGACTTACGAAGTTTTCAAAACTTCGTAAGTCTTTAACACGTCATTGCGAGGCACGAAGCAATCCCCGATTTGCAGAGACGCTCTGTATAGTTTGGGATTGCTTCGTGCCTCGCAATGACGATTTTTATATTTGTGCTTTTGGAAAAAAGCAAAGAGCCTTCTCCAATAATATAAACTTATACCTTTTTAAAGCCCATGATCTTAAAGTTGCTCACCAGTACTTTTGATCCGTTTTTATATTGCATTGGGGCACTTATGTAAAGGTTTTTGGCTGTTGTAGGCATAAAGGCCATTGTATCAGCCAGTTTGGTTTGATCGAGATAAACTACCATGCGGTCGCCGTCAACAACTAATGATACGTGCATTTTGCGGTTGGTAAATGTTGTCAGGTCAAACGTGCTGTTAAGGTATTTGCTCAGGAACTCACTGTTTACAGATACATCATTATCGTTATAATATTTAAGTGTAACATAGGCGCCTCCGCTGCTGATATAGTCACGAACACTGTTATCGGTCACAAAACCAAAATTAACCGGGTAGATATCCCGGATCTGATCGGCAGCGGCAAGGATGTCAAATTCAACGGTGAAATGTTTTGGGTAGAAAAGTTGTTTAGTAAACTTATAGGTGGCATTATCAGCCAAAGCTAACCATTTACCGCTTTCGCCGCCGACTGAAACTACAGTAGCTGCCCCATTTGTTTTAAATGTTTTTGTTGAAGAGCCAACTGGCACGGCTGAAAAATCTTCGGCGAATAATACAGTATCTCCCGGAACAAAATCAAATCCGGTATTGATAATTATTTTATTACTCTTAGGTGCGCCGGAAGATGATGATGACGAAGAAGAAGATGATGAGGTTTTTTTATCAAAAGCATCGCTGGCTTTTTGGGCTGCTTTGTCTTTTGCTTTTTGTAACAGGCTTCCAAATTGTGCATTGGCATTAAAGCCTGTGATTAAACCGGCTGTGGTTAACAGGCTGAGCAGGAGTTTTTTATGCTTCATATAGATATAATGTTTAAGTTTCAATTGCAATAAACAAAGAATATTATAAACTGTTTGTTAATTTTATTCACAATTGTTATACAATAGTTAATATATCTGTTAATGAAGGTAATAATATCCTGTAGTTATAAACTACAGGCATAGTCGTCCGAAGTCAGGAGAGTTCGGACAGCGTGATTAATTCGATGCCTGTTTATTTCAGTTCAAGCTCCATTTGGATATTGGCGCGTTCATATGGTGAAGGCCTGCCTGCTACCTTCACAAAGCCCAGTTTATGATACAGGCTGATGGCCGGTTTTAAAATGGTATTACTCTCCAGGTAAAGTTTATGGCCGCCCAATGCCTTTGCCTTTTCAATAATTGAGCGCCCCAATAAAAAACCTATGTTTTTCCCCTGCGCCTTTGGTGAAACCGCCATTTTAGCAAGCTCAAAATCATACTCCGGGTCATTCATTTTTAACAGTGCACATACACCAACGGGCTCATTGTTATAAAGGGCAACCAATATATGGCCACCGTTATTGATGATATAGCTATCGGCATTATCAAGGGCTTTATAATCGGCCTCTTCCATTTTGAAGTATGTGGAGATCCACTCTTCATTTAACGCTTTAAAAGCCGTGGCATAGCGTGGTTCATAAGGCACTATGCGTACTTTGTTGCTCTCCCTTATTTTTTGATGTTCCTGCACCCGGCGCAGTAATGTTTTTTGCTCCAACAGATATTCCCACTCCTCAATGGCTTTCCACAGGTCATGATTGGCCTGGGCCAAAAGTTCTTCTACAGCGCCGGTAACGTCGGCATACTGGTCCTGGATTTTTGAACCTGCTTCACGCCCTTTGGCCGACAGGCTTACCATATTGCGCCTGCCATCAGCTTTATCTTTTTTCTCGGTAACAAAACCCCCCTTCACCATTTCGCCAATGATCTTGCTTACTGAAGGGTGCGAGTGACCAATCTCTTTGGCAATTGATGTAATGGTGAATTCGCCGCCATCCTGTAATATATAAAAAACCGGGAACCATTTAGGTTGAAAATCGATATCATATAATTTATAGATCCGGGCAGCATCTTCGCCAATAGTTTCGTTAAGCATCCTGAGCCTGCTGCCTATGGCCATTTTACCTACTTTATTAAAAAAATCCATATAATAAGTAATTAATTATGTAACTGATTACGCAAATATATAATGCGATTTTAAAAACTACAAGCCGCTCATTATAAATGAATGTCATATGCAGTTCATAAAGTTAAAGTCAACGGGAGTGATTTTATTTAATAGCTGTTCAAAAAGTTTTCAAAACTGAAAAGCCGGACTAAACAGCCCGGCTTTGCCTTGTAAAATTTTCAATATTATACTAATGCTTTCCCCATCAACGGGTCACTAAAGCTTGATTTGCCTGTTTCTACCCGGCCTGCAAAGCGTTTTGCAAAGCTTTCAAATCCCTCAACTTTCGTACTGAAATCATACCAGCCATGACTTTTATTTAAGCTTAAAGCGATGGTGGTGCTTGCACCTGCTTTTACAGGTATTTTATGATCTCCGGTTTTATAACCACGGTCGGCTACTGTAATGGTTTGTGCTTTGTTGGTATGGTTGGTTAGTTTCAGGCTAACATTACCGGTTAGTTTGCCGGCAACCTGCTCATATTCGCAAACAATATCAACCATTGGATCGGCGGCGTTGCCCTGGTATTCGCGGAAGAAGCCGTTAGGACCATAGGTACGCAAATGGTATTCGCCGTTTTCAAACTCGTGTAAAGGCCATACATCAGCCAGGGTATCTCCGGCTTTAACGGTATAAGCCCAGGTGCGCAGGTCTTCCATTTTCTGTGGATCGGCCATGGTTGCGTATTTGCCGGGAGCATATACGTTAAATGGTGAGCCTAACGCTTTAACACCAAAAGCCTTGTTACTTGCAGTAAATTTAATTTCGAACGATTTTTTATCAGCACTCAGTTTACCATCTGCATATAACTGGTAGGGCAGTGCCGATGATGGCTTGATCCCTTTTTCCTGTTGCGGCATATATGGCGATGAATGCGGATCTTTATTGATCTGCACAATTTCATCGGCAGTAAGCAGCTTATAATCTGAGGGAAGTTTTTTGAATTGTGCTTTGTGGATGCTTTCTAAAAATGCTTCTCTGGCAACAAACTCAGGGTTTTCGATCTTCTCGCCGTTGTACGGGCGAAAAACACTTGAAAGGTCACCGCAAACGGTACGGCGCCACTCGCTGATATTTGGCTCGGTTACTTTTTTACCGGTTTTGCGGCTTAAAAAGTTCTCTAAAAATTGCAGTGTTGAGGTGTGGTCAAATACTTCGGAGTTCACCCAGCCGCCCCGGCTCCATGGTGAAGCAATTACCAAGGGAACACGGAAACCTAAGCCTATCGAGCTTTCGCGGTCAAATACTTCGGGGAAGTTGTTGCGGGCTTTTTCCTGTTCTAAAGTAACAAATTCAACGCTTGGGTCAATTCCTTCAGATACCTTACCAGTACCCGGTTTATGAGGATTTGGCGCAGTGAACGGAGGCACGTGGTCAAAGTAACCATCGTTTTCATCGTATGCTAAAATGAAAACCGTCTTTTTCCAAACCTCAGGGTTTTGTGTAAGGATGTCCAGTACTTCGGATACATACCATGCGCCATACCAGGCCGAACTTGGGTGATCAGAAAAATGCTCAGGGGCTGATAACCAGCTTACAGTTGGTAATTGACCGCCTTTTACATCGGCACGGAATTGGTGCAACACATCGCCTTTGGGTACAAGCACTTCGCGATCGGTACCATCGTCATTATATTTCAGCGGACTTAAAGTACGGTAATGCGGGTCGTTGGTATTGGTTACAAAACCTTTTTGGTGCAAGTTTTTTTCGCGTTGTGACAGGCTTGCAAATTTACCCGGATCAAGGCTTGCCATATCCTTTTTGGTGTTTTCCAGGTCGCGCTGCTTTTGCTTAAGTTGCTTTTGCAAATGGTCGATATGCGCATCGCCGGCAGGCAAAGCAGCAATTTGCTTTTCAAGGGCTGCTATTTCATCAGGCAAAACAGTTGATTTTTTTTGCAGATGGGCTATATGCTTATCGTACAATTTAATGTTATACTGACCAAAAAACTCCAGCGGGTTATCCTGGAAATTTGACAGCCACGGATCTTCTTCGCCCTCTAAGCCGGTATCAATGGCAATTTCGTTTTGATAATGTTTCCATGATATGTTATGATCTTCCAAACGCTCGGGGAAGGTAGCCCAATTCAGGGTGCCATAATCCATATCATCGTTCCAAACGTGTGCAAGGGAGTTTTCATGCTGCTCGGCACGGACGGTACCGCTCCAGAAATATAGCCTGTTTGGGTTGGTGCCTGTTAATGATGAGCAAAAATTTTGATCACAAACGGTAAATGCGTCGGCCAATGCATAGTAAAAAGGAATATCCTCACGGTTGTGGAAACCCATGGTTAAAGGCATGTTTGAGTATTCCCTGATACTGTTACGTTTAACGTTAAGCCATTGGTCAAACTTACCATCGTTACGGGCATTTACCTGGTTGGCCCATGAATGCGGTAATGAGCTCATCCAGGTTGCCTTGGTATTTTTGATATCAAGATGGAAAGGGGCGTAGGTTTCGCCTTTTTTGTTTGACTGCAGCCAAACCTTATTTTTATTTGGCAGATCGATAGCGCGCGGGTCGTTATAACCGCGTACCCCTTTAAGCATCCCGTAAGTATGATCAAACGAGCGGTTTTCCTGCATCAGGATCACGATATGCTCAGCATCCATATAGGTGCTGCCCGGTGCCGGGTTAATGGCCATTGCTTTTTGAATAGATTCGGGTAAAACGCTGGCGAGACCGGCTGCTCCGGTTAATAACGCCGCTTTTTTAAGAAAATCTCTCCTTGAATCAGACATGTGTATTTGTTTTTAGTTCATGGTCTATGGTTCATAGATCATGGTTGTTTTATTTTTTGTCGATGGCAAATGAACGATAGATCATGTTTCTTAGTTTTAAAATCTATGATCCATGAACTATCAACCACGATCTAACTGTCCTTCCGCTGCGCAATTACCTGCTCACAAAGACCAAATGACAGTGTCATGCCGTTACCGCCAAGACCATTGATGAGGGTTACACCGGGCTCAATATCTACTATCAGTTCGGATGCGCCGTTGGTCATTTTAGGATAGATCCCATGCCATGACTGCAGCATTTTCCAGTCTTTAAAATTGGCGAATGTATGTAAGTATTCGATTATCAAATTATTAATAAATTCCTTATCGAAAGGGTCATGAACCAGGCCATATTCGTGCGAATCGCCGATGGTAAGCTCACCGCTTCCGTTTTGTGATACCATTACGTGGATCCCCCATTTCAGGTGCGTAGCATATTGCTCTTCATAGCGCTTGCGTAAAGCAGGCAATGAAGCCGCCGTCTGGAAGCCAGGGTAGTGGATCATAGATAAGCCACCGCATAATGACGGACCAATGCGCCATTCATCAGGTTGGGTAACCAATCGCATCATTTGCAGCTTGCATTTGGTAATTTGCGTTTGGGCAAATAGTTCGGGATATAGTGTTTCAAAATCGGCCCCGCTGCAAACATAGATCTCGTCGGCTTCCCAGCTTTGAGTGCCAGCGCTTACTTTTGGATGTTCAATACAGCTAATGGCAGTGTTCCAATGAAATTCAACGCCAAATTTATCGGCAAGGTATTGGGCTACTTGTCCAACAGCCACACGCGATTCAATGATCATTTCATCACCGCTCCATAACGCGCCTTTTAAGCCATCGGTATTTACGGCGGGAGATTTGCTTAGGGTTGCACGCGGATCAAGTACTGCACAATCACGGTATTGATGGTTTACTTCAACATATTCCTCAATGGCCTGCAATTCATCGTCATGATAGGCAAGGTGTAATGAGCCAACTTCATCATGCCAGATGTTGGCTTCGGCGCAAACTGTTTTCCAAATGCTTTTTGACAGCATGGCGCGCTCATACATTGGCCCGGTAGCCTGGCCTATAGGCCACACCATGCCAAAGTTACGGATTGAAGCGCCTACGGCACGTTCGTTACGCTCAAATACGGTTACCTTGTAGCCGCGAATGGCCAAAGCACGGGCTGTAGCCAAACCTACTATGCCTGCGCCTATGATTATTGCACTCTTATTATTGTTCATTGGTTCAATAGTTCATTTGTTCACTGGTATCGAAATTTTAATACCTTGATTTTATTTAGGTGACGGGATTAAGGCTTAACGTCTGTTCCCCGCTATCTTCGTCTTCACTCAACTTTTTTTTATCACGTGAAGCGCTTTGCAAAAAGTAGATGAGTGACAGCGCACCGCAAACGGCGCCCACCAGTGCTACTATCATTACGCCCTCCTGGAAAAAGGCACCCCAGCTGATTGACGGCCTGCCAAGCTCTTTTACCAGTAAAACGCTTACGCTGCCCAGGTAACCCATCGAATCGGCAACGTACATGATAAAGCCCACATTACTTTTGTAGTGGAACGAGGCTATCATCCGTTCAAAAAATATGGCGTTGTAGGGCACATAGCCCAGGTACAGGCCAAGGCCTACGCAGGTCATCCATGAAGTTGGGCTCATCATTTTAAGGGTAAACATGATGGTTGATACACCTACCAGTACACAGCCGCCAATGATCATTAAATGAATAATGCTGAAGGCACGGAGGTTTTTACGTACCAGGATTAGCAGGCTCATGGCTACCAATACTACCAGCGAAATTTTAATATCAGTAGTGGTAAAAACGCTGTTATCCTTAACGCCAAGACTGGCCCAGATCTCCACCTCAAAATTATCACGCACATCGCGCATAATGGTGAGCAGTACATAAACAATGAGGGTGAGTATAATACCCGGTAAAAAGCGGATGATGAATTGTTTACGCTCAGAGGCATTCATCGGCGTACGTTCGGCCCTTAAGCGCTTATCTTCTTCGGTAGGCGGAGGGATAAGTTCCATGCATCCCACAAAAAATAAAAGGGGTAAAGCGAATAATGCCCCGGTTAAAAAGGGCATAAAATATTCATTTACATGAAATACATCTATCAGGTTCTTCCCCTTGGTTTTTACAAAGCCCGATGCAAAAATAAGGCTGATGGATAATACCGATGCCATAAATTCGGTTGAGCGGCGGCCTTCGAGATAGCCGAACACTAAGCCCCAAATAAGCCCCAGTGGAAAACCGTTTATGAAAAGGAACATAATACCCCATGGAGCAGGTACAAAGGCAAAAGCAAGCAGGGCTGCCCAGGCTATGCCTATCAACGTTAAAATATAACGAGCGCGGTTTTTGCTGTTTACTTCGGCTATGAATTTTATACCATAAAATTTGCTGGCCATATAGCCTATAACCTGCGCTATAACCAGCCAAACTTTATAGTTAATATGAAAATACTCGTGGCCGGTAAAGGTACCTGCTGCAAATGCCTTCCGAAATGCATACATAGAGGTATACGTTCCGAAGGCCGAAACCGCTGCCAAAACTGAGATCAGTGCGTAAGGCCATTGGGCTACTTTTGCACGTAAGCTTTCAATCAGCCTCATAAAAATACAACTAATTTTGTGCTCATAATAATAAACATAATTGTTTAGCAATACTAAACTTTTTTTATTAAGATTAAACTAAATTAGTGTTAAGGTTGTGTGAAGAAGAGAGTGGTTGATTAGGTGAGTAGTGGTTAGTTTTCATTTTTATAACCCAACCCAAGCGCGTATAATGCGTCTCTGCATTGAAAAACCATTCACCTAATCAACTTAATAAACTACACACCATCCTACTTCTTTTCTTCAAAAAAATAAATCACCAGCATGCTGGCTGTAGCATCACCTGTGTTTTTTGGGGTATGTGGTATGCGCCCGTCAAAAAGCATGCTATCGCCCTGGTTAAGGGTTATGATATCATCATTAAACTGGTAGGCTATCTGGCCTGCCAATATATATTTATATTCAAATGCCTCGGTTTCAACAAGCGGACGCGTGGCATCCGGTTCAAGCTCAAGTATTACAATATCAACAGTACTCTGGCTTATTGATTGTGTAAAGATGCGCTGGTAATGAAAACCATCCGCATGTTCTTTTTCAAAATGATCGTATTCGTGTTTGCGCTTTACCAAAATCGGTAGATGGTCACTTTTGGAACGCATATCTTTAAAAAACTCATTCAAATCTATCTCCAGTGCTTTAATAATATCTATCAGCACAATGAGTGAGGGGATAGTGCGGCTATTTTCAATTTGTGAGATCAGGCCTTTACTTACGTTGGCCCTTACGGCAAGTTCCTGTACAGTTATATTTTTTTCGCGGCGGCGTTCCTTTATCCGGTTACTGATCTGTATCAGTATGTCTTCTTCCATTTATAGCAGTTTATTAGGTGTGCAAAGTAATTAATCGGGTTATTTATCCAAAATGATTTTTTTGTTACCATAGTATATAAGTATCACGATGTTTACCTTTTACGAACAAAAGGTGTTTTAGTTTAAATAGTTATGTGGTGGTACTTGTGTTAACAAATTCTTAAATGTAAGTACCTGTGCCTATAATTCATAAACATTTAATATTTTAATAACCTTTATCCTGTTTATTTGCAGCGAAAAATTTTAGGAGTATGGCACCATCTCAATATAATCCGAAAGCTGTGGTTGATGAAGTATTTTCGTTATACGAAAAATTTGGCGATGCCGATTATATAGGAGAGCCTGTTTCGCAATTGGAGCATATGTCGCAGGCTGCATCACTGGCCCAGGCCGAAGGCTATGATGACGAAGTAGTGCTTGCCGCATTTTTTCATGATATAGGCCATCTTTGTGCCGATGCTGAAGAAGCAGGCAGCATGGATGGTATGGGCAATGTTGACCATGAGCAGCTGGGTGCCGACTACTTGCTTGAGCGCGGCTTTTCTGAACGGGTTGCCAATCTGGTACAGGGCCATGTGATTGCCAAAAGATATCTTACCTATAAATATCCCGAATATTATAACCGCCTTTCGGATGCCAGCAAAACGACACTTGAATTTCAGGGGGGCGTGATGACTGCCGAGGAAGCTGCCGAATTTGAATTGAACCAGGATGCAGAACTGATTATCAGGTTGCGCTACTGGGATGACATGGCAAAGGAAATGCACGTGCCTGTAAATAACATAGATCACTTAAAAGCTATGGCCCTGGCGCACCTGCAATTGGTGAATGGGTAAACGTCATATTAAGTTTTTGTGACTAATTTATAACCTGTTTGTTACAAAAATCGCCTGCTTAACACAGGGTGAACATCAAATTAAGTATAGCTTAATACTAAATTGGTTTACTAATAATAAACAAAGTTTAGTATTGCTGTATGAAAAAATCAAATATTTCACCCTTAAACTTTAGCAGATGAACAAGATTTACCAGAGATTAAGAGCCGTAATAACGGTTTTATTATTTTGCGTAGCTCCATCTATTTTATTCGGACAAACCAAAATAAGCGGTACTGTTACCGATGACCAACACTTGCCGCTGCCTGGCGTAAGTGTAAAGATCAAAGATCAGAACAAAGGCACCGTTACTGATATTGACGGTCATTACAGCATTACTGCAAATGCAGGCCAAACGCTTATTTACTCGTTTGTAGGTTATGCGCCTGTTTATGTAGTGGTTGATAATAAAACAATTATAAACGTAAGCCTGATTGGCGACAGCAAAGCCCTTAACGAGGTTGTTGTAACAGCCCTTGGTGTTAAAAAAGAAACCAGGCGTATCGGTTACTCAACCCAATCAGTAAATGGTGCTGATGTTACTACCGCCCGCGACCCTAACCCTATTACAGGTTTAACAGGTAAAGTGGCTGGTTTATCAGTAGGGCCATCGGCCGAGTTATTGGGTAATCCTTCTGTATTAATCAGGGGTAACGCGCTTTCATTATATGTAGTGGATGGTTTTCCTATTAATACTGATACCTATAACATCAGCCCTGATGACATTGAAACTTACACCGTGTTAAAAGGCCCTTCGGCTGCGGCACTTTACGGTAGCCGTGCACAAAACGGTGCGATTTTGATCACCACCAAAAAAGGCGAGAAAAACAAAAAAGGTTTAACGGTTGATATAAACAGCAGTACGGTAATGAACACCGGCTTCCTTGCTTTCCCGCGTACACAAAGCTCATTTGGTCCGGGCGAAAACACCTTTTATACCTTTGTTGATGGTAAAGGTGGCGCACCAGGTGGTGTGGATAGTGATTATGACGTTTGGGGCCCGTATTTTGCAGGTCAGTTGATCCCTCAGTATGACAGCCCGGTTGTTAATGGCGTTCGCCAGGGTACTCCGTGGGTTGCACGTGGTAAGGACAACCTGAAAAACTTTTTGCAAAAGGGCTACCAATTCAACAACAACATTTCATTAGGTTCGGTTGGTGATACTTACGTAACCCGTTTTTCGGTTTCACAACAGCACCAAACAAGCTATATCCCTTCTCAATACCTGGATATAGCCAATGCTAACTTTTACGCTCAATTCACTCCTACAAAACGTTGGAAATTTGAAGCTAACGTTGATTTCAACAGGCAATCAACTGATAACTTTCCAGACGTACAGTACGGCCCTAACAGTATCATCTATAACATTGCTGTATGGACCGGCGCCGATTGGAATATCAACGCACCTGATATCAAAGCTATTTGGCAGCCAGGTAAAGAAGGCGTACAATCGGTGTTTGCCGAGTATACCCGTTACCATAATCCTTACCTGTTAACAGAAAAATGGACACGCGGGCACTACAAAAATGACGTTTATGGTTACTTGTCAGGAAACTTCAAGATCAACGATAACTTAAACGTTACTTTACGTTCACAAATTGATACTTATAACATCCTGCGTACTGAAGACCTGCCATTCTCGGCCCACCCTTACGGTCGTGAAGGTAACCAGGGCGATTACCGCGAAGACCGCCGTAACCTGTTTGATAACAACACCGAGTTATTTGTTAACTATAACTACACTATCAAAAACTTCGTGAATTTATCAGGTTTAGTTGGTTCAAACCTGCGCAGCTTCAACTACAACTCAAGCTGGACATCAACAGATTATTTGAACGTACCTGAAGTTTATGCTTTCAGTAACTCAAAAAATGCTGTTCAGTCAACCAACTTCTCATCCGCAGAGCGTGTACTAAGCGGTTACTACTCAATTGATGCTACATTTGGTAAATATGCTACCTTATCAAGCACCGGCCGTGTAGATAAATCATCGGCTTTCCAAAACGTAACTACCTATTACTATCCAAGTGTATCGGCAGCAACTGTAATTTCTGATTATATTAAACTGCCCGAAGTTATATCGTTCTTAAAAGCAAGGGCATCTTATTCAACAGTAAAAGCCGATGCTTCAAGCCCAACCATTGGCCCTGCTCCTTTTAATGCAATTTCGGTTTACGGCGGTTCAACTACTACCAGCAACCCAAATTCAAATCCGTTATTCTTAAACCCGCTTGGTTACGGCAGTACTTATAACTCGCCTTATAACGGCCCAAGCTATCAGCTTAACCCATTCTATTTAACAAGCAAACCATATAACAGCCAGCCTGCAGCCTCTGCATCTGACTTTTTATACCAAAACAACATCAAAACCTCAACCCGTGTTAACTACGAGGAAGGTTTCGATATCAAATTTTTGCAAAACCGTTTAGGTTTATCGGCAACGACGTTCCAGTACATCGACGGTCCGCAGATTTTGGCTAACTCTATCTCAACATCTACTGGCTACACTACTTTATATCTTAACGCTTTAAAAACCAAGAAAACCGGTTACGAGTTTTCATTGGAAGGCACTCCGATCAAAAACCTTGGCGGCTTTGGCTGGAATGTTTTAGTTAACGTATCAACCTTTAAAGACGTTTACGAAGAACTGCCTCCGGGTCAGGATTCTTACCAAACTTTCTTCAAAAAAGGCGATCGCACCGATAAACTATATGGTACTGCTTTTGCCAGAACACCAACAGGACAGATCATTAATGATGCTGCCGGTAAACCATTGGCATTGCCGGTACCACAATATTTAGGTAATGAAAATGCCAAATACTCATGGAGCTTTGCCAACAAATTGCATTACAAAAACTTTAACCTGGGTTTCCAGTTTGATGGTTCGGTTGGTGGTGTGATCATCGATTACATGCACAATAAAACCATGCGTGGTGGTGCTAACATTGAAACCGCAACAGGTGCACTTGGTGATGCCCGTTATAAAGACTGGCAAAACTTTGGTAAAAAAGGTTATAACGGCAGCTATGTAGGTGAGGGTGTAACTGTATCAAACGGTGCAGCTATCAACTACGATCCTGCCACGGGTAAAATTACCAACTATGGTGCTTTACAATATGCTCCTAATAAGCAAACAGCATTGGTACAGGATTATGTAAGTAAATATTACAATGTTGATGAATCAAACTTGATGAGCAAAACCTTCTCAAAACTTCGTGAAGTAACGCTTGGTTATGATTTCCCTAAAGCATGGCTTGATAAATCATTCATCAGAAAAGCATCGGTATCGGTTTATGGCCGTAACCTTTTATACTTCTACGGAGACAAACGCTTCAAGGATGTGGATTTAGATCAGTATAACTATGCTACTTCTTCAACTGTATTGCAGTCGCCTACAGTACGTAGCTATGGTTTTAACTTAAATGTATCATTCTAATAAAACATACGATGATTATGAAAAAGATATTTAGAATTTTAATACTGCCGGCGTTTGCTTTGCTAACAGTAACCGGATGTAAAAAAAGTTTTGAGGACCTTACCAAAAATAATAATGTACCAAGCGTTGTTCCGGCATCGTTATTATTCAATGGCATCCTCAACAAAATGGCCGATTTGCCTCAATCAGAAGATGAGATCTACGGCCAGTATTACATTTATAACTATGATTATTATGGTAATAACCGTTATGATGGCTTTGCCAACGGTGGCGACAATTACTACAATACGTTAAAAAACGTAGTAGTTATGGAGCAACGTGCTGCAGCAACCGGTGGTGCGGCTGTAAATCCATATGAGGCTTTGGGTAAATTTTTCAGGGCCTACTTCTTCAGCAAAATGAGCCTGGAAGAAGGTGATATCCCAATGACCGACGCGTTAAAAGGTTTGGATAACCTTACTCCGAAATATGATGCGCAGAAAGACGTAATGGTACAGTGTTTGGCATGGCTTGAGGCTGCAAATACCGATATGACAGCGCTGATTGCTAATCCGAATGCAGGAGGTACAGGTGTTGGTGCTACATTATCAAATGATATTTATTTTGGTAATGATCTTTCAAAATGGCAAAAAACAGTAAATACCTTCCGTATCAGGTTGTTGCTTGAATTAAGTAAAAAAACTGCCGATATTGATGTAAAATCGCAGTTTGCTGCTATTGTTGGTAACCCGGCTAAATATCCTGTCATGACCAGCTCTGACGATAACCTGCAATATAAGTTTGTAGCACCAAGTAACTACTATCCTCAAAACCCTGATAACTTTGGTCAAAACGGATCAAGGCAAAATTCATCAGCTACCTATATAGGTTTGCTTACTAATTTGAAAGATCCAAGGGTTTTTGTAACTGCCGAGCCTTCACGTTACCTGGTTGATACCCTGAAACAAAGCCCAACAAGCTTTAATTCATTTGTTGGTGCTGATCCGGGCCTTGACCTTGGTGTGATGTACAACAACGCAACTTTACAGCGTTATTCATTCATCAACCGTAAACACTTCTATTCAACTTATATCGGTGAGCCAAGCATCCAGATCGGTTACCCTGAACTGATGTTCAACATTGCCGAAGGTATTAACCGTGGTTGGGCTTCAGGCAATGCTGAAACCTATTATGTTAACGGCATCCAGGCATCGTACCAATATTACGGTATCCCAACAGTTGCCGGTGCAAGTATCTTCTCTGCCTATTTTTACAGACCAGGTGCAACAAAAGGACCTGCTGATCAGTCAAGTTATGACGTGTTCCCGGTTACTGTAAACTGGACAACGTATTATGCACAACCAACTGTAAAATACGCCGATGGCACAACAGGTCTTACTCAAATATTACAGCAAAAATATCTTGCCATGTTCCGTCACTCAGGTTTAGAGGCTTACTTTAACTACCGCCGTACCGGTGTCCCAACCTTTACTACAGGGCCAGGTACAGGTAATAGCAGCCGTATCCCTAAACGTTTTGAGTATCCAACGTCAGAACGTACCGTTAATGCTACAAATTATAAAGCTGCATTAACAAACCAGTATGGCGGCACTGATGACATCAATGGTGTTATGTGGTTGCTTAAATAACTGAATCGTAATTAATACTATATAAAGGCCCCTTAGTTGGGGCCTTTGTTCATTAAACAAAACCTATGAAAAAGCTAATCTTAATGGTGCTGTTTGCAGCATCTTTTACAACACTTTTTGCGCAAACGCACAAAACACAAAATGTGGTGATTGTAACTATCGATGGACTGCGCTGGCAGGAAGTTTTCCGTGGTGCGGATTCGGCAATTATCAACTCCAATGATACACAGGACAAAAATGCGGCGCGTAAAAATTTCTGGACGGATGTTACAGCTGATCGTCGTAAATTGCTCATGCCTTTTTTCTGGAGTACCTTGGTTGAAAAAGGGAAATTGTATGGCAACCGGGATCTGGGCAGCAAGGATGAAGTTGCCAATCCATATCATTTTTCATATCCGGGATATAATGAAATATTTACCGGTTTCCCTGATAGGCGGATGAACACCAATGAGGCTATTTACAATCCTAATATGAACTTACTTGAGTTTTTAAACAAGCAAAAAGGTTTTGAAAACAAAGTGGCTGCATTTGCATCATGGGAGCGCTTTTCGCAGATCCTGAGCCCTAAACGTGCCGGTATTTTAGTTAACGCCGGTTTTATGCCTTTGGATGTTCCTGGTATGAACGACCGCCTGAAACACCTGAATGAACTGCAGCTGGAAGTCCCTCGTTATATCAGCGATTCAACCCGGATCGATTTTCTGACGTTTGAGTTTGCAAAAAACTATATGATGCAGTACAAGCCGCGCGCACTATATGTTTCATTCGATGAGCCGGATGATTTAGCCCACGCAGGCAATTACGGATTTTATCTTGACCGTGTTAAGCAGGAAGATGGTTTTATAAAACAGCTTTGGGATTATATACAAGCCGATCCAATGTATAAAAATAAAACTACCCTGATCATTACTTGTGATCACGGCAGGGGCGACGAGCCAATGAAAAAATGGCACGATCACGGATCAGACGTATTACATTCGGAGCAAACCTGGTTTGCGGTTATCGGCCCTGATACCTCCGCCTCAGGCGAAATGAAACTGCCCGAAACAACTTATCATAAACAACTGGCCCAAACTATAGCCAATTTATTGGGCTTTGATTTTAAAGCTGCTGCCGGTCATGAGGTAGGCGATGCTATAGGTAGTGTTACAGGCAAATAAACTATACGTTATAACGGTAAGTATTTAAAAGAGTGGACGATGAACAAAGTATTTTTAGCTACCGCGATTTTAACGAGCACAATTTGCGGCGTATTTGCCCAAAAGCAGGTAAGTATTTTGCAGGTGCCGGGCGTTAACGAGTATTGCAACATAAATACAAACGGTGCTTCGGTTTTGCCAAGCGGTAGATTTATAACGCCGGCGGGTAAAACATTGCGTATTACGCATGATCCCTTCGGTTTATCAATATCGCCCGATGGGAAAAAGGCCGTTACCTTACATAACGGAGTGATTACCATTATTGATCTGGCTACTATGGATGCTGTCAGGGTACCCAGCTACGATAAAACTATCAAATCCCCTTTAAGTAACGGATCATTTTTGGGTGTCGCTTTTTCGCCCGATTCAAAAACACTGTACCTCAGTGGCGGAGATAATGGAGCCGTTATTATTTATGATGCTGAAAGATTTAAAAAGATCGATTCACTCTCGCTAAACGGGAAAGTGGGTAATAAAGATTATGACGACAGCTTTACGTCTGACTTGTTGTTAAATGCGGAAAATAATGAATTACTGGTTTTAGATCGTGGCAACTTTCGCCTGGTGCGCATTGACCTGACAACAAAAAAGATTACCGCTTCGATAGATGCTGGCCGGCAACCATTTGGGCTTGCGCTTAGTCCGGATAAAAAAACTGCGTTTGTGGCAAATGTGGGTATGTATGCCTATCCGCTGATAAAAGGTGCAACGCCTCAAAATGCCGATTCGATCATGATCTCCCGGCACCCTTATGGTGATAATACAAAGGAATCGCGGGAGGGAACAGAGATTGAAGGCCGTAAAATACCCGGTGTGGGTGACCCTTTATCGCCGGAGGCTATGAGTGTTTTTACTATTGACCTTGCAACCAATAAGGTTGTTGATAAATTTAAAACCGGGCACCAGATAGGCCAAATGCTGGAAGACGCCGAGGTAACCGGAGGTGCAAGTCCTAATTCGATAGCTGTTGGTAGCAGCTATGCCTATGTTACCAATGCTACCAATGATAATATCACGGTCATCGATTATAAGAACCATAAACTTTTAGGTGATATACCCATCAGGGTAAATAGCCGGATTGATAAGTTCAGGGGATTATTACCCTTTGGCATTAGCTTAAGTAAAGACGAAAAAACTTTATACGTTGCCTTATTGGGCTTTAATGCGGTTGCTGTAATTGATATTGCCACCCGAACAACTAAAGGTTTAATACCAACCGGCTGGGGAACATCAAGGGTAAAACTGTCTGCAGATGAAAAGGAGATGTATATCACTTCCTGCCGCGGTTACGGAGCAGGACCAAATGGGGGCAGCGGTTTTGTTGCGCCACCACAGGGTACGTATATTGGCGATATCCAACTGGGGACATTTCAAAAAGTAGCTATGCCCGATGGTGCCCGGCTGGCAGCTTATACGCAACAGGTTATTAATAATACCTTTGTAAGCAAAAGCGTTGCCACCGATACTAAAAATCCATTACCCGTATTGCCTGGCGCGTCGCCAACTCCGATAAAGTATATTGTTTACATTACCAAAGAAAATCGTACCTACGACGAGGTTTTTGGCCAGCTTAAAAATGCCAGGGGCGATAGCACCCTCGCCCGTTTTGGCATTAATTGCGAATATACCCTGCCCGATGCTTTGCGGGTGAAGTTTCCGGGGCTAAAAGTTTCGCCAAATCATATTAAGGCAGCGCAGCAATTTGCATTTTCTGATAACTACTATTGCGATAGCGATGCATCCATACACGGGCATCACTGGATGATGGGTGTTATTCCAAACGAATGGGTAGAAGCAAATTCAAACGTAAGCAAAACTGCAAAGTTGTTTTCTAATGCACCGGGCAGGCGCTTTCCGGGGTCAACAGGAAGTATGGATCCGGAAGATTATGCCGAAACTGGAGGCTTATGGGAAGCCCTGGAACGTAAGCATGTTGACTTTTATAATTTTGGAGAGGCTAATGAAACCGCTCATGTGCGCGAAACATGGGAAGATACCAATACAGGTGCTGCCCACCTGGTTATGGTACCTATGCAAAGAGCTTTATTTACCCGTACAAGTCATAATTACGCAGGCTTTAATACCAACATCCCCGATCAGTTTAGGGTTGAGCAATTTAAAAGTGAGTTCACCAAAATGTGGATCACCGGTAAAAAGAAAATGCCATCGCTCATCACTATGCAGGTCCCTAATGATCACGGCGCAGACCTAAGGCCCAAAGATGGTTATCCGTATCGCCAATCTTACATGGCCGATAATGACCTGGCTGTAGGTCGCATACTTGATTTCCTGTCGCACACCAAATACTGGAAAAATATGCTGGTAATTATTACTGAAGATGATCCGCAGGGCGGCGTTGACCATGTGGATGCCCATCGTTCCATTCTGATGCTGGCCGGTCCGTATGTTAAGAAGGGTTATGTAAGCCATACCCATGCCAATTTTGGTTCGATATTAAAAACCATTTATAACGTGTTGGGTGTACCATATGTAAACCAGTATGATGTTACCGCATCCTTATTGCAGGATTTTTTTACCGACAAGCCCGATTATACCCCGTACACTTTTGATAAAAGTGATACCCGGGTATTCGATACTAAAAAAGCGATGGCCCGCTACAGCAAAAACACCAACTGGCGCAAAATCAAAAAAAGTGTCGAGATGGATGACGAAGACAGGGAGCGCGAAGATCATTATAAACAAAAAGGGAAAAAAACCTCGGGCACTATAGTTAATTAAAAATTCTTTATCTCCTTAAAAACATGCAATTTTCATTGATTTCATTCATTGCTCTTATTTTGAGTACAGGTTTTTTTAATCCAAACCCTGCCCCGAAATCAAAACATAAGTTTATAATCGCAGCTCACCGGGGAGATCATGTGATATACCCCGAAAATACGCTTGAGGCCTACCAGCAAGCCATCAAAAACGAGGCAGATTATGTAGAGATTGACCTGCGCACCACCAAAGATGGCGAACTGGTAAGCATGCATGACGGCAGTATTAACCGCATGACCGATGGCAAAGGCCAGCTGAAAGATTTTACGCTTGCCGAATTGCTGCAGCTAAAAGTAAAGAGTAAGGATACCTCGGGTAAAGAGACATTCCGGATTCCGACTTTTAAACAAATCCTGAAATTGTGTAAAAACCGGATAGGGATCTATCTTGATTTTAAAGCTGCCGATCCGGAACAGGCTTATCAAATGATAAAAGAATATGGCATGGAAAAGCAGGTGCTGGTTTATATTAACAGTGCCGCTCAGTTTACAGGCTGGCGCAAAGCTGCCCCTAAAATGCCCTTGATGCTGAGCCTGCCCGATAGTGTTAAAAATACTGCCGGTATGAAAAGTTTTATTGATCAGTATCATCCTGATATTTTGGACGGAGGGTATAGTCAATACACCAGTGATATGGTTGCATTGGCCGGTGAATACCACATCCCGGTTTGGCCGGATATCCAAAGCGCTGGTGAAGGGCCTGCCGATTGGAACAAGGCACTTGCCGTAGGCCTGAAAGGTTTGCAAACAGATCACCCCGCAGCTTTGGTGAAATTTTTGAAGGAGAAGGGGCTGCGGTAAGGGCTAAATATAAAACTATGTCATTGCGAGCGAAGCGCGGCAACCGCACGGAAGCATATCCGCCCTGTATAGTATGCGATTGCCACGCTTCGCTCGCAATGACATTTATGCTATTTTCTTAATCCTTAATTAACATCACAAGGCTACCTTTGCTAATAAAATAAGAACCTATGACCTCGCGCCGCGAATTTTTCGGTACAGCCTTAACAGGTGTAGCCGCCCTAAGCCTTTTACCTGCAGTTAACAGTTTTGCTGCCGAAAATAACCGGTATAGCCGCGGCACCAATGCTAAGCTTAAATTGAGGTTTGCCCTGGCATCTGATATCCACTACGGGCAGCCGGAAACTGATTTTGCACTGCACACAGGCAACATGATTAAGTGGCTTAACGAAGATCATAGCAAAAACCACCTTGATTTTGTAATCGTGAATGGCGACCTGGTACATAATCGCCCGGACCTGCTCCCGGAGATCAAAACCAAATACCTTGATAAGTTAAATGTTCCCTACCATACCATCCCCGGCAACCATGATTTTGCCGACGCCACTGTTTGGAAGAACGCCTTTGGTTATGAAGATAAATACACGGTAGAGTTTGGTGATATCGCTTTTGTACTGGCCCATACTGCCGATACCAAGGGTATTTATACCTGCCCCAATAATGCTTTCCTCAAAGCATCCTTAGATAAATTTGCTGATAAGAAGATCGTTTTTGTGGTGCTGCATATCCCGCCTACTAAATGGGTGAAGAACGATGTATTTGTTGATTGCCCCGAAACCATTGAATTATTGCACGCTTATCCTAACGTAAAAGCTGTTTTTCACGGACACGACCACCTTTTGGATGGTGTGCGCTATACTGATAAGCTTCCTCATTTTTTCGATTCGCACATAGGCGGCGACTGGGGTACCGATTACAAAGGCTACCGTATAGTTGAAGTTGATGAGCAAAATGCCATCTACACATACCAGGTAAACGCCAGTAAAAATCCGGTGCTTAATTCGGCTAAGCTTTAATATCGGCTTTTACTTTTTGTCATTCTGAGGAACGAAGAATCTTCTTCACCCTGTAAATTCCGTTTTTAGCGCAAGTCTTGTGTGTGGGATATAAGCGCGGATGACTTGTGCTTTTCTGAATGTTGTCCTTTTTTGGCGCAAGTGTTGTGCGATGGTTGCGGGGATGCTCACTTATGCTGGTCCGAATGCCCTCTAAAAAAATTACAGCTTAATAGATAACCCGGTTATAAGTTTCTATAGAGTAGAAGGCACAAGTTATCCCGGCACAGGCAATCGCACAAAACTTGCGCCAGCTGGAAAGGTAGTTATTTATTAACGCTCCATCGGATATTTAAGCCCTATTTGGTTGCGGGCCTGATCTATCATGGCAATCATTTGCCGGGATAGTTCATGGGGGAGTACCGGGCTTTCAGTTTTGCCTTGTTTTATGAGCTCGCAAAAATGGATGATCTCGTAGTTGAGCCCCCCAGCGGTAAATGGTTCATCCAGTTCTACCGTGCGGCCATCAAGGTAGCTGATAGTTGCTTTTGCAGGGTTCCACCAGTTTTTGTGGATGGTTATGTGCCCCAGCGTGCCTGTTATAAGCGCGTCGCCTTTGCCATGCATATCAAAGCCGCAATAAAGCTGGGCGTAACCGTTTTGATGTAGTGTTTGAAAAATGGCAAACATGTCAATCCCTGTTTCGCTAAACCTGCCCATGGTTTGGATCTCCTGCATGGGGCCAAGCCAGTCGAGCGCTAAAAAGGCTTCGTAAATAGCAATGCCCATCAAACTGCCTCCAACAAGTTCAAGGTTATAATTCGGATGATCGGGTGGGCAATCGGCCACGGCAGAGCCAGCCCTTACATAACCCACGGGGCCAATCGGGTCATTAACCAGGTATTCCTTTAGCTTGCTATACAGTGGGAAAAACGGAGGCTTCATTCCTTCCATAAAAAGCAAACCTGTTTGTTTTACAACTGCAAGCACCTCATCCAATTCGGTAAGGTTAACTGTTACGGGTTTTTCACAAAGTACATGTTTGCCGGCTTTAAGGGCCGCTATACTATAAGCGGCATGGCTATCCGGCAAAGTTGCAATATAAACGGCGTCAATATCGCTGGCCAGTAATTCCTCAATGCTGGTACAGGCCAGGCCGCCATACTGTGCAGTAAAGGCAGTAACAGTTTCCGGTCGCCGGGAATAGGATGCCACAAGCTCCACATCCGGTACAGCCGTAAATCCCTGCATAAACCTGTGCGCAATGCGTCCGCAGCCAATGATGCCCCATTTAATCATAAGTTTTTAGTTCTAAAGTAGGAGTCTGTTTACTATCGTCATTGCGAGGAACGAAGACAACCTACCGAAGGGAGCTCATTAATACCTATAGAAAACAAATTATAGCCATTAATAATCCCCGATTAGCAGAGCCGCCCTGTATAGTTCGCGATTGCTTCGTTCCTCGCAATGACGTCTTTTTTACCAATCATCGAAAATATCGCTTTAAAAACAAAAGTCCCGAGTCAATAATATATTATTACTTACTCAGGACTTTTGACTTAGTGCTTAAGACTTCCGACTTAAGACCACCCTATTATTGATATTGAATGTAAATCGGGTATGGTTTGTATCTTGATAAAACCTCTTCAGGAGTTAGCATGTGATGAGGTGCTTTTTTAATATCGTTTTTGTAAAACAGCTTAAAGCCTGTAAACTGCACCGGCTCCTGGTTAATGAAGTAGCGGTAGGTGCCTGTTTTCAAATCAGGTTCGCCCCAGCCGTCCATATCCATTACCAATTGAACTTCAGGGTGTAATTTGATGTTTTTGTAGTTGGTTACCATCTTTTTAGTAAAGCGGTGAACGATAAGGATTTTTGGCGGCAGGCCGTTTTTCTTAACAATTTTGGTAAGGTAATCTGATACATAGTTGATATCATCTGCATCATAAGTACCTATTTTTTTGCCCGGGTGGGTTCCGTCCTTCATTGAAAATTCTGGGTCCATACCGAAATGTACTTGTGGTAATTCCAGGTATTTTTCAAGCAGCGGTAATTCTGCACGGATATTGCTTAAAGCTACCTGAACATCTAAAAATACGATGGCATGGGCTTTTTTAGCCAGTACCAATACACTGTCAATCTGTTTAAAAGGCATCCGGTAGCGGAATTTTCCGTCTTTGCCACCATCGCCCTGGGCTACAACTGCTATGTAATGCAGTGCAGGTTGTACCGGAGTTTTAGGATCAGCTTTTTCCCAGTGTTTTACTTCGCCCTTAAGTTTGGCCAGCATTTCGTTTGGCGGCAATTCGCCCAAAATGCCCATCTTTTTTGAGTAAAGGTTACCATAAAAAGCAACCACACGCTTAAATGGTAAAATGGCGCCGCCTATTGGGTAAGGGGTATTTTTTACAGGCCATCTGCCGGTAGTATCGCCATGGGCATTGAACTTCATCAATGAATCGTACAGCTTTTTATCGATAGGAGGATAGTCAGATTTTTTAACGCTGAGTGTATCTGCTGTTTCGGCCTGGGCCGAATCACCTTTAACCGCTGCGGCTGTTTTCTTAGTATCTGTTTTGCTGCTGCCGCTTTGTGAGCAGCTGTTGAGTAATAAAATTGATGACAATACCAGTGAGGCAGATAGTAAGACCGTTTTTAATTTCATATTGATTATTGTTCAGTAAGTAGCAGGTGTATGTAAGGTGTGTTTTAATTAAATTAATTTTCAGCTACTTAATAAAGCAGCAAGCGTGGTTTAGTTGGCGGCAAAGATAGATATTGAAAATTAATTACTTTTAATTTTATGAAACTTTCCAAAAACCCCTAAAGGTAGTTTTGGCCCCGCTGTGGCCTGCAGGTAAAGCTCGCCTATTTCGAGGTTTTGCACCTGCGGGAACGAGCTTTTGATGAGGTTTTCAACTATTACTGATGAGAAGCCAAGCGAGTAAGTATTCAGGATGAGGAAGTGCTCTTCAGGATCGAGCAGTTGGGTTACATCACGCATCATTTCGGTGATGTTATCTTCCAGTTTCCATTTTTCGCCGTTAGGGCCATTACCGTAGGCTGGAGGATCAAGTATAATGCCGTTGTATTTTTTGCCGCGCCTCAGTTCGCGTTTTACAAACTTCAGGGCATCTTCAACTACCCAGCGAATATCTTTAAGCCCTGAAATTTCCTGGTTTTCATTGCCCCAGGTTACTACCTGTTTTATGGAGTCGACATGGGTGGTATCGGCACCGGCTGCCCTTGCAATTAACGAAGCGCCGCCAGTGTAAGCAAACAGGTTAAGTACTTTGGGCTCGGGTGTTTTAAATCTTTTTACGTTTTGGCTGATGTAATCCCAGTTTACAGCCTGCTCGGGGAAGATGCCCACATGTTTAAACGAGGTTAACCCCAATCTGAACTTGATGGCTGCTTCCTTATTTTTATATTCGATATGCCAGCGGTCGGGGGTTTTAGGGTCTTTTTTTACCCATTCACCTGATGTTGCCGAACGGCCTTTAAATTTAATATGATGTAAACGCTGCCACTCAGAAGCGGGCAGGGTTTTGTTCCAAACCGCCTGTGGTTCGGGGCGGATAAGTATAGTGTTCCCAAAGCGTTCCAGCTTTTCAAAATCGCCGCAATCAATCAGCTCGTAATCTTTCCAGTGCGTTGGGGTTAATAGTTGGATCATTTTTGTTCAGTTTGCAGTATGCTGGTTGACAAGTTTGCATGCCCCAGCCAATAAATTGGTTGCAAATATAGTTATTATAAAAATACTGCCGATAACTGCAAACCGCATACTGGCAACTGCCTATAAGGTAGCCTTAGCTGCCCGCATAAATGGACTGGCAAACACAAAGTCATTAAGCTCTTTATTATCAGTCCTGGCAATTTCCTTGTTTGATCCTTCCCACCATTTTTTGCCCTGGTAAAGGAAAATGATGTGATCGCCGATACCCATCACCGAATTCATATCATGGGTAACCACTACGGTTGTGATACTGTATTCCTGCGTAAGCTCGGAAATTAGTTCATCTATGAGGATGGACGTTAATGGGTCGAGCCCTGAGTTTGGCTCATCAACAAATAAATACTTGGGCTGCATGGAAATGGCGCGGGCAATGCCCACACGTTTTTTCATACCGCCTGATAGTTCGGAAGGGAATAATTTGTTTTTACCGGCAAGGTTAACCCTTTCCAGGCAAAAGTTGGCGCGATCAAGTTTTTCGGCTTTGGTTTGATTGGTGAACAGGTTAAGCGGAAACATGATGTTTTGCTCAACGGTCATAGAATCAAAAAGGGCCGAGTTTTGAAACAGCATGCCTATTTGGGTACGGATAGGTACGCGTTGTTCAAAGTTCATATCGGTGAAATTTTCACCGTCAAAAATCACATCGCCTTTTGTTGGTTCATGCAAACCAACAACACATTTTAGCAAAGTGGTTTTTCCTGATCCGGAACCACCAATGATCAGATTATTTTTTCCGGGCTGGAAAGTTGCAGTAATACCTTTCAATACTTCGTTGTCGCCGAAGGTTTTATATACGTCTTGTATTTCGATCATAGTAGCAGGCGTGAAATGATAAGGTCACAGAATAGGATCATGATACAGCTCCAAACAACACCACGTGTTGCCGACTGGCCAACTTCAAGTGATCCGCCGTTAACATAAAAGCCCTGGTATGAGCAAATTGATGTAATTACAAAGCCAAAAGATATTGCTTTAATGGCGCAAACTGTTGCAATAATCGGGTTAAATCCATCGGTAAGCCCCCTGAGATAATCGTTTGTTGATACATCGTTTGATGCCCAGCAGGCTATATAACCACCAGTTAACCCCAGGCATACAGATACGATAACCAGTAAGGGGACCATAGTTAAACCGGCGATAATTTTGGGCGAGATCAGGTACCCTGGTGCATTTACACCCATGATCTCCAGGGCATCTATCTGTTCGGTAACGCGCATGGTGCCAATTTGCGAGGCCATGCTTGAACCTACACGGCCGGCCAGTACCAGTGCTGATATAGTTGGACTAAACTCCAATATGGTTGAATCGCGGGTGATGCCGCCTACTACTGTTTTCGGAATAAAATCGCTGATAAGCTGGAAAGCGGTTTGTATAGTAGCTACCGCGCCGATGAACAGCGAAATAATAGCGACGATACCCAATGAGCCGATGCCTACCGAAACCATCTCCCGCATGATCTCGCTCCAGTATACACTGAATTTTTCGGGCTTCCTGAAACTTAAACGCAGTAAGAGTATATATTTTCCTAAGCTATGAAACATCTATATGTATAAAAATCGGTTAAAAATACGCTTTTTACCTTTAAGCCTAAATGGTCAGGTGTTAAAACAAGTCATTTAAATTCAATTTTATAAGCGGTTCAATTATTATGCTTACGTAAATTGCGGGCCTAAAGCTTCACTAAACAATAAAAATTAATTTAAATAATATGAAAAACGTACTCATCACCGGTTCAACTAAAGGCATGGGCCGCTCAATTGCAATTGCTTTTGCTAATGAAGGATTAAACGTGGCAATTTGTTCGCGGAATGAGCAAGAATTATTAAATTTTAAAGAAGAGCTGGAATTGATTGATGCCGGAGTGAAAGTTTTTGCCATGAAAGCCGATGGCAGTAAAAAAGCCGAGTTGCTGAAATTTGCTGCCGCTGCCGAAGCTGAGTTCGGTTTTATTGACGTTGTGGTAAATAATTTAGGCACGTTTATACCTTCAAGCATACTGGATGATACAGAGGATACCTTCCAGATACAAATGAACACTAACCTGATGCCCAGCTATGAGCTATACCGTTATTTTGGTAAAACCATGGCAAATGCACGTAAAGGGCACTTCTTTAATATATGTTCGGTAGCGGCTTTAAACCCGGTGCCACAAGCCGGTACTTACAGTGTAACAAAGTACGCACTGTTAGGTCTAACAAGGGTAATGAGGCTCGAGATGCAGGAGCATGGTGTAAAAGTTACCGCCGTAATACCCGGATCAACGTTAACGGATTCATGGAAAGACGCAGTTGTTGACAAAAATACCATGGTGCTGCCCGAAGATATAGCATCGGCAATCATCAGTATTTACAGGATGAGCACCGGCGCCAATGTCGACGAAATCATCATCAAACCTGCACCGGGCCAGTTATGATAAATCAACTTTAAACATAAACGAACATAAATTATGGAAAAGAAACTTCATCGTGACGAGCACCACAAGGTAATAGGCGGTGTTTGCGCGGGCCTTGCCGAGCACTTCGGCACGGATGTGGCAGTTATAAGGGCGATATTTTTAGTAACCCTGATTTTAAAAGGCTTTAGCTTACCTATATATATAGTACTGTGGATAGTGCTGCCCAAAAAAGGCTTCAACTTTAACCCGGGTGTTGATTATCGGGTGCCACCCCAGGACAACCCTTTTACAGGCGCTCCTCAATCAGGGCCATTTTACGATCCAAAATTTGGCAGCCAGCCTTTTAACCCTCCTCCATTTGTAACCCCACCTAAAAAGCAGGCCTCAACAGTTGGGCTGATATTTGGGGTGGCGATGATCCTTTTGGGTTCGATATTCCTGCTTAATGAATTTGACCTGATGCCCGACTGGGATTTTGAAAACATCTGGCCTGTAATGCTGGTAGGTGCAGGTATAGCACTCATCGTTTCAGGAACGAGGAAAAAACCATGGGAAAAAGAGAACTGGCATGCTAACGAGGTAACTGATACCCCCGAAGCTGAACCGGCTAAAGAAGAAACAGAAACTAAAGATACACCTCCAACTATATAACATTATGAAAAGCGATAAACTTGTTCCGGGCGCAATCCTGGTATTGTTGGGAGTAGTATTCCTGCTGAATAACTTCCACGTAATAAATTTCGACTGGATGAACATCCTTTACCTGTGGCCTGTATTCCTGGTTATGGGAGGCATAAGCCTGGTGTTTGCCGGCAACCGGTCGCCGCTGGCTACTATCCTGAAGCTTGCGGTAGTAGTAGGCTGCTTTGCACTGCTGGTATTTGGTAATTTTGGTAAACGCTACCACTTTTGGCCAAATGCATGGACCTTTCACTATAATGATGATAACAATAACAATGATGATGACGACGATAGTGATACCACCAATACCGACCAGGGCGTTGTTAAAATAGGCGGCGATAAAACTTTTAAAGAAAACTACTCTGCCGATATTAAACATGCGCGTCTTAACATCAGCGGCGGCGGCACTATATATAACTTAAGCGACAGCACTGCCGATTTATTTAGTGCCCAAACACAGGAGCTTTACGGTAAGTATACTTTTAATCATAGTAAGGATGATTCGGTGTATGTGCTTAACCTTAATTTGAAGAATAATAAAGGGTTTCACTTTGATTCAGACGACCGCAAAAACAATAAGGCCGATATCAAATTAAACGCAAATCCCGTGTGGGATATTGACGTTACTACAGGTGCAACAGATTTAAATTTTGATCTTTCGAAATTCAAAATAAAAACCCTATCTTTAAAGGGCGGAGCAGCATCGTTTGATGTGAAGCTCGGAGTGCCATTTGGAACCACAAATGTGGAGGTTTCAACAGGTGCTTCGGAGGTTACCATAAGCGTACCAAAAGGCGCTGCCTGCCGTATCACATCCAATACCGGCCTTTCATCAAACGAGTTTGAGGGCTTTAGTAAAAAGAGTGATAACGACTACGAAACCGATGGCTTTGATGCCGCAAAAAACAGGATCCTGATCCATATGAGTGGCGGCATCTCTGATTTTAAAGTTAACCGATATTAACCTAAATCCTGAGTAAAACGATACCGGGACATAATACAACAATAATGAATTGCCATCCGCTCCATCAATTTGATGGAGCGTTTTTTTTGACCCATATTGTCGTACTGATTCAGGTTTTTGTCATTTAAGGCGGTGGAAGGGGCAAAAAGTGTTAAATTGAAAACCTTTGGTATTAAAAATAAGTTTAATTTACAGCACAAATAATCTACTATGAAATACCAATACCTTATATTATCTGCATTACTATTTTTAGCCTGTACGGCCAATGCTCAAACCGTGGTAAAAGGCACTGTTTTCGAATTGGGAAAAAACAATAAAGTGTCTGACGTTTTTGTTCGTGATAACCAGAACAGGCAAATGACCCTTACCGATAGTAAAGGTAATTTCAGCATCCGTACCGAAACAGGCCATACCCTTGTTTTCAGCGCGCCGGGCTATGTATCGGATACCTTATATGTTACCGACTTTACCAACAAAAAAATAGAACTGGTTACTCAAACTATTGCTTTAAGACAGGTTAACATCAGCGCCAAACGCGAAGCTTTTGATGCCCATAAAGAATATCCGGAAGTATATACCCGCAGCAAAGTTTATCCGCTGTCGCCTACTTCATGGTTTAGTAAAGAAGCAAAGGATGCGCGCCGCCTTAAAAAATATTTTAAACATGAAGAAGAGGAACGTCATGTTGACGAGGTATTTACCATGAACTACGTGCAAAGCATTATCCCGCTGCGCGGCCAGGAGCTTGAAAACTTCATGACCATTTACAGGCCTTCATACGCGTTCATCAAAAATAATAACGGTCCTTCGCTGGCGGTTTACATCAACGATTCGTACAAGAAATACCAGGCGTTACCTGCTGATAAACGTACGCTGCCCGCTTTGAAAGAGTAAATTCAGTTTGCAGTTTTCAGTAGGCAGTTGGCATGATCAATCTGCCCAAACACTGATATCGTTGGTGATGATCTTTTGGTAAAGCAGTTCTATCTGGCTTTTCAGGATCCGGTCTTCTGATAGCGGGGGCAGGTTATCGATGTCAAAATACTGCACATCTAACACATCAAAGCCTTTGTTGATCTCTGTAGTTAAAGCTTTACAATAGAAAACCATTTTATACACATAAAATGGTTGAGGCGGGTGTGGGTGCATTTTTTTATCAAATACGGCTAACAACCTCTCGGGCTTAACCTGCAGACCTGTTTCTTCCCAAAATTCTTTAACAATGGTTTCTTTGGGCGTGTAGCCGATATCGCCCCATCCACCGGGTAACGACCATTTGCCATCGCCACTCTCGCGGGCCAGCAGGATTTTATTATCTGGCGAGAGCAGGATACCGCGTAAATCAACCTTGGCAGTAGGGTAGTCGGCAGCCCGGGGGAACAGCAGGTTAATAGTTTCGGCGCCATAACCGGTCACTTCATCAAACATTTGGGTGCTCAGATGCTGCAGCTCCTGGTAACGCTCAATATCATATTCATTTTTGGCGTACAGCAGGCCGGTATCAGCAACGGAACGTAGTTGGGTTATGAGGGAAAGGAGGTTGGCGTTAGGCATAGTGGGGGAAATATTAGTTATACTATGTCATTGCAAGGAACGAAGCGCAGGTAGTGTATGGTGTGACGCGGCAATCTCGTCGCTTTGCAGATCAGCTCTGTACAGTTCGCGATTGCCACGCTGCGCTCACAATGACATGAGGCGTGTGTGGTTCCGAAATCACCCTATCCTCTGCCCAACAGCTCATCAAGCTTGTTGCGTTCGGTTTGGAGTTCGCGGGCAAGTTTCTTTTCTTTTTCGTTGGCTTTGGCTTTGTAGGTTTTGTATTCCTCGTCAAGCTCTTCGTAAAGTTTGATGCGGTATTTGGCTTCGCGGCTGTGCGCACCTGAGCGGGCTATCACTATAACAGCAATAACACCAAAAGCAATAACCAATCCCCACATTACCAGGTTATAGGTTGCCTTGGTAAACGGGATTCCCAGCAGGCTGATCTCATCGCGTTTAGCGTTTGATTCGTTAAGGGCCTGCTCCTTGGTGGTGGCAACTGTTTTGAGGCTTTCAACATTTTTACCCTGTTCGGCAAGTTTGGCCTGTGCTTCTTTAAGCTGGCGGCGCTCGGTATTCAGAGTATCCTTCATGTTTTTCCACAGAGCAGAAACAAGAGGTTGCTGATAATGGAACAGTTTGCTAAGCAGGTATTGATACTGGCCGTTAAGGCTTTTGTCCTTTTGCAGGGCCGAATCGGCAGCAGCACTAATTTTGGGCTGGGCATAAACAGGCTTGGCAGGCTGTTGCTGTGTTACCACAGGGTTTTTAAGCGCTGCCGGGCTCGATCTTACAATGGGCGGAATAGCATTAGGTTTCAGGGTAGCGGCTTTCTTTTTGGTGCTGTCCTGTGCAAAGGTTGCCGTAACACTGCCCGTTATCATCGCTATTAGAACCGTAATCGTAAGTAGGAAATGCTTGTTCATCAAGTGTAAAATTAGGTATATGCTATTAACAAAACAGGATATTTTAGGTTTTTATTATATCTGCCCTGCGTTTTTGAGGCTAAAATAAGCTTTCATACGTAATTTACCTACTCATAGTTATATTAGCGGCATGAATATAGGTATTATTGGTTTGGGCGATATGGGCCGCCTGTACGCAAAGGCTTTCGCCAAAGCGGGTTACACAGTTTCGGGCTGCGACCTGCCCGCCAACCGCCAGAAACTGGAGGAGGAACTTGCGCCCCACGGCATCACCGTTATGGATAACGGGAGCGATGTTGCCCGCATCAACGACCTGATCATTTATTCGGTTGAGGCCGAAAGTATGGAGGGTGTGGTGGCCGAGTATGGCCCATCAACCAAATACGGTGCTATTGTGGCAGGTCAAACTTCGGTCAAACATCCGGAGATAATAACCTTTGAAAAACACCTGCCTGCCGATGCCCAGATAGTTACCTTTCATGGTATGCACGGACCGGGTTTTGAACCTGCCGGGCAAACCCTGATCCTCATCCCACACCGCTCAACACCCGATGCTTACCAGCGCATGTATGACCTGTTCACAGCCATCGGCAGTAACATAGTTGAAATTGCCGACTACCACGAGCATGACCGTATAGTAGCCGATACCCAGGCGGTTACCCACGTAGGGTTTGAGAGTATGGGCACGGCCTGGAAATCGGCCGGGTTTTTTCCCTGGGAAAACGCCTCCTATATTGGCGGTATTGACAATGTGAAGATCCTGACCACTTTGCGCATATTTAGCTACAAGGCCCACGTTTACGCCGGGCTGGCCATCCTTAACCCTTATGCCCGGCAGCAGGTGAAGCGCTATGCCGAATCGGAGTCGGAGTTGTTTAAGCTCATGATCAAGGAGGAGGCCGATTCCTTTAAGCAACGCATTTACCGTGCACGCGATTTTGTTTTTCACGAAAGCCGCAAGCCCATTATGCTTAACGATACGGTAATGAAGGAGTTTTCGCTCTCGCAGCATGCCGATCATCAAAAACCAAATTCGCACCTTAGTATTTTGAGTATGGTTGACGCCTGGTACCACCTCGGCGTTAACCCCTATGATAACCTCATTTGCCAAACCCCGCCTTTTCGCCTCAGGTTGGGCATTGCGGAGTACCTGTTCAAGAATGAGGAACTGCTGGAAGAATCGCTGGAAACAGCCCTGTACGACAAAACCATCCGCGGCGACGATCTGGAGTTCCACTCGGCGGTGCGGGAATGGTCGTCAATTATTGGGTATGGGGATATGGAGGGGTATAAGAAACACTTTAACGATACACAGGCATTCTTTAGCCATCGCCTTGAAGAGGGTAAAGCGCAAAGTGCAGAGCTTATAAGGCGGCTGATGATGGAATAGGTTTGATTTCGGATGTCGGAATTGTGATTTCGAATTTAGGATGTTGGTGATTTAAATCAGGAATTAAACAAATCCGAAATCGAAATCCGAAATCAAAATGCTACTGTTCAATTTTTAAAAGTGTGAACACCCGATAGTTTTTGTTATATGGTTGTTGTTGATAATCAGTTGATTATAAAGCAGTAAAAAAATGATTATAAGCCAGATTGAACAGGTGTGTACTGATAATCAATTAGTTATGAAGCGGTGTTTTAAAAAGCTGAACACTTCGTTTTTGAAAGTTGAACACTGACAAGATAGTGTCAGTGTGTGTTGGTTTGCTTACATGTTTACAACGGAATTTTTTAACCTATAGCACCACTTTGTTCAGTATCTTTAAAGCTTATTGATCACAACCTGAACCGTACATGAAACAATTCAAAGCTAAGTTTAAGCTTATTTTTTTGCCCTTTGTTTTTATAGGTTTTTGCACCGTCATTATTTATACCTTTTTGCATTGGCTACTCCTCATCAGGTTTAATGTTTTTACGTTGCAAGATAAATACGCAGATTTTTTTATCCCCGGCGCAATAGGGCTTGTTTTACCGCTTGCATTACTTTTTCAAAAACTAAGGCGGTTAAAACCTTATAAAACACGTCTCCACGACCCCATTACTTTTTTGATCATGGTAGGTGGCTTTACATTTGCCGTACCAATCTGCATTTCCCAAAAATATCTGGCGTCGGCTACAGGAAAGCTTACCTATCTGGATAGTATGAGCGAGGTGCATTATTTGCCGCCAACTAAATACTATACCGTTAGGCAGATGTATCCTAACAAAAACATGGCGCACATTAAGGTGATATTTTCGCTTAGTGGTAAAAATAATTCGGATTTTAATATGGATGCCTATACAGCGGTACCCGTTTTTGACCGGATCTATCCCGATACCAACCGGATTGCCACCATGCGCAACCGGGTAAATCCTAAAACGCTGGTGATCATCAATGATTCGCTAAGTAATATGTCTTTTTTAAAGAAATTACCGGCCGACTCGGTACGGATGATGCGTTATGTTAACCCTTCTATGGTGATGACCAAATACGGCGACGCCGGTAAGTATGGTGCTTTGGCTGTAGTAACTTGGAAATATAAGTTTAAAAAACCGCCCGCTGTTATTAAAATAGCACCCGCCGCCTGGTTTGTTCTTAAATACCACGAAACTGTTAATAACAGTTTATCGCTTGCAGAAAAGAATAAGGAATTTACCCTGTTTGCCCGGAACTGTAAAGCCACCTTTGAGCACGAACCTTTAACCAAATTTGTATACCTGGCCCGTTTACCCGATGATGACGATGTTATCAATTACCTGGCTGCCTTAAACTCGCGCGACGACGTTGCTATGTGTGAGCAAACCATGCTTTCGCCGGTTTATGAGCCGTTTGAAAAACGAAATGGCAACAAGCTGGCCTGGATAGCCGGATCATTTACCATCGGTGCAGCGTTGTTTTTACTTTTACTTCAACTATTCAGGATCAGGAACCTGGATGATTTTGAGTAAGGTATGTTTGAGAAATTAGGGAAGAGATTGAAAAATAAGAGACGAGTAGAGATCACTAATTTCTAAGGAGATAGGTTTTTATTTTATACGATTTATTAAAATCGTAATAGAGTAGTACCATAAAGATAATGCTGCAGTATTATCAAGTATATTACATTTGTTACTTGTTGATAGCCCTACGGCGGTCTATCATCAAATATTGAAATAAATAGAAATCACGTTATGGATAAGGTACGCATCCTGGTAATTGGCCTCGAAGAAGCCGAAGTTAATGCGCTTAAGCAAAGTTTAAATTTTAACTATTTAATGGTGCATTATGACCAGGTGCCCCAGGTTAAACTTGTTGAAGGGCAATTATATGTTGAAAGCGCATCGGTGCCGGGCAAATACCTGTTGGTTAACAAGGTGATATTTCATGGCATTTACAAGGATGATCTTGACTTTATTACCCTTTTAGCCATGTGGAACGGACCTTGTTTGCCAAATGCGCTTGGCATGATGGATCTGAGGCAGCGCATTCCCGGTTTGGTGCGGGCTTTGTCGGTATCGAAATTTGGAGGTATAAAACGCGGAATGGTTATTGGCGAACAGGAATATAGCGCCGAAACAGAAGTGGTGGCTAAATGGGGGATCTGGCATTGCGGTGAGGATAAAAGTAAATTTACCGGCGACTGGACGAGCACAGAAACCTCTGTTGTTGAAGAATTTATCGACGGCGAAGCTGTACGGATCATGATAGTAGGCGATAAAAGCTGGCAGATCAGGCTCACCGGCGATACCTGGCTAAAATCAATCCATAACGAAGGTTCATGGGAAATGGAGAAAGACCAGGAGCTATTGCTTGACAGCCAGGCCATAGCCCAACACTTTAAACTCCAAACCGTAGGTGTTGATTACATTGTTGGTAAAAACGGCGAAAGGTATTTGCTGGAGGTTAACCACATCCCAAACGTTACTGTTTTTCCGTTTGTGAACAAGGCTTTTATTGAGTACGCGGGAGAGTGGATGGTTTCGTGATTGCACAAGGAACAGGTTAATATGAATTTTAATGCCGATTTTTATTTGAATTATTACGCCCAAAGTAAAAAGAGAGCGTCTTTTTGGGCTTCTATAGCCGGGCTTTTACTTCCATTTATATTAGGTACAGGTTTTTACTTACACTTTGATAATTACCCGGTTTTTATTTTTGAATGCCTGGTTTGTGTAGTTCTTAGTGCTGCGTTAATCTACTCTGTTACGGTTATCGAAGGACGAAATTTAAACAAGATTATAAGCCAAATCGAAATAAATCAGGATACCATAAACTTTACAACTTATTCGTACGGTTTTTCTATTTTCAAAATAAACGCCCGGCAGTTGGAAATGAATAAGGGTGAACTGACAATAAAAGAAGTAGTGTTTCCATTTAACTCCTTTGGTTTAGACCATAATAAAACGTTGAAGCTGGTTTATAACGGAGCTGATTTTTTTCTTGTTTATGATTGTTTCCCGGTTGAATTAAAGGCGCAATTAACAGCGCTGGCATAGGGTTTTATTTTGCTTGTTGAGGACTTATACCGGTTAAGATATTGTTGCTAATACTGTTCATGTTACACAAGCAGGATGCTTGTATTCTTTTAGGTCGAAGTTACGCTGGCGCTAAACTTCGACCAGTGGTGAGATTAACGAAAAAGAATTTAAACAATTGCGAAAAAATTTTAAATTATGATGTTGGATTTTGATTACGAGCTATTAGAGCATCCCGAACCTTATGATCCGAGATATAGGTTTGAGATTTGGTCACGAATCATTGTTAATGTCGTCGAAAATGGGAAAATACTAAAAAACCTGATTGACATAAAATGGGATATAATTGTTTTTTTGAAATATTTTGTGGAAAACAAGCAATTTATACTTACTGACGCCCCTTTGAAAGGATTTGAGGGAGGGTCAATAGCAGAAGGAATTTACAATTTCCATGTGGCAATAATGGATGTTGACATCATAGATGGAGGAACAATCGACAAAATATTGCGAAGTATATATCCTTATAAAGTTAGGCACTCGTTTGAATTTGCATTGGAGCATACTAATGTTGAGGATATTTTTATCGGACTGTTTAATGACCGAATGTCTGTATCAGTATATAGAAGGCATGAAAAATATAACTTTTACGTAAGTGTTGATACTTTCTTTTCAAAAATTGAAAAGCTATTTAATATTTTGGTTTGATATTATACAAAATAAATTTCCCCCTTAGCTGCCGCAAGCCTCCCGGCTTGTGGCTCGCATGCTAAGTTTACGCAAGAAAATTCATGCACCTCTCTGTTGGTAATAAATTATGTTTAAGTTACCAATAGCTTAAACCACTCGCAAACATCCCCCAATTTATTTTCCTCATTCAATCCCGCTCCCCGAACTGGCGCGAGTATGCAGCACTGGAATTGTGGGGTGAGTACTCGTGATTTTTTCAGTCATACATTATTGATATTGCTCAGCCAGCAGATTAGTCATGAGTACACAACGCTCTTGTCAACGCTTCATACTCGCACCTGTTGGGGGAGGATATAGGCACGATGTTATAATCTAATCAAAGATCTTCTGCATTTTTTAATCTATTTACAAACTGCTCATGCGGATATAAATAGAGTTTCCTAAAAAAATTAAATTTGTCGTCGGCTGGCTCGCTTATGCTAATGATTCCATTAGTGTTACTAACAAACACCTCAATGGTATGGCCATAAAAATATTTTGCCCCGTCGCTTTTATTGTAGAAAGGATGAATTCTAAAGACGTAGCATAGCTCATGGTTTTCCTTAAACCGCCCTCGAAAGACTACGGAATCACCATTATGGCGTTTTAATTTATCGTAGTATATTTTCCAATTTGCTCCAACATCACATGAAAAATCGAATAATTTAAACTCTTTTGGTGTTGTAAGATCGTATGGAATAAACATAATTTGTTGATCATCTCTTCTGATCAAACCGTTAAGATATAGATATGCCCCCTCTTTTGAATTTAAATACCAATATTGTTTTTGCAGTATTGTTTCTGACAAGGACGATAATCCGAAATTTCTTATAAAATAACCACTACTATCAATCGGTACATCCTTGTATGATTCTTTCATTGTTAAAAAGAAATCGCGTTTGATCGCATTATTTCGGCAACTGCTCACGAGTAGGCAAAGTGTTATTTGGACTGGAAGCAATACATGAACATTAATTGCTTTAATTTTTCCCATCTGCTTTTATCTCTTTTATTTGTTGTGTTTATAAACAAATCATTTTAGCTAAATCTTTCTTGTTCTGATCTGTTCCAGCTCCGACGGATATTTTTAAGATCAATTGTTGTCTTGACATTTTCCATGCCTCTTGCTGATGCACGCGTGTAGCGTGTTTTTGTTATTTTTTCGATGGTCTCGATCTCTGCAATCTGCCTAAATATTTCTGCATAATATTTGCATACGAGTGCACCAGCGAATGGGGCTGTTTATTAATAGAAACATGCTAACGGCATAGCCTTACTTCCACCAGTCGTTTGGAAGCGTCTTAATATCTTTGCTGTTTTTAATTGTTTTGTTGTAAAAAGAAATAATATCATGATCAGCAGGGATTTCATCGCCCCCGATATAGACATTCTTAATATATTCAAAATAACGGCCATTAACATCTGCTAATGATGCAGGAATTATATTTTGTTGTTTTGCGCCGTAAAACGCAGGCTTATCTATTGAAAATATCTTATGAGTACTTGAATCTACCAAAATAATCCCGGCCGAGCTATAGAGAAAGTTTCTTTTAAAGAACTTATCTTCAATTAACGATTTAGTAGTGATATCAAAAACATATAAATAGCTTCTAATTCCCGTTCCCACATCTTCAAATGTTGTAAGAAATGCCAGGTTATCATAAATTACAGCTTTATATCTAACAACCGAATCTTTACTGATTGTATAAATCCCGTTATAGATTGTTGCTGAATCAATATGAATATTGGGTGGGAGTCGAAAGTTAAAATTGTCTATGGCAATATAGTTATCGGTTTGATTAACGTAAAATTTTATTGCTAATGGCCGATTTTTGTTAATAGGTTTAGTAGTGGTTTGAATTATGCTCTTATCATGCTTAGAGCTCGATTTACAAGAACAAAAACTAAAAATATAAACGCTGCCTAATAAGAGTAAAACAAACGTTTTGTTAGTCATATTGTATCTATAATTAAAGTTTTGAAGGCCTGTTTTATCTGTGTATACACGGTGTTTTTCTTCAGTAGCTTTCTTCTGTTTTTGTTCCTGTTGATCGTTGTTTTTTAATTTCTTCCCATCAACCTAAGTATCTCTACATAGCATTGGCACATCCGACGCGCAGCGAAGGGCGCCTGCCAAAGGTTCAGCTATTTTCCATGCGCAAATGTTATAATCTTGCAATCACTCTTTTGAAACCTAATAATCGCTGCGCCGCCATGGATTTCATGTAAGGTACCTGTTACAGTCCAAATATTCCCGTTTAAAGTAGCCACAAAGGGCTTCTCATCATAAATCGCATCACCGTAAAATTGCAACCAAATAGCCTCTGCAATTTTTTTAGCTGCTTCTTCATCTTGTACAAGTCCATTGTCGAGATCAGCAGGCGGTTTTGTTGATTTGGATCTGCAAGAAATACAGAAGCCCAGTATAAGAAATAAAATGAGTGTGGATAGCCCAATGCTTACTTTCTTGTTCATATTTCAATTAATTAATTTAAGAATCTATTTATTCTACACCCCATTTGCTGATGAGGTTGATCTCTTCTAATCAATCTATGTATGTCTACGTAGCAATTAGCACATGCGTAAGTGCGCCAGCGAAAGAGGAGTAATTGATAAATTTAGTTATATCACAATTTTAAAGTCACTGGGGCGTAGAGCGAAAATTTGCTTTAGCATTATATTGATATACTTCCGTTATTTCAGATAAAATCCTGATGATTTCATGCTCACTTATGTTGTGATTTTTAAAAAATGACAATATGACGGGCAATTCAGATGCTAAATCATGGGTTTCCAACAAAATAATATCTTTAGATGTTTCTATTGCTACGTATTTTTTTGAATGCGTCGACAGGGTGCAGAAAATGCTAATAACATTGTGCTTCTTTTGTCATAAATTGCTCGTTCATAAATAGCGTCATCATAATCATTAAGATTATCCTTTTGAAAAGGAGTTAGATCATTGTGTTTAACCAAAAACGCTATCATTTTTAGTTTTTTAGGATTAATTCTTTTTTGCCCGGGTTTTGCCTGAGCAGAAAAAGTTATCATCAATAAATAAAAGAGCATCTTTTTCATATTATTATGGAAGAGGTACATTTTTAAAACAGTTTTTAACATAGCATTCCCCTGTGCTGGTGCACGCGTGTCGCGTTTTCTTACAATCTGATCACCATAGGTTTATGAATAACAACAATAACTATTTCTGATGCCCAATAGAAATGATTCGCCCGTCACTTTTTTGTAATTTGATGAACGCAGTTCCACCGTGGTTTGCGTGAAGAGTACCGAATACTGTCCATACATTGCCACTTAATTTTGCGATAAATGGTTTTTCGTCAAGAACATCTGTCCCATAAATCGGGAGCCACACCGCTTCTGCAATTCTTATAGCGGTTTCCTCGTTCGGAACATAGCCTTTGGTTACTGGATCATAGTTATAATCAGTATCGGTCGATTTATGCCTGCAGGCTAAACTTGTAAGAATAAGTAATATAATAAAAGAGAAATTTAAATTGCGTATTGTTTTGTCTACGATTTTTTTCATAAATTTTGATGTTAGGATTTATTTGTAACCATGTATAAAAATGGTGTTTATTCCAAGCTGGTGCACTCGCGCATCAGCGAAGGGGGGTGTTATAAACAAATTTATAATTGCAATAGGATTATTGTAATGGAACCTGATTTTGTTTTTTGTGCTGTTACAGCGTTTCTATTAATTATCCAAATCTTTCACAACCTCCGCGTTAGGGATTGCAGCGGAAAACCCACAGCGCGGGCCGGCCTTTGCGGGCAGGCAAGGCGAGGATTTGCAGCGTAAAGCCCGGGCCGCAGGCAACGCCATTATCTGGTGCTTCAAACAAGAATTGTATACCTGATCAATGTTAGAAACCCTAAATAAAGCTCTCCTATACATTTACCTGCCTTAAACTTAAACAATATTTTCTTCCCTGCCCAATCCCGCTCACAATACCTTATATTAGTATAAGTTTTCATAACCAGTTAATTATCCTCCCCGGTTTTCAATTTGTTGTTTTAAAAAAGCTGAAGATGAAAAAGGTATCGCTGTTATTTGTGTTTCCTGTAGTGTTGTTCGCTACATACCTGTTTGCCTTTCAAGCCAAAAGATCGGCAGTGCCGGTAAAAATTGCAACCCCGGTAATGTGCGGATCAGGTGCAGTGGATAATGTGGATACGGCGGGGAACGGCAAATTTATACAGCACTTACCCGGCTGGGGGCATTATAGCTATGCCATAGCTGCCCGTAATGACAGCGCCCGGTTTTATTTTAACCAGGGTTTAACCATGTATTACAGCTACCACATGAAGGAGGCATTTGCTTCGTTCAAAGAAGCATCGCGCTTTGATCCTTCGGCAGCTATGGCCTGGTGGGGGCAGGCTTTAAGTCTTGGCCCTTACTATAATGCCGGCGGACCTTATGTTGCACCTGCCGGCTTGCCCCTTGTTTTAAAACAGATGAATGCCGTTGCCGGTAATGCCCCTGAAAAGGAAAAGGAACTGATTGCTGTGATGAACCTGCGTTACCCGGAGGCCGGGAGTAAGGCCAGCGATAATGATGCCTATGCACAGGGTATGAAAAAGCTGATGCAGGCTTACCCGGCCGATGCCGACCTTAAAATGCTGTACATTGATGCCGAGATGCTCATTCACCCCTGGGATTTTTGGGCACCTGATGGTACCGACAAACCATGGACTGCCGAACTGGTTACAATTTGCAGAGGGGTTTTAAATACGAGCCCGGAACATCCGGCGGCGCTGCATTATTATATCCACTTAACCGAGGCTTCGCGCAATCCCGGCGCGGCGCTGGCCAATGCGGGGGCTTTAAAAAAGCTGTTCCCCGGTATCGGGCATATGGTACATATGTCGAGCCATGTTTACCAGCGCAACGGTTTATATTTTCAGGGGGTGGATGCTAACGAAAAGGCGGCTAAATGCATTGTTACCTATGCCAACCTGGTAAAAAACATCAGTCTTACTAAAATCAACTCGCACTTTTACGCAGTCGAAACGCTTTGTGCTTTTAACGGGGCCATGTATGAAAGGGGAATGGAAGCTGCACTGCGCTGCCGTAATGCGGTAAAACCTTCGGCAGGAGATACTTATTCGCAATACCTGTATATGATGCCTGTGATTACTATGGTGCGCCTTGGCAAGTGGCACGAACTGCTGAAAGACAGCATTGGCCCCAACGGCCAATGGGCTTATGCGCGCGTGCTGTACCATTTTGCCCGCGGAATGGCTTTTCTGTATACCGGCGGGCAGGATTCGGCTGTTGCCCAGCTTGCATTACTGCGGGCCCGGCTTAACGACCCCTCCTTAAAGCAACGGCACATTCCCTTTAATACCGCTTTAGAAGGGGCAACCATTGCCGAAAACATACTGGACGGCGCTATTTTACTGGGCCGGAATAAGTTTGATGAAGGGATGGCCGCCTTTAAAAAAGCAGTGGAGGTGGAAGACAACATGATTTACGCTGAGCCTGCCGAATGGCCTATCCCGGCACGGCAGTTCATGGGTGCTTACCTGCTCAAAACTGATTATAACCCGCAGGCCGAACAGGTTTACCGCGAAGACCTGGAGCGCAACCCGGGCAACGGCTGGTCGATGTTAGGCATGTACCAAAGCTTAAAAGCACAAAACCGTTCCGAAAAGCTGCCTTATTATAAGGCCGGCTTTACCCGCTCGTTTTCGCATGCCGATGAGGTGCCGGCAAGTTCGGTGGTTACTAATTAGTAATGAGGACCATTAAGCGGGGGGGCAAAGCGAATATCAGGTTCCTGTAAATTGCTTTTATCCAAATATTTGAAAGTGGTTTTCAATGTCCGAATCAGCAGCCCTATATTGGGTTAACGCAGAAACCGTTAATAAATTTCGCCGAAAAAAATATACTTCTTTAAGCGGTTTTAAATAAAAAAGCGTGTATACATTTGGTTAATAAACCCTGTTTACATCCTCATTTTTATGATCCCGGAAAGCAAAAAAGCAGCTGTTAGTCACGCCTTGCAGGTAACCTTTGGCGTGCATGAATTTGAAGATCTTCGTGAATTAACTGCCGGCCTTTCATCGGCGCTGGTTTTTAGGATGTTGGTGCTGGGAAAACCTTATTTGCTCCGCATCATTACCCGTACCGATGCCCTGGCCGATCCAACAAATGAGTATGCCTGTATGAAAGCGGCTGCCGATGCAGGAATTGCGCCCCATGTTTGGTATACCAGTGTAAACGACAGGATTGCCATCACCGGCTTTATTGAAGCAAAACCTTTTGCGCAGGAAGAAGCTAAATTGAAGATTCCCGGTCTGCTCAGACAATTACACGCGCTGCCGCCTTTCCCCTACCGGATGAGTTACATTGATAAAGTAGGGGAGTTTATTGAAAAGTTTCAGGCGGCCGAAATAATGCCCGCAAGCATGACCGCCGATTTTTTTTACCTTTATAAAAAAATCAAAAACATATACCCGCGTAACAGCCATGACCTGGTGGCCTGCCATAACGACCTCAAACCTGAGAATACATTATACGATGGCAAACGAGTATGGCTGGTTGACTGGGAAGCGGCCTTTTTGAATGACCGCTATGTTGACCTCGCAATTGCCGCTAATTTTGTAGTAAGGAATGATGCCGACGAAAAGGATTTCCTCAAAGCTTATTTTGGTACCGAAGCTGATGAATACCAGCACGCGTGCTTTTTTTTAATGCGGCAGGTGCTCCATTTGTTTTACTTCATTGTGTTTATGTTAGTGGGTAAAGCAGCAGGCAAGTCAATTGATTTTGAGAATCCTAAACCCGGTTTCCGGGAATTTCATGATAAGATCTGGGCGGGAAGGATCAGTTTGGCCGATATGGATGCCAGGCTGTTATATGCTTTAGTGCATATGGAGCAGCTGCGTAACAACATGCATTTGCAAAGGCTTGAGGATTCGTTAAGTATTGTTGCCTGCTATAAAATTGCATAAGGTTGAAAGGCTTAACGTATGCTTATATTATCCTTTTTTGATCACCTCCAGTTCCGCGTTTCCCATCCATGCCGCCACTTCCGAAAATGAGCTCCAGTATGAGCCCAGGATCCGGCTGGTGCCGGTAAGCGTAAAGATATCAACCACCGCGGCCTGGATGCCGGTAACAGTTTGACGGCTGAGGTCTTTCGGGGGGCTTATTATCCTTGCACCAAATATTGTCTTTAGCTCCTGTTCAACGCCCAAATCGTCGGTGGCCAGAAAAAAGCAGGTGTCATTATCGGCGGCAATTAATTCCTGCATCCGCTTTATAAATAACTTCAGCGGGCTGTGGGCTATAGCCATTGTATTATCCGTACGGCGGATCTGCACCCCCACGGCTTTGGGGCCAATACTGTTAGCCAGCTCCCTGATCTTATCGTTAAGTGGTGCTACCGGTTTAAAAAGTTTAAACCCGGCAAGGTCATCAGTAAAACGCTGGCAGGTTTTTATATAGATGCGCTTATGGTTTCGGGCAGTTTCATAAATATCAGTGAAGGGGTGGTCTTCGTCGGTAATGCAAAGGTCTATCCCGGCAAGGGCATTTTTTAATTTAGCTTTCAGCCGGGTTTGGGTATCGGGCTGGGCAGTACGCATTACATATTTAAAGGCGTTTTTTTTGGGGATGATGGTAAAATCGGCTACAGGTTCGAGCAGCAGATGATATGGACAGTTAAGCTCATGCGTTTCATTCCATATTACATACAGCTGGGTGTTAAGCTTGCGCTTAAGCCAGATGCCGTTGGCAATAACCCGTATCCTGTTGGCCAGTCCGCCCTGTGGTTCTAAATAGATCATACCTGTATTTATCGGGTATAAGTATAGGGAATAATCGGGGCAGGAGAAAGGGGGAATTTAAGTTTGTGGGGTATTGTTATTTAATGGCCGGCCAGCGAGGTGCTAAACAAATGATTAAATTTGTTATATGACAACGCTTACAATCGAAATACCCGAAAAGGCAGGAAAAACGTTGGCCGACCTGGTTGAGCAGTTAGGTGGGAAGGTTATTTCTATAAAGGAAGACAAAAAAACAAAAGGAGCTGCAAAGAAAAAGCAGGTATTAGATGATCTGGAGGAATCTGTAAATTTTGTCAGGCTACACCAAGAGGGTAAGGTTGAGGCAAAAACTATAGAAGAATTACTGGATGAGCTTTAAGATATTGCCAACTCCGGCTTTTGTTCGTGAATTAAAAAAACTCGCGAAGGCGCTAAGAAGCTGTTTAAAATTGATAAATATAGTTTACGGATAGATGAAATTTCATTGCCGTTGGTTTTAACCAACGGAATAATGAATAGCAATAAGAGGGCTTCAGCCCAAATCCGCTTGCATAATTAGGCTAAAGCCAAGACTTTTCAACTTGTTTACCGTTGGTTAAAACCAACGGCAATGAATATTTTGCATTTTTAAACAGCTTCTCAGATAAATCGTGTAGACAGGCTATCGGTACAAGCATAATGTTGGAAGCTATTCTTCCCTCCCAAATCCCATCAATTCTTAAAAATTTCCCCAGCCCATCTTCCGTTTTACGCCGTCAACCTGGTGATGCAGTAACCAGGCCTCCAAAATTGCCCCGAAAAGTCAAAAAATCAAACCGGCTAATGCTTAGCCAAATACCTTTCAAACATATGTTAAAACGCGGATGCAAAAATTATAAAAAAATAACCTACTAACTATTTGATAATTAATACAAAGTTTCTATCTTTGCCGTCCCTTTCGGGGGAGAAATATGTCTTGAACGAAGCCCTACTGCTTCGATGGACACAAACAAATTAAGAAAATGTCAGGAATTATTGGTAAAAAAGTAGGAATGACCAGCATTTTCGACGAGACAGGGAAGAATATCCCTTGTACTGTGATCGAAGCTGGCCCTTGCGTGGTAACCCAGATCAAATCTGTGGATACCGATGGATATGCAGCTGTACAGCTGGCATATGGCGACAAAAAGGAAAAAAACACTTCTGGACCGTTAAAAGGTCACTTCCAAAAAGCAGGTACAACTCCAAAAAGGAAACTTGTTGAATTCAAAACTTTCGAAGATCAAAAATCATTAGGCGACACCGTTACTGTCGAGATTTTTGCTGCGGGAGATTTTGTGGATGTGGTTGGTACCTCAAAAGGTAAAGGTTTTCAGGGTGTGGTAAAACGTCACGGTTTTGGTGGTGTGGGTATGCAAACTCACGGTCAGCACAATCGTTTACGTGCGCCAGGTTCATTGGGAGCGTCATCATGGCCATCACGCGTATTTAAAGGTATGCGCATGGCAGGTCAAACCGGAAACGTTCGCGTTAAAACACAAAACTTACAAGTGGTTAAAGTGTTCGCTGAGCAGAATCTGTTAGTAGTTAAAGGTTCCATCCCCGGAGCTAAGGGTTCATTCGTAATAGTGGATAAATAAGATGGAAATTAACGTATTGAACGTATCAGGTAAAGAAACAGGTGCCAAGGTGCAGCTTCCTGAGTCGGTTTTCGGTATTGAGCCAAATGATCACGCTATCTATCTTGATGTTAAGCAATTTCTTGCTAATCAGCGTCAGGGTACACACAAGTCAAAACAGCGTAATGAAATTGCAGGTTCAACCCGCAAATTATATAAACAAAAAGGTACAGGCGGTGCCCGTGCCGGTGGTATCAAATCACCATTGTTTAATGGTGGTGGCCGTGTATTCGGTCCGCAACCACGCGATTACAGCTTTAAATTAAACAAAAAGCTTAAATCACTGGCCCGTAAATCAGCTTTATCATACAAAGCAAAAGATAACAACATTTTAGTACTGGAAGATTTTAGCTTCGATAGCATCAAAACTAAAACTTACATTAAAATGCAGGCCGATCTGAATGTTACTAATGAAAAAACATTATTAGTAATTGCAGGTGCCGAAAATAACAATGTGTATTTATCAAGCAGAAACCTGAAAAAAACCAAAGTTATTTCAGTTGAGCAGCTTAACACTTATGATGTGTTAAACGCAGGCAAACTGTTATTAACTGCAGGTGCTGTTAAAACTTTGGAGGAAGCATTAGCTTAAGTAATTATGGAAATTTTAAAACAACCCCTACTTACTGAAAAAGTTACTCAGTTAACTGAAAAGCTTAATCGTTATGCTTTCAAAGTTGATCACAGGGCTAACAAAATTCAGATCAAAAGTGCCATTGAGGCAATGTACGGTGTAAACGTTACGGCGGTAAACACCATGAAATACGTCGGCAAACTAAAAACTCGCAACACTAAGGCAGGCGCCGTATCTGGCCGCGCTGCTACTTACAAAAAAGCGATTATTACTTTGAAAGACGGTGAAGTAATTGATTTTTACAGCAATATATAATTATAGAGATGGCAGTAAAGAGATTTAAACCGGTTACCCCGGGTACCCGCTTCAGAGTTGATGTATCTAACTCAGATATTACAACAAACGTTCCTGAAAAGTCGTTGGTTGTAGCAGCCAACACAAGATCGGGCGGTCGTAACAACAGCGGTAAAATGACTATGCGCTACATGGGTGGTGGTCATAAACAAGCATACAGGTTAATTGATTTTAAACGTAATAAATTTGACATCCCTGCAAAAGTTGCAACTATCGAGTACGATCCTAACCGTTCGGCACGTATAGCCCTGTTACATTTTGTTGATGGCGAAAAAAGATACATGATTGCTCCGGAAGGCCTTACAGTAGGCACTATGGTAGTAGCAGGCGAGAGCGCAGCTCCAGAGGTTGGTAATACCATGCCTTTGAAAAACATCCCGCTTGGTTCAATTATCCACAACATTGAGTTAAATCCTGGTCAGGGTGGTGTAATTGCCCGCAGCGCCGGTACATATGCTCAGTTATCAGCACGTGATGGTAAATATGCCATCATCAAATTGCCTTCAGGCGAAACACGTATGATCCTGTCAAGCTGTTTGGCAACTATCGGTACCGTTTCAAATGGCGAAAGAGCAAATGCGGTGTTGGGTAAAGCAGGCAGGAAGCGTTGGTTAGGCCGCAGGCCAAGGGTACGTGGTGTAGCCATGAACCCGGTAGATCACCCTATGGGTGGTGGTGAAGGCCGTGCCTCAGGTGGTCATCCACGTTCACGTAAAGGTTTATTGGCTAAAGGCTACAAAACTCGTGACAAGAAGAAATCATCGGATCGTTACATCATTGAAAGAAGGAAGAAATAATGGCTCGTTCAATAAAAAAAGGACCTTACATCGATCATAACTTAGATAAGAAAGTTATGGTGCTGAATGATGCAAATAAAAAATCAGTTGTAAAAACATGGTCACGTCGTTCCATGATCTCTCCTGATTTCGTTGGTCATACATTCGCTGTACACAACGGTAACAAGTTTATCCCTGTGTACGTAACAGAAAATATGGTTGGTCACAAGCTGGGAGAGTTTGCACCAACCCGTACATTCCGCGGACACGCAGAAAAGAAAAAATAACAGGCAATGGAAGCAACAACAAAAATTAAAAAGTCTGTACTGATCAGGCAACAAAAAGAAGCTGCGAAAGCTCTTGTAGGCGGCGCTTCTGTTGCTAAGTTACAGGACTGTCCAACTTCACCACGCAAAATGCGTTTGGTGGTTGATTTGATCCGTGGAGAAAACGTTGAGAAAGCGTTATACATATTAAAATTTACTAACAAAGAAGCTGCTATTCGTGTAGAGAAACTTTTGTTATCAGCCATCAAAAACTGGGAAGCAAAAAACGAAGGCAAACGTGTTGAAGACAGCGCTTTATATGTTAAAGAAGTATCTGTAGGCGGTGGTCGCCAGTTAAAGAGGTTACGCCCTGCTCCGCAAGGAAGGGGATACCGTATCCGCAAACGCTCAAACCACGTAACACTTATTGTGGATAGTAAAAACGATAACAATTAATTTGAAATGGGACAGAAAGCACATCCAATAGGTAACAGGTTAGGAATCATCAGAGGTTGGGATTCTAACTGGTTCGGTGGTAACAACTACTCCGACAAATTAGTTGAAGACGAAAAAATCCGCAAATACCTTTCAGCTCGTATTGCTAAAGGTGGTGTATCTAAAGTAGTTATTGAGCGTACTTTAAAACGCATTACCGTAACTATCCACACTGCCCGTCCGGGTATTGTGATCGGTAAAGGCGGTCAGGAAGTTGACAAGATCAAAGAAGAGTTGAAAAAACTTACCAAAAAGGAAGTTCAGATCAACATTTTTGAGATCAAACGCCCTGAGCTTGATGCACAATTAGTAGCAGAAGGCATTGCAAAACAATTAGAAGCACGTATCTCTTTCCGTCGTGCCATGAAAACCACAATCGCTGCAACCATGCGTATGGGTGCCGAAGGTATCAAGGTAATGACATCAGGCCGTTTAGGTGGCGCTGAGATGGCACGTAGCGAGCAATATAAAGAAGGCAGGATTCCTTTGCACACTTTCCGCGCCGACATTGACTATGCACTTGCAGAAGCATTAACTACCTATGGTAAAATAGGTGTTAAAGTATGGATTTGTAAGGGTGAAGTTTACGGCAAACGCGATCTTTCTCCAAACATTGGCGGTACCAGCAGCGCAAGCGGCAAAGGTGGCAGGCCAGAAGGCGGTGCACCAGGTTTTGGTGGCCGTGGTAACGAAAGAGGCGGCGAGCGCGGCGGTGAGCGTCGTGGCGACAGGAAACCAGGTGGCGATCGTCGTGGCGGTGGCCAGGGCGGAAACCGTCCGGGTGGTCAAGGTGGAAACCGTCCGGGTGGACAAGGTGGAAACCGTCCAGGTGGCCCGGGAAAGAGATAATAATTAGAGTAGAAGACAAATATCGAATAACGATATAAAAGCTTAAGAAAATGCTACAGCCAAAAAGAACGAAGTTCAGAAAGATGCAAAAAGGCAGGATGAAAGGTTTAGCCACTCGTGGTGCTGAACTTTCATTCGGATCTTTTGGTGTTAAATCACTCGAAGCGGCATGGATTACCAGCCGTCAGATCGAGGCTGCACGTATCGCTGTAACACGTTTTATGAAACGTGAAGGCCAGGTTTGGATCAGGATATTCCCTGACAAACCTGTAACCAAGAAACCTGCAGAGGTACGTATGGGTAAAGGTAAAGGTGCTCCTGAATACTGGGTTGCGGTAGTACGCCCCGGAAGGATCATTTTTGAAGCCGAAGGCGTGCCTTTGGAAGTTGCTAAAGAGGCTTTACGCCTTGCAGCACAGAAATTACCAGTGCAAACTAAATTTATTGTACGTAGGGATTACGTAGAAGCATAAATTGAGGAGTTAGTTGAGAGTTGTAAAGTTTTAATGTTGTGAAGTTAGATGCCGAATTTCACCCATCAAATGAAACGATACAACGTTTAAACTTACCAACAGACAACAAATAACAAAGAAAAATGAAGAACTCAGAAATTTTGGGCCTATCAACTGAAGAGATTGTTGCAAAGATCAGCGAGGAAAGGGCTACCCTTACCAAATTGAAATTCGCTCATGCTGTTTCAGCTATTGAGAATCCATCCCGTATAACAAAAGTACGCAAGGGAATTGCTCAGTTAAATACTGAATTAACAAAACGTAAAGCGGCGGCCGCTTCTGATAAGAATTAATTTTTTAAACATTCAGAAAATGGAATTGGAAAGAAATTTAAGAAAAACACGTACCGGCCTCGTAGTTAGCAACAAGATGGAAAAATCTATCGTTGTAGCCGTTGAACGTAAGGTGAAACACCCTATCTACGGTAAGTTCGTAAAAAAGACTACCAAATTTAAGGCTCATGATGAAACTAATACTTGTGGCGTAGGCGATACAGTATTGATCATGGAAACCCGCCCGCTGAGCAAAACCAAGAACTGGCGATTAGTTGAAATTTTAGAAAGGGCTAAATAAGATGGTACAACAGGAATCAAGATTAACAGTAGCCGACAATAGCGGCGCTAAAGAAGTTTTAGTGATCCGTGTATTAGGTGGTACCGGTAAAAGGTATGCATCAATCGGCGATAAAATTGTGGTTACCGTAAAAAGCGCTTTACCATCAGGTAACGTGAAAAAAGGTACCGTATCGAAAGCCGTGGTTGTGCGCACTAAAAAAGAGATCCGCAGAAAAGACGGTTCATATATCCGTTTCGACGATAACGCAGCTGTGTTGTTAAACAACCAGGACGAGCCAAGAGGTACACGTATCTTTGGCCCTGTTGCAAGGGAACTGCGCGAGAAACAATTTATGAAAATTGTATCATTAGCACCGGAGGTATTGTAACATGGAAAAGAAAGTAAAATTAAAGATCCGTAAGGGCGACCTGGTTAAAGTTATTGCCGGCGATTCAAAAGGATCACAAGGTAAAATAGTTGAGGTTTTGGTAGATAAGAACAGGGCTATTGTTGAAGGTGCCAATATGGTATCAAAACATACTAAGCCTAATGCTGCTAACCCTAACGGCGGAATTGTTAAACAAGAAGCTGCTATACATATTTCAAACCTAATGCTGGTTGATCCTAAAACAGGTAATACAACCCGTGTTGGCCGTCAAAAAAATGACGCCGGCAAATTAGTAAGGGTAGCAAAAAAATCAGGGGAGGAAATTAAGTAATGACTTACGTACCAAGATTAAAAACAAAATACAAGGACGAGATCCGCACCGCGCTGAAAGATAAATTTCAGTACAAAAGCGTAATGCAGGTTCCTAAATTGGAGAAAATTGCCATTAACCAGGGTGTAGGTGGTGCAACTACCGACAAGAAATTGATCGAAAACACCATCACCGAGTTAACTACCATTACTGGTCAGCAAGCAGTATCTTCAAAATCTAAAAAAGATATCTCAAACTTTAAATTGCGTAAAAATATGCCGGTTGGCGTACGTGTTACCCTGCGTGACAACACAATGTATGAGTTTTTGGATCGTTTAATCGCTGTAGCCCTGCCACGTATCCGTGATTTCAAAGGCATCAACGATAAAGGTTTTGACGGAAGAGGTAACTATACTTTAGGTATAACTGAGCAAATTATCTTCCCTGAGATAAATATTGACAAAATCAATAAAATTCAGGGTATGGATATTACCTTTGTAACCTCCGCAACAAACGATGTTGAAGCATTGGAGTTGTTGAAACAATTTGGATTACCATTTAAAAATCAAAATAGCAATGGCTAAAGAAGGTGTAAAAGCACGTGAAGTAAAGCGCGCAAAGTTAGTAGCTAAATACGCTGAAAAAAGAGCTGCTTTGAAAGAAGCAGGCGATTACGCTGCTTTAGATAAATTACCAAAAGCATCATCACCGGTAAAACTGCACAACCGTTGCAAATTAACCGGCCGCCCTCGTGGTTATATGCGTCAGTTTGGCATTTCACGTGTTACATTCCGTGAAATGGCTCTTGAAGGCAAGATCCCGGGAGTGAAAAAAGCAAGCTGGTAATATTAAGCTGAAAGCTTAAGGCATAAAGCGTAAAGCAAATAAAGCTTTAGGCTTTGTGCTTTTAGCATTAAGCAAAAAATGAATTAACCGATGGAAGGTCGCCCCGGATGTTACGGGAAGGAAACCACCGTCATAACACAATAAAATGAATACAGATCCAATCGCAGATTATCTTACAAGAGTAAGGAATGCTATTAAAGCCAACCACCGGGTTGTTGAAATTCCTGCATCAAATCTGAAAAAGGAAATCACTAAGGTGCTTTTCGACAAAGGTTACATCGCAAATTACAAGTTTGAAGACAATGGTCCTCAGGGCAGCATTAAAGTTGCTTTAAAGTACCACCCGATAACTAAAATTTCTGCAATCCGCAGCATTTCGCGTATCAGTAAACCAGGTTTGAGGAAATACGCAGGTACAAGCAATTTGCCACGCGTATTAAATGGTTTAGGAATCGCCATCCTGTCAACATCAAAAGGCGTTATGTCTGATAAAGAGGCACGTCAGCAAAATGTTGGTGGTGAGGTTTTATGCTACGTTTATTAATAGAAGAAATTTAAGCAATGTCAAGAGTAGGAAAAGCACCGATAGCACTGCCACAGGGAGTAACCGTTACGGTATCAGCAGAGAATGTTGTTACTGTTAAAGGTCCTAAAGGCCAGTTGCAACAGGCAATTGATAGCGATATCACTATTGCACAGGAAGACGGCCAGTTACTGGTTCAACGTCCGTCCGAACAAAAACGTCACAAAGCATTACATGGTTTATACCGTGCGCTTTTAAACAACATGGTAATAGGTGTAACTGAAGGTTACAAAGTGACCCAGGAATTAGTGGGTGTAGGTTACCGTGCTACCAATACAGGTAATACATTAGATTTAGTGTTGGGTTACTCTCACCACTACGTATTTGAATTACCACAAGAAATTAAAGTTACAACCACTGCTGATAAGGGTAAAAACCCAACCATCATACTTGAATCAATTGACAAACAGTTAATTGGCCAGGTAGCAGCTAAAATACGTTCGTTACGTGCTCCTGAGCCTTACAAAGGTAAAGGTATCAAGTTCCAAGGCGAAATATTGAGAAGAAAAGCAGGTAAATCAGCATCTAAAAAATAATCGTCATGGGAGCTAAACTATCAAGAAGAGACAGGATTAAAAAAGGCATCAGGAAACGCCTTTCAGGGTCAACAGAGCGTCCCCGCCTGTCAGTATTTAGAAGTAACAAAGGTATTTATGCGCAGATCATTGACGATGTAACCGGTAAAACTTTAGTATCAGCATCATCTTTATCAAAAGATTTTGCCGCTGAAGGTTCAAAATCAGATCAGTCGGTAGCTGTAGGCAAACTGGTAGCTTCAAAAGCTATCGCTGCAGGTATTAAAGATGTGGTTTTCGACAGGAACGGTTACCTGTACCATGGCCGTGTTAAGTCATTGGCCGAAGGTGCACGTGAAGGTGGTTTAAACTTTTAATCGAACAGAGAAATGTCAACAATCAACATAAAAAGAGTAAAAACAAGCGAGATCGAATTAAAAGACCGCTTGGTAAGCATACAGCGTGTTGCCAAAGTAACCAAGGGCGGCCGTACTTTCAGCTTCTCTGCCATTGTGGTAGTAGGTGATGAAAACGGTGTTGTAGGTTACGGCTTGGGTAAAGCTAAAGAGGTAACTGAAGCTATTGCTAAAGGCATTGATGATGCTAAAAAGAACCTGGTAAAAGTTCCAATCATTAACGGAACTGTACCTCATGAGCAAATTGGTAAATTTAGCGGTGGTTTTGTTTTCATTAAACCAGCTGCTAACGGTACCGGTGTAATTGCTGGTGGTGCTATGCGTGCCGTATTAGAGTCGGCAGGTGTACACAACGTATTGGCAAAATCAAAAGGTTCATCAAACCCGCACAACGTGGTAAAAGCAACCGTATCGGCATTAGCCCAGTTACGTGATGCAAATACAGTAGCACAACAGCGCGGTATTAGTTTAGGTAAAGTATTTAACGGATAATCAGTCATGGCTAAGATCAAAATAACACAGATTAAGAGCGTGATCGACAGAAGTGAACGCCAGAAAAAAACAATCGAGGCTTTAGGCTTGCGTAAAATTAACCACAGTGTGGAAGTTGAGGCTACACCTGCTATAGTTGGGATGGTTAGGAAAGTGAACCACCTGGTAGCGGTTGAAAATATTTAATATCATGAATTTAAGTAATTTAAAACCTGCAGAAGGTTCAACCAAAAATAGAAAAAGAATTGGCCGTGGTACAGGTTCTGGCCGTGGCGGTACGTCAACCCGTGGCCACAAAGGCGCCGGTTCACGTTCAGGCACCAGCACCAAGGTAGGCTTTGAAGGCGGTCAGATGCCTTTACAGCGCCGTGTGCCTAAGGTAGGCTTTAAAAATCCTAACCGTGTTGAGTACACAGGTGTAAACCTTGACGTACTTCAGGAATTAGTAACAAAATACTCGCTTACTGCGGTTGATTTTGATACTTTGAAAGAGCACGGTTTGGTATCACGTAACGACCTGGTTAAAATCCTGGGCCGTGGTGAGCTTACTGCCAAATTAGATGTTAAAGCACATGCATTTACTGCTACAGCTCAAAAAGCTATTGAAGCTGCAGGTGGTACCATAGTTAAGTTATAATTTCGATGAAGAAATTTTTCACCACATTATCCAATATCTGGAAAATCGAAGATCTGAGAGTGCGTATTACTAACACACTCTTATTTCTTTTAATATATCGTGTAGGCTCATTCGTGGTTTTACCGGGCGTTAACGCTGCGGTAGCATCAACCCAAAAAGCAGAAGGATTAGTAGGATTGCTGAATATGTTTGCAGGAGGATCGTTTTCACGTTCCTCTATTTTCGCGTTAGGTGTTATGCCTTACATTTCGGCTTCAATTGTGGTGCAACTGCTGGGTATTGCCGTTCCGTATTTTACCAAATTGCAAAAAGAAGGTGAAAGCGGACGCAACAAGCTTAACCAATGGACCCGCTACCTAACAATAGGTATTACCTTTTTACAGGCTATAGGTTACCTTAAATCGCAGGTTGCTGCCGATGCAAGGACTATCGCCGATCCTTTCACCTTTATCTTCCTTAATACTTTTGTATTAACGGCAGGTACATTATTTGTAATGTGGTTGGGTGAAAAAATCACGGATAAAGGTATCGGTAATGGTATATCACTCATCATTATGGTTGGTATCATTGCCCAGTTACCAATGGCTTTTGCCAACGAGTTCATTTCGCGTAATGGCGGTGCCGGTGGTTTGATCGCTTTCATTGTTGAGATTGTGGCACTTATTGGCGTAGTAATGTTTACTATACTGATAGTACAGGGAACACGAAAAATTTCGGTGCAATACGCTAAACGTATTGTGGGTAACAAACAATATGGCGGCGTGCGCCAGTATATACCTTTAAAGGTAAATGCTGCGGGTGTAATGCCGATCATCTTTGCTCAGGCATTAATGTTTATCCCGCAAACTGTATCGCAGTTTTTCCCTAATGTATCATCAAACGGTATATTGATAGCTTTAGCTAATTATAACTCATGGCAGCATAACCTGTTGTTTGGTATCCTGATCATCCTGTTCACTTATTTTTATACAGCTATTACGGTTAACCCTAACCAAATGGCTGATGATATGAAGAAGAACGGTGGCTTTATACCAGGCATCAAACCGGGCCGTACTACCGCCGAGTTTATTGATGGCGTAATTTCAAGGATAACTTTACCAGGATCAGTATTCCTGGCTATTATAGCAATCATCCCGGCGCTGGCCAGTTTGGTTGGTGTATCTCCAGTATTTGCAAGGTTCTTCGGCGGTACTTCGCTGATCATCCTGGTGGGTGTTGTGCTGGATACATTACAGCAAATAGAAAGTCACCTGTTGATGCGCCATTATGATGGTTTAATGAAAACCGGACGAATTAAGGGACGTACAGCTATGCCTGCCGCTGCCGGTACCAGTCCGACAGCGATTTAATTAGTAATGTCAAAAATCAATTATAAGTCTGTCGAAGAGATAGAACTCATAAGAGAAAGTTCTTTACTTGTTTCTAAAACACTCGGAGAGATAGCTAAGGTTATTGCTCCGGGTGTTAAAACAATTGAACTGGATAAACTTGCCGAAACCTTTATACGGGACAACGGTGGTGTTCCTGCCTTTTTAAACTATCACGGATTTCCTTTTTCACTATGTATCTCCCTGAATGATCAGGTTGTACATGGCTTTCCCGGATCGCATGTTTTAACAGAAGGCGACCTGGTATCGGTTGATTGTGGTGTTGTTTTAAATAAATACTACGGCGATTCGGCTTATACTTTTGCCATTGGCGAGGTAAATGACCAGGTTAAGAAGCTGATGCGTGTTACGCAGGAATGCTTAAAGCTGGGTGTTGAGAAAGCGGTTGTAGGGATGCGTATTGGCGATATAGGCTATGCGGTACAGGAACATGCCGAGAAGAACGGCTTTGGCGTAGTGAAAGAGCTTGTAGGCCATGGTGTAGGTTTAAAACTGCACGAAAAGCCCGAAGTACCAAACTATGGCAAGCGCGGTGCCGGTATCAAACTGGAAGAAGGTATGGTGATAGCCATTGAACCGATGATCAATGCCGGCCGTGCCGGTGTTAAGTTTTGGGATGATGGCTGGACAGTTTCAACGTCTGACAAGAAACCTTCGGCTCATTATGAGCATACTGTGGCTGTACGTAAAGGTACACCAGACATTTTATCGACGTTTGATTACGTAGAAAATGTTTTAAAAGAAAAAAATAATAATTAAATAATTTTTTATTAATTTTGCATCCCGGTTTTAGGGCGGATAATTAAGTAATAATCAACAAAATATGGCTAAACAATCTTCGATTGAGCAAGACGGTACAATTAGAGAGGCATTGTCAAATGCAATGTTCAGAGTTGAACTTGAAAATGGTCATGAGATTATAGCGCACATATCGGGCAAAATGCGTATGCACTATATCAAAATTCTTCCTGGCGACAGGGTGAAATTAGAGATGAGCCCATACGACTTAACAAAGGGTAGAATAACCTATAGATATAAATAAAAAGATGAAAGTTAGAGCATCCATCAAAAAGCGTAGCGTTGATTGCAAGATCATCCGCCGTAACGGGAAACTTTACGTTATTAACAAAAAGAACCCGAAGTTTAAACAACGCCAGGGCTAAGAACAATTACTGAATTGGAGAATGATTGAATTACTGATGATAGCGATTCGATAATTCAATAATTCGATAACTCAATAAATTACAAGAAATATGGCAAGGATATCAGGTATTGATTTACCAAAGAATAAAAGAGGAGAAATCGGACTTACTTACATTTTCGGTATTGGCCGCTCAACAGCTCAAAGAATTTTGACTGAGGCAGGTATTGATTTTAACATCAAAGTACAAGACTGGACCGATGAGCAATTATCTTCTATACGCGGAATTATTAACGACCAAATTAAGGTTGAAGGTGCATTACGTTCAGAAGTGCAGCTTAACATTAAACGTTTGATGGATATTGGTTGTTACCGTGGTACACGTCACCGTAAAGGTTTACCATTACGTGGTCAGCGTACTAAAAACAACTCACGTACCCGTAAAGGTAAACGTAAGACAGTTGCTAACAAGAAAAAAGCTACTAAATAGTAAGTGATTAGTGGTTGGAGGTTTGAGATTGGTTAAAGCAGGTTGATAACATTCAGATCATTAGGAATACCTCATTAAGTAATTTTTACGGGTCCGGGTTATAGTAGTAATCCAGTAATTCGTAAGTAACAATCAAAAAAATGGCTAAAGCTAAAAAAGTTACCAAAAAACGCATTGTAATTGTTGAGCCGGTTGGCGAAGCACACATCAATGCAACTTTTAACAACATCATTATCACCCTTACCAACAAAACCGGCCAGGCAGTTTCATGGTCATCAGCTGGTAAAATGGGTTTTAAAGGTTCAAAAAAGAACACCCCTTATGCTGCCTCACAAGCTGCTGCCGATTGCGGTAAAGTTGCTTATGATTTAGGTTTGCGTAAAGTTGAAGTATTTGTAAAAGGCCCAGGTGCCGGTCGTGAGTCAGCTATCCGTACTTTGCAAACTGCAGGTATCGAAGTAACTACGATTAAAGATATTACACCGCTTCCGCACAACGGTTGCCGTCCTTCAAAAAGAAGAAGAGTTTAATTAACATATTTTTTAAAGCTAAGATTCAGCAGCTACAGGCTGCTTGATACTTTAAGAACACACAAAAATGGCCAGATATACAGGACCAAAGTCCAAAATTGCCCGTCGTTTCCGTGAGCCGATCTTCGGTCCGGACAAAGCGTTAGAACGTAAAAACTATCCACCGGGAATGCATGGTGCATCAAAACGCCGTGGAAAGCAATCAGAGTATTCAACTCAGTTGCAAGAGAAACAAAAAGTTAAATACACTTACGGTGTATTAGAGCGTCAGTTCGAAAACTTATTTCACCGTGCATCAGCTAAAGAAGGTATCACAGGCGAAAACCTGTTGAAATTTTTAGAAGCACGTTTAGATAATGCTGTTTTCCGTTTAGGTATTGCTCCTACACGTTCAGCAGCACGCCAATTGGTTAACCACAAACACATCACTGTTAACGGTGCTGTTGTAAACATCGCTTCATATGCATTGAAAGCTGGTGACGTGGTTGCAGTACGTGAAAAATCTAAATCATTAGAAGCTATCACTACTTCAGTAGCCGGAAGAAGAATCAACAAATACAGCTGGTTAGAGTGGGATGCAAATGCCTTAACAGGTAAATTCCTTAACTATCCTAACCGCGATGAGATCCCTGAAAACATCAAGGAAAACCTGATCGTCGAGTTGTACTCAAAATAATAACGATAAATATCCGCGGGATGGTTGGCATGTTATGTCAACCATTTTCGTGGTTTAAATCATTTCAATTAGTAAACAATAAATAAAGGATATAAATGGCAATTTTAGCATTTCAAAAACCAGACAAGGTTATCATGCAAAAAGCAAATGATTTTGATGGTACGTTTGAATTTCGTCCGTTAGAACCAGGTTTTGGTGTAACCATTGGTAATGCTCTGCGTCGTATCTTACTTTCATCACTTGAGGGTTATGCAATTACTTCTGTACGTTTTTCGGGAGTAACGCATGAATTTTCAACCATCAAAGGTGTTGTTGAAGACGTAACCGAGATCATCCTGAACCTTAAACAAGTTCGTTTTAAGAAAACAGGTGAATCTGGCGACAGCGAGAAAGTATTTGTTATTGTAAATGGCCAGGATGCATTTAAAGCAGGGGATATCACCAAATTCTCTAACAACTTTACTGTATTAAATCCTGATCTGGTACTTTGCAACATGGACCCATCAGTAACGCTTGAAGTTGAGCTTACTGTAGGTAAAGGCCGTGGTTACGTACCAAGCGAGGAGAATAAAAATCCTGACGCTAACGTTGGTGTTATAGCTATCGATTCGATCTATACTCCAATCAAAAACGTAAAGTATACCATCGAAAACTATCGTGTTGAGCAAAAAACCGACTATGAAAAATTAGTATTGGATATTGCTACCGATGGTTCTATACATCCTGAAGATGCTTTGAAAGAAGCAGCTAAAATCCTGATCCAGCACTTTATGCTGTTCAGCGATGAAAACATGATGCTTGAAGCACAGGCTAAAGAAGAAACCAAAGAAGTTGACGAAGAGATCCTGCACATGCGCAAGATCCTTAAAACCGAACTGGTTGATCTTGACCTTTCTGTACGTGCCCTTAACTGCCTTAAAGCTGCTGATATCCGCAGCCTGGCCGACCTGGTATCGTATGATGTTGCTGACATGTTAAAATTCAGGAACTTTGGTAAAAAATCGTTAACTGAAATCCAGGACCTGGTTAAATCAAAAGGCTTATCTTTTGGTATGAACCTGTCTAAATTTAAGTTAGACGAAGAATAAGAAAGAAGCAGGATGGAAAGAAGCAAGAGACAAGATTTTTTGTCTTGTATCTTGATTTCTTGACTCTTGGTTCTTGTTGCAAACATTAAGCGAAAGCATAATTCCGAGGGCTTGAGCCTATCGCCCAACGGTATGCACGTGAAATATATAAAACAATGAGACACGGAAACAAAAACAACCATTTAGGCCGTACTACCAGTCACCGCAAAGCGATGCTGGCTAACATGGCAACTTCGCTTATTTTACACAAGCGTATCACTACAACATTAGCAAAAGCAAAAGTTTTACGCGGTTATGTTGAGCCACTTTTAACAAAATCAAAAAGCGATACTACGCACTCTCGTCGTACAGTATTTAGCTACCTGCAGGATAAAGACGCTACTTCAATCCTTTTCCGCGAAGTTGCTGAAAAGATTGCTAACCGTCCGGGTGGTTACACCCGTATCATCAAGTTAGAAAACCGTTTAGGCGATAACGCTGAAATGGCAATCATTGAGCTTGTTGATTACAACACTGTATACGGTACTGATGCTTCTGCTCCTGCTAAGAAATCAACCCGTCGTCGTGGTGGTTCTGGTGCAAAAGCTAAAACTGCTGCTCCTGTAGCTGCAGAAGAAGCTGTAGTAGTTGAAGACGTTAAAGAAGAACCAGCTGCTGAAGCACCTGAAACTTCTGAAAACGAAGAAAACGCAGAAAAAGGCGAATAATTTATTATTCACTTTCTGATATTAAAAACGCCCGGTTCATTGAACCGGGCGTTTTTGTTTTGGTGGGATTTTAGGAATTGTTAATAGAAGCCATGATCATCCATGCATTTGATGGAATTCATTGCCGTTGACTTTAGTCAACGGAATAATGAATTAAATAAGTGGCTTCAGCCAAAATCCGCTTTATTTAGGCTGAAGCCCAACTGTTAGTTCCTTTTTACCGTTGACTAAAGTCAACGGCAATGAATAAAATATTTTTGGAAATTTTACGGGAGCTTATACTTCTTTTTGATGTATGGACTTAATGGTAGAAGAGTTTGAATCACATTATGAAGGCTATAATAAAAAAAAGAGTTGTCAGGTACTAATCTTTAACCTGGGTGTCGTATTAATCTTCTTAAGCTTACAAAAATTTCATTGTTCGAGATATTGTAGTATTTTATGTAATTTTCTAATAATCAGTAGATTGGTGGTTTTTCTGATTTATTGTTTTTAAATTTAAGTGGAATTATAACCAGGTTTAACCTTTAAATCTTAAAACGATGAAAAATTTTTTGATCGTGCTTTTTGTACTGTTAGCCGGCAGTACATTTGCACAAGCCCCTAAAAAAAACGGCACCATTTATAAAGAACATCCCTACATCACTATTGTTACCAAATCAAACGATCTGTTTGTGAAGCAGGATTGGAACGGCCTGGCAAAATTGTATGCCGATACGGCAATATTTTATGACCCGACGAGCCCGAAGAAAATCTCCTTTGCCGACCAGAAAAAAAGCTGGGCTGCTATAGCAAAGGACTGGGGACAGATAAAAATAGTTAAAGTAGGTTATCCTGATGGTCTTCAATATGATAAAGACCCATTTACTGTGCAATCATGGTGGACGATAACTACGGTAAACAAAAAGACAAAGAAAACTGCAAAATTTCAGCTGGTACAATTTGACGAGTTTAATAAGGCCGGCAAAATAGCTGTGGAAATAGCTTATTACGACCAAACCCCGCTGATCAATGCCTCAAAGTAATTGAGGGGTAAAGACAATAGAATTTAAAAGACTTACGATGTCCTTTTGCGGATTAATCGTAAGTCTTTTTTTTGCCTGTCGCTATCTGTTTAACTTATAAGTGAGCAGTCCTGCTGCATCATCTGTCAACATAAAACAACATTTATCAAGTAGTCTCCGAGACGGCAGGTTATCCGAATAGGTATGCACAATAATAGCTTGCACAAACTCATGGGTAAATGCCCATTGCGAAAGCAGTTGCAGGGCTTCGGTAGCAAAACCCTTGTTGTGCTGGTTAGCATCGATCATATAACCTATTTCTGCTTCACCATCGGTATTAGGATGGCCGGCGAAGCCCATGCCGCCGATGACGGTGTTGGTGCTTTTAAGAACAATTTCCCAATCGGTATACCAAAGATATTTATCTGGGTAAGCGAGCGTGTTGGGCAGCCAGAAACTGTCGAAAGCGTCATCAATTTCTTTGATATATAGCGGATCGATCAGCATAGCAGATGGGTTTAAGTCTAAGGACAGCTCCAGCAGCTTGCGGTCTTGTTTAAGTAACAGTAATTGTTCATGTGTTAACGGTATCATCTTTAACCGTTGTGATTGGATAAAAAACATTGGATGTTTGGAATTAAATAACAATAAGAAATCAGTTCGCTTTTTTTAAAGTGAATGCACAGCCTATGGGTTATGGCTGTTTGTTATACAATTCCAGGCAAGGTGATGAGCCTGTTGAGTGTTGTAAGTAACAGAGGCGTTTTGTTTACTGATATAAAAGTAAGGATTTTAACCAGAAACCTTTAGCAATTTATAAAAACGTAAAGCGCGTTAAGGATAGTAGCGGATACCGGCCAATGTGCGTAATGCCTGCAGGCGTATGAGCGGATAGCCTGGCCGCAGGCAACGCCCATGTCCAGTTAGCAGTTTTGAGTAGGCAGCTGGCGGTTTGTTTCGCTGATTTCGTCTGAAGCCGAATTAAATGAATAAAAAAAATTATCGAATTTGATTAGCATTCTGCCAATTCCTTAATTCTATAAATTTCGGTTCACACGAATTAGGTTTGGGGTTTAATTGCGTGTTTTAAGTTAAGCGATATACTGACAATTGGCAAATAGCCAAACAGTCCTTTTGCCTTTCACCTATCGCCTTTTACCTCAAAAGATCCTGCCAACCTGTCATCACAAAGTAAGCTATCCTGTCGCCTTGTTCATGAACTGACAATTACAGGCAATTTTTACTGCCATTGGCATATTGGCACAGGCATTGATAAACAGCAGTGGTTAGTAAACATAAATCAAAAAGAAAAAACAATCATATATGTCTAAAATAATTGGAATCGACTTAGGAACAACAAACTCCTGCGTTGCTGTAATGGAAGGTAATGAGCCTGTAGTTATAGCTAACAGCGAGGGTAAACGTACTACGCCGTCTGTAGTAGCTTTTATTGATAATGGTGAACGTAAAGTTGGTGATCCTGCAAAACGTCAGGCTATCACAAACCCTACAAAAACCATTTCGTCAATCAAACGCTTTATGGGTAACCAGTTTAGTGAAGTTACAAGTGAAGCGGCACGTGTACCTTATAAAGTAGTTAAAGGCGACAACAATACCCCACGTGTTGAAATTGGCGACCGTAAATACACCCCGCAAGAAATTTCAGCAATGATCCTTCAGAAAATGAAGAAAACTGCCGAAGATTTCTTAGGTACCGAAGTAACTGAAGCGGTTATTACCGTTCCTGCTTACTTTAACGATGCACAACGCCAGGCTACTAAAGAAGCAGGTGAAATTGCAGGTTTAAAAGTACGCCGTATCATTAACGAACCTACTGCTGCTGCCTTAGCTTACGGCTTTGATAAAGCGCACAAGGATATGAAAATTGCTGTGTTTGACTGCGGTGGCGGTACACATGACGTATCTATCCTGGAATTAGGCGACGGTGTTTTTGAAGTAAAATCAACCGATGGTGATACTCACTTAGGTGGTGACGACTTTGACCAGGTAATTATTGACTGGCTGGCAGAAGAATTTAAAAGCGACGAAGGTTTAGACCTGCGTAAAGACCCAATGGCTTTACAACGCTTAAAAGAATCGGCCGAAAAAGCTAAAATTGAGTTATCAAGCTCAGCACAAACTGAAATTAACCTGCCATACATCACTGCTGTTGATGGCATGCCTAAACACCTTGTTAAAACTTTAAGCCGCGCTAAATTTGAGCAGTTGGCTGATAGCCTGATTAAACGTACTATCGACCCTTGTAAATCAGCATTGAAAAATGCAGGTTTAAGCACTTCTGATATCGACGAAGTGATCCTGGTAGGTGGTTCAACCCGTATCCCTGCTATTCAGGAAGCTGTTGAAAAATTCTTTGGCAAAGCTCCTTCAAAAGGTGTTAACCCGGATGAGGTTGTTGCTATCGGTGCTGCTATTCAGGGTGGTGTATTAACCGGTGAGGTTAAGGATGTATTGTTACTTGACGTTACCCCGCTTTCATTAGGTATTGAAACTATGGGTGGCGTAATGACCAAATTAATTGAGTCAAACACTACTATTCCTACTAAAAAATCTGAAACTTTCTCAACCGCCAGCGACAGCCAGCCTTCAGTTGAGATCCACATATTACAGGGTGAACGCCCAATGGCTGCGGGTAACCGTACTATAGGCCGTTTCCACCTGGATGGGATCCCACCAGCACCTCGCGGTGTACCGCAAATCGAAGTTACTTTCGATATCGATGCTAACGGTATCCTGCATGTATCTGCAAAAGATAAAGCTACAGGTAAAGAACAAAAGATCCGTATCGAAGCTTCTTCGGGTTTAACTGATGCCGAGATCAAAAAGATGAAGGACGAAGCTGAAGCTAATGCTGATGCTGACAAAAAGGCAAAAGAAGAAGTTGAAAAACTTAACGCTGCCGATGCCCTGATCTTCTCGACAGAAAAACAACTGAAAGAGTATGGCGATAAAATCCCTGCTGATAAAAAAGCACCGATCGAAGCTGGTTTAGCTAAATTGAAAGAAGCTTATTCGGCTAAAAACTTTGATGCTATCGAAGCTGCACAAACCGAGCTTAACACTGCCTGGACTGCTGCATCTGAAGATATGTACAAAGCTTCTGCCGAAGGCGCTCAAGGCGCACCAAATGCCGGTGATAACGGTGCAGGTGCACAAGACAACTCTGACACTGTAACAGATGTTGATTTTGAAGAAGTGAAATAATAAGTTTTTATATAATAAAAAGCCCGGTTTGGTTAATTCCAGACCGGGCTTTTTTGTTTATTATACCACCCGTCATTGCGAGGCACGAAGCAATCCCCAAGATGCAGAGCGACTATGCAAGTCTCCCTGTAAAGTAGGGGATTGCTTCGTGCCTCGCAATGACGCTTTATAAAACTAACCTCCGCTTAACCTCACCTCAATCTCTCCACTTTCATTCCCAATAACCTCACCTTTTAACTTCATCCCCCTAAACCCATGCAAAACAAACTTCAACTGTACAAACCGTGATTTAAACGATCCCTCCACTGCAGATAAACTTATTGTTTTCTTCGACGGATCAAAACGGATAACACGTTTATAATAAACACCCTGCTCATAATCATATGATACACCATCATCCTCATAATAAACAAAGCTGTTAGCCTCGCTACCGTTCCAAATTTGGATCTGCAATATGCCATCGCCTTTTTCATTGGTACTTTGCACAACGCTTTGCATTGGGATAATACTCCCGGCTTTTACAAATACCGGCAGATCTGTTAATGGCGCCTGGACGTTGACAATCTGTTCCCCCTCATAAAGCTCATTACTGCTTAAGCGGTACCAGGCACCTTTTGGCAGGTAAACATCCTCGTTAAGTTTAGTACTCTCAACCGGGACAACCAGCATGGCATCACCAAACATAAATTCATTTTGGAAGCGCTCATCAAAAACGTTTTCATCAAAGCTGTGCTCAATGGCAAGTGTACGGCTTACCGGTAAGCCGGTTTGCATTGATTGATAAAAGCTGCTGTACAGGTAGGGCAGGAGCTTATAGCGCTGTTCAATATCTTTTTTGATGACCTGTTCGTTATCCTTGCCCCATTCCCAGGGCTCGCGCATTTTGCTGCCCTGTATAGCATGATTGCGGAACATCGGAGTATATGTACCCAGCGAGTTCCAGCGTACCATCAGCCCGGGCGTTGGGTTGCCGCTGAAGCCGCCAATATCAACGCCTACAAATGCCATACCTGTAATCCCCAGGCTATTTACCAGTCGCTGACCTAACAGCATATGGGCATCGGTACCGGTATTATCACCAGTCCACACGGCCGAATAGCGTTGCGTGCCGGAATAGGCGGCGCGGGTAAGTACGAAGGGACGTTTGTTGCCGAGGATCTTCCTCGTGCCTTCATAAGTGGCACGGGCCATTTGCATGCCGTAGGCATTACGCACCTCGGGCATAAATTTGTCGCCAAATTTTACTATCCACGGAATATTTTGCCCCCAGGCGGCAGGCTCATTCATATCATTCCAGAAACCTTCAACACCGGGCTGGGTAAGAGCGGTGAAGGCTGCGCCCCACCATTCACGTACATCCTCTCTGAAAAAATCGGGAAAATGGCAGCGGCCCGGCCATACATAGCCGGTATAATTTTCGCCGTTGGGGTATTTGGCAAAATAATCCCGCTCAATACCCTCATCATATTCTTTGTACCCTTTTTCAACCTTTATACCCGGATCAACAATAGTAACCAGCCTGAAGTCCATAGTTTTTAGCTCATCTATCATTTGTTTAGGTTTTGGGAAGGTTTTTTGGTTCCAGGTGAAGATCTTGAAATCGTCCATATAGTCGATATCGCAATACATTACATCGGCGGGGATTTGTTTTTTGCGGAAGGTTTGGGCAATGTTCAATACCTCACCGGCACTCATATAGCTCCAGCGGCATTGCTGATAGCCAAGGCTCCAGAGCGGTGGTATTTCCATACGACCGGTGAGCCAGGTATAATCTTCGATGATTTTATCAACGCCCTGGGCACCGAAGAAGTAATAATTCAAATCACCACCGTCGGCACCAAACCAGCTTGTTGCTTCATCTGTTGATGCACCAAAGTCGAAATAACTTTTATGGGTATTGTCAAGGAACAAGCCGTAGGTCATTCCGTTGTGCAATCCAACAAAAAACGGGAAGGTTTTATAAAGCGGATCTGATTCGGGTGTGTGGTTAGGAGCATCGGTATTCCAGTTTACATAGGCCGAACCGCGCCTGTCAAGGTTGCCGGTTTTTTCGCCGAGGCCGATAAACCGTTCACCTTCAAACAACCGGCGGTAGCAGGTTACACGTTCACCCTGCCAGTTAGTGCCAAAGCGTGCATCATCTTCGCTCAGCGAAATTCCACCGGCCGTGAAAAAGCTAAACCTTAACGGTGATTTCTGAATGCTGAGCTTTAAGGCAGAGGTGGTAATATCAATATTGTCCGATGATTCATCAAAGTTAAAACCGGCCAGCGGCTGCCTGATCACCGCGAAGGAAGGATCATCAGGGTTAAAGTTTTTGCTGATGTTTACCCTGATAATAGTCGGGCTGTAGATATAAACCCTCGCTTCGGCTTCGGCAGTTTTGATTATTAAAACGCCATCCTGTTGTTTAAAGCCTTGTACGTTGCCTGCTATTTCTAAATTCATGCCTGTTACATACCCGGGTAGATAGAGTACTTAAAGGCAACGCCTTTTGGTTGGCTTAGTTTTGTTAAATTTGGATTTGGTATTGATTGAAGCTTAATGCTGCAAAATGCTAAATCCACCCCGTCATTGCGAGGTACGAAGCAATCCCAAACTATACAGAGCGTACCTGCAAATCGGGGATTGCTTCGTACCTCGCAATGACGAGTGGAAGATACGCCGTAACACAACATTGAAAACGTTGCATGGATTTTTCCATTTCCTCCTCAAAAACGACCAACGTGCCTTCCTGACCGATCAACGCCCGGTAATTTTCGACAAACTTGTAAAATGCTGATAATTAATGTGTTTTACGCGTTTGCCGATTGCTTTTTGCCATTGGTCTATATATATTAAGTGCTGGTATAACACTTTTTAGCAGTTAAAATTAATGTTGTTCATTTGATCATTGAAAATAACAAACACACAACATTAACAATATTTAAAAGCTCAAAATCATGAAAACTTCAATAAAATTATCAGCATTATTCTTCTTATTAAGCGCCGGCGTTTTTGCTGCAACTACTGCCAATGCCAAAGATGTAACCCCTAAAGCTAAAGAGGTTGTTACCTTTAAAGCCCTTGACCACGACCGCGGCGTTAAATTAACTATCGCAAAATCAGGGAACGGCCATTCATTTGTACGCGTTTACAGCAAACAAAATGAGCTTTTGCTAAAAGATGTTTTATCAACCAAAACAGATGTTGAAAGAGGCTATGTTTTAACCGACCTTGAAGATGGCGATTACATTATGGAAGTTAAAACCGATAACCAGGTGGTTAAGAAAACCCTGCACGTTTACGAAGAAAACGATCAAAAAACATTCTTTATTTACCAGGACTAATTTTTAATTAAGCATATATAAAAAAAAGCTCCCGTTCGGTTTCCGACGGGAGCTTTGCTTTTTAATATCGTTAGACACTTAGTCCCAAAGTTTTTCAGGGTAAACTCCGCCGGTTACAAGGTCGGAGATACATTTCTGCACTATCGGCTTATCTTCTTTGTAAGTAACGCCAAACCATTTTGAACCGGTTGGGATCACTTTAAATGAAGCTGTACTATTTTTGATCAGTTTATCGGCAACCAAAGGGATAAAGAATTCGGATTTTGGGTTGTTTTCGTTAGCATCAACAAATTCCCTGAACATATCTTCGCTTTGCTCAAAAATAGCAGGAGTAAAACCCCAGAAATTCATTGATACGCGGGTCTCGTTATCCAGCGGATGCTCGCCGGTTGCATCCTTATACGCAACACTGCCATCTTCTTTAAAATAAACTTCGGTACGTTCGTTAATTTCAACCATGTTACCGGCATCATCAACCTTACAAACGCCGCGCGATACTGAGCCATAATCAGATAATGTACGGTCAATCTGGTATCCTATTATGGAGTACTGATCATCTTTAACATCGGTGGTTAAAAATTTAGCCATTTTCTCAAACGAATCGTAACCGTAAAAGTCATCTGCATTGATAACGCAAAAAGGTTCGTTGATCTGGTTGCGGGCTGCTAATACGGCATGGGCTGTTCCCCATGGCTTGGCGCGTTCAATTTCTTTATCAATACCAAATGGTTTAAGATCGAAGCTTTGGTATACGTAGTCTGTTTCAATACGGCCGGCCAGTTTAGGCTCAAAAATTGCCTTAAAGTTTTCGGCAAACTCTTCGCGTATAATAAAACTTACCTTGCCAAAACCTGCTTTTATAGCATCATATATTGAATAATCAATAATGGTTTCGCCGTTGGGGCCAAAGCCGTCAACTTGTTTCATGCTGCCATAGCGGCTGGCCATTCCTGCGGCCAGTATCAGTAAGGTTGGTTTCATAGATAGTATCGGGGTATTTTATTAAAAGCTATTTTGTATAATTAATGTTTATAAGGAATAAATTTTTACTCCAATTGTTTTACGGTTTGTATAAACTTTTTGTTATTTAATGTACCTGAAGTCCTGGCCTGCCTGTATATTTAAAAGCGACTCATATATCAGGCGGATCACGTTATCAACATCCTCTTTATGGATCATCTCGACAGTAGTATGCATGTAACGTAAAGGTAATGAGATTAATGCCGATGGCACGCCGTCATTGGAGTAGGCAAAAGCATCGGTATCGGTACCTGTTGAACGTGATGAAGCCTGGCGCTGGAACGGGATCCCCGCTTTTTGGGCACTTTCAATCAGCAGCTTATTCAGGTTGTTTTGCACCGCAGGGGCATATGATACTACCGGACCTTTACCGCAGGCCAGATCGCCCTGGGTAATTTTGTTGATCATTGGCGTTTGCGTGTCATGTGTAACATCGGTAACAATGGCTACATTGGGCTTAATTTTGTGGGCTATCATTTCGGCGCCGCGTAAGCCGATCTCTTCCTGTACGGCATTAACTATATATAAACCAAAAGGAAGTTTTACATTGTTTTCTTTAAGCAAACGGGCCACCTCGGCAATCATGAAGCCACCGGCACGGTTATCAAGTGCGCGGCCAACATAATAGCGGTCGTTAAGCACCATAAATTCATCCTCATAGGTAATCACACAACCTACGTGGATGCCCAATTTTTCAACTTCTTCTTTTGAAGTGCAGCCGCAATCTAAAAAGATATTTTTAAGGGTAGGGGCTTCCTCTTTATCACCGGCGAGGCGGGTGTGGATGGCCGGCCAGCCAAAAACGGCCTTAACCACGCCATTATCGGTATGGATGTTTACTCGTTTTGACGGCGCTATCTGGTGATCTGAACCGCCGTTGCGGATAACATATATTAAACCATCGTTGGTGATGTAGTTCACAAACCATGAAATTTCATCGGCATGGGCTTCAATAACTACCTTGTAATCGGCTTTGGGGTTGATAATGCCAACCGCAGTGCCATAGTTATCAACGTAATGGGTATCAATATATGGCTTCAAATATTCGAGCCAAAGCTCCTGGCCTTTCCATTCAAAACCGGTAGGCGAAGGGTTGTTGATATATTTTTCAAAAAACGCAATTGAAGTTTCGTTTACAACAGGATTATGCTGTGGGGCGTCAGATTTCTTTTTAGCCATATTGAATTAATGTTTCAATCTAATGTAGTAATACAGCAAATATAATAAAGCTCATGACATTGCGCTAAAATTAAGGCGGATATAAGCGGCAGATTAATTATGTAAATCAATATTAAACGTTTTTGAAAATATTTAGTCACAATGAAGGTGCTTGTTTGTTTTGATACAAAAATGACCGGGTATTTCATCATGCTTTCATGCTTATGTTATACCTTTCCGCGATATTTAATTTTTAATAAGGTGAAACTATTCAGGCTTACTTGTATCTTATTTGCAGCATGTTTTTTAGCAGCATGCAGCGTACCTCAATATGTAAACGTTCCGGTTGATTATGCACCGAAGCAAAGCTTTAACCGGGCAAAAACAACTATAGTAGTCATTAACCACTACATGCCCGATTCAACCCGTAACCGGGGCAAGCGCGTGCTGACTACATTTAAAGCCGCTGCCTATACCGCTATAAACAATGCTGCCATTCAGCTGCATGCGCTGCCCGGTGTAAAAGTGGTGCAACTGGTAGACTCGGTTAACTTTACCGCCAATACCGATTCGGTTAAGTTTTTGGCTAAAAAATATAAAGCATCCTATGTGCTGGCGTTTGAGGATTTTAAAGGTGAAAGCAAATTGAAACAGGATTACTATAACGGCATGCCATCGGTTTACCGGGTATCAGTAGTGAATACCAGTTTTACCCTTTATGAGGCAAACGGTATCTACTTTAGAAAGTTAAATGGTGAGGCCGAAATAAATGACAATAACCCCTACGGTAATGCATCCAGCTTACTTGCCCACGGCGGCCCTTTATTTGATGCTATCCGGAACTCGGCATTGGATGCGCTTAAGGATTACCTGCCATATACCGAATATCATGACAGGCCGCTTTATGCCAATGGCGATCAGCTGAGCAGTTCGGTCGAACTCATCAAAGCCGGTAAATTTGATAAAGCCTTCCAGGTTTTAAACCCGCTTATTGACGGGCCGGACCTGAAGCTTGCCAGCCGTGCAGCTTATAACCTTGCCGTGGTTTATGAAGCCCAGGGCGATATTGAAGCAGCACTTGATGTAGCCAAAATATCAAACCAAAAACAGCCGAATGATTTTGCTAAAGCCATTATAGTTGATTTGATGAAAGAATAAAAACCTTAAACTGCCTAAACCTTGAAACCTTTCACACTTATTTGCATTTTGATTATCGCCTGCTTAACATCCTGCCATGTGGAGCAATATGTAAGCGTACCGGTTGATTACGCGCCGAAGTTTACTTTTGGACGTGATAGTACCACTATTGTACTGGTGAACCGGGTAAATTTTGATTCGCTGAAGATAAATAACAAACGAAAGTTAGGCGTGCTGAAGGGCGGAGCTTACAGCGCTATGGCCGCGGCAGCAAAACAGCTGAGGTTTTTACCGGGTATAAATACAATCAACCTTGCCGATTCGGGTAATTTTGTTGTGAGCACCGATTCAATAAAACAGCTTGCAGCAAACAACAAAGCCCGGTATGTTTTAACGCTGGATAAATTCGCTGCCGATATTAGCGAGGAACTTGTTGATAATAATTCGGTTTATTCTACAGTAGTGAACACCAACTTTACTTTGTACGAAAGCAATGGTATCTATTTTAAAAAGCTGAACGGTAAAGCCAGCGATTTTCACTCGGAAGAACCATACCAGGGCTTTATCGTGTCATTGTTATTTCATCCAACAGTTAAAGGAAATGGCGATGCTATCAGTAATTCGGCCCGTAACGCTGCGCTTGATGCGTTGAAGGATTATCTGCCGTATTCTATAACAAATAACCGCCCGCTTTATACCGATGATGATAATTTGCAGTCAGCAGTATTACAGATCCAGGCCGGGAAATTTGATAAAGCATTTCAAATCCTGAACCCGATTATTGATGGCCCTGATAAAAAGCTTGCCAGCCATGCAGCTTATAACCTGGCAGTTGTTTATGAGGCGCAGGGGGATATAGAAGCCGCACTTGATGTGGCCAAAGTATCTGATCAAAAGCAACCCAATAACTACGCTAAAACAATTATTGCTGAGCTGGAGAAGGAGTAAGTTCTTTTTCGAGGATTTCGTAATCGAACCCGTTTTTTGAAAAGAAATTACCGGTATGGCTAAAACCTGCTTTAAGGTAAAAATCGATAGCCGATAATCTTGCATTACACCATAAGCGGGTACCGCCATTGGTTAGTACAAAATCAGTAATATGCTGCAATACCGAGCGGCCTATCCCCATGTTCTGCATGGTTTCATCAACAGCAAATTTGCGAAACTGCCAGTCATCAGCTTTATTAAACAGCGAGACAACTGCAACTATATAGCCATTCTTAAAAGCGGCAAAATGATATCCATGATTATCTTCTTCCATCTCCATTTCGTAAAGCTTGCTTTCGGGGTATAATACACGCTGCCTTAGCCGCCAGGTAAGCTCCGGCCGGATTTGTTCGATGGATATTTCTGACATTTCGGATTTGAGATTTTCGATTTCGGATTTAATAAATTGAAAGTTCAAAGGTAAATAAATCTGATCTTATACAGCGGTACAAGTAATCCCTGCAAGGGCAGCCGCACAATACTTGCGCCAGAGTGATTTTTCTTTTTTATGCGGATTTCCAATGTGTAACAAGATTCCATTTTTAACATCTAAACCTTAACAGATCAGGCTTTTTATCTGCAATTAAGGTTGTTTATAATTGCAAAAAAATGGTAATTGGATTGTAAGAATAGCTTTTGCTTGCTTAAGCTGATGGTTTAACAACAGATTTTTATATATTTGTATTGATGAAAATCAGGAATAATAAAATATGGGTAGTGGCGCTGTTCATGACCGTCTTTGCAATAAAGATGGGCATTTCGCTTGCTCCTGTTTTTTTATATCTTGATAATAAAACGGTAAGTGCGGTGATCCTTCAGCTGGAGCAGGAAAGCAAAACTGAAAAGGACAGCCCCGAAAAAGAACTCATGAAGGAGAAAAAAACCTTCGATGAGTATGACATCCACACTATCAGCTTCATCACATTCATTACCGAAAGCAAGGTTCTCCATAACCAGGAAAATGCTTTATACAAACAGGTGTATCACCCTGTAGTCCCCACACCGCCGCCCAACGTTTAAAATGAATTTAACCGGATACTTCCCTATCCGGATGGCAATGCTTTATAATTCATTTTAAAATTTTACTCAATCTTTCATTCTTATGCAAATCAAGCAAGGTGAGTCTGCTATGGGCAATCTCAACCTGAAAAAATATTTTTTGTCCAAAAACTTAAAAAGGGACATTCCATCAAGTGTAGTTGTATTCCTGGTGGCTTTGCCGCTGTGTTTAGGTATAGCGCTGGCATCGGGTGCACCGCTTTTTGCGGGCGTATTAACCGGTATTATTGGCGGTATAGTAGTGGGTACGCTTAGCGGCTCGCAACTGAGTGTGGCCGGCCCTGCTGCCGGTTTAACAGTAATTGTACTTAATGCCATTACTACACTTGGCGCTTACGAAACCTTTTTATTAGCCCTGGTACTGGCCGGTGTTTTCCAGATCATACTGGGTATTGTTAAAGCCGGTACCATTGCCAATTACTTCCCGTCATCGGTTATTGAGGGGATGCTGGCTGCAATCGGGATCATTTTGATCATGAAGCAGTTTCCGCACGCAGTTGGCTATGATGCCGATTTTGAAGGCGATGAAGGCTTTAGCCAGGTTGATGAACATAATACTTTTTCGGGTATAACCCGGGCCTTTGCCCGCATCAACTATGGTGCAGTGATCATAGCTCTGGTATCCCTGGCATTCATGATCTACTGGCCTAAGTTTAAAAAGCTGGCTGTAGTACCTGCCCCGTTATTGGTGGTAGTGGCTGGGATAGTTTTAAGTCTCGCGTTTTCCGGGACAGGCTTTGCCTTGCTTGATAAGCAGTTTGTACGCATTCCGCTGGTGAACAGCAGTGCCGAATTTTTCGCGCTGTTTAAATCGCCCGATTTTAGCCAGATAGGTAATAAGCAGGTTTGGATAACGGCTTTCACCATTGCGGTGGTTGCCAGTTTGGAAACGCTGCTGAGCCTTGAAGCTGTAGATAAAATAGATCCTATCAAACGCATATCGCCCACCAACCGCGAACTGCTTGCCCAGGGAGCTGGCAACATAGTTAGCGGTATGCTTGGCGGCTTACCAATGACAGCGGTTATTGTGCGTTCATCGGCCAACGTAAATGCCGGTGCGCGTACCAAAATGAGCGCTATCATACATGGTATATTTTTATTGGTTGCATTATTGGCTATACCGTCTTTAATTAACCATATCCCGCTGTCGTGTCTGGCAGCGATCCTGCTCATGACTGGGTATAAACTGGCTCGGATAAGTCTTTTCAAGCACATGTGGCACCAGGGCTTGAGCCAGTTTATCCCTTTCGTGGTTACCATTGTAGCCGTTGTTATGACCGACCTGCTTATTGGTGTGGGCATAGGTATGCTGGTAGGGATCTTTTATATTCTGCGTACCAACCTGCGTAACCCCTACTTCTATCACATTGAAAAAAATGGCAGCAAAAAAGTTATCAAGCTTAAGCTGGCCGAGGAAGTGTCTTTCCTGAACAAGGCTGCCATACAGGTAACGCTTACCAGCCTACCGCAAGGCGCCGAAGTGGTGATCGACGGATCGAACTCGAGGTATATCGATCCGGATGTACTGGAGATCATCCACAATTACAAGCACAATGCCTATACAAAAGGCATTATTGTGCAGCTGAACGACGTAAAGGAGAAGTACGATGTACCCCCTTTAAAAGAAATGGTTTATAACCCTAACTAAAAATCGAAAAACAATGTCAACACAAGAAAAAACAAACGGCAAAGCCGTAATAGATACCAGCAATATAAAATTAGCACAGTCAAGCAGCTATGGCGCTTTAATTAAAGGCAACGCCCAATGGGTGGAGCGTAAGCTGGCCGAAGATGGTGAATTTTTCAAAAATCTTGCCAAGGGCCAAAGCCCTGAAGTGCTGTGGATAGGCTGTTCAGACAGCCGTGTACCAGCCAACGAGGTGACCGGCACCAAACCCGGCGAAGTGTTTGTACACCGCAATATTGCCAATGTATGTGTACACTCAGATATGAACATGCTGAGCGTACTTGACTATGCTGTAAACGTACTTAAGGTAAAACACGTTATTGTTGCCGGCCATTACGGCTGCGGCGGTGTAGCCGCTGCTTTAAGCAACAAGCAGTTTGGTTTAATTGATAACTGGCTGCGCCATATTAAAGACGTTTACCGTTTGCACAGCCATGAGCTTGACCGCATTACCGATGAAACAACAAAAGTTAACCGCCTGGTTGAGCTGAATGTTACCGAGCAGGTATATAACCTTTGTAAAACCACCATCATCCAAAATGCCTGGATGGAGCGCCATGATTTAGAGGTGCATGGTTGGGTTATTGACCTGGCCAGCGGCCTGATCAAAGATTTGAAGGTTAGCAGCAGCAGTCCGCATAATTTAGGTTATGTGTATGAACTTGATGGTGTGGAAGCTTTAGCGGCACATTAATAAAAATGTTTCGGTCAGCGCTTCCTTTGCTGTAAGGGGCGAAGGGAGGTTTGATTGTTAAGTTGATCCCGGTTCATGAAAATGACCGGGATTTTTTTGTGTCAGCCAGCCCCTCCCAAACCCTCCCCGGAAGGGAGGGCTTAAAGAATAAAAATTGTCATTTCGATAGAGCGGGGGAGGGAAGGTGCGCCGGGGCGAAAGAGAAATCCTGTACGCCCTGCCTGGTCGCTTTGCATTCGTTAAAGCAGGGCGTACAAGATCTCTCCTCACCCCTGGGCTTTTCCCCCGCGCACCGTTCGTCGAGATGACAATTTTTTGCTTATTCCTTATCTGTTTAAAATATTATCCGTTGCATCAAACAAGCATGCATCCAAGTGGTTAAGTTTTCTGTAGATTTAACTAAGCGCTACGTGCTATAAATATCTATGCTTAAAGCTGTAAAAGAACAACGTACCCTTAAAGAAAACCTGATGCTGGCTTCTTCAACGGCATTTGTGGCAGGTGTTACCAATGTGGCGGGGATGCTGGCTTTTTTGGCATTTACCTCCAATATTACCGGGCATGTGGCTAACCTGGCCAAGCATATTGTTGAGCAAAACTACCACCAGATGATCATCTTTTTGGTTTGGCTGATGATGTTCTTCGCCGGGGCATTTGTATCCAGTTTTATAGTGCGCTCGTTCGAGGATAAAAGCAGGTGGCGTGCAAACTCCATCCCAATGATAATTGAAGGCATTGTTTTGCTGGGCGTTGCCATTTACGGGCATAACTTTTACCAGGAAACACAGCTGGAACGCGAAATAGTGATCAGCGCTATCTTATTTTCGATGGGCTTGCAAAACAGCCTGGTATCGAATATATCTGGCGGGTTGATCAAATCCAGCCATTTAACCGGTTTATTTACCGATCTGGGCAGCGAAGTGGCCGAATGGTTTCATCCCCGTACAAAAAATACCGAAGCGGCAGGCAATAAAATATTGATCAGGTTTACCGTACTTGGGTTTTATTTATTTGGCGGACTGGCAGGCGGCTACTTCTTTAATATTTATGAGTTTGCCATATTTTACTTTATCCCCGTTATTTTGCTTACCATCATGTATTATGATGTATCGCCGCTTGCTTTGCATAAACTTAGCCGTATGTTTGTATCCGGCAACAAAAGCCAACCTGTATCTTAAACATCAATCTTAAAAATATATGAGTTCTCAAATTCATGATACCAGTCACATTACCTATGAAGGCTTACTGGAAGGAAACAAAAAGTTTATTGAAAGCGCTTTAGCCGAAGATCCGGAATACTTTGATAAACTGGCTAATGGTCAAAAACCACCGGTACTATGGATTGGCTGCGCCGATAGCCGCGTACCTGCCAATCAGATCACCAATACTGCTCCGGGCGAGATCTTTGTACACCGTAATATTGCCAACATGGTTATCCACTCTGACATGAACATGCTGAGCGTGCTTGACTATGCTGTGAACGTATTAAAAGTAAAACACGTGATAGTGACAGGCCACTATGGCTGCGGCGGCGTTAATGCCGCTATGGGTAATAACCAGTTTGGCCTGATTGATAACTGGCTGCGCCACATTAAAGACGTTTATCGTTTACACGCCGATGAGCTTGATGCCATTGCCGATGAAACTGAACGTAGTAACCGCCTGGTTGAATTGAACGTAATAGAAAATGTTAACAATCTTTGTAAAACATCTATTGTACAAAACGCCTGGAAAAACGGCCAGGAGCTTGCCGTACACGGCTGGGTTTACAGCCTCAGTACAGGTCTTATCAACGATATGAAAGTAAGCACATCCAGCAATGAAAATATGGATGCTGTGTTTAAGTTTAAGTAAGAGAGAGTCAGGAAGTCAAGATTCAAGAGACAAGAAGAAAGAATAATAAAAAGAGTATTCACAAAACGTCATTGCGAGGTACGAAGCAATCCCAAACTATACAGATCGGCTCTGTAGACCGGGGATTGCTTCGTACCTCGCAATGACGTTTTTATTTGAGGTCATCTATTCAAAAAAGCTCTTGCTTCCTGAATCTTGACTTCTTGACTCTTTTTTATACTTCCTTCGCCAAAAACGGATACCTGTAATCCTTCGGTGGATCAAAGGTTTCTTTGATGGTGCGTGGGGATACCCAGCGCAATAAGTTGATCATGGAACCGGCTTTATCATTAGTGCCCGATCCCCTGGCGCCGCCAAACGGCTGCTGACCAACTACCGCACCTGTCGGTTTATCATTGATGTAAAAGTTACCGGCTGCGTTACGTAAACGGGTAGTAGCTTTTTCAATAGCATACCTGTCTTGCGAGATAATAGAGCCTGTAAGCGCGTAGATGGATGTTTTATCCACAATGTCGAGGATCTCATCAAATTTATCATCCTCGTAAACGAAAATGGTAAGCACCGGACCGAAAAGCTCCTCGCACATGGTTACATAGTACGGATCTTCAACTTTCAGTACGGTTGGCTCAATAAACCAGCCCTGGGTTTTGTCATAGTTACCACCGGCAACAATTTCAACACCATCGTCGGTTTTGGCGGCATCAATGTATTTAGCCAGTTTATCAAACGATACTTCGGTGATTACGGCGTTTATAAAATTTTCAAAATCTTCAACTGGGCCAATTTTGAACGAAGTGATATCGCGCTGCATGTTTTCTTTTACTGCAGGCCATAACGAAGCCGGGATATAAGCCCTTGAAGCAGCCGAACATTTTTGTCCCTGGTATTCAAACGCTCCGCGCACAAGTGCAGTGCTCACCACATCGGCATTGGCGCTTAGGTGGGCAAGCACAAAGTCTTTACCACCGGTTTCGCCCACAATGCGCGGGTAGGTTTTGTATTTATGAATGTTGGTGCCAATAGTTTGCCAGATGTTCTGGAATACCTTGGTTGAACCTGTAAAGTGGATGCCTGCAAAATCAGGGTGGTTAAAGATCACCTCACCTGCAACAGGGCCATCAACATAAATCAGGTTGATAACGCCATCAGGTACACCGGCTTCTTTAAAGATCTTCATGATCACGTTAGCGGCATAGATCTGCGGGTAAGCAGGTTTCCAAACCACTACGTTGCCCATCATAGCTGCAGAAGCAGGAAGGTTACCGGCAATAGCAGTAAAGTTGAACGGCGTAAGCGCAAAGACGAAGCCTTCCAGCGGACGTTGCTCCACACGGTTCCAAACACCTTTACCCGATACAGGTGGCTGCTGTTTGTAGATCTCGGTCATGTATTCTACGTTGAAACGCAGAAAGTCGATCAGTTCACATGCCGAATCAATTTCGGCCTGGTAAGCGTTTTTCGACTGGCCAAGCATGGTTGCTGCATTGATTTCAGCACGGTATGGGCCGGCTATCAAATCAGCAGCTTTCAGGAATATGGCGGCTCGTTGTTCCCAGGCCAGGTTTTCCCAGGCTGCTTTGGCTGCAAGGGCAGCATCAATAGCGGCGGTAACATGGCTTGCGTCACCTTCGCTGAAAGTAGCCAGCAAATGTTTATGATCATGCGGCGGGCGAATTTCCAGTTTGGTGCCGGTGCGTACTTCCTTGCCGCCAATGTACATAGGTATATCTAATTGTTGGGCACGGCCGGCTTCTAAAGCTGCCTTAAGCGCCACACGCTCCAAACTCCGCGGACCGTAATTTAAAACGGGTTCATTTACCGGGGCCGGAACATTAAAAAATCCTTTAAGCATAGATGGTAATTTATGTAGGCGCAAAGATAAGGATTTTGTGGAGGATGGTGGGGTAGGTGAATGTCAAATTGTGGATGGCTTATGATGCATGATTTGTTTATGTAGAAATCAAAAAGATCAGCATATTTAACATAAAATCCTGAACATTATGTTTTCCTTTTTCAAACGGCAAAAAAACGAGATTATAGTACCTGAATGGGCTTCTTTTTTCAGTAAATCTGAATATAAGGTCTTTGTAGATGCAATTGATAAATTTTTTTATGATAGAAATATCACTTATACGCTGGGTGATGCTTTGATAAATGTAGGGCCTAATGATTTTGATTGGGGGGTATTGGGATTGATGAATCTTGCACAGGCCTGCAAGTTGGCGGAAGTATCGGATCGCCAGGAACTGGTTTTGGGACATTTTGAATCGATGATCAGGACATTTCAATTTGAGAAGGATTTTAAAGAGATCATTGACGATTTTAATGCGATAGAAGAATATATCGCTACCCGCCTTTATCCCCTGGATTACCTGGATCATGGCGGGAAAGAAAACAAGGTTTACCGGATGCTGGCAGGCGAAATAGCCGAGGTTTTAGTATTTGATTTACCGGATGCGGTTCAAACTATAACGCCTGAACAAGCGGGAAAATGGAAGAAGACCTGGGATAAATTGTTTGAAACAGGCATTGAGAATATCAGAAGTAAATATCCCTGCAGTATCACACGTGAAGAGATAGGGCAAACCAGTATATGGTTTGCATTTGGTGATCATTTTTTTGCGCCTAATATCATATTTGATATGACGCGTAACCCTCAGTTGGTTGGAAGCAAAGGATCGCTCATCGGGATCCCGCACAGGCACACCGTTATTATTTATCCAATTGAGAATATAGATTTTGTTAACGCTGTTAATGATATGATCCCTGTTATATACGGAATGAACCAGGAGGGGCCGGGATCGGTAAGTAGTAACCTGCTCTGGTATAAGGATGGCATATTTGAAAATCAGCCTTATGAAATAGAAGATAATACTATTAAATTTTCCCCAACGGATGGATTTTTAAAAGCGATGGAAATTATAGAATCCTGAAGCTATGCAATCCACCCCGATAGACATGTTTTACCTCACTAAGGAGGAGCCCAACAAAAGCTGCCTCCTTGCCCTGCGGGATATTATCCTGGCACAAGACCCTGATATAACCGCCGAGTGGAAGTATAACATGCCCTTTTTTTGTTATAAGGGCAAAATGTTTTGCTACCTGTGGGTGCACACCAAAAAACAACGGCCGTTTTTAGGGATGGTTGAGGGCAAACACCTGCACCACCCCGAATTGACTTATGAAGACCGTGCCCGCATCAAGATCATGGTTTTTGACCCGATAGAGGACTTGCCTGTTGATACGATCCGTTTTATCCTGAACGAAGCAATTGACCTGTACAGATCGGGGCTGATCAAATTGCCGAAGAAAAAGCGATAATTTTTTCTGTAGAGACGCATCACATGCGTCTGAAGCGATACAGAGACAGCATACAATTCGTTATTTTGCAAACGACAGACACATGTGATGTGTCTCTACAAAAAGTGTAAAACCATGACCATCGAAACCCTTCAAACCATTTGCCATAAGTTACCCGGTGTAACCGAAGATATTAAACTGGGCGAACACCTGTGTTTTAACGTTGGCGGCAAATCATTCCTGTTTACCCATCCCGATGGTGTGCCGCCTTCGGCTTCGTTCAAAGTACCTGCCGAAGATTTTGAGGAGATAATCTCCAAAGAAGGCCTGGAACCACAGCCTTACATAGCCCGCTATAAATGGGTATTGGCGCGTGACATCAATAGTTTAGGAGAAAAGGAATGGGAGCATTATATCAGGCAGTCGTACAGGCTTATTGCTGATAAACTGCCGGGCAAGGTTAAAAAGGAACTGGGTTTGTAATAAGCGGGTTTATGGCTAAATTAGCCGCTGTGGGCGCTATCCATGTACCCGATCCTAAACACTTGTCATGAATAAAATTTTCAATCAAAAACTAAAAGGTTTTGCTTTAGCAAATGCATTTGCTATTGTGCTTATATCTATAACTGCATATTTTAAACCGGAGAGCGCCTTGCTTGTTTTTTCGGAATTTATAATCATTCCCATACTCATTGGCCTCATCATCGCTTACTTTTTACGAAATTTGCCCGCTATCAGTACCCGTAAGCTTGTTGGTTATTCATGTTATAATACCATTATAATTATTGCACTAAGTGCTATTTTCTTACATGAAGGTGTCATCTGCCTTGTTATTGTTTCACCTTTGCTAATCGTTTTTATTTTCCTGGGAATGCTTGGCGGGCGCAGTATGTTTCACAGGGATAATGAGATTCTTAATGTAAGCGTTTTCGGCTTGCTGATGTTGGTTTTTATTGTCGATTCACTATCCAAACATAATTATACCAATATGGTGGCCGATGAAGTGGTGATCAATGCGCCGGTAAGCGAAGTATGGAAACATGTGGTTGCCTATAAAAGGATAGAAGCACCTAATAAATACTGGTTGTTTCAGATTGGGATGCCCAGCCCGGTTGAATCCACCGCCGAAGGCTATTATCTTGGGGCGAAGCGTAAATGTATTTTCAGCAACGGTTATGTATTTGACGAAAAGATTGTGACCTATGATGTAAATAAAAACCTCACGTTTGATATCACCAACCAACCCCGCGACCCGGAGATCATGGGGCATATCGATATCCTGAGAGGCCAGTTCCTGCTGCATGATAACGGCGATAATACTACTACGCTCATTGGCAACAGCTGGTATAAGCTATATGTTTTCCCAACCTGGTATTATGACATCTGGGCAAAAAGCATTACCCGCAATGTGCACTTAAGGGTGATGGAACATATCAAACAGTTGAGTGAGGAAAAATAACATGTTCCTGTTTGTAAGGAAATATTTCGGCTTTTTGAAGTTCGTACCAGGGCTGGCCATTGTATTTGATGGGCTGCTCAAGTTGGGTACTTTTGCATCCAAACCAGCCCTGCTCGATTGGATGGATGAGATAGAAGCCAAAGCACTCAGCTGGCCAAATACCCGTGCCACAACCCACAAATATGGCGGACTGCAACTCAATTACATCAAAACCGAGATAGGCCATATCCACGGCAACGGCCTGCTGGATATGCTCCTAAGCCGCAAAATAAAGGAACAACTAATGGCAGATGGCCGTATTGAAGATCATCATACATTTAAAAATACCGGCTGGATAAGTTTTTATATCCATAATAAGAATGATGCCGGATATGCTTTAGCGTTATTGCGATTGGGGTATGAAAGGTTGGAGGGAAAAAATAATAACGACCTTTAATTTTTAAACAGATTGCTAATGATCAAACTTAAACTACTGGTAATAAGAACCGGCGACATGCAAAAGCTGGTTGATTTTTACGTTTTACTGGGTTTTACTTTTCATTATCATCAGCACGGAAATTCTCCTTACCATTATTCGGCAATTATTGATGGAACTGTGGTTGAAATTTATCCCCTTACCAAAAGTCAACCGGAAGCTGATAAGCATCTGCGCTTAGGTTTTGAGCTGGATGATTTTGATTTGGTGATTGTTTCATTAAAAAAGGCAGCAGTTCAATTTATATCAGAGCCAGCACAGACCGATTTCGGGTTTATGGCTGTAGTTGTTGATCCGGACGGCAGGAGGGTGGAGTTGTATAAGAAGTAAAATACGACTATAGCGCAAGTCTTGTGTGGAGGTTGTGGGATGATGACTTGTGTTTGTGAAGGGCATTGTGGAAGGCACAAGTCGCCCGGAGCTATTACCATCGCTCAAGACTTGCGCCAGGAGGGGGACAAGATTTCTCACTCGTTCCTCGTTTCGAAATGACAATTTTGTTTTAGAAGTAAATAAAAGCCCTGTGTTTTGCAACGCAAAACACAGGGCTAAAATGCTATTCAAAAGTACCCCCTTCAGGGGGCGGAGGGGGCTAAACCACCATATTTACAATGCGGCCTTTTACCACAATCACCTTTTTAGGGGCTTTACCATCAAGGTATTTTTGTACATCGGCGCTGGCTAAAACGGCGGCTTCTATTTCTTTTACATCCAGGCTTAACGAAATGCTCAGGTTCATTTTCATTTTGCCGTTGATAGAGATAGGGTATGCAAACTCATCCTCTATTAAATAGGTGCTGTTAAACTTAGGGAACGGCGCGTATGATAAAGTTCCATCGGCATTACCCAATAATGACCATAACTCCTCGCAAATATGCGGTGCGTATGATGAAAGAATGATCACCATATCCTGCAAAATAGCGCGGTTATTACATTTCAGATCGGTTAATTCATTCACAGCGATCATGAAGCTGGAAACGGATGTATTGAACGAGAAACGCTCGATATCTTCTTCCACCTTGCGGATGATCTTGTGCAATGATTTCAGCTCGGCTTTTGACGGCGCTGCATCGCCTACACCAAACTCCCAAGCATCATTATGGAATAACCTCCAGAATTTGCGTAAAAATTTGAACACACCTTCAATGCCATTGGTATTCCATGGTTTGCTTTGCTCCAGCGGACCTAAGAACATTTCGTACATACGTAGCGTATCGGCACCAAAACGGGTTGCTATATCATCCGGGTTAACAACGTTGTAATATCTTTTCGACATTTTTTCGACCTCAACACCACAGATGTATTTGCCGTTCTCCAGGATAAATTCGGCATCGGCAAATTCAGGTCGCCATTGTTTAAACTTGGCTATGTTTAGTACTTCGTTCTCAACAATGTTAACATCAACGTGTATCGGCGTAGTTTTATGTTCCTTAATTAATCCGTGCGATACGTAGGTGTTGGTGCCTTTACCCCCTTCATCAATCAGCCTGTAAACAAAGTTACTCCGACCCTGGATCATGCCCTGGTTAATCAGCTTTTTGAATGGTTCTTCTTCAACCACCAAATCAAGATCTTTCAGAAACTTGTTCCAGAAGCGGCTGTACAATAAGTGACCGGTAGCATGTTCGCTGCCACCAATGTACAGATCCACATCTTTCCAGTATTCAATAGCCTCGCGCGATGCAAATTCTTTATCGTTTTGGGCATCCATATAGCGGTACCAGTACCAGCTTGAACCTGCCCAGCCTGGCATAGTGCTTAGCTCATACGGGTCATCTTCGTGTTTCCAGCCTTCAGCACGGCCTAATGGCGGTTCGCCGGTTTCGGTTGGGAGGTATTTATCAATCTCGGGCAATAGTAACGGCAGGTGGCTTTCATCAATTAAATAAGGCAAACCATCTTTAAAGTAAACCGGCACTGGCTCGCCCCAGTAGCGCTGACGACCGAAAATGGCATCACGCATCCTGAAGTTGATCTTGGCCTTACCTGCGTTAATCTCTTCCAGTTTGGCTACAACAGCGGCGGTTGCTTCCTTGTAAGTTAAACCGTTTATAAAATCGGAGTTGATGTATTTACCTTCCTTGGTTGGGTCGGCTTCGGTTTCGATGTTTTGAATGTCGATGATTGGTACTATCGGCAAATTAAAATGCTTTGCAAACAGGTAATCGCGCTGATCGCCTGATGGTACGGCCATAACAGCGCCTGTTCCGTAACCTGCCAATACATAATCAGCAATCCAGATCTGGATCTGCTGCCCGTTCAATGGGTTAAGCACATAGCTGCCGGTAAAAGCACCGGAAACAGTTTTGGCATCGGCCATCCTGTCCAGCTCCGATTTCTTTTTGGTTTGTGCGATGTAAGCCTCAATATCGGCTTTTTGCTCCGGAGTGGTAAGCGAAGCTACCAGTTCATGCTCTGGTGCAATTACCAGGAAAGTAACACCGAAGATGGTATCAACCCTTGTGGTGAAAACTTCGATAAAGTCAGTATCCAATTGCGCGTTATGACCTGATTTATCTATCGGGAATTTCACAGAAGCCCCCGTACTTTTACCAATCCAGTTCCTTTGCATTTCTTTCAAAGGCTCGGGCCAGTCAATAGTGTCAAGGCCTTGCAATAACCTTTCGGCGTAGGCGGTGATACGCATGCTCCACTGGGTCATCTTTTTTTGTTCAACAGGATAACCGCCGCGCTCACTGAAGCCGTCTTTTACCTCATCGTTTGCCAATACGGTACCAAGGGCGGGGCACCAGTTTACGGTGCTTTCGCGCAGATAGGTAAGGCGATATTTTAACAGTTCGGCCTGCTGTTCCCGGTTGCTTAAAGCTTTCCATTCATCAGCAGTAAAACTTAATATTTCATCATCACAAACGGCATTGATACCTGCCGATCCATTGGCTTCAAAATGAGCAACAAGCTTGCCAATTGATTCGGCTTTGTCGGCATCTTTATTATACCAGCTGTTAAACAGCTGCATGAAGATCCACTGGGTCCATTTATAATAATCGGGCGAACTGGTGCGCACCTCACGGCTCCAGTCGAACGAAAAACCGATCTGGTCAAGCTGACGGCGATAAGTGGCGATATTATCTTCGGTAGTTATGGCAGGGTGCTGACCGGTTTGTATAGCGTATTGCTCGGCCGGCAGGCCAAAGCTATCATAGCCCATAGGGTGCAGCACGTTAAAGCCTTTTAAACGTTTGTAGCGTGCAAAAATATCTGAAGCGATATAGCCCAGCGGGTGCCCAACGTGCAGGCCCGCCCCTGATGGGTAGGGGAACATATCCAGCACATAATACTTGGGTTTACTGCTTTTGTCTTCGGCTTTAAAGGTTTGGTTTTGTGCCCAAAACTGCTGCCATTTTTGCTCTATCTCTTTAAATTGGTAGTCCATTTGATTTTTTACGCGTATGAGGTTGCGAAATTAAGCATTTCCCTATTAGTTTAGTAGTTATTAATGGATTAGTTGGGGGAAATGGTATTTTTTTCGACCCTTGTTGGTGTCATGACTATAGGTGTTCGGGAGAATTAAAAAAAGCGTGGGATTGTGCGATTCCCTCCCCTGGGAGGGTGTAGGGAGGGGTTTCATCGATAAGCCATTCATTGAAATGGCGCATAGACCCCTCCCTGCCACTACACATCTCTATCGCACCCCTCCCCAGGGAGGGAATTAAAAATCTTCCGAACACTTTCCGTCTCCTCAGGGTCTCTTGCACAAATTTAAGTTAACCCACACCTGCTATGCAACATATACGTAGTGTTGGTTTTATGGGATTAACTTAAATCTTCGAGAGACCCCGGGGGGACGAATATCTATCATTTAAAACGTAGGGAAAGCAGGTTTCAACACTGGCTAACCTTTTGCCTCTACCCATCGTATAAAACGGGTATAAACGAGATTATAACCTTCTACCCTTAAATATTTTCAAAATTTCTTAATCAATTGATAATTAGTTAAATTTGCGCGGAATTAAAATCCTAAACATGAAACACAATTACAAAATTATAGTATTGCTGCTTGCCGGCATTACTGCCATTTACACCTCGTGCCATAAGCTTAACATGGCGCCTGATAATCAAAGTACAGTAAGTAAAAAAGAAGCGAGTGTACAAATAGCACAAAGCCTTGTTGGTATCTTTAACCCCGAAAATGGAGGATTTGATTTTAAGAACGGTTTAAGCATGCCAACCGATCTTTCCCTGAACAAAAAAGGTAAGATCAAGGTACAATCTGTTGACCCCAAACCTCAGTGCGGTGCTAAGCTGGATACTACCATTGCGTTTAATTTAGATCAAAGCGATACTTCTAAAATTGATATCTGGGCTAAAGTTAAGTATGAGCTTACCTGTACCAATGGCGTACCATCGGGCGTTACCGCTAACGACAGCTTAAACATGACCGTAGTAAGCAGCGAATTTAAACTGGCTTTAAGAATGGGCGAAAACCTGACGCTGAAAAGTCTTAACCCGGGCGTTGAGCATGCGCAATACTCGTTTGATGGGCCTGTTAACTATTATGCTAAAGTTGATTATAACAAACCCACAACAGATCAGCCAAATATTGAAGGTACGTTTAACTATAATTTTAAATCAATTGTAGTTGACCCTAAAAAAGACCCTGATTTTATTTTGGGTGGCAGCGCTACCTTTTCGAGTAAAGGGAATATTGGAAAAAATACCTGGAATTACAAAGGAACGATAACGTTTTTAGGCGGTCACAAAGCCAAGATCACTATTGATGGTACTATTTACACAGCCGATCTGATAACCGGAGAGATAAACTAATATCTGTTTAAAAATATATAAAAAGCCCTGCTCCCTAACCGGGATGCGGGGCTTTTTATTTTCTGTGCTTTTCGATCGGTATTTTGAAGCTGTTTAAAATTGATGAATATCTTTTACAGGTAAATAAAATTTCATTGCCGTTGGTTTTAACCAACGGAGCAATGAGTAGCGATAAGATGGGCTTCAGCCCAAATCCGCTTGCATAATTAGGCTAAAGCCAAGACTTTTCAACTTCATTACCGTTGGTTAAAACCAACGGCAATGAATATTTTGCATTTTTAAACAGCTTCTTAGAAACGATCAAAAAAAACTATTTAAGCAAAAAAACGTCGGGCGCGGCATAGTTTTTATTGTTCGCTTGATTTATAAATAATGGGGAATATTTTCTACATGATTTTCCTCAATCCGGGGAAAGCCGGTAGTGGTGTTTTTTGTTTTAATAGAGGATATAAGCCTGAATGTTCGTTTGCTTTAAGCAGATTATCAGCCTAAAAGGTCAAATCGTTGGGTTTTGTGCACGTTGTTTCAACAATGGTATGCTTGTTGCCAAATGAGGGAAGAGAGATCTAAACTTTAATCTGATATCACATTTATGAAACTAAATCTACGCAGCATATTTCCATTACTGGCAGGTGTAGCTGTTCTTTATTCGGCCTGTACAAAAACAGGTGTTAATGTAAAACCCGATCCGTCAACAGTAAAAGCAAGTGATAATGTAGCCAGCTCGGCAATTGCAGATAACCTGGCAAAATCATTAGCTGGTTCATTTGGCGGCGCCAGCGTTAAAGATGGCGTTACCCCATCAACCAATGCTTCATCATCAAAACTTAAAGTACAAAGCACTTACAATTGTGGTTTTTATATTGATACCAGCCTGAACCTTGTGTTTAACCAGGGCGATACTTTAAAAGCAACCAAAACAGGCGGTGTTAAATACTACTTTGTATGCGATGGCAATAAAACCGTTGGATATGATTCGGTTGATTCATTAAACACTGTAGGCAGCGGACCTGGCTTTTCATATGTTTACAACATTGTACAGAAATACAAAGTAAGGGGCCTTAATACCAATAACTCCAATTTTACTATGGATGGGCCAATGAAAGCTTATGCCGACAATGAGTACACTAAATACAAAACTTTTAGCAAGGTGCATAACACTTATGTGTTCACTAACCTTTATGTACACGCCGATGATAACTTTGATATCACCAGCGGTACAGCTACTTTCCGTTCGGAAGGAAAAACAAATGGCGGCGGCTGGGATTACAGCGGTACCATTGTTTTCCTGGGTAACCACAAGGCTAAACTGACTTTCCTTAACAAGATCTTCTTAATTGATTTAATTACCGGCACAGCAACACCGGCATAATCACAATCTTTCAATCAATAAATCATGCCCTGTGCCGGTTTCCGGTACGGGGCTTTTTTGTGTTTGAAATAACAACTTGCTATATTGCCGCCCCAACCTGTTGCTCCCCCTTTAGGGGGCTGGGGGGATCAATCATGAAACGCCTCTTATCAAACCTAACTTTCCAGGTACTTATTGCCATTGCCCTTGGGGTAATAGCCGGCTTATATGTTAAAGGATTTGCCCCCACGGCCGAACTGATCAGCAAAACGTTCATCAGCCTGATCACCATGCTGATTGCGCCGATCATATTTTTAACTATTGTACTGGGGATTGCCGGTATGAGCGATATGAAAAAAGTAGGCAGGGTTGGCGGTAAAGCTTTGCTGTATTTTGAAATTGTAACCTCATTTGCACTCATTATTGGCGTTATGGTGGCTAATATCATTAAGCCAGGCGCAGGCTTTGAAAACCATGCTGCCAAAATGGATACCACTAAGCTGGCCGTATATGAGAAAGCCGCTGCCGAAATGCACTGGGGCGATTTCATTGCCCATATTGTTCCCTCAAACATGTTTGAGGCGTTTGCCAAAGGCGATATTTTACAGATCCTGTTTTTTGCGATATTGTTTGGTTTCGGGTTAAGCCGCATGGGCGACACCGGGCAAACAGTGATCCAGTTGTTTGATAAGCTCTCGAAAGTGTTTTTTAACATTATGAAGATAGTGATGAAGGTAGCACCCATCGGAGCTTTTGCGGGGATGGCTTTTACAGTGAGCAAATACGGCATCCAAACGCTTAAGCCGCTGGCCCTGCTTATGGGTTCGGTTTATCTGACCATGTTCCTGTTCATATTTGTGGTATTGAATATTATTTGCAGGCTGTTTAAATTCAGTCTTTGGGAGTACCTGAAGTACATCAGGCAGGAGATCCTGATTGTGCTGGGCACATCTTCGTCCGAGTCGGCATTGCCGGCCATGATGGAGAAGATGGAAAAGTTTGGCTGTTCCAAATCGGTGGTGGGCTTGGTGATCCCTACGGGGTATTCCTTTAATCTGGACGGTACTACGATCTATCTTTCCATGTGCGTGATATTTTTGGCGCAGGTGTTCAATATCCCGCTTTCGCTGGGGCAGGAGCTAACCATTATTGGTATACTGATGATCACCTCCAAAGGCGCGGCGGGCGTAACCGGCAGCGGTTTTATTGTACTTACCAGCACGCTCACGGCTATTAAAATAATCCCGGTTGAAGGTTTGGCGATACTGATAGGTGTTGACAGGTTTATGTCGGAAGCGAGGGCTATAACCAATGTAATAGGCAATGGTGTAGCTACTATTGTGATTGCGAAGAGTGAGGGGGAATTTAGGAAATGATTTCGGATTTGGGATTTTCGATTTCGGATTTTGTCTGAACCGGGATTTATAGATTTGCTGGATTTTGGGATTTTACTGATCGCAATGAAAAAATCCTGTGAATCCAAAGAATCCTCCCAAATCCCGGTTCAGACAGAAGCATTAGGGATGGGAGCGGATACCGGCCGTGTGGTTAAGGCCTGTGCAGTATGAGCGTACAGCCCGGGCCGCAGGCAATGCCCATATTAATATTAGAAATTTAATTTCGCGCAAAGGCGCTAAGCCGCAAAGAGCCTTAAACTAACCATCTTTGCGCCTCCGCGCCTTTGCGTGACACAACCGAATATCCTATGCCCAACCCCTTAAAAGTCACTTTTATGTTAACATATAAATTTAGATTACAATAGGGTTTGACATTCGGGCAAAAACTTTAGCTTTGCCGTACTAAAACGAAAAAACCAATGAGTGTACTCGTAAATAAAGATTCAAAAGTTATTGTACAAGGTTTCACCGGTAAAGAAGGTTCATACCATGCCGAGCAAATGATTGCTTATGGCACTCAGTTAGTTGGTGGTGTTACACCAGGTAAAGGTGGTCAAAGCCATTTAGACAGGCCGGTTTTTAACACAGTTAAAGATGCTGTAGTTGCAACCGGTGCCGATGTATCAATCATATTTGTACCTCCTGCTTTTGGTGCAGATGCCATTATGGAAGCTGCCGAAGCCGGCATTAAGGTTATTGTTTGTATTACCGAAGGCATCCCTACAAAGGATATGATTGCGGTAAAAGAATATCTTACAGATAAGGATGCACGCCTGATTGGTCCTAACTGTCCGGGCATCATCACTGCTGATGAAAGTAAAATAGGTATCATGCCAGGCTTTATCTTCAAAAAAGGTAACGTTGGTGTGGTTTCAAAATCAGGTACTTTAACTTACGAAGCGGTTGACCAGGTTGTTAAAGCCGGCTTGGGTATTACTACTGCTATCGGTATCGGTGGCGACCCGATCATTGGTACACCAACCAAAGAAGCTGTTGAATTACTGATGAACGATCCGGATACTCATGGTATTATCATGATTGGCGAAATTGGCGGAAGCATGGAAGCTGATGCAGCCCGTTGGATCAAAGCAAATGGTACAAAACCGGTTGTTGGTTTTATTGCAGGACAGACAGCGCCTCCGGGTCGCCGTATGGGCCACGCAGGTGCTATTGTTGGCGGTGCCGATGATACTGCTGCTGCCAAAATGAAGATCATGGCCGAGTGCGGGATCCGCGTGGTTGAATCACCTGCTGAGATCGGCGCTGCTATGGCTGAAGAATTGGCTAAGTTAGCTTAAGGCTGAAAGTCTAAAGCGGAAAGCTTTTATAATATTTAAAATCCCGGTCATGGTTTGGCCGGGATTTTTTGTTTGCCGTATAGTAAATCATGTCATTGCGAGGAGCAAAACGGGTATGAGCCCCGGCGCGACGTGGCAATCGCATGCTATACAGAGCGGCTTTGTTTCCGTGCGATTGCCACGCTGCGCTCGCAATGACATGGTTTGTTTTGAACTTGCGCTCGTTTGTAACGAGCGCTTAATATGGCTTTGCAATTTGTATAGCCAGTTGCATTATGAACGCAGGCCCGGGTTATGCTTTCGTTAAACGAGCGCGGGTTGACCAATTCTTTCATTCTGCAAATTCAGGTTCAACCATTTTTTTCGTATCTATGTATATGGTCAATAAATTCCGCAAACTTGCCTATACAATCCTCTTATTTGCAATAGGATTTACCTCCACTGCCCAACCCTACAAGCCTGCAACCTTTACAGATCCTGACAGGCTGAAAAAGATTCAAGCCACTTTCCCTGTTATTGATCAACTCTATAAAAAATACGCTGAAGACAATCACTGGCCGGGGCTGGTTTATGGTATTGTAGTTGATGGTAAGCTGGTGCATACCGGCGGCTTAGGATATACCGATATCGATGCCAAAATAAAAGCCGATTCAAATTCCGGTTTCCGGATCGCTTCCATGACCAAAAGCCTCACCGCCATGGCTATCCTCAAGCTCAGGGATGAAGGTAAGCTCAAACTGGATGATCCGGCGTATTTGTATATCCCCGAAATGAAGGGCCTGAAATATTTAACCAAAGATGCCATTCCGGTTACCATAAAGCACCTGCTTACCCACACAGCCGGTTACCCGGAAGATAACCCCTGGGGCGACAGGCAGCTTGCCGTAACTGATGATGAGCTGCTGGCGCTGTATAAAAAAGGTGTTTCATTTTCCAATAACCCGGGACAGGGTTATGAGTACAGTAACCTTGGTTTTGCCACGCTGGGTTATATCATCAAAAAGGTATCGGGTAAAACCTATGAGCAATACATCACCGATAATATCCTGAAGCCTTTGGGCATGAACCATACCTACTGGGAGTATACCAAAGTACCCAAAGATAAATTGGCCCATGGCTACCGCTGGCTCGACGGCAGATGGGTTGAGCAGCCTTTGCTGCATGACGGCGCGTACGGCGCAATGGGCGGCCTGATCACAACTATTGAAGATTTTGGCAAATACATGGCTGTACACATGGATGCCTGGCCCCCGCGCGATGATGCCGAAACGCTGCCCGTTAAACGAAGTTCCATCCGTGAAATGCAATACCCATGGGATGTGAACTATTTAACGGTTAATGCCAAAACAACCACGGGGAGGCCCTGCCCCAATGTAAGCGCCTATGCCTATGGTTTGCGCTGGGCTAAAGATTGTGATAACCGTGTATACATAGGCCACACCGGCGGTTTACCGGGTTTCGGCAGTCAATGGAATATTTTGCCTGAATATGGTGTAGGCGTAGTGTCGTTCGCCAATCTTACCTATGCCCGCGCGGGTTATCCCAACACCCAGGCTCTGGATACCTTACTGGCGCTTTCAGGTATAAAACCACGGCAACTCCCGGCTTCTGCCATATTGGAGCAACGCAAGAACGATCTGCTTAAAGTTATTGACGACTGGAGTAAGGCCAAAGAAAGCGGCATTTTTGCCGACAACTTTTTTATGGATTATTTCCCCGAAAAACTGAAAACAGCCGCTGCCGAAACCTTTGCCAAAACAGGCAAAATAGTAAGTGTGGGTGATGTGGCTCCCGAAAATCAGTTACGCGGATATTTTATTATCAAATGCGAAAACGGTAACATCAGGGTGAGTTTTACCTTAACACCTGAAAACCCGCCACTGGTGCAGGAGTTTCATTTTGATGCAGTGCAATAAGCAGCAATAGTTTATCTGCTTAAAATCAGGTTTTCTGTTTTTTCTTTTTAGCCGCCGGGAAAAGCACGTTGTTCAATATAAGCCGGTAGCCCGGTGAGTTGGGGTGAAGCTTAAGGTCTGTCGGCGGATCGTTTACTGCGTGCTGGTAATCTTCGGGGTCGTGGCCGCCGTAAAAAGTCCATTGGCCTTTGCCGTATTCGCCGTGAATGTAACGGGCCTCGTTGGCGGTTTTCATTTCGCCCATGATGGTAACACCGGGTTTGAGCATATTTTTATTGTAGGCCGTGGTTAAACCCATAAACCCTTTAATCACTTTGTCATGGTCCTGTGTAAGCATGCTGGGCACTACATCCCATTTGGCCGAAAAATCAAACAGCGTAAAAAAGTCCCGGGTACGGTCAACCTGGCGGGTGGTAGTAACATCAATATTGCTGAATGAATGTGAGATGGGGTTCATATCCAGCGTAAAGTTCTGAAAGGCGAAAGTCTGGCTGAAGTCAAGTTTGGATTGCGCATCCTGGTCGGCAGCATCGCCGTCAAACATGCGCTCGCAGATGTCGGTATTTGCCGCTGATAAAGCAATATCAAAGGTATCGGTGCCAGAGCACATGGCAAACAGGAAGCCGCCGCCGGCGCAAAAGTCGCGGATGTTTTGGGCTACGGCCAGTTTCATTTTTGATACCTTGCTAAAGCCCAGCTTATGGGCCATAGCTTCCTGGATCTTGATATCATCGGTATACCATTGCGCATAACGGAAAGCGCCGTAAAACTTGCTGTATTGCCCTGTAAAATCCTCGTGGTGGAGGTGCAGCCAGTCGTACTTAGGCAGCTCGCCGTGGATCACCTCTTCGTCGTAAACCAAATCGTACGGAATTTCGGCATATTTTAAAACAAGGGTAACTGCATCATCCCAGGGGAGTTTATTTTTTGGCGAATATACCGCCATCCGGGGTGCTTTCTCCAGTTTAACCAGGTCCATATTTACCGATGGATCGCTTACCTCGGTAATAATTTCGGTGGCTTTGGCATCGGCAATAACCTCATAACTTACCCCGCGGATCTTGCATTCTTCCTCAACCTTCTGCCCGTATTTCATCATAAAGCTCCCGCCGCGGTAGTTGAGCAGCCAATCAACCTCTTCGCCGTTTTTAAGTACCCAAAACGCTATCCCGTATGATTTGAGGTGGTCTTTTTGCTCATCATCCATAGGGATTAATATAGAGGCGGCCCTTGACAGGGAAGGGATGAAAGCTAAAAGCAAAAGGCTGAAAGCAAAAAGCCGGAAATTAGACGACAGGTTAAAGTTAAAATGTGAAAAGTGTCTGCTGCTTGATTGTTGGTTCACGATCCTTGATGATTTGTTTACTGCCGGGTTACCAAATGTAACGAATAAACGGCTAATGTATTTTAACCATTTTTAACACATCCGGGCTTCTTGTATCGGGCTGGTTGTTTTAGTTTTATGCTATTGTTAAATCCTGGCCTTAAATGAGCTTATCTGTTATCGTTAGAAATATTTTCCTTGCGTTTGTTTTGTTAATATCCTGTTTGCCTGCGCATGCCCAAAGCGGAGGTGCAGGGATGCGCCTTAACCGGGATGTGCTGATAAAAAAACTGACCGAAGCTGATAAAGACCTTGTTTTTAAACAGGACACAGATATTAGCCTGTTACCCAATTTTATTGCTGTTGATGCCAACGGAAGCCGTGCCCAGTTAATTGGTAAGCCCGATGAGTTGATGATAGTAAAGTGGACTTACGTTTTCAAGCCCGATGAAAAAGTAAACCTCATAGAATTGCAAAAGCTGGCCTGGTTTGCCAATACACTGGGCGACCAGGAAGGGCTCGACTGGTTTTTTGCCCAACTGGCCGAATTGGGCAAGGATTACAAAAAGCCAATTTCGGAGATCAGGATGTTTGATTCGAAAAGAAAAGGTGAGATCAGTTACTCGCCTAAAGAGAAGACTTTTACTATGATATTTACGCCCTGGTAACCAATAATTAATGCACCCTTTTAACCTTTAAGCTTTCTCCTTTAACCTTTTTCTTTAATCCTCAATTTTATTACCTTTGCCAACTGTTTTCTAAAAAACAAAAAAATGAGCAAAGCAATAATCAAAACCGAAAAAGGTGACATGACCGTAGAATTTTACGATCAGGATGCCCCTAATACCGTTGCTAACTTTAAAAAATTAGCAAAATCAAACTTTTATGATAACGTGATTTTTCACCGTGTTATCCCTAATTTTATGATTCAGGGTGGCGACCCAACCGGTACCGGTGCTGGTGGCGCTGGCTACAAAATTGATTGCGAGCTTACCGGCAACAATCAATATCATGACCGCGGCGTGCTTTCAATGGCACATGCCGGCCGTAACACAGGCAGCTCACAGTTTTTCATTTGCCATAACCGCACAAACACTGCCCACCTTGACCGTAACCACACCGTTTTTGGTAAAGTGATTGAAAATGTTGACGTTGTTGACGCTATTCGCCAGGGAGATAAAATTTTAGGCATCGAAGTTATAGAGGATTAAGTGAATTTTGATGAGGTGAGTGGTTTATCGGCTAACGAAATAAACCACTTACTTCATCAACCTGACCAACAAAAAATATGAATTTACAGGGAATTGTATCAGTATCGGGAAAACCGGGTTTATGGAAAGCTTTGGCACAAAACAAAACCGGCTATGTGCTGGAAAGTTTAGATGCGCAAAAAACAAAGCTGATAGCCAACCTTTCGACTGCCAAATTAGCCGCCTTGAGCGAGATCACCATTTTTGGTGTTGATGACGACATCAGGTTAACGGATGTGCTTGAGCGCATGAAAACAGCATCAAATGTGCCTGATGCTAAAGCCGACGGAAAAGCACTACGCACTTTCTTTTATGAAGTAGCACCTGATCATGATGAAGAAAAAGTTTACTCATCAGACATTAAAAAGGTGATAGCCTGGTTTCAGATATTAAAACCGCTTCCAATTTTTGAAGAGGCCGATCCAACCCAAGCCCCTGCCCCGGTTGCAGAAGAACCGGTTGCCGAAACAGTAGCTGCTGAACCGGAAGCCGAACCTGCTGCTCCAAAAGCAAAAGCTAAAAAAGCCACAAAAAAAGCCGAATAACCGGCTTTTTTTGTTTGTGATAATTCCTTCCTTATTCGTTTTATACGTCGCTACCAATCAATTAGGTTGAGGATACGTTAATATCTTAATCAAGTGAACCGGTAATTTTTTTACCGGTTGAATCTATACTGATGGTATATCCCCACCCTTCTCCGGATAAAGGTATATTTATATTATAATCGATGGATAGTCGCTTTCCCGATATGCTCAGATCGGGAGAGTAGTAGAGCACGCCATGTTTTTTCAGTCTCATGGAAATAGACTTACTAAAATCATTTTTACTTATAGCACCTTTATAAATTATCCTGGAGTTGATCTTAAACTCTACTTCCGATATAAAGTTGTGTGTTTGAAATTCGGAGATTCCATAAACATCCAGATATTCCTGTGGTACGCTTATTTTATTATCATAACTACAATAATGCCTGAATTTTACCGATACAGTATCACCATTATCTGCTATTTCTGTGCTATCCACTTTAATGGTATCCCTGTAGCTTCTTAATACTGCGTCTTTAATGCTATCAAGCTGCGATTTATCCATGCTTTTTAACCTTTGTAAAGCTGTAGGTTTAGGATTGGAACAGCTTAAAATAAAGTTACAAACCACGGTTATCAACAAAATGTTTATGAAATGATTTAAGCATTTTGTTTTCATGATAAAATTCAAATACCTGGCTTTAGATCTAAATAGTTAGGATTGGGAATAAAATCACCTTCAATTATTCCCTTTGCGTTTACCTTCCATGCGCCTGTTATTGCTTGCGATGGCACATTGGCATCCTTTTCGAAGGCAGCATCAATTTCATAAACCCAGCCATTGGGATGGTTCAAAGCTTCTTTTATTGCTTGAGGATGTGGTTTTCTTTTAATTGATGCTGTTTGTAAAGTGTTGCCTTTGTTTGTTGTTTCAGTATTTATTGATTTACCAACAAACAAGTTCTTTAATTTAAACATCCACTGCATCATAAACAATTACCTTTTCCCAAAGGTGGCTGCAGTTTTTGATGAATTCCAGGTGGATAGGGTGGGTTTGATAGGTGGCCTGCCCGGCCAGGTCGCTGAAAAACATCAGCTCAGATACCGCCCATGAGTTATCAACCACATCCCGTTTTTCGGTGCTGGCTACAATGCCTACGCGCAGTTTGCGTACGGTTTCAATTTTGGCAAGGGTTTTAACACCGGCTGCCAATTTATCGCGGTCTTCTGTTGAGCCTGGGTTTTTAAGCCAGAAAAATACGTGATGAACTATTGGCCATTCTTCCTTTTGCTCTTTCAGTGATATTGCAGATGCGGTAACTGTACCTGCAGCCAATGCTGCTGTTGTTGCTATAAATTTTCTTCGGGTCGATTTCATGACAGGGTAAATAATTGGCTTCAAGGTAGCAAGAATTATTTAAAAACGACTACAGGTTCTTTGAAATCAAAACACGTCCAAAACATAAAGAAGGCCAATAATAGGGATTATATTAAAGAATATTACAAGGCCGATATTTTGATCCTGCGCCTCTCTTTTTGCATAGCGGGACAGGAATACGAGGAAAGCTACATAGTAAATGAGCGGAAAAACAAATATTACAGCTAAAAGCAGCCCTGCCGGGCCGATGAGCTGGCCCCAGCCCGTTACAATTGGCCATACCACCATCCCGATGATCTCAAGGAAAGTAATGACGGAAAGTACTTTTAAGGTTTTGGCTTTCATTTTTAAGGTATTGTGTACCATAAAAATAAGAAAATCAATAGGTTTAAGAAAACTTCGATGCCATTTCGAACGAACAGCGATGGGACGTGTTTTGGCGTGAGGAGAAACTACCTCTTGAGCGATAGCGAAAAATCTTATACGCCATGCGATAAATCATGCTTTTGGCTCTGCCGGATGTATAAGATTTCTCTTTCGCTCCCCGCGCTCATATCCGGGCCGGCTCTATCGAAATGACATTTTTTATTGATTTGAAGCGAATAGGCTACAAACACTCCGGTTGCTTGCACTCTTCTTCTGAAAACTCGGGTTCAAAAGTGCTGTGGCTGATATCCAGGTGTTCCAGCCTGTGGCGAAGGTCATGTTTGATATTATCAAAATCGGCCATTGCTTCGGGGCTGATCACGAGGTGGGCAGTGAGTGCATTTTCGGTGGTGCTGAGCGCCCAAACGTGCATATGGTGTACATCAATTACGCCTTTGGCTTTTTTAAGCTCGGCCTTGATCTTATCCAGGTCCATTTCGGCAGGTACACCGTCCATTTCTAAACGGAGGCTGGCAGTAAGCAGGCTCCAGGTTCCGCGCAGTATCACAAAGCCTATTATGAGGCTCACTACGCTATCAATCCAGTATTGTTTGGTAAAATATATGATAAGGCCTGATACCACTACGCCAAACGATACTATGGCATCAACAGCCATATGCAGGTAAGCACCTTTAATATTCAGATCAGTATCTTTATCCTTAACAAACAGCCATGCGGTAAAGGCATTAATGCCGATGCCTATAAAAGCAACCCAGGCCATTGTTCCGCCCGATACTGTTTCGGGGGTCATAAAGCGCATTATGGCTTCGTAAATAATAAAGCCAACGGCTACAAATAATATTACCGCGTTAAAAAAGGATACAATAATAGTCGACCGCTTATAACCGTAAGTATATTTACTGTTAGCACTCACTTTGGTGAGTTTAAAAGCAAGCAGGGCCAATGCAAGCGAAGCCACATCGCTCAGGTTATGCCCGGCATCGGTTAACAGGGATAGTGAATGTGTAATAAAGCCTGTAATGGCTTCAACCACCACAAACATCGAGTTAAGTACAATTCCCCATATAAAAGCCGAATTTAAATGATCAAGCTTGGGGGCGTGGTCGTGGTGATGGTGCCCATGCCCGTGCGAATGTGAGTGTGAATGATCGTGACCTGCTGACATTTAGCAAAGGTAGGGAAAGATTTTAGATGTGCGGATTTTAGATGTGCAGATTCATTTATTGTTCATGTTGCAGATGTGCGGATGTGCAAATTTCAAATGTGCAGATGATTTATAGATGTGCAAATTTCAGATTTGTAGAATCTTCACATCAAAACATTAACCATTTGCATATCTGCACATCTGAAATCTGCACATTCACTCGTGATGATAAGGCTCACCCTTCATAATAGTATAGGCCCTGTATAATTGCTCTACAAAAAACAGGCGTACCATCTGGTGCGAAAATGTCATGCGCGAAAGGGAGATTTTATCATTGGCCCGCAGATAAACAGAATTATCAAATCCGTAAGGGCCACCTATGATGAAGATTAAATTGGCCGATGTGCTGATCTCTTTTTTATTGATGTAGGCCGCAAACTGGGTTGAGGTAAATTCGGAGCCTTTCTCATCCATCAGTATCACAAAATCAAGCGGGGTGATTTTTTTCAGGATCAGCTCTGCCTCTTTGGCCTTTTGCTGCTCGGGGCTTAGCGCTTTGGTATTCTTAAGCTCGGGGATTTCGGCAAGCTCCATTTTGGTGTAGTGTTTTAGCCGTTTTACATATTTATCTATGCCTTCCTTAAGGTAGGCATCCTCAGTTTTTCCAACGGTAAGGAACGTGATCTTCATATCTGAAACAAATAAACGTTTATTTAAAATATATGTGTTTATTTTGGTTGAATTTATCTACAAATGGAACAAACAATTATAACCGATTATACCCAAAGGGCCAGCCTTGCCGCTGCCGAAGCCGCCAAATATAAAAAGCTCGCCAATACCTATTCACTGCTCCGGCTTGGTATTTTCGCAATGGTTGCTATAACTATAGGCATCGCCATCCATTTCGACAATTTCAGCATCATTGCCATCGCTTTTGTATTGCTGATTTTTGCCTTTGCCTGGCTGGTAGCGCGCCAAAGCAGTTTTGAAAAACAGAAGCAATATTATGACGATCTGCAGCAGGTAAATGAAAACGAGATAGGCAGCATCCAAACGCACAGCAATATCTACAATGATGGCGCACGTTACGGTAACGACAAACACTTTTATACTTCCGACCTGGATATCTATGGTAACGCGTCGTTATATCAGCTTATCAACCGTACTGCCACCACACCGGGTAATAATAAACTGGCCGGTTGGCTTAATGCCCCGGCAAGCAAGCAAACTGTATTGCTGCGGCAGGAAGCTGTTAAAGAAATCGCCGCTAAAAATAGCTGGAAGCTCGACCTGCAAACGCGCCTCATCTTTGCTATAAAGCAGGATGTAAACCAGCTTAAAAACCTGTTCAAATACCTGCATATCCCGCTTGATATGCCCGGCGAAAAATGGCTGACTGCTTATACCAAAATAGCGCCTTATCTTTTTACAGGTTTGCTGATAGCGGCTTATTTTTATCCCCCGGCCAAATTGGCGGCAATTGTTGTTGGCTTGTTTAATATGGGCGTGGTGTTTTCAAAAGCGGCCTATATCCGCAAAGCCGACCTTATTGCCGGCAAAATAGGTGACACGTTAGCCAATTATGCCGATGTTTTTAAGTGCATTGAAGATCAGCAATGGCAGGCTGTTTACAGCAATACATTGGCACAGCAGCTAAAAGCGGATAAAACATCGGCCAAAATAAAAGAACTGGGCCAACTGATCAACAAGCTTAATTACCACCTTAACTTATTGGTTGGCTTTGGGCTCAACCTGTTTTTTTTGTGGGATATCCGCCAGATCATCGCCATCGAAAACTGGAAGCGTCAAAACCAGGACAGTCTTGAAGCCGCCTTCGATGTTATTGCCGAGTTTGAATCGCTGGTAAGCCTGGCCGGTTTAGCAGTGAACTACCCGGATTGGTGCTTTCCCGTTATTGATGACAGGCCGGGTTATACGCTTACTGCAAAAGCTATCGCTCATCCGCTTATTGATGCCGCCAAACGTATCGAAAATGATTATGAGCTGGATAATACTTTTAAAGTTGATATCATCACCGGATCCAACATGGCCGGTAAAAGTACCTTTTTGCGTACGGTGGGCATTAATACCGTGCTGGCCCTAAGCGGTGCGCCTGTTTGTGCCAAAAGCATGCAGGTTTCGGTGATCACCATGATCAGTTACATGCGCATCAAAGATTCGCTCAATGAAAGCACTTCAACTTTTAAGGCCGAACTTGACCGCCTGCAAATGCTGCTGGCTGCGGTTGAAAACGAACCGAAAGTATTTTTCCTGATAGATGAAATGCTGCGGGGTACCAACTCGGTTGATAAATACCTGGGTTCAAAAGCAGTTATCGAACAACTAATCCGTAAAAATGCGGTTGGTATGGTAGCCACTCATGACCTGCAGATTGCCCATCTCGAAACCAAGTACCCGGATTACGTACGTAACTTTTATTTTGATATCCAGGTAGTGAACGGCGAAATGCTGTTTGATTACAAGATCAAGCATGGCGAGTGTAAAACGTTTAATGCCTCGTTATTGCTTAAGCAGATAGGGATTGAGGTGGATGCGGAGTAATCTGAACCGGGATTTGGGGGGATTTCTTTGATTCGCAGGATTTTCTTTTCTGAACCTGAATTAAACGAATTAGTAGAATTTATTGAATTTTAAAATTCTGTTCATTCGGTAAATTCGTTTAATTCAGGTTCAGACAATTCCTATAATCCCAAAAATCTCCCCAAATCCCGGTTCAGAAAAAAAGCCGGAAGCATTTACGCTTCCGGCTCTTTTTATTTTTCTTGATTCTTTACTCTAATAGTCTTGACTCTTAAAGATTATCTGCCGCCTGGGCCACCCTGGCCGCCGGCCTGATCGCCTTGTTTTTGGTCGTCGTTGTTAACGCCTTTTTTCTGCTGGTTAGGGTTGCTGAAGCTTAGCTTACCAAAGCTGTAGCTAAACGTAATACCAAACGAACGGAATGGGAACGCTGTTGAGCTGGTTTGTGTAAAACCAGGGCTGTTGATATTTTGATCAAAGTGCTTATCCCTTGCAAATGGCTGTACAGTGTTAAAGCCGATAGCCAGTTTCTTATCCATAAATTGTTTTTTGACACCAAATGCATAGATGCCGAACGATGGGTTGGTACCCTGGATAGTACGGCGTGATGAATTGGTAAAGCCAAACAGCTCGGCAAGGAAATTATGCGGGAACTGGTACGATGCACTGCCAAATGCAGAGTACTGAAAATAAGTGCCTGTTGCAGATGAGTTTTGTACAAACACACCCTGCGGACTTGGACTATAAGTAAAACCATTAATGCTGGCGCGGATAGTTAATGGCTTAATTGGATTTATTGATCCGAAAAAGCTTGCACCAATTGAATTGTTTACACCAACGTTTGAATAGGTGGTACGGGTAGCTATAACCGGTTTGTTGTTTATCGTATCAACTATCGGAGATGCTATACCTTCAATCAGATCGCTGGTATGTTTGTAATACACAGAGAAGTTAAGCACTGATGATTTGATGAAAGTGTTATAGTTCAATTCAACGGTCTGCGAAATTTCAGGCGATAAGTTAGGGTTACCTACAGTTTGGTTTTGTACGTTAGCGCGGTTAATGAACGGGTTCAAAAACTGAAGGCTCGGGCGCTGGATCCTTTTGCTGTATGATAACTTAATAGTGTTGGCGCCAAACTGTTTCTGGATAGTTAAACTTGGTATATAAGTAGTATAGCTTGATGTAAATGGCTGCAAGGTTTGGAAGCCGGAGCTGCCTTCTTCCTGGAACGGATTACGCGGATCGCCTTTTATCCTGGTATTTTCAACACGGCCACCTACCAATATCGAATAGCTTTTTGGCAGTGTAAAAGTTAATACGGTATAGCCTGCGTACACATTCTGATTATAATCATACAGGTTTGAATTTAACACGTCCCTAACCGGGTTGTTGCCTTCGGTATCTGTATTAAATATATCGTAGTTACTATTGATGCGGCGTTGGATAGTTTTGGCACCCGCTTCAATTTTTAACAACTTGTTTACAGGCAAGGTATAATCGGCCTGGCCGGTATATTCGTTGTTTTTACCATTGTTATCACCTATCTGGCTTGGGTTAACAGCGGTAAAGATACTTGTATAGTCGGTTGTGATATCGCTATGGCTCCACTGACCCGAGATAACCAATTCGTGGCCCTCTTTTTTGAATTTATGCGTGTAGTCAACATTCCAGTCAAAACCGCCAAAGTGATTGTGTGATGTAGTTCTGCCGGTATAATCTAACGAGCTGCCATTCAGCGTGCGGTTGTAATCACCACCGCCGTTGGTATTAAAACCACCGTCATTTAACCTGAATGTACTGTTAATGCTGTTAAATGCATTAAATTCATAACCTGCAGTAACCGAACCGATAGCACCGTGCCTTTTTATCTTGCTTGAGGTGTTATTATGGTTGTGCAGGTTAACAGCCGGTATAGTATCGTGTGCAGGGGTATTGATCATCTGGTCAAAAGTAGTTAACGAGGTTTGTGGCCAGGTTAAGTTACCGCCGGCATTGATACCTAAACTGAAACGGTTTTTGTTGTAGTTGAGGTTAATGTTACCGTTATTTTGACGGGTACCTACACCACCGCTTACTGAGCCGCTAAAGCCCGATACATTTTTTTGTTTGGTGATGATATTGATAATACCGCCCGAACCTTCAGCATCATACTTAGCCGATGGTGAAGTTACAACCTCAATGCTTTTGATCTGATCGGCAGGGATGGTTTTCAATACATCAGATAAACTTGCCGATGTAGCACCTGATGGCTTGCCGTTGATGAGTACTTTAATGTTCTGATCGCCGCGGATAGACACGTTACCGTTGATATCAACGTTTACCAAAGGTACTTTTTGCAGCACGTCGGTAGCGTTACCGCCTGCAGACGTAAGATCTTTTTCGGCGTTGTAAACTATCTTGTCAATCTTGTTTTCGATCAATGCAGCCTGGCCAACTACAGCTACTTCTTTCAGCGCGTGTGAGCTTGGTGCCAAAAAGACCTGGCCAAGTTTAGCATCCGGTTTTGATGGGGTAGTGGTTACCGGATCGATATATTTAGTTGGGTAGCCAATAAAAGAAATAGCCAGCTTATATATGCCCGGCTTTATATTGTCCAATTTAAAGTTACCTTTTTCATCGGTTACAACACCGGTAATTGGCGATTTGCCGCCACTGCGGTATAAACCAACCGAAGCGTAATCCATTGGTTTTTTGGTGAGCGAATCAATGATGGTGCCTGATATCCTGCCTGTTGTAGTGGGGCCACCTCCGCCCACCCCAAACTGGGCATGAGCCGATAACGCGAAGCAGAATAATGCAATAAGTATGTAAAAACGTTTCATTTAGTATTATTTTGGTAATTGGAGGCGAAATTACCTTAAATGTTACACGCTGAATTTTTATTTTCTTACAATTAGTGCATTTGTAATGTATAAGTTACACTATCATGATGTAAACCGTGGATTTTACAATAAACGTTTAAACGGGTGTTTACAATAGGGTGACAAAGGGGAAGGAGTATTAAAAAAAAGCGTCATTGCGAGTAACCATCAGGGAGCCCTGAAAAAAAACGTAGTGACGTATAAAATATATTGCGACGATGGTGCGGGGGGCGCGTTAGTGATAGTAGCGGATACCGGCCTTGTGGCTAATGCCTGTGCAGTATGAGCGGATAGCACGGGCCGCAGGCAACGCCCATATTTATAAAATCGATCGAAAAATAAATTTAATAAGCACCTCTGGCGCAAGTCTTGTGTGACGGCCTACGAAGGGAAGACTTGTGATCCTTTTAAAAATCACAAGTCTTCCCCCCGCATAGCTCCCCACAAGACTTGCGCTAAAGGGGAATAAAGGGATGTAATTAATTAATGTCATTGCGAGCGCAGCGTGGCAATCTCATAGCTATACAGAGTAAACATGCACAGCGGTTGGCATGGCTACGAGATTGCCGCGTCGCCCCATCGTACTATTCTCAGCCGCTCCTTGCAATGACATGGCTTTTATTATTGAAATTATCTTTACTGCGTAGTTACCCTCAAATTTAAAGTATCGGCCTGCATGGCTGTAAAAATGCCCAGGCCGTTAACAACATTGGTTGGGGTATTTACCAGGTTTTGCGAACTGCCACGGGTATTGGTGGTAAGTACATTAATGTATTCGTTATTTACCCTCAGCAATATTACCTTATAAGCCCCGTAGTATTTGAAAGTGGTTTGCGTTATGCTGTATGTAGAGGTTCGTTCTGTATTGATCTCGAAGCTTGGATTTCTGTTGCTTCTTACGGCAATGATCTCGAACGGGTTACTGTCAGTATTTTTGAAAAGCAATAAATGCTGTAACGAATCGGGGTTGGTCCAGGTGACAGTTTGGAGTACTTTATCATTATATGCAGGGTCGATGGTGTTAGGTACATGAAATACGCTGTCTGTCAGCTTAAAGCCTTCAGGTTTGCCAGGCATTACTGTCGATGCACTTATTGCCACATTATCATATGTAAACTGCATGCTATAGGTTTTACCGGCTGTTACAAAAGCGGCATCGCTATAAGTGTAGGTACCGTTTGCTGTTTCGGTAAGTTTAACAGTTTGTACGCCGTTGCTTACGTTAATGCTTAAGTCGGTTAGGGCCGCACCATAGGTAGCCGTATCGGTAAGGTACTTTTGCTGATAAACTTTTACTGATAGTGGCTGACCGGCAACGAGGTAAGCCTCCACAACCGGTTTGTTTACCGCGTTCAGGTCGGATGAGTTTTTTTTACAGGCCGATACCATCATCAGGCAGCCCGCTATCAATCCGGGGAATGAATATCGTAGGTATGTTTTTATTTCCATCTTAAGCTTAGTGTAATGTTAGGGGTAAAGCCGAGGTAGTTAACATCGGTAGTGATGACCTGGTTGTTTTGCATCTGGTATTCACGGTACCAGGTATTGGTATGGTTATAAACGTTAAACAGCGATAAGCCTATTGAGCCTATTTTATGCCCGTCTATCTTCAGCAAATCATATGATACCGACATGTCCAACCTGTGATAGGCCGGTAAACGTTCGGCGTTTTTATCGCTGATGTTGAGATAAGTGATACTGTTGCCGTCGACCGTTTTAATGGTATAGCTGGATAGGGGAGCAGTGTAAGGATGCCCGGTACTGAACAGGAAGGTGGCGGCAAAATTCCAGCGTTCATAGTGGTACATGTTAATGGACTTAAACTCATGACGTACATCCTGGTCGGCATCGTAGTAATCAGTGCCAAAGGCCGAGAATTTGTTCTGAGCTTGGGCAAGCGTATAGCTGATCCAGCCGGTATAGCGCCCCAGCTTTTTCTGCACTAAAAACTCAATACCTTTGGCTCGGCCCGTTCCCTGGTAAAAATCCTCGGTAACGCTTTGTGTTTGGTTTTGGTTAGCCTCCATCCTGAAACCGCCACCGGCAGGCTGGGTTTGCCTAACAGTGTATTGGGTAAGGCCGCTAAGGGTTTTGTAGTATCCTTCAATGCTAAACAAAAACGCATCGGTTTCATAGCTGGTGCCCAATATAAAATGCCTTGACATACCTACCGGGATATTGCTGTTGTTGGATAGCACCCAGAAATTTCGGTTCCCGCCCAGAATATCCTCCCGGATCACCTGGTTTTCAAACTGGTAAAACTGCCCGGTTGCTCCTTTTATGGTAAACTTATCGGTAAGGCTGTAACTTGCCGACAATCGTGGTTCAAAATACGGTTTGGCTGTGGGGCCAAAATAACTGGCGCGCAAACCAGGCTGAATATGAAATTTATTGTTCGGGTCGATAGCCAGCTCGGTATAAAAACCAGCGAGGATGGCATCATTATGTTGATTGATGAGCTTGCTGGTATCGTTCTGCGTGTACTCGTAATCTATTTTTTTGTAGGATGCAAAGCCGCCAAAAAGCAGCTTGTATTTGTTGCTGGCTGTCCATTCCCATTCAGATTTATAGCCGACATCCTTCAAATTATTAGTTTCGAGTGTACCTGTGCTTAGGGTATGCGAAATACCGTTGGTATCTATCTGCGAAAAGCCAGAGGTGCTCCGGTTCCTGTCGTTAAAATAGGATGAGTAAGTAATGTAATTGTTGGAGTAGAGTTTTTTATTCCATTGCCTGAACCATTTGATACTGCTGCCCAGGTTACCGTACTTGGTATAGTCGGTAATATTGATCCCGCTGCTGCCTGAGGACAGGAACGATGGCAGGCCCAGTTGCCTGCTGTTATCTGTTTTATCGGTACCGGTGTATAAACTCCATGAAACTTTATCTTTTGGGCTGATGCTGTACGTGTACTTGGCATCAAAATCATAAAAGTATGAGCTTGGAGTAATCTGGTTGGCAAAGCCGCCGCCGCCAAAGCCACCCCGGCCTCCACCGCCTGGACCGCCGCCCTGCGTAGTAGTTGTTTGGTTAAACTGGTTAAAGATCTTGTTATAAAATGGGCCCTGGTAGGAGCGCCTTACCGCTAACAGTAAAGTCGACTTGTCTGACAGCGGCGTTTCCAGGTAGCCGCTGGCGCTTAGCAAACTTAAGTCGGTACCGATATTGGTTTCGTTCTTGTTGCCTTCCTTGCCGTTAAGTTCTGTAACGCTCGAGAGTCTGCCGCCATATTTGGCCGTAAAGCCGCCTTTGTACAACTGTACGTCTTTAATGGCGCTGGCGTTAAAAGCACTGAAGAAGCCGTATAAGTGGTCGACCTGGTAAATGGTAAAGCCATCCAGGATAACCAAATTCTGATCGGGGGTACCACCTCGTACGTATGCTCCCGATGATGATTCGTTAGTGCCGCTTACGCCGGGCATCAGCTGGAAGGCCCGCAGTACATCCTTATCACCCATGGTTGGCAGCTTATCTAAATTGGCCGGCGAAAGCTGTAACACGCCCACCTGCCTGCTGTCGGTATTCATAACGCCGCTTTTTTTACCTGTAATGGTAACCTCGTTTAAGCTGTTGAGCGATGAATACAAACCACAGATCAGCGGCGAATTCAGCTTTTCACTGCTCAGCCTGAAATAATCGGTTTGGTAACCTGTATATGAAACCTCTACTACCGATGTATCTGAAGGTACCCGGAACATGGTAAAATAGCCGTCGGAGTTAGTCATTACGTTGAGGTCGGTCCCCCTGATCTTCACCGTTGCCGATGGCAGCGATTCGCCCGTTTGCTGGTCAATCACCCTGCCGTTAATACTAACCAGGAAATGTTTGGGCTTGGCTTTGGGTGCTTCAATTTCTTTGGCCTTAACCGCGTTGGCCGCCTGCAACGACAGCTTGTTGAGTTTCTGCAACCGCGCCAGATCGTCGGTGTTTTGGAGGATGTAGATGGTACCGCTTGATTCAATCCAGTAATGCAGGTTGTTTTCGTTACAAACCTTGGCAATTACTTCTTTCAGCGGTTCTTCAAAAAAGTGCTCCACAACGTCCATTTCATGCAGAGGCTCACGTTCAAATACGATGCGAACCTTGTAGTCCATTGCCAGAGTATCAAAGAGCTCATCAAGCGGACATGAAAAAAAATGGTTAACTACGATCTTTTTGAGTTTTTGCTGCGTTTGCTGACTGTGGACCGCCGTACCGCAAAACACCAGCGAGGTTATTAACAATAGGGAAAATTTCTTCATGTAGGGGTATATTTTCTTCGACGCCGAAAATGCACCATGTTTTGAAGCAGCTCAAATAAAATCGACCATGGGAGGCTTTGTGTCGACAAATTGCCCGGATGTGTGGTAGGGGATTTGGTGGGGTAGCAGTGGTAAGTGGCAGTTGTTAGTAGCAATGGCAGGTTTGACGCTATAAGCGTTCAGTGGTAATGTGGGAAAATGCTTATAAAAGCATGTCATTGAGCGCAGCGCGGCAATCGCACGAAAGCAAAGCCGCCCTGTATAGTATGCGATTGCCGCGCTGCGCTCGCAATGACATATTTTCAACGTTGTCTGAAGGCAGAGACCTCAAAACAGTGACCAGATAATTAGGGAAATACGTTACACCTTCCCTATCATCCTGTTGATCACATCACGATAGCCATCGCTTAGCGGTATTTCAGTATTGATAAGTTTGATGCGGGCGCGGCGCATTTGGGATACGTGATCGAGGTTAACGAGGTATGATTTATGCACCCTGAAAAACTGATCGGGAGGTAATTGCAGCTCAATAGCTTTGAGGCTGATGCGGGATAATACAGGCTTTTGCTGATTGATGAGGTGTACCTTGATATAATCTTTAAGGCCTTCAATGTACTCAACCTGGTCGAAGCTGATCTTAACCAGGTTATAATCGGCATGCAAAAAGAAATAGTTTTTGGTTGTGGGCTGCGGTACATAACTACGGCGAAGCTCATACAGGTCGAGCGCTTTGTGGCAGGCCTTCAAAAAGCGGTCTAAGGGTACAGGTTTAACGAGGTAATCAACTACGTCAAGTTCAAATCCTTCTACCGCAAATTTTTCGTAGGCGGTTACAAAGATTACCATGGGCTTGTGGGTAAGGCTCCTGATGAGTTGTAAGCCGTTGATGCCGGGCATGTATATATCGCTGAAAATAAGATCTATAGGCTCCTTTTGCATAGCAATGATGGCCTCGCCTGCGTTACGGCACCGCGCTACTACCTGTATGGTGTTCACGTGCTTGAGGTTATCTTCCAGCAGATCAAGCGCTAATGGCTCATCGTCAATTATTAAACATCGCATCATTTAAGTTCCAATTGCAGCATAACTATATAAGCCTGCTCGTTTTGATTAATATATAGGTTGTGTTTGCCAGGATATAGCAGCTCAAGCCTCCGTTTAACATTGGCCAGGCCAATACCCGAGGCATTGTCTTTACTGCCTTCGGCCGGGTTATATACATTTTGTACGCTGAAACGCAGGTTTTTTTCATCAGTAAAAAGCGTGATGGCTATAGCCGGCGCCTCAATATCGCCCGTACCATGCTTAAATGCATTTTCCACAAATGGGATCAGCAGCATTGGTTCGATACTTTTCTCGGGCGCTTTAATATCCGAGCTGAAACTGATCTTCACCTGGTCGCGGAAACGGAGTTGCTGCAGTTCGATATAACTCCGGAGGTAATCCTCTTTTTGGTACAGCGTAACTTTTTCGGCATCGGTTACATACAGCATGTAGCGGAGCAATTTGGAAAGCTGGATGAGCGTAGGCTCAACCGCCGAAGGGTTTAAACGCGAAAGTGCCACTGCACTGTTAATCACATTGAAAATAAAATGCGGACTGATTTGCGAGCGTAAAAAGGCCAGCTCAGAGATCAGCGAAGCATTATCAATATCCTTTTTTTTATTGATGGCCTTAAACTGATCGGCCAGGTAGTGGTAGGCAAAGCTGCCGGCAGTAATGGATAATAAGGGGAAAATAACCAGGAATGGCCGCCCCTGCGGCCGGCGATGCTGCCCCATCCACGGGAAATGAGGTACCGGGAAAAAGTGCCGTACTTCCATCAGTATTACATTGAACACCACAAAGGAGGCAAGCAGCGCAAAAAAATAGAGCCAGATGTTATTCTTTAAAATCTTTGGAATGAGTAAAAAAGCATTGAGGTAAAACTCGGCAGCCAACACGAGATTAAAACTGATGATATGCCCCAATGAAAAAGCAGGCTGCGGAAAGCCCCGCATATCCGGCCTGGAAATGATGGGCGTAAGAATGATGAGTGCCCAAAATAACAGATGGATACAAATTTCAATAATCAGTGCCGGTTTTATCCGTTTTAACATATCATGCTAAGGTAGCCTCATTTTAAACCCGTACTCAATGTAATAGACGAGGGGGCGAAATGTGCCGACGAAAGTAAGGTATCTGTTGCATGGAATCCTAATTTTCAACGGCATTCGAGCCATATTTAACATCTATTAACATTTGCAGGCATTTGATTGAAAACAAGCGCGTTCACTGTACAAAACCGGCTGTATTTTCCGTTAAATTTGTTTAACAATTACAGCTACCTATGTCCATTACAAAACCCATCCTCCGAATTTTTGATTATGATAAAGCCATTGAGTTCTACATCAACTGGCTTGGCTTTAAAACCGACTGGGAACACAAGCCGGAAGGTGTGCCGGTATACATACAAATTTCCCTGCACGATGTAGTACTTTATCTGTCCGAACATCATGGTGATGCCAGTCCCGGCAGCCACGTGGCTATCGACGATTTTAAAGATCTACGGGATTACCATGCGCATCTCATCGCCAAAAAATATAAATACAACCGCCCCGGCCTTGAAGTACCCGAATGGAATGACCGGGCCATAACCATGACCGTTCATGATCCTTTTGGTAACAGGCTAACCTTTAGTGAGGAATTGAAGGGATAGGTTAAATTTTCCCTTTATCCTTTTTTTAGCGCAAGTCTTGTGGCGAGGCCAGAGGGTGGATGACTTGTGCTTCTTTATACCTATAAACTGCCGGTAGGCAAATAAGGTAAAGCCGAATGATAATATGGGTGTTCATTCCATGGAAAAACATCTTGAGAAAAATCGGTATCATCTAAGAACGTGGCTAATGATATACTTTTAATATATCCATAGTTCTCATTTGAATCGAATATTAAATTAACATTTCCGTTGGCATGGTAAGTGAATTTTAACAATAAATCATCCGCTGGACTTGATACTTGATTCGCGTAATAAAATTTTCGGGCACCTTTCAATAGAGAATTTGTAGATCTATCGAATGAACAACTGAATATAGTCCTTAGTTCACTATCAAATACTTCCTTTCCCTTAAAGGAAATCTGCGAAGAATCTTCATAGCTTTCCCAGTCCCATAAATCAAAACCATTTGCTTGTTCTTTATTTGAATAAATCATGAGACTGGAGTTGGTGGTAGCATCAACGTATTTTTGGATTATATCCTTTTTGTTTTCAGTGGCATCGATAAAGTACTTAGCTGATTGGTAACCAATATTCCCCACGTTTTCAAATATTTCAATGGTTTTAATTTCGTTTGAAATGAAAGTCATCTTTTTGAAATCGTGTAGTGTATTTTGTTCCTGTTCAGTAATCGGTCTTCCGAAGATATCAGTGTATTTTATTTGAGTGCTCATTGTTTAAAACTTTAATTTGCATTCAGGTAAATTATCACATTTACCTGCCCTCATATCAGCCATACAAGACTTGCACTAAAAAATGCTTACCATGACAAAGGTTAGCTTTATATAATTATCCTTAATTATAAAACGTCCATGAAACGCCAAACTTCAGGATGGCATCCTGCTGAGGATAGCGGTTCACGGTATAATAGCCTTTACTCCATGCACCCTGGTTAGCATAATCATAAGCAACAAACAGGTTGGTACGTTGTAATGTGGCTTTGAAAAATACACCAAATATAGGGTATGAGGAATATGTTACGTTTGCGCCGTTATAAAACTGTCCCAATCCCGGGGCATATGATGGCGCAACATATTCGGTATTATACCTTGCGTTTAAGCCAAAGCTTGAATGCAGGATATTAAGCAGGATTTTGTTAATGTAAAGGCTGCTGTAAGCATATACTTCAGGCGTGCGGAGCGTGTTTTGATAATCGGTTTTTTGATATACCACGTAGTTGTCAAAATGCAGGCTCCTATAGCTTAGGTTTTTAGCCAGGCTTACTTTAAGCAGGTTAATGGAGCTGTTAAGCTGGGCCGGGCGTGCATCGGTGCCGCCGTCCTGTGCTGTAAAATACAGGTAATTACTAATCAAAAAGTATTCGGCCTTTAAATCAATTTGCAGGGCATTGTTAATGTAGTTGAACGATGCGCTGGTGGTTTTTTGATTGCTGAAATTGTTATGAAAAATATAATGATTGGAGATCCAGTTGGTGTAAACCAGCGGAGGCGAGCTGTTTTGTGAGTAAGCCTCTAAAACAATCTTACCGGTTTTATTACCGCCCGCCAGGGTAAGTTTAGCATCATATAGGTAGTTGCCAAAATCGCGACCCTGGGCAATCTGCCTGAAATCGGCATCGAGGGCAATGCGGTCACTAAAGCGGTAACCCAGTTTAGCTTTCAGTGTAATATCCTGGAAGGTATTGTGCTGTACTTTATCTTGGTGAATGTATTTTGCACCGTACTCGTTAAGCGTGGTATCGCTAACATATTGATTGTAGGAGTAAAAATCATGCACAAGCCCCAAATCAAGCTTAAGCTCATTCTTCACAAACTTTACCGATTTACTTCGGAGATAAAAGCTGTATGAAAACTCATTCTGAATATGCGTCACTACTGTCGAATCGCGCGACCGGTTATTACTGTAATAATAATCGGGGAACACATTATAAGTATCAACGCCGCTTTGCTTATACAGGTACCTGCTGTTTGATATATGAAGGGTATGCGATACGCGCTGGGTAGGCAGGATCTTTGAATTATCCTTGCCTTTATTCAAACTATCTATCCGGCCTAAATAGTAAAATTGCTTAATGTAAAGCCCTTTATCGTTCCAGTTTTCATAGCTGTACGGCAGGCGTACCGCTGCCCTGTCTTTTGAAAAGGCGTTGTTTACATTGGTACTGGTAAATACCGAATCGTTGAGGATACTGCCGGTTTCGGGTGCTTTAAGGTTGTTAAATAACAGATTAGCCAGCAGGTTGTAGCGTTTGCTTTTTGATTCGTACCAGGTAAAAATAGAGGCATTTAAATCGCTCACATTTTGCCCCAGCACGTTGTTAAAGTTGTAAAAACCTTTTGACCCGTTGAAGTTAAGGTTAAAGCCGATATTCCAGTTGGGCTTGATATTTTGCGTATGGATAATATTGAACAACTGGATAGCCGAACCGCCAAAGGCGTTATATAACGTAAGTTTGGTATAAGGCACCCGCGTGTTATAGTAATTGATATCCTGCGGCTTCAGCGCGTAAATATCAAGGGCATGCAAGCCCAGGTCAAAGCCGATGGTTCTGCTGGGTTCAAAAAGCAAAGGCCGTTGCGACAGGCCGATATTACCCAAATGAATGCGTGGGCTGCGCGGATCAATGAGCGGACTGTAAATCTCAAAGCTGGTAATCCCGGTATCAATAGGGAACATTTGTGTACTGTCGTTCAGCAAACGCTCATTAGTAACACGGATAAATTTGGAACTAAAAACCACCGAGTCTTTTTTGTTTTCCTCTTTACGCCTTAAGCTGTCCAGGAGCTGATCGTCGGTCATTTGCTTTTCCTGCCGGCGCGCGGTATCGCGGGTAGGCAGGTTCCGCGGATTGGTACGGTTACCATACTGAGCAAAAGCAGCCTGTACCGACGACAGGCACATCAGCAATAAAAAAATATATTTGAGCTTTTGGCGCATTAATTACCGGCTATCAGTTCTTTAAGTATCTGGGTCATTTTGGGTTCGGCTTCCTGCGCAATAGCAATGATCTCGTCTAACGTTATTGGCTTAAGTATTTCAGGAAAACCTTCATCAGTTAACACCGAAATGGCAAATGTTGGGATACCCATGTGGTTGGCAACAATAACTTCGGGCACGGTGCTCATGCCAACGGCATCGCCGCCAATGATGCGGAGGTATTTGTATTCGGCACGGGTTTCCAGGTTAGGGCCGGTTACTGCCACATACACACCTTTATGGCAGGTGATATTATGTTTTTGTGCGATGGCCAGGCCTTTTTCGATCATATCATGACGGTAAGGTTCGCTCATATCCGGGAACCGTGGGCCAAGCTCTTCATAATTACGGCCAACCAATGGGTTTTGCGGCTGCAGGTTGATATGATCTTCGATGATCATCAGGTCGCCCTTTTTAAAATCGGGGTTAAGGGAGCCGCTGGCATTTGATACATACAACGTTTTGATCCCCAGGTATTTCATTACCCTAACCGGGAAGGTGATCTGCTGCATGTTGTAGCCTTCGTAATAATGTAAACGGCCCTGCATGGCAACAACTTTAACACCTGCAAGGGTCCCGAAAATAAGCTTGCCCGAGTGAAACTCAAGCGTTGAAATAGGAAAATCAGGTATGTTAGAATACATCAATTGTTTTTCAACCTCAATTTCCTTTACCAGGCCGCCAAGGCCGGTGCCTAAAATTATACCTACTTCGGGTTCAAAATCGCCGATACGGTTTTTGATGTACCGGGCGGTGCCTTCAATATTGTCTAACATATGTTTGTATTAATTCGTCAAATTGTTGTTGCCCGTTATTTAAAAAACTAATGCCTATGGGCAGTACCCAAACGGGTAGTTTTTTAACCTCCGCAAGCAGGTCCTGTTCCCCTAAACGCTGCGCATCCTTTTCTGTTGTGATGATCACTTTTTTTTGTGACGGGCAGGCCGAAAACTCATCGGCAAGTTTACTGATATTTTTTAAGCTAAAACGGTGATGATCGGGATAATTGTGATGAACAATTAGCTGTGTTTGCTTTTTCAAATGCGTCAACAAAGGCTTGGGATTAGCTATCCCCGTGAGTAGGAAAACCGTTGTATGCTCGTCAATAGCATTTATGACGGTTGCCCCGTCCATAGTTTGAGCAGGCAGATAGTTTATAGTTGAGAAAAACAGCGACTGGTGAGGATATGGTTTGATGCGCTTGATTACGCGGCCCTGTTCCAGATCGGTAAGCGAGGCAGGGCATTTACTAATGATAATGACATCCGCCCTTTTACGCCCGTTGAATGACTCACGTAAGTTACCCGCCGGAAGTAGAAAATGAGGCTCATTAACCCGGCTGTAATCAAAAAGCAAAATACTGAAGCCCGGTTCAAGCGCACGGTGCTGATAGGCATCATCTAAAATAATAACATCATGATCGTCTTTTAACTGTTCAACACCAGTTACACGCTTTTCGCAAACGGCTACATCAACATCCGGGAATTTATGTTTGAACTGTGCTGGCTCGTCGCCAATGTCGGAAGCTTTGCTTTCGGCAGTAGCCATTAAAAAACCTTTGGTAGCGCGACCGTAGCCGCGGCTAAGAGTAGCTATGTCATAATTGCCCTTCAATAGCCTGATCAGGTACTCGGTCATCGGGCTTTTGCCTGCCCCGCCAACATCGAGGTTACCAACTACAATCACCGGCATATCAAACCCGGTACTTTTGAAGATCCCCCGGCTATAACACCAGTTACGGATACCCGTAATCAGGCCATAAATTAGCGAAAAAGGAAATAAAAGCCAGCGGAAGAATTTCATATGTTGTTATGCAGGCCGTTGTTGCCATGTGATCTGCAATAACGGTTTTCTTCATCTGTTTTTCTGAAGAACAACAAAGTTAATATTTGAAGCTGATTTATTGAAGTTATAGAAGTATAGAAGCAATAGATAGTTTAAAGCTTTTTTGAAATACAGTATACGGATAATAAAAAGAATGCGTTATTTGGATAAATGACCTTTACCTTATGAATCAGTTTCAAAACATCCACCTTACTTTTAAATGCCCCAAAACACTTAATGAGCTTACAGCCTGCAACAGCGATTGGTATTGTGCCGGTTGCAACCGAATAATTATGGATTTTAGGGGGATGCAGGAAGAGCAAATACTGAACTCCTTAAAAAGTGGCGATAAAATACACTGCGGTATTTTTGATGCTGATAGGATAGCTTATACGCCGCAACCCAAATGGCAGCGGTGGGTTTCTGCGGGGGCAATTGCATTGGGGTTAACTACGTTAAATAGCCGTGTTTTTGCTCAGCAAAAAAGTCAGGCTTTGGGTGGTGATACAACCCGGGTGAAACCGGGAGCTGCTGCCGACTCGGTAAACAATCAAATTACTGTAGGAGTGTTTTTATTTTCGGCACAACCTGAATATCTTGGGGGAATATCGCGATTTTATGACCATCTCAAAAAGAATTTAGGCAAGGTATCAGTTAAGGAAACCAAAAGTACAGTAGTCAAATTTACTATTGAAAGAGATGGAATGCTGATTAACGCTAAGCTTGTAAAAGAGGGGGATGATAAGATAGATAAGCAACTGGTCCGCCTTATCAAAGAGTCTTACAAATGGAAGCCGGGGATAATAAACGGCCGACCGGTAATAACAGATTATAACTGCACTGTTACAGTAACTGCAAAGGGTAGTATTGATATAAATGTTGAGCAGATAAGCCAAACCATTTCTCAGTAGGGGGCTTGAAGCCTACCAGGTTATCACCCCAAACTGTTTTAAATGATGTGTAAAGTGCTTACCATGCCATATAATCCATTCATTATAGTCCAAAGGGCCAAAACCGCCATGAATTACTTTAACATTTAACGTGCTGAAATGCCGGTCGAAAGTATCAAGCTCCTTCATTAGCTGGTTAATGGCTGTTTCCAGGTCAGGATATGTTAAGGTATCGGGCAGGTCCTCTAAAAAAATATTACGGGGTATTTCAGCATCGGTATAGATACCAGCCTGTTTACGTGCGGCCGTGTTTTCATGCGGCCCATCCCAGGTGGGTATTTTTACGCCGTTGGTGTATTGAACCTCATTAATCAGGTGCTCAATCATTTGCTGGGGTTTCATTTTGCCCCAAAGTGGAACCGCTGAAGCATCAAGATTCAGTAATAAGCGGTATAATACTTTGCGGTTGGTGATATCAACAAACTGGTTCATGAGTAAAGGTGTTTTAGCAAATATAGAAATGGCATCACTAAACAAGCGGCTGCCTTTATTTAAAAATTTGTATTTTCATTTTTTTAGACCGCACTTTCCATGAAACATAAACTTACCTTACTGTTGCTGTTATTAACAGCATCAGCTTTCGCTCAAACCGATAGTAAGCTCACTGCTAAATTGAACGATGCCGTAAAAGACTTTCATGGCCAGGTTGGGATCTACGTACACAATCTGAAAACCGGTAAAACGGCACAGATCAATGCTGATACCCTGTTCCCCACGGCCAGCATGATCAAGGTGAGCATTCAATGCGGGGTGATGGATAAGATAGAAAAAGGCGAGCTGAAGTATAATCAGAAACTGGTTTACCGCGATTCATTGCTTTATGCCGGTGAAGACCTCCTGGGTTCATTTAAAGATAAAGACACCGTGCAATTGAGCAAGGTAGCCATGCTGATGATTACCATGAGTGATAACACCGCAAGCCTGTGGCTGCAAAAGCTGGTAGGAAGCGAGTATATCAACAATTGGCTCGATCAAAATGGGTTTAAAGTAATGCGGGTGAATTCAAGGGCCCCGGGCCGTGAAGCTATGCGCAAAATTTACGGCTGGGGGGTAAGTACCCCGTACGAAATGTGCCGGCTGTTCACTATGATCCGCGAAGGCAAAGCTGTAAGTCCGGCCGCCAGCGAACGAATGTACCGCAATATGGGGCGCATTTATTGGGATGAGCATGCGCTGTCGCAGATCCCGCCGTATGTGCATACCATATCCAAACAAGGTGCAGTGGATGAGTCCCGGTCAGAAACTGTGCTGGTTAATGCCCCGCATGGCGATTATGTATTCTCGATCATCACCAATCATAATACCGATACCAGCTGGACACCCAATAATGAGGCTGGTCTGCTGATCAAAAAAATTTCGGCCCTGCTATGGCATTATTTTGAGCCCGCCGATAAATGGCAGCCTGCGAGTGGGGTTGATAGGTTTATGCTGAATGAATGATGAACACTGAAGAAAAAATGTCATTTCGACCATAGGGAGAAATCTTATACACCCTGTATGGCAAGCAATACAGAGTCGCTTTACAGGGTGTATAAGATTTCTCTTTCGCCCCGATGCACAAGCCACCCATGCTCCATCGAAATGACACAGGTTTTATATGTTTTTTTATATATTTTAAGTAATATTTATGCGGGATAGGTGTTAATTGTTTGTCATTTGCTATTATTGGCAATCGATTACAATGTGTGTACTTTGCACATTTAACCACACCTATTTATGCGTAAATTATTTACTTTATTACTACTTGTTATCATTGCATTTTCGGCCCGGAGCCAAACCACGGGCGATTTTTCGGGCACCGTTACCGATAGTAAAAGCCAGCCTATTGCCGGCGCTTCGGTATACCTGCTCAATACCAACTACCAAACCAGCGCCGACAGGAACGGAAAGTTTATCTTAAAAAATATAACTACCGGGAAATATACCCTCCATATCAGTGCCATTGGTTATGCGGCTAAAAACATACCGGTTAATATGATAGGTACCAGTCGCCCGATAACAATCCAGTTGAATGATGCCAGTAACCAGTTGGATGAAGTTACCGTATCGGCCCAGAAAGTGGAAGAGCAGGCCCAGCGTGTACCTTTCAGTATTTCGACGCTATCGGCCAAACAAATCCAGGATTACAGGCTTTGGGATTTGAAAGACCTCACCGCCATAGTCCCTAACTTAAACTCAGGTGCCCCCGGCGATGGCCGTACAGTTACCGGCATCCGCGGTATTGTTACTACTTCGTATGATCCTGCCGTGGCAACTTATGTTGATGGTGTAAACCAGTACGGACTGGATACCTACATCCCTCAATTGCTGGATGTGGATAGGATAGAGGTTTTGCGCGGTCCGCAAGGAACTTTATACGGACGTAATGCTACAGGCGGTGTTATCAATGTAATCACCAAACAACCATCAAATACCTTGAGTGGTTTTGCCGGAGTTGATGTTGGTAATTATAACCAGCAGCGTTACACCTTAGGCATTAAAGCTCCATTGGTAAAAGACAAGTTGTATTTAGGCGTGGCCGGCATTTATTCAGGCTTTAATGGTTTTTATACCAATACGTTTAACAATACCCATTTTGATAAGCAGCATTATTTTTTAGGCAACTATTACCTGAAGTTTTTAGCTACCTCAAAACTGGCCTTTACGCTGAATGTTAAAAACTACAACAACCGCAATAACGGAGCATTCACCTTAGCTGGTTCGCCTGACGAGGCTCTAAGTCATCCGTTTGAGGTTAACCAGAATGCTACTACCAAAATGATTGATAATACGTTTCAATCGTCCTTAACAGCTAATTACAGTGGCAGCGATTTTAACTTCACCTCACAAACATCCTACCAGGTAAATAACCGGTATTATACCACACCTATTGATGGTGATTTTTCACCCCTTGATGCAGTATCTATCGTAAATAACTATGGCGGTAAATGGAACAAAGTAAAAACTACTATCCAGGAATTCAGATTTACCTCTCCTGCTTCTTCAACCTCAAAACTGAAATGGGCAGCAGGTACCTATGGTTTTTATCACTATGCGCCTAATAAACAAGGCACTTACTTTGGCGACGACGCAGCCGCTGTTGGTTCGCCTATTACCGATTTCACGAGCATAAATACCAATACCGACAGAAATTATGGCATAGCTGTTTACGGCCAGGCTACTTACTCGGTTAGCGAGCAGTTTGATATTACAGCAGGCTTGCGTTATGATTATGAGCATAAAAAAGAAAATATAATGGGCGAGTTTTTGCCAAATGGAGGTGAGTCGATGGTTACCCGTTCGGATACTTCATCTACAGCACACTATAAAGCCTTTACACCAAAAGTGAGCCTGGCTTATCATGTATCGGCACATAATAACCTGTTTGCTACTTACAGCCGTGGTTTCCGTGCAGGTGGTATTACCGAGTTAGGCTCTGATCCGTCGTCTCCGCCGCTTTATTCTTTCAAGCCTGAGTACAGTAATAACTATGAAGTAGGCTCAAAAAACGACTTTTTAGATAACCGTCTCCGGGTAAACGTAACCGCATTTTATACCCGCGTTACCGATGCTCAGGTACCTACCCTTATCTTGCCTGATGCCATTACCATTACCAAAAATGCAGGCAAATTAAGCAGCAAAGGCATCGAGGCCGAAATTAATGCAACCCCGGTTAAAGGTTTGGAGTTTGATTACAATTTTGGATATACCCATGCGCGTTACACCACTTTAGTAGTTGGCAGCAATGGCGAAGAAGTGAATTTAAAAGGCAACAAACAAATTTATACGCCAAACATCACCAGTATGCTGGCCTTGCAATATGGCTATGATTTGGGCGGCCCGCTTAAAACAAAGCTGATTGCCCGCGGCGAGTGGCGCTACCTTGGCGATCAATACTTTGACCTCGCTAATCAAATCGAACAAAAAGGCTACAATAAATTTAATGCAAGGGTAGGTGTAAGTACCAAAAGGTTCGGTTTGTTCTTTTGGGAGAGCAATATCGCCAATAAAAAATACATTGATTACGCCTATGATTTCGGCGCAACGCACTTAGGCAACCCGAGAACTTACGGGGTATCGTTGAATACTACTTTTTAATTTTAGCTTACTATAAGAAGAATGTCATTTCGACGAGCGTAAAAGCAAAAGCGGTGGCTGCGAGGAGAAATCTTATACGCCATGCTTAAAGGCTGTTGAGGCGTATAAGATTTCTCTTTCGCCCCGATACTCCTGCCTGCCCTGCTCCATCGAAATGACATTTTTATTTTAACGCATTTCGGTTATTTTACCCTATGTTATCCCGGATATTTTTTGTTAATTCAATCAAAATCTGATCGTTAATAAAACCTTGATCTTCATGAAAAAGAATATCCTGCCGCTGCTCATTGCCATTGTTAGTATTGCCATTACTTTTCCTGCACATTCGCAGGTTATTACCAAATATGGCGATAACGTAAGCACCCTTGATGGCATCATGAAAGCCTACTACGGCGTAGTTAGCGTTAAAAAGGGCGAAATAGTAAGCTATGAGCGCGACAGCCTGCTGCATATTGCCAACGCCCACGTTGGTGCAGGTTATACCGATAAACAAGGCAAGCAGCAGTTTAGTTACATGACCCTGAAGCAATACCATAAACTGGCCGATCCATCCTTGTCAAAAAATGGGTTTGATGAGCGTGAGATAGCCCGCAGGGTTGAAAAATTTGGCAGTATTTACCACGTATGGAGCACCTATGAATCGCGCAATACCGCCGACGGTCCGGTAACCGAACGCGGCATCAACAGCATCGAACTGTTTAACGATGGCACCCGTTTCTGGATCCTGGCCTGGTTTTATGACGGCGAGCGTAAGGATAACCCTATCCCGGCGGAGTATTTGAAGTAAGTTTTTTGGGGTTCATAATTTATAGATCATGGTTCATGGTTTTAGCTTCATGCATTTTTTACCATGATCTATAAACTATTAACTATAAGCTGTTGCCATGATCTATGAACCATCAACCATGAACAACTATCAACTATGAACAGAAACAAAAAACTGCTAACTTCACCGCCCTGAAATCATATACTTTAATTATGAAATTATTAGAAGGAAAAACCGCGTTGGTTACCGGCGCGTCAAAAGGAATAGGCCGTAAGATTGCCGAAAAATTTGCCGAGCATGGCGCTAACGTAGCTTTCACTTATTTATCATCTGTTGAAAAAGGGCAGGCCCTTGAGCAGGAGCTGCAGAGCTTCGGCACTAAAATAAAAGGTTACCGTTCGGATGCTTCCAAATTTGATGAAGCTGATAAACTGATCACCGATATTGTTGCCGATTTTGGCACACTTGATATTGTTGTTAATAATGCAGGCATTACTAAAGATGGTTTGCTGATGCGCATGACCGAAGAGAACTGGGACGAAGTACTTGACGTAAACCTGAAATCGATATTTAACGTTACCAAGGCCGCCTCAAAAATCATGATGAAAAACCGTAAAGGTGTGTTCATTAACATGAGCTCGGTTGTTGGGGTGCAGGGCAATGCCGGCCAGGCTAACTATGCCGCTTCAAAAGCAGGTATCATTGGTTTTTCTAAATCGGTAGCTAAAGAGCTGGGTTCACGTAATATCCGTACCAACGTAGTTGCCCCGGGCTTTATCCGCACTGAAATGACCGACGTGCTCGACCCTAAAGTTGTTGAAGGCTGGGCAGCCGCTATCCCGCTTAAACGCGCCGGCGAAACTGAAGACGTAGCCAACGCCTGCGTATTCCTTGCATCAGATATGGCAGCTTACATCACCGGGCAGGTTATCCCTGTTGATGGTGGTATGTTATAGTAAATATTTCTACTAAAATATCTTCACCACGCGTCATTGCGAGGTACGAAGCAATCCCCAATTAGCAGGTCCGCCCTGTATAGTCCGCGATTGCTTCGTGCCTCGCAATGACGTTTTTAGTTAAATGGGAAAAACTTATTCCCCTCATTTCACAATAATTTGGTGTTTTTAGTGTATTAGGTAAATGAACCTGAAACTTATTCACCGACATATCTTTCTAATTGTTTGCCTGTTAACTTTTAATAACTGCTTTGCCCAAAGCAAAAAGTATGCATGTTCTGGCAGGCAGGATTCTTTGCTTCATAAATTTGTTTATACCGAAGTTGATAAAATGCCTGAGCCTGTTGGTGGCGTAAAAGCGTTAAGCGCTGTGTTGAGCAAAAATTTCAAATATCCACCTGGTGATGCAGAATATTTTGGTAAAGTAATCGTAGCATTTGTTATTGATCCTGACGGAAATATAGAAGGGGCACGGATTATAAACGATCCATCTGGCGAGAGACGGTTATTTGGCAGCCAACTGATCAGGATCATTAATATGTTAAAATGGAAACCCGGCGAATGCAATGGGAAAGCTGTGCCGGTTTTATATATGCTTCCACTCCGGGTTGATTTCAGCGAATAAAAACTTATTCCCCTCATTTCACAATAATTTCGCATTTTGCAGGTAATGTTTATTGGGCCGGATGATCTGCGCCCTGATGATACTATAGCTACAAATGTTTTCACTTACATGGGGTTCTGTTTCGGGATGGTGGTTGCCTGCCGGCTTATTGCTTGGTTTGGCATATGCCTGGCTCATGTACCGCAAGCCGGTAAATATTGGTAAAAACTTACGCTATATACTGGCCGCAATCCGTGCGGTTACTGTATTTTTCATAACAGTGCTGCTCATCTCTCCCCTGGTAAAATCGGTTAAATATGAGCCGCAAAAACCGCTGGTACTCATTGCTCAGGATAATTCATCGTCCATCAATACCTTTAAACCGGCAGGTTTTAATTCACCGGCTTTTGTTGATGATCTGGCCAAACTGAAACAGGAACTTGGCGACAAATACGATGTGCAGGAGTTTAACTTTGATAAAGACCTGCACCCCGGTCTTTCAAAAAGCTTCGGCGGCAAACAAACGGATATAGCAGGTGCACTGCATCAGCTTAACGACAGGTTCACCAACCAAAATATTGGCGCGCTGGTTTTGGCTACCGACGGTTTATACAACCAGGGTAACGATCCGCAATATGAAGCCCGGAATATCAAAACCAGTATTTACTCCGTAGCCCTCGGTGATACTACTGCCAAACGCGACCTGCTCATTGGCAACGTAAATTATAATAAGACTGCCTTTTTAGGGAACGATTTTGTGATAGAAGTGCTTGCCACGGCCTACCAAAGTAAGGGCGAAAACATGAGCCTGTCGGTTACCGAAGATGGTAAGCAAGTTTATACCCAAAACATCCCTGTAACGGGAACCGATTTCAAAAAGATTATTCCCATAAAACTGAACGCTGCTAAAAAAGGCCTTAGAAAATATAATATCAGCATTGCTCCGGTAAAAAACGAGCTTTCCACCCAAAACAATACCGAAACCATTTATGTAGAAGTACTGGATGCCCGGCAAAAGGTGTTGTTATTATATAACGGGCCGCACCCGGATTTAACAGTGATTAAACAGGCTATTGAAACCAACAAAAACTTTGAAGTAAAGGCAAGCTCACTTGCTGATGCTGCAACTATTAAACCAGCCGATTACAGCCTGATCATTCTTTACCAGCTTTCGGCAGGTGAGTATCCGCCGGTAAAAAGTTTTATTGCCAAAAGCAAAATGCCGGTTTGGTATATCATTGGCTCACAAAGTAACCTGCAGGCAATTAACAGCGAACAAAACACAGTACACATAAGTGCCGGCCGGGCCGAAACGCAGGAGGTGATGCCGTTGCCGGCAAATGATTTTACGGCTTTTACACTATCTGATTCGGCACGGAAAAAGATTGCTGCTTTACCACCATTGATTGCCCCCTTTGGCAGTTATGGAACAGCTGCGGGCACTTCGGTTTTATTGAGGCAAGAAATAGGCGCTGTGGCTACTACATACCCGTTGTTGGCCTTCGGCGATGAAGGAGGCAGACGGATAGCCGTATTAACAGGCGAAGGTCTGTGGCGCTGGCAACTGGCCGAATATCAGAACTACGGTAACCGCAACGCTACCGACGAACTATTGAGCCAAACTGTGCAGTATTTAACTGCCAATGCCAACCGCCAGCGTTTTCGGGTTTATCCTGCCCGTAATGTATTTGACGAGGGAGAGAATGTGATCCTCAATGCAGAATTATATAACGATGCCCTTGAGCTGATCAATACCCCGGATGTAAAGATAGAGCTGAAAAGCACGGCAGGGAAAAACTATAGCTTCCTGTTTACCCGCACCGGTCAAAGTTACCAGTTGGATGCTGGCGCCCTGCCCATAGGCGAATATACCTACAACGCCTCAGCACAAAACGGTAAACAGGAGTTTAAAGCCACCGGGCAGTTCACCATAAAGCCGCTTAACCTCGAAACCCGCCAAAGCGCCGCTAATCACACACTGCTCAATGCCCTCTCTAAACAAAGTGGTGGCCAAATGCTCAAACCATCCCAATTGGGCCAGCTTGCCGATCTGATCCGCAAAAACGAAAACATTAAAACAGTAGTTTATGAGGATAAACATTACAGCGACCTCATAGATATGAAGTGGCTGTTTGCGTTAATCCTGCTCCTGTTATCAACAGAGTGGTTTTTAAGGAAGAGAGAAGGAGAGATTTGAGAAGAGTCAAGACAGCAAGATGTAAGAGTCAAGAAAAAAAAGAAAAAAGCGAGGCCAAAAGCTAAAGGGGAAAATAAGAAAAAGCGGGGCCTCGTGCGAGGCATAGCTTAAGCCAGTGGTCGGTGTTTTCACCACTGGTGTTCGGAAGAGATACAGCTCAATTGAAAATGTTGGTTTAATAAACCATGTCATTGCGAGGAGGCACGACGAAGCAATCTCATAGCTATACAGATCGGACATACATTGGCTACGAGATTGCCGCGCTACGCTCGCAATGACATGCTTTTTTTAAGAGATACTTTCATCTTCCGAACACCCGTGGTGAAACACCCCGACCACAAGCTAAATGTACCCTTCCCCAATAGGTAACGTAATATTCTTATTATAAACCCAGATCAACCTTCATCGGCAAATAAAAATCAATAAATTACGGTACAAATCCCTAAGCAATTAATGTCCACCTCAACACCTGCTGATAGTCTGAATATTTCCGGTAAACATAAGCTTTCAGGCCTTGATCATTTGCGGGCTTTCGCCATTGTGTTTGTATTTTTATTTCATTACCAGTTTTATGGGCATCCAGAATGGGAGAATAAAATCGGCAGTTTCGGATGGACGGGCGTCGACTTGTTTTTTGTTTTGAGTGGATTTTTGATAGCCGGGCAACTTTTCAGTACTATAGCCAAGGGTAAAAGCATAGCTATAAAGGAGTTTTTTATCAAACGTTTTTTCAGGATCATTCCGCCATACCTTATTGTAATTGCTCTATATGCTTTTGTTCCATTTTTGCGAGAGCGGGAACATTTTGCCGCATTGTGGAAATACCTTACGTTTACCTTCAATTTTGCGCTCGACCTGCATCAAACAGGTACATTTACACATGCCTGGTCGTTATGTGTAGAAGAGCAGTTCTATTTGATACTGCCATTAACCTTTTGGTTATTCAATTATTTTAAGGCCGGTAAAAAAGCTATATATCTTATTGCCTCATTATTTATTGGCGGCTTCATGATAAGATACGCTGGCTGGCATTATTTGATTGAGCCTCAATTATTGGGAGATGGCATAGGCGCGGTATGGAACGAATTTATTTATTATCCCACCTACAACCGGCTCGATGGCTTGCTTACAGGCGTGAGCATAGCAGGTATTTATACTTTTTATCCACACATAAAGGCTAAAGCAGGCAAATACAGCCATGTATTGATGCTAACCGGTCTTGCAATTTTAATAGTTTCTTATTTTGTAGCTACACCGCAGGCCAGCTTGAGCACTACTATCTGGGGCTTTCCGTTAATTTCTGTAGGATACGGATTGGTTTTGGCTGCAGTAGTATGCCCTGGTAATATACTTTATAAACTCAAGTCAACAATTACCACGCAAATTGCTACGCTCTCTTACGGTATTTATCTCGTTCACAAGCTCATGATCCACCTTACACAAAGCCTGTTATCAGCAACGGGTATGGATAAAAACAGCAACCTTATGATGCTGTGTTGTATTATAAGTAGTGTTGCCGGGGCATTGATATTAAGATATGCTGTTGAAAAACCGTCGTTAAAACTGAGAGACAGGGTATTGCTTAAATGGCAACGTGATCATAGTTTAAACACATCGCTGGCGATTAAACCTTTGGTTGGTGTGAAAACACCGGCCAAAGGCTAACGGTAGGAAAAGTACTAACCCGTATTTCCACATTTTATTTTACTTATCTAAACTTCGCCGCCCTTTCTTTTTCCATCTTTTTTATATAGCTCTTATCTACGGCTGTAGCTTTTTCCATCCTGAATAAAAGTCGCGGAAAACCTTCCTGTGTTACAAAGCTATCGACAATTTTACATTGCAGGCGGTAGGGCTGGTCAAGGTCGCTGAAGTTGATCGTATCTTTCCAAAGTTTGATAAAACCGGCTTTGCCATTAACAAAATTGATATCGCCATAATCAAATTGATCATACATTTCTTTTCTGAAAATAGAGTTGGGCTTATATGCTTTTTTTAGTGAATCGAGCTGATGGATTATTTTGTTGGCAACAAATGTCGGGATATAAACGATTCCGCTGTCAACAAGCACATCACCACTATCGGTCGCCTCTTCATGAAGAGCAAGGATCTTTGTGGTGCAGGTATCACAAACCTTGCATTCCTGGTTCTCGAAAAAATAAGGGCGGGTAACTGCTGGCTTTGTAACAGGCATTTTAGCTTGTTTTAACTGGCAGGATGATATGGTAATTGCCAGTGATATGGCAATGAAAGCAGCTTTCATTAATTATTGGTTTTTGCTTTGCTCATAAAGCCTTTGCAGGGTTTCTTTTGACTGGCTGTATTTGAAAAACTCCGGCTTGTGTAAAATGGAGTTGAAATACAGTTCCCGCGCATGAAATTTATCGCCTGTTGATGCCAGGTTTGAAAAATGGATCAAAAGTGTATTGATCAGCATTTCCGCATTTTGTTTTTGATAAGATTCAGATTTGTTATAGCCAATGTAATCAAAGTCCGGAATATCCAGATTGGAGTAGTAGTAATATGGCTTACCGTTGAACATGGGCATCCTGGCAGAAACAGCGCTCAGCTTATCAGGTTTCTTTAAATAACTAAGCACTCTAAAACGGCCATTGGCCAGGGCATCGATGATATTATAAAAGAAAATAGCTTTTTCGGTGTCGTCCTTTAATCCCAAATCATCCAGGTTGAAATTAAAGTGGCTTAGGTCTGCTTCATTAAAATACATGCTGAGACCTTCGCGGGCAAAGTAGTAATAGTTATCAAGCAACCATCGTTCATCAATATTTTCGTTAAGTACTTTATGTGCCACAACCTCATCAGGTAATGATTTCCTGGAGGTATCAACACGGTTATAATGTATTTCTCTTATAACGTACCAAAGCTTTAATTCATCAGTGTTAGGCCTTTGGAAAATACTTTTTTGGATAGTGGAGCTGTCCTGTTTTCCGGTGGCAACCATGTTTTCAATGATATGACTCAAAATCGGCGTCTTCAGGGCTTTCGCTTTTTGGGCAAATTCGGAACCGGTACACATATTATTGTGCGAATAAAGCTCGGCTAAGGCTATCAGGTTGTTGAAGTCTTTATCAGATAGTTTTGTTTGGGCATTAACACAAATGGTTGCAAAGGATAGAAAAATCAGAAGAGTAATACGTTTCATGGGCCGGGATAAGGTTTATTAATTATCATAAAGATAACTAATGCACTCAGTTATTTCAGCACGTATTCCATTTTTTGAAGCTCATAGGTCATCTCCTGCTTTGAGCCGGAGTAGAGTTTGAAAACAGCGTTTCCTTTATCAAAAACAGTAAGTGTTAATATCCGTTGCTTACCGCCAAACCATTTTAGTTTGGTGCCGATATCGCTTTTTTTGATGACGAATAATTGTTCTTCATCTTTATAAAGCATGGTGATGATATAAGATCCGTCTTCTTCGGCTATGGAAACCAATTGCCTTAATGTTCACTTGCGCGAATCAACTACAGGGAACGGTATGATAACTATGAATATGATCACACATAAGGCACCGGTGAAGGAGTTATAGTCTTTAGCAAAGATCAATACTGCTGCTATAAAAAATACACCAATAAAAAGATTATATCTGTACTCGCGCCAAAAACGCAATGAAAACTTAATGGAGGGTGTATTGTAAAGAATGTTCGCCAACGGAAGGTAATGGGGCTTACTTATCCTTTGTTTCCGGCACTACCACATAAACATCCTCATTGGCTTTTTTCATGAGGTATTTTTCACGGGCAAATTTTTCCATTTGCTGCGGGTTGGTGGTCAATTCTTTAAGCTCTTTAGTTACCTGGTCGGTTTGGGCTTTGTAGAAATCGCGCTCAAGCCTTAGTTTTTTAACCTGCTGGTGATATTGATATTGAGTGAAAAGATCGTTCCTGTCAAAAAATATCATCCATACAACAAAAGCAACGGTAACCAGGAAGAACTTGTTCTTGAAAAGGTTTATAAGACGTTTCATTGATACCGGCTGTATGAATTTCATTTAAAGCTATTTAATTTTTTCGACGGATACAAATATGCTTATTAACTTATTAACAGGGAAATGTTTTTTGGTGAGTAGTTGATTGGGTTGATTAGGAGAGTGGTTGTTTTGTGGAGAGCGGTTTATTAGGTTGATTTAAGAGAGTGGTTGGTTTTGGGTGAATGATGATTTTAGGTAGACAAACTACTCACCTAATCAACCATTCACCCAATCAACTTAATATTTAACCTCTTTTAGCCCCACTCATACCACTGGCACCACCTGGGCGACCTGCTTCTGAACGGCTGCCGCCTGATCTTTTATTACCGCCCGGACGACCGCTACCTGCGGAACGGCTGTTGCCGCTACCGCTGCCACCAGATCTGCGGTTACCGCCACGACCACCACCGCCACCACCTTGGCCGCCGCCCGAACCACCTTTTTTAGGTGCTTCGTTTATTTTTGCTGCCATAGCCGCCGGACTAAGCGGGTAAGGGTGGCCTTCCTCAACCGGGATCTGTTTGGCTATCAGCTTGTGGATATCTTTTAAAAATTCCAGTTCTTCGGCATCGCAAAATGAAAAGGCTATGCCGTTTGCTCCTGCCCGGCCTGTACGGCCAATGCGGTGTACATAGGTTTCGGGTACGTTTGGCAGTTCATAGTTAATAACGTGGGTAAGATCATCAATATCAATACCACGGGCCGCAATATCTGTAGCTATTAACACACGGGTTGTGCGGTTTTTAAAGTTGGTTAAAGCCCTTTGCCTTGCATTTTGTGATTTATTACCGTGAATGGCTTCGGCAGTAATACCTACGCGGGTAAGGTCTTTTACTACCTTATCGGCACCATGTTTGGTGCGGGTAAACACCAGTGCGGTTTTAATTTCCTTATCTTTCAGGATATGGATCAATAATGATTTTTTATCGCCCTTATCAACATAATAAACTGCTTGTTGTATCGTATCGGCAGTTGAGGAAACCGGGGTAACTTCAACTTTTTCGGGATTGTTCAGGATGCTGTCGGCAAGGCTCTGGATCTCTTTTGGCATGGTAGCCGAAAAGAACAGTGTTTGCCTTTTGGCCGGTACCTTGGCAATGATCTTTTTAACATCGTTAACAAAACCCATATCCAGCATGCGGTCGGCCTCATCCAGTATCAGGAATTTAACATGCTCCAGGTGAACATAACGCTGGTTCATCAAATCAAGTAAACGACCGGGGGTTGCCACTAAAATATCAACGCCGCGGCGCAAAGCATCAACCTGTGGGTTTTGTGATACACCGCCAAATATTACCAGGTTTTTAAGGCCTGTATGTTTGCCATAAGCAGTAAAGCTTTCGCCAATTTGCAGGGCAAGTTCGCGGGTTGGGGTTAAAACCAAAGCTTTAATGGTTTTTTGTTCCTTATGGGCTATCCTGTCCTGGTGTAATAACTGCAATGTAGGGATAGCGAAAGCTGCGGTTTTGCCGGTGCCGGTTTGGGCGCAGCCCAATAAATCCTTGTGTTGTAATATGATTGGGATGGCTTGCGCCTGTATTGGTGTAGGAGTGGTATATCCCTCAGTTTTTAAAGCCTTGAGGATAGGCTCAATTAAATTTAAATTTTCGAATGACATTTGATCTTTGTAAAATATAGTGTGCTAACGCGAAGGCATAAGCGGATCTGAAGAGTTTGCTGGGCTCAAAACCGTAAGCGAACGGGTAATTAGCTGCAAAGATACGCTTTTTATTGTTAAGAAAACTTTAAGCCTTTATGAAGCCGTAGGGAGTACAGGCTGCAACGCATTAATATGTAAATAATTATGCCGGTGATGTCTCCGGATCTGTGGTCAGTTTCTTCCTTTTGGCATCGCGGTCTTTTTGCCACGATTCCAACAGGATAAGGCCCATACCTATCATGATAGATACATCGGCCACATTGAACACGCCCGTTTGGAAGATATGAAAATTCATATGCATAAAGTCAGTTACGCTGCCGTATAGCATCCTGTCATACAAATTACCCGCGCCGCCGGCAATAACCAGTACAATACCTATGGTAGTTAATTTACCTATAGATGGTTTAAACATGACATAAAAAACACCAAAGGCAAGCGCCAGTAAAGGCAATAATGATAACAAAATGAATTTCCAAGGGTTTTGCAGCGAATCGCCAAGGCTTAAGAAAGCGCCGGTATTTTCGGCATGAAGAATGGTGAAAAAGTTTTTGATAACAAAAATGTTATCGCTGATGTGAATATGCTCCCTAACGTAAATCTTACTAACCCTGTCAAGCCCAATGCTTACAACCAATATCAGCACTATACCCAATATCCTCAAAATCCCTTTTCTGTTCATTAGTTTATTTTAACAATTTAATATAACGTAACTGCTTTGGTTTAATTATATGGTTTTGATTGCAGGTGGCAAAGGTATAAAAATACTTGTTAGCAAGTATCTGTTTATGGAAGATCCGAATTAAGTTAGCATAATAATTTAAAAAAGCACATGTCATGCTGAGTGTTTAAATGCGTTGGACTCTGAAGGTGCAATGACATCTCCACGCCGTCATTGCGAGGCACGAAGCAATCCCCGACAGGCAGGTAAAAGGCTTTTTTCTATGGACTTACATCGTCGCGCTCTTGGCCGCGCGGGGCCAGATACTTTTGTCTTGACACAAAAGTATCCAAAAAGTCAAGTCAGCAGATAGGCTTCTTTGCGCACACCCTGTCCCGATGTCCATCGCGGAAGCCTTTGCGCTGCAAAGCGGTCAGAACCACGGGCTGCAATTATTTTGCCCTGCTGCGCTCGCACTTTCCCAATGCTTCTGCAAAAACTTGCTATGCCCCTTCCTGCGCTCAAGGCCATCATTGTTCTGCCCGCTTTCACCCGAAGCTTACCTGCTGACGAGAACATTCTTTATTTATCATGTCATGGGTAGGAACGAAGCATCTTCTTCGCCCTGTATAACGGTACTGCTTATTGAAGAAGATCCTTCGCTACCGCTCAGGATGACAATGTGCTGTGGTTTATACCTCTCTATTCAGCCAGATTGTTTAAAACAAAAAAAGCCATCTGCATAACACAGATGGCCTTTTCAGTATCAAAAATTATTTTTTAAAGTATTTGAAATCTTTACCGATGAATTTAGCGTTTGCGCCTAATTCTTCTTCGATACGTAACAATTGGTTGTATTTAGCGATCCTGTCTGAACGTGAAGCCGAACCGGTTTTGATCTGACCGCAATTTAATGCTACAGCAAGATCAGCAATGGTTGAATCTTCAGTCTCGCCAGAACGGTGGCTCATTACCGAAGTAAAGCCATTGGTTTGTGCTAAAGTAACCGCGTTGATAGTTTCGGTTAACGAACCAATCTGGTTTACTTTTACCAGGATTGAGTTTGCGATACCTTCGCTAACACCTCTTTGTAAACGTTTGGTGTTGGTTACAAACAAATCATCGCCTACTAACTGAACTTTTTTGCCGATTTTGTCGGTTAAAATTTTCCAGCCTTCCCAATCATCTTCGGCCATACCGTCTTCTATAGAGATAACAGGATATTTTTCAACTAATTCGGCAAGGTAATCAGCCTGCTCAGCGCTGGTACGGATAGCACCTTTTTCACCTTCAAATTTGGTATAATCGTATTTGCCGTCTTTGTAAAACTCAGATGCAGCACAGTCAAACGCAATGAAGATATCTTCGCCTGCTTTGTAACCAGCTTTTTCAATTGCTTTTAAAATGGTTTCAACACCATCTTCAGTACCTTCAAAAGTTGGTGCAAAACCGCCTTCGTCACCTACCGCAGTTGAAAGACCACGGTCATGTAAAATCTTTTTCAGGTTGTGGAATACTTCGGTACCCCAACGTAAAGCTTCAGAGAATGAAGGAGCGCCAACCGGCATGATCATAAATTCCTGGAAAGCGATAGGGGCATCAGAGTGTGAACCACCGTTAACGATGTTCATCATCGGGATTGGCAGCGTGTTTGCATTTACACCACCAATGTAGCGGTATAGAGGCTGGCGGCTTTCCTGTGCAGCAGCTTTAGCTACAGCTAATGATACACCTAAAATGGCGTTAGCACCAATTTTACCTTTGTTTTCAGTGCCGTCAATCTCAATCATTAAAGCGTCGATAGCATTTTGTTCAAAAACATCAATGCCTTTTAATTCAGGAGCTAAAATTTCATTTACATTTTCAACGGCCTTTAAAACGCCTTTGCCCATGTATTTTGATTTGTCATTATCGCGAAGTTCAACGGCTTCGTGAACGCCGGTTGATGCACCTGATGGTACAGCAGCGCGACCGAATGCGCCGTTTTCGGTTAAAACTTCTACCTCAATAGTAGGGTTACCGCGCGAATCTAAGATCTGGCGGGCATGCACATCAATTATTATGCTCATAGTGAATTGTCAGAGTGTGGTTTGAATGAATACTATTAATAACGGCGGCTAAGTTAATGTGTAAATAAGGAAAACGCAATTGAAATTTTGTATTTGTAACGATTATAGGCCGCTGACGGTGCGATTTAACATGAATTTAATATAGTATAGCTGATTTTTTCATAAAAAGAGAGGTCTCTGAACCGGGATTGTACAAATGAAAGGATAAATAAGCCTTGGAAATTTCTAAATTCGATTAAATGATTTAATTATCCCCCGTTGTCGTGTCCTCACGACAACATGTATGCATTGATTTAAAACAGGTCAGTTGCCGTGAGGACACGGCAACCGGGGAAGGAAAATCAATCACTTGTAGTAGGCACCTGCTCGTGTTGTCCGGTATTTTTGCGTTGTATGCGGTACATCAATATCAGCATGATATTATCCTTATCACTTTTTGCAGTGGCTGAATAATTATACTGGTTGATCCAGCCGGCCTGCAAGATCCATGATTTATCAAACTGGTAACCTAATGCGGCCGAAACCCGGTTACGCTCAAAGTTGGGAACTTTATTGTTCAGGAACACCTCATCATAAGCAGAAATGAACCAGGTTTTAGCCACAATTTTGGTATTGTTTAAGGGTACAAACACATTAAGCCTGTAGCGGAAACGGTTGCGGTAATCGCCGTTAACCCATCGCTGCTCTACGCGGTAGCGGTGCTCCAATTTTATGCGGTACAGGAACTGGTTGCTGGTGATCTGTTCCCAAAAACGGGTTTCATTAATGGTGGGGCCTTTGCCAACATCCATATAATCGTAAGTGCTGTAATGACCGGTACCTAAAAGCGCTGTGAAGTTTTTATCAATATCGTAGCTTACACCCGCCTTGGCTTCGTAGTACTGAAACTGGCTGAATACATTATTTGTACGGGTTTGAAACTCGGTATAGCCGCCCCATTTATGGGTGCTATCGCCGGGTAAAACTACAGTAACTATGCCCCATGTGCCCACCTTTGAATCCTGGGCCTTACTGTTAAATGCACATACGGTTAACAAAAGAAATGCTAAAGCTACGCTAACAGGTTTGATAATCATTGCAGGGATTGTTTATGCAAAGATATTTCCCAAATGTTATCTAAATGTTAACTTTAATATGATTAATGTTAAAATAGTGTTAAGTAAATTATTGGAGGTTATACTTTAAACGTGACTAAAGACTTACGAAGTTTTTAAAACTTCGTAAGTCCGGATTCTACAACTCTTCATAGGTAAGAAGAAAATGGGCGGCGAGGTTGACAATCCTCAAATTCCTGATTCTTGTTTCTAAAAGTCTTGCGTCTTTCCTGCTATTCCCACTTAAACGTTTTCACAGCCACAGCATAAATTCCGATAAACCAGGCAAATAATATCAGCAGCTGATGGGTAACATCGCCCAAACCCGCGCCCTCAAAAGCTACCTTGCGCATTGCGTCATTTAAATGGGTAAGCGGCAGTGCCTTGCTGATATATTGCAGCCAGGTTGGGAAAGCGGTAATAGAAAAAAATGTACCCGAAAGCAGGAATTGCGGCAGCGTAATGATGTTTGAAAGCGGCGGCACCGAGCTTTCATTTTTGGCAATGCCCGATATGGTAAAACCAAAGCCCATGAAAATGATGAGCCCTATGGCCGAGAGTATCAGCATATTAAGCACGGTTGTGACACCATGGATCAGCGTAAAGCCAAACATATAGTGGCCAACCAGTATAATGAATAATGATCCTAATAATGAAAAGGTTAGCCTGGCAATGGCTTCGCCCAAAACAATACTGTAACGCTTAACCGGCGTGGCAAAAAAGCGCTTGATAACCAGTGTTAACCTTAAACTTAGAAAAACGAAGGCTGTGCCAAAAACGCCGCTGCTCAACAATGAAAAGCCTAACTGCCCGGGCAAAATAAAGTCGATATATTTATATGGGCGACCGCTTATGGTTTCTTCTTTCAGGTCGATAAGATTTGGTACTTTAACGGTTGTGTACGACTGGATGCGGGCCAGCTCAACAGATTGGATCTTATAAAAGATATTATTCAATGCTGATTTTAGTACACTACCCTTATCGCCCGACGCCTGGCTGTATTGTACATGCACAGTCATTGATGACGGTGGTGCAAATGGTTGAAGATCAATAATAGCATCGATATTTCCTTTTGCCAGGTTTTTATTCATCTCATCGGTAGTTTGATCATTGATGAGGTGCATGATCTTGTTTTTTTTCAGCGCGGTATAAACCGGGTTGTTGGCAGATGTATCGCTGCCTTTGGCTACGCCCACATCTATCGACATACCGCCGCCGCCAATATTGGCAAAAACAATAATAAATATCAACGGGAAGGCCAGCGTAAACACCACCGCCGAAGGACTGCGTAATATCGACCGGAAACTTGCCCGGGCAATGGCCAGGGTTGCTTTTGTATTGCTGTATGGTTTGTTCATTAGTTCAATGGTTCATTAGTTTATTGGGCCTTGCTTGCTTGGTATTTACTGCCTGCTGCAAACTCAAAACTGCATACTGGCTCCCCCTTCAGGGGGCTGGGGGGCTCTATCCCTCCCGCCATTCTTTACCGGTAAGATTAATGAATACATCCTCCAGGTTGGCCAGTTTTACCTGTTTTTTACGTTCAAAGCCTGAGGCTACCAGCTCGTCGATAAAATGGTCGGGGGTATCGATGCCGATGATGTGGCCACCGTCAACAAAGGCAACACGATCGCACAGTACTTCAGCTTCATCCATATAGTGGGTAGTGATCACTACGGTGGTACCCTGGTCGCGGATCTCGCGGATCAGGTCCCAGAGGTTACGGCGGGCCTGTGGGTCGAGGCCGGTTGTGGGTTCGTCCAGAAATATGATCCTGGGGTTATTGATGAGTGTGGTAGCAATCGAAAAGCGCTGTTTTTGTCCGCCGGACAGGTCTTTATATTTAGCCTTGGCCTTATCGGTAAGGGCGACCTTTTCCAGCATCTCCATCGGACTTTTATCAATGCCATACAAGCCCGAGAACAGCACGATCAGCTCCGACAGATTGAGGTTGGGATAATAACCCGCAGCCTGTAACTGTACACCTATAAGCTTTTTGATGCTATCGGCATCGGTTTCAATATCGAAGCCATCAACTATGATGCTGCCGGATGTTTTATCACGAAGGGTTTCAATAATTTCGAGGGTGGTGGTTTTACCGGCGCCATTTGGGCCAAGCAGGCCGAAGATCTCGCCTTCATAAACTTCAAAACTAATGCCTTTAACGGCTGCAAAATCGCCATAGTTTTTTACCAGGTTGTTTACAGTGATGATAGGTTGTTTTGTCATGGGGTAAAAATGCATCACATTAATGAAATAACCATGAGTTTTTCGGTGAAATACATAATTTTTACGGTGAAATCAGGTTGGCGAGGGTTATGAAGGTTGCGCTGAGCCATCTTAGTAGAAGATCGAATATTCACAATTTATTTAAGCTCGCAAAGGCGCGAAGGCGCTAAGAAAAAACCTTTGCGTCTTCACGCCTTTGCGAGAAATAGCTTATAAAGTTTGATTTGAAATTAAATAAAGAAGATGTTAAAATATTAAATAAAAAGCCCGGATGCTTATCATCCGGGCTTGTAATATTGTTCGCAAAAGTTTAGTGGGCGTTTCGCTTCACTTTTGCGCCTTTTATGGTTTTGCTTACCGGCTCATCGTTTTTAACAATGCGGCCTTCAGCTTCTGATTGTCCCCATTTCCAGGTTACTTCATCTCCCTTTTGCATACGGTTGCCTGTTTGATGGATAACAAGCTTTGCAGGTTATTGATTTGATTAAGATGAAATAACGGCCCCTCGGGGTGCCGGGGCATTATTTTATTAAATGACCAATAGCGTGGGCAATGGATACGGCATGTTCCGCAGCTTTCATAACTAAATGGATCAATTGAATTGCAAGTAGAGTTTTCATGGCATTTATTTTGTTGTTGTTTAGTGATCCAAAATTGCGCACAAAAGGCCCCCTGCCGTTAGGTTTATTAGGCGAAGCAAGTATGGTTATCGGTGAATAGCGGTAAAATATCGGAGAAATGACAGTTAAAAACACATCTCATCGGTAAAAATTGGGGGAATAACTGGGTTTGAAAGCATATACAGATTATTCGTGTTAATACTTTTTTAACATTGATAATGTATGTTAGCCCCATGAAATCCTCCATTTACCTAAGCCTTTTATTGGTTGTTTGCATGGCATCCTGCAAAAAAGATGTTAAGCAAACACCTGTTGATCCTATACAATTAAAACTGGAAGCTCATTCGTGGGCTGATGTTACCTATAATACCTCAGGTTCTGTGATCATTAGTGGTGAATATGACCCATACCTTTCTGTAAAGCTTGATGCTAACGGGCATTATCAAATTATCAGGGAAGATATGGGCGTTTCTACGCCCGATAAACCTCAAATTGATACCCTTAGCGGTACCTATGGATATGATATATTAACAAAGTCGGTTAAGTTTTATGGTGATAAAGTAAAGCTTGTTCCTATACACCGCGCAAATACCCCAAAAACAATTTATCTCCCGGACTGGAAAATAAAAAGCTTTTCGGGTGATACTTTGCGAATTGATCTTGATTATACAGGCCTCCCATTTGAACCCGGCTTGGAAACTTACAAGATCCTGGTTAAACAATAACCTGCAGGTTTTGCCTACGACCAAAACCCTTGTGCCCTGATCTGGCTTGAGGGATACCCCTGCAGCTTTAATAACTTACGCAGTTCGCCCACCATGGTGTGGTTACCGGCAAGGTAAAATACCGAGTGCTCAAGATTATACTGCTGTTCCATTACCCACTGTATCAGGCTGTGGTGGCCGTATACATCATTGCGCTCAATTGGTTTTAGGGGCGATTTAAAATACTGCCCGAATAAGCCGCGATGATTTTGATCGGCCATGATTATGGCTCCTGAAAAGCGGGTTGCAGGTAATACCATTTGCTGTAAGGCCAGCAGGTGCCCCATGCTGCTTTCATCGCCAAGGCCAATTATTGATGGGGTGCTTGCCGGTGCGTGCCTGGTTGAGCGGATCTTTAAATAGCGTACCGTATCGTCCTTTTGCAATTGCTTAGCCCATTTACTGCCGGGACCGCTGTGGGCTGCATCAATATAAAGGGTGCAGGTACAAGTTTCGGCATCCCAGCCGGCGGGGGTATAGTCGCGGTAGGTAAGGTTGTCAACTTTTACTTTTATATAGGGTACTTCGTGCCAGTTTTGCATATCGGCCTGTGGTAAATGAAGGTCGATCTCAATCATGGTCGACGGCTCCCAGTGCCTTACTTCAAGCACCCTGCCGCTTTGTAAAAGCTGGTTTTCAAACAAACTGCCCGCCTTTCTTTTTAATTTATGAAGAGTGGATGTTTCCATGTGTATTGTTTTAATAATACAAAGAAACATTGAATTTTAGCCTGATAAAATAGTAATTTCGGGGTAAAGGTTGAATTATTTACGGTGTTTGTCCCTGAATTCGAGCGGCGTGATGGATGCCGATTTTTTAAACAACCGGGAAAAATAAGTGTGATCGTCATAGCCCAATGCATGCGCAATTTCCTTTACATTGAGGCCGCTGTAATACAATAATCTTTTGGCCTCCAGCATTACCTCCTGGGTTATCCAGTAGCTTACCGGGAAGCCGGTGGTTTTCTTTAAAACCTCGTTAAGGTATGATTCCGAAACATTAAGCATGCCCGCATATGCCGAAGGGCCTTTAACTGTACGAACGTTTCTCAGCAACAGCTTTTTAAACTGATGTGAAATTTGTGCCGGTCGTGAAAGTTGCTTTTCGGGCGTATGAATGTTACTGAAGGTGGCCGCAGCCATGCCTGCAAATGATTGTATCAGCGATTGCAAAACAGGCAAAAAGAAGGCGTTGTTATTATCCTCGTCATTCTTTTCACGCAGCAGGCAAAGGATCTGCTGGTATTGCCTCAGTTCAATATCATTAAGCTGATAAGGCTGCTGCAAAAAAAGCTGGTTTTCAAAAATGTTACGGAAGTCGGACGGAATGTGCTGTGTGTCGATAGCTACATACCAGCCGCCGGCAATCTCATTACGGATCCGGTGGTGTACTTGCCCCGGCAGTATATAGTAAAATGTGTTTTCATGAAATTGCACCTCGTTGAAATCTATCATGAGTGATGCTGTACCGCTTTCAATCAAAAAAAACAGGTAATGATCATCACGATGGGCTCCCATTGGCGCTTTTTTCGCGCCCTCTTCGCCACTTTCAAAATGTCTGATCTCAAATCCTGAATTTGTTCGTTCAATTAACTGGTGTACAGGTATATCTTTCATATTTGCCGGGTAGCTGTAGTGTTTATAGTATAGTATGTTAACGTAATCTTTAGCAGGGAAGATGCAATTTCTCCCTGCTAAAGATTGTATTTTAATTATGGTAATTTCGAGGCTTATTTACCTCCTTCAACCAACGTGTAAATCTCCTGCATATAAATGGCTTCATCCATGGAGGCATGAAAATCATCCCATTCATCAACAGTAAAAGTAAGCTGGATATCATTAACCGGTGTACGCATTACAACGCGCTCCTGTCCGTCGGGAAAGGGGAAGGAATGGTCGCCGAAATCAAGATCAATTGCGAAGTTTTTAAACTGGATAAATTGATCGGGTGTAAAGCTAAGGATCAGGTTATGGTGCCATATAAATATGCATTGGCATTCGGAACAGCGGCTTACTACCGATGTTCCCTTTTGGCTGAGTATTTTAGCGTCGCACATAAATTCCGGTAATTAAGTTGAATTGGTGCCTGCTCTGCCGGTTAAGCGTTTGATGTAAACGACTAAACTACAGAACAGGACTTTATATTTTAAGCATTGGTAACCAAATAATTGTTAATAAGCTTGCGGGCTTCTGTTTTACTTTTTTGAGCATCCCATTTTTCTTTTGCCGATTGATCGGCAAGTTCAAACAGGCGTTCGTAAAGTAATTTACCATCTACTTTTCCTTTTAATTTGATGATGGTATTCTGAGCATAAACCTCATCCCATACCTGGCGTACTGCTGTCCAGTATGGCTGTTGTTTTTGCCACCAGCCTTTTGCATAGGCAAATTTAGCTTCGTCGGCCTTAGTGAATTCTTCATAGCCCTTTTCGCGGGCCAAAAGTTTATCGCCACCGGCCGAGCGGATTATTTTTTGATTGTCCTGCTCAAACATCCATCCGTTTGGAGTTAAACAGATGCGGTTGCCGCGACGCAATACATTATAATCGCTGCGCTTGGTAAACTCACGGCGGGGCAGGGGCGAATCGCACTCGCTTTGCCAAAAATGTTTGCCATCGGCATGGATCCAGGTGCCTATGCTTTCGTAACGGGGACTGTCATCAACCTGGAAAACTTTTTGTACCCAGCGCCCTTTGGCTTCTGCAGTTTTTAATGTGCCTTTTTTCCAGGTGCTGCTTTGATCAAAGTTAAGCAGTGTCGGCTCTTCATACACCCAGTCTTCTCGCCAGTGTTTTATTACCGCGCTGTCGCCAACAACCAGCAAATGTTGTATAACTATTTTTTTGGGCGAATCTTCTTCAACGGCAGCCAACTCATACCCCCATGAATGGTATTGCGGATGGTTGCGGTATGCCGTATCGGGCGAAAAGGTTTCGGCATAGTCAAAAGTTACTTTATAAAAACCGCCGAGTGCGCGGATGGCAGCGCGGTCCTGATCTAATTTTGATTGTGCCTTAACACTTATCTGAACAGTACTTAACAGCATTAACAGGCAAAGGATTTTTTTCATTAGTGGGATAATTTAGTTGCTGTGATATATTAACAGGAACAAAGGAATGTCTTATTTAGAATAAATCCAAATAAAAATAAAAAAACCTTGTTGACAATCCAATCAAATTAATTACACGAATGGGCGATCAGAGGTTTTAAGCACTCATGTGTATATACCGAAGAAACGGATGACTGGTAAACGAAGATGCGCTTACGGGTACAGTTTTACCAGGGAGCTTCAGCCATCTCAACCCTTAATGTTTTATTCATTTTATTCATCTTGGTGGTTTGGCCTGCCAATAACTATATTTAAACATAAAATTATTCTGTAAGCAGTAAGCCGGCCTTTACAGGTAAAGCATATAAATTATAAATATTATTCAGCGTATTATTGGTGTACCCCCTTAACGATAATAAGTTTTGCTGAGTTGAAACGCCAATTATGACGAGTTTTTCTAAATATTATTCTGAGAACTTAAAAAATTCTGTTCTTACAACTGCGGGGTTATCAAACATAGCTCCTGCCGATTGTAAGATGCTCGAAGCTTATATTCTTGAAAAAACCAAACAGCGGGTTAGCGAAACAACGTTAAAACGGATTTATGGTTTTGCATACAGCAAGTTCAATCCTTCCATGTTTACCCTCAATACCTTATCGCGTTACTGTGACTATGAGGGCTGGGATGATTTTTGCAGAAAGCAGGAGGCCGAATCTGTAAAACAAAGCAGTACAACTGTAGACTGGGACCTTTTAAAAGTAAATGCCGGTAAAATAACCTCCTTTACCCTGCAGGCAATCAAAAACAAAACAGGGATCCCTTATCCGCAAACCATCAGAAGGCAGTTTATTGATGATCACTTCGCCGCCTTTTTGCAGGGGAGTTATACAGCAACCGTAATTGCCGCACCCGCCGGATATGGTAAAACGGTGGCCCTGTGCCATTGGGTTGATGAAAAGATACAGCAAAGCGGCAATGATATTGTATTGTTTTTTAGCAGCAGTGCTTTAATGAATGTGTTTTTAAGCGGCCGGGATTTGAATGATTGGATGCTGGGCCTGCTTGGTTATTCAATGGAAGAGGATATTGTTGCCCTCCTTGATGTGAGGCAACGTAAGGAAGGGCGGTTTTTTCTGATTGTTGATGGGGTTGATGAACATATGTTTAAGAACGACCAGTTTCAGCTGGTTATAAACCAACTGGTTGATATCTTTTCGTTTTATCAATCGCATGAATGGTTTAAGCTGGTTTTAACTATGCGGTCATCAACATGGATGAATTATAATCATATGATTGAAATGGGGCAAAGCCCGTGGTTTGAAGGGTTTTTCACTACACACAACCAGCCTTCAAATGTACCGCTGTTTAGTATCCAGGAAATCAAAGAGCTTTGTCTTAAAATTAATCCTGCCATAAAAAGTTTCATAGCGGTAAATGTGGTCGAAAATTTTAATCATCCGCTTTATTTTCAGTTTTACTATAAACAGCACAAGAAAAATTTTTCACTCAATGATGTTGATCATGTAAGCGTTTATGAGCTTATTTCAAATTTTGTTTTAAACAAGGTTTATATGGGCCAGTACTCGGCGGATAAAATATACCTGATCCAGGCCATAGTTGAGCAGATGGATTTTGAGAATGGTGTATTTGAGGCAAGTAAACTTGAACTTATTAATGTTATCAAACATTATAATCACGCCTACCTTGAATTGTTGAGTATCGGTTTTATCCGTGAGCATAATAGCAGCAGCGATTTTGAATACAAAACATCGATTGAATTTAGTAATGATCATTTTTTTGAGTTTTCGATAACCAAATATCTCCTGCATAAAAATGATAACCTTTTTAATGCCGACCTGATAAATATTATTAACAGATATTTTACCGGCGAACGTAAACTATCCATATTAAAATGGAGCATTATTTATGCCATTAAAAGCGGGCAGCAGGAAAGTTTCCAGCTTTTATCGCAAACCCGCCTTAACACCAACGAAAAATCAGACCTGATCATTTTTTTGGGTGATTTACTTGAAAAAGAATTTAGCACGTTAAAAGATTCCGAAACGCTGATACAGTATTTTAAACAGGATTGCAGCGACGAACTGTTTGATTATTTGTTTGGCCTGGAGTTTATTAATAACGATTATGCCAAAACCCTGCATACCCTGCTTAAGTTTGAGCTTTCGGATAAAAAGAAGATCCTGGTTTATACCGGCCTTGCTGCAATAAGTGTAATAGGGCTTGAAATGAATAAGCTTGAAGAATATCTTAAAATAATGAGCGGTTTTGGGGCTGTGAGTTATTACGAGTTTTCGGTTAGTCCTTTAAAATGCATCAATACCATATATCAATACCTTAAGTATGGTATCATTAATAAAGAGTTTTTTCATGAACTTACACGGTTTTACTTCCGGCCCCCATTGCACCTGGAAGGCTCTGCTTCAAATGACCTGGTATTTTTATTAGCAGCACATACTTTAAGAATCTGCAACCGGCCTTTAAAAACGCTGCGTTTTATTGCAGTGCTTGAAAAGTATTATCGCCCGGTTACTAATACTATTTGTGTATACAGCTTTTTTTTAAAACGAATAAAAACAGAAGAGCACCTTGCTCTTGGTCAGATTAAAAAGGCTATGTCGCTATATTTTGAGTTGGATGAGGCTTACAGGCAGGCCGAAGAGGCCTTTACCCCGCTCATGATCACATCATTCAATTGCATTAAGATTATAGTTAGTTTCAATAACAGGCAACTTTCATTAGCCGATGATACACTTGAAGAGTGGGCAAACCTTATTATTAATGAAATGGATTATAAGCTATCGCGGGTGTATATGTTTGCTTTTTTATTAAGAAATCAGCATGCCATTAAACATCCGCCCGAGCGGGTTTATAAGCATATTAACTATATGTTCCTGAAAACAATGAGCGAAAGCGGTTTACGTGCCGATATATTTTTAAAACAAAACAGCTTTATAAGCTAACAGCTGCCTGCTGGTTATTATCATACTTGGCTATTAAGAAATTATAAAGCACATGCCCGCTTTTTGAATTGTTTAAGTGCTCCTCCAAAAAGCGGATCATCGGCTCGTTGTTTTTTTCAATTGCAGTTAATTGCAACACCTGCTTTGAATTTTTTTCAACGCCGGCAACATATTCCAGGTATGAAAGGATACACATATCACGCTGTACTTCATCATCGTTATGCTGGTGGATGGTTGTAAATTCATCTTCAAGCAGGGAAATCAGGCTACTGCAATTTTCAAACGAATAGCGTTTTTGAAGCTGTACGTACACACCATCCATACGGGCAATTTGCTTTTCGGTTTCATCGATGGTTTCTTTTATCGGCGCACTAAGATCTTTAAAGCTGTCGGTATCTGCAATTTCTAAAAGCCGTTCGGCCAGGTGTGCTTTGGCGCAATAGATCCTGTTCAGGTGTTCAGTAAAAAAGATGATCAACTTATCTGACGCCCATTGTGTTGGGTAAGGGGATACCATACGGGGTGTTTTCTTTTTCATTAATTATATCAGTCATAGTTAAATAATGCCGCTGCTGCGATAGGGACTTTGTTTAAAAGGCTGTATGACCGATAAAAACAGAGGAATGAGATATTGATAGAAAATAACCGACCGGCTAACCGGCTTTTAGAGTAATTTGAGCAAATGCTAATTGTGCTAAAGTTATTTTTTGCTGCCTGCTAAGCAACAAGTTTATGCAATATTCATTCTTTAATGAGATCATGAAATAAACAAATTGCTTGCCTCATTTAATCATCAGGACATTATTAAATAAATCTACAAGACGCAAGTCAAAACGCGTACCGATTTTGTTACATGTATGTAAAAATTGCAATTGTAATATATAAGTTACTTTTTTTTGCGCTTTTTACGAGTGGTGGAAAACTATTTTCGTAATAGTGTAAAATTATAACTCAACATCAGGGCCGGATTATTTGTCTATACACGATACTGTACGTGGTATGTTCATAATAAACAAATATATTGTATTGAACCGCCTCCATTTTACATTAGTCATTCTCCAGAATTTATCCAGAATTAATTATTCAAGTTTAAGAATTTTAACGCATAATTATTTTATAGCTAAAATTTTGCGTAGCATTGCTATTGTTTAGACTGATTATTGATTGAAAAAGACTTTCGCCATAGTGATGTTAGTTACCCATTTGCTCAATTTACTTGGGTACATGGCGCTCAATCAATATTTTGTTAATAAATCAAACAAGATAATAGCGCGGCAAATTGCCAAAGGTAAATACAATACCCGCGATCTTATTGAAATCAAGATTAAACAAAACCTGCCTTTTATACACGACTGGAATAACTATGTGAATATTTCAGGGCAGTTACAGTTAGATGGTGTTTCATACAATTATGTAAAACTCAGGGTTACCCGTGATACACTTTATGTACAATGTATCCCTAACTATGAAACAACAAAATTGCTGAACGAGAATGTGATCTGCGCTAAAAAGCTGGATAGCACACCCATCAGCAAGCGTACACATGAATCATCAGAAAAAAAACTGGGCAGCGACGCAAAATATAACTGTCCCGAAATTTCATACGCTTTTATAAAGCCGGCAGAGCCTGTTCAGGCCCCCGGTACATTTGTTTATATCAGCATTCCTGACGCTTTTGTAGCCGTTAGCGGTCAGCCCCCGGAAATGGCGCCTGCCCGAATTTATACCTGATAATTAATCTGTTCCGTTCAATTTTAATGGAATGCATCATGTGCCCTGCAGTGCGCTGTGTGCATGCATATGCATTGGTTATTGTTGTGCCCGAACAGTATATCCCCTAATCTCTTTTTATTTGAATAAATGAATACTCTTTATAAAATTTCATTAACTGTGCTGTTTTTGAGCTGCGCAGGCCTGGCCCGTGCACAACACAAAAGCGTTAAAGATACCCTGCAATTGGATAGCGTTATCATTAAGGAAAGCAGGCCCAAACATTTGCCCAACGTATCGGGTACCAATATTTTTGCCGGGAAACGAACTTTTGATATTTTCCTTGATGCGGGAAAAGCAAACTTAGCCAATAACAATGCCCGTATGGCTTTTGCCAAAGTGCCGGGCGTTAACGTATGGGAAATGGACGGTGCCGGTTTGCAGCTCAATATTGGCACCCGTGGTACTGATACACACCGCTCTATCGAAACCAACATCAGGCAAAATGGCTACAACACCAACTCGGATATGTTTGGCTATCCCGAAAATCACTACAATGTGCCGTTTCAGGCGGTAAGTGAAATTCAGATAGTACGTGGTTCGGCAGCATTGCAATTTGGCAGCCAATTTGGCGGCATGGTTAACTTTAAGCTTAAAGAAGGCGACAGCACCAAAGTGTTTGGTTTTGAAAGTGAACAATCGGCCGGTTCAAACAGGTTTTTTAATTCGTACAACGCTATTGGCGGTAAAGCAGGCAAGGTTAGCTATTACGCATTTTACAGTGCGCGAACCGGCGATGGCTGGCGGCCCGATGCTGCTTTTAATTCACGCGCTTACTATGCCAATGTTAAATACCAGTTTAATGATAAAGGGAGCATAGCTTTCCAGTTTTCACGATCTGATTACAGGCAGCAGATAGCAGGCGGTTTAACCGATGCGCAGTTCACAGCTAATAACCGTCAATCAACCCGTGCACGTAACTTTTTTAACCCGGAAATTAACATCCCTGCATTGCTGTTCAATTACCAGTTTGATAAAAATACCAGGTTGGAAGTTACCTCGCATGTTCTGTTTGGCCAGCGCAACAGTGTGCAGTTTATTAACACAGCCAATATACCTGATACCGTTAATACCAGCCTTAAAACGTTTAACCCGCGCCAGGTCGACCGTGATTATTATGCCGCTTTCACCACCGAAGCACGTTTGCTGCACACGTACAAGCTTGGTAACCTTAACAGTTCGTTCACAGCAGGTGTCAGGTATTTTGAAGAAACTACCAAACGCAAACAAAAAGGCACAGGTACTGTGGTCTCTGACTTTGACCTGAGCCTGGTTAAAGATTATGGTATCGACCTAAGGCTGCACACCTTAAACTATGCTGCCTTTGCCGAAAACATGTTCCAGGTAACACAGGCATTTACAGTTACCCCGGGTGTACGTTTTGAGCAGATCAACACCACTACTTCTGGCGTTATTGTAAACCGTACTGTGCCGGTAAGCTATAATGATAAGCGCAATTTTCCGCTGTTTGGTACCGGTTTGCAATATCAGCTGGCTAACGGAAGCCAGTTTTATGGTAATATTTCGCAGGCTTACCGCCCTTATATTTATGCAGCTGTTACTCCTGCAGATCAGCTGACCATCATCGATCCTAATATTAAGGACAGCAAGGGCTACGATGCCGACCTTGGCTACCGCGGGCATATCAGCACGGTATTTAGCTTTGATGTTGATGCCTTTTATGTTTACTATGGTAACAGGGCAGGTACCTTAACACAAACTGATGCCAATAATGTAACCCACCTTTATATGACTAATATTGGCAATGGTGTGGCTAAAGGTATTGAAGCATTTACCGAAGTTTCGCTGATCCGCTCGTTTGATAAGTCGGCTGGGAGCGATCTCCGTTTATTCAACTCACTATCGTACACTTACGGTCGTTATACCAGTGGTTCTCTAAATCAGAATGGTAAAAATGTAAGCCTGAAGGATAATCATCTTGAAGGTACACCTGATTGGATTGACCGTGCCGGTTTAACATTTTTAAGCGGCCATGTAAGCAGCACCCTGCAGTACAGTTACGTAGGCAAAAGCTTCAGCGATGCCAATAACACTACCTTCAATGCTACAGGTGCTACCGGTATAGTACCATCTTATCATTTGTTTGACTGGGCGTTCAATTATAGCTTCCTGAAAAACTATCACCTGACAGCCAACATGAACAACATTTTTAACGCTAAGTATTTTACCCGCCGTATTAACATGTATCCGGGCCCGGGCATTTTACCGGCAGACGGACGTACATTTAATATTGGTTTTGGTGTGAAGATTTAAAACAGCCCAGGAAAACTGCATAGTTGACTCACCCGGTCAACGCTTCGCTGGACCGCCCTCTCTCCGGCTACGCCGCAAAGAGGGCAAAACAAAAAGCCCCTCTTTACGCTTGCGTAGAGAGGCGTGACAAGCGTAGCGATGTCAGGGTGAGTCGATACAGCAGTTTAATTCTTGAATTATGTCTTTTCATGGCTATTAACCTCCAAAGGAGAGGACTTTGAAAATGCTTTAAGCCCCTCTCCTTTGGAGAGGGGTTGGGGTGAGGCAAAACAAAACGGCCCTCCATTAATTTGAAGGGCTGTTTTATTTATACTGATAAGGGTTGCTTACTTGATGTGCTTTTTTACGATCTCTGAAAGTGCTGTCAGGTCAAATGGCTTGGCAAGGTAGCCATCGGCATTACCGGCTTTGGCTATTTCTTTGATATTGCTCACGGCCGAAATGATGATCACCGGGATATGACTGGTAGCCGGATCGTCTTTTATTCCTTTACTTAGTTGTTGCCCATTGGCATCACTGGTCCAGTCGGTAAGCCAGTTGTCAAGTAAAATCAGGTCGGGGTTAATAGTTGTAAGGGTTCGCAGGATGCGGGCATTGTCTGATTGTATTACTTCGTAACCTTCTTCCTCCAGTACATACACCACGGTATCGCGGATATCTTTATCGTCCTCTATAACTAAAACCTTTTTGGCCATGAGTTTAATTGCTATATACTTTATTAAAATGCCTGCCTGTTAGAGCCGCTTTGTTTAAGTGTATAACAACCAGATACCCTGTATTTGTTTTACCTATAGTATTAAATAAAAAATATATTATTTAATGAAATGTTAACCGGCAACGGTGTTATAGCAGGCCCTGCAGCGGGGCTCATAACTTTCCTTTTCGCCCAGTAATATTTTTGAGTTATCGTGCACTAAGCGGTACGAGTATTGGGCCGGGTTGCCGCACCTTACGCATACAGCCTGTAGCTTGGTTACCGACTCGGCAATGGCCATAATGGCAGGCATGGAACCGAAAGGGCGGCCTTTAAAATCCATATCCAGGCCGGCTACAATTACACGTACGCCGCGGTTGGCCAGCAGGGTACATACTTCGGGAAGTTCATCGTCAAAAAATTGGGCTTCATCAACGCCTATTACATGGGCATCACTGGCCAGCAATAAGATAGCCGAGGCACTATCAACCGGGGTAGAGGTTATTTTATTAGCATTGTGCGAAATAATAGCCTCTTCGCCGTAACGGGTATCAGCCTTGGGGCTAAAAATTTCAACCTTAAGTTTGGCTATGCGGGCGCGGTTTAATCTCCTGATCAGCTCTTCGGTTTTGCCCGAAAACATTGATCCGCAGATAACCTCAATACTGCCGCCTAACTCACTTTTACGCCTGAAAACCTCTTCGTGATATACCATTTATGACTTTTATAGTCGGCAAATATCAGAATTTAATCCTATTTTTGATAAGCATTTTTCTAACATTGAGGCCATGAAGCAAATGGATGTATTTAAAAAGATAGGTGGGATTTTAAAAGAGCTTAATGATCAATACGACTACCTTGCAGCTGATCCCAGCGAACTTAACGAACTTGAATTAGAGCTTTTTGTAGCCAACGCCCATTTTTTAAAAGACCATGCCGAAATTTTGCGCCGGATTAACGAACGCGCGCCAAGCCCTGTACAGCCTGCAGAAAAGCCCCAACCGTCGGCTGAGCAGCCTAAGCCGGTAGTCCCGGTGGCGCCACCTGTTCCGGCTCCTGTAACACCACCGCCTGCAAAGCAGGAAGCCCTTTATGAACAGCGCTTTTTTGAGCCGGTAGTGCAGCAGCATATCCCTGTTCCGGTTGATAAGATTGAACTTAGCGATGCCGAACCTGTAGCCCCTGTACCGTTTAACAACCCTGTAAAAATTGAGGTGATTAACCCGGAACCCGAAATAAAACAAACACCCGAACCTCAAATAAATATTGCTGCCGAAAAGGAAATTGATAGCTATTCATTTCAGCAGGAAATTCCGGAAGGAAACAGCTTTGAACTTAATTTAGGCGAGGCCGATACCTGGGATGATGAAGCCGACCAGTTTGAGCAGGAAGAACTGATTAGCCAGCTCCCTGAAAAGCCTGTTGAAATAGCGCCTATAGCCGAGCAGCCAAAACATGCACCGGTAATTGAGACGGTAAAGCCCGCCGCTGAGCCTGTTACAGCAACTGCCCCTGCCGATGCAAACAGCCAGCAGGTATTAACATTTAATCAACGGATGATGGCCCAAAAGGCTGAGAAGGCTAACGTTGCCGCAAGCACTACTGCCGAACTGCCTGTTACCGATCTGAAATCGGCCATAAACCTGAATGATAAGCTGCTTTATATAAAAGACCTGTTTAATGGTTACAGCCTGGCCTACAGTGAAGCTATTGAGATAGTAAACCGCTTTAATACCTTTGAAGAGGCCGAACGTTTCCTGAAAACAAACTATGTGGTTAAAAACAACTGGGAAAGTAAAGCATCAACAGCCGATAAGTTTTATGCCCTGCTGAGAAGGAGATATCCCGTAGCGTAGCGTTTTTGCTCATAGTTGATGGTTCATCCACAGTTCATAGCTGATGGTTCATAGTTCATAGTGGAACCAGTTTCCGACTTCAGACTTAAAAAAAAATCAGACATTCGATTTCCTGTTTGAATCGAGCTTGATGAGCGTGAACAGGAGCATAGTAAAGCTTAATAACGATGATCCTCCGTAGCTGATGAACGGCAAAGGGATCCCGATAACCGGCACCACACCGATAGTCATACCGATATTGATCACCACGTGAAAAAACAGTACTGAAGCTACGCCATAACCGTAAACGCGGGTAAAAGGCGATCGCTGCCGTTCGGCTATTAAAATGACGCGCAGTATCAGGAACATGAAAAGGCTTATCACGGTTAATGAGCCGGCAAAGCCCCATTCTTCACCAACGGTACAAAAAATAAAGTCGGTACTTTGTTCGGGCACAAAAGAGTATTGGGTTTGGGTACCATGTAAATAACCTTTACCCCAAAGTTTACCGGAGCCTATAGCAATTTTGGATTGGTTTACGTTATAGCCTTTCCCCTTTAAATCGGTAGTGATACCCAGCAATATATTAATACGCTCTGTTTGATGTTTCTTTAAAACGTGCGTATAGATAAACTTTACGCTGAACATAAACGCAATGGAAATGGCCAGGCCGATAACCATAGTTTTAATGAGCTGCCTGTTACGTTTAAATAAAAAGATGATAAGGGCTGTTAACACAACCAGGATCAGGATAATATACAGCGGGTTGTATAATAACGATGTAACAAAGAGGGTGATAAACAAGCCCGCAATGATCAGGAAATAAGGCGAAAGACCCTCGCGGTATAAAACAAATATCAATGAGCAAAACACCAGTGTTGAGCCGGTATCGGGCTGCAGCATGATCAGCAGCATCGGGAACCCGATAATGGCCGCTGCCATTAAAAATGATTTAGGGTCGGTAACACGGATATTGGTGCCGCTTAAATATCGGGCAAGTAATAAACAGGTTGCAAACTTGGCAAACTCCGAGGGCTGCAGCCTGAAACCACCACCCATGTTTATCCAGGCCTGGTTACCGCCTACATTCCGGCCTATTACCAGCACCAGTATCAGCAGCAAAACTATCACTACGTAAAATGCGGGGGCCAGGGCGGCAATAAACCGGCTTTCGAGCAGGAGAATAACAATGCCAACAACTACGGATGCGCAAATAAAAATAAACTGCTTGCCATAATTGGTTGAAGCGTCAATAAAGCTGGAGTGATTAGGGTCAAAAACAGCCGCATGAATATTAAACCAGCCTATGGTGCAAAGTATTAGATACAGAAAAACGGTAAGCCAATCTACATTAAAAAAGAAACTACGCTGTTGAGTGCTCATGACTTGCTCCTCCCGCCTGTTAATGATTTAACCCAGTTTGCCGGCTTATTGTTATTGGCCGTTTCACGCCGTTCCTTTTTTATCGAATCGGCTTTGAATTTTTTAATTGAATCGGCTTTGAACTTTTTAATCGAATCAACCTTTGCTGCCCTGATGCTGTCGCGCATCCGTTCTTTTTGTAAGTCGTGGGCATAAACACTAAGATCGGGCAGGCGGTTTGCATTTGCAAAATAGTCAACCGTAATTCCTGATTCGCGTGGAGTTACTTTACCTCTTAAATATTTTTCAACTATAAAGCTGGCAATAGGGGCCGCCCAATGCGCACCCTCGCCCGAGTTTTCAACTACAACAGCTATTGCTATTTTAGGATTATCGCGCGGGGCAAAGGCAACAAATACCGAGTTATCCTCGCCATGTGGATTTTGTGCAGTACCAGTTTTACCGCACATGATAATACCTGGGATTTTTGACCGGATACCTGTACCACTTTCAACCACTGCCTGCATCCCGTTAATAACAGGTTCAAAATAGCCGGAATCAATACCCACATAATTTTTTAGGGTATATTCCTTTTTAATTACGTTTTCGGTACCTATGGCTTTAATCAGATGGGGTTTATAAAAGAAACCGCGGTTTGCAATAGTGCACTCCAGGTTAGCCATTTGTAATGGCGTTGCCAAAAGTTCGCCCTGGCCTATAGCCAAGGGAACAATGGTGCTTGAACGCCAGCCACCTTTATGGTAAACGTTATCATAATGTAAAGGCGTTGGTACGTTGCCGCGGCTTTCGGCCGGCATATCCAGGTCAAGCCGGGCGCCAAGGCCAAATTTCATTACATTATTTCGCCATGCCAGAAAATTGGCTTCTGTGTTTTTTACCCCGTACCGGTCAACGATACGCTGAAAAACCATCGAGAAGTAGCCATTACATGATTCGGCCACAGCCCGGGCCATATTCACCGTTCCGTGCGCTTCGCCATGGTTACAGTGTACAATTCGGTTGCCCGCCCGGTAATTTCCGGTACAATAAAAAGTTTCGTTGGGGTTGATGATGCCTTCCTGCAGGGCAATGAGGGCGCTTAATGGTTTAAACGATGATCCCGGCGGATATTGCGCCTGTATAGGCCTGATGAAGAACGGCTTATACGGATTATTGTACATTTTAGCGAGGTTGTTACCACGCTGACGGCCCACCATCAGGTTAGGATCGTAGGTAGGGCTGCTTACATAGCACAAGATCTCGCCCGATGATGGTTCTATAGCCACAATACTGCCCAGTTTGTTTTGCATCAGCTTTTCGCCAAGCCTTTGCAGATCAACATCTAATGATGATGTCAGGCGCTCGCCCGACCGGGGTACGGTATCAAGCGCGCCGTTGGCAAACGAGCCTTTTGGCACACCATGCGAATCAACCATTTGTACCTGTACGCCCCGTTGGCCACGCAGTACATTTTCATACGCTTTTTCAACGCCGGTTACGCCGATATAATCACCCAAACGATAGTAGTTATTGGAGCGTTTAATATCACGGTCGGTAACCTCTCCTATAAAACCTAAAAACTGTGCAGCAACAGAATCGGGATAGGTGCGTATAGTGCGGCGAACGATATCAAAACCTGGAAATTCAAATAGCTTTTCCTGCAATGAAGCATACAACTCAACCGAAACTTGTTTTTCAAATACCGATGCTGTATTGGGCGACTGTTTTTTAGCCTTGGCAAAGCGCTTGTCAAAACCTTCCTTATCAATACCTATCATTTTGCAAAGCAGCAGGGTATCAAAAGGTTTTACCTCCTTGGGGTTAACGGTAACATCATAAATGGGTTCGTTTTGTACAAGGATTTTGCCGTTGCGGTCAAGTATTGGTCCGCGGGCGGGGTAAAGTATGGTGGTACGCCTTACATTGCTGTTAGCGTAAATCTCGTATTTAGTGTCAACTATCTGGATATAATAAAGCCTTCCCAGCAGGGCTAAAATAATAGCAATAAAGATACCGGTAACAACGTAGCGGCGTTCAAAAAACTTATTCATTTACGTTCTTTCCTTCTGAAAAATAGCAGGCCCGAAATTAGTATTAAAAATACTGTAAACAATGAACTTAAAACAACACGGCTTAGTGTGTATTGTATTTCAGAAAAACTAAAAACCTCTAAATTAAGCAGGAAAAAATGGTGGAACAAAGTAAGGATCAAAACGTAAGTGAAAAACCACCTGAAGCCCATAATACTCAAAGTAGGTTCGGGCTCGTTATCAAAGCCATCCTTTTGTACGGTAATGCTGATAAACAGCACACGCACCAGTGCCAGTACAACGCAGGCCGAAGCATGAAGCCCCGGTGTATCATAAAAGGCATCAATAGTGAGGCCTATCAGGAACGACAGTAGAAACAGCAGCGGATTAGGTACTTCAAAGGGAAGCAACAGGATAAAAAGTATATAGAAATACGGGGTGGCGAGATTATAAAACGTAATGTTTTTTAGCAGGAAAACCTGCATGAAAACCAAAACCATAAACCTGACAAGGTTAACAAGGATAGTCCTACTCATTTTTGTTTTGTACGGCCTCCAGTCCCGTTTGTTCACCGGCAAATTTGTTGTTCACCACGTAAACGTATTGAAGCTTTGTAAAATCGACAGCCAGGGCTACCTCAACGTTGATCAATAAACCACCGCCCTTGGCATGCAGGTTAGTTATTTTGCCAAACGGTATGCCTGTAGGGAAAAGCGAATAGCCGGAGGTAACTACCGTTTCGCCAATTTTAGGTTGTGCGTTATTCTGGATATCTATCAGTACACCTTTGTGCGGGTCGAGGTCATTGCCCCATACAAATGAGCCTATATCCTTTGTGCTTGCAAGCATGGCGCTAAACCGGGTATTTTTATGCAAAACAGATTGGATAATAGCCAAATGATCGGTTACGGCAATAACCTGGCCCACTACGCCTGCCCCGGTTATTACACCCATATCTTTTTGGATCCCGTCCCTGCTGCCCCGGTCAATGGTAATGTAGTTGCTGCGTTTATTAAATGAGTTATTGATAACTTTGGCCACAATATAGCTATACTGCTGTTTGTAAACAGTGTCATTAACCTTGCGCTTTTCAACGCTGTCGACATAAAAAGAGGCTTTAAGCTGACCGCGGAGCTTTGCATTTTCGCGGGCAAGGCTATCATTGGTTTCCTTTAATGACAGATATCCTTTTAATGCATCAACCTGGCTGTAAAGCGTACCGGTTACCTGGCTGGTTGAATTAATAAAAGACGCTTTTTGAAACGAGTTGTATTTGATATAAATAAGTAGCGAGCTAATCTCAAAAATCAGAAATAAAAAAAACGCGTTATACTTAGTTATAAATATCCAAAGGTTACGCATTGTTGGAGATTAGTTAATTGGAGATCAGAGATTAGTTATTTTGCAAAATTAAATTAGAGATTAGAAATTAAAGATAAGTATTACAATAAAACTAATCTCCAATCACTAACCTCTAATCACTAACCTCAGTTACTGCATTAAAAATTTAAAATTGCCAATGTTTTTAAGGGCGGTGCCGGTTCCGCGTACTACGGCGCGAAGAGGGTCTTCGGCAACGTGAACGGGAAGTTTGGTTTTGGCGGCTACACGCTTATCCAGGCCGCGTAATAATGCACCGCCACCGGTTAAATAGATGCCGGTTTGGTAAATATCGGCCGAAAGTTCGGGTGGGGTAATCTCCAATGCTTTCAATATCGCTTCCTCAATCTTTGAGATTGATTTATCCAAACAATGTGCAATTTCGGTGTACGATACCATGATTTGCTTTGGCACACCGGTCATGAGGTCACGGCCCTGAACGGCAAAATCGCCCGGAGGATCGCTCAGTTCAGGAAGGGCGGCGCCAACCTCAATTTTAATTTTCTCGGCAGTACGGTCGCCAATCATAATGTTATGCTGACGGCGGATGTATTGAACAATATCCGAATCAAAGTTATCACCCGCTACGCGGATTGACTGGTCGCACACGATACCCGATAAAGCGATAACGGCAATCTCGGTAGTACCACCACCGATATCAATGATCATGTTGCCCATAGGCTCTTCTACGTCGATACCGATACCTACGGCAGCAGCCATTGGCTCATGAATAAGGTAAACCTCTTTAGCGCCGGCAATTTCTGCCGAGTCGCGCACAGCGCGTTTCTCCACCTCGGTAATGCCCGATGGGATACAGATCACCATACGCAGCGATGGAAAGAACCACCCCTTGCCCTGGTTAATCATTTTGATCATCCCGCGGATCATGTGCTCGGCAGCGTTAAAGTCGGCAATTACCCCGTCTTTAAGCGGGCGTACGGTACGGATATTATCGTGCGTTTTGCCTTCCATTTGCATGGCCTGACGCCCAATGGCAATCACTTTATTGGTTGTCCTGTCGAACGCCACGATCGAGGGTTCGTCAACAACAACTTTATCGTTATGTATAATGAGGGTATTTGCGGTACCTAAATCGATAGCAATTTCTTGTGTAAAAAAGTTAAATAAACCCATCTGGTATTTCTTTCAGTATGTTATGCAAAGTTTATAAAAATACGCTTAATTAAATTAGCATTTTGCAGTTTAAAGCGTTAAAAAATCACATTTATTGTGTTGGGTGCTGGTTGATTAGGTTTATTAGGTTAGATTAAGTTGATTAGTTTTTTTTGATTGATTAAACCGACTAACTTCTCACTCCCTAATCCAACCACTCTCCTAATCAACTTAATCAACCAATTAAACCAACTCAAAATTAATGTTTAAAATGACGTACACCGGTTGTAACCATAGCCAAACCTTTTTCATTGCACATAGCAACCGAAAGCTTGTCGTTAATTGAACCGCCCGGTTGTAAAATGGCAGTAATGCCTGCTTCGGCAGCCAGTTCGGCACAATCAGGGAACGGGAAAAACGCATCAGATGCCATCACCGCGCCTTTTAAATCAAAACCAAAGCTTTGCGCTTTAATAACGGCTTGTTTTAACGAATCAACCCTTGAAGTTTGGCCAACACCGCTTGCCATTAACTGGTTGTTTTTAGCAAAAACAATGGTGTTTGATTTGGTATGTTTTACTACTTTATTGGCAAAGAAAAGATCTTTTAACTCGGCCTCGGTAGGTGCTTTTTCGGTAACTGTGGTCATTTGGGCCGGGCCTTCAATCACAGCGTCTTTATCCTGCTCAATCACGCCGTTCAATAAAGTTTTGAACTGCTTAACAGGCAGCTCAACCGGCTGGCGCACCAACAGGATGCGGTTCTTTTTACCTGAAAGGATCTGTATGGCCTCATCTGTAAATGCTGGGGCGATCAATACTTCGTAAAATATTTTGTCGATCTCGGCAGCAGTTTCAGCGTCGATCTCGGCATTAGCGATAATTACCCCGCCAAAGGCCGAAACAGGGTCGCAGGCTAAAGCATCTATCCAGGCTTCTTTAATGAATGAGCGGGATGCAATGCCGCAGGCATTGGTATGTTTTAATATAGCAATGGTAGGCTCGGTAAATTCGTCTATCAGGGCCACGGCTGCGTCAACGTCAACAAGGTTATTGTATGAAAGCTCTTTACCGTTCAGTTTGTTGAACATGGCATCAAGGTTACCATAAAAAGTGCCTTTTTGATGCGGGTTTTCACCGTAACGTAAAACCTGGCTGGTTTGGATGCTTTGTTTAAATACCGGAAGCGGTTCAGCCTCGTTAAAATAGTTGAAAATATGTGTATCGTAGTTCGACGATATGTTGAATGCTTTTTGAGCAAATGAACGGCGCTGATCAATCGTGGTAGCACCATCCTGTGTTTTCAGGATATTTTCAAGGCCTGCATAGTCATCTTTTGAAGCTACGATCACTACATCTTTAAAGTTTTTTGCAGCTGCGCGGATCAAAGAAATGCCACCGATGTCGATTTTTTCAATCACGTCTTCGGCACCTGCGCCCGATTGTACAGTTTCTTCAAAAGGGTATAAGTCGACAATTACCAGGTCAATTTCAGGAATTTCGTATTGCTTTAATTGTTGTTTGTCGCCATCAAAACTACGGCGGGCCAAAATGCCACCGAAAACCTTAGGGTGCAGGGTTTTAACACGACCGCCAAGGATGGAAGGATATGAAGTAAGGTCTTCGACCGGAATTACATTTACACCTAAATTACGGATGAAAGTTTCGGTACCACCGGTTGAATATATATTTACACCAAGGCGGTTTAACTCATGAATAATGGGCTCTAAATTATCTTTGTAATAAACAGAAATTAAAGCATTTTTTATTTGAACTGACTGGCTCATGTACACGCTGTTTTTTGAGCCGCAAAGGTAGTGATATTTAGTTAATTGGTGATTAGATAATTAGAGATTAGTTATTAGCGTCGATTACATTATTTATCCACAATAAAGTTTAATTTAGGAATATGGAAGAATTGGATATTTCAGGGCTGAAATCAACACAAAAAGAATTGAGTGTTGATGATATGATAAGAGGTATTGGAAGAAAAGCAACTGACAATGAATTGATAGAATACGTTAATAAAGGCATTTACGATGAAGCAATCGATCTTGAAGTCGCGTTTGCCAAGTATTCGATCCAAAATAGTTAAAAGGAAAATCCGGGTGTTTTTATTTCATGCTGATTAACCCAATCAACCCAAATTGACAGTATTTCTTTTAAATCAATTGTTGGGATTGAATAGTCTGCGTCTGCCTCGTTAATAGAAGAAAAGGTGCTAACTGAGGGGCCTATGGTAAGAAAGCTTAAAAATCCACCAGCATCTTCATCAAAGGGCGTTCCAGAGATGGCTTTGTTTATTTCAGATAAAATATCTTCAGCTATAAATTCAACGCTTTGGCCCATTAAGTAGCCGCTTAGGTGGTGACTTATAGCAGTGGGATTGCTGAATTTTTCTGGCGTTTTATCTTTTTCTGCCTTGTCAAATGATAAGCAATATTGATTTAGAATTGACATGATTAAGGATTAGTCGTATCGCTTGTTATTTATTGCTCTAACCTCCAACCTCTAATCTCTCAACAATCAGCTCTTCATTTTCTTTAGCAGCGCCTCTACAACTTTAGGAAAATGATTATGCTCCAACTGCTGGCCTTTAAATTTCACTATTTCAAGCGTATCCCCAGGTTCTATCTTAAATTTCGACTGGTGGATGATCTCGCCCTCGTCAAAGTTTTCGTTTACAAAGTGGATGGTGATACCGCTTTCTTCTTCTTTATCTTCCAGTACCGCACGGTGTACGTTATCGCCATACATGCCTTTGCCTCCGTATTTAGGTAACAGGGCAGGGTGCAGGTTAATGATCTTATTGGGGAAGGCTTTTAGTAATGATTGTGGTACAAGCCATAAAAAACCGGCCAGTACAATCAGGTCGACCTGTAAGTTTTTTAGCAGGCGGATAACTCCATCTGTTTCATAAAACTCGTGGCGGTTAAAAATATGCGATGGCACTTCAAAGTTATCTGCACGCTGTAAAACGTAAGCTTGCGGGTTATTGGTAAGTATCAGTACAACTTCGGCATCGGCATTGCGTTTAAAATGCTCCATTAACTTTTGGGCGTTTGAGCCTGAACCTGAAGCGAAAATGGCAATTCTTTTTTTCATCGATAATATGTTTTTCAACGAAGATGAAGCTACAATAGTTTCATCGGGCTGATTGTTTAATTGGTATTGAAACTATTATAATAAAACCATTTTACAATTTTAAAATATTTTGCGCTATTGGGTTGCAGTTACTTTTTGCCTGATAAACCCGTAGCGCATAACACGTCGTTTTTTTGTTGCCGAATAGTTGGGCTCCACATCCCCCGTTTCCAACACCAGCGAATAGTTACCTAAGTTAACTATTTTAGTATTTTCAAAAGGTTTTGAAGTACCACCCGATGCTTTGGTGCTATCCTTGCAAACCATATCCGAAACTAAAAATAATTTATTTGCCGTAAGCGACCACCTGCCTATTGTTGAATCGGGATTGCATTGAAAATTGACATAGCTGCATGAATTATCCGCATTAAAAGTAAAAAGTTGGATATCGGTGCAGGTTGTATTTAAAGTATCTAAGGAAGTTTGAGCATCGCCAACGTAATTGGTAACAATTATGGAGGCCAATTGCCATTTCCCGGCTAATAAGCCGGGTATGTGACTTAAGTTATCTTTCTTGCATGAGTTAACAATCAGCGCAATGCTTATTAAAAACAGGCAAAACAACAGCGGAGTTCTTTTCATTGATTGTGGGCAAAATTATAAAATATGGTTGATTACCTTGCATCAGTATACTGTAATAAACGTTATAAATTAAATTTATTTCAAAACCTATGCGTGTTCCGTACCAAAACCTTAAAGCCGAATTTGAAAGAGTGTTATTAAGTATCGGTTTGCAGGTTGAAAAAGCACGGCAATGCGCCGCTATTTTTGCCGCCAACAGCAGGGATGGTGTTTATAGTCATGGCCTCAACCGTTTTCCTTCTTTTGTTCAAACCGTAAAGGAAGGCTTGTTTAAACCGGATGCTGAACCTGTAATGGAAAACAGCCTTGGGGCAATTGAACAGTGGAACGGTAATTTTGGTCTGGGTATGATTAATGCAGGCACTTGCATGGGGCGGGCTATTGAACTGGCTGATAAGTACGGCATAGGCTGTGTTGCTATTAAAAACACCAATCACTGGATGCGCGGCGGTACTTACGGCCTGCAGGCTGCCGATGCCGGTTTTATAGGCATCTGCTTTACCAATACTATTGCTAACCTGCCGCCATGGGGTGGGCTCGATCCGCGGCTTGGTAATAATCCACTGGTTATTGCGGTACCGCGTAAGGAGGGACATATCCTGCTGGATATGGCTATCTCACAATATTCGGTAGGTAAGCTGATGGAGAGTAAAGCGCAGAATAAACCTTTGCCCCTGCCAGGAGGTTATGATAGCGAAGGAAACTTAAGCACCGATGCCAATGCCATTTTGCAGTCAAAACGGATGCTGCCAATTGGCTTTTGGAAAGGATCGGGCTTGTCGCTGATGCTTGATCTGCTGGCTACTTTATTGAGCGGCGGAAAATCAACCATGCAGATCAGCGAACATGAAAAGGAGTGGGGCGTATCGCAGGTATTCATCTGCCTGAAAGCCGGAGGGGAACAGAATGAGCAGATCATTAACGGCATCCTCGAATACACCAAAAGCAGCAATCCTGTTGATGGCAGTCGGGTTTCATACCCCGGTGAAAATATGCTCAGAACACGGGAGAAGAATTTACAGGAAGGGGTGCCTGTTGATGAAAAAATATGGGAGAAGGTTTTGGAAATGTGATAGCTCTGGAAGTAATATTTGAAATATTTTTTATCTTTGATAGAGGCTAAAAACAATGAAGCATAATATTTCTACTAATAACGGCTCACTTAAAATTCATCCTACACATTCACCCGAAGAGGTGTTAGCTGCAGGTGGAACAACAGCTTTTAGCTTAAAATCCAATAAAAGCACAAAAAAATTAATTAAAGCTCTTCAAAACTCACCTTTAGTTGAACCATTCAGCGACAAAGAGTGGAGTGATTTGTCAAAACAAATGGATAAGGACAAGTAATGAATTTATTACTTGATACTAACATTGTTTTAAATGTTATAAGAGCTAAGGACTTTGCTGGCATTATAAAATTTATCAATCCAAACAATGCTCAGTTATATCTTTCAATTGTTTCGGAAGCCGAACTTAAATCAATAGCCATTAGGAATAATTGGGGTGTCAATAGGCGTGCTTTACTTGATAGTTTTTTAGATGAAGTAAGTATTATAGGGGTGAATCAGCTGTATGTGAACATCTATGCAGAGATTGACGCTTTTTCACAAAGAGCAAATCCGGCTTTTCCTGGTTATGATTTTGACACTCCGCGTAATATGGGTAAGAATGATTTGTGGATAGCGTCGCTTGCTGCTCTTCTAAGCTTAGAGCTTGTGACAACAGATGCAGATTTTAATCATCTCCATAATGTGTTTTTTGATGTGAGGTGTATTAGTCCTGTTGATTTTTTAGCATTCTTTTAAGGAAAGGAAGCAGTAATAAAATTACTCATCACCCCACCATCATCCCCTCAAATTTTTCCCAAAAGCCATCGCGTGGTACAGGTGCTATAATAGCAACCGGCTCGTTTTTTACCGGGTGCATAAAAGTTAACTTGCGCGCATGTAAGCAGATGCTTTTGCGTAAGCTGCCGCGGGGATAACCATATTTATTATCGCCAACAATAGGGCAGCCAAGGGTTGAAAGCTGTACCCTGATCTGGTGCGGCCGACCGGTTATCGGGTCAACCTCAATTAAATAATACCCGTTTAGCTCGCCAACCAATTTGTAGCTCAACTCTGATCGTAAACTGCCCTGTACTTCGCGGTCATGGGCTTTGGTTACATTTTTTTGCGAATTTTTTACCAGCCAGTGCACCAGGGTGCCTTCTTCGGGAAATGGTTTTTTGCGCACTACTGCATAATAGGTTTTATGCATTTCGCGGGCTTTAAACATTTTGTTGATCCGGTCGAGCGCTTTGCTGGTTTTAGCAAAGAGGATCACGCCGCTCACCGGCCTGTCCAGGCGGTGTACCACGCCTAAAAACGCACCGTTTGGCTTGCTGTATTTTTGTGCGATGTATTTTTTTACCTTTTCATCAAGCGGTTCATCGCCTGTTTCATCAACCTGTACAATATCGCCCGCGCGCTTATTTATGCCAATAAGGTGATTGTCCTCATAAAGAACATCCTTATCGGTAATATCGGTACTATTATAATTAAATTCAGGACGGGCCATTTTTTATTTCGAATTTCGGATGCTCGATTTCGGATTTAATTTTTGATTTGCAAATCATGCATCTTTATTTTTGGATTATAGATGTGCCAATTCCAATTTATTTATCATCTGAAATCTGCACATCTATAACATCTATAATCTGCACATTAATACTGTTCCTTCTCGTTAGGGAAGCTATTGCTTTTTACGTCGCTGTTGTAATTTTTGATTGCGTCGTGCATAATATCATACATGTTGGAGTACTGGCGTAAAAAGCGTGGCTTAAAGCCTTTGTTTATCCCCAGCATATCGTGGATCACCAAAACCTGTCCGTCGCAATGCTGACCAGCGCCGATACCTATTGTGGGGATTTGCAGGCTGCCGGACACTTCCTGGGCCAGTTTAGCGGGGATCTTTTCCAGTACAATGCCAAAGCAGCCCAGCTCCTGCAGCTTAAGGGCATCTTCACGCAGTTTTTGTGCTTCGGCTTCATGTTTGGCGCGCACGGTGTATGTTCCAAACTTATATATTGATTGCGGTGTAAGGCCAAGGTGCCCCATTACCGGGATCCCGGCCGTTAAAATGCGACTAACCGATTCGGCTATTTCAACGCCTCCTTCAATTTTGACGGCATGTGCCCCGGCTTCCTTCATAATGCGGATGGCCGAGTTCAGCGCTTCCTTTGAGTTGCCCTGGTATGATCCAAAAGGCAGATCGACAACTACCAATGCTCTCTTAGCTGCACGTACTACAGATGATGCATGATAGATCATCTGGTCGAGCGTGATAGGCAGCGTAGTTTCGTGACCGGCCATCACATTGGAGGCCGAATCGCCAACAAGGATGATGTCCGTTCCGGCTTCGTCTACTATAGTAGCCATTGAATAGTCATATGCGGTAAGCATAGAGATCTTTTCGCCACGAACCTTCATCTCCTGGATGGTATTGGTGGTGATACGCTTTATTTCTTTATTTACAGACATTGATAAATGTTTTATCGGCGATGCAAAGGTAGGATTATTTTGATTTCGGATTTCGAATGTTCGATTTCGGATTTTTCTATTTTTGATTTGCTTAAGGATTACACTTTGAATAATTCCGAAATTCCACATCCGAATATCCGAAATCAAAAAATAATCCGAAATCCCATATTCGAAATCCGAAATTATTTTCTACTTTTGCGCCGTGAATCCGGAAGTTCCTTACTTCATTATTTCTATCAGTTTTCACGGGGCTTTGAACCAGGCGATCCGATCATTTAACCCTTTCAATTTTTTTAAGCGATGAACTATTTAACCAAATTACCGGCTATATTGCTGCTTGCCGACGGCACCGTTTTTTACGGCAAAGCTGCGGGCAAAATGGGTACTACCACCGGCGAGATTTGTTTTAATACCGGGATGACCGGCTACCAGGAAATTTTTACCGACCCTTCATATTTTGGGCAAATTATGGTAACCACCAATGCGCATATTGGTAACTATGGTATTGCCAATGAGGAAGTGGAATCGGGCAGGATCCAGATTGCAGGCCTGGTTTGTAAAAATTATAACATCGCCTACAGCCGTAAACAGGCTAATGAATCGATACAGGATTATTTCCAGGAGCAAAACATAGTAGGGATCTCTGATATTGATACCCGCCAGCTTGTTCGTCACATTCGTGATAAGGGAGCTATGAATGCCATCATTTCATCAGAAATATTGGACCTGGATGAATTGAAAGCGAAGCTTGACCTGGTGCCTTCAATGGATGGCCTTGAGCTTTCATCGCAGGTATCAACTACCGAAACTTATACCTTTGGTGATGAGGCAGCACCTTACCGTGTAGCAGTGCTTGACCTTGGTGTAAAGAAAAACATCCTTCGCAATTTTGATTCGCGCGAGGTTTACGCCAAAGTGTTCCCGGCAAAAACAACCTATGCCGAAATGGAAAAGGATTTTGCCCCAACAGGCTATTTTATCTCAAACGGCCCCGGTGATCCATCAGCCATGCCTTATGCGGTTGAAACTGTAAAGGAAATTTTAGCTGCCGATAAACCGATGTTCGGCATTTGTTTAGGCCACCAGCTGCTGGCTTTAGCTAACGATATCCCAACCCAAAAAATGTTTAACGGACACCGCGGCTTAAACCACCCGGTAAAAAATATTATCATTAACCATTGCGAAGTTACTTCACAAAACCACGGTTTTGGCGTAGTGCCGGACGCTGTTCGTGCTTCGGACAAAGTGGAAATTACCCACGTTAACCTGAACGACCAGTCGATTGAAGGGATCCGTGTAAAAGGTAAAAAAGCCTTCTCGGTACAATATCACCCGGAATCGTCACCTGGCCCGCATGATTCAAGGTATTTGTTTGATGACTTTATCAAACTGATGAAATAATATTGATTACAGATGTGCAGATTTTAAATGTGCAGATGTTCGAAAGCCTTTCAATTTAGTTTGGAAGGCTTTTTTATTTCTCGTCATTCCTTCCTAACTTAGTTGTATACCTGCCTGAATTATGAAGAAATCAATTAACCTGCTTTTAACAGCAGAAGAGAAAGCTATTCTCCGGGCTCAAAAAACTAAAATAGCAGATCTGACCGGTTTCGCTCCTGATGAAATTGCAATGATCTTAAATGCAGATACCAAACGGGCAAAAGAGATCAATGCGCTTATTGAATTTCAAAGTATTCCGTCGTTAGGGATTAATTTTGCAACTGAGTTGATACAGCAGGGTTATTATTCGCTGAAACAACTGGAGGGTAAAGACCCGGTAGAACTGTTTAATGCATTTGAAAGACATGTTGGTGCATGGGCCGATCCCTGCGTGGAGGATTCATACCGCTTATTGGCCCACTATATCAAACACGGCGACACCGGTAAAAGCTGGTGGCATTTTACCGCCGAACGTAAGGCATATCGGGGGCAACACGGTTTCCCGGAAAACAGGCCAACCAAAGCATGGTATGAATTGCCTCAATACAAAAAGTGATTTTTAGGGTGTGTCCTCTTCATGTTCTAATTAATTTTGTAGACTATTTTATATAGCTTTTGTAAAGGATATTCACCTTTTAACCCATAATCCCGAATTACAAAAGTCTTTTTATCAGTGTAAATTTTTGTTGTTGATGTAGGCTGATCCGATATATCAACTGAATACTCGCTTTTTAAATTTTTAAAATCGGAATCATTTAATAATGATTTAATTGAATTTATTTCACTTTTACTTAGTGAGTAAGTTGAATCCTGATACTTTGGATTATAATAGAATTTTTTGCAACTACCCAAGTTGCGTTTTAAATCTATAAGTACGGTTATGTCAGGGGAATTATCAGATTCTACCCCCAGTGGACTCAGATGCATCTCGATTTTCGATATTGAATTTACGTTATTCATGCTGCACCGCTGGATGCTAAAGCAAAAAAATATTAGCAGGAGTAATTTATATTTCATTAAATCGAGGACTTAAAAGAGTCACTTAAATATATGGATAATTAGCAGATGATGACTAACAGCTTGATTAAGCTTTCCGTCTGTGATTCGTGATATCAACCATAAATAAGGTACTCCACCATTGTTGGTGTTGTCATCAACAATTCCTAATGCTCTTTTAACCTCGTAAATTCATATTTATTACGTTGATCCTTATTGCTTATGTAATGTTGTAAATGTATGGAGTAGAGTTGTTGGTGACAACATCAACAACGGCAAAGGAGGAGGAACGACGAAGCAATCGCATACTATACAGAACGGCTGTGCTTCCGTGCGATTGCTTCGTGTCTCGCAATGACATGACTTTATTCCACAAAAAAACGCGAACAATTTACTCATTCGCGTTTTTGGTATAAAAACTCAGGCGGATATATCCTGGATTAGTTTAAGTATGATTGCAACAGGTTTGATTTTGAATTGTGACGTAAACGCATCAAAGCCTTGTCTTTCAACTGGCGAACGCGCTCGCGGGTTAAATCAAATTTCTCACCTATTTCCTCTAACGAGTGAGGCGCATGGCCACCAAGGCCAAAAAATAACATCAGTACTTCACGGTCGCGTTCGGCCAAAATGCCTAACGAACGTTTAATTTCCTGTGATAGTGAATCAGCCATTACTTCGGTATCGGTTGCAGCATCAGAGCTGGCCAATACATCAAGTAAGGTGTTTTCTTCACCCTGGATAAAAGGTGCGTCCATTGAAATCTGGCGACCTGCATTATTCATCGAATCGGCAATTTTATCAACCGAAATTTCCAGGTTGTCTGCAAGTTCTTCGGGTGTTGGCTGTCTTTCAAATTCCTGCTCCAGTTTTGAAGCTGCTTTGTGAATTTTGCTCAATGAGCCAATCTGGTTCAAAGGTAAACGCACAATACGCGATTGCTCGGCAATGGCCGACAGAATTGACTGACGGATCCACCATACGGCATATGAAATAAATTTAAAGCCTTTGGTTTCGTCAAAGCGTTTGGCCGCTTTAATTAAACCAAGGTTTCCTTCGTTTATTAAGTCGCCCAGGGTAAGGCCCTGGTTTTGGTACTGCTTAGCAACCGATACCACAAAGCGAAGGTTTGTTTTTGTCAAACGCTCTAACGCTACCTGGTCGCCCTCACGGATCTTTTGCGCCAGTATCACTTCCTCCTCAGCAGTGATCAAATCTACCTTGCCGATATCGTGCAGGTATTTTTCGAGCGATGCTGATTCACGGTTGGTGATTGATTGGGATATTTTAAGTTGTCTCATTTTTTAATACGGATTATTAAGCTAAAAACAGTTCAATAAGATACATTTGCCGGGTTAAACAACCGGGGTAAAAACAGATTACATTAAACTTTGCTTCCTTCTTTTTTTGTGAACCCGGGATAGTATTTGTTAAAACGAGGGTTTGCTACTGATATTATTGCTGTAAGGAGCGAGCGGTTTAAAAGTTTTTAAATAATGTGTTAACCAATAAATGTTTAATCAACATATTACCCTATAATGAACGGCACAAAGGTAAGTATTTATTTGCTATTATAGTGTCATTTAAACACCATGAACAACGGTTAATTGAATATTTTTTTAAGGTAAATTAATCTTGTTTAGGTTCGGGTGTTTGCTGGCTGTCATCTGTCTTCTGGTCATCATCGTCTGTTTTTGTTTTTTTATGGTTCTTATTCCATTTGATCTTTATTTTTCCATCGTCGCCATCGGTCGCAAGTATGTGTAATACAATGCCTTTCATGCGTTTTTTGTTACGCTCGCCGTCGTCGGCTATTTTGTTGTCGTTTTTCGGGTTGCGTAATGGCACATCAAGGGCAATGTTAGTGCCTCGCGATAAGGAATAAACCCCCTCCACATCCATGTTCAGCACACTGGAGTTAATTTGCATCGGGGCTATTTTGATCTGATCGCCGTTGATATCAAACTGTGCCTTCAAATCGCCGAAGGTTATGTTATCCAGATTGCGAAACGGGAAGGCAAATTTACCCACACTTTTTATCGGCGAAAAATTAACCAGCGCACCCTCTTTTAAATTAACTATTGCGGTACCCCTTATTGATTTGGGTACCAGGTTCCCTGCATTATTGATGCCCCCCTTAATATCAGCCTTTGCCGAAAGAAAGCCCCGCAGGTTATCGCTGGTGAAATCCTTAAGCCCGAAGTTATTAAACGATGCGAAAAACGTATTAGTATTCACATTATCAATGGTTGTGCTGATGGCAAAGTTATTGGTAGGCCCCTGCAATATCAGCCCGGCCATTTTTAGTGAGCCGCCTGCGCTTTTAAGGTTTACGTTGCGTACTTTCATAGAGTTATCGGCCAGCAAAATATCGGCTGTGACATCGGTAGCTAAAAACTTTTTATAGTATAGCTTTGCTACGCGGATATGCAGTTCAGCCTGCCCCTTATCAAAAGCTGTATTGAGCTGACTGGTAACCCTGGCTTTTGCAGCCCTGCTGTTTTTATAAGTACTTGCGCTACTTTCTCCGCCTCCCCCGCGGCTGTTCAGGAAGCCCAAAAACTCGCCCAGGCGAATCTCCGGACTGGTAATCTGCCAAACTATCAGGATCTTTTCGGGGTCGTTATAATACGAATTTAAAAAATTACTCACTTTTCCCTGCATGTTAACTATACTGCTGCCGTTTTGCAGGCGGATATTGTTGATGTAAAGATCTTTTTCGGTAAACTTCAGTGCGATGGAATTGTTTTTAAATACTAAACCACGCGGTATGTAATTAACATCGGCATTTTTGATATCCACATTACCGGTTATCATCGGTTTGGTGAATTTAAAGTTTACTATATCAGCTTTATAAGCCAGTTTGAGATCAGCAATCCCTTTAGTAAATCTTAAACTCTCATCGCCAATGACTGAATTAAGTTTAGTAACCGGAAAACGCGAGCGGAAGATCCCCGTAGCAACGGGTGTATTCAGGTCATTGATAAATGCAGTATCAATAGTAAAAGGAATATCCTTATAGCTGCCGTTAAAATGGTAGAGCTTTATTACCGAATTTTCATCATTTAAACCCTTGCCGTTAATGTAATTATTACTGAATACTCCTTTGAAACTGCAATTTTCAATAGTGCCCCCCTGGGCTTTCAATACATTGTTCTTTACCTTAGCCGTAACGTAAATTAACGGATCGCCGCTGCCGCCAAAACTTCCATTCAGGTCGCAGGTAACGTCGATAGGTTTCTGCAGGTCGAACATTTTGAGGCTTTTAGTGATGTTGGCCGCCAGCAGGTTGGCGGCACTGCTCCACAAAATATCATTAACCTTTAAGTTGATGGTAAACGGGGTTTCGGGCTTTTTAAGGTCAAATTTAGCGGCAACGTTAAAAGCGTCATCGCCTATATTTAAATTATTAGGTGCCACATTGATAACCTGCGAATTATCATCATAGCTGATATCAAAATGTCCCTTTAAAAGCCTGTTTTTCATGAAGCTTCCCTTTCTGGTGTTAAAGGAAAAGCTGTTTGCCATCGTATTCAGATCAATATCTGCATTCCATCCCTTGCCGGGATAATCCATGCGCCCCCGGATCTCATTAACAGCAAATTTGAACAGTTTGTAAGCATGGCGGTCGTCAACTACAAAGTTTACCTTGTTTAACGAAAACCTTTTTATCTGTGTTGATGAGCTGGTTTGTTTTTCTTTCGGGCCTTTTTCAACCTTGGGTTTTGTTTTAAATATCGATGTATTGCTGTAGCCGGTGCTATCGGTAAAAAGGTCGATATCAGCATTGTCGATATCAATCTTATTGATCACCACCTCGCCTTTTAAAAGGGCCGAGGCATTTACTGAAACTACAAGATCTTTGGCGGTGAGTAATGTGTGATGATGTTGGGCCCAGCGGTCATCTTTCAATACTACATCTTTCAGCTCAACAGATACACCCGGGAAACCTTTAAATAATGTTGGATCGATAGTGCCGATAGTTAAGGTGCCGTTCAGGTTTTTATTAAGCTCGGTGGTGATCATAGCAAGCACCTTCTGTTTATTATTATTAACATAAACGGTAAGGGCAATAAACAGAATTATAATTAAACCCACGAGCGCAGCGGCGATCTTTAAGGTTATCTTTAACCATCTTGGCATTTCAACTAATTTATAGTTAAAGCGTTATGGTTATATAATTGTTTGTATTGTAACATATAATTAACACACGGTATAAGAATAGGTAAATAAATCTGCAATAAGATACAATATTTTTAATGTATAATCGGCTACATCAGTATCATGGAAACAACTAATAAAATAAAGGCAATTATAACAGGCGCTACCGGCATGGTAGGCGAGGGCGTGCTGCATCAGTGTTTATTGAGCGATAAGGTTGAGGCAGTATTGGTTATTAACCGCAAACCCTGCGGCGTAACGCACCCTAAACTAAAGGAAATTATTCATGCTGATTTTTTTAACCTGACATCCATTCAGGATCAGCTGGATGGTTATGATGCCTGCTTTTTTTGTTTAGGGGTTTCGTCGGTGGGGATGAGCGAAGAAGCTTACTATAAAGTAACTTACCTGCTTACCATGCACGTGGCCGAGATCCTGAGCCGCATCAACCCCGATATGACCTTTTGTTATGTATCGGGCGGCGGTACCGACAGTACAGAAAAAGGCCGCAGCATGTGGGCCAGGGTAAAAGGTAAAACCGAGAATGATTTGATGAAGCTGCCCTTTAAACAGGTGTTTAACTTCAGGCCGGGTTTTATGAAAAGTTTTAAGGGTGCAAAAAATACGCTGTCGTTTTATAAATATATCAGCTGGATGTACCCCATCGGCCGTCTTATTTACCCTAAAGGTTTTATTACGCTGGAGGAAGTTGGCAAAGCCATGATCAATACGGTGAACCGCGGTACCGGCCGCTGGATCCTGGACGGAAAGGATATTGTTGCGATGGCGAAGGAATAGGGTGGGTTATGATATACGGATAGTGTCACGATGTAAATCCGATATATCGTTACTGGTAATTGGTGATTTTAATTTATCTGTTTGATTGTTAGTTTGTTGTGTTTTTGGAATGGTGTTTGGATAATTGCTGTTATACTTAACATCATCATCTTTTATGAAAACTAAACTCCGAAAACCAATGAAAACCAAATCACTTAAAGCCTGCCTGAATAGATATTTAGTTGCAGCAGCTATTTTATCAGCCAGCTTATTTGCCTTTACTCCCAATGCAGATGCCCAGGGTACACCTGTCAAAAACATTGTATTAGTGCATGGCGCCTTTGCCGATGGTTCGGGCTTTCAAGCCCTGTACAACATCCTTACTAAAAAGGGTTACAATGTTACTGTGGTTCAAAATCCGTTAACCTCGCTTAAGGACGATGTTGATGCGGCAAACCGGATCCTTGATAAACAGGATGGCCCTACGGTTTTGGTTGGCCACTCTTATGGCGGTACGGTAATTACCGAAGCCGGGAATAATTCAAAAGTAGTAGCATTGGTTTACATTGCCGCTTTTGCACCAGACAAAGGGGAGAATACCATAAAGTGGGTGCAGTCGGCACCTCCGGCACCTGAAAACGGAATTTTGCCGCCGGACGATAAAGGCTATGTTTACTATGATAAAGCTAAATTTCATGGTGGTTTTGCCGGTGATTTGAGCAAGGCCGAAGCCGACTTTATGTTTGCATCGCAGGGCCCAACCTCTGTTCAGTGTTTTATAACCCCGGTTGCCGAAGCCGCATGGAAAACTAAACCAAGTTATGGCATAGTTGCCACCGAAGATAAAAGCATTGTGCCTGATGTTGAGCGTACCATGTACAAACGTGCCGGTGCTAAAATAACCGAAATTAAAGGCAGCCACGTGATCTTCATTTCGCAGCCCGAGGCTGTTGCCAAAGTTATTATCGAGGCGGCAAACAGCGTTAAGTAAAATAGTTTTTGTTACAGTTTTAAGCGGAACCGGCGATTGGCCGTTCCGCTTTTTTTATTGGATAATTGTTAGTTTTACTGCATAGCTGTTTGGAAGATGAAATCATCTCTGAAAAAAATATGTCATTGCGAGCGTAGCGCGGCAATCTCGTAGCCAATGCATATCCGCCCTGTATAGCTACGGGATTGCCGCGTCGCCCCAGGTGCTTTTGCCCATGCCGCTCCTCGCAATGACATAGCTTTTTTAACCAACATTTTCAACCGATCTTCATCTTCCGAACACCTATAGTTTTACCCCTGACAATCATCAAATGGAAGCTATCACCGTACCCGAAGCCGTTAAAGACAAACCGCAAATTAAAGCCGGCGACATCTCTTTTGTATACTACCGGGAGCGCGGCGACCTGTTCAAAAAACAGGTGATTTTTAATCAGTGCGCCATTAGCTTTGTGCTTAACGGGCAAAAGGAACTGTACCGCCATGCCGATTGTACCATCATCAGGCCCGGCCAGGGTTTACTTATTCCCGAAGGTAATACCCTCATTGCCGAGCATGTGGTAAAGGGGACTTCAAGAGATGAGTTATACAGCAGTTTTATTATCTTTTTTCCGCAGAGGCTGATAACCGATTTTTTTACAAAACATGCCATTAGCAAAAAAAATACATTTGCAGACGCACCGCCTTATGTGCTCTTTTCAAACACAGCATATCTTAACGAATATCTACGAGGAGTTAGGGCCTTAGTTGATGGCGGTCAGCAGCTTTCATATCCTGTAGCGCTGCATAAACTGGAAGAATTATTACTCATTATTTATGAGCTATACCCTGCGCAATTAATCGCTTTGTTTGGCGACGGGCATGAGGCTGCCGGTTTATCGCTGCAAAAACTGGTCGAAAATAACCTGTTCAATAATCTAACGCTTGACGAACTGGCTTTCCTGGCTAATCGCAGCTTGTCGTCATTCAAGCGTGATTTTGAAAAGGCTTACGGCCTATCCCCTCAAAAATATATCCGCGAGAGGAAGCTGGAATCGGCCTGTGCCGAATTGAAAAAGGGCAAGAAAGCAAGTGAGTTGTATAATACTTACGGTTATGAAAACCTGTCGAATTTTAATACCGCTTTTAAGAAAAAGTTCGGCGTAACTCCGGCGGCTTACGGTCAGCATGTTGCAGTTTGAGCCGCCTGCACTACTAATTGAACCGTTTGCAATAACAGTATAAATACCCACAAAGCCACCTTTGTAAGGTAATTAAATACTGTTTATGATGAAAATGATTTTCTCTTTATTGATCAGCCTTTTGATAGCTAAGGCTGCATGTTCGCAAACGTTTACCTTAAAAAGCGCTGACCTTGGCGGGCAGTTCAGCAATGAATTTGTTGCCGGTAATTTTGGCTGCAGCGGCGGTAATAAATCGCCGCAATTGAGCTGGATTAACGCACCCGAAGGAACCCAAAGTTTTGCGGTTACCATGTATGATGCTGATGCGCCAACGGGTAGTGGTTTTTGGCACTGGGTTATTGTAGATATCCCGGCAAATGTTCATGAATTAAAACAAGGTGCCGGCGACGTAAAAAGCGGCATAGCCCCGCAAGGCAGCCTGCAAAGCATTAACGATGTTGGTATTCCCGGTTACCAGGGCCCATGTCCCGGTGCTGGCGAAGGCGATCATCGTTATTTGATTACCGTTTACGCTTTAAAAACAGCTAAACTGGGTACAACACAGGCTTCAACAGCAGCTTTAACGGGTTTTATGCTGGGTAAACAATTATTGGCCAAAGCCTCATTGATGGTTTATTTTAAAAGATGACCGAACAGATGGTACGCAAGTAATTAAGTTTTAAATTCCCCTCTTGAGAGGCTACTGTGTGTACACATCTTTTTTAAATAAAAGAAAATGTCATTTCGAACCCTTGGAGGTGGAAAATAGAGGGGGGCAAGGGTGAGAAATCTTATACGATATATATTATTTACTATGTTTGAAACAGGACGTATAAGATTTTTCGCTATCGCTCAAGAGATAGTTTCTCCTCACCTTCAACTCACAATTCCCCAACAGGTTCGTCGAAATGACAATTTGTTTTATTGATTGTTAATATCCCCAAAATATGTACACACAGTAGCTTGAGAGGGGGCGCGATGGAATGTGTGGTTGCAGGGGTGTGTTTCTTCTACATGCTTATCAAAGTATAAACACACCCCTCCACCCCTCTCAAGAGGGGAATCGCACAGTCCCGCACTTTTTTATTCCTTCGGCTTATAACCGGTGCTTAAACTATTTGATTAAAATATTCAGTTTAAGCACCCTGTTTTTCTCTGCCGAAAAACTTGCCCCGTTGTCATTACTTATCAATGAAACATCAGTTGGATCGGTTAAAATATCACTGTAAGCAAAACCATAGCATCCCTTTGTCGCAGCCGATTTGATGACAACGGCATATCGCTTACCAGCAGTTACAGGGATGTTTGGATTGACGATGGCGTTCCTGGCCGACCATGAAATAGAATCAACAGGCAAAGTAACAGAAGCCAAAGCGCTACCCGTTGGCTGCCCGGTATTGCCAAGCTCAAATACCTCAACAGAAAGCCCGGCATCAGGATAGCCGGTTTGAAAAGTAGTAAAGCTAATCTTTGTCAAAGTACCGCTTTTGCTTGCCGTGAATGTTTGCGAGCGCTGAATATTTTTACCGATATCACAGCCGGTTGTAAAATCTTCGATTGGTTTACTGGGGCTTTGTTTTTTGGTAAAATTGGCTGTTTGCTCACATTTCATCGGGTTGATGGAACCATCGGCTGCAAAGGTTAGCGGTGCCCAGTAAAAATTGGCAAGCGCTTCATTTTTTGCAGCGTTATTCCACAAGTCACTGCCAAAAAGGAAAATAGTTTCTGAGTTTAGTTTAATGGTTGATACAAACGATGGCTGCCCGCCGCAGGAGTTATCACTGATCTTTATTCCTGCCGACCATGGCCCTAAAGGCGACGATGCGGTACGATAAGATGTACCTGTACCCGAACAGTAACCGCAATTAGGGTCGGAGTAAATGAGGTAATATTTGCCTTTGCGCTTGAAAAGGGCAGGTGCTTCGGTATTGCCCGTGGTAATGGATTTTACATGCTGCCCGGTGCCGGTTAAATAGTCGGCACTTAGTTTTTCAATCACGATGCTGCCTTTGGTGCGCCAGTCGGTATAGGCTAAATAGGCTGTGCCGTCATCGTCAACAAAAGTATCGTGATCTCCATTGTTTAAGCCTGCAACTGGCATTTCGCTGTTTACGGCCAGGGTTGGTTCTTTAACTTCGGCGAAAGGGCCAACCGGGGTTTTGCTTGTAAATACCCGGTAGCCTACCCGGTTGTCATAAACGTTGATCCACAGTACATAGCGTTTTGTTTTTTTATTGTAGATAACATGCGGGCGAAAGCAGCCATAAGTTTTACCGTCACATCGGCTTTGCCAAACAGGTGTTTTAGCATCAAACATAAAGCCCCTGTCGGTCCAGTGTTGCAAGTCGGTTGACGAGTAGGTTTTAAAGCCGCAAAACGGGGCTGTTTTATTTCCCCATTCAAAACCGCAATCGTAACTGGTGCCGTACAGGTAGTACACACCGTTAAACAGTGCTATTTCGCCGTCATGAGCGTCAACCGCATTGCCCAGGTTATCAAATTTGGTTATCTGCCTGCCGTTGTTGCCAAAATTTTTAATGCTTTGTGCCGATGCAAACCGGGCAGTGAAAATAATAGCCAACAGGCTAAGCAGGATAAGTTTTTTCATTGGTGTTGTTTATTGCAGAACCTGCCGGCGCCAAATCTTCGGCACAAAACAGGTAATATCATCTAACCAAATCTATCAATGAATATGAAAGCAACGATTACACTTTTTGATATTCGGTTTATCATTTATGATAGCAGGTTTGAATGATCGCCATGCGCCCGTTTCCGGTAATCGGTAGGGGCGATGCCGGTTTTTTCTTTGAATAGCTTGGAAAAATAGAAATATGATTCAAATCTCAGGTCGTAAGCAATTTCTTTAATTGGAATAGAAGGGTCATTCAACAGTTCTTTTGCCCGTTCAATTTTCAGCTGGATAAAATATTGGCCCGGCGATAGTCCCGTATGGTTTTTAAAAGCCTTCCTGAACCACGAATAGCCCACACCCAGCTGAGATGCCGCTTGTTCGGGCGAAAAATCGGCTGTTATGTTTGAACGAAACAGCAACCTCGCTTCATTGATCAATACTTCCCGGCCATCACTTACCGAGTTTTGTTTACTTACCGCATGAAAACTCCCTAACAGGTGCAGTACCGCTCCTGATATCATGGGCTGATAACCGGTATCCTCCTGTCTTGTTTTTTCAATAATATTGTTGAACAAACTAAAAATGCCTTCATTAAAACCGATGCTAAGGCAAGGCGTTTCGGGCTTGAAAAAACTTTTATTGATCAGGTTATCCATTACCTCGCCTTTAAAGCCAATCCAGTATTCGTCCCAGCCGGTTTTATCGTCGGGTTTGTAACGGTGCCTTTCTCCCGGAAAAAGAATAATAACGCTGCCCGCCTTTACCTCAAGCCGTTTACAACTGTCCGATTCAAAAAAACCTTTGCCCCTGGTGATATAAATTACCTGGTATTCGTTCAATACCCGGCCGGTATTCCAGTTAAAATTATGATGCGCCGGGTGTGCCTTGCCGGGATAAGAGCAGGAAGCCTCAATATGAGTACAGCCGGTATTTAACACGCAAAGGCCCCAGCTTTCATCTTCCTTACTTACGGGCAGGTATTTGTAATAGTTGATCATATGGCATTTTTTACCGGCATCAATAAATACATCTTAAATATCAAAAAGTGTATTGATGCCCAGGGTTTATATGGCAATATTTGGCTCATCCCCAATTATGATGAGTTGTTTAAAAACGATATTTATTGCAGAGATACATAATTGTATATCCCATTTACAAATTCGCACTGTATATTGTATAACACAATCTTTGGCACTAATTAAACAACATCTAAGTTAATATATCTTTTATAGTTTTTTAACTATTAATCAATAACCGATTATCCACCCATCGCCAATAAAATAAACTACATACAATGAATACCTTCGGCAATCAAATAACCTCAACCCTCAAAATAGGACTTTTCGGCATAGGGCTCAATACCTATTGGGATCAGTTTGAAGGCCTTGAACAACGACTTTCGGGTTATGTAGATGAGGTGGCGGGTAAACTGGCGGGTTTTGGCGCCGGTGTGGTTAACCTGGGTTTGATTGACACGCCGCAAAAAGCATTGGAGGCAGGTAGCCGTTTCCGGCGTGAGGATGTCGACCTGATATTTCTGTATGTTACCACCTACGCGCTATCATCAACTGTATTACCTGTTGTAAAAAGGGCTAAAGTTCCGGTTGTGATCCTGAATCTTACACCAGGCGCAGCAATTGATTACGCCTCATTTAATCAAATGAAAAATCGTACAGCCATGACCGGCGAATGGCTGGCCTATTGTTCCGCCTGTCCTGTGCCCGAAATTGCCAATGTTTTTAAACGGGCTACGATCCCGTTTTACCAAATAACAGGCATGCTGCATAATGACCCGCATGTTTGGCAGCAGGTTGAAGAGTGGATTGCAGCAGCTAAAGTAGCCCACATCATGTATCACAATACACTGGGGGTTATGGGCAATTACTATGGCGGTATGCTGGATATTTACTCGGATCTTACCTTGCAATGCGCCACATTTGGCGGGCATATTGAGATTATGGAAGTGGATGAGTTATCGGGTTTACGTGGCACCGTTCAGGCGGTTGAAGTACAGGATAAGATTAAAGAGTTTCATGAACGTTTTGATGTACAACCCGATTGTCCGGATGCAGAATTGGAACGTGCTGCAATAACCGCCGTAGCCCTGGATCAACTGGTGGCAAAATATAACCTGGGCTCCATGGCTTATTACCATAAAGGAACAGGCAATGCGGTTAACGAGGACACCATGAGTTCGGTGATTTTAGGTAACTCACTGCTCACTGCCGCGGGCATTCCGGTGGCTGGCGAGTACGAGATCAAGAATGCCCAGGCCATGAAAATAATGGATAGTTTCGGTGCCGGAGGTTCCTTTACCGAATACTATGCCATGGATTTTAATGACGATGTGGTACTGATGGGGCATGATGGCCCGTGTCACCCTGCCATTGCCGAAGGTAAGATTAAAGTAAAGCCACTGCAGGTTTATCATGGAAAGGTTGGCAACGGGCTTTCGGTTGAAATGTCGGTAAGCCATGGCCCTGTAACCATGCTTTCCGTTGTGGAAACCGCAGGTGGCAAGATCATTTTCCTGGTAGCCGAAGCCGAATCGGTACCGGGGCCAATTCTTGAAATAGGTAATACCAACAGCCGCTATAAATTTACAATTGGGGCAAGGGCTTTTGTTGAAACCTGGAACTCGCACGGGCCTGCACACCATTGCGCCGTGGGGAAGGGGCATATCGCATCAAAAGTGAAAAAATTAGGTGATTTGTTAGGGGTGGAGATAGTGAAGGTTTGTTGACACTGATTTCTTAATCCCGTCATTGCTTCGTGCCTCGCAATGACGCGGAGGTTTGAGGGGGATAAAATCCCATTTCCTGCAAAATGATCTCTATATTACTTTTGTAAATTAAACGTTTTATCACCTCAAAACGCCTAATCTGCTACAGAATGATATCTTTATATTGTTAAAACAACACTAATTATTGCTTCCGGGTTTAATCTCTCCTTCAACCTTTTTCAGGGTTACTTTTGCTATGTAATGACTTTTTTACGGGGGTAATGATCTTGTTAAACTAATAATGCATTTTATCTGAATAAAATTTTAAATAAAATTTTTCTTTGTCAATAATTAAGTGTTATTTCGACAATAATTATAAATCTTTATATGAGCAATAACCAATTAGTGATCGGGGTTGATTACGGGTCTGACTCCGTGCGCTCCGTGATAGTAAACGCGGCCAACGGAAAAGAAATAGCTTCATCTGTATTTAATTATCCCCGCTGGCGCGATGGCAAGTATTGCGTACCTGCCGAAAACCAGTTTCGCCAGCATCCGCAGGATTATATCGACGGGCTTAAGGCCACCATTAAAGATTGTATAGCACAGGCCGGCGGCGAGGCCATCGCAAAAAATATAAAAGGTATTTCTGTAGATACTACCGGTTCAACCCCCGTTGCGGTTGATGCTACCGGAACACCGCTTGCCCTAACTCCTGGTTTTGAAAGTAATCCCAATGCCATGTTTGTATTGTGGAAAGATCATACCTCGGTTAAAGAAGCGGCGCAGATCAACGAGCACGCTACAAAATTTGATACCAATTACCTGAAATATGTTGGCGGTATTTACTCGTCGGAGTGGTTTTGGGCAAAGCTGCTGCATGTATTAAGGGTTGATAAAAGCGTACGTGATGCTGCTGCCTCATGGGTGGAGCATTGCGACTGGATCCCCTTCCTGTTAACCGGAGGTACCGATGTTAAGGCTATTAAACGGGGCCGCTGCTCTGCCGGGCATAAAGCCCTTTGGGCAGAAGAATTTGACGGCCTGCCTCCTGAAGAATTTTTTGTTTCCCTCGACCCTGTGCTGGCTGGTTTCAGGGATAAATTATATGAAGATACATACACTGCCGATGAAGCAGCCGGAAACCTCAGCGCAGAGTGGGCGGAGATATTGGGACTCTCAACCGATGTAGTTGTAGGTACCGGCGCTTTTGACGCGCACATGGGCGCTGTTGGTGGCCAGATTGAGCCTTATCACCTGAGTAAGGTTATGGGCACTTCAACCTGTGATATTTTAGTAGCCCCATCATCAGAAATGGAAGGCAAGCTGGTTCGTGGGATCTGCGGACAGGTTAACGGTTCAGTTATTCCCGGCATGGCAGGTTTAGAAGCTGGTCAGTCGGCTTTTGGTGATACTTATGCCTGGTTTAAAAATATCCTGGCCTGGCCATTAAATAACCTGCTTTCACAATCGCAGGTAATTGATGCGGCTACTGCCGAAGCTTTGAAGGAAGAAATTTCTGAAATGATCATCCCTGAGCTGAGCAGGCAGGCTGCTTTGTTACCAATTGAAGAAAGCAATGAGCTGGCTATAGACTGGTTTAACGGTCGTCGTACGCCTGATGCCAACCAGGAGCTGAAAGGTGCTATCACCGGTTTAGGTTTGGGCAGCGATGCGCCAAGGGTATTCCGTGCATTGGCCGAGGCTACCTGTTTTGGCGCTAAAAGCATTGTCGATCGCTTCATCAGTGAAGGGATCCCTGTTAAAGGGATCATCGGTATTGGTGGTGTGGCTAAAAAGTCACCATTCGTAATGCAAATGATGGCCGATATTTTGGGAATGCCTATCCGCATCCACCAGTTTAAACATACTTGTGCTTTAGGTGCAGCCATGTTTGCTGCTGTGGTTGCAGGCATCTATCCAACTGTTGAAGAAGCTATGGCCGCTATGGGCCGCGGTTTTGATGTGGTTTATGAACCAAACATTGCGCTGAAAGAAGTATATCAGCAGCGCTATAACCAATACAGTATACTGGGCAAGTTCGTAGCTGCCGAAGTTGCTTTGAAAAATAATCCTGAACTGCAAAACGCATAAAAAAGTAATGAGTAAGTATGATCATATAAGGCGTAGTGCCTATAATGCCAACATGCAGCTGCCCAAACTGGGCCTGGTGTTGTTCACCTTTGGTAATGTAAGTGCTGCGGACAGGGAATTAGGCGTGTTCGCCATTAAACCAAGCGGCGTACCTTATGAAGACCTGTCACCTGAAAAAATGGTGATCGTTGATTTTGAAGGCAATACAATCGAGGGCGATCTTCGTCCTTCAAGCGATACCAAAACACACGCCGTGCTTTACAAACACTGGGAAGGTATCAACGGTATTGTGCATACGCACTCCACCTACGGAACAGCCTGGGCGCAGTCGCAACGGGATATTCCTATTTTCGGCACCACTCATGCCGATCATTTAACGGTTGATATACCGTGTGCCCCTCCCATGAATGATGAAATGATCAAAGGCAACTACGAGTACCAAACCGGTTTCCAGATCATGGAATGCTTTGAAGAAAAAGGCCTGGATTATAAAGAGGTTGAAATGGTATTGGTTGGTAATCATGCACCATTTACCTGGGGTAAAACTGCCGAGAAAGCAGTTTATAACAGTGCAGTGCTGGAGGCTGTTGCCCAAATGGCCTACCTCACCGAGCAAATTGATAAAAGCGCCCCCCGCTTAAAAGATGCGCTGATCAAAAAGCATTACGAGCGCAAACACGGACCTGATTCATATTACGGACAATAAACCTGATGAAAAAAATAAACCTGTTTTTCCTGCTGCTTTGTTTTTTTGCCTGCACCCGTTTATCCGCACAGGTAGCAGCTACACCGCCTATGGGCTGGAACAGTTATAACTGTTTTGGTTCGGCAGTACATGAAGATGAAGTAAAGGCCAATGCCGATTACATGGCAGAACATCTCAAACAACACGGCTGGGAGTATGTAGTGGTCGATTTTTTATGGTCGTACGATAACCCTCCGGGCAGTAACATCGGCAATCCATTTCAATTACGGTTGCAAGATGGTTCATACGTGCCATGGCTTACTATGGATAAATGGGGAAGGTTAACTCCCCAGCCTACCAAATTCCCATCGGCTTTTGGTGGTAACGGTTTTAAACCGCTGGGCGATTATATCCACAGCAAAGGTTTAAAATTCGGTATCCACGTGATGCGCGGTATCCCGAGACAGGCCGTTTGGTCAAAATCGCCGGTAAAAGGCACCAATGGCATCACTGCCGATATGGTGGCCGATACCAACTCAAAATGCCCATGGATGAACCACATGTATGGTTTGGACATGAAAAAGCCTGGTGCCCAGGAATACCTGAACTCGCTGCTGGAGCTTTATGCCTCATGGGGAGTTGATTTTATTAAGGTAGATGACCTTTCGCGCCCTTATAGCAATGCTGAGGTTGAAGGTTACCAGAAAGCCATCCAACAATGCGGCAGACCGGTTGTGCTAAGTCTTTCGCCCGGCGAAACCCCGGTTGCGCAAGCTGCTCACGCCACCAAATATGCCAATATGTGGCGAATGGCCGATGATTTTTGGGATAACTGGAAAGAGATCCTGCATATGTTTGATTATGCCAAAAGCTGGGAAGGCGTAAGCGGCCCCGGTCATTGGCCCGATTGTGACATGATCCAGATCGGTAAGCTGAGCAAACGTGGTCCGGTAGGTCAGGAGCGTTACAGCCGCTTTACCGAGGATGAAGAGTATACCCACATGACCTTTTGGAGCATCTTCCGTTCTCCCCTGATGATAGGCGGCAATCTACCCGAAAACCGCGACTTTGAACTGAATCTTTTTACCAATGATGAGGTAATTGCGGTAAACCAAAAAGGATCAAGCCCCAAACAATTGTATAAAAAGGACGGCGCCATGATCTGGTACTCACAGATCCCCGGCAGCAAGGACATTTACGCAGCCTTTTTCAACATCGGCGACGATGACAAATCGGTATCTCTGAATTTTAAAGACCTGGGCCTGAAAGGAAAAGTAACTGTGCGCGACCTGTGGAAAAAACAGGATGTTGGCCAGTATAGCTCAGGCTATCAGCAAAAAATAAATAAACACGGTGCAGCGCTTTTAAGACTGTCGCCAAAAAACTAAACCAATTCACTAATCACTAATTAGCAAAATCAATAATTAATTATAATGATCGATCTGAAAACATTTGAAGTATGGTTCATTACCGGGAGCCAGAATTTATACGGAGAGGAAACACTTAAAAAAGTTGCCGAGCACTCGCAGGAAATAGCTAAAGGAATTGACGGCGCAGCCAATATTCCAGTGCGTGTGGTATACAAACCTGTTGTTAAATCAACCGAAGAAATTTATAACACCTTACAGCAAGCTAACGTTGCCGAAAACTGTATCGGTGTTATTGCCTGGATGCATACTTTTTCGCCTGCCAAAATGTGGATCAGGGGTTTAAGTATTCTTAAAAAACCGATGCTGCACCTGCATACCCAATATAACCGCGATATTCCATGGAGCTCAATTGATATGGACTTTATGAACCTGAACCAAAGCGCCCATGGCGACAGGGAGTTTGGTTTTATGGTATCACGTATGCGCATTAACCGCAAAGTAGTTGTTGGTCACTGGCAGGATAGCGAAGTGTTGAAAGACATTGAAAGCTGGACCCGCGCTGCCGCCGGGTGGTACGATTGGCAGGGTGCAAAATTTGCCCGCTTTGGCGATAACATGCGTTTTGTTGCGGTAACAGATGGCGATAAGGTTGAGGCCGAACTGAAATTTGGTTTCTCGGTAAATACTTACGGTATTGGCGACCTGGTTGCGGTGATCGAGAGTGTAACCGATGCTGAGGTTAACACCCTGATTGATGAATACGAAACTACCTATAACGTTGCCGACGACCTGAAAAAAGGTGGCTCGCGTCATACTTCGGTTTATGACGCTGCCAAAATTGAGCTTGGTTTACGCAAGTTTTTACAGGATGGCGGCTTTAAAGGTTTCAGCGATACGTTTGAAGACCTGCATGGCATGATCCAGTTACCGGGTATTGCCTCACAGCGTTTAATGGCCGATGGTTACGGTTTTGCCGGTGAAGGCGACTGGAAAACTGCTGCTTTAGTACGTGCCTTTAAAGTAATGGGTGCAGGCCTGCCAGGCGGTAACGCTTTCATGGAAGATTATACTTATCATTTCGACCCAAACAATGCGTTGGTGTTAGGCTCGCACATGTTGGAGGTTGACAGCAGCTTAGCTAACGGCAAAGCATCGTTAGAGGTGCATCCGCTTGGTATTGGCGGCAAGGCCGATCCTGCACGTTTGGTATTTAACGTAGCCGGTGGCGCAGCCCTCAATGCATCAATTGTAGATATGGGCAACCGTTTCCGTTTGATCGTTAACGAAGTTGAAGCTATTGAGCCGGTTGAAGACCTGCCAAACCTGCCGGTTGCAAGAGTGCTTTGGAAACCACTGCCGGATATGAAAACCGGTTGCGCAGCCTGGATTTACGCTGGTGGTGCTCACCATACTGCTTACAGCCAAAACCTATCTGCCGAGCTGATCAATGATTTTGCTGATATGGCCGGTATTGAGTTTTTACGGATTGGTAAGGATACTAAGCTTGATCAGTTCAGGAACGAGATCAGGTGGAATGATGCGGCTTATAAGTTGTAGCGAAGCAAAGATCCTCAGGGTCCTCTATGAGAGACCCTGAGGGGACTAAAAAATAAAAATGTCATTGCGAGGAGCGGTGAAGGGATTGTGTAAACGGGGCGACGTGGCAATCTCGTAGCAATGCATGGCCACTTTGCAGTGTTAATAGCATGACTACGAGATTGCCGCGCTACGCTCGCAATGACATGGTTAAAGTAACGAATACAACGCGTTAGGGATAGAAGCGGATACCGGCCACGTGGTTAAGGCCTGTGCAGTATGAGCGGATAGCCCGGCCGCAGGAACGCCCTAATTAATATATTGATTAACAAAAACTAAAAAGATAACCCTGATAAAACAAATACATAGCCTATTAATAATGGGTATTACGGCTATAACATTAACAGGAAGAAGTAAACTAAACTAAACCAAAAGCAAACTAAACTAAATTTTAAACCAAATAATGAACAAATTTTCCACTATCGATTACGTGATCTTCGTAATCTATTTTATTGTAGTTACGAGCTACGGGTACTGGGTATACAGTCGTAAAAAGGTCAAAGGCGTATCTGATAGTCATGATTTTTTCCTGGCCGAGGGTTCACTTACCTGGTGGGCTATTGGTGCGTCGCTGATTGCCTCGAACATATCTGCCGAGCAATTTATAGGCACCAGCGGACAGGGTTTTGAAGTAGGACTTGCCGTTGCTGCTTACGAATGGGTTGCAGCTATTGCGCTCATTATTGTGGCCGTTTGGTTTATTCCTATTTTCCTGAAAAATAAGATATTCACCATGCCGCAGTTTTTGCATAACCGTTATAACGAAACGGTGAGCTTTATTATGGCTATCTTTTGGTTATTGCTATACGTTCTGGTGAACCTTACCTCGATACTTTATCTCGGCGCTTTAGCTATTAACAACCTGATGGGTGGCGGCTACCTGCATGAGATCATCATCGCACTATCTATTTTTGCCCTGTTCATTACCCTTGGTGGTATGAAGGTGATTGGTTTTACCGATGTTATACAGGTTTTGGTATTGGTTATTGGCGGTTTGGCTACTACTTACATAGCGCTTACCCTGGTGAGTGAACATTTTGGTTTGGGTAAAGACGCCATGGCTGGTTTAAACAAAATGATGAGCGATGCGCCTGATCACTTTAAAATGATGATGGCTAAGCCTAAACCGGGAGCGCCGCAGGAAGAGATCAATAAATACCTGGCCCTGCCTGGTATTGCGATGTATTTTGCCGGTCAGTGGATAGTAAACCTTAACTACTGGGGATGTAACCAGTATATCACCCAGCGTGCACTTGGAGCCGACCTGAAAACTGCCCGTACCGGGATTTTATTTGCCGGTTTAATGAAGCTGACTATGCCTGTAATTGTGGTTTTACCGGGTATTGCCGCTTACGTATTATACAAGAACGGTGCTTTACATCAGGAAATGGCTTCGGGCGGACATTTTAAAATAGACAATGCTTATTCTGCCATTCTCGGCTTTCTGCCTACCGGCTTAAAAGGCCTTTCGGTTGCCGCGCTTACGGCGGCTATTGTGGCATCGCTGGCAGGTAAAGCTAATAGTATCTCTACCATTTTTACACTGGATATTTACAAAAAGCACATCAATAAAGAAGCTGGTGAAAAAAGCATGGTAGTTTTTGGAAGGCTTACTATTGTAGCTGCCCTGGTATTCTCTATCATACTTACCTGGAAAGACCTGTTGGGTATAGGCGGCGAAGGTGGTTTTACCTTCATTCAAAAGTATACCGGCTTTATCAGTCCGGGGATCTTTGCTATTTTTATTTTAGGTTTCTTTTGGAAGCGCACTACAAGTGCTGCAGCCATAGCAGGTATTTTAACAAGTTTCGGCATGTCGGTTCTGTTTAATAACTACGCGCCTAAGCTGTTCGGTCACGAAACCTTCCTTTACACGGCATTCCCTAACGGTAAAGGTGGTTATGAGATCCCTTTCCTGATTTGTATGGGCCTATCATTCCTGTTCACAATGATCGTGACAATAGGAGTAAGCTTAGCCGGACCTAAAGTTAATCCTAAAGCGCTCGAAATTCCGCGCACTATGTTCAAGGTTGAGAAATCGACCATGGCATTAATTATAGTTACACTTATACTGCTTACCATGCTTTATGTGAAGTTCTGGTAAATAGTTGAAATATTTGATTTTTGAATAAGAAAGTCCCGCGCGAGGCGGGCTTTTTTTAATTAATATTTTAAGTGTTTTTTTAACAATTATAAATTAATTTTTATACATTGGTCTCACTGATTGCTAACCATCAGTTAAACCCAATTATTTATTCCGGAAATTATAATAGTTAAACAGCAATGCTTTAAAAAGGCAAGCTAACAACCTCAAATTATGAAGAATAACAAGAATTTACTAATGATGTTAAGCTGTTCGGCAGCGCTTTTTGCGGCTTGTAACGGTAATCCAAAAACAACTGATTCAACCGTGAAAGATTCGGCATCAACAACCACTCAACATGTACCTGATTCGGCCAATTTTGAGGCTGATTTACAGGGACAAAAAGTAAAACTCTTCACCCTGAAAAACACCAGCGGCGCTACTGTGGCCATTACCAATTATGGCGGCAGGCTGGTAAGCTTGTTAGTCCCCGATAAAGACGGCAAAGCTACCGATGTTATTTTAGGTTACGACTCGGTTAAAAGTTATCAAAAACGTGGAGAACCTTATTTTGGTGCTATCATTGGCCGTTATGGTAACCGGATAGCTAAAGGTAAATTTACGCTTGATGGCAAAGCTTATCAACTGGATATAAATGATGGTGTTAATACCCTTCATGGCGGCTTTAATGGCTTTTATGGCAAGGTGTTTTCGGCTAAGCAATTGAGCGCTTCGCAGCTGGAACTTACTTATGTTTCAAAAGATGGTGAAGGCGGTTATCCCGGTAATTTAACTGCAACCGTGGTTTATACTTTAGGCGATGATAATTCACTTAAAATAGAATATAAAGCCACTACCGATAAAACCACGGTCGTTAACTTAACTAATCACGCCTATTTTAACCTGAACGGTGCGGGTAGCCCAACCATTACCGACAACGTATTACAAATAAATGCCGATGCATTTTTGCCCGTGGATACCACACTTATCCCAACCGGCAAGCTGCAACCGGTTAAAGGCACGCCCTTTGATTTTACTGTATCAAAAACTATTGGTAAGGACATTGGCACCGCCGATGAGCAACTGAAAAATGGCAAAGGTTACGATCATAACTTTGTACTGAACAAACATGATCTTACAACCCCAATAGCCACGGTTAAAAGCACTGTTACCGGTATCACTTTGGAAGTATTTACTGAAGAGCCTGGTCTGCAATTTTACTCGGGTAACTTTTTAACCGGCGCAACCAAAGATGGTAAAGGCGGTAAAGCTTATCCGTACCGCTCGGCATTTTGTTTGGAAACCCAGCATTTTCCGGATGCGCCAAACCAGGCAGCGTTTGCTTCAACCGTGTTAAAGCCGGGCCAAACTTACCATACGGTTACCATTTACAAATTCTCCAAATAAATAAGCTATGTTAAAAAGAGCTTTTTTAATGCTGTGTACTGCCGGTACTTTTACCGCGGTACATGCGCAAACACAATATACTATTGCGGCAGATAAGGTGAAGGCACACATTCAGCCTACTATGTATGGGATCTTTTTTGAGGATATTAACCTTGCTGCCGATGGTGGTGTATACGCTGAATTGGTAAAAAACCGTTCGTTTGAGTTCAATATGCCTTTGATGGGATGGAAAGAACAGAAAAAGGATGGGGGCGATGGCAGAACAGAGGTAATTAACCGTGCTGTTGAACGGCCGGAGAACGCGCATTTTATAAAAAGCTACATCACAAGCGATGCCGGTTTTTACGGTTTCTCAAATGAAGGGTTCCGCGGGGGGATGGGCGTTAAGGAAGGCGAAGAATACAGCTTTTCGGTGATAGCTAAACAGGAAGGCGATACCAACGTAAAGCTGAACATTGAGCTGCACGGCGATAATGACGCCATTATAGGTAACGCCGAGCTTACCCCAACCGATAAGGAATGGAACCGTTACAGCGTGAAATTTAAGTCAAGCGCTACAACTCCCAAAGCACAACTATATGTTTGGATGAGCGGCAAGGGCGTTATTGATCTGGATATGATCTCCCTGTTCCCCGAGCATACCTGGAAAAACCGTCCTGGTGGTTTACGTGCTGACCTGGTACAGAAGCTGGCGGATATAAAACCCGGTTTTTTACGTTTCCCTGGTGGTTGTATTGTGGAAGGTCGTGAATTGAACAACCGTTATCAGTGGAAAAAAACTATAGGTGCAGTTGATAAACGCGAGAATATCATTAACCGTTGGAATACCGAATTTAAGCATCGTCCGGCACCTGATTATTATCAAACTTTCGGTCTGGGCTTTATGGAGTATTTCATGACTGCCGAAGATATCGGTGCGTCGCCTTTGCCGATCTTGAATTGCGGTATGGCCTGCGAATTTAATACGGCTGAGCTGGTGCCTTTGGATAAGCTTGATCCTTATGTGCAGGACGCGCTCGACCTGATTGAGTTTGCCAATGGCGATGCCAGCACCAAATGGGGTAAGCTGCGTACAGACCTCGGTCACCCGGCACCGTTTAATTTAAAAATGATTGGTGTGGGTAACGAGCAATGGGGACAGCAATATGTTGACCGCTGGAAAATTTTTACCAAGGCTATCAAAACAAAATACCCGAATATCAAGATCGTATCGGCATTAGGGCCATCGCCTGAAGGAAAGGAATTTGATCTGTTAAATACAACATTCCGCAGTTTGGGTGCTGATATTTTAGACGAGCATTATTATGCGCCGCCAAAATGGTTCAGGGATAATGCCCGCCGTTATGATAATTACGACCGTAAAGGCCCTAAGATCTTCGCTGGCGAATATGCGGCACAAAGTGTTGCAACAGTAAGCCCGCAAAATAAAAATAACTGGGAGTGTGCACTTTCTGAAGCTGCATTTATGACCGGCCTGGAGCGTAATGCCGACGTAGTGAACATGGCCTCATATGCCCCGCTTTTCGCCCATGTGGAAGGCTGGCAATGGACACCAAACCTGATCTGGTTTGATAACCTGAAAAGCTATGCCACGCCGAATTACTATGTGCAGCAATTGTTCTCGCTAAACAAAGGCACCGATGTAGTGCCGCTTACCCTGAATAATGAAGCCGTGGCCGGGCAAAATGACAGCTACGCCACCGCCAGTTTAGACAAAAACACGAACGAACTGGTGATCAAATTTGTGAATACCAGCACATCGGCACAAAACGTGAGCTTTAAAATTACAGGTTCAAAAGGTTATCAAAAACAAGCTACCGTTACTACGCTGAAAGCTGACAGTAAAGACGCTGAAAATTCATTGGCCGCGCCAACAGCTGTTAGTCCTGTTGAAAGTACTGTTGATATTTCAGGCAATACCCTGAAGCTTGCAATTGAGCCATACTCGTTTAAAATAGTAAGGCTTAAAAATAAATAACCGTTGAAAAAGATCTTTCTGATCATATCCTTATTGTTCCCGGGCATTGTAAGTAATGCCCAGGAACTAAGGACTGATATATCGGTGCACGACCCGGTAATGACCCGGCAAGACAGTACCTATTATATCTTCTGTACAGGTAACGGCATCGCTATGTGGTCGTCGGCAGATAGGGTACAATGGAAGGCGGAGAAACCTGTATTTGCAGCAGCGCCGCAATGGGCAGTTGATGCTATCCCCGGTTTTAAAGGCCACATCTGGGCACCGGATATTTCACTTTATAAAGGCACTTACTACCTGTTTTACTCGGTATCGGCTTTTGGTAAAAACACTTCGGCCATTGGGGTAGCAACAAACACGACGCTGCATACCGATGACCCGGCCTATAAATGGGTTGATCACGGTAAAGTGCTCCAATCCATCCCCGGTAAAACCAACTGGAATGCCATCGATCCGAACTTAATTACGGATAATGGCGGTACGCCATACCTTGTTTTTGGTTCGTTTTGGGATGGCCTGAAACTGGTAAAGCTGAATAAAGACAGGCTAAGCGTTGCAGAAGATCTTGATAAGATCCCAACTATCGCCACCCGGCGGAAGGTCATATCAGAAAACCTTCCCGCTGTTGATGGTAACCCGGTTGATGCGGGCGGTAATGCTATTGAAGCTCCGTTTATTTTTAAACATGATAAATACTTTTACCTGTTTGCCTCGATAGATTATTGCTGTAAAGGGCCGAAGAGTACCTATAAAATGATCATCGGCCGCTCAAAAAACCTGAAAGGTCCGTATCTGGATAAAGAGGGTATTGCTATGAACAAAGGTGGCGGGAGTATCCTGCTGGCAGGTGATGCCAACTGGTACGGCGTAGGGCATAATGGTGTAAGTACTTTTGATGGGGTTGATTATATCATCTTCCACGGGTATGACGCTGCGGATAGGGGGATCTCGAAGTTGAGGGTAGAGAAGCTGGATTGGGTTGATGGATGGCCTGAGGTGGGTAAGTGAGTTAATAATGCAGCCCGTGAGGACACGGGATAAAGGAATGGAAAAAGAGGGCCGGGCATTGCGATTCCCTCCCTTGGGAGGGTGTAGGGAGGGGTTTCTTCACCACGCATATTCCTTGGCAAACCGTACAAACCCCTCCCCGCCACTACACTCACCTGCCGCACCCCTCCCGAGGGAGGGAATTGAAAAGGCTTGTTGGCCTCCGCAGGTTAAGCGTCCACGCTTACACACCTGAAATAACTAATAACGTGAGCGTGGACGCTCACATTTTGTATTATTCAAGCGTGGACGCTTGAACATGCGATAGGAACAATATGAAAATATTAAAAAAATTAATCGTGTTAGCCATAGCTGTTGGTAGTTTAGCCTCGGTCAAAGCCACTCCACGTGATACCACTTTCCACGCCGATGGTAACCCCATCATCAAACATAAGTACACTGCCGATCCGGCGGCTATGGTTTACAAGGACAAGGTTTACCTGTACACAGGGCATGATGAGGCGGCACCGGGCCATAACGGTTATACCATGCACGACTGGACCTGCTTTACTTCAACCGATATGGTGAACTGGACAGAGCATCCATCTCCACTGAATGTTAAAGAATTTAAGTGGGCAAAGGCCGATGCCTGGGCTTCGCAGGTGATAGAACGAAACGGTAAGTTTTACTGGTATGTGGCTGTTGAACATGGCACGATTCCAGGTAAAGCTATCGGTGTGGCGGTATCTGATAGTCCGCTGGGTCCTTTTAAGGATGCCCGTGGCAGCGCTTTGGTTACCAACGATATGACCAAAGCTGTAAAACATTCCTGGGATGATATCGACCCGACTGTTATCATTGATAAAGATGGACAGGCCTACCTGTTTTGGGGCAATGGTATTTGCTATTATGCCAAACTTAAAAGCAATATGACCGAACTCGACGGCGAGATCAAAACCATCACCCTGCCGCATTACACCGAAGCGCCGTGGATCCATGAACGCAACGGTTGGTACTATTTATCATACGCCTATGAGTTTCCCGAAAAAATAGCCTATGCCATGAGCCGGAACATCAATGGCCCCTGGGAGTATAAGGGGATTATCAATGAGATTGCCGGTAACTCCAATACCAATCACCAGGCTATTATTGATTTTAAAGGCAAATGGTATTTTATATATCACAATGGTGCGCTGGTGCCTGATGCAGGTAGTTTTCACCGTTCGGTTTGTATCGATTATCTGTACTACAACAAAGATGGCAGTATTAAACGTGTGATAATGACCAGTGAAGGAGTGAAACCGGTGAAGTAGTGCGCGTTATTAAATTATTTATTACTGTAGAGATGCAATTATGCGTCTCTACATTTTATTGTCCTAATAGCCATAAAGGCCCATCCTAAATTTGTTGATAAAAGACTTACGAAGTTTTTAAACTTCGTAAGTCTTTTATAAGGGAGTATTTAGGCTTTCCTCTTTCTACCATTATAACTTGTAATCGTTACATCACCAGCATTGCCATCTAACTCCAATACCCTTGATGATTGCGACAAATACGTTGATCCATAATAAAACTCAACATGCTTTTTACTGCCGTTTTTAAGCGTGATATCGGCATAAAAATCATCAGGGTTTAATTTGATGTATCGCTTACCAATGTTAACACCGGTACTGCGGAATACCTTAAGGCTGTCCTGATTTTGCGTAGCTATCAGTAAATCACCTTTGGGTGATTGTATACTTGCCAAACCTTTACCATCCCCCGCAACATAAATACCGCTGTTGGCTACCGATAACGAAGCAAATCCCCCTTTTCCATTGCCTTTCATGTATAAACCCATAAAGGCGTCATGACGGCCGGTAAAAGGTTCCATGCCGAAGTCGTTGCCAACCATTACAAGGTCGAGATTACCATCACGGTCAACGTCTTTGGCTATCATGCCATAAACCGGAGCCATCTGTGCATTTTGCGGTAGTGCACTGATACTAAAAGTACCAGTGCCTTTACCGGTGATAAGGCTGGTGTTCATATCTGTAGCTTTAAGGATGACGGCACCTTCTTTATCTTTTTCAGCCCACAGGTCATTCATGGTGGCATGCCCAAAACCACGATAGCTTGGATATTTTTTACGGATGGAGATCAGCTGACTGATCAGGTCATCGCGGGTATGCATAGGGAAAGGTTTCTGTGAGCCGTCCTCATCTTTCATATAGCAAAATATCATGGCATCGAATGAGCCGTTGCCGTCAAGGTCTTTACCCATAATGGTCATAGGTTGTTCAAATGATGCTTTGTAATTTGAGTTTTGGCCGAGGTTACCGGCTACGTAGTCTACGTTACCATCGTTGTTGAAATCACCGGCTACAATGCTATTCCACCAACCTACATGATCATCGATGCCGGATTTGATCTTGCTGAAACCATGCCCTGTGTTTTTGTAAAAGGTAATTGGCATCCATTCGCCAACAATTACAAGATCAACTTTACCATCCTTGTCAAAATCCGACCATAAGGCATCGGTGATCATGCCGCCATGGATCAAATCTGGGCAAAGTTCATTGGTAACATCTGTGAATTTCCCGCCGTCGTTCCTGAGCAGATGGCTAACCGGCGATGAAGGGTAGGCCCCCGAAACCGACCTTGAGCCTACGAAAAGGTCAAGATCACCATCGCCATCAAAATCAGCAGCACGAACGCATGAGCCGTTATCGTATTCAACAGGCACGGCTGCGAGGTCGCGGGTAAAGTGGCCTTTTTTATCGTTGATGTAAAGCCTGTCCTGCGTGGTTGTATGGCCTTTTTGAAATTCGTAACTACCGCTTGCGATGTAAAGATCCGGGAAGCCATCGCCATTGGCATCAAATAACAAGGCGCCCATGTCCTCCTCATCTTTGATTTCTTCGTTTACAAAGCGATTGTTATCCATAGTAAAATGACCGCTGGCATCCTGAATGAAAAATACTCCTTTGTTGCCTGCCGATCCTCCCACAAAAAGATCATCATAGCCATTGCCGTCCACATCGCCAACGGCAATACCAGGCCCGTACTGGCTTAACTTGTGTGGAAGCGTAGGCTGGATATTGTAATCGATAGCGTCTTTTTCCTGGTGTACATATTTTATGCCCGATTGGTTGTTAGCAGGCTGAAACACCGGGGTAACTTTGCCGGGTGCTTCGGGCGGGAAATAGCCGGAAGCATTTTTGTATTGCAGTGTAAGCGTTTGGTTTGCCTTTACATTGGTAAGTAACTGGGTTTTACCATCGGGCCAGCGCACCCGCAGCGAATCGACAGTAGTTGATGAACCTATACCGAAATGTCCGCGGGCGTCGTCTGTACTCATATAGCCGCGGCAGGGTTGCTGATCATAAAATTGCTGGTTGTCTTTATAATAAACTCGTATTGTAGCGCCAATGCCACCAATATTTTTACTGTCACCCTGCAGCGCAACGGTAAGGTAGTTATGATCTTTGGATACCTGTGTTTTGCTGTTGGCAGTGTTTTCATAAACAAAGGCATCATCATCGATATTGTTGATCACCAGGTCAAGATCACCATCATTATCCAGATCGGCATAAACGCCGCCGGTTGAAAAGGTAGGTTTCACAATTCCCCAATCTTTGGATTGATCTTTAAACAGATATCCGCCTGCATTTCTGAAAGCATAGCTCGGTGTTTTTACTACCGGGAATGAATCGGCAGCCGCCAAAGTAGTATTTTCCTTAACGGTACGGCCCTGATCATTACTGTACAGGGCGTGGTCAAGGTCTGTTACGTCGCGAGGGTATCCGTTGGTGATCATCATATCGCGGTAACCATCGTTATCAAAATCGGCTACGAGGGGCGTCCAGCTCCAGTCGGTTTGATAAACACCGGCCTGGTAGGCAATCTCGCTGAATTGCGGGTGACCAAGCGGTGTTTGCCCCTGGTTAAGCTGCAGCACATTACGAATGTACTGGTGCTCATATTTAAACTTGGTATTATTGATGTAGGTGATATAATTATCGCCAACCAACATGGTTTTTTTACGGACGTTCTCTTCGGGCAGCATCTCTAAGGATACCAGGTCGGCCTTGCCGTCATTATTGATATCAACCATATCCGAACCCATTACCGACCAGCCCGTGTGTTTAAAATACTCTCCTGCGCGATTGCTGAATGTTCCGTTTTTATTGTTCACCCACAGCAGATCGTTTGATATAAAGTCGTTACCTACGTACACATCCGGCCAGCCATCGTTATTTACATCGCATATGGAAACCGAGTTACCAAAGCCTTCAATCAAAATACCTGCCTCTTTGGTTACATTGGTGAACGTGCCGTTACCATTGTTACGGTATAGCCGGTCATTATTCTGGGCGCTCCCATCGGTTAATTTTGGGCGATAGGCAACCGGTGTTTCCTTGCCTAAAAAATTGGTGAGCAGGTACATGTCCAGATCGCCATCATGATCGTAATCAAAAAATACGGCCTGGGTACTGTAGCCGGTATCCTGCAGTCCATATGCTGCTGCCGACTCTTTGAAAGTCGGTATGCCGTCTTTGTTATTTCTTTGGTTAATGTAAAGCAGGTTTTTGCGATGGTTGGGGTCACTTTTAAACGACGAGCATACGTAGATGTCCGGCCAGCCATCATTGTTTATATCCACTACTGATACCCCTGAGTACCAGTCGCCATTACCGGCTACACCGGCTGCATCGGTAACATCTTTAAAGGTAAGTGCACCCTTATTGATGTATAATTTATTGGCAACCATGTTACCCGCAAAGTAAACATCGGGCAGACCGTCGTGATTAAAATCGCCGATACCAACACCCGCGCCATTGTACAGGTAGGGATGATTGAGGATGTTGATGCTGTCACTTTCGGTAATGGTATTTTTAAAATCTATACCTGTTTGTGATGCATCCAGCAGTTTAAACAGCGTTGGCCCAGATGATTTTTGGGAGCATCCGGCACCTAAAAACAATAACAATAAGGCAGATAGCTTAAACGCTTTGGGTAAACTTTTTATCATGCAGAAATGGTTAATAATTGATTGATGGTTTATGCCTTGGTTAAGCTTTAACTTATTGGTTATAATGCAACAAGCCACTGTAAAGAAAACAGATTTTATAATTCCTGATTCTGCAAATTGTATCAAAAGTTAGTTATTTACTATCGGCTCATACTTAAATATTTATTAACTGTTAGCTTTGATCTGAACCCTGTTTTGAGGGGTAAACCAATTAAACTGATCAATCCCTTCCTGTTCATCATGATGAAGAGACTATACTTTGCCCTTATCGTTATTATAACCTGCTCATCATGCGGTAAAAAAAGCTGGGAAAAACCGGCCGAAAATCCGGATTTTATTCATCGGTCTATAAAAGATGTTACTGATGTGGTACGGCATGATATTTATTCGCCGCCGGTTGCAAGCCGGATTTATGCCTATATCAGTGTAGCGGCATACGAGGCTTCACGTAATGGAGATAATCATTACCAGTCGCTTGAAGGGCAGTTGAAAGGACTCGACTCGGTACCTAAGCCTATCGCCGGTAAAAAATATTGCTTTACGCTGTCGGCATCGCATGCTATTTTAACCGTTGGCAAAATCCTGGTGATGAGTGAGGGTAGGATTGAAGGTTTCCATGACAAGCTGATGCAGGAGTTTAAAGACACCGGGATGCCCGATAGTGTGTATAATAATTCGATAGCATACGGTAAACTCATTGCCGACAGGATCATTAAATGGGCGGGTAAGGATAATTATAAACATACCCGCTCACTGTCAAAATACGATGTGCAAACCGACGATGCCAGTTGGAAACCTACACCGCCGGCCTACATGAAAGGCATTGAACCGCACTGGAACGAGATCCGCCCTTTTTTACTCGATTCGGCACAGCAGTTTAAACCATCACATCCCTTTACTTTTAGTAATATTCCCGGCAGTAATTTTTACAAGCTGGCTATGGAAGTATACGACACCGGCAAGCACCTCACTGATGACGAGGCCACCATTGCTACTTTTTGGGATGATAACCCCTTTAAAGTGAATATCAATGGCCATACTATGTTTGCCACCAAAAAGATCTCACCGGGCGGCCATTGGATCAATATCACTGCGCTGGTATGCCGTAAAGCAAAGGCCGATTATATGCGGAGCGCTGAAGCGTATGCCAGTATAGCGGTGGTTATTGCCGATAGTTTTATAAACTGCTGGGACGAAAAATACCGAAGCAAGGTAATCAGGCCCGAAACTTATATTAATCAATATATTGATCAAAGCTGGATGCCGCTGCTGCAAACGCCGCCTTTCCCCGAGTATACCAGCGGGCATAGTGTTGTATCTACTGCTTCGGCGGTGGTGCTGAGCAAGCTATTTGGTGATGAATTTCCTTTTATTGATTCAACAGAAATGGAGTTTTCTATACCTGCGCGTAACTTCAAATCGTTTAAAGCCGCGGCAGAAGAAGCAGCCATCAGCAGGTTTTATGGTGGCATCCATTATATGCCATCTATAACTAACGGTGTTGATGAAGGTGATAGGATAGGGCAGTTTGCTTTAACTAAACTGCATACGAGGAAGTAGCTGAAGAACTCTGATTCAATTCAATAAACCGCTATCGGCTGTGCGAAGTCTCTGACTTCGCACGATTATGCTTGTAGTCTTCAGACTACAGTGGTTTCATGTAGTTACAAACTACATGCATATTGGATTCGAAGTCAGAGACTTCGAATAGCCGTGAGACGCTTGACCCTGCGTACTAAACCTGCTTCACCTTACTCCGCTTAGCCTGCTGATACTCCGTAGGTGTAGTACCAAACTGTTTCAGGAAGTTGCGGCCCAGGTGCGATTGTGAGCTGTAACCCACCATGTTGGCCACTTCATAAATCTTATAATCACCTTCTTCCAGTAATTGGGCAGCGGCTTTAAGGCGGGTGATATTGATGAGCTCGTTAATGGTAAGGTTTGAGATAGCTTTAACCTTACGGTACAGTGTTGGCTTGCTCATGTTCATGAGGTTGGCTATCTGCTCCACATCAAGCTCGGCATTTTGAATGTTTTTGTAGATAACCCCATTAAGCTTATCCAAAAAGCTTTCATCGGGTTTTGAGTAAGCCATCGACTTGATATGCGCCAGCGGCGAGCTTGCAAAATGTTCCCTGATTTTATTGCGGTTGATAAGCAGGTTTGCTATCTGCACCTGCAAATGCTCGGGCGAAAACGGTTTTTCGATATAAGCATCCGCGCCAACTTCCAGGCCTTCAATTTTACTTTGGAGGGTGTTTTTTGCAGTAAGAAGTATGATGGGGATATGGCTGTAATCAAAATTGGTTTTAATGGTTTTGCATAGTTCAAACCCATCTATCCCGGGCATCATTACGTCACTTATAATAAGCTGGATGTTCTCAATGCCTATCATATCCAGCGCTTCCTGGCCGTTAAGGGCTTTAATAACCGAATATTTGTCGCTCAGATCATCCGAAATAAAATCAAGTATTTCCGGGTTATCATCCACTAAAAGTATAACTGGTTTCATAAAGTCAATATTCTCCTCTCTGTTACTTAGGTCTGCCTGTTCATATTCATCGGGGGTAATATGCAGGTCGAATTCTTTTTCCTGGTGTACAGGCAAAGTAAGGTTAAATATATTAAAATCGTTAATAGATTTATTCAACACCAGTAAACCTTTATGCAGTTCGGCAAGTGAACGCGACAAGGAAAGCCCTATTCCCGTACCAATTTGCTTTTCTGATTCTTTCATCCTGAAGAAAGGCTCAAAGATCTTTTCACGCATTTCATAAGGGATCAGGTGCCCGTTATTCCTTATCTCGATAGTAAAAGTAGGATCGTTGACGGGGTGGTCAAGCAGTTCGATCTCAACAACAGAGGTACTGTATTTGATGGCATTATTGATCAGGTTGCTTACAATTTTAGTGAATGCTTCAATATCAACATAGGCATAAACAGTTTTAACCGGGTGTTTAAAGGTATAGCTGAGGTTCTTTTGTTCGGCCATGGGTTTAAATCTAACAAACGTATCGGCAAGCATATCGATGATATCGGTTTTAACAAAGCTGAGGCTAAAACCATTGGTTTCGGTTTTCCGGAAGTCAAGCAGCTGGTTGGTAAGGTCAAGGAGCCGGTTGGTATTCTTTTCCATGATCTTCAGGTTGTTTTGAATCTCCGGAACATGCTCGGCTTTTTTGATCACTTTTTCCATTGGCCCTTTAATAAGGGTTAGGGGTGTACGGATTTCATGGGCCACGTTGGTGAAAAATTCAATTTTAGCATTGTAGATCTCTTTTTCCTTATCATTTTCAAGGGTTTCGATAATGCGTTTGTTTTTTTCGCGGGTTTTGCGGTGGTAGCTTCTGAGCAGGTAATAGCCTGTTAATAAAAACAATATGCAATAAGCAATGTATGCCCAAATACTTTCCCAAAAGGGAGGGGCTATATCAATTTCAAGGCTTGTTTCTTTTTGGTTCCAGATGCCGTTATTATTTGCCGCCTTTACTACAAAGGTGTAATGACCGGGCTGTAATTGGGTAAAGTAAACTTTACGATTGCGTTTAAGTTCGGTCCAGCCCTTATCCAATCCTTTCATCATGTATTTATATTGGGTCATTTCGGGCGATGGAAAACTCAATGCCGCGAAATCAATACTAAATGAAGATTGGTTATAATTAAGATTGATTTTTTTTGTGCTGATGATAGATTGCTTTAGCAACGAATCGGCGCCATTAACAGAGATCTCTTTATTGTGTACCTGGAAACCGGTTATATAAACCGGGGCCACAAAGTGGTTTAACTTAAAATTGGCAGGGTTAAAGCTAACCATACCACGTACACAACCAAAGTACAGCGTACCGTCGGCATCCTTAAAAGATGAGTTGTAGTTAAACTGATCACTTAACAAACCATTTGCTTTTGTATAAATTTTTATGCTCCCGCTATCATGGTTAAAACAAACCAGGCCGCGTGTAGTGCTGATCCATAAGTTTTTGTGATTGTCTTCTTCCACCCTGAAAATGTAATTGCTTGGAAAGCCATTATTGCTGTCATAAAATTGATAAGTATCAGCATCCGGGTCATATCTCCATAAGCCCAGGCCTTCGGTAGCAAACCATAATTTATTGCTGCTATCCTCAAAAACGCCATTAACTGTGGTAGTGTTAAGCACATTTTTAACCGGGTACCGGTAGTTTAGTTTAGTGCTTGTATTATTAGCCGGGTTGTAACAGTAAATGCCATCCCGTACAGTACCTACCCATATTTTACCGTTATGATCTTCGGTCATGGCATAAACGAAATCATACGGAGGTAATTTATCTATCAGGGTAAAATCCTTAGTTGCTAAATTGTACCTGTACATGCCGCGGGTGGTACCAACAAAAATGGACCCGTTACGGGTTTTACAAAAGCAAATGATGAAGTTACTTTTAAGGTCGTTACTTTGGTTCCCGGCCAGGTAAACGCGCTCAACTTTGCCGGTTTTAATGTTCATGATATCCAGGCCCCGTTCAAAAGTGCCTACAAACAGCTCATTGCCTATGGGTAATATGCCGTGAATGTTAGTATTGGAGATGGTGGCATTTCCTTTGGGATAGTAATGGGTCCAGGTATGTTTATCAGGCGCTAATTTGTTAAGGCCGTTATCTTCAGTCCCCATCCACAGGTTGCCGTACATGTCTTTACTAATTTCACGCACTACGTTTCCTTTAAGCGAATTTGGCTCGGTGTCGGGATAAAATTTGTTAAAAGTTGAATATTGTTTAGGATAATAATTAAGGCCGCCAAAGTAAGTGCCTATCCAAACACCACCTTCCGAATCTTTAAAAAGGCAATAAACAGCATTATCTGATATGGAATAAGGATCATTGAAATGTTTTCTGAGATTAAGGAACGTTCCCTTTATTGAGTCGTAAATAAACACGCCCGATTCTGTTGCTATCCAGTATTCGGTATCACTGTATTTCAAAAAATCACGTACGTAAAGCGCCGTTTTATCCGGATTGTAGTTAAGCAGGTCTTTGTATGTACCGGTTTCGGCATCAAACTCCTTAAAGCCATGACTGTTGGTGGCTACAAATATTTTGTTATTGCCGGCATAATAAATCTTCTCTATAAACTTTGATGTAACCTTATCTGTTGGCTTAAACACATTGTAAGCTGTAAAGGTGCGGCTTGCCAGGTCCAGTTTCTCCATAACGCCCGATGAAGAAGATGTCCAAACTGTACTATTAATGATAACTACAGATGTAGCCTCAAAGTGCTGCCAGGGCCAGTAATCGGTTTTTTCGCCGGTTTGGGTATTGTACCTTATTAATGAAGCACCGGCTACAAACCAGCAGTTATTATGTTCATCAAAAGTGATGCTGCGCACGCCATTAATGTTTGCCGGATTTACATGTGCAAATGTTTCGGATTGCGGATCATATTTATCCAGCCCTTCATCGGTGCCTATCCAAAGTGTACCTTCCTTATCGAGGCACAGGGTATGCACCATATTGTTGGAAATGGTGCTTTTATCACTTGGGTTATGCCTGAATGTTTTAAAGGTATAACCGTCAAAACGGTTAAGCCCGTCTTTGGTGCCAAACCACAAAAAACCGCGCTTATCCTGCAGGCTGCAGTAAACGGTATTATGCGATAAACCATGTTCAACCTGGTAATGCCTGAAGTAGTAAGTCTGGGCATTACACATGCCGCATGATACTGTAAAAAGGAATAAAAATATGTATAGTGGTTTCAAAATAATTAGCTTAAAGCAAATATAACCAATCTGTTGCAGCGTTTTCACCCTCCTGAAAATTGATACTTTTCGACTAAGTATTGATATGATTTGGTTAATCGCCGGGGGCAAAATCCTTTTTCTTTACAATATGATTTTAGATATGTCAATTCTACATTTTTAAAATCAAAACTTAACCAATTAATAGATCATTTATGAGAAAATTTTTACTACTCAGGCATGGGGGATGTCCTCATGTGCAGTGGCCGCCCAGTAAGTGGGGCCCAAAAGTAACACTAATTGCTTTCTTCATCATGACCGCTTTCCTTTTTTCATTTAGTGCATCGGCGCAAAATAAAATTAAGGTTACAGGTACTGTTGTTGACACCACCGGCGAAGCACTTACCGGTGTGGCCATCAGGGTGCAGGGCACGCAGGGAGGCACAACAAGTGATGTTAAAGGTAATTTTACTATTAGTGTACCCAGTGCAAACAGTACGCTGGTGTTTACTTACATTGGTTTCATAAGCCAGGAGTTGCCTTTAAACGGCCAAACCACAATCCGGGTGCGTCTCCGTGCATCAAACGCTGCTTTGCAGGAAGTTGTAGTAACGGGTTACGGTACACAGAAAAAAGGATCACTAACGGGAGCTATTTCAACCGTTACCAGTAAAGACCTTGACCGTGTACATGCCGGTTCGACGGTAAGTACGGGTTTGGCGGGTAAAATTCCGGGTGTAACGTTCAGGATGTCTGAAGGCAGGCCGGGAGCAAGCGCCAGCATCCAGATCCGTAACATGGGTACACCTTTATATGTAATTGACGGAATCCAGCAGGATGAAGGCCAGTTTAATAACCTTGCCCCTAACGACGTGGAAAGTATCACCGTACTGAAGGACGCATCTGCCGCCATATATGGTGTGCGTGCGGCTAACGGTGTTGTGGTGGTAACTACCAAAAAAGGAGCCGGTGATGCACGCATTAATATTGATGCCTATACCGGTTACCAAAACTGGTACAGGTTCCCTAACGTGCTTACCAATTCGTATGATTATATGCGTTACCGTGCTGATGCAGAAGTGAATACCAATGGTTCAACCAGCATTACCCAGGCCGAGCTTGATAAATACAAAGCCGGTACCGAAAAAGGATACCAAAGCTTTAACTGGCGCGATTATGTTTTGAAAAGTAATAATAACGCTCCGCAGAACTCGGTTAACGCCAATTTTACCGGCGGTAACGACAAGGTTAACTATTATGTATCGGCAACTAACCTTTATCAAAACTCGCAGTTAGGTAAAGAGTATAAATTTAACCGTTCAAATATCCAGTCGAACGTTTCGGTTAAAGTTGCCAATGGTTTAAAAGTAAGCCTGGACATTAATGGCCGTATCGAAACGCGTGAAAACCCTGGTGTACCGGGTGGTGACGATTACTTCCTTGCCAAATTTGCCGTATTAAGGAATACGCCGCTTGAGCGTCCTTACGCCAATGATAACCCGGCATACCTTAATGATATAGGCCACACAGAATCAAATTATGCTTTCCTGAATGATAAGCTTTCGGGGGTTTATCATAGTGATTGGCGCGTATTACAAACCAACTTTGGCGCCGAATACCAGGTACCGGGTGTAAAAGGTTTAAATTTAAAAGGTTTGTATTCTTATTACATTGCCGATTATTTGCTGAATAACCAGGAGTATACTTACAATGCATATACCTACAGACCGGCAACTGATACTTATGATGTAACAGGAGGTAGTACAAATCCGTGGCGCGAGCGTGAGCAGCGTAAGGAGTTTGCAAAAACATACCAGTTCCAGATTAATTATAACAACTCGTTTGGCAAACATACTGTTGGTGCTACTTTCGTATCTGAACGTATTGAGCTTCAGCATTTACGTAACTGGATACATGCCTCGCCAATTTCAAATAACCTGCCCCTTATTTATTTCCCAACTGCCGATCAGTACCAGGATAGCGATAACAAGGAAGCGCGTATCGGTTACATTGGCCGTATTAACTACAACTACGATAATAAGTACTATTTAGAGGCTTCGGCCAGGCGCGATGCATCGTACCTTTTTGCACCTAATAAGCGTGTTGGTTACTTCCCCGGTGTATCTGTGGGCTGGCGCATTACGCAGGAAGGATTTATGAAGAAATTGCTGGGTAACAACAGTATCCTGAGCGATTTAAAATTCAGGGCTTCATATGGTGTGTTAGGGGATGACCGTGATCCTAATAATACAAGTAACCCAATTGTTACTCCTTACGCTTATTTACCGGGTTACAACTATAATACAGGTACCGCTATTATTGATGGTAATGCAGTTGTAACTTCAACCGATAAGGGTGTTGTTACTACAAACATATCCTGGTTAAAAAGTAAGATAACCGATGTAGGTGCCGATTTTAGCTTGTTTAACAGCAAATTATCAGGTACTGTCGATTATTTTTATCGTAAAAGAACAGGCCTCATCGGTACAAAAAATGATGTGATATTACCTATTGAAGTAGGTTATGGCCTGCCGCAGGAAAATACCAGCAGTGACTCACAGCAAGGTGCGGAAATTTCCCTTGCCTACAACAGTACTATTGGCAAGGTTAATTTTAATGTTGGTGGTAACTTTTCGTATTCGCGCCAAAAAAACCTGCAATCTTATAACCCATTGTTTTACAACTCGTGGGACCAATACCGTAACTCTACCGAAAACAGGTATTCTCATATCGACTGGGGTTACCAGGTTATCGGGCAGTTTACTTCCCAGGATCAGATCAATAATTACACCATTAACAACGATGGAAAAGGTAACCGCAGTTTAATTCCAGGGGACCTGATGTATAAGGATCAAAACGGTGATGGTAAAATTGACCAGTATGATGAGCGGCCTATAGGGTATGGTTACGGCACACAGCCTAACATTAACTTTGGCTTTACGTTTGGCGCAGCTTATAAAGGTTTTGATTTTCACGCCGATTTCTCGGGAGGTGCGGGTTATACCTGGTTCCAAAACTATGAGTCGCGCTGGGCGTTCCAGAACAACGGTAACTTAAACACCATTTTTGAAGACAGGTGGCACCGTCAGGATCCGTTTGATATAAACAGTGCCTGGGTACCGGGCAAATACCCGGCAAACAGGATAAACCCTGGCTTTGGCCATAGCGATTACTCGCTCAACGGGCAAAATAACTCCACCTTTTGGTTGCATAGCGTAAGGTACCTGCGTGCGCGTACGCTTGAGCTGGGCTATTCATTGCCTACTGAGTTGCTGAAAAAAGTGAAGATAAGAAAGGCGAGATTTTATGTTAACGCATACAACATGTTTTCATTTGATAACCTTAAACAATACTCGGTTGATCCTGAAACTACTGACGATAACGGACTGCAGTTCCCGCAGAGCAAGGTCCTCAACTTCGGTGTTAATTTAACCTTTTAATTACTCCTTAAGTTTAAATTTCAATGAAAAAGATATCAATACTAACAATGTTTGCACTCCTGATAGTAACGGGATCGTGCAGAAAAGACAGTTCCTTTTTAGATGTACCGCCCAAGCAGGTGATTACTGCCGATGTGGCGTTTTCAGACCCCGCACTGGTACTTTCTATTTTGGGAGATTTATATAACCGTACGGTCGATTTTTCGGGCCTTGATAATGGATGGGCTTCATTTGTTGATTTTAGCGAAGCCTTCCCTTCAGAAAACGGCAGTTCCTTTTTTGTACAAAGAACCGGCTGGGGCTACGGCGAATGGGGAACATGGGATTATAAGTATGTCCGCGACCTGAACTTGTTTATACAGCGTGCTACCGCCGCAACTAAACTTACCGATGCCGATAAAAACCAATTTATTGCCGAAGGCAGGTTTTTACGCGCTAACTATTATTTTGAAATGGTGAAACGTATGGGCGGTGTACCGCTTATTACCGAACCGTTGGAATATGATTTTTCGGGCAATGTGGCAATATTACAAAAGCCGCGTGCCAAAGAATCTGAGATCTATGATTTTGTTATAAGTGAAGCTGAAGCAATCAAAAACTTGCTGCCTCCAAAACCAGAAGAAAAATCAAGGGCTACCCCTGGCGCTATTTTAGCAATGGAAGCACGGGCGGCATTATATGCAGGTTCAATTGCTAAATATGGTGCTACTACACCACAGGTTACTTTACCTGGTGGCGAGGTAGGCATCCCGGCAAGCATGGCTAATGGATACTATACCAAAGCATTGGCCGCAGCACAGGCTATTATAACAGGCGCAGCAGGCAACTATTCGCTTTACAAACAATTGCCTGATCCAAGCGATAACTTTGCCAACCTTTTCCTTGATAAAAGCAGTTCTGAATCAATATTTGTGGAGGATTTTAAAGCAAACGGTGGTAAAACCCACGGCTTTACTACTAACGATCAGCCCTATTCCATATCAGACGAAGGTTTGGATGCCGGCCGTTTAGACCCTTCATTAAATTTAGTGGAAGCATTTGAAAAGCTGGATAATACCTACGCGCCAATGGCAACCAAAGATGGTTCAGGTAATCCTATTTATTACACCAACCAGTTGGATATTTTTGCTGACAGGGATGCAAGGCTTGCCGGTACCGTACTGTTGCCAAACGGTTTATTTAAAGGCAAACGTACCGATGTATGGGCAGGTTACCAGTTAGCCGATGGCAGTATCTTAACCAGCGGCGATGCTGTGCAGTTAAAACCCCTGCCTGGTACCAGCACACCGGTACAGGTTGTAGGTAAAGATGGCCCGGTAAATGGTTTAGAGTTTAGAACGCAAACCGGTTTTTATATCCGTAAATATCTCGACCCAACTGTGGGCTCTGGCCGTCGTGGCCGTGGTAGCGATGTTAACTTTATCCGCTACCGTTATGCCGAAGTATTGCTGAATGCTGCCGAAGCTGCTTTTGAATTAGGGCAAAATGCGGTAGCCGCAGGTTATATGAACCAGGTAAGGGCCCGTGCGGGTTTAACTATACCGTTAACCCCTGCCCAGATTACTTTTGACAGGATAGTTCACGAACGCCGTGTTGAGCTGGTATTTGAAGGTCATACCCTGTTTGATATGAAACGCTGGAGACTTGCAAACGTAGTATGGGATGGTAACCACATGACAGTTGCCGATCTGGTTAGCAATATTGGTAAGGCTACCAAACGCAACACGCAGCCTTACGGCTTATGGCCATATAAATATTACAATCCGGGTAATGCCAACAATGGTAAATGGCTCTTTAAAGAGGTATTGCCAAGCGCGGTAACAGGCGCAAACAGGTTTCAGTTAGGTAATTATTATTCACAAATAGGTGATGATGTATTAGCGGCAAACCCTAAAATTGTTAGGCAACCAAATCAATAGGTTTTAATAAATTAACATCATGAAAATAAGATTTCATCATATTATATTAGGTCTTTTACTTGCGGCCACAGGTTGTAAGAAAGATAATTACGCTGCGCCCTCGGCAACCCTCAACGGGCAGTTAACCTACAAGGGCTCGCCGGTTGGTGTTGAGTATAACCAGGTGCCTTTTAACTTATATCAGCCTGGCTTTGGTAAGTCAGCCCCCATTGTTGGTACATTTCAACAGGATGGCACGTATTCAACCTTGCTTTTTAACGGTAACTATAAGTTTACCATACCGCCAAATCAGGGCCCTTTTATGTGGAAGGAGCTTGGCCCCAACAAACGCGATACCCTTGCAGTTGTAGTTAACGGTAACCAAACCCTCAATATTGAGGTAACACCTTACTACATGGTGCGCGATGCCAAAATAACAGCTGCAGCAAAAGTTGTAACTGCCGTTTTCAATATCGAAAAGGTAATTACCGATGTTAATGCCAAAGATATTGACAGGGTGAGCTTGTATATTAACAAAACCCAGTTTGTATCGGGTGGCGATCAGATAGCAGGAACAGACCTTGCCGGTTCTGCCATCACCAGCTTAAACAATATCAGCATGAGTGTGAACATCCCTGGCATTTCGCCAACGCAAAATTATGTTTTTGCACGTGTTGGCATCAAGATTTCCGGTGTAGAGGATATGATCTTCTCGCCTGTGGTTAAGGTGACCTACTAAATAATTAAGCGGGCCCTGCTGCAAGGCAGGGCCCTTTTTATCCCCCTGAATAATTTTAATTGTTATAAATAATCCACCCGTTTAACTGATGAAGAAACTATCGCTTTGCCTGTCTCTTTTTATTACTACTTATCTATCTGCCAATGCACAGCAAGGCGAATGGCATTTGATAAAAGACAGGATCACCACCCCATGGGCCGAAAAGGTTGACCCTAAGGCGCCCCTCCCCGAATATCCCCGTCCGCAATTGGTACGCGGCAACTGGCAAAATTTAAACGGTTTATGGAACTATGCTATAGTGCCCAAAGCAGCAACCGGGCCTGCCAGATACGAAGGAAAGATCCTGGTGCCTTTTGCGGTTGAATCGGCACTGTCGGGAGTTGGTAAAACGGTTGGCAAGGATAGCATGTTATGGTACAAAACCACCATCAGCTTAAACAAAACATTAAACGGTAAAGATGTGCTACTGCATTTTGGTGCAGTTGACTGGCGTACCGAAGTATTTGTAAATGGTAAAAGCGCCGGGATCCACGAAGGCGGCTTTGATCCTTTTACATTTGATATTACCCCTTACTTAAAAGGCGGTTCAAAACAGGAAATTACCGTAAGCGTGTGGGACCCGACAGATGACGGTCCTCAGCCACGCGGTAAACAGGTTAAAAAGCCCGAGGGGATCTGGTACACACCGGTTACCGGTATCTGGCAAACTGTTTGGCTGGAAGGTGTAGCTAAAACGCACATCGAAGCCACCAGACAAACCCCCAACATTGACGATCACACACTTTCGGTTTCAGCCGAAGTTACCAATAGCCAGCCAGGCGATAAGCTGAAGATCAGTGCCTGGGATGGCAAAACCCTCGTATCCGAAAAAACAATTGATGCCGGCGAAACCGCCGTACTGGATATCAAGGATCAGCACTTATGGTCAACTACCGATCCGTTTTTATACGATCTGAAAGTTGCTGTTATCCGCAGTAACAAATCTATTGACGAAGTGGGCAGCTACTTCGCTATGCGTAAAATTTCGCTTGGTCCTGATGCTAACGGTATTCAGCGCATGCTGCTGAACAACAAATTCGTATTTCAATACGGCCCGCTTGATCAGGGCTGGTGGCCCGATGGCTTGTACACCCCGCCAACTTATGAGGCCATGAGCTTTGATATTGATAAGTTGAAGGCGATGGGCTTTAACATGATCCGCAAGCACATTAAGGTTGAGCCTGCCCGTTATTATGCTTATTGCGATAAAACAGGGATGCTGCTTTGGCAGGATATGCCAAGCGGCGATTTGGGCAACCATTGGGAAAACCGTCCCGGCGTGCTTGACCGCGCTACCGATCAGCAGCGCACGCCCGAATCAGAGGGTTACTACCGCAAAGAGTGGAACGCCATCATGAACTCATTGTACAATTACCCGTGCATTGTGGTTTGGACGCCATTCAACGAAGCCTGGGGACAGTTTAAAACTGTTGAAATTACCGAATGGACAATGAAAAAAGATCCGTCGCGACTGGTGAACAGCGCCAGCGGAGGCAATTTTTATGATACCGGTAACATTGTTGATCTGCACAATTACCCGCACCCGGCCATGCCGCGCCCCGAAATTTTCGGCAAGACCAAGGCGGTGGTTTTAGGCGAGTTTGGTGGTCTTGGCTGGCCCGTGGATGGCCATACCTGGCAAGCCAATAAAAACTGGGGCTACCAAAACTTTAAAAATGGTGACGACCTGTTTAAAAGATATTCAACCTTTACCGATAGGTTGGAAGAGCTGATTAAAGTTGGCCTTTCGGCGGCGGTATACACACAAACAACAGATGTGGAGGGAGAGGTGAACGGCTTCATGACCTATGACCGTAAAGTGATTAAAATGCCTGTTGAATTGTTACAAAAAGCCAACGCCAAACTATATAACCCGGCGTTAGTGAAATAATATCTTTACATATGACTATAAAAAACAGTATAAAACTGATACGCAGGGAGGCTTGTCTTTCTGTGGCGATGATATGTGCAGGCTTTGCAACTGTGAACGCCCAGGGCGTGAAAGCAACCACGGTTACAACAGTTGATAACAAAGGCGCAAATGCTTTTTATGTAAATAACCGTGCCCCGCTGCAAAGGCAATATTTTACCAAACTGCCTACAGGTAGCATTGAGGCCGGAGGCTGGTTAAAAAAAATGATGGAGCTGCAACGGGATGGCTTGACCGGTAACCTTGGCGAGATCAGTGTATGGCTTTCAAAAACTAACAATGCCTGGCTTAATAAAGAGGGTAAAGGCGAATACGGTTGGGAAGAGTTGCCTTACTGGCTAAAAGGTTATGCCGATATAGCCTATATGCTGAAGGATAAAAAGATGATGGCCGAAACCAAATTCTGGATAGATGCCGTGCTGAATAACCAGCGTGATAACGGTGATTTTGGCCCAGCGGTTGAGCATAACGGTAACCGCGATCTGTGGACTAACATGCCGATGCTCTGGTGCCTGCAATCGTACTATGAATACACTAAGGATCCGAGGGTAATCCCTTTCATGACCAAATATTTCAAATACGAGCTATCAGTACCCGATAGTAAGTTTTTGAAAGATTACTGGGAAAACAGCCGCGGCGGAGATAATATGCTGAGTGTTTACTGGTTGTACAACCGCACCGGTGATAAGTTTTTGCTTGACCTGGCTACCAAATTGGATAAAAACACTGCAGACTGGCGCCAGGCCAATAACTTGCCCAACTGGCACAATGTTAACGTGGCCCAGTGTTTCCGCGAGCCGGCAACATATTATCTGCAAAGCCATGATCAAAAAGATCTGGATGCAACCTACAACGACTTTAAGCTGATCCGTAATATTTACGGGCAGGTGCCAGGTGGTATGTTTGGTGCCGATGAAAACGCCCGCAAAGGTTATGATGGTCCGCGCCAGGCGGTTGAAACCTGCGGACTGGTTGAACAAATGACATCCGACCAAATGCTGCTTGGTAACACCGGCGACCGCTTCTGGGCCGAGAATTGCGAGGATGTTGCTTTCAATACTTTCCCGGCGGCCTTTATGCCCGATTACCGCGCACTGCGTTATTTAACTGCTCCAAACATGGTGGTAAGTGATGGCAAAAATCACCATCCGGGTATAGCTAACGAAGGGCCGTTTTTAATGATGAACCCTTTCGGCAGCCGTTGCTGCCAGCATAACCACGCAGCTGGCTGGGTATATTATGCCGAAAACAGCTGGATGGCCACACCTGATAATGGCATAGCTGCTTTGCTTTATACCGAAGGCAAGGTTAAGGCAAAAGTTGGTAATGGTACTGCGGTAAGTATTACCGAAACAAGTCATTACCCTTTCCAGGATCAGATCAATTTTACGGTCAACACGCCAAAAGCAGTTGACTTTCCGCTTTACCTGCGGATACCAGAGTGGTGTAAAGGCGCATCAGTAAAAATTAATGGTGTTGCTGTAAATATGAACACGTCGACAGGCAATTATATCCGTCTGGCTAAAAGCTGGAAAAACGGCGATAAAGTAACCCTGCAATTGCCAATGCAGTTGAAAGTACAGGAATGGGCAAAGAATAAGAACAGCGTGAGCGTTAGCTATGGTCCGCTTACTTATTCATTGAAAATTGAGGAGCAGTATACCAAGGGAGATAACCTGAAAGATGCCCAGGGCGATTCGCACTGGCAACCAGGCGCGGATCCTCAAAAATGGCCATCTTTTAACATCTACGCCGCATCACCATGGAACTATGGCTTGCTGATAGATGAGCAGCACCCTGAAAAATCAATAGAAATAGTTCACCGTGCATGGCCAAAGGATAATAATCCCTTTACCAATACCAATGCCCCGATAGAGCTGAAAGCAAAAGGCAAACAGATCCCAGGTTGGAAAATTGACGAAACTGGTTTATGCGGCGTGTTACCACAAAGCCCGGTAAAAACAGAAGAACCTGCCAAAACACTTACGCTGGTACCTATGGGCGGCGCAAGGTTAAGGATTTCGGCTTTCCCGGTTACCGAATAATGAACACGCCGATGGTAAAAGGAATAGTATGCGGTTTGCTGATGATGGCTGGTTTAACTGCCGTAGCCCAGGATGCTGCGGTTAAAAATCAGCCACCATCGCCGCTATACCGCGACCCGATTTATGATGGTGCCGCCGATCCGGTACTGGTTTACAACAAGGGCGAAAAGGAATGGACGATGTTATATACCCAGCGCCGGGCTAATGTACAATCGCCGGGAGTGGCTTTTTGTTATGGTACTGCTATTGGCGTTGCTACCTCAAAAGATCATGGACATACCTGGGCTTACCGGGGTGCGCTTAACCTGGAGCATGAGCGCGGGCAAAACACTTTTTGGGCTCCCGATGTGGTTTTTGATAAAGGCGTTTACCACATGTTTGTGGTGTATATCCGTGGAGTATACAGCCAATGGGGCGGTGACTCACACCTGGTACATTATACCAGTAAAAACCTATGGGACTGGAAATACGAAGGTCCGCTGAACTTGCCCGATCATAATATCATCGACCCAACCCTCATGAAATTGCCCGACGGTAAATGGCATATGTGGTATAAGGATCAAAAGCTGGGCAGCATTACCATGACCGCCGAAAGCAATGATCTTGTGAATTGGAAAGTAGCTGATAAGCCTGTCATTGAAGGCAGGGCGCACGAAGGCCCTAAGATATTTTGGTTTAAAGATTATTATTGGATGATAACCGATGAGTGGCAGGGCCAGCGGGTTTACCGTTCAAAGGATGCCAAAACGTGGGAACACCAGGGACTGGTACTGGATAAGCCCGGTCACCGGCCGGAGGATACGCCGACGGGGGCACATGCCGATGTGGTAGTGAGTGATGGACATGCTTACATTATTTATTTTACCCATCCAGGCCGTAAAAAGCATTTTGAAGATGGCGGGCTTGATACAGATGGTGATTACAGCTATTCAACCAAGCGTACATCCATCCATGCCGCCGAACTGGAATTTGACGGCGAAACGCTGGTATGTGACAGGGATAAGCCATTTGGTTTCTGGCTTGCTGATGTTCAATAAATATCAATATAAATAAAGAGAATATAATTGGTTATGCGGCAGATATTCATTTGGTTAATGGGTGTGTTTGCCCCGGTGATGGTTCTGGGGCAACACAATGCCGTTAAGGATAAAACCATTGTTTGGGATCAGGCTACTTTAAAAAAGGTAAGCTTGACAGATGGTAATTATGCCCGCATGATCCAGTTGAAGGATGGTAGCCTGCTTTGTGTTTATCAAAGCAGGGCTGGTATTATATGTACCACGAGTAATGATGCCGGCAAAACATGGTTGAAGCCGGAGGTTGTTACGGCCTCATTTAAAGGTATGGAAATGGCTGTGCCCGAGGTATTGGAGCTTAAAGATCATTCGCTTTTGTTATCATACAATCCGAGGCCCTATAAGATTAACGGCAGTTGGGATACCACCAAACACTTTGCCATCTGTACTAAAAAAAGCTACGATAAGGGCAAAACATGGACAGATGAACGCCTGATTTACGAAGCGCATTACAACTTTGATGATGGCTGCTGGGAGCCATCACAAATTCAACTGCCATCGGGCGAAATCCAGTTGTTCTTTTCAAACGAGGGTGTTTATACCAAATCAAACGAGCAGAATATTTCCATTTTCCGGTCAAAGGATAATGGTTTAAGCTGGACAAAGCAACCCGAGATAGTGTCCTTCAGGCCCGGTCACCGGGATGGTATGCCGGTACCCATCATCCTGAAAGGGAAAAGCGAGATCGTGTTTTCGATAGAGGATAATGCCGGTGCGAGTTTTAAGCCATCCACCATCCGTAACAGCATCGGCCAAAACTGGCAAAAAGCTGTTGGGCCTGATGATGCTGAACGCACCTACGCGCTTACACCAAAGCTCCCCGATACGGTTTATGCGGGCGCACCCTATTTAAGACAATTACACGGCGGCGAAACGATATTATCATACCAAAGCACGCTTAACCGTAACCACAATTGGGAGCAATCCTGTATGCAGGTAGCAATAGGCAATAGTGATGCTAAGGATTTTATAGGTGTACCAACGCCATTCAGCATCCCGCTTAACAAGCAGGGGCTTTGGAATTCGTTATGTGTGCTCGATGATGATACCATTATCGCACTTACATCAACTAATGCTTATGGGGATAAAACGGAGGTTTGGATGATAAAAGGGAGGGTGGTAAAGAAGAAATAAAAGAGGAGCGATTCTTCTTTTTAATAAAAAATTGTCTTTTCGATAGAGCAGTGGAGAGGCGAGCGTTGGGGCGAAAGAGAAATCTTATACACCACGCATGATAACTATGTACAGTTTAAAGCAGGGTGTATAAGATTTCTCCTTACTCCGCCACACATGCCCCGAGCTGATTCGTCGAAATGACAATTGGCTTTGGTGATTTATAAAACAGAATTAAACTATTAAATAAATATACATGCAAACAAAATTAAAAGTATTGGCCCTGGCTTTGGCGATGCCGTTGGGGATGAGGGTAATGGCGCAGCAGAAGGCACCGGCGCAGGTATGGTCGCAGCAAAAGGCAACAACGTGGTATGCGCAGCAGCAATGGCTGGTAGGTGCCGATTTTATCCCAAGCACCGCCATAAACCAGTTAGAAATGTGGCAGGCCGATACTTTCGATCCTAAAACAATTGACAGGGAGTTAGGGTATGCACAGGGGATCGGCATGAATGTAATGCGCGTGTTCCTCCATCATTTAGCCTGGGAACAAGATCCTGAAGGTTTTAAAAAACGCATGGATGAGTACTTAACCATTTCAAGCAAACACGGCGTTAAAACCATGTTTGTGTTTTTTGACGATTGCTGGAACAAAGAACCAAAAACAGGTAAACAACCGGCCCCAAAACCGGGCATCCATAATTCAGGCTGGATGCAGGACCCGGGTCAGCCGGCGTCTGATAATGCGGCAAACTCTCCGGTGCTTGAAAAATATGTAAAGGATGTATTAAAACGTTTCGCCAATGACAAACGCATTTTGCTTTGGGATTTGTACAACGAACCAGGCAACTCAGGCAAAGGCAACAAAACTTTGCCGCTGCTTAAAAGCGTTTTCAAATGGGCAAGGCAGGTAAACCCAAGCCAACCGGTTAGTGCCGGAATCTGGTCTTGGGGATTGGAAGATCTGAATAAATTTCAGGCTGCTAATTCGGATGTTGTTACCTATCATGATTACTCGCCGGTTGATGACCATTTAAAAACAGTACAGTTTTTGAAAATGATCGGTCGCCCGCTAATTTGTACCGAGTATATGGCCCGTCCACGAAATAGCTTATTCAGCACTGTTTTGCCAATGCTTAAAAAAGAAAATGTAGGTGCAATAAACTGGGGTTTTGTAAGCGGTAAAACCAATACCATTTACGCCTGGGATACCCCGATACCTGATGGCAGCGAACCTAAATTATGGTTTCATGATATTTTCCGCAAGGATGGTACCGCTTATAAAACGGAAGAAACTGAGCTGATCAAAAAATTGACCGGAAGGTAGTGGATGTGCAGATATGCAGATTTCAGATGTGCAGATGATTTTGCAAAAAGTGAATAATAAAAACGTCATTGCGAGGTACGAAGCAATCGCGAACTATACAGGGCAGACCTGCTAATCGGGGGTTGCTTTGTACCTCGCAATGACGTTTTTGTTTAAGTTTAAACCAATTATACCTGTGAAAAAAACATTGATCTACCTGATGTTGGGCCTGGTCAGCACGCTAAGTGCCTGCAGCAGTCATGCACAGCAGGCGGCGCCTGTCAAACAAACGGCACCTTATAACGGGCTCATTCACGTTGTGCTCGACAGGGATTTTCCTGATCCAACCGTAATCAGTTACGGGGGGAAATATTACGCCTATGCAACGCAATCACCCGGCGGCGATGGCCGGATGATCAATATCCAGGTGGCCTGGTCAACCGATCATGAACATTGGGTTCATGCCGGCGATGCCCTGCCGCAAAAACCTTCCTGGGCTTCCAATACCCAAAACTTTTGGGCGCCTGATGTATTCTTTGATGCCAAACTCAAAAAGTTTGTGATGCTTTTCTCTGCCGATCCTAATGAATTAACCGGTAAATGGATGGGTGTGGCCTATGCCGATAACCCGCTTGGGCCGTTTACCGATAGGGGCACGCCATTGATGAAAGGGCCAAGTTTTCAATGTATCGATCCCAAAGCGTTTGTTGATCCTAAAAGCGGTAAACATTTTCTTTACTGGGGATCGGATTTTCAACCATTGAGGGTACGGGAGATGAAAGACGACTGGTCGGATTTTGCCGATGGCTCTACAGCTGCGGCGGTTGTTTTTCCCGGTAAGGATAAAAGCTACAGCAGTCTTGTTGAAGGCTCATGGCTCGACTATGATAATGGCACTTATTACCTTTATTATTCTGGCGACAATTGCTGCGGTGCCGGGGCTAACTATGCTGTGATGATTGCTAAGGCCAGCAATCCGCTTGGTCCGTTTGTAAGATTGGGGGAGAGTAATCAAACGCTGAATAGTGCTATCCTGATTAAAGATGCCGTTTATACAGCACCCGGCCATAATTCTATTTTTACTGATGAAAAGGGGAACAAATTCATAGCCTATCATGCCATCGAAATAGCCCATAAGGAAAAAGGCAGGGTAATGTGTATCAGCTCCATTCAATACGAAAATGGCTGGCCGGTTGTAACTAAATAAAGGAGCGCAATGATTTACCAGATCAAATACCTTGTATTTTACGGATTGATAGCATTTGCTTGTAAAGCCGATGCACAGGTTATAAGCGATAAAAACTTTAAACCGGCAGCCGGGGTAAGCCTAAATACAAATACCACGAATGTAACAGTAACCTGGCCGGCAGGGGATAACCGCAATGGCAGGCTCGTTTTAAATTTGAAGGATAGTGAGCCGCTCTTCAGTAGCGTGCAAGTAGGCAAAGGGGAGATATATCAAAAGGTAATTGAAAACGTCGACCCGCAGTTTATCCTTACCGAAGGTAAGCGCGATCTGATCTCCCAAAATGGCTGGAACATCTTTTTTGATAAAGTACCGCTGAAACCTCACCACTCGTACAAGATCGATTTTCATAAAAAGACCATTAGTGTTAATAATAAAGGCTCACGCACTATAATTACTATACCAGGATTGGAAGCCCCCAATTTTAAAGGCGACCTGGAGATCACGCTTTATAATGGGCAACCTTTATTTAACGTGGCAGCAGTGATCTCAACCCAAATGGATTCAACCGCTATTTTGTATGATGCCGGTTTGGTTGCAAAAAGTCGGCCGGTTAAAGCAATCAATTACAGCGATGTTTATGAACACCTGCAAACAGATGAGATCAGCAAGCCTGACACTGCTAAAAACCTTGCTGTAAAATACCGTACCATTATCGGCACAAATGATAAAGCGGGCATTGCTATATTCCCCGCACCGCACCAGTATTTTTACCCTTTGGATGAAGCCTTTAACCTCAAATTTGTATGGTATGGCGATAATTACTGCAACCTGCTTCCGGGTTATGGCATGGGTATCAGGCAGGAACTGCAGGGCGATAAGCGTTATGTCCCCTGGTTTAATGCGCCCCCCGGAACCAAACAACGCCTCAATTTCTTCTGTCTGCTGGGTACCGATGGAGCAGGGGCTTTACTGGATAAGGTGAAGCAATTTACCCATGATGACAGTTACAAACCACTGCCCGGCTATAAAACCATGGCGAGCCATTTTCATAACGAGTTTATCATGAGCGTTGTATTGGCTGGTAAACCTGTGCCTGATAGTCCCTCGTTTGTGAAGGTGCTGAAAAGGCAGGGTATCAATATTGTTCATTTGGCTGAGTTTCATTACACCGCCCATCCCAAAGGGCCGGATGAGCAACGCCTTAAAGAATTGAAAGCGCTGTTCGACCAGTGTAGCCGTTTATCGGACAGCAATTTTTTACTGTTACCGGGCGAGGAACCTAACGAGTTTTTCGGCGGGCACTGGCTGGCGTTTTTTCCGAAGCCTGTTTATTGGATCATGTCGCGCAAAGCGGGTACGCCATTTGAAAGTACAGATGCCGAGCATGATAAGATTTATCATATTGGTGATAAAGCTGATATGCTGAACCTGCTCAAAGCCGAAAAAGGGTTAGCCTGGACGGCGCATGCTCGTACCAAGGGCTCTACCGGTTTTCCGGATGCTTATAAGAAAGAAGATTTTTACCTGTCGGATAGGTTTTTAGGTGCTGCCTGGAAAGCGATGCCTGCCGATTTATCCCAGCCCCGTTTAGGCAAGCGTGTGCTTGACCTGATGGATGATATGAATAACTGGGGCCTGAAAAAGAAGGTGCTTTCTGAAGCCGATCTGTTCAGCATTGAACCTGAAAATGAAATATACGCCCACCTTAATGTAAACTACCTGAAACTTGCCAAACAGCCGCAATATAAAAACGGCTGGCAGCCGGTACTTGATGTACTGGAGCAGGGCAAATTCTTTTCCACCACCGGCGAGGTTTTGATAGCAGATTTCACCGTAAACGGTCATTCTTCCGGCGAAACCATCGCCATGCCTGCCAATGGCAAATGCACCGTGAGTTTTAAAACCAGCTGGACATTCCCGCTCAATTTTGCTGAAATCATATCAGGGGATGGGAAGAAGGTTTACCGTGAGCAGATTGATCTCACCTCAACGCAAGCCTTCGGCACAAAAACATTCAACAAGGTGTTGAACCTGAAAGGCCGCAAATGGGTACGTTTGGAAGTTTGGGATGCTGCTGTGGATGGTGCTTTTACACAAACTGTTTGGTTTAGGTAAAGAATCAAATACAATATGTCATTGCGAGCGTAGCGTGGCAATCTCGTAGCCAATGCATAGCCGATTTGCATAGCTACGTGATTGCTTCGTCGTTCCCCCTTACAGCAATGACATAACTTTATACTTAATTGTTTTTGTAACAAAGTATTTAGATATTTGTCTAAATATATAAATAGCCAATAATTTGAATGCCCTGTTTAAAGCACTGAACGACCCCACCCGACGGGAAATACTTGAACTGTTGAAAGATAAAGACATGACAGCCGGTGATATTGCCGACCAGTTTTCTATCTCAAAGCCAAGTATCTCGCATCATCTTGACTTGTTGCGGCAGGCGGGTTTGGTGGTTTCGGTAAAAGAGGGACAGTTTATTTATTACTCGATCAACACTACCGTAATGGACGAAATGTTGAAATGGATCATGCAATTTAAATCATCACAAAACAATAAATAAAATGAAAAAGTTTACCTGGGTTGATGCTGCCGCATTATTAATATGGCTGCTCCCTGTTGCATACATCGCTTATATTTATTCATCGCTCCCTGCTTCGGTACCGGTACATTTTGGTATGGGTGGTAAGCCCGACAGGTATGGCAGCAAGGATGAATTTATTGGTACGCAAGCCATTTTGATGGGTGCATCGGCATTGGTATACCTGCTGATGAAGTATCTGCCTGCTATCGACCCTAAAAAGTATGTAAAATATGGTGAGGCTACATTTCAAAAACTTGCTTTTGGCATAGTGGTGTTTTTGACGCTGCTTGATATTGCCATAGCCTTTGCCACAGTAAACAGCGAATTTAAAATTGATAAACTGATATTGCCTATTATAGGCATGCTGCTGGCCTTTATTGGTAACGTAATGCACAGCATTAAACCTAACTACTTCGCCGGCATCCGTACCCCATGGACCCTGGAAGATAATGACACCTGGCGGGCTACTCACAGACTTGCAGGTAAGCTTTGGTTCACCGGTGGTTTGGCCTTAACGGCGCTGGTATTGTTTCTGCCTGCAAAAGCGAGCACGGCAGTATTTATGAGCGGCGTAGCGGTAATGGTACTTGTACCGGTTATATACTCTTATGTATATTTCAAAAAGCACAGGCCGCAATAGTGTGTGAAAAATAAAGATTACATTGATTTTAGCGTGCTACCTTCTGCGCCTACCTCAAGTGTGTGCTGTACGCCGCATTTAAGTGCGAAATTGTTTTTTTGATGCCCTACCGGAAAATCGAAGCAAACAGGATAGCTGTATTCTTTTACTTTTTCGGTAACGATATCATAAATGGTACGGCCAAATTCTTCGCCTTCAATATCAGGCTTTAACTGAAAACCTCCGATAATTAATCCGGCCAGGCGCGAAAGTTTGCCACTTTGTTTCAGGTTCCAGAACATGCGGTCGATATTGTAAAGGTATTCATGCGTATCTTCAATAAATAGGATCTTGCCATCGGTATCCAGATCGGACGGAGTACCCGAAAGTGTCGCGATCAGGCTCAGGTTGCCGCCAACTATGGGTGCTTCGGCTTTGCCTGTCCGGTTTTGCACAACGGCAGGCGATGAATAATCAAGACTTTCGCCAACAAGGGCCTGCCTGATGGATTGAATTGTAGCAACCTGGATCGGGTCGGCCTTTGTCCAATCGTCAGGAAAGCTGTTGCACATTTTTGAATGGATGGTTGCAATTCCAAAATTGCGGTTAATATGGCAATGCAAAGCGGTGATATCGCTAAAGCCGATGACCCATTTGGGGTTCTTTTTAAAATGCCTGAAGTTGAGTCTGTCAATGATCCTCACCAATCCATAGCCACCTCTTGCACACATAATGGCTTTAATCTCCGAGTTGTCGAGCATCTGCTGCAGGTCTGCCGCGCGTTCTTCATCGGTTCCGCCGTATATAAAATCCTTTTTGCCGGTGTTATCGCCAATCTCTATCTTGAAACCCCAGCTTTTCATGAGTTGCACAGATGGCATAATATCAGCTAAGCTGATATATCCGGATGGGCTGGTAATGCCGATAGTATCGCCCGGTTGTAAATAGGGCGGGATTTTATGGTGAGTACCGGCATAAGGAATTTCAGGCGTAATTGCCCATGCCTTTGAGGTTGATAATGCGGCACCGGCAGTTACTAAAGAGGAGATGAAGCGTTTTCTGTCCATTTTGTATTGCTGCATTTTGATGCAGCATGGTTTATAAAAGTATGAAAAACGGGATACAAGTAGGGGCACAAGCCAGATAATTAAATGGTGTTTTAAACTACCTCCCGTAATCTTTACAAAAAACGCGTTTGCCTTTGCATAAAGATCATTAAGTTTGAATTTAATGAAAATTAAGCTCAGCCAATTTCATGGAATTGCATTACTGACAGTGCCTGCACTGCTGTTATTGTTGTTGGTTTTTCAGGGTTGCCACACTGCCGGTAATAAGAATCATAATGAAGCTGATACTGCAATTTCACGTAGAGCGACTAATGCCTCCGCGACTGGTTTCAATAAAATAAAGGCCGCTATTTCCTGCACCAAAAACGGGATGATCAAAGAGGATAGTATTTTGTACATGCACCAGGGTGGCGAGGCGTTTGAACCTACGGTGGTTAATGTGACAACCGGGAAATCCAATGCAGATATGGCTTGGATTCCCGGTGGTACTTTTAGCATGGGCGGTATTAATCCAACAGGAATGACGGATGGCGGCATGGAAGCTATGGACGATGCAAGGCCTGTTCATCGGGTATTTGTTGATGGTTTTTATATGGATAAAACCGAGGTGACTAATGCCCAGTTTGCCAAATTTGTAAAAGCTACCGGGTATATAACTGTAGCGGAGCAAAAGCCCACAGCAGCTGAATTTCCGGGTGTACCGCCCGAAGATCTGGTTGCAGGATCGGTTGTTTTTACCCCTCCAAGTCAGAAAGTTCCTCTAAATGATATTTCGCAATGGTGGTCGTACCAAAAAGGGGCCGATTGGAGACACCCGCTTGGGCCGGGCTCTGATTTAAAGGAAAAAGAGGATTACCCGGTTGTACAAGTGGCCTGGGAGGATGCCGTTGCCTATGCCAAATGGAGCGGAAAGCGCCTGCCCACCGAGGCCGAATGGGAGTTTGCTGCAAGGGGAGGCAAAGCGGGCGAGCTGTACCCATGGGGCAACCAGTTACAACAAAAAGGGCGTTGGATGGCCAATACATTCCAGGGATCTTTCCCTGATCATGATAATGCCGAAGATGGTGAAACCGGTCTTGGCCCCGTGAAAAAATATCCGGCGAATGCTTATGGTTTATATGATATGGCCGGCAATGCCTGGGAATGGTGTGCCGATTGGTACCGTAGTGACTATTATAATAGTTTTAATCCAAATACAGTTGCATATAATCCAAAAGGCCCGGCCAATTCATTAGATCCGCAGGAGCCCGGGCAAAAAAAGAAGGTACAAAGAGGGGGATCGTTTTTGTGTACCGATCAATACTGTACACGGTATATGGTAGGCTCAAGGGGTAAAGGTGAATATCGTTCGGCAACAAATCATGTGGGCTTTCGGTGTGTGCAGGACGCTAAACAAAGCAATAATCAAATGCGGGTTGCTCCAAAATCACTTTAAATTACTATGTGGATAATAGCTTTAAGCTTTATGCCCTCTGCTTTTAGTTTAAAAAGGGTATAAAAAAAAGAAGCACTCCTGATGGGCAGGAATGCGTTCTAACCAATTATAAACCTAAATTATGAGAAGAGATGTAAACCCGGGGTCGAACCGGTCTCGCTGCCTGTCAGCTATTCACATGATGGTGCAAATATACGTGTAATCCTTACATTTATTGTCATCTTAATATGAAAAAATTACTTTTATTGGTATTTTTTTATAAATGGCAATTAGTTGATGGATAATTGGCAATGAATTACAGTATTTGAAGTGTCCCGGAATACGCGAAGTTCAATATGACGGACAAGATTATGTTCTGCGGCTTTCAACGGTGTATACAAAACTTTCGGCTTTGTAATAGCCAAGGTTATACTCCATAGGGCGCTCGCCCTGGTCATAAACAAATCTTTTTCTGAATAATACAGGGCTGCCGGTTTCAATTTCAAGCTTTCCTGCTATGAATTTATTTGCCGAAAGGGCGCTGATTTCCTCTTTTGACAGGTTTGCAATTGCGGAGTATTCATCCTCAAGCATTTCGTAAAGCGGGCGTTTAAAATCTTCTTCCCCGGTAAGGCCTATCCGCGGGTGAAAATAGGATATGAAGTAAACAAAAGGATTATCGCTGCTGCCACGCAACCGTTCCATTTTTACGATTTTTTTCTCTGTGCTGATATCAAAAAAACTGGCAGTGCTTTCATCCGGAAATACCCAGCTTACATGCAGCTCATAGTTTTTTACGTTGATGCCCCTTGCTTTCATTTCCTGCGAAAAGCTAAGCCAGTTCATTGATTTCGAGCTGATTTTTGAATTGGCAACCTTGGTGCCGAAGCCTTTTTTGCGGATCAGCAACTCGTCATAAACCAGCTTGTTAATTGCCTGGCGCAGGGTTGTGCGGGATATGGCCAGCTTTTTAGCCAGCTCAACCTCGTTAGGCAGTAATTTGCCGGCCTGGTAAGCAGGGTCTTTAATCAGTTCGCGAAGCAGTTGCTCGGCCTGGATATGGAGAGGTATAGGGCTTTTGTGGTCGATGGATAATTTCATAGTGGTTTTTACTAACCTTAATGAGTTTAATTCCAGTAAAGATAGTAAAAAGCTGAACTATGTATTTACATGATTTAAGCCGGTGTTTATAATTTTTTGTATACAATGAATTAGATTGTATAGTGTGTTAGAAGTATAGTGCAATGTCACTATTTAAGAAATTGACAGGTTGCACCAGAGGTGCAAAAGGTTTGTAGAAATAAAATGAATGAATTTTTAGTGTGCCAGAGGTACACAACTCCGGTGTTCCGTACCTCTGGCACGGTTATTTTCTATATCTATGTTGCTACAAACCTGTTCCCCCTCCGGGGATTTTTTTTAATAATGATATTGCGCATAGTGATTTGATTTATTTTTATTTGCTTAACTATTAGCGGTTATTTCTATTGGGTAATTGCTTTTCAGGGCTTTTGAAATTAAATGTTCATACAAATAACTGTTTTGTTGTTTTGGTATTATTGCAGTTTTATCGCAATAAATAAAGAGAAGTAAGTTTTAATAAATGTATAGTATGCAGGGAGCTATAGATCTAAAACATAAGGTGCAGGCAAATAATCTTTAATTACTTATAAATTTACCTGATTATTGTCTTCGATGAATTTACTAAAAACATTACTGCTATTTATTACACTAACTGTTCCGGGAGCCCTGTTAGCGCAAAGTCCCGCATCTCAAAAGGAGCTGGCAAACAAGATCATGAACGACAGCCGTTTGGATACAGTTGAAGCACGGGCATTGCGTTTGCTAACCGGCTTTACGGCTGGTACTTCATACGGCGAGATCTGGATCCGCGATTTTAACACTTTTATTGAGGGTTCGCTGCGTGCACGCGGCAGGGATGAGGTTAAAGATAAACTGTTGCTGTTTTTTAAGATCCAGGGTAAAGACGGTAATATTCCCGACGGCGCTATTCATAAAGACCAGGCAAACGTAGGGTATCAATATCTGTATTCTGACCTGGCGCCTGGTTGGGCTATCCATAAAAACACTGTTGAAACCGACCAAGAATCCTCACTGATCCAGGCGGTAAAAAAGTATATCGATATAACCGGAGATAAAAGCATTTTGACAGATACCATTGGTGGGCGTACAGTAAAGCAGCGGATGGAAGATGCCATGAACTACGTTAGGAAAGAGCGCTGGTCGGTTAAGTATGGTTTGGTTATCGGCGCCACTACGGTTGACTGGGGCGACGTGCAAACCCAAAAAGGCTGGGGCGTAGCTATCAACGACAAAACAAAATGGGCCATTGATATTTATGATAATGCCATGTTTTTAATGGCTATACATGATTTTTTGGCTATGAAGCCTGCCGGTTATAAAGCAACCAGGTATTGGGGCGATTTAGCCATAGAAATGAAACTCAGCGCCAGAAGTCACTTATGGGATGCAAAAGCAGGCAAGTATATCCCGCACATCTATCTTGATGGCTCGCCTTTTCCACCATTATTTAATGAAAAACAGATCCTTTACCTTGGCGGCACTATATGTGCAATACAAGCCGGTTTGAATACTCCAAAGGAGATCATCGATATAAACAATCAGTTTTTGAAAGCTGCCTCGCAGGAAAAATATGCTACTATCGGTCTCACCGTTTACCCGCCTTATCCCCTTGAAGAGTTTCCGAATATGCCACCGTTCACCTACCAAAACGGCGGCGATTGGACATGGTTTGGCGGCCGCATGATTGCTCCCTTAATTGAAAACAATATGGCAAATGAGGCCTGTAATGAGTTGAGCCCAATGATTGACCGCGTACTAAAAAATAAAGGTTTTTTTGAATGGTATGATGTAAAAACAGGCGAGGCGAAAGGTTCCGGCGATTTTAGGGGGGAAGCCGGTGTGCTTTACTCGGCTATAACCAGGTTGCGCGATTGGGCAAAAGTGCATAAGTAAAATAATTACCTGTTTTAATAAAACCTCCCGATGCTGTAGTTTGCTGTGATAATTGCCAGGCAACAATATTAAAAATTTGACGTATAACACGAGATTCTGCGCAGTGCAGATAAGTCGGTTATCGGGAATTTTAATTCAATAATCAGGATACTTTTAGATTCATAAATGGGAAATAGCAATTACTTGATCCGCATAATAGCAGGGGCATTGATTATATCAAGCTTTGCGATGTGTTCAAAAAGCGTAAATAAAATTGAAAAACCGGCAGCCCAAATTCCGGAACAGAATACCGCAAAGCAAAGTTTAAACACACAGGAGGTAACTAACTATACTTATACGGTTAAAACTACCGAGTGGATGGTTGATGGGAGCAGTATCCCTGCAGGGGCTATAATATATATCCCTGCAGGCAAAAGAGGCTCTTTATTGCTTAAAAATTTTAAGGGAACGGCCGCAGCTCCTATCCTTGTTGTTAACCAGGGAGGCAGGGTGTCATTTACTGCCGAAACCACAGCTTCATACGCATTTAAGACTCAAAATTGCCAGTACTTTAAGGTGCTGGGGAATGGCTTTCCCACAATCAGGTACGGGTTTGATGTAAACGGCGGAAATATCGGTATGACAATGGATGATCTGAGTTCGGATTTTGAAATTGCTTTTGTTGAAGTCCGTAACAGCGGGTTTGCCGGGATCATGGCAAAAACAGATCCATCATGTGATCCTGCTACATGGCGCGGTCATTTTACTATGAGAAACGTAGTAATTCATGATAATTATGTTCATAAAACCGGCGGTGAAGGGCTTTATGTAGGAAATTCTTTTTATGAAGATGGGGTTTCGACTTCCTGTGGTACGGTTTTGCCCCATGATGTGGCCAATCTTAAGATCCACAGAAATCTTGTTGATTCAACAGGTTCTGAAGGGATCCAGGTTGGCAGTGCTACTTCAACCTGCGAAGTTTATAATAATACGGTTAAAAATCCGGGACAAAGTCCGTTTGCTGCTTACCAGGATAACGGTATACAAATAGGGGAAGGTACCGGCGGCAAATGTTATAATAACCTGATTAAAAATGCTCCCGGCAATGGTATTATAGTTCTTGGACTGGGAGACAACCTCGTGTACAATAACTATATTGTAAATTCAAAAGCTTACGGCATTTTTGCAGATTCACGATATACCCCCGGCCCCAACTTTCAGTTTATTAATAATACCATTGTTGGTTCGGCTTTGGGGGGTATAAAATTAAACTCCGAAACTATCCCGATGAATACCGTTATCAACAACGTTATTATACAGTCGGCATCCTTAGAGGCCATAATTAGAAAGAGCAGTGATGTTAAGCTTACTGCTTCAAATAACTATGTAAATACAGATATAAGTGTTTGCATGTATGTGAATTTTAACAAAGATGAGTTCCACTTACTGCCCTCATCACCGCTTATTGATAAAGGGGCAAATGTTTTATCATACGGTGTAAAAGCTGATTATTTCGGCGCCGCACGGCCTTCGGGTACTGCTTTTGATATTGGGGGTACGGAGTATTAATATATTGCCGGTAGCTTTTTTATACAAAAGCAAAAGCTCCCTGGTTAGTGCTAAGGAGCTTTTGCTTTTGATAGTTACTATACAAATCTTCAAACTGGTTTTTTGCCCGGTTAGTTTTGGATATAACGATCAGCAGGCCTGCCGCTTTGTGAGCCCTGGAATAATTTGATCCGGGCATCTTCATAAGCGTCAATTAATTTTTGATCATTTACTGATGGGTGTGTGGCCAGCTCACCCTGATCTAATCCGGAAAGGGCTGCATCAACACAATTTTCGGTTGTCATAATTGTAGCCTGATCTAATGCAGATAGCGGAACTCCGCCAACTTCCCATATTTCTGTTGCCGTAGTAGCAGGATTTACCAATTGAACCCTAATATTTGTTCCTTTTAACTCTTCCTGCAACCCATGGGTATATTGAACTACAAAACCTTTTGTACCGCTATAAACCGCGCTGATTGGTAATGAATAAAATCCCAGTACAGAAGCTATATTGATTAAGGTGCCCTCATTTTTTTCGACAAAATTGGGTATAACCGCATTCGACAGCAGCATTAAGGCGGTAATATTTACATCAACCATAGCCTTTTGTTTTGCTACACTGGTTGTTGTGGTTGATGCAAGTGTAGAGGTGCCCGCATTGTTTATAAGCAGGGTAATACTTTTATCAGCAGATAAGTCATTAACCACGTTTTTTAGGTCTGTTTCCGAGCCGAGGTCTGCAACCAGGTTGGTAACCGTTATACCATACTTGCTTTGCAGCTTATCTGCAATACTTTCCAGCCTGTCTTTACGGCGCGCAACCAGTTTTAAATTATAGCCGCGTTTGGCCAATCTTTCGGCAAATACTTCGCCGAGGCCTGAAGATGCTCCAGTTACTACTGCAGTCCCCATTTCTTTGTTTCCGTTCATTTTGAGTGTTTTTAAATTGTTGATTATTTTGATCAGTGCTTATATTTTTATGAAGAGATAGTAAACTGATCTGTTTACACATTGCAAATGTAAACAGGTTTGTTTACATTTGCAATAAAATATTACTGATTGTGAATAAAGAATTGGAACCAGCTTCAAAATCCTTAAAACGGGATGAAATGATTAAATACGCCTATGATCTTTTTTATAAAAATGGCTTTCATGCTACAGGGGTAGATACTATTGCAGAAGGTACCGGTATTTCCAAACGCACACTATACAAGCATTTTACATCTAAAGAAGGCCTGATTGTGGCGACCATTGATTATTATCATGCAATGAGGTATGAGACGATTTCCGGCTACCTTAAAAAATCGACTTTGAAAAATCCTGTAGAGAAGATATTAGTGCTTTTTGATTTTTTGGCCGAATTGGTTGATTCAGGAATGTTAGATGGGTGTTTTGCAATGAATGCCAAAACCGAATATGCAAACAAGGCCAGGGAAATAGAAGCAGCTTATGAGGCTTATGTTGCGGCGGTTCAGCAACTTATTGAGCTTTATTTAGAAGAGGGAAACGTAACAAATAGCAAATCAGCGGCTATACAGGTGGTGATGCTTTTTGAAGGGGCAATTATCCGAAGTAAGGCAACTGGAAATTCCCAATCGGTTAGGTTGGCAAAAGAGGCTGCAAAACTCATCTGTAATCAATAACGCAAAGTTGTTGAGCAGATATGCTATTTTATTATTTCATAACATAGTTCCACCACTCCGTTTTTATAGGCTGTTACGTTTTTTAGATGTAGTGTTTTTTCTTGGCCAATCTGATCAAAAAATGGTGTTCCGTCGCCCAAAATAATCGGCAGTATTGATTGCCTTATTTCATCTGCCAGGTTTAATCGAAGGAAATCTTTAGCAAGCTCAGCGCCGCCTACAAGCCATACATTACTGTAGTTTGGTTTTAGTTGTTCGTTTACAAACGTGTTTAAATCGCCGGAATAAATTTCAACGTTCTCTCTTTCAACCGGCAGCGCTCTGTGAGTTAATACAATAGTCGGCACATCTCCATAAGCCCACCCATACAATTTTGAAAGTTCAAGCGCGAGTTCATAGGTGCGGGAGCCCATGATATAGCAATCTATCTTTTTAAGAAACTCCGCAGCATCCTGTTCTGTAACAGTAACCCCTTTCTCGTAGTTATCTGATGTTTCAAACCAGGAGATGCTATTGTCTTTTTTTGCAATGTAACCATCGAGGCTTGAGACCATATGGATGGTTATTTTAAATGGGTGAGTAGTCATTTGTGCATTATTGATAGCTGTAGCGGGCTGTAATTGGTTGGGCAGATAACCTGTTTATGAGGATATCATAAAAATTAGTAACTTAATGGCCTCCAGACAAATTTATAAAAACCAATTATCGATGCCAAATGACGGTATTAATATAGCTTGTTCAATAAATGAAATGCCAATTAAGATGCAAACTTTCAATAGTATACAACCGGAAGCACTATATATCCGTATACTTTAGTATAAAAGCCTTGAGTTATGAGTAATCAGGAATATAGTAATCCCCGTTTGTTATTAGTAGGCTGTATTGTTATTATCCTTGCTCTACTTTTTTATGCTATTTTCTTTGCAATTGTCTTCGGAATTTACTTCATCAAATAATGAGAAATTAACGGCGTTGCAGTGATTTATTAATACGGACCTGCAAATTGACAGACACGTATTATAACCTATGCAGTTTTTTGTGTATTGCTATTACTGCCGAGCAAAGAAAGAACCTTTAAAACAGCCGGGATCCCTGCGCCAAGTGCAGTAATATAAGTTAGTATCTGCGAGTAAGCTTCCTGCTGCGATACAATCAGGAAAATCAGTATGCCTACTATAGAGAGATTTAAAGGGACTTTTAAACTGCTCCAGTTGCCTGTATCTTTTACCTGGGCTTTAATACGTTCAACCTCGCTGTTACCAATAGCTGTGAGGATGTAGTTACGGAAGCCCTTATTAAACAGCATCAGGGTTCCCTGTGCCCTGGTGATAAGGCCTTTATATATGAGCATGCTCAGGTTATAATCGTCATAGGGGTTAACCAGTCCGTCTTCGGCCAGGTCATAAAGCAATACCTTTTCCTCTTTGGTAAGCGATTGCCATATGTAGGTATAAAAATAGTGCGAACTGATCTGCATCTTAAAAATCAAAGTGTCGCTTGCAATACCAACGCCTTCGTCATTGAGTAACGGCAAGGTATCCATAGCCTTTTCTTTCATTTGATGAAGATAGTGCGTGTAGCGGGTTTCTTCCGTTATACTGTGCCTTAAATTGATCATATTCTTAGGTAACCCGGGTACTGCCGGCATTTCTTTTAATTTTACCCTGCGCGAATAATGTAAACGCCATTCCCGTTCCGATGGCTTGCAGGGCATCTTCATAACTGCATTTTTCTTCTTCTTCCTTAACCGGTCGCCAACACCGAACAAGGGCTGGATAATTATACGGAAATGCCCCAGCAATACATGCCACCTTTCCAGTTCACTTTCTGATACATTGCTGCTCCGCTTTGCTGTATTGGTAGTTTCTGCATTTTGCGGTTTATCGGCATTGTTTTTCCTTTGTTCCTCTGTAAATGAATCAAGAAAAGTGAGCGGGTGAACTGTTGAAATGATCATGATCTTGCTTTTGCCCTGCAGCATCAGCGATTCCAGGAAATTGAGCTTTATACTATTGGTTTGGGAGTCTTTAATGTTGTATTCGAAGTGGTTTATAATAACAAGTTTGTTGCTCTTTTTTAATGCATCTGCCTTGCATTTTTTCCAATCCTCATCCGTGTCGCCATTTTCTGTCGGGATCCTGATCATATCAGCAATGTATACATTGTCGTCGGGCTTTGTGCCTTCACTGTATAATAGGGGTTTGCCGTGTTTGTCTTTAAATAGCCTGTTTTTTATTTTGTTCTGTATGTTCTTTAATTTTCCTGAACCCGGAGGGCCTACTATCAATAACAGGGAGTTAAGTCTGTCGTCAAGCAGTAATTGTTCGTCCATTTCCCGCCAGCCATCCTGAAGGGGTAACCCAAGCGCAAATAATTTCCTTATTACATTGTGGATCATATAAAAGAAACCGATAACCAGCAGCACAAGTACAAAAAGGGGTATAAAATAATGTAATTGAAATACGGCATCAAAGGATGGATGGTAGCCGAGACCGGCCGAGTTAAGGTTGAGGAAAGCATTTTTACCTAACTTGTAAATTGTGCTTGTTGATGTATCATTGGTGTTTGTGAGTTTGTTGAAAAAAGCATCAGAACCAACAGTTGCATAGATCATGTTATTGCTTTTTATTTCGATGTCTTTTACCTGAAGCTTAAAGGCACTTAATAATTGTACAGTCAGGAAATCTTCTTTAAGGTACCGGTTATTGCGTTTAATGCTGTCAATCTGTTTTTCCTGAGAGATAATACTGTGTTCATTGATAAACGAACTGTCAATGTAAACACCCTGTGGAAGTTTACCGGTTTCAATGATATTTTTGGGCGTTTTTTGAACTAAATCCTTGGCAAAATGAAACTGTTTATACCGGGTTTCTAAATTTTGTTCATAGTTGGATGAATAAATAAAAAAGAAAGCCACGGGGATGCCGCTTGTAATAACCAGGCGTGTAGTAGCCATAAAGGCGAAACTATGTGTATAAGTCCAGAAAGGGGTATCAAGCTTTCTTAACGCTCTGATAGATATTAGTAGTTTGGGCTGGTATAACTGTGTTTTATTTGTTATCCAATTATTGCATGTCTCGATATAGATAGCAGAGATAACTATAAAAACAAACAAGGTTATTCCTGCCTCATATAAAAACAACATATTTAAATGGTGTGCTGTCAGTGTTTTTGCTGCTGCAACATCAATGAGCAAAACAAACACCAGCAGCCATACAATGGCATACAGCTTAAAATTGAAATTGTAGCTTTTGTCTTTCCGGTAATCAATGGCAAACAAAATATTGGGAACAATACCTATGAACGTAATAGAAAACAGGATGGCAAATAATGATTTCAGAAACGAGTTTTGATCAATGCTCAGGAGCATGCACGCAATGACAACCAGGTTAATACCAATAATGAGGTTGTATTGCCGGTGAAAACATCTTTTGGGCCCTATCCACGAAGTTTCAAAAAGCTGCTTTTTAAAAAATGACCGTTTGGCAGATACAAAAAATACAATGGCAAATTGTATAATGAGAAATATCAGCAGGAATGTCAGCATAGCTATTGTAAAGGCATAGGCCTGCATATCACGATTGTCATTATATTCCTGGCTTTCAAATATTACTACAAAATAAGGCAGGTCTTTTACCGGTTTAATTTTAATATTCAATTCCCGCCCGTAATATGCTGCTGCAAATCCTGTGTCAGATTTTGCCTCCAGGCAACTTACCAGGTTAGTGCTGTCGGCAAATTCGCTCTTCAGGTTCTCATTCAGGTTTCTGGTGGTTATGCTATGGTACAACACCTTACCGCTATTGTTAATAATGGCAAACTGATAGCCATCAGGCATTATAACATGGTCTAAACTTTTCATTGTAAACGTCATTGCTGCCACAGCAGCCGGCTGGCTCAGTTTTGAAGATGACTTTATGGCGATTACTGATCTGAAGGTTTCGTTGGTAACAGAAAAGATCTGATCAAGATATAATTCATGACCGTTAAACTTGTAGGTATTGTTGTTTCTGATCTTTTTGAAATAGTCGCGCCAGCCTAAATTGCTGTGGGGGGTGTAGACGCTGTCTGTAGTCCAGTTAAGGAGTTCTTTCCCGGTCGAATCAATCCAAAAGGCCTCTTCCAATGCGGTTGGCTTAGCAATAGCGTTTAATTTATCCCTGCTTTCCAAATAACATTCCCTGGGCCATAATCCTGATCTGAACTTTAAATTTGGTTTGCCAAGATTAGCGATATCATCATTTGCATAAACTTGTGATTGCCAGTCAAAATTCTGGAGTGTTTGATAGGCATTTTCCAGTTCAGCAGAAAAGGCGTTAGAGATACTATTTGCCAATGATTTTGACGATGTTGATATTTTGCCGTGCGTATTTGTAAAAAGTACAAAATACATAAACACAAAAAAGGTAAGCGCCATCATCAGTATTGCAACCAATACAGATGCAATGCCATCGGTTGCAGTGAGTTTATCCTTATTGCCTGTATGGTAAAGCTTTATCCATGGTAAGGATATAATAGTACCTGTGGCAAGGGTTAACAGTAACAGCACAACCACAAGCGGCAGCCGTTTCCGTTCCTGGTCATAGCTTTTGCCCGGTACTAAGCCAACTATGATCAATTGGTTTTTACCATCAAGGTTAACGGGCTGTGAAAATGCCCGGTAATCTTTTCCGCCAATGTTTAAAACGCGTAGTCCGGGACTGCTTATTTTGTTTTTAAAGGTTAATAATGAGTCTTTTGACTGGTAACTTAAGCCCGACGGGAAGGTTTCGTAAACGATGTTGTCGTAGGTTTTATTATTGCCCGATATGTTGCAGTTAAAAACAATATAATTGTCAAAAACATCCGGCACCAGGAGCGGTTTGATAAAATGATCAAAGCCGTATTGAATGCCCATGCTTATGGTGTCATATTGTTTTTTTACAGCTATTCTTTTGCTGAGAAATATCGTTAGCTGCTGCACAGATACGTTTGTATTAATTTTAACTGTGCTGTCTGTCCAGTTAACTTTGGTTGCTTGTGGCAATTTTTTAGTTGTCAGTAGGTTAAGACGGCTTGTTACAGGCAGTAAAGTGAAATTGGTTCTGGGATAATTGCTCAGATAATCCTGTAGTTGATCATCATAAGGAAAGGTTTTCAGGAAGTTATTCAGCATCCAGGTGCTGTTTACAATTTTTGAGTGGATATTGATATTGATATTTTGCAGGCAGCGAAACCGCCGCTCCTGTACTATTTTTTCATTAGCCGGTATGTATATGTAAAAGTAACTTACCCCTAACATGATCAATGTAAGGAAAGTGACAATAGCAACCATCTGGTTTTTACCTATAGCGGGGAATTTGAACATAATTTAGGCTATTAAAAACTTTTGTCGAACCAGGGCCAAAACCAGAGAGTGTCAGTAGAAAATATTGACTTCTACAGTCAAAAAATATCGGCAGTTACATTAGTATTCTGATAATGAGTATTTTATAAAAGTAATTGGCGCCGGTGGCTAATGCAAGCGTGTTTTTACGTTTTTTTATGTCGGGTTTTACGTTTCAGGCTGTCAGGAGCTTAAAAAATTAATTGATAATATAAACTTAACATGTATTAAGCATTGCTTTAGTAAACTTTGTTTAGTTTTGCTAAACATTATTTACCTGAGTCAAAAAATGTATTTCCAAAACAGTTCTGATCGATTAAAGAAGATATTTGGGAATCCTGCATGGTCATTGATCGCGGCATTCGGTACCTACTTTTGTATGTATGGCTACAGGAAACCCTATACCGCCGCAGCTTACACAGACGCTGGTTTATGGGGTTTAAGTTACAAATTCGGGATGATCATTGCCCAAACCATTGGCTATGTGCTTGCAAAATGGATAGGTATTAAATTCGTATCAGAGATAAGGCCCTCAAGGCGCATCGGGACCATCATCGCCCTGATAGGGTTTGCTGAAGCCATGTTATTGCTTTTTGCTTTGGCGCCGCGTCCATGGAATTTAATGTTCATGTTATTGAATGGTCTGCCTTTAGGGGTAATATTTGGTTTAGTGCTCAGTTTTTTAGAGGGACGCAAACAAACAGAATTTTTGATTGCCGGGCTTTGCGCAAGTTTTATCCTGTCGGATGGGGTATCAAAATCGGTAGGCGCCTTTCTTCTGACCGTTGGCGTTAATGAAAACTGGATGCCATTTGTTGCCGGCCTGGTGTTTCTGTTGCCGGCATTGTTATTTATTGCGATGCTGGCCTGTGTTCCCCGTCCCTCCGACATGGATATTAGTTCGCGCTCGGCAAGAGAACCGATGACCGCTGCCGATCGCTGGCACTTCTTTAATAAATACACGCCGGGTTTAATAGCCATTATCGCCATTTACCTGTTTGTTACTTTACTGCGTAGCGTACGGGCCGATTTTGCCCTTGAGTTATGGGCGGGCCTTGGATATAAACAAACCCCACAATTGTTCACAACTTCCGAATTGATAGTTTCATTCTGTGTTATCCTGATCACGGGCCTTGCGGTGCTCATCAAAAACCACTACCAGGCATTCAGCCTTTCAATGTTCACCACTTTTACCGGTTTCCTTATCCTGCTGCTGGCTTTAACCGGCCTATACGGGGGGATGGGCAAATTTACTTTTATGGTATTGGTTGGATTGGGGGTTTATTTGCCCTATGTAGCCGTACATGCGGTTATTTTTGAGCGGCTTATCGCTATTACCCGCGAGCACGCAACGGTAAGCTTCCTGATGTACGTGGTTGACTCGGTTGGGTATACGGGTTATATCGGCCTGATGTTTTTACGGTATTTTACGCACACGGCAGATTCCATACTATCGCTGTTTTTACAAATATGCCTGTTCCTTGGTATTGCGGGGTTGTTGCTGGTGCTGTTCAGTTATTTATACTTTAAAACAAAATTAAAACCTTATGTACAAAGAAACGCCAAACTTTCCGCCGGGTAAGGCTATCGTGTTTGAGGGCACCGGAAAACCCTTCCGTACGGTTGAAGGGAATATTTACCCCGATAAGGAGTCGATAGTGGTCAGAAACCGCTATACCACACTTTGTGGCAGCGATATTCATACCTTTTGCGGGCACCGCAAAGAACCAGATGAGGTAGTTTTAGGACATGAAATTGTAGGTGATATACTGTGGTTGCCCCAGGGAGAGGTAGTCACTGATCTCCGTGGCGAAACCGTAGCAGTGGGAGACCGGGTTACCTGGTCTATTTTTGCTGTGCCGCCCGGGGTTGAAGCGCCAAGGCCGGATCTGCCGCAAAAAAGCGAACAATTATTTAAATACGGGCATGCACCGGCAAAACAGGACGACCTGTTTAACGGCGGCCTTGCTGATTATTGTGTATTAAAGCCTAATACCGCCTTTCTGAAAATATCTCCTGAAATTCCCTTAAAAGTTGCAGCAACTATCAGTTGTGCACATGCTACTGTAACAGGTGCGCTGCGGGTAGCAGGTGATATAGCAGGTAAAAACGTGCTTGTTTTTGGCTCAGGCCTGCTGGGGATCTCTTGTGTGGCTATGTGTCGCGAAGCGGGCGCTAAATGGGTAGGACTTATTGATAATGATGAGGCGCGCCTTACCTGGGGGCCAAAATTCGGTGCTGATGAAATGTTTACCTTTGCGCAAAATAACAATAGTGAGGGTTTTGCATGGCCCGATGCTGATCTTGTATTTGATATGACCGGCCATCCGGAGGCGATGAAAGCCGGTGTTGAGTCGCTTGCACTTGGCGGCACCGCCATTTGGATAGGGGCTGTTTTTCCGGCTGCTCCGGTACCTGTTGATGCGCAACGGATAGTACGCCGTGTACTTGGAATAAAAGGGCTCCATAATTACAATTATGACGACTTTTTGAACGCCGCCATCTTTATTGAAAACAACTATCGCAAATATCCTTTTGAAAAACTTGTAGAAAAAGAATTTACCCTTGATGAAGTGGACAATGCTTTCCGGTACGCTGCTGAAATTAAGCCGGTACGGGTAGGGGTCACTATTAGCTAAACAATCAATTAAAAAATATAAGAATGAAGCATAACATAAAAATGGTCGTTTTTGATATGGCCGGAACAACAGTTAACGAAAATAACCTCGTATATAAAACCCTTCAGAAAGCTATTAATGAGGCCGGGTTTGATTTTAACCTTGACCAGGTGCTGGCCGAAGGTGCCGGTAAAGAAAAAAAACAGGCCATCAGGTCGGTTTTAGCTGTTTACGCAAATAATAATGATGAAGAGCTGATCGGGCAAATCTTTGAGAATTTTATGGTGCAGCTTACAGCAGCATATGCCACAGCCGATATCCTGCCTCAAAACAATGCCTTAGCACTTTTCAGCGCATTGAAACAGCGTAATATATATGCAGTATTAAATACCGGGTATGACCGCGCAACCGCACAGGCTATCATCAATAAACTGGGATGGCAGGAAGGGGGAGATTTTGACGGTCTTGTTACCGCATCTGATGTGAGCAAAAACAGGCCCAACCCCGATATGATCTATTTTGCGATGAATAAGTTTGGTGTTTCAAATGGAAGCGAAGTAGTAAAGGTGGGCGACTCGATAATCGATATTGAAGAGGGGCAAAATGCCGGTTGCAGCCTGAGTATCGGCATCACCACAGGAGCCCATACTGCCAAACAATTGCTGTCGGCAAACCCTGATGCGGTTATTGACGATCTGATAGATTTGCTGCCGCTGATTGATTGAGTAGCTTATCTTGGGATTCTGTTTATACCGTAGTAGCCGGCAAATTCACGGGTACAAAAGCTTTTAATTATTTTAATAACAGTAACGCACGAAGTGGCGCCCGTTACTGTTATTGTTTTTATGTCGATTTTAGGAAGAACAGGTGCACCGAGAGGCTCATATTACCGACCTGCCGGGCAATTTGCTTGAGATGAAATTCTTAACGGCAACTATTTTACCGGTACGTACCAGGTAGCCGATGAATAAGGCTATTAACATGTTTTTTATTTAACTATACCTGCAAAACGTTGATAAAAAGCCGTTGGACTGTCGGCATGCTTAGGCTCAAATTTACCGGCGATAATGGGGATGTATATCACCCTGCGGCGGCTTTCTTCACCAATTACTGACGATTGGGCCACACGATGCCATAAACGGCCATCGTGTATGGTAAGGTCGCCGGCAGTAGGGGTTATAGCAACCTCGTTTTCATCGGTATCGTGATCAAGGAAATACTTTTTACGAAAAAGCAGTTGATAAAGGTTTTGTTTATGAGTACCCGGAAGGATCCGCAGTCCGCCGTTTTCCGGTTTTAAAGTGCTCAGGTGGATGCCTACATTAAGCATCGGGTTTAATTTTTGCCCATGGAATATATCGCGTAAGCCATCGGTATGCCAGCCCATTTTAGTAAAGCTGCTTTCGGGGCCGTTTACATAGTGGTTAAAAACCATTCCGTCCTTTTCTTCGGTGCCTAAGCGTGCACCATCACCCACTAAATTCAGTAACACCTGGAAACGCGGATCTTTTGAAAACTCATCTAACAGGCTGTGATGTTTATTGATAAAAGCAAAACGCTGCACTATGGGCGAACCGTCAAGGTCTTTGCCAAATTTGATGGGAACGCCGTTTACTTTTTCGGTTTTATCGTTAAGCCATTTTTGCTCCACCTGTTTGGCTGCGTTAATGATATCGTTTACCGTTTCGGGTTTAATGAAGTTTTTAAAATGGATATAACCGTGCAGGTTGAAAAAAGCTTGTTGTTCGGGTGTAATTGTTGAGCCTAAGGTAAATTTTTGATATGACGCAGCCATAAAACGGAATAATTAAAATGCTTGAAAATGAGTATGTAAACCTGTATGATTACCTATAGAGGTACCGGTGGAAGGATCAGGATCCTTAAGGGAAAATTAACAACAACAGCTGCACATGGCCCCTGTTGTCAAGGACATTCGCATTGGGCATGCAAATAATATGTGGTGTTTATTGTTCAATGTATATTACGTCTATCTTTTTAGTAGATAATTACAAATGTAAACAAATTGTTAATCACGCCAAATTTTTGTGAAAATAATTTTAACGTTTGTAAAGGCCTGCAGTTACGCGTTCAATAAATGCTTTAGGGCTGTGCCTGGCGGCGGCTGCTGAAAGCTTGTTTAAAAAACCAGGAACTATTTCGGCTTTTTTATTGAGCATCCCGTTTAAGCCTATCCGGGCAACATCGTCGGCAGCCATATTGAATTTGGCGGCCAATTCGGCCAATGCGTCCATTCCGGCGCTATGGGCGAAGCCTGTATCGGTTGGGCCGGGGCAAAGGCAGCTTACAGCTATCGGTGTATCTTTTAATTCGTATCGTAATGCCCTGCTAAAAGATAGCACAAAAGCTTTTGTTGCCGAATATATGGCTAATGTTGGTACGGCCTGGTAAGCCGCTGTGCTTGCTGTATTAAGTATGTATGCCTGATTTTGCTGTTTTAAAAGCGGGATAAAATGATAAGAAAGCTCAACCAGCGCGTTCATATTTACCTGCATCATGGCTGTTTGCGCGGTGATATCCAGTATATCAAAATCGCCCCATAAACCATGGCCGGCATTGTTCACTAATATGGATACAGGAACTGCAAGCGTATTTGCCCAGTTAAATACACTTAAAGCCGCACCCATATTTGACAGATCGATCGCCAGATACTCAACTTTAATTTGATATTCGGTTGTTAGTCGGGAAGATAGTGCCTGTAAATCATTTTCTGAGCGTGACACCAGCAGCAGGTTATACCCTTTTTGCGCCAATTGCAAAGCCATTGATTTGCCTATGCCCTTACCGGCACCGGTTATTAAAGCGTATTCATCCATCATTAATATACTTATTTGATCGGGTGACAAGTTTAAACAAAAATAATCTACTAATATTGTAGACTATTTAAAATGTTAGTACGTTTGTATACAATATGAAAAATATTATGCTTCATTTTCATTTTTTAAGCTGTAGCCCGATTGGCTGTTGTTGTTGATACCGATCGCCCTTAGGCTGTTAAATATCTCGTACTCCATACAACAATCACAGTTTAAAATTTGACCATGACCTCCTTTAGCATAAAGTATTTTTTTGGCGCTTTTGTAATTACCAGCTTCATTTTATTTGCATTGCCGTCATCCGCTCAGGTTTCCGCCTCAATTAGGTATAAGGTTAACTTGCCGGATACCTCAGTCCATAACGTTATCAACGATAACTATTCGGCAGGACTTGTTATTCCAAAAACAAACCAGCTGGCAATCAATGAACATATTACCGGCATCGAACAAAATATAGAAAGTCAGCTGGATACCCGCGCCGGCCGTAAACAATTGTTGGATTATCTCAAAGACCTGTCTGAAAATAATAACAGTGAGGCTGCTTATAACCAGGCAAAAGTGAAGGTTTATTACAAGCTGGCCAACGTGTTTGCCAAATTGCATTTATATCCGCTGGCTATGAAATGTTTTTTTAAAACGATGGCCTATAAACGGGACGGACAAAACCGCAGTGATTCAACAATAGCTGATACTTCGGGCAAAGTGCTTAACCTGAACAATGGTTTGTTGGCTATTAATGCCGCAGATGATTCTGTTTTTGTAAATGATCCGGTTCAGCTAAAGGACAAAAAGGAGAAGAAGAGCAAATCCATCACCTATAACCGTATCCTCAATAGTTTTAACGATGGGAAAAAAGCAGCTGCTTATGCTATACTGTTTCATGTGAAACAGCCCAAACCCGGCAAGCCAGCCGTGTTTATACGGGCTAATACGGGGCATACGTTTATTACCCTGATCAAGTATAATACCGATTCAACCTCGGTATCTGTTTCTTTCGGCTTTTATCCTAAAAAAGATAATATATTTTCGGCAACCCCCTGGGAGCCCGAGTGCACAGGCGGGTTCAAAAATGATTCGGCTCATCAATGGGACGAGGTTATGGGTAAGTTTATAACCGAACGCAGGTTTAAAAGGATCCTGAAACTTACCCGTCAGTACGAAGGACTGGAGTATCATCTATCCAAAAACAACTGTACTGATTTTGCACTCCAGGCGGCATCTTTTGCCGGCTTTGGGGTAACCAATTCAAAGGGCTCATGGCCGTTAGGCCACGGCAATAACCCGGGCACAACCGGGCAAAGCATTATAGCAGGCGGTGTGTTCAATGATGGCGATAAAGATGATTTGTTCATCAATTTTGATGAGGTTTATAGGTAACAGCTTACATATCGCTCCATTCAGATAGCTGCGCCAGTATAGGTAACAATGCTTCTCCCTTTGGGGTAAGGCTGTAATCAACCCGTACTGGTACTTCGGGTATAATGGTTTTAATGATCAGCCCTGACATTTCCAATTCCTTTAGTTGTTTGCCCAGGGTTTGATCGGTAATCCCGGGCATAACGTTTTTTAGCAGGCTAAACCTGTTGTTACCCTCATCAATATGGATAAGCATCAAAGCCTTCCACCTGCCAGATATGGTATCTAAAGCACCATTAATCCTGCATGACTTATATAGAAAAGCCTTATTGATGGAATTGGACGAGTTTTCTTTGATCATGATAATTTACTGCTCCCTTTTTTGTGAGTTGCTCCCAATTAAAGGAGTATGGATTTTTAATATGGCTGGTATTTAGTTTTGAGCCATAAGCAAATTTAAAGTTATACCCTAATGAAAGCAATACAATTGAATGGTTTTGGTGATGTATCCAACTTTAGTTTAGTTGAAATGGATACACCTGTAATTAAAAATGACGAGGTACTGATACAAATAAAGGCGGCTGCATTTAATCCGATAGATTACCAGATGCGTTTGGGGCTGCGCGAAAGCAGGCTGATGTGCTCGCCGGTTTTAGGGCGTGAGCTTGCCGGGGTTATTGTGCAGGCGGGGCCCGGTGTTGTTGGTTTTAAACCTGGTGATGAAGTGATGGCACTGGCCGGGAGCCGGGGTTCAAACGGGAGTTATGCCGGGCTAATGGCACTTAACTATCAAATGATTGGGATAAAGCCAAAAGGAATAAGTTTTGAACAGGCAGCAGCAATACCTTCATCGGGTTTAACGGCATGGCACAGTTTTACAAGAATGCAGGCCGGGGCTAACGATACTATCTTTATTAACGGCGCAGCAGGTGGGGTAGGGCGTTTTTTGATAAAGCTGCTAAGAGCGCAGGGTATATCAAACATCATTGCCACAGCCGGGAGCGAACAAAGCATAAAAACCCTTTACAGCCTGGGGCTTTCATCGACAGAAGTTATCAACTACAATCAAGAGGATCTGGCAGGAAAGATTATTACTGCTAACGGTGAAGAATTGTTTGATTATGTAGTTGATATTGTCGGCGGTTCAATATCCGAAACAGCGGCAACTGTTTTAAAAACAAATGGGAATTATATTGATATTACCTTTTTAGGCACAGAGCTTACCCGCCAAATTTTATTTGATAAAGGCGCTACCACCTGCAACATAGCGGCCTATGCGTTTGCAGCTAATAATAATTTGAGCTGGTATGGTGAAACTCTCCGTTATTTAGGCAGGCTGATTGATGATGGAAAAATTGATGCGCCTGAAATTAATGTTATTGGTGAGCTTAGTGTTGAAACCGTGCAGCAGGCTCACCGCTTAATGGAGGCAAATTGTATTTATGGCAAAAAACTGGTCATGACTATTTCTTAATTAACATGGGCAAAAGAAGCCTTTATTGATGCTTACCGTAACAATTGTAACAAATTAAATATATAGTCTATAGATTTGGTAGTTTATTTTTTAATTTCTATGTTTGTCGCCGTACTAATAAAAAAATAAGGGTGATGAACACTTCTTTTACTAAACAAACAGTACTTCCTGAACAGATACAACGAATGCACGCTTCTCCAAAAGCATGTATGTGCAGTTGTTGTAAATAACATTATCTATTCGTGAAATTGATTATAGCAGGTTAACAAACCGGCCCTGCATCGCTATGAAAAAACGTGATTTGAATTTTGAGGTACTTTAACACAACATATGAACTAAAACTATACCCCTGATTAAGATAACAACCGGCAAGGAAGCCTTGCCGGTATGCCGAATGACAGACCAGCTACGTAACGCCAATCACTCCGCCGGTCTGCATCTGAGCTAAACTAAACGCATTGAACATTTATTTTAACCTCGTTAAATATGGAAATATTTATCCGTAAAAACACAACTGCACTTTCCAAATATCTTTTCCTGCTCCTGTTCTTTTTGCCCTTTGCAGTAGCGGCCCAGCAGGAGCCGCCCGCAACCGTTAATTCTATTTTAAAAGGCCGCGTATTTGATGCCACTACTCATGATGTATTGCCGGGAGCTGTGGTATCCATTAAAGGTACAACCCACGCTGTATCGACCAATGCCGAAGGCCGTTTCGATTTTATAACCGGCCAGAAATTCCCTTATACATTAATCATTCGCTTTATAGGCTATGAGCAGCAGGAAATTGTTGTTAACGGCAGCCCTGTTGAAATTTACCTGAAGGCTATCCCGCAGCAGCTTAATGATGTGGTTGTTGTAGGCTATGGTACCAAAACCCGTAAAGACCTCATCAGTTCGGTATCAACTATAAAAGCAGATGAAGTAAAGAAAGCCCCGGTTGCCAGTTTCGATGCGCAGTTACAGGGGAAAGCATCTGGTGTACAGATCAATTCAAATACCGGTGTACCGGGCGATGGGATTTTTATCCGGGTACGCGGTACCACATCTATCAATGCCAGTAATGATCCGCTTTATATAGTTGACGGTGTATTTTTAAATAACACCAGCTTACAAACGGTTAATACCGGCGGCAGGGCAACATCACCCATTGCCGATATTAATCCCGATGATATTGAAAATATTGAGGTATTGAAAGATGCCAGCGCCACTGCTATTTACGGTTCGCGCGGTGCAAACGGTGTTGTTATTGTTACTACTAAACGCGGTAATTACAATACCAGGCCAAAGATCAACTTTAACGTTTCGCAGGGTTTAGCATGGCAGCCAAAAGACAAATTGTGGAAACTGACCACCGGCCCTCAGCATGCTGAGATTGTAAACGAGTTTTACCGTAACTCAGAGGCGGATGCTATTGCTGCTGGTAACGCTGCAGGTATTAAAACTTATCAATATGTGCCATTTCGCGCCGCAAATGATAATCCTACAGCATCACCGGCACCAAGGGGCTTACCGTCGGAACAAAATACATACGATCGTTTGAGTGAGCTGTTCCGCACGGGAAACCTTGCTAACTATGACCTTTCCTTAGAAGGCGGGTCAAAGGATACCAAATATTATATAGGAGCCGGTTACACCAAGCAGCAGGCTGATATCAAACCAATCGACTTTAGCCGCCTTGGTTTTAAAGTAAACCTTGACCAGCGCATCAGCGATAGGGTACAGGTTGGTACAAGTAACAGTGTTTCACGCTCATACCGTAACCAGGCGCGTTCGGGTGATGGTCCGGCGGGTGGTTTGTTCCAGTCGGCATTGCATACGCCAACGTATCTTCCCGAAACCAATCCGGATGGCACACCTGCCCGATATGCCGGTTTTGATAACCTGCAGGTGCTGATTAACAACTACGATGTAAACACCACCAGCTTGCGCTACATAGGCAATTTATATGCGGATATCGAGATCCTGAAAGGTTTAAAATTTCGTTCAAGCTGGAGTGTTGATTATAACAACTATAACGAATCTGAATACTGGAACGATAAAACACAATTGGGTGCATCGCCTACAAACGGCCTGGCAACATCGGCCATAACCCAAAGCAGCGCCTGGATCAACGAGCAAACCTTAACCTACCACCATCTTTTTGGCCAAAATCATACGTTAGATGTTGTGGCGGGTAATACCTTGCAAAGCAATATCGTACAGCTAACCTCCGCTCAGGGAACCGGCTTCCCTAATAATGCCTATACCGATATTTCGGCCGCCTCCACCCGTACTGCTAATCAAACCTGGACAAAGGCTAACCTTTCCTCATATTTCTCACGTATTTCATACAACTACGCCAGTAAGTATTACCTTGAGGTAAGTGCCCGCGCGGATGGCTCATCTAAATTTGGTACCAATAATAAATGGGGCTATTTCCCATCAGTTGGCGCTTCATGGCGCGCCAAGGAAGAAAGCTTTTTGAAGGATGTAAATTCCATCAGCGATCTTAAGCTGCGCGCAAGCTATGGCGTTACCGGTAACCAGGCGGGGATCAACAATTTTGCGGCACAGGGCTTATGGAGCGGCGGGGCCGGTTATCCTGATAACGTAGCCGGCGGCGATAAAGCCGGCACCGCACCGCAGCAATTGGCAAACCCTAACCTGAAATGGGAGCGTACCGCACAGGCCAACGTAGGCTTTGACCTTGGTTTACTGAACAATCACCTGAATTTATCTGTCGACCTGTACTCTAAACAAACCAGCGATGTGCTGCTGCAATTGCCGGTGCCCGATATTACAGGTTATAGTACTTATTATAGCAACGTAGGTAAAATCAGCAATAAAGGCTATGAGGTAAGTATCAGCTCAAGCAACATCAAAACCAAGGATTTTAGCTGGAGCAGCAGTTTCAACATCTCAGGCAACGTTAATAAGATCAAATCGCTGCCGGTACCAATTAACCAGTACAGCCGGGATTGGATCCGTATGCAACAGGGTTACTCCATGTTCTCATTTTGGATGTACAAACAGTTAGGCGTTGATCCGCAAACCGGTAACGCCATATTTGAGGACGTTAATAAAGATGGCGTGATCAACACTGCCGACAGGCAGATAGTTGGCAACGCGCTGCCTAAATACTTTGGTGGTTTAAGCAATACTATCACCTACAAAGGCTTTGACGCCAGCTTCCTCTTCAGTTTTGAAGAAGGTAACAAAGTGCTTAACCTCAATCGCTTTTTTGGTGAAGGTGGTGGTACCCGCGATGCCAACCGTGTAATATTTGCCAGCCAGTTAAACAGGTGGCAAAAACCGGGCGATATAACCGATGTGCCACGTTTAACGGCATACGGTAATAACTATACGCTTGAGCAAAACAGCCGCTTTCTGGAAGATGGCTCCTTTATCCGCCTCAAATCATTAAGCCTTGGCTATACACTACCCAAAGCGCTTACCCAAAAAATAGACATCCAGTCGCTGCGCATTTATGTGGTGGGTAGCAACCTGCTGCTGTTCACCAAATACACAGGGCCCGATCCGGAGGCGAACGTAGGTGGAGGGCAGGATGTACAGGGTATTGACCTGGGTACACCGCCGCAGCCGCGCTCAGTTCAGTTAGGCGTAAACATTACTTTATAAGGAGGGCAACCATCATGAAAATATTAAAAAATATAAAATATACATTACCTGTTTTAGCATTGGTTACGCTGGCTTCCTGCAAAAAGTTCCTGGATGTACAGCCTAAGGATTCGGTATCTGACAGCCAAACCATTGTCGATCGTGCATCAGCCGAAACCGCTGTTCGTGGTATTTACAGGGCATTATCTGCCGATAATTACTACGGCGTAAACTTTGTTTCGGTAGGCTATTTATCAGGCGATAATATCCAATGGACGGGTTCGCAATCCATCGTACAGCAATTTATTGATCATAATGTAAAAGCGGATAACGCTACGGTTTCAGGCATCTGGCTGGCCATTTACACTACTATAAACCGTGCAAACTATGTAATTGCCAAATTACCCGGCGTTACCGATGCTACACTCACTACGGCCGAAAAAAATCAGCTTTTGGGCGAGGCTTACTTCATCAGGGCATTGTGCTATTTTGACCTTGCCCGTACCTGGGGCGGTGTGCAGATAGTGACTACACCAACGGTTTCGGCTACAGATAAAAACGGCATAGCCCGCAGCACTGTTGAGCAAACTTATGCCCAGGTACTGAGCGACCTGAACGCGGCTGAACCGTTGCTGCCATTGCCAACCGCACAAAACCCGGTTAGAGCCAATAAGGAAACTGTTTACGCTTTAAAGGCAAGGTATTACCTGTACCAAAAGGATTGGACTAATGCCGAAAATTATGCCACACTGGTATTGGGCGACACACAAAACTATTCCCTACTGAAACCTTACAGCGCCTGGTTTGCCAATAACGTAGTTGGTACCAAAGAGTCGGTTTTTGAACTGTCGTACAGTGCTACCTATACCAATGGTCACCGCGGGCAATGGCAGCCGCCTGCCAATAGCGGTACCCGCCAATGGGCGCCTAACAGCACATTTATCAGTTTGGTTAATGACCCTGCAATCGGCGGTAACCGCAGTGCTTTAGTTGCCAAAACATCGGCAGGCTTATGGTATGGTAACCTGTACTACCGCAGCCCGGCAACTGATCCTGCCTACATTATCAGGATTGCCGAAGAATACCTGATCCGCTCTGAAGCCCGTGCCCAGCTCAGCAAGCTTGACGATGCCCGTACCGATTTGAACGCTGTACGTGACCGCGCCGGTTTAACAGCTACAACAGCTGTTTCACAAACCGATATTTTACTGGCTATTGAAAACGAACGCCGTATTGAGTTTGCGCTGGAAGGACATCGCTGGTTTGATTTGGTCCGTACCGGCAGGGCAGCAGCCGTATTGGGTGTAACCGATACTAAGAAAAATATATTGCCTATCCCGGTTGATCAGCTGAATGTTGATCCGGCTTTAACGCAGAATCCGGGGTATTAAGGACATAAAGCCGGGTGACTGAGTGGCTAAGTAGAGGTCTGCAAAACCTTGTACGGCAGTTCGAATCTGCCCCCGGCGTCTTCTGAATCAATTTAAAAACATAAAACAATGAGCACATTAACCACCAACCAAACCAAATGGAAGGAATACGAAAAGGGGGCTTTTCGGTTCTTCTTCATTTACTTTGTGCTGCAAGCCCTTCCGCTCGACTGGAAGTACTTCGGCAACCTGTTCCGCATTCAATGGGGCAGCCTTAATTTTGGCGATATCTTTTATATCAGCCGTTACACGCCCCAGTTTATATCAGGTGCCAGCACACCGGGCACATGGGGCATCGGTACCCTTGCCGATTGGGCACTGATAGCCGGTATTGCATTGATCGGGGCTATCATCTGGAGCCTTCGCGATAAAAAGAGCGAAAACTATAATAACCTGTATTACTGGCTGCGTGTAATTTTACGTTACCGTTTAGCCATCGGCATTATCGCTTATGGCTTTATTAAATTCTTCCCATTACAATCACCGCTGCCTTCATTAAGTAACCTCAATACATCTTATGGCGATTTTAATCGCTGGAAGCTATTCTCGCTGAGCCTGGGTATTGTGCCGGGTTATGAGTCGTTTTTAGGCTTGGTAGAGATAGTGGTCGGTATATTGTTGCTATTCCGTAAAACAACAACTTTCGGCGCTGTAATTATCCTGGTATTTACGGGCAATGTGTTCATCTCCAATATAGCCTATGACGGCGGAGAGGCTATTTATGCACTTTATCTCATCAGCATAGCCTTGTTCTTAACTGTTTATGATGCACAGCGCATTTATAACCTGGTAGCTTTACGCAAGCCAACATCGCCAAACACAGTAAAAGTTTCGTTGAGCGGCCAGTGGCGTACATCACGTTTGGTATTAAAAAGCCTGTTCATTTTCTTTTTCGTGTTCCTTTACGGATATAAAACTTACGCTGCCTATCATCATGATATTTACCAGTATCCAAAAGCTAAAGGCCTGGCAGGTGTAGCCGGTTTATATAATGTGAGTGATTTTAAGGTTAACAACAAACAACTACCATACTCGCAAACTGATACTTCCCGCTGGAACGATATTGTTTTTGAAAAATGGAATACCATCAGTATCGGTTCGTTAAAAAGATATAAGGCAGATACTGCTGTTACCGAGGAGATCAGCAGGAACGATAATGACCGCAGTTACGAACTTGATGGCACAACAGGCCGTGCGTACTATAGCTATACAGCTGATACGGTAAAGCAAATTTTGCTGCTCAAAAACAGGAACAGCAATTACAAGGCCGATCAGTTTGCGCTCCATTATACCAGACCTGCAAACGGTACCATCATCCTTACAGGCATCGATCATAACCGCGATTCGATATATGTGCAGTTGGACAGGATCAACAAAAAATACCTGTTGCAGGAAGCCGCACAGGGCAGGAGCAAGGCACTTAAACTTTAAGACGTAAACCTTCAAAAGATATTTATCATGGCAACAACAGTAATAACCCCGGAGGCAGAGCAAGTTGGCAACGCTGTACCGGAAAGCAGGTCCGGTAAACGGGCCCCTGTAACAGAACCGGCCGCAAGGGAGGAGTGGACAGCTACCCAGCGCGTTGCGTTCCGCATAGCGTTCATTTTTTTAATCATCATGTGTATCCCGGTAACGGCCGAATGGTGGAATAACCTGGTAACCATCAACTGGTTCCATCTGCATTATCGCGATCTGTATGATATAGCGCGTTTTTCGCCAAGTATTTACAAATTTCAAAACCCGGCTTATAACCTGTTGGGCTATATTGACTGGGTTGAAGCGCTTGCTATAGGTATCGTCGGCGGTTTGATCTGGACTGCCCTCGATAATAAAAACAAGCAATATCATAACCTGTATTACTGGCTGCGCGTGGTGGTGCGGTACAGGGCAGGTATAGGCATAATCGGGTTCGGCTTTACAAAGCTGTTCCCGGTTCAAATGCCTTATCCATCATTAGGTGTGCTCAATGCACATTTTGGTGATCTTACTGCGCAAAAGATTTACTGGCTTTCGGTAGGGATTGTGCCCTGGTACCAGGTATTTGCCGGCGTGGTTGAGCTTACGGCAGGCACCATGCTGTTCTTCCGCAAAACCACCACTTTTGGTGCCATATTATTACTGGGTGCTTTAGGCGATATTACCTACGTAAACTTTGCTTATGATGGCGGTGTACACGTTTATGCATCATACTTTGTGCTGTTTTCAGCATTTTTATTATGGTATGATGCGGTGCCGGTTTATAACCTGATTGTTAAAGAAAGTTTCACCGTTCCTCCAGTGCTGATCCCCGTGTTTACCCAAAAATGGCTCAGGGTTACCCGGATAGTTTTAAAAACAGCCACCATTGGTATATTCCTGGTTTGGCTGTATTATTTGCAATATGTAAACTTTAAATATGACCCTTATAAGCAGCCTGCTATGAGTGGATTGAAACAACTGCGCGGTAATTATAACGTAAGCGAGTTCAAGTTTAACGGGCAGGATATCCCTTATTCACCTTTAGATTCGGTACGCTGGCAGGGGGTAACTTTTGAAAAATGGTCGTCATTAACGTTTAATGTTAACAAGCCATTAAATCTCGACCTGTCAAACGGAGGGGGCGCAGCCATGCGCGATATTAACCGTAATTTTGAGCTAACCGGTGTCGCAGGTGGGAAACGGGTATTTTATTATGATGCCGATACGGTGAATAAAGTACTTTACCTACAGGATAAACTGCCCGAATTTACCAAACGCAAAGGTAAACGCGGCAACCGGGGAGGTGATAAAGGAGGCGATAACAAACTTGCAAAATCATTTATCCCTGCCGAAGCAAAGGCGAATATTCGTAATGAGGTTACTGCGATTGACCCGGCAGCACAATCAACACGACGCGAACGCGGCGTATCGCAGGAGCTGAAGGACAAACGGAAACGCGCCCGCATGGTGCTTTATTATACAGCTGATGCAAGCGGATCGCACATTGTATTGACCGGTAAAGACGACAAGAAAAATGATGTGTATATTGTGCTTGACCGTGTAAACCGTCAATATGCGCTTACGGATAGTAAGTTAGTTGCGGGCAAATACTAAAACAAATACCAATGAAACCGGAAAAACGTGATTATGATGCAGTGATAGTAGGCTCGGGGCCAAACGGCCTTGCTGCGGCCATATTGTTGCAGCAAAACGGGCTTTCGGTTTTATTGCTTGAAGGGAAGAGTACAATCGGCGGCGGTTTGCGCACCGAAGAGCTTACCCTGCCCGGTTTTAAGCATGACGTTTGCTCGGCCGTTCATCCGCTGGCGGCGGGCTCTCCGTTTTTTGAAACGCTGCCCCTGCATGAGCATGGCCTTGAATATATATATCCCGAAGTAGCTGCGGCGCATCCCTTTGATAACGGAACGGCGGCAGTGCTCAAAAAATCCATCATTGAAACAGCCGATTTGTTGGGTGCTGATAGGGATGCTTATATCAAACTGATGGCGCATTTGGTAAAATCATGGCCGGGTTTGGCACCCGATGTGTTGGGGCCGCTTACTTTTCCGAAACACCCGGTTGATCTGGCCATTTTTGGGTTGGATGCTTTAACCTCATCAACTCATTTAGCCAAACGCTTTAAAACCGAAGAAGCCAAAGGACTTTTGGCAGGCATGGCGGCACACAGCATTCAGCCCTTAACCAACCTGAGCACATCGGCTATTGCTTTGGTGCTGATGGCTAACGGGCATTTAAAAGGCTGGCCGGTGCCCAAAGGTGGTTCGGTAAAAATAGCAGATGCATTGGCTGCGTATTTTATATCGATAGGAGGTAAGATTGAGACTAACACTTACATAACTTCTTTTGATCAGCTGCCATCGGCAAATGCGGTTTTGTTTGATGTTACACCAAAACAATTATTGCGAATTGCGGGGCATAAATTTTCATCGCTGTACAAATGGCAACTGGAACGTTACCGCTATGGCATGGGCGTTTTTAAGGTTGACTGGGCCCTTGACGATGCTGTTCCGTTTAAGGCGGAAGGGGCACGGAAAGCGGGCACTGTACATATCGGTGGTACTTTAAAGGAAATTGCCGCAGGTGAGCAGCAAATCTGGGACGGTTTGCATCCGGAAAAGCCTTATGTGCTATTTGCCCAGCAAAGTCTTTTTGATAACACCCGCGCACCCGAAGGTAAGCACACCGCCTGGGCTTATTGTCATGTCCCCAACGGTTCAAATAAGGATATGACCGATATCATAGAGAAGCAGGTTGAACGTTTCGCCCCCGGTTTCCGTGAGCGAATCATTGGCAGGCATACTTTTAATACACAGCAACTGGAAAGCTATAATCCTAATTACATCGGCGGGGATATCAATGGTGGGGTTATCGACCTTGGCCAGTTATTTACCCGGCCTGTATTGCGGCGTTCGCCTTACCGTACATCGGCAAAGGGCATATATATCTGTTCATCATCCACACCACCGGGAGGGGGGGTACATGGCATGTGCGGCTATCATTCGGCCAAACGCGCGCTAAAAGATGTGTTTAACATCAGCATAAAATCATAACATATTATCACACTATAAAAATTCAATTATGTCAACCACCACTACTAAACTAACCCTGCACGAAGACTGGGCAGTAGTTATTTTAGGCTCATTGATCATCATCCTTTCGTTAGCAGGCCTGCTTTTACCTGTGCCAAGCTTCGGCTGGAAAGACAGCGCGGAGCTAACCGGTAAAGTACTGGGTTCAGCTAATTTAATTAAAGTGCTTATCCAATTTGGTTTTGTTATTATTATTGGCGGGATAGGTGCGCTCATAACCGGGAAATCCATTAAAAATTATACTTTGGGATTCCCGCTGGTATACATTGTTACTATCATTGCTTTAATACTTGCCGGTAGCAGCCAGGCTAAATCGCTTAATCTTGAAGCTGTGATCTTCAGTCTTGTTTTGGGCTTACTCATCAGCAATTTTATCAAGCTGCCCGAGTGGCTTAAGTCATCCCTTTCTACCGAGTTGTTTGTTAAAATAGGCCTGGTGCTTTTAGGTACCAGCGTTATTTTTGGCGATATCTTAAAAGCAGGCTCTTTAGGCCTGATCCAGGCTTTATTAGTAGTAACCTCGGTTTGGTATTTCGCTTTCTGGGTATGTAAAAAACTCAAGGTTGATGACGAGATAGCCATGATGATCTCCAGTGCGGTATCCATTTGTGGGGTATCGGCTGCCATAGCTACGGCAGGTGCCATCAAAGGCGATTCAAAGAAGCTTTCCTATGTGATCTCCATGGTGCTCATTACTGCTATCCCAATGATGATCTTTATGCCTATCATCGCCCATAAATTCCATTTTTCGCAGGAAGTTACCGGGGCATGGCTGGGCGGCAGTATTGATACTACCGGTGCGGTGGTAGCCTCCGGATCATTGGTAGGCGAAGTTGCCCTGAAGATCAGCACAATCGTAAAATTTTCACAAAACGTGCTGCTTGGCCTGGCTGCTTTCGCCATCTCCATTTACTGGACATATACCAAGCATCCATCGGCACAGGATAAAGATACCAAACCAACGCTTAAAGTGATCTGGGAGCGTTTTCCCAAGTTTGTGCTTGGGTTTATCGGTGCTTCATTGCTGTTCTCGTTCTTCCTGTCGCCGGTAGCCGCTGCAACAGTTAAGGATAGCCTGAAGAATTTACAGGGGCTTTGGTTTGCATTAGCTTTTACCAGTATCGGCCTCGAAACCAACTTTGCCGACTTGTTTAACGAAAACAGTAAGAAACCCTTATATGCGTTTTTGATAGCACAAACCTTCAATATTTTTATTACGCTGGCCATAGCGTTCATACTGTTTTAACAGGCTGTTACCATGTTAAAAAAATTCAAAGTAAGGCGGAGCCATGCCCTCATTTTTGCGGGGATCATCATTATTGGGTTGATGGTTTGGCTTTGGCCTGCTTTTTCATCTGATCAAAAAAACTGGCCTGAAAGCTTTGGATATGGTAAAACGGCTACGAAACAGGAAATAGCCGCCCTTGATATTGATGTACGTCCCGATGGTAAAGGGCTGCCGCCGGGAAGTGGTACGGTTGCGTTGGGCGAGGTGATTTATACCAACAAATGCGCGTCATGCCACGGTGCTGATGGCAAAGAGATTAAAGGCGTTAAATTGCCGGGTCCGCCATTGGTTACCGGGAAAGGTAAAACTAAAACAATAGGTAATTACTGGCCCTATGCCACTACCTTATTTGATTATGTGCGCCGGGCCATGCCCTATAATGCGCCGGGTTCATTAACCAATGATGAAGTTTACAGCCTTTCGGCCTGGCTGCTGAGCGCAAATAAAATAATTAAGCCTACTGAGGTTATGAATGCACAAACACTGCCCAAAGTGATCATGCCCGCGCAAAAACTTTTTGTTATTGACGACCGCAAAGGCGGCCCTGAAGTAAGGTAATATGGAAAAGCAACAGGATAAACCGGTTAAAATAATTGAAAAGAAGATCAGCAGACGCACCTTGTTGGGTGGAGCTTTGGCCGCGGCTATTATCCCGGTAACATCATCGTTTGCTAAATATGTGCAGGTGGGCGTGCCGATTGTTCCCGATCCAACTAAACAACCCGGTCCGTTGCCGGGTACTTTAGGAAAACGCTCGCTGTTTGAAAACCCGGTTAAGAAACCTTCGGATATTTCATCTCGTACACCTTTGCAGGACCTATACAGTACCATTACACCTTCGGATCTGCATTTCGAGCGGCACCATGCGGGCATTCCAACCATCGATCCAAACACATACGAACTGCTGATCCATGGCATGGTTGAGCGCCCCATGAAGTTTAGCCTGCATGACCTCAAACGTTTTCCTTCGGTAACCCGCACCTGTTTTATTGAATGTGCAGGTAATTTCCGTACAGGTAAAGAAGAAATGACCGCACAGGAAATCCTTGGCCTAACCAGCCAAAGCGAATGGACAGGTGTGATGCTTTCAACCCTGTTCCGCGAGCTTGGCGTTGATCCCAAAGCAACCTGGTTTTTAGCCGAAGGGGGAGATGCCTCGGTGCTTACCCGAAGTATCCCCATGCACAAAGCCTGGGACGATGCCATGATCGTGTATGCCCAAAACGGCGAGGCTATCCGTCCGGAACAAGGTTATCCAGCGCGCTTGCTGTTACCCGGATGGGAGGGAAATACCAATGTGAAATGGTTGCGACGAATAGAGATTTCAGACGCGCCTTATTTTACCCGGGAAGAAACCTCCAAATATACCTATGCTGTAAAAGATAAGATCAGGATGTTCAGCTTTGAGATGGATGGCCGGTCGATCATTACGTTCCCATCCTTCCCGCAAAAAGTTGAACGCGGCTGGATCGAGATCCGCGGTATCGCCTGGAGCGGCAGGGGAAAGGTGGTCAAAGTTGAAGTAAGTACCGATACCGGTAAAAATTGGAACGAGGCAAGGTTGCAGGGGCCCATACTGGAAAAAGCACATACCTATTTTCGCTATTTGTGGCAGTGGGACGGTTCGGAAACGGAAATTTTAAGCCGTGTTACTGATGAAACAGGATATACCCAGCCCACACTAAAACAGCTGATTGATGCCCGTGGAAAGGATATCGGCGGATACCATATGAACCCGGTAACTGCCTGGCGGCTTAAGCGCGATGGTAGTGTGGTTTTTAAACCTGAGAGTTATAAATAGTAATATAAAGAAGATATTAATGTTAGCAGGAACTTGTTAGCTCCTGCTAACCACAATTGGTGAAACTATTACATGACTTTGCCGTTGGCATCTATCATATCAATGGTTATAACATAATGGTAATCATTAACATCAACCCGGTTTGATAAAAAGATCACACCACCGTTTTTAAGAGCGTTTACAACCACCGGCCAGCTATCGTATCCGCAGCACGGATAACCCCCGTTGGGCATGGTTGGGGAATTATTGATGCCTATATCCCACATATGTACACCAACGTTTGAATAGCTGCTTATTTCAGATCTGAAACCATTGCCGTATTCCTGTTCCTGCACAACAATATTATCTTCGGCGGTAGTTGTTAAATAGGCCGCAGGGTATTTAAGTAATTTTCTGTCGAGGAATGTTCCTGTATTTGAAAAAAGAAATAAGCCACTTGCCGATTGTGTAACAACAGTATAGCCACCATTCTTTAGCCTGGAAATGAATACCTGCCTTCCTCCGGCCCCGTTAAGCCCCCAGCTTACAGCTGTTGACCATTTTAATTTACCCTGCCCGTCGAGTTTAAATATGCAAAGAGAGTCACAATATGCGCAATGTGTTGTTGATAGTGGATCTTTTGGTTTATTGGCAGCCAGCACATAGCCATCACTTTCAATTACTGCATTAACCGCGCCCGAAGTATTAAGCTCCTGTTCAAATGATTTTTGCCATTGTACGGTACCGTTAGCGTCTGTTTTAATAACCAGGGTATGCGGTATTTGATTTCCGTATATATCTGTTGTATTGTGCACGCCGGTTAAAATAAAGCCGTTATCAGGTGTTTGCTGTACCCCTGTAAAGGTATCGTTGCCAAACTCTTTTGACCACAATACAGATCCATCGGCAGTCATCTTGATCAGCTCATTTGAAATTGTTTTACCTGATGTTGAGCCCAGAAAAATATAATTGCCATCACCGCAAGTGTTCATGTTGCTCAGTTTGGTATTGGCATCAAGCATTTTGATGGCAGTTTGCTTTAGCCCATTGTCCAGCTTCATTAAAAAAGATGTGGCCTTGTCATAGGCACCGTTCCTGCTGTTTACTGTTCCTAATAATAAATAACCGCCATTGGGCATTTCTTTTATTTGCATGGCAGAGGAAGTGCCGGGTTGTCCTGAAACAGTTAGATCAAAGGTACGCTCGGCAGTGATTGCAGTAAGTTGTATGCTGCTTGTATCGCTTGCCTTAGCGCTGCGGGTAGTAATCAGTTTTACTGTATACTTTCCGGCTTGAGCATATGCGTGCACAGGGTTTTTGTCAGTTGATTTACTGCCGTCGCCAAAATCCCAGCCGTAGGTTATATCTGTACCGGTTTCAGAAAGGTTCTTGAAATAAAAATTGGAGTCGGTATAAGCCAATGTCGATATTTTCTTCTGTTGAAGCGTAGCATCAGTAACAGAGGTTTGGAAGGTACTTTTAGGCACTTTCAGGTCAACGGTTTCTTTCTCGGTCTTTTTGCACCCTATATAAACAGCAACAATAAGCGGCAATATCAAGACTGCCTTGGTTTTAATATTTTTAAACATGAGGGTTATAGGTTGAATTTTTCTACAAAAAAGGCGTAGTTGTTGGTGCCATGATACCTGTCGGCTGTGATGCATATCAATTGATTGCCATCAATAAATAATTTTGCCGGATAAAGTTTAGTTTTCAGGCTTTTTAATATGGTGCCCGAAGGGTATGAGATCAGATCGACCTGAGCAGTGTTGGCCGATGCCGCATAAATTATATTACCTGCATTGTTAACGGCAAAATCTGTGTAAGCAGAGCCCGGCCGGGCCATATCTTTCTCATACAGCAGATCTTTAGTGTATACTGCGCCAGAGGCTGCCGTAATGAAATGTGAACCATCCGGAAAAGCAGAAAGAATGTTACCGCTCAGTGCATGGTCACCATGATAACTATCAGGTGTTTTGGTAAGCGGCTTGCCATCGGCACTAATGGTATATAGGTTCAGATCTGTCGGAGCAAGGTTAAAGGTAATGTCTATCAGTTTGTATTTAGAGTTGGGTAACAGCATTAAACGCGTATAATCCCAGACACCGGTTATACCTAACACTTTTTTTGTTTTGCGATCATAAATTTTTACGGCGTTGTCATAAAAACCATCATACGACATATCAGATGATGAAACAAACAACAAGCCATCGGCCGCAACTACCGAGCCTACTTCCGGACCCTGTACATAAATTTTGTCTTTCAGGGTTAACGTTGCAGTATCATAAATATAGAGCCAGCCGTCGGCAGTTGGCAGGTATAGTTCATTATTAGTCCCATTGTAACTGCCCAGCGCGCTATAACCCAAAACATTGCCAACGTTTACTGTTTTGATCAGTTTGTAGTTTGCATAATCGACGGCAGTTACCGTACCTGATTCCCGGCTGATCATATACATGACCTTATGTTGAATATCCGGCACGATGTCTGAAAAAGCGGCTGTTATGTAGGTATTAGGGCGGTGGTAAGTTACTGACGAATATATGGAGTATTGTACAGAGTCGGTCTGGGAGTAAACAGTATACTGAATGTCGGGAGCAAACGGCATACTTTTTTCGGTAAAACTCAGTGAATCGGGGTTGCTGAAAGTCTTTAATGTAGTGTAATTATTGATAAAGCTTCCATTTTGAAAAGTGGTTGACATGCGCGCAAGCATATATTGCTTAAAACGCGGGCCTCCGGTTTTATTCCATTTTAATGTAATGGTAGAGTCGTTTATAACTTTCTCAATGGATAAAGTTATTGATGTGGAAGAGGTAGTATCAGGATGGACGATGCGATATTCAGTTTGTGTTTCTTTTTTACAGGATGATATAAACAAAGCAACAGCAATAGCACAATAGATTACACGGTTCATGACAGATTTGGGTTGTTACGCAAAGGTAATATTTTGGAGTAAAATTCTGCATGCCCATAACTTTTCTGATCTGAAACAATTTTTAGCATAAAACAGCCTCTTATGACTATCTAAGAAGCTGTTTAAGAATGCAATATTCATTCCCGTTGGTTAAAACCAATGGCAATGAAGTTTTATCTACCTGTAAACAACAGTCATCAATTTTAAACAGCGACTAAGAAGTTTAATAGAAATTATCAGTAACCTTTTTTATAAAACCACAGCTTCCGTTTCTAACTGCAATTTTTGCTCTTTCAAAAAGTAATGTTTCATGATCGGGCCTGATATGATCATGGTTACCACGGTCATTACCACCAGGCCTTCAAACACCGGCTCACTGATGATCTTTGCCTGCAGGGCCAGCAGCCCCAGGACAATTTCCTGCGAACCCCTTGCATTCATTCCAAAAGCAACCGCTATCGATTCATTTTTGCTCATGCCGCTCATGGCACTGCCAATTCCGGCACCTATAAGTTTTGCAAGACATGCGATGACGAGGATGATCACTACAACCTCAAGGTTAAAATTGGCGATAAAATTCAACCTTAACCCAACTGATGCAAAAAATAGCGGTGCCAGCACATTAATGGTGAACTGATGTAATACATGCTTGTGTTTCTCTTTAAAATATTCAGAATCATTGATGCCGACACCAACCAGGAAAGCCCCGAATATGCCGCGCACGCCAAGTCCTTCGGTAATACATGCGCTGATGAGGCAAAGGCAAACGGCCATGGTGAGTACCCTGCCCGGTTTTTCTCCCTTGCCTGCAAAAGCCAGCAGCTTATGAATAAGCCAGCGCCCGCCCGTTAGCATAAAAACCGCGTAAAGTATAACTACACTTACTGCCCAAAATGAGGCCTCGCCTTTGCCAACGTTCATGAGCTGAATGATAACGGAGAACAAGATCCAGCCCAGAAAATCATCAACCATAGCAGCTGTTAATACAATGTTGCCGATACGCGTGTTAAGAATATCAAGGTCGAGCAGTATTTTAGTGATCACAGAAAGTGCTGTTATGGAGAGCGCGGTCCCGAAAAATAACGAAGTGACCAATTGGTTATTAAAACCATTGGCAAAATGACTTTGGTACAGGAACCATACTGCCGCAAAACCAATTGCAAAAGGAAATATAATGCCTGTCAGGCTGATGCTGATAGCTTGTTTCCCATTCTGCCTGATCTGTTTCAGGTCTACCTCAAAACCGGCAATAAACATGAGTAAAATGATGCCGATATTGGCAATGCCGTCAAATGCTTCAAAAGCATGCGGGGTTGAGATGAAGATATTTTTAAAAAGACCGGGAAATAATAAACCCAGCAGGGTAGGCCCAACAATGATACCGGCGAAGATCTCGCCAATAATGGCAGGTAGTTTATACCTGCGGCACAGTTCTCCCAATAATCTTGCAGGTATCAGGATGATCAGGAGAATAAGCAGGAAATGTATTATCTCTGATGAATTAAGTTTAGAAACCATATTTAAAAAATTATTGCAAACCTTCCTTTACCTCAATTCTTAACTGATGGGTATTAAAGACATGTGAAAACGGTTCGACGCTTTTGGTTAAAAACACGCTGCCTCCTATTACACTATGATGGCCTATTAGTGTGCGGCCGCCTAAAATAGTGCTGCGGGCATAAATTACCACGTTGTCCCCAACGGTAGGATGGCGTTTTGTTTCAGACAGATCTTTACTCACTTGTGCCGCACCTAAGGTTACCCCCTGGTAAATAGTTACATGTTTTCCAATAATACTGGTAGCGCCTATTACTATGCCGGTTCCATGATCAATGCAGAACGGCACACCAATTTCGGCTTTGGGGTGAATATCCACACCGGTTTTGCCGTGTGCGTGCTCGGATAAGATCCGGGGCAAAATGGGTATAGCCAGCCGGGTAAGCTGATGAGCGATACGGTAAACAGCAATAGCATAAAAGCCCGGATAAGATACAATTACTTCGTGCACGCTGGTAGCTGCAGGGTCTTTTTCGTAAATCATCGACGCATCATGCCGCAGGTCCTGATATATTTCATTCAAAGAATCATAGAAAGCGATTACAGCTCCTTCAACATCAATGTCTTTCGGGTCAAGATAACTTAACAGTATGTTTTCCAGGTCTATCTGGTTCTTTTTTAAGTGACCGCCATATATAGATAGCTTGTTGGCATGATTGTTAGGAAACAAAAACTCAAACAGATCAGACAGCCAGCCAACGCAAGCCCTGATCTTTGGCGTGGCCTCCCATTCGGCTTTATGGGTTTGATAAAGCAGTTGTATAAAACTATCGAGCTTATCGTCTTTCATTGTGGTGGTTTATCGTTTAAGACTGTGAAGCGTTTTTACCAGTAAATCAATTTCGGCACAGGTATTATAGAATGCCAGTGATGGCCGCACCGTGGCTTCAACACCAAAGCGCCGGAGGATAGGCTGGGCACAGTGATGGCCCGAACGTACTGCAATCCCCTGTTGATTTAGTGCTGCACCAACCTCTTCGGTTTTGTAGCCATCCAGCACAAATGATAGAACGCTGGCTTTTTCGGGTGCCGTACCAATCAGTCGTATCCCTTTTACTTCTTTTAATAATTGCGTTGCATAAACAAGCAGGTAATGTTCATATTGCGCAATAGCAGGCATACCGAGGCGGGTTACATAATCAATGGCCGCACCAAGGCCAACAGCATCGGCAATATTACCTGTACCGGCCTCAAACCTGCCGGGAGCGTCGTGATATTGGGTATATTCAAAAGTAACATCCTTAATCATGTTGCCGCCACCCTGCCAGGGCTGGGTTTGGTTTAGCAGATCTTCCTTTCCGTAAAGCACACCGATACCCGTAGGGCCAAATACCTTATGACCGGAAAATACAAACCAATCGGCATTTAAAGCCCGTACATCAACCGGCATGTGCGATACGGACTGGGCTCCGTCAACCAATACTTTAGCCCCTGCCAAATGTGCCAGGTGAACAATCTGTGCTGCCGGTGTAACCGTACCTAAGGCGTTTGACACCTGGGTAAATGAAACCAGTTTGGTTTTAGGCCCAAGCAGTTTTACATATTCATCAAGTATGATCTGCCCGTCATCATCAACCGGGATCACCCTTATTTTTAACCCTTTTTTAGCCGCCAGTTGCTGCCACGGAACGATGTTGGCATGATGTTCCAACTGGCTTACAATGATCTCGTCGCCAGCAACCAGGTTTTGCTCGCCCCAGCTTTTGGCTACCAGGTTGATCGCTTCGGTGGCGCCGCGTACAAAAATGATCTCGTTTATGGAGCCCACGTTCAGGAAGGTTTGCACTTTTTTGCGAGCGCCTTCATATGCATCTGTAGCCCTTGCCGCCAGTTCATGGGCAGCACGGTGGATGTTTGAGTTTTCGTGCTCGTAAAAATAGGTGATGCGGTCAATTACCTGTTTGGGCTTTTGGGTGGTAGCTGCATTGTCCAACCATATCAACTGTTTGCCATTCACCTGCTCCTGTAATATCGGGAAATCCCGCCTTACGATGTTTACATCAAACGGCGGACTTATAATCCCACTGATACCAACCTGCTTAACTTTTTCCTGATCGGATTTTACCTTGGGTAATCCATGGTTATCCGATAAAAAATAAAACGGAATTTCGGTTGTTACAGGTGCACCGGTAAACGGTAAAGCATTTGAGGGGCCTGATGAATGGATATTACTCAATATTTTCTTCAAATCTCCCTCAAAAACCTGATCCTGCTGATAAGGCAAGTGAAGCAGGTTTTCGGGAGCGGGTGAAAGCTGCTCAACCGGGAAGTTTTGCTTTAAAGCTACATCAGGTATGAGATCAGTTTTCACCAGGTACGAATCATAACCAAAGCCGGGCTTCGAGGGCAATTGCGCGCCAAAGGTATTAACCGGGCTATGCTGAACAGGCTCCGAAGCGTTAGCATGGGCGCTTAAATTAGGATCCGCGAAACTGGTTTGCGGATCTTTGAGGTTGATAGCATTATGCTGGTTAATGGCCGATGGTGAAATGCCGCCATCGCCAATGGTGCTTGAAGGAACTGAAGTTGCAGGTGCATCTGCATGCTGATGAGGGTTAAATAAACCTGCATCAGCTATACTGCCCGGCAATGGAAAAGCCTCAGGAGCTTGCTGAGCTGGTAATTGATTTACAATACCGCCCGGCCCGACTTTGAAAAACTGGTTGGCCAGTTGTTCCAGTTCCTGAAGGTTGGGCAGGTTATCCGGATTAATATTTGTACTCATAATAGTTACCTAAATCAACATCTTCCAAAACAGCTATAGCATCATCAACCAAAACAGCTAATGAGCAATAAAGCGAAACAAGGTATGAGGCAATTGCTTTATTATTGATGCCCATAAACCGCACGGATAATCCCGGTGATTGTTCGCCAGGTAAGCCTGGCTGGAACAAGCCTACTACACCCTGCCTGCTTTCGCCTGTGCGTAAAAGGATGATTTTTGATTTGTTATTGACGATAGGCAGTTTATCCGATGGGATAAGCGGGATGCCTCTCCAGGTAATAAACTGTGAACCAAACAAGGAAACGGTTGGTGGCGGTACGCCCCGGCGGGTACATTCACGACCGAAAGCAGCTATAGCCAGGGGATGCAGCAGGAAAAATCCTGGCTCTTTCCAAACTTTGGTGATCAGTTCATCCAGATCATCTGGTGTAGGAGGGCCAAGCCTTGTTTTTATTTTTTGCGATGGGGCTACGCTGCTTAACAAACCGTATTCGGTGTTATTGATCAGCTCGCTTTCCTGGCGTTCTTTAACAATCTCAATGGTGAGGCGTAACTGCTCGCTGATCTGGTTGTAAGGTTTACTGTAAAGGTCGGACACACGGGTGTGCACGTCCAGTACGGTATTTACAGCGCTCAGGTTGTATTCCCTTGGGTTTTCCTCATAATCAACATATGTCGACGGCAATTCACGCTCATCGCGGTTGGAGCAATCTACTTCCACATTATTGGCATCAACAACCTTGTTCAAGCGGTAAACGCCCGATTCAACAGGGATCCAGTTTAATAAATGAGTTAACCAGCGTGGGGTGATGGTTGATAATTGCGGAACGGTACGGGTGGCTACGGCCAACTGTCTGGCGGCTACATCACCAAGGGCGGTTTGTTTGGGTTTTTGATCGGGCATTAGATAATTAATAAGTGTTTTAAAGATTGATTTAGTGGTGTTTTTCAACTATTAACACCTGCTTTGCAATGATAAGAAATAAAAATATATAAAATCTATAGGAATTATAGATTTTATTACATGTTTGCATTATCAGTTCTTTAATACTTATCCAGAAAAAACGGAGGGGAAGGCATCATGAAGTCTTGGTAACCTGTACATTACCATATGTAAAAGGTGCTAATTCCTGCTCCTGTAAAAGGAGAGATGCCGATGTGTACGATGAATAATTGCCGTTGATCAGCAGTGGTAAAACTACTGTTGATCAAACGTGGTTGTGCTATTCCGTTTCAGTTGTTTACAGGAACAGCTTGCCTTCCATTACAATGACTGATGAACCGCTGATCCACACACCGTCTGCGGATACGTTTACATGGATAACCGATGGGTGTTCAATATAGGCACCCTGGAGTATCTGGTGATCCTCGTCCTGCTTTATGTAGCCGAGTTGATGAAGGTAGCCGGCAAGCGGGCCTGCCGCGGTACCGGTAGCCGGGTCTTCATCTATCCCGATACCCGGATTGAAGAACCTGGATTCGGCAAGGAACCCCTCGGTAATACCGTTTACAGTGAAGAGATAAAAACCTTCGAACCCATATTGTTCTGAGATTTTCTTTAACATTGTTTTGTTAGAGGTGGCTTTTTTCAGGGCCTCCAGATTGCGGACAGGAACCATCAGGTGCGCAACTTCTGTTTTTACAATGCTGACAGGCCATCCGTTCAGATCAAGCTCTTCTGGGCTTAAACCTACTGCCTCCGCAATGATTTCTTTAGGGGGCTTGCCGCTTATACTGGCTGGCCGTTGTTTCATACCCACATAAGGTATGCCATTCAATTCGGTAATTTTTAATGGTATGTTGGTGTCTTTGATCTTTACCAATTTTTCGCTGTGCTGATTTTTAAAGATATCCCACTTTTTAATCAGCGCCAGGCAAACAGCACCTAAAAGGTTATGACCAGCCCCGGCAACTTCAAATTTAGCAGGCGTAAATGACCGCACCTTAAGGATGTTTTCATTTGCGTTATAATGTATAAACGAAGTTTCTGAATACCCGAATTCTCTTGAAATATCGTGGTACTGCTGTAGATCCAGTTCATTTTCGATGTAAACCACAGATAATTGGTTCCCTTTATAACGCTGGTTGGTAAATACATCCAGCACATAATAATTTAGTTCGTTCATTGTTGTTTGATATTTATGTATCCACAAATTTAAATAGTAACATTTAGCTATCTTCATGGGTTAACAAGAGGTAACCGGTTACCTCTTGTTAACTATCTTATATTTGAATAATGGAAAAGAATGCGGAAACTAAGGACGTTACCTGTGAGCAGGAGTTGACAGCTATCCGGGATAGCCTGGAAATCCTTGGCGGTAAATGGAAGTTGAGAATTATGAGGCATCTTAATAACCACATCCACGAAATCAATACGTTCAAAAAAATCCAGCGCGAAGTAGAAGGGATCTCTGCTAAAATGCTTTCAAAAGAACTGCATGAGCTTGAGATCAATATGTTAGTTACCCGCACTGTTATGGATACAAAGCCTGTGACTGTAAGCTATGCCATAACCCAATATGGTCTCAGCGTTTTTCCGGTTACGGAAAGCCTGGTGAAATGGGGGTTAAATCACCGGCAGCAAATTAAATAATTTAGAGCCTGTACCTTTCTATCTTAGAAGCTGTTTAAATTTGATATTATAAAAAAGCTAAAAAAAACGTCATTGCGAGGTACGAAGCAATTCCCGACAGGCAGGTAACGGTCTTTGTACTATAAACTTACATCGTTGCGCTCTTGGCCGCGCGTGACCAGGTACTTTTGTCTTGATACAAAAGTACCCAAAAAATCAAGTCAGCAGATAGGCTTCTTTGCGCACAAGCCTTTGCCCTGCAAAACGGATAGAACCACGGACTGCAATTATTTTGCCCTGCTTCGCACCCACTCACCCGAGCTTCTGCAAAAACTTGCTATGCCCTTTCCTGCACTCAAGGCCACCATTGTTCTATCCGTTTTCGCCCGAAGCTTATCTGCTGACGGGATTCTTTTTTATTTATCATGTCGTGGGTAGTAAGTAAAATCCGCGGCATCTGAAGGAAAGATAACGTATCTCCTCCGTCAGGGCCCCGGATTTTACCTACTCGTAATGACGTTTGGGGGTATATTATCTCTATCAAATTTAAACAGCTTCTTAGGTTGAAAAAGAATTTTAAGATTGTGGATCAATTCCAAACCATCCGACGTGGAGAGGGTTAATTTACTATGAACGCCGAACATTCAAAAATCATCGATATTGCAGCAAAGAGTGCCATTAATGCGCGGTATAGCAATACAACAATTGCTATGGTAAATGATCACGTTGTACGGCTTAGTATTATGACAGAGCCTTTCTTTTGGCATTTCCATCCAAACTCCGACGAAAGTTTTTTAGTGATTGAAGGTTCACTGTTTATTGATCTTGAGGAATCGACAGTAGAATTATTGCCTAACCAGTTATTTACAGTACCGGGAAATGTGATACACCGTACAAGGCCCGGTTCTCCGCGATCTGTAAATCTAACGTTTGAAAGCGCCTCGATGGAGACCATTCGGGTAGAGAGGGATAAATAAACTAAAGATATGGTCGTTCGTGGCCATATTAAATGTTAAAACAGAAGCCAAAAGGCCCCCGGTTAGGTTGTTCCAAAATGCTGTCAATTCTGCGCAATCTCCTTCATCTGGAAAATTATAAACTCTCCATAATAAATACACTATAAAATCTATAGATTTTATAGTGTATTTATTATATTAGCAGGCAAATAGTTTTTAGGATACATAAAGAACTTAAAGAAGCTTATATGATGTGTAAACCTGTCGGAAGATACCCGGGATTTCATAAAATCGAGATCATCGCTGAGCTGGAAATACCTGTCATCCGGCAATCGGTGCTCCGGGCGATAAAAAGCAACTGTGCTCATGAAGCTCACATTGAAAATAACGGTACTTTCAGTCGATTTATCCCTCCAAACGTTTATACGCCAGATTCAGTGCTGATCAGGAAGTTGTCGGGAAGTTCATTGGTTGTTAGCTTTTACAGTAACGCATGGCGTACCTACGGCTTAAAGTATCTTTGGGAAGTTAATGAGCTTCAGTCAGTCATCTGTGATTTAGGAGGACAGCTGATGCTTGTTGAACCTAATGAACCGGAAGTTGTTCCCGCTTCTGATATTGGGGGTTACGGTTTAAATTTACATTTCTATTTTAACCCAATGGATATTGTTGCTGACAGGTTCAGGATATATCCGAAAGATTTCCCTGATCACAACAGCAATCCCGGAGAAAAAAAACATATCGTCAGGTTGGCCGACTACCTAATTGATACCTTTTATAAGGTAGTGCTTTCACACATAAACATCAGGCGGGATCCTGGCATCAGGAGCTCAGAATTACAATATGCCTGATTAGGCAACCTTTTTACAAAATAAAGAAATGAAAAAAATTAAACTCTTTGCAATACTGTTGTTTTTTAGTACTGCTTTATTTGCTCAGGACAAACCCCTAACCATCGAAAATTATTACAAACTTAAATGGGGCCATGCCGACGAATTTATTGCACTTTGGAAAAAGAACCACTACCCGCTGCTCAAAAAATTGCAGGAAAAAGGGGATGTGCTAAGCATTAAAGCCGAAACACCGGTGCTGCATAGCGGCGAAGATACCCGCTGGGATTTTAAGGTGACACTCACTTTTAAAACAGAGCACCTTGCGCTTGATTACAGCATTGTTGATCCTTACAAGAAACAGCTTTTTCCTGACCAGGAAAGCTATGCCAAAGCCGAACAGCAGCGCTTTGAGCTGGTCATTGCCCACTGGGATGTACCTGTGGAAACTATACCCTTAAATTAAATGATAAAATGAAAAAGAGATTATATGCACTGGTGTTTTTCAGCCTGTCTATCGCAACAACAGTAAATGCCCAATCCTTTATTGCCGAAGGCCCCTGGCGGGGTGTTTTCCGCCAGCAAAATGGTACCGAAGTACCTTTTAATTTTGAAGTTAAAGGAAAAACCGCTGCTACCGCTAAAGTTTTCCTCATCAACGGACCCGAACGTTTCGCTGCCAGCGGAGTAAGCCAAAAGGGTGACTCGTTATTCATCGCCTTCGATCAGTTTGATAACGAGTTGGCGCTTCAGATCGGTGATAAAAAACTCAGTGGTGCACTTCGCAAAAAAGATCTCCCGGGCCGTACTACGCCCTTAGATGCTACTTTTGGTGAAACCTACCGCTTTGCCGATAATGGTGAAAAACCTGCGGCAGATATTTCAGGCAAGTACGATGCAACATTTAAAGGCAGAAACGGCACGGATGAAAAGAAAGTTGGTATCTTTAAACAACAGGGGAGTAAACTGGAGGCTACCTTTTTAAGTATTACAGGCGATTCGCGTTACCTTGAAGGTGTTGTACAGGGCAATAAATTTTACCTGTCATCCTTTATTGGAGGCGGAGCAGCCTATTATACCGGTACTTTCGATAATTCAGGACAGATTACAGGTACTGCAAACGGCACATCGTTTACCGCTGCAAAAAATGCAGAAGCTGCTTTACCTGATCCTTATAAATTGACTTATTTAAAAGAAGGTTATAAAACATTTGATTTTTCGCTGCCGGATGAGGATGGCAACCGGATTTCTCTGAAAGACGATAAATTTAAAAATAAGGTAGTAATCTTAACCATTGGCGGTACCTGGTGCCCAAACTGTATTGATGAGGCTGGATTTGTAGCTCCCTGGTATCAAAAGAACAAAGGCCGTGGTGTAGAGGTTATTGGTGTGCAGTTTGAGCGTAAAGCTGATCCTGCATATGTGAAAAATGCGATGGGGAATTTTAAAAAGCGGTTTAATATTACCTACACCGAAGTGTTCGGCGGCCTGGCGGATAAAAAAGCAGTAGCCGAATCTTTCCCGGCTTTAAATACATTTTTATCCTTCCCCACCATATTGTTTATTGATAAAAAAGGGAATGTAGATAAGATCTATACCGGTTTTACCGGCCCGGCAACAGGAGCTTATTATACGCAGTTTATCAGGGAATTTAACGAAGAGGTAGATCAGCTGCTGAAAAAGGATGCAATTTGATCTACTAACGATTGTTTTAAATTATTTATAGAAATGATATAATGAAAACCGTCATTGCGAGGTACGAAGCAATCCCCGATTGGCAGATCCGCTCTGTATAGTTTGGGATTATTAATAATTATAATTTGATTTTTATAGGTATTAATGAGCTCTCTACGTTCGGTTGTCTTCGTACCTCGCAATGACGATCTGTTATTCGTTCTCTATTTAAGTCATTCCATACAAAATTAATTTACAACCATATTATACACCTTATTATGAAACATCTGTTCAAATTCGTTAGTGTTGTTTTTTTATCAGCACTCTGCTGCATAGCCTCGGCTCAAAATAAAATCGTTGTTTTTCAATCGGATTTTGGATTAAAAGATGGTGCGGTTTCGGCCATGAAAGGTGTTGCCAACGGCGTATCTCCCGACCTGAAACTGTATGACCTTACCCATGAAATCCCGGCTTATAACATTTGGGAGGCTTCATACCGCCTGTTCCAAACGGTAAACTATTGGCCGGCTGGTACCGTGTTTGTTTCGGTTGTTGACCCTGGCGTTGGTACAACGCGTAAATCGGTAGTGCTGAAAACCAATACAGGCCAGTTTATTGTTACGCCTGATAACGGCACACTTACATTGGTTGCCGAGGCCCTGGGAATAGCTGAGATCAGGGAAATAGATGAGGCTGTTAACCGTCGTAAAGATTCGGGTAAATCCTATACTTTTCACGGTCGTGATGTTTATGCTTACACTGCCGCCCGTTTAGCCGCGGGGGTAATCAATTTTGAGCAGGTTGGGCCTGCATTACCTAAACAGGTTGTAAATATCCCTTACCAAAAAGCAGTGCTGGAAAACGGAAAGCTGAAAGGCACCATAGCCATTCTTGATATTCAATACGGCAACATCTGGACAAATATAGGCGATGACCTGGTTAAACAGCTTAACCCCCAATATGGCGATGCTTTACATGTTGTTATTTACCACAGCGGTAAAAAAGCTTATGAAGGTGATGCCCCATATAGCCAAACATTTGGCGCGGTAGCACAGGGAAAACCCTTAAGCTACCTCAACAGCCTGCTGCAGCTATCTTTCGCACTTAACCAGGCCAGTTTTGCCGACGTGCACAAAATAGCCAGCGGCAACGACTGGAGTGTAGAAGTATCGCTTGCCTCAAAAAAATAAGATATAAATCGTTACCGGTGCATAATGTACGGTAACGGTTTTAATAAACTGTTTACTGATGAAAGAAATTGCTTTTAGAACAAGGAGCAAATAGGAGGCACCTACGGAGCCCGGACATTTTATTTTTTAAACTATAAACACGCGACTCCGCTGGAACCGATTGTTTGTAATTCACAACTCCAGCGGAGTTGCGTGCTTGTAGAAATGTTTTCGAATTGATTTTAGGCTCAGTAGGTGCCTCGTTTTTAAAAGCGATTATTTATTTAATTCTATCCTTATGACAAAAAAACTTACTTCCATTATTTTGCTCTTCCTGTTCATCAATCATTTTGCTATTGCACAGGATAAGGTAATTACAGGGCACATTACCGATAATACAGGTAAGCCCGTTAATGGCGCAACTGTAATTGCCCAGCCGTCGGGCAGGGGGACAGCCAGTACTGCCGATGGATCATTCCGCCTGTCGGCTGCCAATACTGATAAAGCTATTAAGGTTACGCTTGTGGGTTATGAAGCTTACATCCAGCCCATAACTGGTTTGCACAAGTTTGATATTGCTTTGCAGCCTTCATCTGGTAATGTACTGAACGAAGTGGTACTGGTGGGCACCCGGAGCGCAGGCCGCACCCGGTTAAATACCACTGCACCGGTTGATGTATTTGATATAGGTAAACTTCAACAGCAAACGCCTCAAAACGATCTTAACCAACTATTACAATATGCGTCGCCATCATTTAACTCCAACAGGCAGTCATCGTCTGACGGTACCGAACATATTGATCCGGCGAGTATCCGGGGTCTTGGACCTGATCAGTTGCTGGTGCTTATTAACGGCAAACGCAGGCATACCACATCACTTGTAAATAACCAGGGTACTATTGGTAACGGCTCAGTTGGTACCGATCTGAATGCTATCCCGGCTTCGGCAATTGAGCGGATAGAAGTGTTACGTGATGGGGCTTCGGCACAATACGGTTCTGACGCTATTGCGGGTGTTGTAGACATCGTACTCAAAAAAAATACCGGCGACCTGTTTGCATCAGCCACGGGCGGCGTAAGTTCAAAAGGTGATGGCGGCTTAGGGCAGCTTAATCTTAATTACGGCACCGCTTTGGGTAAAAACGGAGGTTATATCAACATTACAGGTGAAGGCTATATCCGCGACCGCACAACCCGCGCACAGAACAACAATCTCATCATTTTTGACCAGTCGGCGTTGAATAATTACTTCGCTTATGATTTTACAGATGATCCGGCTGCTTCACGCAAATACGATGATGATATGCTGAAACAGAAGGGATTGAGCCGTGATAAGTTTAATTTTCAGATAGGGGATGCGAAGATCAAAAACATAGCGTCGTTCTTTAACCTGAGTCTTCCGTTCAGTGATGGTAAAGGCGAGTTTTATGCCTTTGGCGGGTATAGCTATCGTCAGGGTGAGGGTTATGGCTTTCGCCGTTTGCCAAGCGATTATACGGTAAATGTTTACAGCATTTTCCCTGATGGTTACCAGCCCAATACCACCTCCCACATCAGCGACAGGTCGATCGCCTTTGGTTTTAAGCACACGCTGGGTAGTTGGAAGGCTGATTTGAGCAATACCCTCGGCGATAACAGGTTTGATTATTTTGTAAATAATACTGTTAATGCTTCACTTGAAGATAAATCGCCAACCAGCTTTAAGGCAGGCGGTCACGAGTTTTTACAAAACACCACCAACTTTGATATCAGCCGTAAATTTGATGTATTGCAGGGATTGAACCTTGCCTTTGGAGCCGAGTTCAGGGTTGATAAATATCAGATCCGTGCGGGCGAAGAAGCTTCATGGAAAAACTACGCGCTGGTAACCGCACCGGATGGTACCGTTTCAAACCCTTCGGGACTGGCTGGTGGCTCGCAGTCGTTCCCTGGCTTCTCGCCGCAGAACGCCGTAGATAAAAGCCGTAATAATACAGGAGTTTATGCCGATGCTGAACTGGATGTAACATCAAAATGGCTCATCAGCGGGGCCACCCGTTTTGAGCATTACAGCGATTTCGGATCGGCGCTGAGCGGCAAATTTGCAACACGATATAAAATAGCCAGCGGTTTCAACTTGCGGGGTGCCATAAGTAACGGTTTCAGGGCACCGTCATTGCAGCAGCAATACTTCAGCTATGTAAGTACAGATATTTTGCCTGATAATACTTTAGGTGCATCTGGCTTTTTTACCAATAATAGTGCTGTTGCCAAAGCATTGGGCATCCCCAAATTAAAACAGGAAAAATCAGTTAATTATAGCTTTGGTTTTACAGCCCAGCCGCTAAAAGACCTGAACATTTCTGCCGATGGTTACCTGATCAATATTAAAGACAGGATAGTGTTAACAGGTAGTTTTGGGTTTGATCCGGATGGAAACCCCGTGCCGGCTATACAAGATATCATTAACCCGTTAGGTGCAAGCTCTGCCCGTTTTTTTAGTAACGCAGTTGATACCCGTACTAAAGGTATTGATGTGGTGGCCGATTATACCATCCGCAGTGGCAATAACAGGTTCAACGCGTCGTTGGGTTTTAATATCAACACCAATAAAATAACAGGCATTCATGTACCGGCCCAGCTAAAAGGGCAGGAACGGATCTTCTTTTCACCTAACGACAGTACGCTGATAGTAAAAGGGACACCGCATACTAAAACCAATTTGTCATTAACTTACAGCTATAAAAAGTTTAGCATGCTGCTGCGTAACGTATATTTTGGAGCGGTTAACCGTAACGATTTTCCATTTGGCGAAGAACAGCAGTTTAAAGGTAAAATAGTTACCGATATTTCATTTAGTTATACTGTTAACCCGCTTACCCTTACTATTGGCGCTAATAACCTGTTCAATATCTATCCTGATAAGCAGATCTATGATAACAGCTATTTTGGTGTATTTAAATACGCTCCGGTACAAATGGGGACATTGGGATCGTTCTTTTTCGGTCGCTTAACGCTTAATATTCCTTCGGGGAAATAGGATAAAAATCATCTCAATTTCAGCACAGGGCAAAGATGACAGGCAAAAGTAAAATTCCGCCGGCTTGCCCGGCCTTGTGCTAATTGCTCGTTAACTTTGGTTGATGACATCTATCAAATATTCAGTCCTCGACCTGGCAACAGTAGTAGAAGGACATACCATTGCAGACAGTTTTAGCGGAAGTGTAGCTAATGCCCAGCAGGCAGAATCACTGGGTTATACCCGTTATTGGTTTGCTGAACATCATAATATGATTAACGTAGCCAGTTCGGCGACCAGTTTGCTGATCGGTCATATTGCAGGCCATACGTCAACAATTCGTGTAGGCTCGGGCGGGATTATGCTGCCCAATCATTCTCCGCTCGTAGTCGCCGAGCAATTCGGTACTTTGGAAACGTTGTATCCTGGTCGTATCGACCTGGGTTTAGGCAGGGCACCGGGTACCGATCAAACCACGGCGTTCGCTATTCGTGGTGAAAACATGAATTCCGCTTTCCACTTTCCGAGGGATGTGGAAGCGCTACAATATTATTTTGCAGGCGATCATCCGAATGGTGTTAACGCTATCCCGGGCGAAGGGCTTGATATCCCGATCTGGATTTTGGGGTCCAGTCTGGATAGTGCCAGACTTGCCGCAGAAAAAGGGTTACCGTATGCCTTTGCAAGCCACTTTGCACCAACTTATTTTCTGCAGGCTATTGACCTTTACCGCAAAACTTTCAAGCCGTCCCTGCATTTACAAGAGCCGTATGTGCTGGCATGCGTGAATGTTGTGGCCGCCGATACCGACGATGAGGCAAATTACCTGGCCACTTCACTGCAACGATTATTTAAGGGTATTATTACAGGCAGGCGCCAGCTTTTGCCGCCACCTGTTGAGAGTATGGACGGAATCTGGAGCCCGTACGAACGCGAAGCTGCAATGCAGATGCTTACCTATTCGTTTATCGGGAGCAAGGCTACTATAGCCAATGAGCTTAACGCCTTTATAAAAAATACGGGCATTAACGAGCTAATGGCTACTTCGCATATTTACAGCCAGGATGCGAAACTGAAATCATACCGTTTACTGGCCGAAGCGATGAACACTTAAATTGATGACATATATAAGATAGGAAAAAACTGCAGCAAATATTAAGAGCGAAGCTGTAGCAGAAGGTGTTTTTTGAAGAGCAAATAAAAACCAGGCCTTCTGTGGCAAATGATTTGCGAAAGGATCCGATGCCCCTAATCGCCATGGTATGTTAAGAAGTTTTTTTGTTGCTGTGGTGGCTGCTGCACAAATCCCGAACTATTTCATGCCTGATTTGTGTTTAATAACGGATCTGGAGGTATAACTATTTTGGTTCAATTATTTACCCGTTAAAAATTCGCTTTCACAACGCAGGGGCCCTTCAGAGACCCCGCCGGGACAGAAAATTTTGGCAACAAATATTTAAAATATAGTATTGGTTTTACAAGCGCCAAGGAATTGAAAAAGTATGTTTTTCTATTATTTATTATTAAGTAAAATTTGCAAAACAGATGAAGCCAATTTTTGGCTTCATCAAAAAACATTGACATTTGTGTAAAAATGTGCCAGATAAATTGAATTTGATATCTGTCAAAAAACAGAACTGATAAATTGTAATGAATAGCTTTGAAATTCTTTTCCGGTATATTGAAAAAAAATCATCCCTTAGCTTGAAGGAAGATGATAAGGTTCGCATTCAGGAAAAATTCAAGCCAAAAAAACTCCATAAAAAGCAGTATTTCCTACAAGAGGGAGATGTGTGTAAATACATGGGTTTTATAGTAAGCGGAGCCACAAGAATGTTTAGGGTTGACCAAAAAGGACATGAGCACGTCCTTAAACTTGCGGTCGAGGAATTTTGGACCGGAGATCATGAGAGTTTTAAGCAGCTCACCCCAAGCCCTTACTATGTAGAGGCTGTTGAAAATGTAAATATGTTGATGGTAAGCAACGCACAACTCGATCATTTGATCCATACAATACCCGCAATCGCAGCAATGATGAATGTCATTTATCCGGAGGCGGTTATCACAATTAACAAACGCATTCTGGCCGCTATTAGTTTAACTGCAGAAGAAAGGTATGACGACCTATGCAAGACTAATCCCGAATTCTTACATCGCTTTCCCCAGGGAATGATAGCCTCCTATCTTGGGGTTTCCGGTGAAACACTTAGCCGCTTAAAAAAGGTGTATCTAAAAGCCCAATAGGTTGCAAAAAAGTTACATCTTTTTTATTAATGGGCCGCTTAAATAAATGATCTTGCTTTATATATCAGGTTTAAGGCTTTCTGCGTCCAAAAATCCGTATAAGCCGGGAAGTCCGAAAGCTGTATGCATCGTCTTTCGGACTTCCCGGTTTTCAGACTATTTAATTTCCCTGTCTTCCGATTGCAATTCAACCATCCAGCCAGGATATTCTTTGGGTAACGCGCTTATTTCATCGATTTTTTTCAAATCGTCTGCAGATAGTTCGATCTTGGTTGAACGGATATTATCAAGCAATTGATCCGTTTTTTTTGCGCCGATAATAGTACTGGTAATTCCTTTTTGCAGGCGGACCCACGATAACGCGATCTGCGCGGCAGAAACATTATATTGCTTGCCAACTTCGGTGATAACATCGATGATGTCATAAGCCTTTTCTTTGTTAACAGGAGGGAAGTCAAATGTATCCCTGCGCGAATCGCCTGCTTTCTCGTTATTGCGGGTATATTTTCCTGACAGGAAACCACCTGCCAGCGGGCTCCATGGCATTACGGCCAAATTCTGATCGGCAGCCAATGGCAATATTTCACGTTCTATATCGCGGCTGCTTAATGAATAGTAGTATTGCGAGCCAACAAATTTGTTCCATCCATGTTTGCCGGCTATGCCAAGGGCTTTCATCACCATCCAGGCGGGCCAGTTGCATACGGCGATATAACGCACCTTACCTGTCAGTACAATATCGTTCAGGGCTCTCATCGTTTCTTCGACAGGGGTTTTAGGATCAACGCCATGAACGTATAAAACATCAATATGATCCAGCTGTAAACGTTGCAGACTTTCATCTACCGATTGAAAAATATGATAACGCGACAGACCCACGTTGTTTTTTCCCTCACCCATGCGCCTGCGTACTTTGGTAGCTATCACGAGATCATTACGATTAAGGCCGAGGTCTATGATAGACTGGCCTAATAGCCTCTCTGACTGGCCTGATGAATAAACATTGGCGGTATCGATAAAGTTGATACCAGAATCGACTACAGTTTTCATCAGGTCGTTTACTTCTTTTTGCTGCAAATTGCCAACCGCCTCCTGTATGCCTCCATTGCTTCCACCGAATGTCATGGTACCAAGACAGATCTCGGATACCACCAGGCCGGTGTTTCCTAAAAAATTATATTTCATAAGTGTTTTTGATTTATGTAATGTAAAGTTGAGGGTTTAGCAGGGGAGGAAATTTGACATTTGTATAAAAATATATCAGATAAATTTTGTAGCGAATAGCTTTTACCGATTTTCCAATTAATAATATTCAGGTGATTATAAATTGACAATTGTCAATAGGTGAGATATGAGCAATTGTTAAACTTGTGTCGGTTATCCTTCGGGCTGTATGAAAATGTATTGCAGGCGCCGGATGTACAGGCGAACCTTGCAAAGATAGATCGTCTATGTCAATGGTTACGGGCAGGCAATTGCCTGTATAAGACTATTTAAAATCGCGAATTTTTATAAAAGCTCATTTGTAAGTCAATTAATTATTGTGCTATGAATTTACAAATTACTGAAACCCGACCTGAAAAGGATAAAGTATTAGCCAGATATTTACAGGCTTTTACTAAATTTTCAGGTGACGGAGTAATCGATCTTGATAAGCGATTAAAGTATAAATTTGAGTATTTGTTGCATGACCTCGGGAGGGTGGTACGGATATTCAACGGCACAGTGCCCCCAAGCAGGCAGTCTATTTACACAATTGCCTTGATTAAGGAAGGCTCGGGTTTAAAGAATATCGGCCAACATGCTTTTCCGATACTTAATAATACCCTTTTTATAATTCCCGCCAGGGTTATTCAATCCAGCCGTTATGATACCTTGGCCTGCATAGGATTCCTGTTGCATTTTGACCTTGATTTTTTTTCTAAAACCGTATTTCCAAAAGAATCCATTATCAACCGAAAGATCTTCAGGACCATTTCCAAGCCTTATTTATATCTTAATAAGTCACAAGCCAAATCTGTATCCAGGATATTTGAGCAAATGATGAATGAAGCAGATGAAATAAAGAATGAAGACAAAGATATGCTGGCCGTTAAAATATTGGAACTGTTGATCCATTGTGACCGTTTGTTCTCTAAGACATCATTTATAGGCAATGAAATAGGATATCACCCCGTTATTCACAGGTTTTCAGAATTACTGGAATATAATTATAAAACACACAGGAGCGTACAATTTTATGCAAAGACACTCAACGTTCACCCTAATCATTTAAATTTCCTGCTTAAAAAACACAATGGGTTGAATGCAAAGCAATATATTAATAACAAGATCATTTCTGAATGTAAATACCTGTTATCTAATTCGAGTTTTATAATCAAAGAGATTGCCAATCACATGGGTTTTGACGACCCCAATAATTTTTCGACCTTCTTTCAGAAGTGCACCGGCCAAACGCCATTAAGTTATAGAGAATCATGTCCTTTATATAGGCCCCAGTCAGTTAGATTATCTGAAGTACTAAAAGTTCCGCTATAGTTCTTCTGCTAAAAGAATTGTAAAAAGAAACACCAAAGTTCGACGGCAGTTAGTCCATCGATACGGCAATTCATTGAACATTTTTAACCATTTAATGTAACCTCAATGGACATCAGCTTTTTCAATATATAAAAAAACAAAAGCCTCGATTCCGAATAGAAATCGAGAATCTTTGAAAAAAATGTGGTTCGGACTTTAAGTATAACAAATCATTTCTTTTATGATTTGAAGAGATTGGCAGATTTACCAGAATTGAAAATGGTTCAAATAGCGAGTTTTCTATGTCGTTGTTGAACAATCCTATATTTATCGAATCCCAAGATCATTATGTAAGCAACATATACGATCCTTAGAAAAATCGATTCGGCCTGAAATGAATTTTTCTTCTCACATATTGTAAAGCATCTGTTTCGACTATTTCCTGTATTGTTTAAAGAAGTGCGCCGATTGGACTTTGTAAAACACATAATTCTTTTTTTATCGATTATCGAATTGCATTCTAAAATGGTGTTCACGGGAATATTTATATCCAGGAAAATTCTTACGTCCAATCTACCTCCAGGTTTATTTTAATAGCTATTATTAACAAATTGATAATACTGCCTAAACCATGAATGCATAAACAGCATCCAATTTTGTGACCGGATTGCTTCCCCACAATTCAGAGGTGATGTTCAGTTACGGAAAGTCCGGTATAGCGTTGAAAATACATTGGGACACTTTCATTATGGAAGGGGATGATGACGATTTTTATAAGCTTTATTGTCATTATCACGATTACCTGATTTATTTGGGTAATCTGAAAGGAGCAACACTTGATAAATCAAAGGATTGCATTAATGACCTTTTCCTTTACGTATTCGAAAACCGGATACGGTTACAACACATACGGAATCATCATAACTACCTGGTAACAGCCTTTTTACGTAATCTCTTCCGAAAGCCACGCTTTAGTGCGGAAGAGAGCCTGGAGTTGCAGGACCTGCCTGAAATGCCGGCTTACCCTTCTGCAGAAGCTGAATATATTCAGCAAACAAGCCGGGAGCAAGCAACACAGATCCTGGATAGTTATATCAGCCAGTTATCTGACAGCCAAACAAAGATCGTATACCAAAAATTCTATCTCGGCCTTACTTACGAAGAAATAGCCGAGATAAACGACATCTCCATAAAAACGGCTTATAATACGATATACAACTCGGTCGAGCGGCTTAGAAAACTGATAGGCCAGGACTATGCCAGCGCACTTGCTGCAGCCATTTCTCTCTTTTCGCTTCTTTTTTTAATTTTTTTTCAAAAAGCATAGGTAAAATCTAAAGCTTCCTGCTCTATTGTCCAAAGCTTACCGCAAATGTTGGACAAAGATCTTGCGTATTTACTACATGAGGAGAGTTTCCTGAACTATTGTTTCGGACGAAACGATGATGATGTCAGATATTGGAACAAATGGTTGGCGGACCATCCTGAAGAAGAGATGCGAATTGAGGAACTCAGGAGAACGGTCATTATGCTGGGTAATGCATCGCATAAACGTCTGCGCGATAAACATTTTGAGGAGCTTCAGCAAAAAATAGCCGGATCAAACATAATTCCTTTAATAGCAAAGAAGAAAAGATCAATATGGAAACCGGTAATGGCAGCTGCATCTGTAATTATCGTGGTGTCTACCATTGCCGTACTTTTTCGCCAGGCCTCAAAACCTGTAAAAAGTAATACCATCGCTCAAAAAAATGATATCAGGCCGGGCAGCAATAAGGCCGTTCTCACATTGGCCAATGGCCAAAAAATCACTTTAACTGATTCCGTTAACGGGCAGATTGCTGTACAGGCTAATGTGAAAATCGCTAAAACGGCAAACGGTCAGATCGCTTATGAATTGCCGAACGGGGTAACAGACGATGATCTTGCGCCCGGATACAACACGATAGAAGCCCCTACCGGCGGACAATGGCAGGTTATCCTGCCCGATCAATCAAGGGTGTGGTTAAATGCTAAATCAAGCCTCACTTATCCAACTTATTTTACCGGGAACGAAAGGAAAGTTCAGCTTAAAGGGGAGGCCTATTTTGAGGTTGCCCATAATGCAAAAATGCCTTTTAAAGTAAGCAGCAGAGGGCAGACCGTTGAGGTGCTTGGAACCCATTTCGATATTATGGCCTATGACGACGACGAGATCATGAAAACGACGCTGCTGGAAGGCTCGGTAAAGATCTCCAATAACGGTTATTCGCGCATACTGATTCCGGGTGAACAGGCGCAGGTAAGTGACGCCGGTACAAAAGTAACTAATGATATTGACCTGGAAGATGTGATGGCTTGGAAAAACGGGTATTTCAAATTTAATGACAGCCTGGAAAATGTGATGCGGAAGATTTCCCGGTGGTATAATATAGATATAAAATATGCGAACAATGTGGATCCGTCTTTACGCTTTGGCGGAAAGATCTCCCGCTACAAGAACCTGTCTTCAGCCTTGAAGATTATGGAATTAACCGGAAATGTTCACTTTAAAATAGAAGGAAGGAGGGTGACCGTTATGCAATAAACCCAATTAGCAAACGGTAGCTCAAAAAAAGCCAGGGGTGCTTGGAACCACCACTGGCCTATGTTTGGGGCTTACCATTCCGCTCTCTAAACGGAAAAATAGTACATAAACAAGACTTCTTGAATAAACCCTAATAACAAATGTATAAAACTTTTTTACAAGTCACACGCGGTATTTCTTACCATGTCTTAAAAAAATGCCTGTTAATTATGAAACTCAGTATCATCATACTAACAATGGCCATCTGTCAGGTAAGCGCCAGTACCTATGCACAGAAGATTACGCTTAACAGAAGTAAAGCATCCCTGGTACAGGTGTTTGATGACATTCGTAATCAAACTGGCTATGATTTTTTTTATAACCTGAAACTAATTAAAAGTGCCAAACCCGTTACGGTTAATTTAAAGAACGCCGAACTGGAAGATGTACTTGCAGAGATCTTTAGCAATCAACCCTTAACGTATACCATTACTAAGGAAGACAAAGCTATCGTGGTTAAAGAACGGAAATCACCAATTCCGCCACGCAGGATCACCGGCAAAGTAACTGATGAAAAAGGGAGCCCGCTGGTTGGGGTTATTGTAAAGGGCAAAACGTTCAACGCGGCATCTTCAACCGATAAAGATGGAAACTTTGCAATCACCGTGCCCGATGAAAACGCGGTGCTGGTGTTCTCGTACGTGGGATATAAAACTATCGAGGTCCCTGCCGATCGCGGTACGCTTACCGTAACTATGCAGGAAGATGTTTCGGCGCTTAACGAGGTGGTGGTGGTAGGTTACGGTACGCAGAAACGTACCGACCTTACCGGGGCGCTGAGTTCTGTATCTAACGATAAGCTGGTAGCTACGCACTTCAACAACGCCGTGCAGGCACTGGCCGGTCAGCTACCGGGTGTAGACATCGTAACAAATAGTACTAAGCCTGGTGGGGGCTTCGATATCTCCATCCGCGGACAGAACACCATTAAATCGGGCACAGACTTAAGTGCCATCAATCCACCCCTTTATGTGTTGGATGGTATCTATGTCAACTCTATCAATGACATTGCGCCCACAGATATTGAGCGGATCGACGTATTGAAGGATGCTTCTTCAACGGCCATTTATGGTTCGCGCGGTGCAAATGGTGTAATCATTGTTACCACCAAAAAAGGAAAGCAAGGCAGAAATACTGTGGAATATACAGGCTCAGGCTCGATAAGCAATGCCATGAACCTGCCCCACTTTACCAATGCCGATGAGTGGGTACAATATCGTATAGACCGTAGCAAAGGACAAAACTATACCAACCCTAACTACCAGCCTGACCTGCAGCAGTTGCTGGGCCAGGCGGCATACAATAACTACCAGGCAGGCAAATCTATTAGCTGGCCGGATCAGATCTTGAAGACGGCCTACTCGCAATCGCATGCATTGAGCGTGAATGGCAGTGCAGAAAAGCTTACTTACAGCCTGGGCGCAGCAATCAATTCTGAAAATGGCGAAATTAGCGGCGACGGCTATACCCGCTATAACCTGAATGCATCGCTAAATAAGCAGATTAATAAAACATTTAAAATAGGGACTACCATCTATACAGCTTACGAAATCACTAAGCAAGCCAGCCCCGAAACCTTCAGAACCATTTATCGCCTCAATCCGTTGTCTGATAAGTATAATGCCGACGGGTCGCTTAAGTTCTATCCTGACGGAATAACAACTATCACCAACCCTTTTATAGAGGAGAAGAACAGGCATACGCAAACCAACAATACGCATACTTTTGGAAACGTATACCTTGAAGTGAAACCGCTGAGCTGGCTGAAGTTTACCACCACTTTTGCGCCCGACATCACGCATACAGAATATGGATCGTACATAGGGTCGATGACAAAAACCGGTGCAGGAGCGCTGGCTAATAGCAGTGCTCAATACCAGGCAGGACGCACGGTAAAATATACATGGGACAACTTGTTGCAAGCCGATAAAACCTGGGGTGATCATACTGTAAATTTCCTTTTGGGTTCGTCCTATTATAAATCATCCATCATGAATTCGGCCGAGGCGGCAAGAGCATTCCCTACCGATGCTTATGATTGGTATAACCTGGGAGCCGGAACAATGTCTTCCATGTCTACCGGTTATATACAAGAACAGCTGGATTCGTATTTTGGACGTCTCAACTACGACTATAAGGGACGCTACCTCTTAACCGCTACAGGGCGTACAGACGGTAGCTCTAAACTTGCGGAAGGGCACAAATGGGCATTCTTCCCTTCAGCAGCCGCTGCCTGGAGAATCTCTGAAGAGGAGTTTTTGAAAGACAAAACCCCGCTTTCTAATTTGAAATTGCGCTTTAGCTATGGTGTATCGGGCAATAATGGCGTGTCGCCTTATAGCAGTTATCCAACAGTAGCCAATGCCAGGTACCTTTTTGGCACCTCAAATGTGGTGAACACATCGTCTATAACGCGCTTTGCAAATAAAAACCTGACCTGGGAGCGAACTAACGAGTTTAACCTTGGTTTAGACTTTGAACTCTTCAAAGGAAGGATCGGCGGAACGATCGACATATACAACCGCCGCACCAACGGCGTTATTATGAACAGGGTGATGTCTGTACTTAATGGGTTTACCAGCCTGACAGACAATGTGGGCTCTGTTAGCAACAAGGGTATTGAAATTGGCCTAAACACCGTCAACATTAAAACCGATAATTTCTCATGGAATACATCGCTCAACTTTGCGTCCAATAGCAATAAAATTGTAAGCCTTTCTGATGGTTCGAGCCGCGATGAGGCCAACGGCTGGTTTGTGGGACAACCTGTAGGTGTTGTATGGACCTATGACCAGGTTGGTTATTGGGGTGAAAACGAGGCTGCAGAAGCGAAAAAATACGGACTGGCACCAGGTAGTATCAAAGTGCGCGATATTGATAACAGCGGCACCATAAACAATGCCGACAAGGTATTTAAAGGATCGCTTTTCCCTAAATGGACAGGAGGTATCACCAATACTTTTACTTATAAAAATGTTGATTTGGCATTTACGGTGACCACCCGCCAGGGACAATATTCATATTCGCAGTTCCATGGATCGTACTCGCTGGAGGACAACGAGAATTTCAATGTGCTGAAGCTCAACTACTGGACCCCACAAAACACCAGTGGTACCTGGGTGCGCCCGGGCGTACCTTCGGGCCCGATGGAAGTGTTATATTATCAGAAGACTTCGTACGTAAGGGTAGGTTACATCAATGCTGGCTACAACCTGCCTAAGAGCCTGACAGGCAAATTAGGGCTTAGCAAGTTGCGCGTATTCGCCTCATGTCAAAACCCCTTCATCTTTACAGATTATGTAGGCTGGGACCCGGAAAATGCAGGCAAGGACACGCAAACCTATGGATATACGATGACACGTAAGTTTATGTTCGGACTCAATTTAGCGTTTTAATTCATTAAGGATCACGCACATTATGTTATTAATCATGAAAAAGATATTCAATTGTATATTAGCAATTTGCTTGCTGGTATTCGCTCAGTCGTGCAGCCTGGAAGAAGTTAACCCCTCGTCGGTGACGAGTGACAAGTATTTCGTCACTCAAAACTCGTATGAGGAGCTGGTGAACGAAACGTACAGATACCTGCGCCCATTGTTGCAAAACACTTCGCATATGTGGTACGGTACAGATATGTATGATCGTACAGGGGTGGTAGATGACACCCAATTGCCAATTAACGATTACACCACATTTACGGGCAACGAAAGCCAGGGCTGGTGGACCGACAACTACAACCTGATTAGCAAGGCTAATACAGCCCTAACGCGCGGAGCTACTATAAAAGATAATATAGACCCGAAAGTATACGTCACCCGCACTGGCGAACTGCTGGCCCTGCGTGCTTATGCCTATTTTAACCTTGTGGAGACTTTTGGAGGCGTGCCGCTGATTACCAGCGAGGTAACCCAGGCTACCTACAATTTTACCCGCTCGTCTGAAGAAGATGTGTACAAACAAATTGTGGCCGACCTTAATCAAGCCCTTACCCAGTTGCCGGCCGACCCAAGCGACTATGGACGCGTAGCCCAAGCCATGGCCCAGCACCTGCTTGGCAAGGTGTTGCTTACACGCAGCTATAAATCGTATGCGCAATCGGCCGATTTGGCAAATGCCGTTAGCAATCTGCAAGGCGCTATGAACAAATCAACGCTCAGCACATGGGATGCTCTCTTCGGCGACCAATACTCGGCTGGTGGCAATAAAGAAGTCATCTTTGCGGTCCGCTATTCCATCACCGATGCGAACAACAAAACCGGCAACAACCTTTATCAGCAGTTCAAGTTCTGGACCGACAGGTTTCCGGGTGGAGCGCTGGCAGCACCGTACTGGCGGCAGGATGCTTCTTATCAGCCTTCTTCTTACCTTTTCAACCTCTATGCTGCTACTGATTACCGGGCGTCTGAGCGGTTTTTACAAAGGCACATCGTGGCTGCCGCCAATGCAACAGGACCTAATGGCGCAATTAAAGCAGGCGATAACGTGATCTACCTGCCCCGCGTGGCGATGAGCGCAAGCGATATTACCGCCTATCTGGCAGCTAACAAACCCACGTATTATGTGGTGAATCCAGATCAGTATCATCAGTTTTTTGGATCAAACACTATTTATCCTATCATCTGGAAGTTTTATGACCCTACGGTAGTAGTTTATACCAACTCTGGTGTAGACCCGCAAGGCCACCGTGATACGTACATCTTCCGTCGTGCCGAAACCATGATGTTACTGGCCGAAGCATATGTTAAACAAGGACAAGGAGGGTTAGCTACCGGATTGATCAATGACCTGCGCACACGGGCCAAGCTGAGCGGAAATGACCTGCTTACCGGAAGTGCCACATTAACGGATGTGCTCGACGAATCGGCCCGCGAACTTTTTGGCGAATCAAACCGGTGGATGGATTTGAAGCGTACCGGAACTTTGCTTACCCGCGCAGCGCAATACAATGCTTTCACCGCTCACAATCACCCTGCCACCATTGATACTAAGTATCTGTTACGCCCAATTCCGGTAACGGAAATTGTACGCAGCCCTACTTTAACACAGAATCCTGGCTATCCAAGTAAATAATTGTAGAACCACTTTAATCATCAATCTATATGTATAAAAATATTCGCACCGCATTTGCAGTACTGGCCATGATCAGCACCGGCAATATGGTATCTGCACAACAAAAAATAGATAAAGACCATGTTAACCCCTGGATTAAGCCGCTGGGCGCATTGCCTCCCATTGCCAGCCTTACCAAAGGCGAATGGTTGAAAGGTGACCTGCACGTTCACTCCAGCTACAGTTCTGAGGGTGGCTACAACCCTCAGCGTCACCCTATTTCAAAAATTAAAGCTTTTGCCAAATCTGTTGGCTTTGGTTTTATTGGCATTACAGATCATGATAACCATGTTTTAGGTAATACAGCGAACAATACCTGGGCAGATACCGCCTTTAAATCGGATAACTCTTTGTTAATGCTTTACGGTGCCGAGTGGACTACCACCCGCGGCCATGGCAATACCTTCTCTGCCAAACCTTACGATCACCAGAAATTTTACGACGTGCGCGATCAGCGTGATGCGGATATCGCTAAAGTGAAGAAAGAGCTGGGTATCCACCTGTCGGCCAACCACCCCGCCGGTCCGAAAGACCATTTCGGTTTCTCGTACGACCTTGTTGATGTCATGGAGGTTTGGAACTCTTGCCTGTGGACTAAAAACGCCAACTCAAACCTCATTTGGGAAGACATGCTGGCTTCGGGCCGCAAAATCACCGGCCGTGGTGGTAGCGATGTCCACTCGCCAAGCGATGTTAACTACATTGGCACCCCAACTACCTGGGTGTTTGCGGCCGAACATACTTCACAGGCTGTGGTAGATGCATTATTAAACGGTCGTGTTTCGATAAGCGCAAATCCTTACGCACCACGTGTAGAGTTTTATGCTGATATCAACGAAGATGGTAAAATGGATATGATGATGGGAGATAACGCAAAATCTACCGGTAAGCCAATTAAATTCCGTGTTGAGCTTAAAGGAAACGTAAAAACAGATAGCACTTATACGGTGAATGTAATTAAAGACGGCCGTAAGTTTGGCAGCTATAAAATGCCGGGCAGCAACCCTGTAGTTGAGTTTACCGATACGCCAAAATTAGTTGAGCGTATGTACTATCGCCTTATTATTGAAGGACCTTCTACCGATTACCCGCAGGTACCCCGTTCTGCCGCTGTTAGCGGTAATATGGTTGCCCTGTCAAACCCGATCTACTTCAACTTTGATCCGAAGTTTTAAGCTGCACTTTAATTGAAGAGCATAGATACTTGTGATCAGCCCTTCTGACATTTGCACCTGTATATATTTAAAGTCAAAGGTCAAATAATGTAAAAGGCCCCTGTTTTATAGGGGCCTTTTACGTTATGATTCAATAAATTTTCTACATATGCTTGTAAAGCGGGAACTGGTATCAGGCTAAATAACTGGAGGAACAAAAAAAGATGAAAGGACATCGTTACCCGTTTCTTTACATATTCGACAAGGAGAAGTATGAAAACCACGGAAAGAAATGACTGTTTTGGTGGTTTAATTGCCTCAAATCTATAAGAATGTTATTAATACAACATGAACGGTAACGTACCTCCTTATAGGCCGCGGCTTTGAACCCGAAATTGCACGGGTTAAAACATTACCATGCACCCGTATGCTGGCAGGATCGATGGATTATATACCACCGGCGGCTAAAAACGATGCATTCAAAAAAGACAGCTCTGCGGAGGTGGTGAACGGCCATAGCAACCATAACGCTACACGGGAACATTTTTGAGCATGTTATGCATCCTAAAAAAAGCCCTGATGTAGCCAGCGTAACCGACACATTTCAGACTTACCGCGATATAAACTTTAATAAGCTTGCAGGTTCATCCTTTAGCTCATCAAGCTGCCCTTTGTGAAGTTTAATTTGTAAACTGTTCATCATCAAAGAAAAATTAAAAGCAAATGGCGGAATAGAACCAAATAAAGTTGCAGGTACTTATTAAAAGAGATCCGGAAAGTAACATGGGTAGTGAGTGTCCTTATTTAATTGTTCTAAATACATTAATTTGGTTCCGATATCGATTGCGTATAAAAGTGCTTTTCAAGCCAGGAGGTCATTTGGTTGCTACCATAGTTCGCTTTTAATTTCGCTATAAATATTCTCTTTTAACATATCCAGGTAGTTATTTTAGTTTAGACTTTTGAATGTCTAAACTATTTTCAATATTTTTTAATAATTGTTGTTTTGACAATAAAAATTTTTAAATTTAGCTTTCTATAAATAGCCCAACCTATTTAATTATAAACCAGTTAAGACCAATTCATGGAGATTTTGAACGATTCTCATATTCTTGAGCAATTAAAATTAGGGAACAAGGAGGCCTTCGAAGCAGTATTTAAAAAATACTACAAGTTGCTTAATGTATCGGCTTTTTACATTTTACAAGATGAAATGGAAGCTGAAGATACTGTTCAGGGTTTTTTTGTTGATCTTTGGGAAAGGCAATTGTATACCAACATTAATTCGTCATTAAAAGCTTATTTAACTACCGCAATCCGTAACAGGTGCCTGAAAAAAGTTGAAAGCGAAACGCGAACTCAAAAAAGATTAGTTGATTATAAATACACACTTACTGAAATAGAGGAGGAGGAAGCACCTGTACCGGAAATTTATCCGGAAAAAATACTGGCTGATCTGTCGATACAAAGGATGCAGGCTTTTACCCTGGTACATTATGAACATAAAAAGTATAAAGATGCAGCTGTTGAAATGGGTATTAGCATAAACTCTTTAAAAACTCATTTAAAGCTGGCAATAAAAACTTTAAAAGAAGGGTTAAAAAGTGCCAAATAAGTTCACCCTTTTTATCCATAAAGAGGTCTTAAAATAATGACATACAATAAAGCGTATTTTCAGGAATTGATAATTGAGCAAATTGCGGGCACGATAAGTGAGGAAGAAAGCCATTTGCTTAATGAGGCTATACAAAATGATTCCCAGGTAAAACAACTTTGGGACGAAATGCAACAGACATTAAATTCACATAAAGCTCAGACTTTCTTTAATAATATTGATGAAAACAAGGCCTGGGATAAAATTGAGCCCGAAATAAAACGGATAAAGTCTATCAACCCCAGACGTAAAGACGTTTGGAAATGGCTTTCGGTAGCAGCTTTATTATGTATTGCTTTTACTGTAGGATATTTTTGGCGGCAAATACCTGTTAATAATTCCGTTGTCGCTAAAAAGGATTTTAAAGCACCTGCCATTGAACTCCGGATGGCAAACGGGCAGCAGATCGACCTGTCTGATACAAGCAAAAAGGTGATCAACATACCGTTTGCGCATTTAAATAAGGGCGCCAACGGGCTAAGCTATCAGGTGGATAATAACAAAAGCGAAGAGTGGAGTACACTTGTTATTCCTTCAAAATTAAATTACCAGATTGTACTTTCGGATGGTACCCAGGTTTGGTTAAATTCGGTGTCAAGTCTCCGCTTCCCATTTTCCTTTTTAGGCAAAACCAGGGAAGTTTATTTAACAGGAGAGGCTTTTTTTAAAGTCGCAAAGAATGCAGCCCATCCATTTATTGTACATACCGGCCAAACAGATGTAAAGGTTTTAGGCACAGAGTTTAACGTAAATACTTACCAGGCCAATGAAACAGTAACTTCTTTGGTTGAAGGATCGGTATCAACAAATGGCAGGGACAAACAAAAAATGCTTTTGCAGCCAGGTTACCAGGCTGTTTATAAATCGGGTTCCGGATTCCGGGCTCAACCGTTTGATCCCACTGTTGAACTGGCCTGGATGAATGATATTTATTATTTCCATGATACCAAACTGCACGATATAAGCGATGTACTGCTGCGCTGGTTTGATGTAAAAGTAGTTTTTGACGATCCTGCGAAAGCTGATGAAGCGATTAGCGGAGCTATTCAAAAAAATAAACCAATTGATGTTTTTATTCAAAATATTAAAGCATCGGCCGGAGTCACGGCCGTTTTAAAGGAGGGGGTTTTACACATACGGTAAAACATGCATATCTAAGTTAAATCACAGCTTGCTTTCGATACTATTTTAATGCTTATTCTTTAAAGCATATGGAAATCCTTTGTCATCATTAATTGAAATGTGTTTACGGTAACATGTTGAATTATTGGTAATTATATATGAGCGATTTTTATTGTAATAAAAAAAATACAATTTTTCTTATTTCCATTCACCCGTTTTCATCAGGATCAGGTCTTAGAGAAAACCAAATCATAAACCCAATAATATGGATAGAATTTTATTCAGCCGGCGGCTTATACTGCCCTTTATTTTTCTTTTATTGGTAACCCGGTATAGTGCCGTGCAGGCACAGAGTACGGGGCCAGTAACACTCAAAAAGGTTAATATCAGCTTAGCCGATGTATTTAAGTCAATCAAAAAGCAAACAGGCCTGACTGTTTTTTACAGCAACAATCTCTTGAATGATAAAGAACTTGTTACCGTAGACTTTAAAAATGCCGAGTTGAAAGAGGTGTTCAGTGTTCTTTTAAAAGGAAAAAACCTGAACTATGTAGTGCGTGATCAGCTCATCGTTATCGAAAAAAGCGAACCCGCGACAGTTGTGAGTCCACCCAAAAAAGAACCTGCGGGGGCTGTCGTCCCCAAAAAGGTACAAGGTGTTGTTACTGATGATAAGGGCCTTACTTTACCAGGTGTAAGTGTTAAGGTTAAGGGAACCACAAACGGCACACAATCAGATATAGACGGAAAGTACACCCTTAATTTAAAAGAGGGGAGTTCAATTATCGTATTTTCATTTGTTGGATCAAAATCTCAGGAGTTTGCACTTTCAAATTACCCCTTATCTGCCGCAGGCGTTTACAAAATTGACGTACAAATGGGCGCAGATAAAAACGCTCTTGAAGAAGTTGCCGTTGTTGCCTACGGTACGCAGAAAAAGACAAGCCTTGTTAGCTCCATTACTACTGTAAACCCTAAGCAGTTAAAAGGGCCGTCAAGTAACCTTACTACTATGCTTGCAGGTGTTGTGCCCGGCATGATCTCCTATCAGCGAAGCGGTGAACCGGGTGCTGATAATGCCCAGTTCTTCATCAGGGGTGTAGGCACTTTTGGCGCGGGTAAGGTTGACCCCTTGATATTGATCGATGGTATCGAATCGGGCACTACCGACCTGGCAAGGCTTCAGCCGGATGACATATCGGGTTTTTCGGTACTGAAAGATGCTACTGCTTCATCATTATATGGTGCAAGGGGGGCAAACGGCGTAATATTGGTAACCACTAAACGCGGTGATATAGGTGCCGTAAAATTTAATATCCGCGGTGAAAATTCAACCTCATCAAACATTAAAAACATTGATCTGGCAGATAATATTACCTACATGACACTGGCCAATGAGGCGGTACTTACGCGTAACCCGCTTGGTGCTTTGCCTTACTCGCAAAATAAAATAGATCATACAGCTAAAGGCGATGATCCGCTGCTTTATCCTAATAATAACTGGATCAAACAGTTGGTAAAAAATAAAACCAGTAATCAGAGGTTCAATATGAATGCCAGCGGCGGGTCGGAAAAAGCTAAGTATTATTTGGCTATGACCTACAATATCGATAATGGTAACCTGGCCGAGAACAGCCTGAACAATTTCAGCAATAACATTAAGCTGCAATCGTACTCTATTTTATCAAACACCACTTTAAACCTTACTAAAACCACCGAGGCAGTAGTAAGCTTAAAGGGCCAGTTTGATAGTTATCACGGGCCAATTGGCGGCGGGGGCTTTACTTTTCTGAACGCTTTGTGGAGTAACCCGGTGGCTTTTCCGGCCATTTATCCCGGTAACTTACTGCCATATGTAAACCACCCGCTTTTTGGTAATGCTATTATCCCGAGTGGTGGATTATATGTAAATCCTTACGCACAATCCTTATCGGGTTTTCAAAGCTCAAATACCAGTACCTTAACAGCGCAATTAAACTTAAGTCAAAAGCTTGATTTTATTACCCAGGGCCTGTCGGCACGTGCAATGGCGTACACAACACGTTATTCATACTTCACGGTTTCACGTCAGTATAGCCCGTATTATTACCAGTCGAACGTACTTAACGGGCAGTTCAATGGTTTAACATTGCTTAACGATGGATCATCGGGCAGTATAGGGGCCACACCAACCGAGTATTTAACCTACAATCAAAACCCGGCGGCAAATGTCTCCAATTCAATCACCTATATTGAAACAGCAGTAAATTACAACCGCACGTTTGCGCAAAAGCACGCCGTTAGCGGGTTGTTGATAGGTACCATGCGTAATTACCTCACTGGTAACGCGCCTACACTTCAGCTATCATTGCCTTCACGTAACCAGGGCGTATCGGGCAGGTTTACTTATGGTTATGATAACCGCTACCTGCTTGAGTTTAACTTCGGTTATAACGGTTCGGAGCGTTTTGCAAGCAATCACCGTTTTGGTTTTTTCCCATCTGTAGGTGCCGGTTGGGTGGTATCAAATGAAAAGTTTTTTGAACCATTGCTGTCAACTATTGATAACCTTAAATTCAGGTTTACCTACGGTTTAGTAGGTAATGATCAGATCGGTTCGCCTACCGACCGTTTTTTCTATCTGTCAGATGTTAATTTAAATAATGGCTCTAATGGCCAGTTTGGCACCAATTACATCTATAGCCGGCCGGGCGTAGTTACCTACCGTTATGAAAACCAAAATATTACCTGGGAGCAATCAAGGCAAACCAATTTAGGTATGGATTTAACGGTAGCCAAAAACTTTACACTAACCGTAGATGCCTACCAGCAAAAGCGCGATAATATCCTGATGGTGCGCAGCACCATACCAACTTCAATGGGTTTGCAAGCTGATATCTCTTCAAATGCAGGTAAATCATCCAGCAAGGGTGTTGATATTGCCATGGATTATAAGAAGAGCTTTAACAATTCATTTTGGATCCAATCGCGTGGTACGCTTACTTATTCAAAAAGTAAACTGCTTAAAAATGAAGAGCCAGTTTACAGCGATAATTTAAAATACCTGAGCAAAGTTGGTAACTCGTTAAGCCAGATCTACGGTCTTATTGCCGAGCGGCTATTCATTGACGATAAAGATGTTGCCAACTCGCCGGTACAAAGCTTTGGTGATTATAAAGCAGGTGATATTAAATACCGCGATATGAATGGCGATGGTAAAATATCCAGCTCAGACGTTGTGCCGATAGGGTATCCGCTTGTACCTGAAATTATTTATGGTTTCGGCTTTTCTGTAGGGTATAAAAATTTTGATATCAGCGCATTCTTCCAGGGATCGGCGCGCTCATCTTTTGTTATCAATTCGGCAGATATTTCACCTTTTTACCTGGTAAACGGTTTGCAGCTTAACGGTCTTAATTCCGGTAACCAAAGCGGGTTATTAAATTCTATAGCCAATGATCACTGGTCTGAAGATAACCGTAATCCCTATGCATTTTGGCCGCGCCTGAGTACCCAGATCCAGGGTAACAATACTCAAACATCAACATGGTGGTTGCGTAACGGTTCATTCATACGTCTTAAATCGGCTGAGTTGGGGTACAATTTCAACAAAAGCCAGCTTAAGGGCCTCCATTTAAACAGTGCGCGTATTTATCTGAACGGTTTAAATCTGTTAACCTTAAGCAGCTTCAAACTCTGGGACCCGGAGATGGGATCGTCAGGATTGGGTTATCCCATTCAAAAAGTGTTTAACGTGGGCTTAAGGGTAGAATTTTAAAAGCTTTCAAATCAGTTATATGAAAAGTAATTTTATACAAAAAATTAAGCATGCATTATTAAGCCGCACACCCAAAGGGAATATCACCCTGTTGCTGGTGGCCTTAATAATGATTGTGCCGGTATCATCCTGCAAAAAATCGTTCCTGGATGTTGTTCCTGATAACGTATCAACAATAGCCAATGCTTTTGTTTCAAAAACAGAGGCAGAGAAATACCTGTTTACCTGCTACTCATACCTGCCAACAGAAACGGACCCTACGTACAACGTTGGCCTTACTGCCAGCGATGAGGTTTGGGTAGAAGACCCGGCTAATCACATCCGGTCAACAAATGTTTTACAGTTACCGAGAGGGTTCCAAAACTCTTCAGACCCAATTGCCAACTACATGAATGGCACCAGGGATGCGGCAGCAAATTACAAAGCTATACGCGACTGTAATGTTTTTATTGAAAATGTAAGCGACCAGACCAAAGTGCGCGACCTGGATATCGACACGCGTGAACGTTGGATAGCCGAAGCCCAATTTTTAAAAGCTTTTTATCATTTCCAGCTGTTCAGAGCTTACGGGCCGATACCTATTATCGATAAAAACCTGCCTATCGATGCTCCTATTGATGAAATCAGGGTAAAACGTCGCCCGGTTGATGAAGTAGTGAGTTATATAGCAGGATTATATGATCAGGCAGCGGCAAAATTACCTTTAACAATCCGCAATGAGGGAAGTGAGTTGGGACGTGTTACCAAAGCTGCTGCTTTAAGCATGAAAGCTAAATTATTAGTAACCGCCGCAAGTCCGCTTTTTAATGGCAATCCTGATTACAGTTCATTTAAAAATAAAGATGGAGAGCAGCTGTTTAACCCGGCTTTTAGTGCCGAAAAATGGCAGCATGCGGCCGATGCATGCAAAGAGGCCATAGATTTTTGTGAATCTCAGAGCATTCACCTGTACACGTTTCCTACGCCAACCAATCCGCTTAGCCAAACTACCATGACGCAAATGAGCATCAGGAACGCGATGAGCGAGAAATGGAACGATGAATTGATATGGGGCCTCACTGCAGATAACAACATCAACTATAACTCTTTTTTCCAGTCGATGTGTGCAGGGCAGTATGATTTTAACAACGCCGATGCCGCAAAATCAGCAAACCGTCCGCTGCTTGGCCCTACAATAAAGATGGCCAAAATGTTCTATACTAAAAACGGTGTACCTATTAATGAAGATAAAACGCTTGATTTTAGCAATATAGCAGAGTTGCGGGTTGGTAAACATGAGGAGCGCTTTAATATTAAAGAAGGTGAAACAACTGCAAGGCTCAATTTTGACAGGGAACCCCGCTATTATGCGGATCTTGGATTTGACCGGGGTGTGTGGTATATGGCCAACAGCCCAACCAAAACTGACGAAGATACCTGGTGGATGAAAGCCCGTGGTGCCGAAGTAGGGCAATCGTCACCTATACCCATTGCCGGTTTTTACATGAAAAAAGCATTGAATTGGCATTATGAATGGGCAACTGTTACCTATACCAATTATCCATGGCCAGAAATGCGCCTGTCTGATCTGTACCTGCTTTATTCAGAGGCATTAAACGAGGCACAGGGACCTGTGGCTGATGTGTATACCTATGTAAATCGTATAAGGGCGAGGGCCGGTTTACCTACTGTCCAGGAGTCGTGGTCAAATTACAGCATCAACCCAACCAAGTATACCACTAAAGATGGTATGCGCTCCATAATTCAGCGTGAGCGTGCTCTTGAACTTTGCTTTGAAGGGCACCGCTATTGGGATTTGGTTCGCTGGAAAGCCGCAGGTGTTGAACTTAACGGAAACGTAACAGGATGGTCTATTAGTGAAAACTCGCCTGAATTATACTACCGTGAGCGGTCGATTTATTCAAGGCATTTTGTGATCCCGCGCGATTATTTATGGCCAATACAGGAGAGCGACCTGCTGGTTAATCAAAACCTGGTGCAAAACCCCAACTGGTAAATGCATAGCAATAATATGTTCAACACTAAAAGCATTAACATGGAAACAAGGAAATTACAAGCCGCTTTCTGTATCTGGTTATTAATGATAATAATGGCAGGCTGCAAGCAGGAATCACTTAATAAACCAACTATAACTAATAATAACGCTCCCGGGGTTGTTAGCAACGTGCAGGTGCAAAACCTGAATGGTCAGGCTACTTTAACCTATTCGCTTCCCGGTGACAATGATCTTTTTTATGTAAAAGCTGTTTATGAAACTTCACCGGGTAAAACACGCGAAGTAATAGCATCACACTACACCAATAATCTAACTGTCGACGGCTTTGGCGATACGCTGGCACACGTGGTAAAACTATATGCGGTTAACTCCAGCGAAAAGGCTTCGGCACCGGTTTCAGTTACCGTAAATCCTTTAACTCCTCCTTATTTGCTCGCATTCCGGTCGCTCAAGGTAACTGCTACTTTCGGTGGTTTTAATGTTACTTGTGATAATGAGGCTAAAGACAATTTAGCCATTGTACCAATGGTTGACACCGCCAATAACGGCTTATATGTACAGCCAAAGGGAATGGATAATATTTACAGCAACAGTGTTTTGATAAAGGCAGCAGTAAGGGGCCAACCGGCTGTTGAACGGAAGTATGCATTTTTTGTAAGGGACAGGTTTTTAAATAAATCGGATACTTTATTTTTAAAACTTACACCGTTTTACGAGGAACAGTTTTCAAAATCAGATTGGTCAGTTTATGTATTGCCTGGTGATGCTACCAACCTGTATTCATATACCGATGTAACCAAGATCTTTGACGGAAACTTTACCGGCGGTTGGCCAAATTGCCTGTTTACAGTTGAGAGCGCAGGCAGTCCGCAAATGGTAACTTTTGATCTTGGCAAGCAAAGAGTATTAAGCCGGTTTATTCTAAACCCGTTCCTTGAAGTTGGTAACGTATATTATGTAAGGGGAAATTTACGGGATTTCGAGATATGGGGATCTAATGCACCAAACGTGAACGGCGCGCTGGATGCTTCGTGGACAAAGTTAGTAACCTGTAATGTTGTAAAACCATCCGGATCACCATCGGGTACTGAGACTGCTGCCGATTATAACTACGCACACGATGGCTGGGCATATGATTTCCCGGCAAGTACTAATGGGTACAGGTATATCAGGATCAGAAGCCTGCGCAACTGGACAGGATCATACTTTATGAGTATCAGTGAGTTTACCTTATTCGGGAAGTAGTAAATGTGCAGAAGCTTTCTTTCAATTTAATTTCAATTATGAAACCATATAAAATCATATCATACTATCTGTTAATGTTAACGGCCTTCGTTATGAGCGCCTGTACTAAAATGGATGACTATAAAAAGAAATATGAGCCCAACGGGCCTATCATATATCCTGGCAAACTGGATTCAGTACAGGTGTTTTCGGGCAGGAACCGGGTTTTGCTGACCGGCCTGTTTACATCTGATCCTAAAATTGTAAAATACCGGGTGTATTGGAACAGTAAGCAGGATTCGATAGAGACGCCTGTAACTCGTACATCAGGAGTTGATACGGCAAAATTGTTTATACCCAATTTACCTGAAGGGATCATGACCTTCGAGATCCGTACTTACGACAATGAAGGGCACGTATCTATACCGGTTACGCTGGCGGGTAATGTGTATGGCAGCTTATATCAAAGCTCGCTTATTAACCGGGGTATTGCCAAAGCTGAGTTGCAAACAGATGGCTCGGCATTAATTAACTGGGCCGATGTAAATGCTGATGACGGATTGCTCTCCATGCAGATCAAATATACCGATGTTACAAACAAACAGCATGATACATTGATCGCCTCGTTGCCCACAGCGTTAAGCACATCACTGCCCAGGTTTAAGGCAGGTAGCGTGATCAGCTATCGTACCGCATTTAAACCAAATAAAACAGCTATTGATACCTTTTATGCAGATTACCAGGATCATAGTGTTAAGGCTGATGTTACCAGTATTTATCTGTCAAATACAGGCCCTTTTCAAAGAGATAGTTTTGATGGAAGATGGGGAACACTTGCTGCTCCTTGGATAACCAACGCCGCTGCTAAAAATAAAGATGGTGGTACAAATGGGGGCTACAGTTCTGATGGAGGCGGCACCATTAACTGGGAAACATGGAATAATACGCCCGTTGTAAATGGGATAGTATACCAGGCTACATCTTCGCCGCTGCCTGCCGGGAATTATATAGTTTCATTTGATTCGTATTCGGAGGTTCAGTCAAATTCATCTGTTTATTGTGTGGCAGCTGCCGGAGGGAGTGGTATCCCGGTACTTGCCAACTTATCTACCGCTTTAGGATCTGTAAACATGTTTAACGGGGCAAGTGTAGGTGGCACAAGTCCAAATTCAAGAGAAGTAAAAACCTTCACTTTTACACTGGCAACGCCACAGGTGGTATCAATCGGATTCTTAGGAAACATTGTCGGGAATGGAAATCCGGGCAGTTATTTTACCGTGTTCAATATTAAATTGTTCAAGAATTAAGAAGCTGTCCAAAAACAAAAAGAAAACGTCATTGCGAGGAACTATCAAAGCGCAATCCTGAAAAAAATGTAATGATAAATAGGAAATAATATTGATAGTCAATTACTTGTAATTGTCTTATTATAAGGCACGAAGCAATCCCCAATTATGCAGAGCGGTACTGCTAATCGAGGGATTGCTTCGTGCCTCCTATGTTTGCGTTTATAAATTTTATGAGTGAAAAGAATGAGAGCACGTCGTACCTAAATGAGTAAGGTGAGGATTGAGTTATTCTCTATTCTCATTTTTCTATAATTCTTACTTTAGTAAGGGTATTTACAAGATTCTGCAAAAAATTAGAAATGGAAAGAAGAGTAAGTAATGAATTATTAAGCAAAGTTACGCTTATAGCTGCTGAAGCGTGGCAAGGAACTACGGCATAAACACAATCCCACACACGGCCTTCCGTTTATTCCGTTCCTCCTTGCACTTGATTGCTATAAGCGTGCATGGGCATCATAATTCATTTATTCCATTAAGAATATGCGCCAAAAGTGCGCCAAAGCACCTTCAAAACAACCTTGATTTACGAAACAGACAGAAAAGAACGAATCAATCGATTAAACAAGAAATTAACAGTTAATTATGTAAAACCTGCATTTTTAGCTTCTGATAGCAGTTTCAAGGCATAAAAAAAGCTCCTTAGAGATTTTCTAAGAAGCTTTTAAGCGTGGTACCAACTGGGATCGAACCAGTGACACAAGGATTTTCAGTCCTTTGCTCTACCATCTGAGCTATGGTACCAAACCGTTCCCGTGATTGGGGAGTGCAAATGTAGCCTTTTTTTTATGTTTGGAAACTTTTTTTTGAAAAAAGTTTGATTCTGCGCGGCTGTTTTAAATAAGTGTACAGGTAATCAGCCAATTAATTTTCAAATGTTTTTTCAATCTCAAAACATTTCGCGCTTTAAACAATTCATTTAACTTTGAATAAATTACTATGCACGCATAATGATTGCACAGCTTATATTTATTATCATCCTGGCGGCCGCAGTTTATCTCTTCAGTAAAAATGTGGCTAAAATAAGGCGCAATATTTTATTGGGTAAGGATACTGACCGTAACGACCAGCCCGCCCTGCGGTGGAAGACAATGGCTAAAATTGCCTTGGGGCAAACCAAAATGGTTAAACGTCCCGTGGCGGCGGTGATGCACTTTTTTATTTATGTGGGCTTTATCATCATTAATCTCGAAGTGCTTGAGATCATGATTGATGGCATCTTTGGCTCGCACCGTATCTTTTCGCAGCCGCTTGGCGGTTTGTATGGTTTCCTGATAGGGGCTTTCGAGGTGCTGGCGGTACTGGTGCTTACTGCATGTATTGTTTTCCTGTGCAGGCGCAATGTTGTGCATCTGAAACGGTTTTCAGGTACGGAGATGACCCAATGGCCAAAATCTGATGCTAACTATATCCTTATTACCGAGATATTGCTCATGACGGCTTTCCTGACCATGAACGCAGCCGATTATAAATTACAGCTATTGCATTTTGGCCATTATGTTACTGCTGGAAGCTTCCCGATGAGTTCATTGCTGGGGCCGTTGTTGCCCGATAGCGCTTCAGCATTGGTGATTACTGAGCGGGTTTGCTGGTGGTTCCATATTGTGGGGATCTTGTGTTTTTTAAATTACCTGCCATATTCAAAACATTTTCATATCCTGCTGGCTTTCCCCAATACATATTACTCCAACCTGAACCCTAAAGGTAAATTTACCAATATGGCGTCGGTTACCAACGAGGTAAAGGCGATGCTTGATCCCTCGTTCGTGCCCGAAAATACCGGCGAGCCGGCCCGCTTCGGTGCTAAGGACGTAACCGACCTTACCTGGAAAAACCTTATGGAGGCCTATACCTGTACCGAGTGCGGCAGGTGTACTTCGGTTTGCCCGGCAAATATTACGGGAAAACTGCTGTCGCCCCGTAAAATCATGATGGATACCCGCGACCGCATTACCGAGATTGGTAATAACATTGATAAGCATGGCAAAGACCACCAGGATGATAAATCGCTGCTTGATAACTACATTACCCGCGAAGAGCTTTGGGCTTGTACCAGTTGTAATGCTTGTGTGGAGGCCTGCCCGGTAAATATCAATCCGCTGGAGATCATTACCGAAATGCGCCGTTACATTGTGATGGAAGAATCGCAGGCCCCAGCAAGTTTAAACAATATGTTTGGCAATGTAGAAAACAATGGGGCCCCCTGGAAATACAGCCAGGCCGACAGGTTTAACTGGGCAGAAGAATAAATAGTTTGCAGCGGGCAGTTTTAAGTTTGCAGTTGCCTGTATTTGACGATTTACTGATCATGGTATGTGAAGCGTCAAATCATAAGTAATACCCATGAGCATCGGTTAAAATAAATCCGAAATGGAAAATCCGAAATCCGAAATAAAGATACCTACCATGGCCGAGATGGCTGCACAGGGCAAGGAACCCGAAATATTGTTTTGGGTTGGTTGTGCCGGCAGTTTTGATGAGCGTGCCCGCAAAATTACCCGTGATATATGCAGGATCCTGCAGCATGTTGGCATTAGCTACGCCGTTTTAGGTACTGAAGAAAACTGCACCGGCGACCCGGCCAAGCGGGCAGGCAATGAATTCCTGTTCCAGATGCAGGCTATGATGAACATCCAGGTGCTGGATGGCTATAATATCAAAAAAATAGTTACCGGTTGTCCGCATTGTTTTAATACCATAAAAAACGAATATCCGGGGCTGGGCGGCAATTACGAGGTGATCCACCATACGCAACTCATCCAGCAGTTAATTGATGACGGTAAATTGAAAGCCGAAGGTGGCGAAAGCTTTAAGGGGAAAAGGATCACTTATCATGACCCCTGCTATTTAGGTCGTGGAAATGGTGTTTACGAAGCCCCTCGCGCGGCGTTAGAGATCCTGGATACAGAGCTGGTGGAAATGAAGCGCTGCAAATCAAACGGCTTGTGCTGCGGTGCAGGCGGCGCACAAATGTTTAAGGAACCCGAGCCTGGTAAAAAAGACATTAACATGGAGCGTATTGCTGATGTTATTGAGGCCAAAGCGCAGGTGGTAGCCGCGGCGTGCCCCTTTTGCATGACCATGCTTACCGATGGCGTGAAAAATCAAGATAAGGAACAGGAGATTCAGGTATTGGATATTGCCGAGATTACGGTTAGGGCTAACGGTTTATAAACTTTTCATCCTGAAATAATTCAGCGCGTTCTTCAGGCTGTCAAACCTGGCAACGTTCATATTATGTACCGGTAAGTCAAGTGTTGTGGCCATCGAATCGAGATTACCTTCCGGGTCTTCATAGGTTTGTACAATGATATCATCGGCCTGGGTGCTGAATTTGAGCATGCCCGTGGTATCGCTGTTTATGTAATCAACGTTAGTTAGGCGGTGCAGGTTAAAGGAAAAATACTCCTGTTTGCCCTGTTGATAAGTTTTCCTTAAACGTAAAAAATAATCGCCGGTAAGGCTTATCTCCCACTTTTTGAGGTTGATATCAGGCGCGGGGCTAAATGAACTGATAAGGCATTTATTGCTCCAGTTTAGCCATTCCTGCTCACTCATTTCGACTTTAAAACCGTAATTTAGCGCAATAAGGGCAAAAAATGCTGTAATGAGTACTGTTTTTCCAATTGATGGCAGAATTGATATTTTCATGACAACAAAATGTAACCCGAAGTTAATAAATTGATATTTTTGGAAATGAAATTTTCTCCACAGTCAAGAGTTTGGATCTATCAGTCGGACAGGAAATTAACCGACCAGGAAGTGCAGCAGATACAGCCCGAGCTGGATAAATTTGCCACCGGCTGGACAGCCCATAACAACCAGCTGCAAGCCAAAGGCGAAGTAAGATATAACCGTTTTTTTATATTGATAGTTGATGAAAGCCAGGCAGGCGCCAGCGGTTGTTCTATCGATAAATCGGTTCATTTTATGCAGCAGGTTCAGCAGCATTTAGGTATCAATCTTTTCGACAGGTTTAATTTGGCTTACCGCGATGGGGAAGAAGTACTTTCATTGCCGCGCCATGATTTTGAGGCCAAATTGAAAGATGGCAGTATTAATAAACAAACCATTGTTTACAATAACCTGGTGCAAAACTTAACCGAGCTGGAAAATAAATGGGAGGTCCCGTTTAAGGATAGCTGGCATATTCAGCTGTTCCGTGATATTGTAACGGCCTAATTAATGATATACTGATCGTTTCGAACCAGGGCGAATTACACGAATCTTAAAATTCGTGTAATTCGTTTTGATTGTATAATCCCTGCAAGTTATTCGTAAATAATATTATTTCTTTTTAGCCGGGGTGATGATCGGTTTTACTACATCTTTTTTGCCCGATTGGTAATCAGAAGGGGCTTTGCTATTGCCTTCGGCGGCGGGTTTCTTTTTCTCTTTGGTAGATTGTTTGTTCTTGCTCATGATTTTTAATTTAATGTTTGATTATTTAGCGGATTACTGATATTTGTATCCGTTAATAGTGATAGCGGCAGGACGAATGAAACGGAGGGCATATACCACCCGGGGATAAGGAAGGAATAGATCGCTTTAATTTTAAAACGTATGTCTTTACGCGTATTATTAATGCGTTTTAATTAAAGGTAGGGGTTTTAAAGCACATAACCCGTAAAGGGACAGTAATTTATATTATATGAAATTTAATGTGGAGCTGCACGCATAAATGCTTAACTTTGCATTAATTTTTTGATACGAACTATTTATATAATACTTTATAAAATAAGCTAAAAAATGAAAGGCTTCATCTCAACCAAAACTTACGGATTTTTAAACTACGTTGTAGCCCTGTTAATGATCTCAACCCTATGGACTTTCGGTGGTACCCTGCACGTTGGCGGCGCCGCTTTGTTCCTGCCTTTGCTAATCGGCTGGTTGCAGCTGATCATGGCAATCTTCGCTAAAAACGAAATGGGTTTCATTAAACAGTTCCCGATGGTTATGCACCTTGTTGGCGATGTAATTATGGGCTCATTTTTATTTTGCTCACCGTGGGTTTACGATTTTGCCGATAAAATGGTGTTGCCGCAATTAGTTTTTGGCGCTTACCTTTTAATTGTGGGTTGCTTTACCAAAGGTTCGCCATTCTTAAACCCACAGGTAGAAGAAGACCACGGCGTAAGCTACAATGCATAATCCCTTCTCTATTTAAAGATACTAAAACAAAAGCGGCGCTCAATTGGCGCCGCTTTTGTTTTATATGCCAAGTTCTTTGGCCTGCTGCTCTTCGCGCTGGTTACGCATTATTTTAGTGAAACCGCGATGGTTGTGCTCTTCATCAAATAAAGGGAAAAATAACCCGCTTCCCCAAAAGCGCGATCCGTCTTTACGCACATGATATCGTTCGTCAATTGCCCGCCCCAGGCTTAATGCTTTTTTTAATTCTATTTCCGGTTTGCCGGCAGCGATATCTTCAATAGTGAAAAATATACGTGCGTTGAGGCCTAAAACCTCCTGTTCGGCGTAACCCAAAACTTTTTGCGCGCCACTGTTCCAGCTATTGATGTTTCCGTTTTTATCGGTAGTGATAACTGCATAATCTTCAAGGCTGTCAAGCACCTGTCTGAAAAACTCTTCGCTCATCCTGAAATAGGTATCATCAAAAATATCTTTATCGCTTATCTCATCATCAAACGATTGATATTCAATGAAAATGCTGGTTTTATCAACCCCGCATACCAGTTGCATAGGTTCGCGGGTTATGCGGTAAAAAGTTTCAAAGCCTGCAGGCAGATTATTAAGCTCAGGTTTGGCTTTAACAGGTACAAGGGTAATGTCAACAACCTCTTCGGTTTGCTGGTTTACAGTTACTTTTACCAGTACATATTCATAGCGTTTTTCAATCAGGTCGCCAAGTAGCTGTGAGGTTAACGGAGTGCGCATCTTTATGATTAATCCTTTTAAAAACTTTAAGTACAAAAATGGCACCAGTTATGATTTATAGCTGATATCGGCAATTGGCATCATTAAAATACCTCATTAAGTCCTAAAAAGAAACCACTTGAACCATATGCACCCCTGCCATAATCTATACAGAGATTTGAGCGGGTGTATTTATTAAACAACAGCCGCAGGCCGGCACCACCGCCAGGTTCCCAATATCTGAACAGTTTTACGCGTTGCTGATTATTAGCTGTTTCGGCATTTATAAATGCAACACCGCTGAGCAGCTTATTGTCTGTTAACGGAAACCGGTATTCAGCCTCATTGTAAACAAATGATAAGCCTTTAAAGCGTCCTATTATAAAGGCCCGGCCTATGCGTCCGTAGGCATCGCTGCCAGTCCCGGGCAGTTCAAGATAGGGGAGTGAGCCGCTGAGCAGGTAGTTTGACCAGTGCCAAACTGCAAATACATGTTCGGGGTTGGTTGAAGATAAGCTCCAGTATTTTCTGAATTCTACTTTTACCTGCATGGCATTACGATTGCTGCCCAGCCAGGTTTGGTTGCTCCGCAAAACTATATCGGCATAAATACCCCTGAACGGGCGGTTTGGCTGATCGCGATTGTTGAACTGGAAATTAAAAAGCAGGCCATTGGCCTGGTACGAGTTAACGGGGAAGCCATTGCGGATACTATAACGGTAGTTATGTGTTTCGGTTATGGGGATGTCCTTACGGTCATCGTCGATATGGCTATAATAATTAAAGCTGAGCCCTGCACCTACATATATGTGGTGTGCCAGCTTGCGGTAGATACGCTCATTGGCCTTGATATAAACATAGCGAATAGGAAAGGCATCGGGATTGTTTTCAAAGTGGGTATTGCCCATAAAAAAACTGCCCTCGCCAAAGCTGCGCCTGCCGGTGCCAAGGCCGTTATCCATGGCAACGGTTTTGCCTATTTGAACGGTGCCCTGCAGGTTCCAATTATTTTCGGCCGAGAAGGCGTTTTGCTTAAACTCGAAAGTGGAAAGCCCGCCTGTCGACAGGTAAAAACCGGCGTTGATTACCGAAAGGGTTGTATTTGAAGGATCACCAAAGTATTTTCCTCCTGACGAGATTACTCCGGCTGCGAAACCTACACTTGGATTATAAGCCGCCGATGGCAGTACTGACCAGTAAGTGCGGTTTTGTGATTGTGCCGTAGTTGTAACCGGTTTACTGCTTTTGCCGCTGAATATGGAAGCTAAGATGCCGGAGGCATCCACCTGTGATTGTAACGAATCAACAGGATCTGCCAGGGTTTGGGCAAATAGTTTGCAGGTACTCATAAGTACAAACAAGGTTAAGGTTAGCCGGTAAACAGCGGGAGCCAATTAGTTAGGGGTTTACAATGTTCCTGCTAATATATTTATATCATGTGAATGTAAAAAACTTATTACAAAATAAAAGATGGTCAAAAACCTGCTCGTGTTAGGGATAGAAGTGGATACCGGCCACGAGCGTAATGCCTGCAGGCGTATGAACGGATAGCCCGGGCCGCAGGCAACACCATTATTTTGATTTCGGAATTTGGATGTTCAATTTTAGATTTTTCTGAAACCAGATTAGAAGGGTTTAGAGATTTATCTGCCTTTATCTGCCTTTATCTGAACCGGAATTAAACGAATTAGTTGAATTTCCCGAATTCCTAAAATTCTTTCCATTTCAGAAATTCGATAAATTCCGGTTCAGACAATATAAAGCTTATTCTACAGCCTCAAAGGAATAAAACAAAATCCCGATCATCCCTTAATCCTAAAAATCAAGGTTCAGACAATCAATTAATCGCGCCACAATATTTTCCTCAAAAACTATTTGCTAATAAGATTATTAACCCTATCTTTGCAGTCCCGAAAATACGGGGTATAGTAAACGTTTAAACAATTTAATTTAAAGCAAGTGAATACGTTAAGTTACAAAACTGTCTCAGCCAACAAAAAAACCGTTAACAAACAATGGGTTGTTGTTGACGCGGAAGGCGAGATTTTGGGGCGCTTGTCCACTAAGATCGCAATGATCATTCGTGGTAAAACCAAGCCAGATTTTACCCCAAACGTAGACTGTGGTGATAATGTGATCGTTATCAACGCAGACAAGGTAAAGTTGACCGGAAACAAAATGAGTGATAAGACCTATGTTAGGTACACAGGTTATCCAGGCGGTCAGCGTTTCATTTCTCCTAAGGAGTTAATGGCGAAACATCCAACACGCGTAATTGAAAAAGCGGTGCGTGGTATGTTACCTAAAAGTCGTTTGGGTAAAGCATTATTCGGTAATCTGCATGTTTATGCAGGTGCAGAGCATCCTCATGCAGCGCAAAACCCAACAGCCATTTAATTTTTAATTTTTAAGGAGAAAAAAAATGCCAACAACTAACACTTCAGGCAGAAGAAAAACAGCCGTTGCCCGCATCTACCTTACAGAAGGAAATGGTGCGATCATCGTTAACGGTAAAGATTACAAAGAGTATTTCCCTACTTTGCCATTGCAATACATCGTTACTCAGAGCACTGAGGTTTCTGGTAGCACCGGAAAATTTGATGTTAAAGCAAATGTTGCAGGTGGTGGTGTAAAAGGACAGGCAGAAGCCGTTCGTTTAGCTATCGCTAAAGCTATTGTTGAACTTGATGCTGAAAAGAAACCAGCATTACGTGCTAAAGGCTTAATGACCCGCGATGACCGTATGGTTGAGCGTAAGAAACCAGGTCGCAGGAAAGCACGTAAGAGATTCCAATTCAGTAAACGTTAATCACAGGAGGACAACAAAATGGCAAGAACAACTTATCAGGATTTACTGGACGCTGGTGTACACTTTGGTCACCTTACCCGCAAATGGGATCCGAAAATGTCACAATACATTTTCATGGAGCGTAACGGTATCCACATTATCGATTTAAATAAAACCTTAACTAAGGTTGAAGAAGCTGCTGCAGCTATAAAACAAATTGTAAAATCAGGCCGTAAGGTATTATTCGTAGCTACAAAGAAACAAGCGAAAGATATCGTTGCTGATTATGCAAAAAGCGTAAACATGCCATACATCACCGAGCGTTGGTTAGGTGGTATGTTAACCAACTTTGCTACTGTACGTAAGTCAATCAAAAAGATGTCAAACATCGATAAATTGACTAAAGACGGTACTTACAGCAACCTTTCTAAAAAAGAGCGTCTGATGATTCAGCGTGAGCGTATCAAATTAGAAACCCTTTTAGGTGGTATCTCTGATCTGAACCGTTTACCGGCTGCATTGTTCCTGATTGACGTTAAGAAAGAGCACATCGCGGTTTCAGAAGCATTAAAGTTGAACATCCCTACATTTGCTATGGTTGATACCAACTCTGATCCTTCAAACATCGACTTCCCGATCCCTGCAAATGACGACGCTACAAAATCAATTTCATTGATCACCAGCATCATCATCAAAGCTATCGAAGAAGGTTTAGATGAGCGCAAACGCGAGAAAGAAGACGAAGCAGAAAAAGAAGCAGTAGCTGCAAAAACTAAAGCTGATGCTCCTGAAGTTAACGAAGGCGGTAAAAGAACCCGTAAAGTAGCTGAAGTTGCTTCTGCTGAAGCTGAAACAGAAGCGCCAGCTGCTGAAACAGAAGAATAATTACCCCCAGGCCCCCTGAAGGGGGAGAAGGAATAAATATTTAAAGCCTCCCTGAATCCCGTTAGAAGGATCAGGGAGGATTTTTAATATTAAAAATAGTTGCAGGTTACAATAGCATAATACCATTGCGGTAACTTGTAACCCGATATAAAAAATCTTAAAACTCAAAAAAACATGTCTACAGTACAAATTTCTGCAGCCGACGTAAACAAACTGCGCCAGCAAACCGGTGCCGGTATGATGGATTGCAAAAAAGCATTAACCGAAACTAACGGTGATTTTGAAGCAGCTATCGATTTTTTAAGGAAAAAAGGTGCTAAAGTTGCAGCAAGCCGTCAGGACAGGGAATCAAACGAAGGTGTTGTTATTGCACGTACTTCTGAAGATTTTAAAACAGGTGTTATCATCGAGCTTAACTGCGAAACTGACTTCGTAGCCAAAAACGCTGAGTTCATTGCTTTTGCTAACGAAATTGCTGACAAAGCTGTTGAAGCTAAACCGGCTTCAATTGAAGAACTTTACGCTCTTGAAATTGACGGTGCTAAAATTGGTGATGCTATCATCGAAAAAACCGGCAAAATCGGCGAAAAAATCGGTGTATCTAAATATGAAGTAGTTAATGGCGAAAAAGTTGTTGCTTACATCCACGGTAACTTCCGTTTAGGTGTATTGGTAGCTTTAAGCGCTCCTGCTGCTGGTGCTGATGAGGCTGGTAAAGACGTTGCAATGCAAATTGCTGCTATGAACCCTATTGCTGTTGATAAAGACGGCGTTGATGCTTCTTTAATTGAGCGTGAATTGGAGATCGCTAAAGATCAGATCCGTGCAGAAGGTAAACCAGAAGCAATGGTTGAAAAAATTGCTGCCGGTAAACTGAATAAATTTTACAAAGACTCAACCCTGTTAAACCAGGAGTTTGTGAAAGACTCATCTAAGAGTGTTGCACAATTCCTTGACTCGGTTGAAAAAGGCCTTACAGTAACCGCCTTTAAGCGGGTAGCTTTAGGAGCTTAATCATATTATCCCCCGATGAAAATCGGGGGATTTTTTTTGCGATATTGTTTCGTAAATTTCCAAACCCATGTCATTGCGAGGAGGAACGACGAAGCAATCGCATATTGTACAGGGCGATCATGCATAGTTCGCGGTTGCCACGCTACGCTCGCAATGACATGACGGTTGAATATTTATACAGAACATGATAACAGCCCTCCACAACCTTAAACTCATCTCAGCCGGCAACATTGCCGAAGACAAAGCCGTTTTAATCTCAAACGGTACCATCCTTGATATTATTGACGAAACTGCCATCCCGGCGGATGCTGTAAAGAAAGATCTGAACGGTGCATACCTTGCCCCTGGCTTTATCGACTTGCAGATCTATGGCAGCGGCGGTCAACTTTTTGCCGGTACACCCACCGTTGAAGCCCTTGAGCAATTGGAGAATGACCTGCTAAACCAAGGAACCACAGGTGTATTTGCCACCATTGGCACCAATACCAATGATATTGTGGAAACCGGCATTGAAGCAGCTAAGATCTATCGTGAAAAAAGTAAAGGTGCTTTCTGGGGGTTGCATTTGGAGGGCCCGTATTTAAACCCGGCCAAGAAAGGCGCCCACCCCGAAAAGTTTATCAAAAAGGCTACCCTGGCCGAGGTTAAAGGCTGGCTTGAAAAAGCTGATGGTGTTATTAAAATGATCACCATTGCGCCCGAGTTACAAGATCAGGAGGTGATTGATTATTTGTATGAGCAGGGCATTATCATCTCATCAGGCCATAGCAACGCTACTTACGCCGAGGGAAAATCATTTCTAAAGAAACCTGTACAGGCCGTTACCCACTTGTTTAACGCCATGCCATCCATGCACCACCGCGAGCCCGGCTATATTCCTGCTATTTTTGAGGAAAGGCCTTATACCAGCATCGTAGCAGATGGCATCCATGTGGATTTTGCTATGGTGCGTTTGGCTAAGCGCGAACTGGGTGATAAGCTTTTCCTGATAACTGATGCCGTTACTTCAACAAAACAAGGTGCTTACCAGCACGAATTGCGGGGAGATAGATATACTATGCCTGATGGCACTTTATCAGGCTCATGCCTTACCATGCTTAAAGCGGTAGAAAACTGTGTTAAAATGGTTGGTATTGACCTGGCGGAGGCAGTAAATATGGCTTCATTATACCCAGCTGAGCTGGCATTGCAAACAAAAAAGGGTAAAATCGAGAAAGGATTTGATGCCGACCTTGTTGTTTTTAATGCTGATTTTGAAGTGCTTGAAACTATATTGAATGGCGATTTTTTAACAAAGACAACATAAAATTTTAACACTGCAATTTATTCGCTATTTTTGGCGAACTACTCCCATATGAACAGAGCTTTATCAATTCTTGATATAAACAAAAGCAGGTTTCATCTATTTCTATTATTAGCAAATCACACCAAATGAAATACAAAAGAATATTACTGAAACTTTCGGGCGAATCGCTGATGGGCACAAGGCAATATGGTATTGATAACAGCCAGGTTTTGCAATATGCCCATGACATTAAAAACGTTTACGATGCCGGTATTGAGATTGCGGTAGTTGTTGGGGGCGGTAATATTTTCAGGGGGTTAAGTGCCGAAAAATCGGGCATGGAACGTGCCCAGGCCGATTATATGGGTATGCTTGCAACAGTTATTAACTGTATGGCGCTGCAAAATGCTTTAGAAAGCATTGGTGTGGAAACCCGCCTGCAATCGGCCATTAAAATGGAACAGATCTGTGAGCCTTACATCCGCCGCCGTGCCATGCACCATTTGGAAATGGGCAAGATCGTGATCTTCGGCGCCGGTACCGGTAACCCTTATTTTACTACTGATACAGCCGCTTCATTACGCGCTATTGAAATTAAAGCCGATGTGGTATTGAAAGGTACCCGCGTTGACGGGATCTACACTGCCGACCCGGAAAAAGATCCGACAGCAACCCGTTACGACGAGATCACTTTCCAGGAAGTGTACGACAAAGGCCTTAACGTAATGGACATGACTGCCATAACCCTTTGCCAGGAAAACAAGCTGCCTATCATTGTATTTGATATGAACAAAGAAGGCAACTTCATGAAAATAGCCAAAGGCGAGGATATTGGTACGCTGGTGAAATAGCCCCACCCAAACCCTCCCCTAAAGGGAGAGGGCTTAAAAGACCTTTTAAAGTCTCCCCTTTAGGGGAGATTTAGAGGGGCGTACTGGCTCCTACAATCTCCGTCTTTAAGGTTTATAAAAACTTAAAACCCCTGTTATTCCGTAATCGGTAATAACAGGGGTTTTTAAATTTTATGGCTATGAAGTTTATTTTCAGTATCTTGGTTTGGTTTTAACAACCGGCCCGAGACCTGCCGATAAGCCGGTTGCCAAGGTTGATGTGATAAGTTTTTGGGCAAATGGTATTCCTGATATTCCATCCCTGCTATGTTTGACAGAGGCACACCCGAAACGACTACTACCTATACGCTAATAACGATGACTACTACAATGTAGTAAGCTGAAAGCCGAAGGCTTAAAGCAAAAAGCTAAAACCCTGCTGCAAAGAAAGCTTTAAGCCTTGGGCTTTTAGCTTTAAGCTCAAAATAAGCCCTACAAAACTATTATGAAAAAGAAAGGCCGCCCTGTAAAAGTGGCGGCCTTCTGCGTTTTAGCTTTTATGCTTAATTATTTAGCGTCGTTTACAGCTTTGATGGCATCATCAGCAGCTTTTGCGGATGCATCATCCTTCATCGTAGTGCGTGCAGCTTTTATACCTTCTAATTGGGTAACCACAAATGGTGCGGCACCATAAACTTTAAATTTGATACCTGCATTTTTGAGTTCCTCAATACCTTGCTGGGCATATTCTGGCTTGTTAACTTTGGCAGTCATATCAGCAAAGTTTTTAAGGGCATTGAATTTTTCCTGGATTCCCGACTCAATAAACGCATGGTAAACAAATGGCCATTCAGCATCATTACCGTTGGTTGTGTATAAAGTCATGATAGCGGCAGTTAGCGCGCCTTTGTTATCCTTTTCAAGGCCTTTGGCTGAGGTTAACGCTTTGGCCGGGTCAAGCTGGGCAATTGCATTTAAAGCAGCACCTTGTACAGCATATGACTCGCTTGAAAGTGATTGCGTGAACAAGGTCATGTTACCGCTTGCTTTCAGTTTGCCCAATGCAGTAATTGCTGCGGCCCGTACCAATGTGTTATTATCGGTTTGCGCCAATGAGATCAATATTGGTTGAGCTGCATTACGAACATCATCCTTAGTAAGGTTTAATGCCCTGGTGGTTTTAACACGCAGGCCGTAGTATTTATCCTTTAAAGCAGCGATCAGGATTTTTTGTGCTTCTTTACCGGTTTGGTCGGCTGCAGCCGCGTCTATAGCTTCGTAACGGTCCAGGTAGTTAGGAGCGTTGAAGTATTGGAACGAAAACTCTTCAATTGTTTTATTGTCGGTTTTCTTGGTCAGCAGGATCTTATCGGCATCAACGTTCACCAAATCTGGTTTGCCCGCTAACTGGTAGCTGATAGAATCAACTTTGTTGTTCATCCACTCTTTATGGCGCACTTTTTTACCGCCCTGGTAAATATCAATAGCCATTGGGAGTTTAAATGTTTGGCCGTCCTGGGTTTGTTTCAGGTAAACGGTTTCGGTTTTAGTTGCCTCATCCCATTTGTAGCTGATATTCAATATAGGGTGACCGGCTCCATAATACCACTGGTTAAAATACCAGTTAAGATCCTGGCCGCTGGCCTCTTCAAATGCTAAACGCAACTGCTGAGCTTCACCGTTTTTAAAGGCATTTGTTTTAAGGTAGATATTAAGGCCTTTATAAAATGCAGCATCGCCTAAATAATTGCGGAGCATATTCAGGATGCGGCCGCCTTTTTGGTAGGTTACTGCGTCAAAAACATCCTCTTTATCGGCATAATAAAAACGCACCAGGTTTTTGGTGTTAGCCCCCGGCGAGCGCAGATAGCTTTGCATATCGGCATAGTTGTGGGCATCGCCCTCATCTTTACCATATTTATGCTCGGCCCAGATGGTTTCACTAAAATTAGCAAACGACTCGTTTACGGTAAGGTTGCTCCAGCTTTCGGCGGTAACATAATCGCCAAACCATTGGTGGAAAAGCTCGTGTACAATGGTGCTGCGGCCGTTATTGAAGTTGGCATCGATCAATTCACGGTGGGTAGCCTGTACATAATCGCCGTGAAGGGTGGCCGATGTATTTTCCATTGCGCCGCTCACGTAATCGCGTACTACAATTTGTGAGTATTTTACCCATGGGTAATCAACGCCCAGTGTTTTTGAGTAAAAGTCGATCACCTCGGGTGTAAAACCGAAGATCTCTTTAGCATATGGGGCGTATTTTGGTTCCAGGTAATAGCTTACCTCTTTATCTTTCCACTTGTCTTTATAAATCTTGAAATCGCCGACAGCCATCATAAACAAATATGGTGAGTGCGGCAACTCTTGTTTCCAGGTATCAGTACGGGTACCGTCGGCATTTGTTTTTTGAGCGGTTAACTTACCGTTTGATAGGGTTACATACTTTGCCGGTACGGTCATCGTGATCTCTTCGGTAGTTTTCTGACTTGGCTTATCAATAGTAGGGAACCATGCCGATGAGCTTTCGGTTTCACCTTGTGTCCAGATCTGGGTCGGCTTATCTTTTTCGGTACCGTCAGGGTTAATGAAATACAAACCTTTGGCATCGTTGATAGCTGCGCTGCCTTTTTCTTTCAGCTCGTTTGGCTTGGCGGTATAATCGATATAAATGGTATAGTTTTCGTTATTGCGATAAACTTTATCCAGTTTAATAGCTACCGAAAGGCTGTCCTGGTAAGTAAATTTCAACGGAACGTTTTTACCATTTTTTACTACCGAAATGTTTTTAAGGTCCATGCCTTTAGCATCAAGCCTTAAGCTATCGGTTGGGTAAAAATGAGGTTTTAAAGTAACCCATTCCTTACCATACAGGTAACGTTTTTTATAGTCGAAACGCACATCAAGTTTGGTGTGGATGAGGTCGTTGATTTTGGTTGGTACAGCCCGGTAAATTTTCAAAGCCGGGTTTTCGGGGGGAGGAGTTTGCTGCGCGTAAGCAGTTGCCATAGCTGTGGTAAGCACACACGACAGCATGAGTTTTGTAATTAATTTGCGATCAGTCATATATGGTACAAAAAGTTTGCTTTTTACAAGCTGTTAAGGATAGTTAATTTTCAAATATACATCCCGGCAGCTAAAATGTTTTGTGCGTAAATCACCTATGACGCGCGGGAAGGGGTTATGTTACGGAAAGCGACTGATTTTTGAGGATACCTGAGAGGACGGAAGGTAACACGACAAACAAGCAACAAGTTATTAATCCTTATCTTTAAAAAAAAGACCTGTATAGTTCATCTTAGGACTAACAGAATAGCTTGTATAGTATTTACAGGATTTACTCACAAATCTGTATAGGTTTTTCAGGACGGGTCATCTCTAACTGTGCCCCGCATAAAACCGAACACCAGATGTACGCTTTCGTACAGTAATAAGATGGATTTTTATTTAAGTTACTGATAGTTAGTTATTTATATAAATGGCACATGTTTTATTAAACTTTAACAGTAGTATACTGCCTTTTGATAAACTAACAACCTGTTGGGGATATGAATTTAGATGACCATGTTTGGAACCTGGCTTCAAAGAAGTTGGCTAACGAAGCTTCGGATAAGGAGCTGCGTGAGCTGAACGCTTTGCTTGCTGAAAATCCGGAACTGCATAGTCAGCTTAAGCTAATGTCCAAATGGTGGGATGATGGGGAAGAGAAGCCTAAAAATGATAGTTCGGCTTTATTCAACAGGATACAGGCAAGGATCAAGGATATTGAAGGCACAGGACCATCTGGTGTTACAGCCGGCGAGCAGCCCTTAACTAAGCCTGTGAATGTTAGGGAAGCTAATCATAACAGTACTAAAAAATTAAAGCAATATAGTCCGTTTTTAAACCGTACAGCGATGATCAAAAATTACCTGAAGATAGCTTTAAGGCAATTGCGTAAGCAAAAAATGTACACCGCTATTAAAATTGGGGGCTTTGCGTTTAGCATTGCAGCCTGCCTTTTAATAGCCCTGTACATTCGTGATGAGCTGAGTTTTGATAAAAGTTACCCCAATGCCAATAATATTTACCGCTTAATTGGCGACTATCATGATGGTAACCTGCATGAAAAAGGCGTTGATTGGCCATCCGTTATGGGGAAGGTGATTAAACAGGATTTTCCGGAGGTGGAAAAATCGGGCCGTTTGATGCCAAACTCGCTGTTTTGGGGAGCAGGCAGTAATGAGCTGAAACGTGCCGACCAGGCCGACAATACCCATGAAGAAGGTTTTGCTTATGCTGATCAGGGCCTGATTGATATATTGAATATACCAATGGTTTACGGCGATGCCAGGCGCGCACTTACCGAGCCTTTAAGTATGGTAATTTCAAAAAGCAAAGCCGATAAATACTTTCCCGGTCAAAACCCGGTGGGTAAGGTGATGTTTTTGAATAATAATAAAACCAAGCCTTTTAAAATAGCGGCTGTGATGCAGGATATGCCGCATAACTCGCACCTGCACGATTTTAAGTTTTTGATAACCCTTGCCGGCGTTGAGTTCTGGAACGGCGAACAAGCTACCTGGGATGCCAACAACTATCACATTTATATGGTGCTGAAACCTGGCACCAACATACCAGCTTTTGAAAAAAAGGTTAGTAATAACATTCTCAAAAATTATTACATACCCAACATGACCCGCAATGGCGATAAGCGGGCAAGCAAAGTAATGGATGTGTTTAGCATGAAAGTGCAAAACATACAGGATATTAATTTACGCTCTTACGATATCCATGATGGTATGTCGCACGGGGATATGCGGTTTATTTGGCTGTTTGGTGCGGTGGCCGGCTTCATTTTGGTGATTGCCTGTATCAATTTTATTAACCTTTCTACTGCCAAATCGGCCAACAGGGCCAAGGAGGTAGGTTTGCGCAAAGTAGTTGGTTCACAACGCAGCGGGCTAATCCAGCAGTTTTTGTCCGAATCATTATTATACAGCTTTTTCTCTTTTGTTTTAGGGTTGATATTAGCCTGGATCTTGCTGCCATATTTTAATACCCTGGCATCCAAAACGCTCAGCATGCCCTGGGCACAATGGTGGCTGGTGCCGGTAGTATTGGCTTCGGCATTTTTGATTGGCATTATAGCCGGTATTTATCCCGCATTTTATCTTTCGGGCTTTAAACCTGCCGATGTACTTAAAGGCAAACTAAGCACCGGCAGCAAAAGTTCGGTGCTCAGGAATGCCCTTGTGGTTTTTCAGTTTACTACATCTATCATCCTCATTATCAGTACGGTGGTTATTTATAACCAGATGCAGTTCATCCTCAATAAAAAAGTAGGCTTTGAAAAAGACCAGGTGGTGATGATCCAGGGCACTAATACACTTGATAACCAGGTAAAAACCTTTAAAAGTGAGCTGGTAAAACTGCCTACTGTAAAAAGTGCTTCCATCAGTGATTTTCTGCCTGTTTCGGGCACTAAACGTAATGGTAATGAGTTTCGTAATGAGGGTAAAGAAAAAGAAGAAATTGGTATTGGCGGCCAGTTTTGGGATATAGATCAGGACTACCTGCAAACCCTGGGCATTAAGCTGGTAGCAGGCCGCAACTTTAACCCGGATATGAAAACCGATTCGCAGGCGGTGATCATAAATCAAACCATGGCCAAAAAGCTGGGCCTTAAAAACCCGATAGGCAAAAAGATAGTCAATTACGGTCCGGGTAAAACCATTATTGGTGTAGTACAGGATTTTAATTTTGAATCCATGCGCGATGGTATTGAGCCTATGGTACTTCATTTAGGCGCAAGCGAATCAATAGTATCGGTAAAAATAAAAGCCGGTGATGTAAAGAATGCCTTGGCGCAGATCACCACAACCTGGAAACAGTTTGCACCTAACCAGCCCATCCGTTACACTTTTATGGATGAGCGTTTTGCCAGCATGTATGCCGATGTACAACGGATGGGCCGTATCTTCACGAGTTTCGCGGTATTGGCTATTATTATAGCCTGCCTTGGCCTGTTTGCTTTAGCCGCTTTTATGGCCGAGCAGCGCAGCAAGGAAATAGGCATCCGCAAGGTGCTGGGAGCAACCATCGGTAATATCACCACTATGTTATCCATGAATTTTGTAAAGCTTGTATTCATTGCCATTGTAATAGCAACACCTATAGCCTATTACGCCATGACCAAATGGCTGCAAGATTTTACTTACCGTGTGCCATTGAGCTGGTGGATGTTTGCCCTTGCAGGTGTTGCAGCAATTATGATAGCACTGGCAACAGTAAGCTATCAAAGCATTAAAGCCGCACTGATGAACCCGGTTAAGAGTTTGAAGACGGAATAATTTGATTTCGGATTTCGGAGTTTCGATTTCGGAATTTTTTTATTTGGGATTACACTGATTAATTTTTGATTACACCGATTTTTTCTGAACCGGAAATTTTAGAATTAAGGAATTCAGGTTCAGACAACCGGCGATAAGTACCAATGAACTAATGAACCATTGAACCAATGAACCAATAAGATGATCAGAAGTTATTTAAAAACAGCATGGCGGTTTTTGTTGAAAAACAAAACCTTTAGTTTAATTAACATAATAGGATTGGCCACAGGTACGCTTTGCTGCCTGTACATTTTGCTTTATGTGCAGGACCAATACAGTTATGATAAACAGCATAAAGATGTTAAAGACATTTACCGTATTACAACAACGCTTGAGCTAACCGGCGATAAGCATAACAGCGCTGCAAGTTCGCCGCCTATTACGCCGGCTATGAAAAATGATTTTGGCGAGGTATTACAGTTTACACGGCTGGTAACTACTGAAGGTTTTGGGGCTAAGCAGCACCTGTTACGTTACAAGGAAAAATCATTCTATCAGCAGGATGCGGCTTATGTTGATTCTACTTTTTTTGATGTGTTCAACTTTCATTTCGTTAGTGGCAATGCGAATAAGGTGCTGGCCGAACCTTATACCATTGTGTTGCTAAAGCCGGTTGCTGGTAAACTTTTTGGCAATGAGAATGCGGTGGGTAAAATGATCTCTATTGATAATTCATTCGGCAAGCATGATTTTAAGGTTACCGGGGTTATTGACGAAAGCGCCGGACAGTCGCATATCAAAGCCAGTATGTTTATGGCCATGAACAGCGGCGGCTTGGGGCAGTATGTCCGGCAAAACAATGCCTGGGCAGGTAATAACTTTTTATATGCCTACGTAAAACTACGGCCCAATGCAAGTGCCGCAGCGCTTGAAAAAAAGCTTCCGGAGTTTTTAAATAAATATGGTGCAGACCAAATGAAGGCTGTTGGTATGAAAAAAGCACTGCATTTACAGCCGGTTACTACCATCCATACCACGCCGGGACACGAGCATGAGCTTAGCAAAACGCTTGATCCATCATTCCTGTATATCATGATACTGGTAGCCGTGCTGATACAGGTAGTGGCCTGCATCAATTTCATGAACCTTTCAACCGCACGTGCATCTAAACGGGCCAAGGAAGTTGGGGTACGCAAGGTAATAGGCGCTGACCAGGGCGACCTGATCAAACAGTTTTTAGGCGAATCATTTATGCTGGCTTTCATAGGCGTAGCTATAGCCTTACCATTACTGATAGTCCTGCTGCCTTATTTAAACCAGATAACGCATACCGATATTCATTTGTCGTTTTTTAGCAATTATAAACTTTGGATAATGCTGGTGAGTATGGTTGTGGTTACCGGTTTTGTGGCGGGCAGCTATCCGGCCTTTTACCTATCGGCGTTTAAAGCCATTAAGGTGATCAAGGGGAATTTTACCAGTCATATTTCGGCAGCCGGGATCCGTAAATCATTGGTGGTATTTCAGTTTGTACTGTCGATAGTACTGATTACAGGTATTATTGTGATTTACAGCCAGCTTAATTTTGTGAAAAATAAAGACCTTGGTTTCGATCAGAACCAAAAACTCATCTTTAATTTTTATACCGAAACTACCCAGGGCAAAATGAAAAATTTTGCAAATGATTTAAGGCAACTGGCCGAAGTTAAAACTGTAAGCAATGCTGATAATTACCTGAGCCAGTTTGTACCGCATGATCATGGGGTTTACACTGCGGGTGGTAACATGGCTACCGCTACTGATGCACAAAATATCAATACCGATGAGTTTTTTGCCAAGGCAAACGGCATTAAAATAATTTCCGGCAGGGATTTCCGGATAGGTGATACCACCCGCGTGCTTATTAATGAAACTTTATGTAAGCGGTTGGGAATAAGCCCGCTGGCTGCCCCCGGTACCAGGTTGTATACCAAATATGATCCGGACCCGGCAACCTTTGTTGAAGTAGCCGGTGTAATGAAGGATTTTAACTATAACTCATTGCATACTGATGTGAAACCATTCATGTTGGTTTACCGCAATGACCCGCGGCAGTTTAACGTAATGGTGGTATCAACCGATAGTAAAAACTATAAATCGTTGTTGAGCAAAATGGAAGCACTGTGGCGTAAGGATATTATAGATGCACCTTTTGAATACTCGTTTTTAGATACCGAAGTGCGAAAACAATACGAAACTGAGGTTACACTATCCCAAATTATCAATGCTTTTACGCTGATGGCCATCGTGATCTCCTGCCTTGGTTTGTTTGGCCTGGCAGCTTTCAGTGCCGAGCAGCGCAGTAAGGAGATTGGCGTGCGTAAGGTGCTTGGCGCCAGTGTAACAGGCATTGTACAGTTGTTATCAAAAGATTTTGTACAACTGGTATTGATAGCCCTTGTCATAGCTACGCCAATAGCCTGGTGGGGAATGAATAAATGGCTGCAAGCCTTTGAATATCGTGTGTCTATAAGCTGGTGGATGTTTGCCCTGGCCGGTACACTGGCAATGGTAATAGCCCTGCTAACAGTAAGCACCCAGGCCATTAAAGCAGCAAGGATGAACCCGGTGAAAAGTTTGAAAGCGGAGTAGAGAGGTTCGTGGTTGGAGATTAGAGGTTAGGGGGAACGTAAAATATACAGAATGTCATTGCGAGGAGCGGGCTGGATAGTGCGAGGGCGCGATGCGGCAATCTCGTAGCCAATGCATAAGCGCCATGCAACACGACCACCTAAACGCGACGAAGTTGCCACGCTATCGCTCGCAATGACACGTGGTAAGTACCAATAAACTAATGAACGAGTGAACCAATGAACTAACATCATGATAAAAAACTATTTAAAAGTAACCTGGCGTAATTTGCTACGCAATAAAGCGCATGCGTTTATTAACATGGCAGGGCTTTCGGTGGGCTTGGTGTGCAGCCTGCTGATCATGCTTTGGGTACAAAATGAACTGGATATGGATTCGTGGTTTAAAAACGGATCACGTATTTACTCGGTTTATGAGTTACAGAATTACGATCATAAACTGCATGGTAACTATAATACTCCCGGCCGTACAACCGAGGAAATGAAAAAGACCCTGCCCGAAGTGCAGTACGGCGTAAATATGGGTTTCGACCAATGGGATACTTTCCAGGTGGGCAACAAGATCCTAAAGATCAGCGGCACATCGGCAGGCGAAGATTATTTTAAGATCTTTAGTTTTAAACTGCTGCAGGGCTCAGCCAAAACTGCACTGAATACGCCTGCCAGCTTATCCATCTCGCATAAAATGGCTAACCAGTTTTTCGGAAGCGCGGATGCGGCCATTGGTAAGACCATCCGTTACGAAAACTCCAAAAACTTCACGGTTACTGCAGTTTATGAGGATATGCCAAACAATAGTTCGCAAAAGTTTGATTTTATCATGAACTGGTATCAGTTTCTGGATGAAAATACCTGGGCCCGCGATTGGGGTAACCAGGGGCCAAGTGCCGTTGTTATGCTTCGCCCGGATGCCGACCCGGTAAAATTTGCCAAAAAGATCCCGCACTTTTTAGATACCTATAATGGTACTATCCGCAAAACATCAAACTTTATCATTGACCTGGGCATGATCCGTTATAGCGACGTTTATCTTCGGGGTAATTTTGAAGACGGGAAATTTGTAGGCGGCCGTATTGAGTATGTACGCATTTTCAGTATCGTGGCAGTATTTATCCTGCTGATTGCCTGTATTAATTTTATGAACCTGACTACGGCCCGGTCGGTTAAGCGTGCTAAAGAGATTGGAGTACGCAAAGTAGTTGGGGCTGTGCGCTCGGCTTTGATAGGGCAATTTATTGCCGAATCATTATTGATCACCACACTTTCGGTTGTGGTTTCGCTGGTGCTGCTTGTGGTATTGCTGCCATTTTTTAACCAGGTAACGCAAAAGCAAATTGAACTGCCCTTTTATGATGCTGCTTTTTGGCTTAAGCTGGTAAGTATTACCTTGATAACTGGTCTTGTTTCCGGTAGTTATCCGGCCTTGTTCCTGTCGTCATTTAACCCGGTAAAAGTGCTCAAAGGTGCTTTGAAACTTGATACAGGTACCACCTTATTCCGCAAGGGGCTGGTAGTGTTTCAGTTTGTATTGTCGATTGTGCTCATAACCGGAACCGTAGTTATTTCGGGACAGATGAATTTCATCCAATCAAAAAATTTAGGGTACGACCGTGAAAACCTTGTTTACATCCCGCTTGAAGGTACATTAACAGCCAAATACAGTATTGTTAAACAGGAGGCATTAAAGATGCCGGGTGTACAATCAATTACCCGCATAACCACCACACCTACCAATATTCAAAATGGCACAGGCGGAGTTGATTGGATAGGTAAAGACCCAAATGTTAGTATCCAGTTTACCCAGGCATCGGTAGGGTATGACTTTGTTAAAACAATGAATATTAAAGTGCTGCAGGGGCGCGATTTTTCGAAAGATTTCGCTACGGATTCTGTTGGCTATATCATGAACGAGGCTGCACTGAAAAGGATAGGATATAAAAACCCAATTGGGCAGCCATTAACCTTTTGGGGCAAGCATGGTAAAATTGTGGGGATCATCAAGGATTTTCACTTTAACTCTATGCATGAAGAAATTAAGCCCCTGATATTAAGGTGTGCCGAAAACGAAAACTACGGTAGTATCCTGTTGCGTACCCAACCCGGTAAAACCCGCGAAGCGCTGGCCAGCATGGAAAAGCTGTGCAAACAGCTCAATCCGGCCTTTCCGTTCAATTATAACTTTTCGGATGAGGAATACCAGAAATTGTATCAGAATGAGCAGATCATTGGTAAACTATCAGATGCATTTGCCTTTTTAGCCATTTTTATATCATGCCTTGGCTTGCTTGGCCTGGCCATGTTCACGGCCGAGCAACGGTTTAAAGAGATCGGCATCCGCAAGGTGCTTGGCGCAAGTGTGAGTTCGTTGTTCGGGCTTTTATCATCGGAGTTTATGGTGCTGGTAGTGATAGCCTTGCTTATTGCATCGCCTATAGCATGGTATGCAACTTCAAAATGGTTGCAGGGTTTTGCTTATCGCACGCCGATACAATGGTGGATGTTTGCGCTATCCGGAGCGATGATAATTTTGATAGCCTTGGCAACAGTAAGTTTTCAAAGTATTAAAGCAGCATTGATCAACCCGATAAAGAGTTTGAGAAGCGAGTAGTCTTGATTTTGGAATCCGGATGTTCGATTTCGGAATTAAAGAAATGACATGTTGATAAATTATCAATGAACAACTGAACGAAATACCATGTTAAAGAATTACATCAAAATCGCGTTCCGCAACATTGTTAAAAACAAGGTACATACCTTTATTAACGTTGCGGGTTTATCGGTAGGGATGGCTGTGGCCATGCTTATCGGCCTTTGGATCTGGGATGAACTATCGTTCGATAAATATCATAGCAGCTACAACCGGGTAGGGCAGATTATGGTAACGCAAACGGCCAATAGCGAAACACAAACGTTTGAGTCGACAGTGACGCCTTTGAGCGGCGAGCTCCGTACCAAATATGCCGGGGATTTTAAATACACCGCTTTGGCGTGGTGGGGAGCCCATATCCTTGCTGTGGGAGATAAAAAACTGTCGCAAAGCGGTATGTGGGCCGAAGCCGATCTGCCTGCTATACTTTCGTTAAAAATGCTGAAGGGCAACTATACTGATTTCAGCGACCCCTCATCGTTTATTATATCACAGTCTGTTGCTACCTCGCTGTTTGGCACCGCCAACCCCATCAACAAAATGGTAAAGGTTGATAATAAAACTAACCTGAAGGTTGTGGGTGTATATGAAGACCTGCCACATAATACCTCGTTTTATGAAACAAAGTTTATGCTGCCTTTTCATAACAAGAATAACTGGTGGGGCACCCAAATGGGTGCATGGGATAATCATGGTTGCCGCATTTACACACTCATGACCGACAAGGCCGATTTTGATAAGGTATCAGCCAAAATTAAAAATATTACCAAACCACATTTTAAGATTAATGACGAAACCATACAGGTATTTCCGATGAGTAAATGGCACCTTTATAGCGATTTTAAAAACAGTAAATCTGTTGGCGGCCGTATTGAAATGGTTTGGTTGTTTGGTATTATCGGCGTATTTGTGCTGTTGCTGGCCTGCATCAATTTTATGAACCTGAGCACTGCCCGCAGTGAAAAACGTGCTAAGGAAGTAGGTATCCGCAAAGCTATCGGTTCTATGCGGTCGCAATTAATTAACCAGTTTTTGAGCGAGTCGGTAATGTTCGCTTTTCTGGCTTTGGTGGTTACCTTAGGCATTATTTTGATAACACTGCCTTATTTTAATCAAATTGCCGATAAAGAAATTGCCCTGCCGTTCGCCAATATTTGGTTTTGGATAATGGCTTTAGGGTTTACCGCGTTCACCGGCATTGTAGCAGGCAGCTATCCTGCATTTTACCTGTCGTCGTTTAACCCGGTAAAGGTTTTAAAAGGCACTTTCAGGGTGGGGCGTTTTGCTTCGATGCCACGCAAAGTGCTGGTAGTGGTTCAGTTTACGGTTTCTATTGTGCTCATTATTGGTACTATTATCGTTTTCAGGCAAATCCAGTATGCTAAAAGCCGGCCTATTGGTTATTCACGTGCCGGGTTGATCTCTGTTGAAATGAATACGCCCGAAATCTATGGGCACTATGAAGTAATGCGCCGCGACCTGATCCAGACAGGCGCGGTTGAAGATATGGCCGAATCAAACAGTACCACCACGCAGATCTGGTCGAACAACAGCGGTTTTACCTGGGAGGGCCAGGCACCTGGTTATGATCCAACATTTGGCACCATTGGCGTAACTTATGATTTTGGCCACACTGTTGGCTGGAAGGTAAGCCAGGGTCGCGATTTTTCAAGAAGTTTTCCTACTGATACCGGCGGTCTTATCCTCAATGAATCCGCAGTAAAACTTTCCGGCATTAGAAATCCGGTAGGTAAGGTATTGCGGTGGCAAGGGCAGCCGCATGTCGTTATTGGGGTAGTTAAGGATATGGTGATGGAATCGCCCTACAACAAGCCCGTAGCCACTGTGTTTATGATGCTGCCTGGCTGGGTTAACTTCATCACCCTGCGGGTTAAGCCAACTATGTCCATGCAGGAAGCCCTGAAAAAGATTGAACCGGTATTTAAAAAATACAACCCCGGTAGTCCATTTGATTTTAAGTTTAATGATGACTTATATGCACACAAGTTTTCGGACGAGCAGCGGATAGGCAACCTGGCTACCATATTTGCGGTGCTGGCTATATTTATATCATGCCTTGGGCTGTTTGGCCTGGCCTCGTTTGTTGCCGAGCAGCGTATTAAGGAAATAGGTGTGCGTAAGGTACTTGGCGCTTCGGTGGCCAACCTGTGGCGACTGCTCTCAACCGAGTTTGTAGTATTGGTTACCATATCGCTGTTTATTGCTATACCGGCAGCTTATTACTACATGAGCAACTGGCTACTCAAGTATGAATACCGGTCGACCATTACCTGGTGGATCTTTGCGGCTTCGGGCCTGGGTGCTTTGGTAATTACTTTATTAACAGTTAGCTATCACGCAATAAAGGCGGCTATGGCTAACCCGGTGAAGAATTTGAGGAGTGAATAAGTGATTAGAGGTTGGAGATTAGAGGTTAGGTTTCGGAATTAACAGAATTAGAAATTAAGGAATTCCATAAATTCTTTAATTCCTGAAATTCCGGTTCAGACATATAACATAGCGATAGGCACCAATGAACTAATGAACGAGTGAACCAATGAACAAAATATCATGTTTAAAAATTATTTAACCATTGCGTGGCGAAACCTTGTTAAGAACAAGGCGCATACGTTTATCAATGTTACTGGTCTATCGGTGGGGATGGCGGTGGCTATGCTGATCGGGCTTTGGATTTGGGACGAGCTATCATACAATAAAAATTTTGATAGCCATGACCGCATTGTGCAGGTGTGGCAAAATCAAATGTTTAATGGTGTTACGAGCGCTCAAACCGCTATACCTATCCCGCTTGGTTATAAACTACGGGAGGATTTTAAGCGTGACTTTAAATATGTGGTGCTCTCCACCTGGACAGATACCCACATCATGGCCTATGGCGATAAAAAGCTTACCAAAACAGGTAATTACATGCAGGCCGAAGCGCCCGACCTGCTTACCTTAAAAATGCTGAAGGGTACCCGCTCGGGTTTGACGGACCCTTCGTCAATTATGCTTTCGGCCTCCTTGGCTAAAGCACTTTTTGGTGATGCCGACCCGATGTTAAAAACCGTTAAAATTGATAACGAGTGGAATGTTAAGGTTACCGGAGTGTATGAAGATATTCCGCATAACAGCGATTTTAGGGACCTGGGCTTTGTTGCTCCCTGGGATCTGTATATGACCACTATGCCCTGGTTAAAAAATGCCCGTACCCGCTGGGGCAATAACTCATGGCAAATCTTTGCCCAGCTAAAACCAGGGGCAGATGTGGATAAGGTAACTGCTGAAATCAAAAATTTAAAGCTTGATGGCCTCAAAGCCCAGGGCGATAATGTAGGCGTGAGTTTTAAAGCCGCAGTGTTTTTACATCCCATGGATAAATGGCACCTGTATTCGGAGTTTAAAGATGGCTTTAATACCGGTGGGGATATTAAATTTGTATGGATGTTTGGTATCATTGGCACCTTTGTGCTGTTGCTGGCCTGCATCAATTTCATGAACCTGAGTACCGCCCGCAGCGAGAAGCGCGCCAAGGAAGTAGGCATCCGCAAAACTGTTGGTTCATTAAGGAGCCAGCTCATCACCCAGTTTTTTATCGAGTCGGTATTGATATCGGTGTTCGCTTTTTTGGTTTCGTTGCTGTTAGTGCAATTGATATTGCCATGGTTTAATACCGTGGCCGATAAAACAATGCACGTGCTTTGGGGAAATGTTGTTTTCTGGTTATTGGGTATAGGGTTCAGCATCTTTACCGGTTTAATAGCCGGCAGCTACCCTGCGTTTTACCTGTCGTCGTTTCAGCCGGTTAAAGTGCTGAAGGGTACTTTTAAGGCGGGGCGTTTTGCAGCCATACCGCGCAAGGTGCTGGTTGTGGTACAGTTTACCGTTTCGGTTACGCTGATTATTGGTACCATCATTGTTTTCAGGCAGGTGCAATTTACCAAAAACAGGCCCATAGGCTATGACCGTACCGGCCTGGTGCAGATGGAAATGCGTACAAATGAGATTCACAAGCATTTTGAAGCAGTAAGGAACGACTTGCTTAAATCGGGGGCTATTATTGAAATAGCCGAATCGGGCAGCCCGCTTACGAGTGTTTATTCAAATAACAGCGGCCTTAACTGGCGCGATAAACCGGCCGGTTTGCAGGATGATTTTGGTACCATAACCATTAGTCCGGAGTTTGGGAAAGTGGCCCAGTGGAAGATCATTGAGGGCCGTGATTTTGAACGCAACAATGCTGCTGATTCGTTAAACATGATTGTGAACGAAACCGCTGCCCGTTTCATGAATTTTAAACATGCCGTTGGTGAAACGATTGACTGGGGCAAAAAATTCAAGATCATAGGTGTGATACAGGACATGGTGATGTCATCACCATATGAGCCGGTTAAGGCGTCGATATTTTTGTTGGATAATGATACGCCGGGATTGCTTGATATCAGGCTAAATCCCAAAATGAGCGCTCATGATGCCTTGGGCAGGATAGAAACCGTTTACAAACGATACGCTCCCGGAAGCCCTTTCGAATATAAGTTTACCGATGAGGAATACGCCCGCAAATTCACTAACGAGGAACGGATAGGTAAACTGGCCGGGTTCTTCACCTTGCTGGCTATCTTTATCAGTTGTATGGGCTTGTTTGGTATGGCATCGTTCATGGCCGAGCAACGTACCAAGGAAATTGGCGTACGGAAGGTTTTAGGTGCATCGGTATTTAGCCTGTGGCAATTAATGTCGAAGGATTTTGTAATCCTGGTGTCGATATCGTTATTAGTGGCGATACCTACAGCCTACTACTTTATGCAGGGCTGGCTGAAAGATTATAAATACCAGGCTGATTTGTCATGGTGGATCTTCGGTTTAACGGCCATAGGCGCCATAGTGATCACGCTGCTTACGGTAAGTTATCAAAGCATAAAAGCCGCCACGATGAACCCGGTAAAAAGCTTGAAAACGGAGTAGGGAGATTAGATGAGTATCAAAAATGTCATTGCAAGGCACGAAGCAATCGCACAGAAGCAAATCCGCTCTGTATTGTACGCGATTGCCACGCTTCACTTATAATGACATGATCATACTTTATCCGGCGGCAACAAAATATAACATTCCAGTAACGCTTTGTATTTTACATTTGGGCTTATCTTTACGATACGGGATACAGAAGGAGTTTAAACAATAGAGGTGAAATGAGATTGTTGTAAACTGCAAAAGCCGAAAGGCGAGCTTTCGGCTTTTGCCTTATCCCCGTTTTGAGCTAAAAGCCGAAGGCTTAAAGCAGACTCTCCGGAAGAGTACTATCATACATAAAAGAAAAGAGCCGGAGGATTTGCCTTCAGCTCTTTTTTGTTTTTTAGCTTTCCGCTTTAGCCTTTCAGCCTTAAGCTCAATTAGCAGTATTGTTCAAATGCGTCGATCAGGTTATCGGCAATCATTTGCGCCGGACGGCCTTCAATCTGGTAACGCTCAATCATGTGTACCAGTTTGCCATCTTTAAATAGGGCCATAGCTGGTGATGACGGTGGATAAGGCAGCATATAGTTACGTGCAGTGTCAACCGCATCTTTTTCCATACCGGCAAACACGGTTACCAGTTTATCGGGATGTTTGCCGTTAGCAGCAGCAATTTTAGCAGCCGGGCGTGCATTAGCTGCAGCACAACCGCATACCGAATTAACCATTACAAATACTGTACCTTCGCCTTCAATAGCGTTTTTAACAGCATCAGCATCTTTCAATTCTTCAAAACCAACTTTGGTCAGGTCTTCCCGCATGGGGGTCACTAAATATTCCGGATACATCATCTCTTTTTTGCTTTACAATAAAATCAGTATTACAAAAATAAGAAATGATACTTGGTTTACGTTTATAAAAACTTAATAATAACAATTGGTTGACGAATGCCGTATAACGCTATTCTATTGATAACCTGTTTACATACATTTAATATTGTTTTATTATCGGTAATTTATAACTTGCGTACCCTAACTTATTTAAACTTGATGAAATCTAAAACATCTGATATCAGTACCGTTGTTATCATCAACAAAAACCAGCAGCATACAAAATCACTACAAATAAAAACCAAGCACCTTAACAGGCTTAAGCACTATGCATGGAGTATAGCAACAGTTGTTGCAGTACTTGGCGGCCTGGTGTTTTATCTGCACCATAAAAGCGCTGCACAGGAAGCCGAAAACCTGCAGTTACAGGCGCAAATAGCTAAGCTTAAAGGCACCGTGCCGGTAATTAAAACGCCGGTAAATACACAGGTTACGGCGCAATCATATATCCAGTCTATCGAGGTAAAACTTAAAACTATAAACGAGTATTTAAGAAGGCGGGGCCTTAAGGGTTTCACCATAAAGGGTACCGGTGGCGATAGCAATAAAGAAGGGGTAAAGCTGCCCGATACCGAAGCTTACAGCCTGTACGACGACTATCTTAAACATTTAACAAGCACCATTGCATTTACCCCGATGGGCTACCCGCGGATCAGCTCATTTACCTCGTTTTTTGGTTACCGGAGCGATCCTTTTAATTCGGAACATGCCGAATTTCATCCCGGTATTGATTTTAAAGGAAACCGTGGTGATGAAGTAAAATGTACTGCCAGCGGCAAAGTTGTTTTTGCGGGATGGGCAGGTGGTTATGGTAACTGTATCAGGATAAAACATATTAATGATCTGGAAACCCTGTACGGTCACCTGTCAAAAATTGAAGTAAAGGTTGGTCAGCAGGTTACGGTTGGCGATAACATAGGCAAGGTTGGCTCAACCGGCCATTCAACAGGTACACACCTGCACTATGAAGTACGTAAAAATGGCAGACCAATTAACCCGGTAAATTTTTTAACCCTGAATAAATAAGTTTTAAGTCAGGAGTCTAAAGTCACAAGTCAGTAGTTTGTGATGGATGACCCGTGGCTTTGAGATTAATAGTATTTGACTTAGGACTTACGATTTTGAACTTAAGACTTTAACAATATGGCTATTTTTTCTAAAAAAGATAAGGTTGCGCTCGACCTGCAGGCAATCTCAACCCTCATCAGTGAAGGAAGTGTATTGGAGGGTAATTTAAAAGCCCCGGCATTTGCACGTATTGATGGCCTGGTTAACGGCGATGTAATTATTGATGAAGGCCTGATCCTGGGCGAAAAGGGACAGGTTAAAGGGAACATCAACACCAAAGAAATTGTTGTTTACGGCACTGTAAGCGGTGATATTTTTACCACTTCGCTTGAAATAAGGGCAACAGGCCATATTACAGGTGATATCAAAACACAAAATTTAGTGGTGGAGAATGGCGGGGTTTATAACGGCAACCTGACCATGCAGCAGGGAGAGAAGCAGAAACAATTGCAGGCGTAAGTCTTGTTTTTGTTTTGATATTGAAATCCGTATCTTTATATTATGACTACGATGACTTTAAATGTGCCGGATGCGCTTGAAAAAGCGCATGACGAAACTGTGCGTTTTCTTGCTGCCAAGTTATATGAAGCAGGTAAATTATCGTTAGGGCAGGCTGCCGAAATGTGTGGAATAGACAAGGTTGATTTTCCGGCGGTATTGGCTGAACTGAATGTTAACTATATACAGTATAGCTACGATGATATATTGGCCGATGTAGCCCGGATCAATGGTTGAATACGTTGTTATTACAGATACCAGTTGTTTGATTTTGTTAGATAATATTCAGGCACTGCATATTCTTCAATCTGTTTATAACCACATCATAACCACGGCAGAGGTTGCGGCTGAGTTCAAAAAGCCTTTACCCGAATGGGTACAAGTAATGCCTGTAAGAAATACCCAACTAATAACCATCTACAGCTTGCAGGTTGACATGGGCGAAGCAAGCGCTATAGCTTTAGCACAGGAAGTACCGGATGCTTTACTTATTGTAGATGATTTTAAAGGTCGGCGACTCGCCAGCCAGCTTAATATAAAATTTACCGGTACCTTAGGTGTTTTGATTGCGGCTAAGCAACAAAATAAAATCCCATCGCTCAGGCCATATTTTGAGTTGATTAAGTCAACAAACTTTAGGATAGATCCATTGTTGTTAGAACGGATATTAAAGGACTTAGAAAATTAATATCTATTTAGCTTTTAAGTTGCAAGTTCATTTATCGAACGTCATCAAACACCCAAACCAAACATTTCATTTTCACAAGGATATAAGTTAACTTTGCACTCTCAAAAATAAAAATCGATATGTCATCAGTAGAAACTGCATTCGTTAAATACAAAGTAAAAGATCTGTCGCTGGCAGAGTGGGGTCGCAAGGAAATTGAACTGGCTGAGGCTGAGATGCCAGGCTTAATGGCTTTACGTAAAGAGTATGGCCCAAGCCAGCCGCTTAAAGGCGCAAGGATTGCCGGTTGCTTGCACATGACCATCCAAACCGCTGTTTTAATTGAAACCCTGATTGCACTTGGCGCGGAAGTTACCTGGTCGTCATGTAATATATTCTCAACGCAGGATCATGCTGCTGCTGCTATTGCTGCTGCAGGTATTTCTGTTTATGCCTGGAAAGGTATGAACGCCGAAGAGTTTGACTGGTGCATTGAACAAACTTTATTTTTTGGCGAAGAGCGCCAGCCGCTTAACATGATCCTTGACGATGGTGGTGATTTAACCAATATGGTGTTAGACAGGTTCCCTGAACTTATTGCCGCAATTAAAGGTTTATCAGAAGAAACTACTACCGGTGTACACCGTTTATATGAGCGCATGAAAGCAGGTACCCTGCCAATGCCTGCCATTAACGTTAACGACTCGGTTACCAAATCGAAATTTGATAACAAATACGGTTGCCGCGAATCACTGGTTGATGCTATCCGTCGTGCTACCGACGTAATGATGGCCGGTAAAGTAGCTGTTGTTTGCGGTTACGGCGACGTAGGTAAAGGTTCGGCCGATTCATTACGCAACTCCGGCGTACGTGTTATCGTTACTGAAATTGACCCGATCTGTGCTTTACAGGCAGCAATGGAAGGTTTTGAAGTTAAAAAATTAGGTACTGCTATTAAAGAAGCTGATATCGTTGTTACAGCAACAGGTAACAAAAACATCGTTCGCGAAGAGCACTTCCGTGCTTTGAAAGATAAAGCTATCGTTTGTAACATCGGTCACTTTGATAACGAGATTGACATGGCCTGGTTAAACAGTGCATACGGCAATACCAAAATCGAAATCAAACCACAGGTTGACAAATATACTATTGATGGCAGCGATGTTATCGTATTGGCTGAAGGTCGTTTGGTTAACTTAGGTTGCGCCACCGGTCACCCAAGCTTTGTAATGAGTAATTCGTTCACCAACCAAACTTTAGCTCAACTTGAGCTTTGGACAAACGGCGGTGCTTACGAAAACAAAGTTTACACCCTGCCAAAACATCTTGATGAAAAAGTAGCCCGTCTGCACCTTGCTAAAATTGGTGTTGAACTGGAAGTACTTGACCAGGATCAGGCCGAATACATCGGTGTAACTGTTGAAGGTCCGTTTAAACCGGAGTATTACAGGTACTAATCTTTTAGGTAAAAGGTTAAAGGCGAAAGCTGAAAGGTTTTTGTTTTGAAAATATGAAAGGCATGGTTTTTTAAACCGTGCCTTTTTTGTTTTGTTCCTGTCGATAGCGCAAGTCTTGAGGGTAGGAATAGCGATGGCTCGTGCTTTATTTCTTTTATTTAATGAGGAGCCTTTTATAGCGCAAGTCTTGAGGGACGGAAATAGGGGTGGGAGACTTGTGCTTTCTAAGCTTTAAATGAATGTATTTCGAAAGGCACAAGTCATCCCCTCACAGGCCAGCCACACAAGACTTGCGCCAAAATAGGTGGAGGACTTGTGCTTTCTATGCTTTAAATGCTGAATGTATTTCGAAAGGCACAAGTCATCCTCTCACAGGCCAGCCACACAAGACTTTCGCAAAAAACAGCTTTCTTTATAGTATTTTAATTATTTTCAGTAACCCAACTCGAAAAGCACAAGTCATCCTCCCGAAGGCCAGGCACACAAACGTGATTGTATGGGGAACTGTTATTAAGTTTTATAGCGCCGGCGAAGCAGGGATCCTTCCTGTTTTGGGATGTTGCCATTACATGCATCTACCTTACATTGTTATTTATTGTTGCGATTGTTACTGCAATCAGAACTGCTGTAAAAGATCAGACTAAACCATAAAACATTCTAAACTGCAAATGCGATTTCTCCGACTTCTACAGTACAAATTATCCGCTACATACCAGCCTTACAAGATTCGTGCAAAAGAATTCCTGTGTTTTTAAGGTACCTTGACTTAAAACATTGTTTACACTTAAGTAATCTTGTTTTAACATGCAACGGGGTTTATATGTGAATTGGGTTTCAATTGTGAATTTTTTCGTAAATAATATGAAAAACTGAGAAATTAATATCAAGGAATACTATCCGATACAAAAGAATTAAATTGTAACAAACGCGATACAAATATTAAAAATCATATTAAATTTACAATTCAATAACGGGTGTCCAAACCCGGATTTGTGATAAGGTTTAGGTTTAAAGCCCCATGCAGCGAGTGCTATGGGGCTTTTATTTTGCCTGCCTTGTCCTAAAGGCAACAAGTCATCCGCCCGCATGCCAACCAAACAAGACTTGCGCCAGAAAGGGGCTTTAATTTGTTGCTTAGAAAGACTTACGGAGTTTTTAAAACTTCGTAAGTCTGCATGTCTACTGCTAACTGCCACTGCCTACTGCTAACTAAACCTTACGGCGCTTCGCTAAACTCTTCATCCACACTTTCGCGTAAATCATACAGCAACCATTGTTTACCGGCAATTGACCGTGTTTTTGATTGTAACAGTTTTATAAAATCATTGACTCCAACAGGTTCGTTGCCATTACCGTGAATAAGTACAATACTCCCGTTTTGAGGCTGCTGACCTTTAGCCAGCCAGGCATCAGTACCCACCGGGATAAGGCCAAAGTTGGTGATCTGGTATACCAACTGCTGATCGGACACGAGGCCGGGGAACCTGAAAAATACAGAGGGTAACAGCCCATTACGCAGCATAGCCTTCTCCGTTTCCAGTACTTCATAATTGATATCGGTGCCTGGTTCAAGTAAAAAATTTTCTTTAAGCGGAGCTTTCAGGCTTACCCGGTGATTGAAGGAATGATTAATCCAGGTAATATAGATCTCGCGGTTGGCCTGCATTTGTTTTAGCCAGGCCAGGTCCTGCGGGTGCTGGCGCATCCAAATACCGGTTACAGAAAGTGCTATCGGCACCGGGCGCTCTACCTTTTTAAATTCAGTAAAAATATCAGTGAAAATGCGTTTATCCAGCGGGCGGTGCGATGGGCATAGATCGGCAGTGAGGCTGATGCCGGTTTGTTTGGGGATGCCGCTTTCAATGCCTGCATCCTGGATACTTATGGATTGTTTTTCGGCTTTGTCGAGTGCTTTTTTATAGGGTGTGCTTTTAAAAAAATCACGGGCCTGCTCCATGGTCATGGGTTTTACCTGGTAAAAACTGCTTTCGTTTATCTTGGTTTCGAGCGTTTGCGGGTTTACCATCAGCAGGTAATTGCGCCCTTCATTATCAAAACGACGCAGGATCATCCAATCCTGCGGATAGTTATGCGCCCAACCATAGTAAACTTTGTAGTTTTCGATTTTGCGGTAGATGGTTTGCGAAAACGCATCTGTGTAAATACCTGCTGCCAGAAAAAGGGATAATATTATTTTATTGAGCTGTTGGTTCATTAGTTTTAGTTCTCCAGTTTTTGCCCGTAAGGATACTGCTTACAACCAATATTAACATAAAAATGATGATAAAAGTTATTACATAATGATCAAAATGCGGACGTTCTGATAACAGGGAAATTGGCTGTTGTTTAGGAAGTGCAGAAAGGGGAGGATAAATTGTCCATCCGTTGCCTGCGGGAATTGCTTCCTGTTCAAAAAACAAAACTATTTTGTAAATCTCAAGAGTTAAAATTATTAAAAATAGATTGCTTATTATCAGTATGATATTTAAAATAGGCTTTTTAAAGCGGTTAATTATTGCCCGAATCAAATAAACAACAACTGTAAGTAGTATAAAGGGAAATAACGTAAAATTTATCCAGCTGAAAGGAAGTGAGAAATAGGTGTCATGTGGTGAAATATCTAAACTTATATTCCCAAAAAAGATACCCAATAAAAAACGTATACCGATAACTATGAATAAATACAGGGCTATTAGTATAGCCAGCTCGATAACAAATTGTTTAGGCTTCATGGTTTAAAGTTAAATATATCGGGCAATTTATCTAAATGATGTATAACTTTGAAGTATGACCCGTCTATCTGTCAATATCAACAAAATAGCCACGCTTCGTAATTCGCGTGGTGGTAATAATCCTGATCTGATCCAGGTTGCAAAAGATTGTGAACGTTTTGGTGCGCAGGGGATAACTGTGCATCCGCGGCCCGATGAACGCCATATCCGTTATAACGATGTATTTGAGCTCAAAAAAATTGTTACCACCGAGTTTAATATCGAAGGCAATTGCCAGGAACAAAAATTTATCGACCTGGTGCTGGCCAATAAGCCTGAGCAGGTTACCCTGGTACCCGATGTATTAGGGCAGATCACCTCAAACCACGGCTGGGATACCATCACCAACTATCATTATTTAAAAGATATGATAGCGGTATTTAAAGAAGCCGGTATCCGGGTATCTATTTTTGTTGATCCCCTGCCAGAAATGGTTGAAGGCGCTGCTAAAACAGGCACCGACCGTATTGAGCTTTATACTGAAGGGTACGCCACCCATTATCACCAGGGAAAAGAACTTGCTATTGCTCCTTATGTTGAGGCTGCAAAAGTAGCTCAAAGTGTTGGCCTTGGCATCAATGCAGGGCACGACCTTGATTTGCATAACCTGAAATATTTTGCCGAAAACATACCCGGCCTGCTTGAAGTAAGTATTGGTCATGCCCTGGTAAGCGACGCCTTATATTACGGTTTGGAAAATACCATCCAGATGTACCTGAGGCAACTGGCTTTACCTGATAATAGTTAAATTTCCCGACCGGATCCCGCAGCTGCTATTAAGGTTAACAATGTAATAGTAGGTGCCGCATGGTAGTTTACGGCCGTTTTGCGTGCCGTTGAAAGGATGGGCATATCCTTTTGAATCAAATACATTTTGCCCGTAACGGTTAAATATTTTAATTGTTGCAGCCGGGTAATTTTCAATGCCAGGTATTTGCCAGTAATCATTTTCACCATCGGCATTAGGGGTTATTACATTGGCTATGCTCAGGTTTGAAAGGCCTACGCTTATGTCAACTTTTGTACGGGTGCTTTCGCACGCGTTATTAAACTGGCTTATGTAATAACTCCGGTTTGCAGTAACGTTCACTTTAAATTTGCCATTAGCTTCCTCATCGAGCGGTGTGGCATCGGTTTCATTAGCATAAAGCCTGTAGGTAGATGTTGCTACAGGGGCATTTACCGGTATTATGGCTTCGCCGGGGCCGCATAACTGGAAACTGCTCACCGATGGCGGATCGAGTACAAGCTCCTGGTTAAGAAGGGTAACGTGATACGGTATAGCACAGCCTTCCGGGTCGACGGTGAGGGTATAGGTACCGCCGGGAAGATTGTCAATATCCAGCGTGCTGCCTACATTATCCCCGGCTTCATTTGTCCATTTTAATGGCGGCGTGGCATCATTGGTATTTATTAGTTTTAAGTTACTGATGCTGCCGTTGGCCGCATCACAGGAGGCATTGACTTTTTGAAGCCCTGAATCATCTATACCTGGATTTGAGCTTGTTAAAGTTACCGGGATAGATTGAGCAAAACAATTGCCGTTATAACATTTGGCATAATAGGTGCCGGCACTGGCATTTACCAGCTTAGGGCCTCCCGACTGTACCAATTGGTTCTGATCGTTATACCAGTCTACCCCGATAACATTCTTTAAATTTTGCAGGGTAATTGATCCGTTATTTTTAAAACAAGTTGGATTAACCTTAACGTAATCGGCTGCTGCTGATGAAATGAAGGGCTGGGTATATTCAGACGAACTATTATTAAGCGTGGCATTTGCCACCAGCTTTTTATTGTGAAGATCGCCGTTAAGTTTCCAGTTCCCCCCGGCATCGGCAGTAACTGTAGCCAGGTATTGTACCGGGTTGCAAACGGAGCAATCGGTATTATCATTATAAATGTAAACAGCGGCCCCGGGCGATGCTGTTCCTGAAAATTCGGTGGCATTATTTACAAGTACATTAATATTGGGGATATCCGTGCCCTGTGATATGAGATAAGGTATTGTATTACAGGAGATACTGTTTTTAGCTATAGTGATATTGGTTGATTCGACCGAATAGAACGCGCCGCCATCATTGCTGAAAATATTGATATCATTATCATTATCATCGCCTATAAATGCATTGCTGCATTTAAATAACGACATGCCCGAATTACCTTGTATACTGCTTGGTATGCTGCTTTGTTTATTGCGTACAAACGAGAACCCGTTTACCGATACAAACTGAAATGTTGTAGCGCAAAAATCATTGTCGGTTATCTGTGCGTTGCTTCCCTGGAACCGTAAAAGGATTGAGCCGCCACCGCGGTTGTACTGTCCGTTTACATCAAGCGAAAGCGAATTATTGATAAATTTATTATCAATCCCGTTCAGGGCCACAGCTGTGGCTAAATAGTTTCTGTCTTGTGATGCGTTGCCTCCTACTATTGAATTATCAGCAGTGATATCAAGCGCATAGCCTAATTCAAAAACATTTGTTCCAGATTCATCGTAACCAATAAAGTTTGATTTGATAACTATGTTATCGTTGTTTTTTGAATCGGTTAATGAGTTGGTACCGCAATAAACGCCATAGATATTATCGCTGAAAACGTTTCCTTTACCTGGTGCGCCTATGGTGATATTGGTGCAATCATAAGCTGATATAGCAGTAAAAAGAAGGTTCCCGTTAAAATTTGTCAGTGTGCCATTGTACCCTTTTATACACAGGCCATAAATTTCAACATCGGTAACTTCGGTCATGATCAATGCGCCTGCTTTGGTGCCCGGGAAAGTATAACTTACATCAGGTATTATATAAACCCTGGCGTCGCTTTTACCAAGTTTTTGCCCCGGTTGTGTGCTTCCGTCAATAATTAGGTTTGAGGTAACCTCGGGTAATTGGGTAAACAACGTTATAGGGGCCTGACTGGGCAGATTAAAATTAATAACATCCTGCTGAACGGTTCCGTTGGCCGCGGCTTTAGTAAGGGCATCGCGCAAGGTACCCGGCCCGGCATCGGCATTACTGGTAACGGTAAATACCGATGACCATGCACGCACACTGGCCAGCAAAAAAAATATAAACAGAAACAACCTGTGTTTCATGACGCCGCCTTAATCTGAATGTTAGTTTATAAATTAATTGGTTTATATGTTGGGAGGTGTTGCCCGCCAGTAAGTTACGATTTTTACGGGGATTTAAAATAAGGAGTATATAAACCCAATGGATAATGCATTTTTTTACTGTAAATGTACTGTCAATATCATATTACCTAATTGTTACTCATATTGTAAAACCGTACCTTTGCGGTAAATTTAAGAGGGACGATTAATTCATGAAGTTGAGTACAACCTATCAGGAGCAGTTTCAGTCGAGGCACATTGCTCCAAGTGCGGCCGACACGGCCAAAATGTTAAAAACCATCGGTGTAAATTCACTTGATGAATTAATAGGGCAAACAATACCGCAAAAGATCAGGCTTACCAAACCGCTTAACCTGCCTGCAGCAAAAAGCGAGTTCGATTACCTGAACACTTTAAGGCAAACTGCTTCAAAAAACAAAGTTTTCAAGTCATTTATCGGCAAAGGTTACTATGATGTAATTGTACCGGGCGTTATTCAGCGTAATATTCTTGAAAACCCCGGCTGGTATACACAGTACACCCCGTACCAGGCCGAAATTGCGCAGGGCCGCCTGCAGGCTTTGTTAAATTTCCAGACCATGGTTATTGACCTTACCGGTATGGAAATTGCCAATGCTTCATTGCTTGACGAAGGTACGGCTGCTGCCGAAGCTATGTTTATGCAGTACAGCCTTCGCAAAAACAACAGTGCCAATGTTTTCTTTGTTTCGGAAGAATTGTTTCCGCAAACCATTGATATTTTAAAAACCCGCTCAGAGCCTTATGGCATTGAGTTAAGAATAGGCGACCACCGTACCGTTGAATTAACCGACGATATGTTTGGCGCCATAGTACAATACCCCGCCGGTAATGGTGCAGTTTATAACTATGCTGATTTTGCTGCAGAAGGGCATCAAAAAGGCATTAAACTTACTGTTGTTGCCGATATCATGAGCCTTGCCCTGTTAACGCCTCCGGGCGAATGGGGTGCCGACATCGTTGTTGGTTCATCGCAGCGTTTTGGTGTGCCGATGGGTTTTGGTGGCCCGCATGCCGCTTTCTTTGCAACTAAAGAAGAGTATAAACGTTCACTCCCGGGCCGCATTATCGGTGTTACTATCGATAGCGCCAATAACTATGCCCTGCGTATGGCGCTGCAAACCCGCGAGCAGCACATCCGCCGCGATAAGGCAACTTCAAATATCTGTACTGCACAGGCACTATTAGCCATTATGGCCGGTATGTACGCCGTGTACCATGGTCCCGATGGCATCAAACTTATTGCCGAAAGGATTCATGGTTTAGCAGTGTTAGCAGCCAAAACCTTAGGACAGCTTGGCTATGAGCAGTTAAATGAAGCTTATTTTGATACCGTTAAGTTTGATGTAGGCCATCTTGCTGGCCCTATTCATTCTGAGGCTTTAAATAACGAAATGAACCTGAACTATGAAGGTTCGATAGTTACCATTGCAATTGACGAAACAACTTCGGTTGAGGATATCAAAACCATGGTAAGGTTCTTCGCCAAAGTAAAAGGCAAAACGCTTAACGATGTTGATTTTGACGGCATCAATGCAAGCCTTGAAACGGTTATTCCAACAGAGCTTCAGCGTACTTCGGCTTACTTAACCCACAGTTTGTTCAATACCCACCGGTCTGAACATGAAATGCTGCGTTATATCAAATCATTAGAGGCAAAAGATCTTTCTTTATGTCACTCGATGATAGCTTTAGGTTCATGTACTATGAAACTGAATGCTACTACCGAAATGGTGCCTGTTACTTGGGCCGAGTTTAGCAAAATTCACCCTTTTGCACCAACCGATCAGGTTGGCGGTTATATGCAGCTGTTTGATGAGATCAACAACTGGTTGAGCGAGATCACCGGTTTTGCAGCGATGAGCCTGCAGCCAAATGCCGGCGCTCAAGGCGAATATGCTGGTTTAATGGTGATCCGTGCCTATCATCATGACAGGGGTGATACCCACCGCAACATTGCTTTAATCCCATCATCAGCACACGGTACAAACCCTGCATCGGCAGCTATGGCCGGTATGAAGATAGTGGTGGTTAAATGCGACGATAACGGTAACATTGATGTTGCCGATATGCGCGCCAAAGCTGAGCAATATAAAAATGAACTTTCATGTTTGATGGTTACTTACCCATCAACCCACGGAGTATTTGAAGAAAGCATCATCGAAATTTGCGAGATCATTCATGAAAATGGCGGCCAGGTTTATATGGACGGCGCTAACATGAATGCCCAGGTTGGTTTAACCAGTCCGGCCAATATCGGTGCCGACGTTTGTCACCTTAACCTGCATAAAACATTCTGTATCCCTCACGGTGGCGGCGGTCCTGGCATGGGCCCTATTGGTGTTGCAAAGCACCTGGTGCCTTATTTGCCAGGCCATGCTGTAGTTGATATCGACAGGGGTAAATCAATCCATGCCGTTTCTGCAGCGCCATGGGGCTCGGCTTCAATCCTGATCATATCACATGCTTATATTGCTATGATGGGCGCCGAAGGCTTAACTAACGCCACCCGTTACGCTATCCTGAATGCCAACTACATTAAAGCAAGGCTGCAGGAACATTACCCGGTATTGTACACTGGTGCCAACAACCGCTGTGCACACGAAATGATACTGGATTGCCGCTCATTTAAATCAGCAGGCATCGAGGTTACAGATATTGCCAAACGCTTAATGGATTACGGTTTCCACGCGCCAACAGTTTCGTTCCCGGTAGCGGGTACGGTAATGGTTGAGCCAACTGAATCAGAACCAAAGCACGAGCTTGACCGCTTTTGCGATGCCATGATCTCTATCCGTCATGAAATTGCTGATGTGGTTGATGGCTTATCTGATAAAACAAACAACCCGTTAAAAAATGCACCTCATACCGTAGCTGTAATAACCGGCAACGAATGGGAGCACCCATATAGCCGTCAAAAAGCTGCATTCCCGCTGCCTTACGTAGCTGCCAATAAATTCTGGCCTTCGGTAGGCCGGGTTAATGATACCTATGGCGACAGAACGCTGATCTGTTCATGCCCTCCGCTTGAAGAGTATGAATTTGAAGAAAGCGTGATTGAATAAGCGATAAAATGTGCAGATTATAGATGTGCAAATGTGCAGGTGAACGATGTTTATCTGCACATTTTTTATTTTGCACATCTATCATCTGTATATTTTGTATTCATTTGCACATCTGAAATCTGTACATTTAAAAGATGTGCAAATTATAAATGTGCAAATGTGCAGATGATGATGAATTGTCTGCACATTTTTTATTCATTTGCACATCTGAAATCTGCACATTTAAGAATCTAAAGCATGATTGCCCAAACCCCACAACCTCCCTACTACGCAGTGATATTTACTTCTGTACGCACCAATATTGACGAAGGCTACGGCGATATGGCTGTTGAAATGGTTGAACTGGCCCGGCAGCAGGAAGGTTTCCTGGGTGTTGAGTCGGCGCGTAACAATGTCGGAATTACGGTGTCTTATTGGGAGTCGGTGGATGCCATTAAGAATTGGAAAGCTAATGCAAGGCACTTGTTTGCCCAGCAGCAGGGACGCGATAAATGGTACCTGAATTATAAGGTGCGCATTTGCCGGGTTGAACATGATTATACTTTTTAAATCATAGTATCTACGGTTAGTTTTTTACCTTAGGTTTCCCAATTTTTATACTTTATTTAATTTCCTGACTAAAATAAAATGCCCCATAAATGGGTTATTTAAATGAATTTTGCGAGATCCACATTTTTAGGATTTACAACTATAAGGAATATAACTTTTTAAATCGTGGCCTCGTATAAAGAGGGAGTGCTTAAATTATAGATATGAACATTAACAATAAAGCCATTAGTGTATTACTGGTTGATGATGACGAGATAAACAACTTCATCTCCATAAAACTGATAAAGAAAGCTTTACTGAACACAGAAATTATGGCTTGCCTGAACGGGAAATATGCTATAGAGCAGCTTTCAGATATTCAGCGTAAAGACCCTAATAAACTGCCCGATTATATTTTACTTGATATTAATATGCCCATTATGAATGGCTGGGAATTTTTGGATGAGTATAAGCGCCTCAATCTTGATCCCCTGGGTAAAAGCAAAATCTATATCATTTCATCATCCGTTTTCAGCAACGATATCAACAAAGCGCGTTCATACCCCCTGGTGAAGGATTTTATCTCCAAGCCGCTTAACGTTGAAAAAATAAAGGAACTTTTTGAGGTAGCTACAGAAAGCTAAACCGGTTTAACTTTAAAGTGGTCGCCTTCTGTTTCAACCGTTCCGATAGCAAATGATTTGGAATGGTAAAACAGGCATTTCCAGCCTTCGGCGGCGGCCTTTTTTCCGTATTCTTCACGCAGCATCATAGCCTTGCGGCCATCCATGTCGTACTTGGCTATGAACTTTCTTAGTAACTGCTCAGGCTCGGGAAGCTCGTCGCCGCCAAAAAATACTTTTTCGCCTTCCATATCAAACCAAAATACCTGGTGTGCGGGGCAGTGACCGCCCGAGTGCTCATACCTGATACCGGGTTTAAACTCGCCATTGCCTTCAATAAAAGTGATCCTGGCGCTTGCCTGCAAAGCTTCAAATATTTCGACATGGTATGATGAGCCTTTGCCGCTGATCCCAAATTCCCATTCCTGTTTATTGATCACATGCTCGGCCTGCGGAAAGCTCGGTACTAACTTACCATTGCGCTCCACTACCAAACCGCCCGAATGGTCATAATGTAAGTGCGACATCATCACCAACGTAACATCATCCGGATCAAAACCTGCGTTGCGGATGTTTTGATGCAACATCAGTTCATCGCGGGTATCTTTAAAACCAAGCCCGGTATCCAATACTATCAGGTCGGTTCTTGTTTTGATGAGGAAAGGGTTAACGTGGATGAACAATGAAGCCGGACGATCCTTTGGGTTATCCATTTCCGGGTTGAAGGGGATAAATTTCTTGGTTGCATCAACCGAATACGAACCCTCACCTAAAGCAAAAAATTCCATAGTAAACGTAGTATCAGATTTTGAATGTACCTTTGGCTCTTTAACAGAGCATAAGTATATTTACTGTTTCAAGCTGCAAAGATATGAATAAACGTTGGGCGCTAAAGGATAATACAAACCATGATGATGTAATAAAATTAGCCGCCGAACTCAACATCGATACCGTTTTAAGCTCCATGCTTGTGCAGCGCGGTATCACTACCTTTGAAGATGCCCGTTATTTTTTCAGGCCCGATCACCGGCACCTGCACGACCCATTCCTGATGAAGGATATGGAAAAGGCTATTCTCCGCATTGAGCAAGCCTTTGCCGCGGGCGAAAAGATCATGATCTACGGTGATTATGATGTAGATGGCACCACAGCTGTCGCGCTAACCTACAGCTTTTTCAAAAAGCTTTATCCTAACATCGATTATTATATCCCCGACCGCTATAAGGAAGGTTACGGGATCTCGGCACAGGGAATTGACTATGCTGCTGAGCACGGTATTACCCTGATCATAGCGCTTGACTGTGGCATTAAATCAATTGATAAAATTGATTATGCTAATGAAAAAGGCATCGATTTTATTATCTGCGATCACCACTTACCAGGAGCTTCAATCCCGGCCGCGGTAGCAGTACTTGACCCCAAACGTGAGGATTGCGAGTACCCTTATAAAGAATTATCGGGCTGCGGTATTGGCTTTAAGCTGATCCAGGCCTATGCCGAAAAGAACGATATCCCTGTTGAAGAAGTGAACTGTTACCTCGACCTGGTGGTGATCAGCATCTCATGTGATATTGTTCACATCACCGGCGAAAACCGGGTGTTAGCACACTTCGGTCTGCAAAAAATAAATACCGATCCGTGTATCGGTGTTAAAGCTTTGATGGAGATAGCTAGCCGCACGGGGACCTATACCATATCGGATGTGGTATTTTTGCTTGGTCCGCGGATAAATGCTGCCGGCAGGATAGATGATGCCAAACATGCTGTTGAATTGCTGATAGCTACGGATAAAGACGTTGCCAAAGAAAAAAGCGCCATGATCAACGTGCGCAATACCGAACGAAAAGGACATGACCTTACCATTACCGACGAAGCGCTTGGTATGATAGAAAATGATGAGGTGCTGGTTGCCCGTAAATCAACCGTGGTTTTCAATGAAAGCTGGCACAAGGGCGTAATCGGCATTGTGGCATCGCGCCTTACCGAAAAATATTATCGCCCAACTATTGTTCTTACCCGCTCAAACGGGCATGTGGCCGGTTCGGCCCGTTCTGTTTTGGGATATGACCTGTACGAGGCCCTTTGCGGTTGCAAAGATCTGCTGATCCAGTTTGGCGGGCATAAGTATGCAGCCGGTTTGACAATGGAGCCCGAAAATTTGGAAGCTTTTATTGAAAGGTTTGAAGAGGTAGTAAGTTCGACGATAAAACCGGAACAATTAATACAGCAGATACAAATTGACGCCGAATTACGTTTAAGCCAGATAGAACCCAAATTTTTCAGGATCTTGAATCAGTTTGCTCCTTTCGGCCCTGAGAATATGGCGCCGGTTTTCATAAGTAAAAATGTGTATGTTAGTGGTAACGCCGGTTTGGTGGGTGGCTCGCACATTAAAATGAGCGTAATGCAGGAAGATTCGGCAGTATTTGATTGCATAGCCTTTAACCACGGCCAGTACCTGGAACAATTAAAACAGGGCATGCCGTTTGAAATGTGTTACTCGATAGAAGAAAACGTTTGGCGCGAAAGAAGAACGATACAGTTGAATGTGAAGGGGATACGATTTAGTGGTTAGAGGTTAGCGATTGGAGATTGGTTTTTAGCTTTGCCGGGGATGTTGAGGGGGGCCGCGTTAGGGATTGTAGTGGAAAGCCCACAGCGTTGGAAATGAGGGCAGGAAAGGCGAGGACTTGGAACGAAAAGCCCGGGCCGCAGGTAACGCCCATATTTATAAAGTTGATCGGAAAATATATTTGATAATCAATAATTATAATTAAGTCATTATAAGGAACAAAGTAATCTTAAATTATACCGGGTGGCTCTGTCAATTTGGGATTGCTTCGTACCTCGCAATGACGATTAAAAGATATTTAATATCAGGGTAATCCATGAATCCCATAAATCATGGTTCAGACATAATGATACTAAGAGCAGATAATTTAGTTAAGAAATACAAACAGCGTACCGTTGTAAACGATGTATCGTTTGATGTGGCGCAGGGTGAGATTGTTGGTTTGCTTGGACCTAATGGCGCCGGTAAAACTACCTCGTTTTATATGATTGTAGGTTTGATAAAACCTAACGAAGGCACCATCCACCTGGATGACGCAAATATAACCCAGGACCCAATGTACCGCCGTGCCCAAAAAGGAATAGGTTACCTGGCGCAGGAAGCATCAGTGTTCAGGAAGCTCTCGGTTGAGGATAATATTAAGGCCGTGCTGGAGATGGGCAACATGCCCAAGGATAAACAAAAGGATAAGCTGGAAGAACTGATAGACGAGTTCAGTTTGCACAAGGTACGCAGAAACCGGGGCGACCTGCTATCGGGCGGTGAACGCCGCCGTACCGAGATTGCCCGTGCCCTTGCCGCCGAGCCAAACTTTATCCTGCTTGATGAGCCTTTTGCCGGCGTTGACCCGATTGCAGTTGAAGAGATCCAGGCGATGGTGGCCAAGCTGCGTACCCGCAATATCGGCATCCTGATAACCGACCACAACGTGCAGGAAACGCTATCGATAACCGATCGTGCTTACCTGCTTTTTGAAGGTAAAATATTAGAATCAGGCGTGCCCGAGGTATTGGCCGAGAATGAAATGGTGAGGAAAGTGTATCTTGGGGCAAACTTTGTGCTGAAAAGAAAGGTTTTCCCTCAATAATAGCCATATGACCCTCTTTAACTCCGTATTTACCTGGTTCATGAAAAAGCGTATCCATCAGATAGAGCTTTTTATGAAATACCCGAATGAAGTGCAGGAAGAATGGTTTGAGCAACTGGTATCAGTTGCTGAAAATACGGAGTGGGGTAAAAAATATCAATATAAAAGTATCGAAAACCTGAGCCAGTTTAAGGAGCGGGTGCCTATTCAAAATTACGATACGCTAAAGCCTTATATTGAGCGGATGCTCAAAGGCGAAAAAAATGTATTGTGGCCGTCAGAGATCCGCTGGTTTGCAAAATCGTCGGGTACTACCAGCGACAGGAGCAAGTTTATCCCGGTAAGTGAAGAGGCCCTGGAAGAATGCCACTTTAAAGGCGGTAAGGACCTGCTTACCATTTATTTCAATAATCAACCCAACCCCCGGATGTTTACGGGGAAGATATTGACGCTTGGCGGCAGTCACCAGATCAGTCAGCTAAGCCAGGATACTTCATTTGGCGATCTCTCGGCAGTGATTATGAAAAACCTTCCCATGTGGGCCGAGTTTCATCGCACACCGCATCTGGATATCGCCCTGCTCGAAAACTTTGAGGAAAAGATTGAGAAGATAGCCCATGCTACCAAAGATGTGAATGTTACCAGTATCAGCGGTGTGCCCACCTGGAACCTGGTACTATTTAAACGCATCCTTGAAATCACGGGCAAAAATAACCTGCTTGAAGTATGGCCCAACCTGGAGATGTATTTTCATGGTGCAGTGAATTTTACGCCCTATCGTGAACAGTTTAAAAAGCTGATCCCGAACGAGGAAATGTATTACCTCGAAAATTACAATGCATCCGAAGGGTTCTTCGGCATCCAGGATACCAAAGAGGCGGGGGATATGCTGCTGATGCTTGATTATGGCATTTTTTACGAGTTTTTACCACTCGAAAACCTGCACGATGAAAACCCTGAAACGCTCACCCTTGATGAGGTAGAACTGAATAAAAATTACGCGCTCATCATATCAACCAATGCCGGCCTATGGCGCTACATGATAGGGGATACTATTAAGTTTTCATCACTTTCACCTTTCAGGATCCAGATCACCGGTCGCACAAAACATTTTATCAATGCCTTTGGCGAGGAAGTGATCATTGACAACGCCGAACGTGCCTTGGAAGAAGCCTGCACACAAACCGGCGCCATTATCAGGGAATACACCGCTGCCCCTGTTTATTTTAACGGCGATGAATGCGGCGCCCACGAATGGATCATTGAGTTTGAAAAGAAGCCTGCCGAATTTGAACGTTTTGTTGACCTGCTTGATGAAACCCTGCGCCGCATTAATTCCGACTATGATGCCAAGCGTTTTAAAGACCTTGCTTTGCGTCGGCCTATAGTACGCCGCGCTCCTGATGGTACATTCTTTAACTGGATGAGGGAAAAAGGAAAGCTGGGCGGTCAGCATAAGGTACCGCGTTTGGCTAATGACCGGGAGTATGTTGATGCTATTTTGAAGATGATGGAGCTGGTAGGGAATTAGAATCAGGATTATAAGAATCAAGAAAAATTAAAGCTTAAGCTCAGTATTATTACCGGCCTTATTTATTATATTGCAGCATAAATAAAAAGCAATGAAAAATAAACCAGCGGTATTGATTTCGTCTTCACTTTTGTTTATTCCATTAATTATAATGGGTATTACCGGGCTGAACAAGGGCATTGAAACCTATAACACACTTCGTATTGTTATGGCATCATCCGGGCTTTTGATATTTGCACTCTTTTTTGCAGCTTTAATGAAAGGCCTGATGAAGAAAACGGCATAAGGTTTATAAACAACCTAAAGACCGTTTTGTCGAGCTGATATCATTGACAAGCCTCCCAAATCTTCACCGCCTCTACCGCTTCTTTCACATCGTGTACCCTTAAAATAGCAGCGCCTTTTGTAAGTGCAATGGTATTTAAAACCGTAGTTCCGTTCAGTGCTTCACCAGCGGTATTCTCCAACAAACCATAGATCATCCGTTTACGGGAAATGCCGGTAAGCACAGGTAATCCAAACACATCAAACTCATTCATTCGGCTCATTAATTCATAACTATGCTCCGCTTTTTTTGCAAAACCGAAGCCTGGATCAAGGATCACATCGTGTACGCCAAGCCGTTTTAACTCGCTGTATTTTGATACAAAATAATCAAACACCTCGCTGAAAACATCGTCGTACTCTGCCAGTTGGTTCATGGTTTGGGGTGTACCTTTCATGTGCATCAAAATATATGGCACCTGTAACCGGGCAACGGTGGTAAACATATCAGCATCAAGCATACCGCCCGAAATATCATTGATGATATGGGCACCGCCTTTAACGGCAGCTTCAACAACACCGGCGCGAAAAGTATCTATCGACATAATGGCTTCCGGGAATGCCAAAGCAATAGCCTCAACAATAGGTAATAACCTGTCAGTTTCTTCCTGTGCTGAAATATCAACTGCGCCCGGGCGTGATGAGTAAGCGCCGATATCCAAAAATGTTGCACCATCGGTCAGCATTTTTTGCGCCTGTTGTAAGGCTTCATCAACGCTGGGTTTGCGGCTGTCAGCGAAAAAGGAATCGGGGGTAATGTTGATGATCCCCATCACTTTTGGTGATGAAAGATCAATCAGCCGGCCGCCGGCGTTAAGTGTAACTTTTTTACCGAAAAATGTATCTTTTGCCACGGTTAGTTGCTTGTTGTAAAGTTTTAATGTGGTAAAGTTAATTAACTTTGTAAGCTTAGGCTTTACAACCTTGCAACATTCAAACTTTACAACACCATAATATATCAACCTTTGACTAACACAGCAGCAGAATACGAAGGCGTAATTAATATATGTAAAGGCCTTTTCATGAAAAAGACCCGCGATTACGGCACCGCATGGCGTATCCTCCGTCCGCAATCCATCACCGACCAGATTTTTATCAAAGCCCAGCGCATCCGCACTTTAGAAGAAAAAAAAGTATCAAAGGTAGGCGACGACATTACCGGCGAATACATTGGTATTGTTAACTATTGTGTTATTGCTATGATGCAGCTGGAGTGCGGACCCGAAATGTCGACCGAACTTAACCCCGATCATGTAAGCCAGATGTTTGACGAGAAGGTTAACGAAACCAAAGAGCTGATGTTTGCCAAAAATCATGACTACGGCGAGGCCTGGCGCGATATGCGGATCAGCTCATTGACTGACCTGATACTTATGAAACTGCTTCGCGTAAAACAGATAGAAGATAATCAGGGACTTACCGAGGCATCAGAAGGGGTAAAAGCCAACTACCAGGATATGTTGAACTATGCCGTGTTCGCGCTGATTAAGCTTAACGTTCATCACGGTAAATAAAACTCTTTATTAATTATAAAAATTAGGTCTATCCGCTGGTTGGCGGAGTAGATTTAGAGGGGGCTTATGAAAAATACATCATCAAACAGTGCCGTTATATGGATCCCGCGTTTATTGGTGGGCCTGTTGTTTATATTTTCGGGACTAATCAAGGCTAATGACCCGCTGGGTTTTTCTTATAAACTGGTAGAGTATTTTGAGGTATTTCATATCACATTTCTGAATGGGCTGGCGCTTACCATGGCTATTGTGTTGTGTGCGCTTGAAATGCTGCTTGGCTTTGCTTTACTTATTGGTGCAAGAGCTGTTAAAGTAGCCTGGGGATTATTGCTATTGATCATCTTTTTTGGCTTCCTCACTTTTTATTCGGCCTTTTTTAAGGTAGTGCAAACCTGTGGATGTTTTGGTGATGCTATTCCGTTAACTCCATGGCAATCGTTTAGTAAGGATATGGTTTTGCTGGCTTTGGTGCTGATCTTGTTTGTTAAGCGTAAACAGATCACCCCGCTATTTAACGCCAAAGCAGGTGATAAATGGCTTATTGGCGCTGCTATTGTTTCAGTGGGCTTTGGTGTGTACACCTACAATTTTTCGCCGGTTATTGATTTTCTTCCGTATAAAATAGGCGCTAACCTGCCGGATGAGATGAAGATCCCTCCCGGTGCACCGCTTGATGAGTTTGAGTTGACCTATCACCTCAAAAACAAAAAGACAGGGGCTACCAAGGTGATGAACGATAAGGAATACCTTAAAACCAATATCTGGAAGGATGCCAACTGGGAAGTTATCGGCGACCCGGAAAATAGGCTCGTGAAAAAAGGGTATGAACCTAAAATTCGTGACCTGGCTATCCAGGATGCCCAGCGTAATGACTATACGAAAGACTTGCTTTCAAGTCCTTTTTATAGCCTGTTCATAGTTGCCTATGATTTAAGCGAAACGGATAAAGACGCCATTAACCGCCTCAATGCACTGGCTATAAACCTTACTGATAATTATAATATCCGTACTATACTGCTCACCTCCAATTCGGCCGCGGATGCCAAAGCGTTTGCAAAGGAACATAAGCTCATCAGCGAGATCTTTTATGTTGATGGCGTTCCGCTGAAATCTATGGTGCGTTCAAACCCGGGTGTGTTGTTGATCAAGAATGGAACAGTCGTGAATAAATGGCATTACCATTCGGTGCCGAAATACGAGGATATTGTAAAAGAGTACTTACAGAAATAATAAAATGATCCCCTACCTGCTCCGCAAATTATTATACGGACTGGCAGTAATGCTGGGGGTGGTATTTGTTGTTTTTTTTCTGTTCAATATCCTCCCTGTTGATCCTGCCCGCATGACTCAGGGGCAGCGGGCAGATGTGCAATCGTTACAGGCCGTACGTAAGGAGTTTGGGTTGGATAAGCCGGTTCCCGTGCAGTTTGCTTATTACCTGAATGACCTTTCGCCTTTGGGTATCCACCTCAATACGGTCGATGAGCAACAGCGTTATGGGTACGTTAAATTATTCCCGGTGAGCAAAAGTAAAGTGCTGGCGCTTAAATGGCCTTACCTGCGGCGTTCATACCAAACCCGTAAGGACGTAGCCTCATTGTTGATGGAAGTGATCCCAAATACATTGGTGCTTGCCGCGGCGGCTATGATCTTCGCTATCATTATAGGTGTGTTTTTGGGCGTGGCAAGTGCCGTGAATAAAGATACGTGGATTGATAAGCTGGCTATCAGTTTCTCAACACTGGGCATCTCTGCTCCATCATTTTTTGCGGGGATTATCATTGCCTGGATTTTTGGCTTTGTGCTGAGCAGTTACACGCACTTAAACATGTCGGGCAGTTTATATAGTTATGATCCTTTTAAAGGCGAGGTGATCACACTGAAAAACCTGGTGCTGCCGGTTATTACTTTGGGTTTGCGGCCATTGGCTATTATTGTACAGCTTACCCGCAATGCAATGCTTGATGTTTTGGGGCAGGATTATATCCGTACAGCCAAAGCTAAAGGATTAAGTAACCGAACTATCATTTACCGCCATGCACTTAAAAATGCGATGAACCCGGTAATTACCGCCATTGCCAATTGGTTTGCATCCTTGCTGGCAGGTTCTTTTTTTGTGGAATACATTTTTGGTTATAACGGATTGGGTAAAGCTACGGTTGATGCTTTGGAAATGTCGGATTTTCCGGTGGTGATGGGCTCGATATTGTTTATCGCGTTTATATTTGTAGTGATCAGTATCCTGGTGGATATTATTTATGTGTGGATAGATCCGCGGGTAAAATTAAGCTGAAAGAAATTATATGAAATATTTTATTGTGGGTTTTATGGGTTGTGGCAAAACAACCTGGAGCCGCAAACTGGCCACCAAATTGGGCTATGAATTTATTGATCTTGATCAGGTGCTTGAAGCCAAAGCAGGCATGAGCATTGCTGAATATTTTTCTTCTTTTGGCGAAGATGCCTTCCGAAAGCTGGAATCGCAGGTGCTGAAGGAAACCGAGTATCATAAAAATACCGTGGTTTCAACCGGCGGGGGATTGCCCTGCTTTTTTGACCATATGGACTGGATGAACGCCAACGGCAAAACCCTCTACATTAAGCTATCGCCCAAAACGCTGGCCGACAGGCTGGAGAACAGCAAAACCATACGCCCTGTATTACAGGGTAAAAAAGGCGATGAGTTAGTTGAGTTTATAACCGGCAAACTGGCCGAGCGTGAAAGCTTTTACCTGCAGGCCAGTAATATTGTTGAAGGGATAGATATGTCGGTTGAGAAGCTGGAAGAGGCGTTGGGGGAAAGCATATAAAAAACCTTCTTTTTGCGTTAGGGATTGAAACGGATACCGGCCTTGTGGCTAAGGCCGGTGTAGTATGAGTGTAAAGCCCGGCCGGAGGAACGCCTAAAATACAAGAATATTAATTCTCGTTTTGGTCTTTTAGTTTATCCCAAAACTCTTTGGAAGAAATTGTTCTGCCATTTTCTTCATCAGCTATCCCTGTCTGAATGTGCTGTTTTTGTGCTTCTGATAAATTTTCCCACCAATCTGTTGGTTGATTAATATTTTCTATCATCTTTATCAATAAAATTAAAGAAAAGTTGATTACAAGTATCGACATTGCAAACTTTACTAATTCGCCCTGTATAGTTTGGGATTATTAATAATTATAATTTGATTTTTATAGGTATTAATGAGCTCTCTACGTTCGGTTGTCTTCGTACCTCGCAATGACGATCTATAGAAAATGATTATACCCCTACCTCAAATAAACTGCATCTTCTTCGCCATCTTCTTCATCAAGCACTACGTCAACATGCTCTTTAATAACGGTTGATAAGGCTACGCCGGCAAAATCAGTAGTAATAGGGAAACTTTTATGATTACGGTCTACCAATACCGCGGTACGAAGTTTTTTTAGCGGTACATCTAAAAATACGCCAAAGCCGTAAGCAAGCGTTTTACCACTGTTCAATACATCATCAACCAGTATCACCACTTTGTTGCTGCATTCTTCTACCTCAAAATCAATATTAGCGCTGAGGCTACTGCTTTGTTTTTCAAGTTCGATGGTAAGCAGGCGGCTTTGGAACGGGGCAATGCCGTCGAGGATGGTTTTCAGGCGTTCGGCAATGTGATTGCCACGCGGCAGGATACCGGCTATCAGTATTTCTTCCTCGTCAAAATTATCCTCCAGTATCTGGTAGGCCATTCTGTCGAGCTTTTGCTGGATTTGTTGCTTGTTTAATATGAGGAGTTTTTTTTCAGACATGTTATTGTTGTAACGTTGGCTAAACTGTGGTAAATATACAAGTAACGCTCATACAAGCAACCCCGCAGTTTTTAACTTTCAATAATTATTTCACGTAGGGAAAGTATACAAAGTTTGCACCTTCGGGCACTACGACAAACACGCACATATATTCATACGGATCTTTGTAGCTTTTAATAAAACGCTCCTTTAGTACGGGCTTTATAACGTCACGTTCTACAAATTCTTCGAGGGTTGAGGCGTGGATGCTCCATTCGGAGTTTAAATCATGCCGGTCGAGTATCAGCTCACCAATACTTAACTCATGCTGGTGGGCAATGAAAATTGGGTAAGAAGAAAGACCTTCGTTCATGATCTCTTCTGATACCTCTTTGATTGATTCATTAAAATATTTCAGGTCGCGCTCCAAACTTATCAGCGGACTGTCCGCCGCCGGCTTGTTGCGTTCATTTCCTTCGTTAAGCAGTTCTTCGGGGTTCATGACCGTTGATTTTTTTGATTACGATGATTTCGTTGATTTTTTTTTGTTTTGTGATTTCACCGATTGTTTATTTTGATTTCACCGATTGTTTGATGATGGTTACACTCATTTTTCGCCATAGCCATGAACTATCAACCATGAACCATGAACCATAGGCCAACCACAACTAACCTCTTATCTCCAACCTCTAATCTCTTAAAGTGAGCAATACCACATTCTCCACATGCTGTGTATGCGGAAACATGTCCACCGGCTGGATCTTTACGGTATCATATTTCTCCTTCAATACCAGCAGATCGCGGGCCTGGGTGGCGGCATTGCAGCTTACGTAAACAATTTTAGGCGCTTCAATTTCCATAAGGCGGGCTACTACGTCCGGGTGCATGCCTGCGCGCGGAGGATCGGTTATGATCACATCTGGTTTGCCATGTTCGGCCACAAAATCGGCTATCAGCACATCTTTCATATCGCCGGCGTAAAACTTGGTATTGGTGATATTGTTGATGGCTGAGTTTACTTTGGCATCTTCAATGGCGGTTGGCACGTACTCAACACCTACAACCTCACGTACATGACCGGCAACAAAGTTGGCAATGGTGCCTGCGCCGGTGTAAAGGTCATATACAAGCTCATTGCCTTTAAAACCGGCAAAATCGCGGGCTATTTCATACAGGCGCAATGCCTGGATGGAGTTGGTTTGATAAAATGATTTTGGCCCGATACGAAATTTAATGCCGTTCATTTCCTCGTGGATATATTCAGGCCCTTTAAAGGCTACAACATCCTGGTCAAATATGGTATCGTTTTTTTTCTGGTTTTCGATGTACAGCAATGAGGTGATCTCGGGGAAACGGGCATCAACATGACTCATCAGTTTATTGATCTCTTCCTGTTCTGCATAAGCAAAAACCACGATCACCATGATTTCGCCGGTTGATGAGGTGCGCACGATCAGATTACGGAGCATCCCGCTATGGTTACGCAGATCATAATAAGTATAGCCTTGCTGTATCGTAAAATCACGGATCTCATTACGCAGACTGTTGGATGGCTCAGCCTGTAGGTAGCAATGGTTTACATCAAGGATCTTATCAAAACGGCCGGGGATATGAAAACCGAGGGCGTTCATGTTCAGGGCGCCGTCTTCCTTGTTCTCGCCATCGTAAAGCCAGCGTTTGTTTGAGAAGGTAAACTCAAGCTTGTTACGGTAATACCTGTCAGCAGGAGAGGGCACAATAGGCATGATGCCATCAACATCAATCTTAGCTAAACGGCTTAAGGCATCAACAACCGATTTTTGTTTGAATTTGAGCTGGGCTTCATAGGTCATATGCTGCCATTTACAGCCCCCGCAGGTGCCGAAGTGCTCACAAAAAGCGGTTGTGCGGTATTCTGAAGATTTTTTTAATTCAGTGATCTTACCTTCACCGAAGTTTTTCTTACTTCGGTACACTTGTACATCGGCAATATCGCCAGGTACGGCCTTATCTACAAAAAGAACAAAATCATCAGCTTTGCCTACGCCTTTGCCTTCTTCGGCAATGTCAATGATCTGTACGTTCTCAAAAAACTTTGGTTTGTTAGCTTTACTCATCAGGCTGTAAAGTTAACCGTATTTATTTAATCCTGAAAATGGGAGGGAAGAGACAAAAGAAAGCCGTTCGCCTTTAAAAGACGTTACGATATTAAACCGGGATTATTAAGCAAATAAGCTTAGCAGATATTTAACCATATCGGTGGTGTCGATATCTTCTATCTCAAATTGCTCATCAATCAGGTCTGAAAAGTCTGTTAGTTCGCGGCTCATAAAATTAAAAATTACTATGCTAACATAGTAATTTTTAAACTAAAAACCAAATCGGTATAAGGTATTTTTTGTAAACATCAGAGGGTACCCAAGCTTCTGATGTTTATTGATATTAATTTTTATCCCAGTTTATTTTGCGAGAGAAATACATCAATACAGCTATAATGATGAACAAGGCGATACTGCCAACCATTAAGGCGAGGTCTTCCAGTTGAATGATCACAAAGATGAAGGCGTAAAACACCGATAAAATGAAGGCGAACAGCATGGCAGCCTTTCCGTTTTTCAATAGTGATGATATAAATACGGATATAAGTGCTATGGTTGATGCAGATGCAATGAGGTAAGCCATATTGTAACCAACCTGTTCCGAAAACGATAGCAGCAACGTGTAATAAATAACCATAGCCGTACCAATAAGTATGTAGTTAAACATATGTATCGGTTGTTTGCGGATAATCTCGGTTAAAAATAAGGAGATAAAGGTGAGCAGTATAATAAATATGGCATACTTGCTGGTGCGCATGGTTTTTTGATACTGATCAACCGGGAGATGAAGCTTTACTCCAAAAGTAGCATCTTCTAACTTTTTGTCATTATCCAGCGTTTTTTGCTGACCGGCCCATTGCTGCGGGAATGGCCGGTTATAGTACATCATACGCCAGCTGGCACTAAAGCCTCCGGCATCAACTTTATGCTCATCAGGCAGGTAATTGCCGTCAAAGCTGGGGCTGCTCCAGTTACCCTTAACCTGTACATCGGTAGCTTTGCCGAGTTGCAGAAAACTAAGCCCCTCACTGCCTTTTAAATCAAGCGTATAATCAAAGGGGATTTCGTTATTGTTTATTGATGAAAGATCAACAGCGGCTTGCAAACCATTCCCAAACACAGATTCAAACGAAGGCTCGGCGCTAAGTGTGGGTTGAGTTGTTTTTATAACCGGGTTACTTTTCAAACCTTTCAGGTCGCTCACACTAAATTCAAATCTCGCTTTGTTTAAAAGAAGCTGGTTTATATTTATACCGAGTGATGAGAGGTCGAGTTTGGAAAAATTACCGCTTACTTTTACCTGGGTATTATATACAGCTACATCAAAAATACCCCGGTGCCGAAGCTGTGTTGTAAGGCCAGCCTGAATGTGCAGATTATCAGGTAATATGTACAGGTTTTCTACAGACGCCTGCTTTGCGGTGTCGGTCATATTTATTCCTTTTTTATAGGGGATAACCAGTACCGGGCCTTTGATCACCTGGCTGGCCGACCAGCTATCTGATACCTCTTTTGCCATTTCATCCTGCCTGACGGCACGTTCGGTTACGAGGTTTTGGATGAAGGCTGAAGGAATTAACAGCAACAGCGCCAATATCCCGATAAAGATAAATTTAAAAGTTGCCGATTCCTTGAGCCAGCTTAATGTTGTTTGTTTTGATATGTTTTCCTCTATCATGATTGTTTAGATATAAAGTACTTTGTATTTCAAAGTTGTTATTCAAAAAGAAAGGCTTTGGTTAAGCCTTGACAAAGATAATATAAAGTACTTTGTATTTCAAAGTAAAATAATAAAAAAAATAAGAGGGTTAGAGAATGTTTGAAAATCGCTTAGATAACAATCAGGCGAAATTCATTTCCGTTGACTTTAGTCAACGGAATAATTTCAGGGAGAAAAGAGGCTTTAGCCAAAATGTTACTTGGATTTGGGCTAAGCCCGGCTGATCCTTTCTTTAACCGTTGACTAAAGTCAACGGCAATGAGTAGGATTTTTTTAGGCAGCTTTTAATTGAAATGTATTTTAAACCGAAACCGCCGCCTTAACCAAATAAGGCAAAATCTCTTTCTGAAAAGAAACAAAATTCTTACGCACGTCCGAATCGCTTACCGATGTAAAGGCGAAGCTGAATACAATGCTTTTGCTGCACTTGATCAGGAAGCGTAAGCGCTGCTGGTAAGTTTCATGCTTGCGGATGCCGGGCAGTTGGATAAACGATGCCATCAGCAGTTCTTCAAGCTCGTTGGAGAGGTTCTTTAAAAAATCCTGCGAATTGGTCGATTCGCGGATAAAATCCCAGCCGATAAACTCATTACAAACGGTGTAGGAGAGACGGCAGGTTTTCATGATGAGGTTATTGAGATATGCCTCTTCATCAATATCGTTCGCATTGCTTTGTACCAGGTCGTCAACACTGGCTTTGATGTAGTCCATCAGCAAAACGTGTAATACAGCCTCTTTGCTGTCGAAGTATTTATAGATAGTTGCCTTGGCAATTTTGGCCTTTTTGGCAATCTCATTAACACTGGTTTTATGGTACCCGAATTTGCGGAAAAGTTCCTGCGCCGCACGTTTAATGCTATCTTTTATTTTATCGGCTTCCATATATTAATTAAGAACTTGGATAGTGAACTGCGTCTCTATCACTTGATAAGACCTAAGTGAGTGCGTTGCCGGCGCTTTTACAGGTGACCCATCCTCCAGTGAAAATTTTGATCCACTGCAGGGATCTATTAATGAAAGTCCGGTATCATCAACATTAACCGCACATTTCTTTTCGGGCTGATAACTGCTACATCTGTCATATGCCCTGTAAGTTCCCTGTATAGATTTATATATTACTAAACCAGCGACACCATATCCGCTAATGAATTGAGGTGGTCCGCCGTTGCTCAGTTTATTTAATGGTGGCGAAAATTTTTGACCAGTGTAATTTATTGGAACGCTCGGCACCACATCACCTGATTTTCCGCACGAAAAGCAGGTGATGCTTACCAATATCATTAACAATAATTTCCTCATAACATTTCGGTTTGGAACTGTTTAAGGAAGCGCACATCGTTCTCTGAAAACAGGCGCAGGTCGCGGATCACGTATTTAAGGTTGGCAATACGTTCCATACCCATACCAAAGGCAAAGCCTGTATATTTTTTACTGTCGATACCGCAGTTTTCCAAAACGTTGGGGTCAACCATGCCGCAGCCTAATATCTCTACCCAGCCGCTGTATTTACACATGTTACAGCCACTGCCACCGCAAATGGTACATGAAATATCCATCTCGGCCGATGGCTCAGTAAACGGGAAGTATGATGGACGGAAACGTACCCTCGTACCTTCGCCATAAAGCTCCTGCACAAAGTGGTAAAGCGTTTGTTTCAAATCGGAGAAAGATACGTTTTCATCAACATACAAACCTTCAACCTGGTGGAAAAAGCAGTGCGCCCGGGCCGAAATGGCCTCGTTACGGTAAACCCTGCCCGGCATAATAGCGCGGAAAGGTGGCTTGCCCGCTTCCATCATCCGTACCTGTACCGATGATGTGTGGGTACGCAGGGCGATATCATCTTTTCCATTATTCTTTTTAATGAAGAAGGTATCCTGCATATCACGTGCCGGGTGCTCCTCAGGGAAGTTAAGTGCCGAGAAGTTATGCCAGTCGTCTTCAATTTCCGGCCCTTCGGCAACAACAAAACCTAAACGTTTGAAGATATCGATGATCTCGTTACGAACCAATGACAGCGGGTGACGAGAGCCAACAGTAAAACCATCACCCGGCAGCGTAAGGTCAAGGTCTGATTTGGCAGCACCGGTATCAGCTGTTACGTTTTCCTTTAAATCGTTGTATTTAGCTTCGGCCAGTTGTTTAAACTGGTTAAGTACTTTACCAAAGGTGCGTTTTTCTTCGGGGCCAACATTTTTAAACTGCTCAAACAGGTCTTTAATGATACCCTTGGTGCCTAAAAATTTTATACGGAAAGCTTCCAGTTCATCTGCATTGGCAGGCGAAAAGGCATTGATCTCGGCGGTATATTGGTCTATCTGAGCTTGCATTATAATGTATTGTTTGTAATTCTTTTGTTGTTATCCCCGGCTTCCTGATTGTTTTTCGGATGCAGAGATATAAGTTATGAGTTGATCGCTATACGCAGGACAGCAAATATAAGACTATTTAAGAACTCCCAACTCCTTACCTACCTTGGTAAACGCTGCTATAGCTTTATCCAAATGATGCATTTCATGTGCTGCCGAGATCTGTACCCTGATCCTTGCTTTGCCTTGTGGTACAACCGGATAGTAAAAACCTATCACATAAATACCTTCGTCAAGCATTTTTGAGGCAAACTCCTGCGCCAGCTTGGCATCATATAACATTACAGGGACTATAGGATGCACGCCAGGTTTAATGTCAAAACCTGCTTCGGTCATTTTTTTACGAAAATATTGCGTATTAGTTTCCAGGTTATCACGCAGCTCGGTGGTTTCGCTCAGCATATCCAGTACTGCTATTGAAGCTCCGGTAATGGCCGGTGCTAAAGTATTGGAAAACAGATACGGACGTGAGCGCTGGCGCAGCATATCAATGATCTCTTTACGGCCCGATGTAAAACCGCCCGATGCACCACCTAAAGCTTTGCCCAACGTACCGGTAATAATATCAATCCTGCCCATAACATTATGGTGCTCATGCGTACCACGACCATTTTTACCCATAAAGCCAGAGCAATGGCTTTCGTCAATCATCACCAGCGCATTGTATCTATCGGCCAGATCGCAGATCTTATCTAACTGGGCAATGGTACCATCCATGCTGAAGGCGCCATCGGTTACAATAATGCGGTGACGTAACTCCTGTGTAGCTTTTAGCTTTTCTTCCAGGTCGGCCATATCATCATGTTTGTAGCGGTAACGCTGGGCTTTGCACAGGCGCACACCATCTATAATGGATGCATGGTTCAATTCGTCAGAAATTATAGCATCCTGATCATTGAACAAAGGTTCAAACACACCACCGTTGGCATCAAATGCCGCGGCATAAAGAATGGTATCTTCAGTGCCTAAAAATTCGGCTATCTTTTTTTCAAGTTCTTTATGAATATCCTGTGTACCACATATAAAACGTACAGACGATAAGCCGTAGCCGTGGGTATCCATAGCATTTTTGGCAGCTTCAATCACTTTGGCATTGCCCGATAAACCAAGGTAGTTATTGGCGCAAAAGTTAATTACTTCGGCTCCACCCTGCACAGTGATATCGGCACCCTGGGGCGAAGTAATTATCCGTTCCTTTTTGTATAACCCGGCATTTTCAATTTCGGTTAGTTCCTGTTGTAAAACCGGCTGTAGTGTGTTGTACATAGTGTGCGTGTTTTAAAGAGGGCAAAATTAAGCATTCGCGGGCATTTGGTAAGGTTTATTAAACCTTAAATAATTATTAAGTGTATAATAAAACATTTTTAAGCTATAAAGCATTATACATAAGTAACATATGAGAAAATACATACTACTATTGATCATCGCTTTCAGCGTAATAACAGTCTCCGCACAGCAATCACTTTTAACAGGAAAAATAACCGATAAAAATGGGCAGGTTATCCCCTTTGTTTCAATTTACATCCGCAATTCAACATATGGCACCACAGCCAATGAAAACGGTATTTACCAGTTTAAGCTTAGCCCTGGTACTTATAATGTGATATACCGCTATGTTGGTTATACCGAAAAAATAGAGCAGGTTACTGTAACCGATCAGGATCAGGAACACAATGTGCAACTGGACGATGAGGTATTTGCCACCAGCAGGGTGGCCGAAACCTATCGCAAAAACCGTGATGCCGCTGATACCATCATGAAACAGGTACTGAAAAAGCGCAAATACTATGTTGAAGAAGCCTCATCATACTCCTGTGCGGTTTACATTAAAGGTGTACAAAAGCTACTGAGTGTGCCTAAATCAATGCTGGGGAAGGAGGTAAGGAAAACGCTCGACCTTGACTCGAACGGCCGGGGGATCCTTTATCAGTCCGAATCATTATCTGAATATAACTTTCAAAAGCCCAATAAAGTAAGGGAAATCACCATTGCAAACCGGATGGCCGGGCAAAACACGGCTTTCGGCTATAAAAAAGCATCTGACCTACAGGCCAATTTTTATCAGAATGTATTTATCATAAACGGCCTGGCTACACGGGGGTTTGTGTCGCCGGTTGCATCATATGGGCCTTTGTTTTACAATTATCAGCTATTAGGCACCTCGGTTGAAAACGGCCATACCATTCATAAAATTCACGTGATCCCTAAACGAGGGCATGGACAATATTTTCAGGGCGATATTTATATTGTTGATGGCGACTGGCGCATTTACAGTGTTGACCTGTTTGTTGAAAATAAAACAAGTAATCTTAACCTCGTTGATACTTTAAAGATCAGGCAGCAATATATAGCCATTACCGATAGTGTGTGGATGCCCGCATCAACCCAGTATAACTTTAAAGGGGCTGTATTTGGATTTAAGTTTGGCGGATATTACGCAGCTGTTTACAATAATTATAAAATAAATCCAACTTTTCCTGATGGCTTTTTTTCAGGAGAGATCCTTAAAAACGATACCGTAGCCAATAGTAAAAAGCCTAATTACTGGGCCGATGCACGACCCATACCCTTAACAGCCTCAGAGGATCGTGACTACCGTAAAAAAGATGCTTTTGAAGAATATAAAAAGACGGATACCTATCTTGATTCGCTTCAGCATCATAAAAACCATATCAATTATCCGGGCTACCTGATTTTTGGTTACGCGGCAAGTAATAAAAGCAACAGGGACTCATTGTATATCTTCCCGTTTATACAAACCTTTTATTACAACACAGTTGAGGGTTTTGGTATAAATGCCAGGGTAAGCTATATCCGTACTATTGATGATTTTCATTCCCTGACAATTACACCGGCCGTGCGTTATGGCTTCTCCAATAAAATCTTTAGTGCCAACATGGGTATTGACTATAAGAACGATCCTTTCCATAACGCTAAGTTTTATGCCGATTTTGGCAGCGATGTACTCGATCTGAATAATGTGGGTACACGTTCGTTATATTTCAATACGCTGAGTACGCTCCTGAGCGAAAACAATTACGTTAAATATTACCGCAGCCATTATGGCAATTTTGGCTACCAGCGCGAAGTGCTGAATGGCGTGTTTTTGAAAGGAGGCTTTTCTTATTCAAGCCGTTCGCAATTGTATAATACATCCTTTAGCAAGATAAAAGATAATAAACAGCGCGAATTTACTTCCAACAACCCCTTAGCTCCGCCGGGAACCCCGGCTGATGATCATTCGTTCCTGTTCCCGGATAACCAGGCTTTGGTGTTTAACGCATCGGCCACGTTTACTTTTGACCAGCGTTATGAAACCAGGCCTACAGGCAAGTTCAACCTGCCTTCAAAATATCCAACATTAACGGTAAACTATCGTAAAGGATTTAAAAACATTATAGGCTCGGATGTGGATTATGATTTTGCTTCCGTAGATCTTTCGCAGGACCATATCCGCGTAGGGCTTTCCGGCTATTCATCATTTAAAGTATCAGGAGGCGGATTTTTCAATAATAACACCCTGTACTATATGGATTATAACCACTTTTTAGGTAACCAGGGTACTACTTTCGACCCTACCTATGTGGGCAGTTTCCACTTCCTGCCATTTTATACCTACAGTACCAACGGCGCTTTTTTGGAGGCGCATTATCAGCATAACTTTGCCGGGTCACTGTTTAACCATATCCCGCTTGTAAGGAAATGGAAGCTCGAAGAAATCATCGGCGCCAACTACCTCACCACCAAAAACAACCGTAATTACCGCGAGTTCTATGTAGGTGTACAGCGCCTCATCTTCCGGGTTGACTACGGTATCTCCTACGCCGGCGACAAAAAATATATCCAGGGGTTCAGGATCTTTTACGGAATCAGGTAAGCTTAAAGCCGAAGGCTGAAGGCCCAAAGCTTTTTAAATATTGCTTTGTGCTTTTAGCCTTAAGCTTTCTGCTTTGAGCTTTCAGCTCAAATTAGTACATTTGCGCCGCTCATTTAACACTGTTTGCAGCAGTATCGATGATTTTATGGAAATGTATAATACCCTACTGTACTATTGTTACTCAACAATAGCTGATGCGGAGCAATTTGCTGCCGATCATTTAAAATTTTGTAAAAGCTTAGGTTTAACCGGGCGCATTATTGTGGCCGATGAAGGGCTTAACGGCACGGTTTCGGGTACTGCCGAAGCTTGTAAAACCTATATGGATACCTTACACGCCGAAGAACGTTTTGCCGGTATCGACTTTAAAATTGATGAAGTAGATACGCCTTCGTTTGTGAAAATGCACGTGCGTTATAAATCGGAGATCGTACACTCAGGTCTGCGCGACCCTAATGTCATCGACCCAAAACAACAAACCGGCAAACACCTGGAGCCAAAAGAGTTTTTGGCTATGAAGGACAGGGATGATGTTGTTGTGCTTGATGTACGCTCAAACTACGAGCACTCTTTAGGCAAGTTCAAAAATGCGGTAACCCTTGATATCGATAACTTCCGCGATTTTCCGGCAATGATCAATGAGCTGGCTAAGTACAAGGATAAAAAGATCCTTACTTATTGCACCGGCGGCATTAAATGCGAAAAAGCATCGGCCTTGCTTTTACATGAAGGCTTTCCTGAAGTGTACCAGTTGCATGGTGGCATCATTAAATATGGTAAAGAAGCGGGCGGCGAAGATTTTGAGGGTAAATGTTACGTGTTTGATAACCGCCTTTCGGTTGATGTAAACAGCGTTAATCCGGTTGTTATTTCAACCTGCTTTAATTGCGGTAAAACCACACCAAAAATGATCAATTGTGCCAACCCCGAGTGCAATGAGCATTTTACCCAGTGCGATGAATGTGGCACTGCTATGGATGGCTGCTGCAGCGATGCCTGTAAAGAGCATCCGCGTAAACGCGTTTATGATGGTACAGGCTACTATGTAAAGGTGCCTCAGCAAGTAAACGTGAGCAAAAGCAAACTGCAACCGGCAAATTAAAAAATAGCACAGCTATAAATGATATGAAGCTTATCCGTAAGGGTAGGCTTTTTTCTTTTATCTGATTCAAACATTACTTTAGTAAGTTGAATTACATTAGCATTACCTTATTTTAACCATGCGTAAATCCCTGTTAGTTTTTATTTACCTGCTTTGTATTTCGGTTGGGCAAACATTTGCGGTTGATATCAAGAGTATAGGGGTTCCGTATGTGCAAAATTATACCAAGGCGCTTTACCAGTTTGGTAATCAAAACTGGTCGGCAACGCGCGATGAGCATGGCATTATGTATTTCGGCAATGCGCAGGGCCTGTTGGCATTTGACGGCAAATACTGGCAGCAATACCACATGCCCAATGGCCTTATTGTACGTTCGGTTTGTGCCGATGCTAAAGGGAAGATCTATGCGGGAGGCTATGGTGAATTTGGCTACTGGCAAAATGATGATAAAGGGTTTTTAAAATATACATCGCTCATAAACCTGGTTCCCAAAAAGTTTTTGCCCATCAACGAGGAGATCTGGAAAATTTACTGCGATAAGGACAGGATCATATTCCAATCGTTCGGCTCAATTTACATTTATTCGGGAGGTAAGATAACTGTGATAAAATCGCCGCAGCCATATCTTTTCATGTTTAAAAGCGGTAGCCGTATTTTTGTAGAACAGGTATCAAAAGGGCTTTTTGAGCTTAAGGGGACTAAACTCGAATACATAGCAGGCAGTGGGATTTTGGGTACAAGCGGGGTATTGTCTATACTTCCGTTTCAGCATAACAGCTACATTATAGGTACGGCAAAAAGTGGATTATTCATTTACGATGGGCAAACCATAAAGCCCTGGGCCAGCCAATCAAATGAGTTTTTAAAAACTTACCAGCTTAATAATGGCGTGGCTATCTCCGGCAAATACTTTGCCTACGGAACTATCCTTAACGGTATTGTTATTGTTGATACGGCAGGTAAGGTGGTGCAGCACATTAACAAGGCAAGCGGTATGCAAAACAATACGGTTTTAAGCCTTTATACCGATGCTGAACAAAACCTTTGGGCGGGTTTGGATAACGGTATCGACCGGATTGAAATTAACTCGCCGCTGTATTTTTATTTCGATAAGACTGGCTTGTTCGGTACCGTTTATTCGAGCATTATTTTCGACAAAAAGATCTACCTGGGTACCAACCAGGGCTTGTTTTACAGTGATTGGCTGCCCGAAAGTAACAAAGGCCCCTTCCAGTCATTTGATTTTAAACTGATCCCGGGCTCACAGGGGCAGGTATGGGACCTTTCCCTGCAGGATGGCCGATTGCTGTGCGGCCATAATGATGGTACTTACCAGGTAAACGGCAATTCGTTAACCAAAATCTCGGAAATCACCGGCGGCTGGACTATCAAAAAAATAGCATCCGATATGCTGATCCAGGGTACTTATACAGGTTTGGTGATCTATAAAAAAGATGCAGCAGGAAACTGGCATTATAGTCATAAGCTTGCCGATTTTGGCGAACCCTCCCGTTATGTGGAGCAGGATAGTAAAGGGCAGATCTGGGTAAGCCATGCTTACAAGGGCATCTATAAATTGTCCCTCAGCACCGATCAGAAAAAGGCAGTATCTCGGGTTTATTACGATAAAAGCTACGGCCTGCCGGGCAGCTATAATATCAATGTGTTTGACTTGGATAACCGCATCGTTTTTTCGTCCGATTCGGGATTTTATGTGTATGATGACATTACCGACCGCTTCTTTAAATACCAGCAGTTGAATAAAAAGCTGGGCACCTTTGCTACGTCAAGTAAAATAATAAAAGCTATAGGCAAAAAATATTGGTTCATTAACCAGGGCAGGGTGGCCCTTGCCGATCTTTCGGTACCTGGGAAGTTAACTATCGATACCAACCGCTTTACCATTCTCAGCGGGCAAATGGTACAGCATTATGAAACTATAAACCGCATTAACAACTCAACTTATTTAATTAGTGTCGACGACGGTTTTGTAATACTCAATGATGGCGATGCGCTGGCCGATAACAAAGCAACTATCCCCCGTGTGCTCATCAGGAGGGTGGAGAACGTTACCGATAAAGTATCATTGATAAGCGAAGGCGGTTTTGGCAAAGATCTGATTGAAATACCCTATGCTCAAAATAATATCCGCATAGCTTATTCACTACCGTATTTTAAGCAGGCAAAAATTAAATTCCAGTACTATCTTGATGGCTATTCGCACCAGTGGAGTGATTGGGCGCCGCAAAGCCAAAAAGAGTTTACCAATCTTGACCAGGGTACCTATCATTTTAAGGTACGTGCCAAGATCAATGATCAATTGGTATCGGCCGAAACTGTTTTTACCTTTACCATTTTGCCGCCTTGGTATGCCGGAACAATTGCCATAGTGTTTTATCTGCTGCTGATGGTGCTATCGTATTATATCATCAGGCATTATTACCGTCTTAAATTAAAGCGGCATCAGCAGCACATCCACCAAAAGCTTCAAAAGGAAAAAGAAGAATTTTTAAAGCAGGAAGCCATTGCTAATGAACAGCACATCATCAACATAAAAAATGAGCAGCTCCAGGCCGACCTGGCCAGCAAAAGCCGCGAGCTGGCAAACTCGGCCATGAACATTGTTTATAAGAATGAGCTGCTGCAAAAAATAAGTGACGAGCTTGGGCACCTTAAAGATGGCCATGGAAAAAAACTCGCCGATGAACAGCTTCGCCGTATCCAGAAAGTGATTGATGAAGGTATGAGTGATGACCGCGACTGGAACATTTTTGAGAACAGCTTTAACGAGGCCCACGAAAATTTCTTTAAAAAACTGAAGGCCGGTCACCCCGACCTGGTACCAAATGATCTGAAATTATGCGCTTACCTGCGCATGAACATGAGCAGTAAGGAGATGGCATCCCTGCTTAATATTTCATTGCGCGGTGTGGAAATCAGGCGTTACAGGCTGCGTAAAAAGCTCAACCTTGAGCATGATAAAAACCTTACAGAGTTTCTCATCGAGCTATAATACTACATCATTACCTCTCATAAGCCTCCTGGTTTGTAACAGTATAAACTGTTAATGTGTAGTATGTGTGGCATACACTAAGGCATTTTAATCAATTGATTGTCATTAGGTTAAAAAAAATAAAACTTGCGCTTGAGAAAGTTGTTGTTTTGTGATGTATTAATGTTGAGTTAAATTTTTTGATAAAAGGCTGATATCTTTTCAGCTTTGTCAAATAATAACCAATAATAATAAACCAATTATTTTCTAACAGCTTACTTATCTATTAACCACTATGAAAAGAATCTTTACTGTTTCAGTGCTGGTGCTTTCCTGTTTCTTTTTTATTAACGCTGCATTTGCACAAGATGTTGTTGTAAAAGGTAAAGTTACCGATGCAACAACGGGCGAAGCCTTAATTGGCGTAAGCGTTTCTTTAAAGGGGACCACCACCGGCGTACAAACTGATGTAAACGGAGCGTTTAGCATCAAAGCCCCCGGCAATGGCACACTCGTTTTTACCTATATCGGCTATATCGCCTCATCGCTGCCGATCAATAATCAAACAGCTTTAGATGTAAAACTAAAGTCCGAATCTAAAGAACTGGCACAGGTTGTAGTTATTGGTTACGGTACGCAAAAGAAGCGCGATGTAACCGGTGCGGTTGCCAGCGTAAGCGGCGACATAATTACCAGGCAACCCGTGCAAACGCCTACACAAGCTTTACAGGGTAAAGTTGCGGGCGTGCAGATCTTGTCATCAGGCCAGCCAAACTCGCAACCAATTGTGCGTATCAGGGGTACAGGTTCAGTATTGGCCGGTGCAAACCCGCTGTATGTTGTTGACGGTGTTTTAACCGATGATATCCGTAACATTAATAACAGTGATATCGTAAGTGTTGATGTGTTGAAGGATGCATCGGCGGCTATTTACGGTGTTCGTGCTGCCAATGGTGTTGTTATTATAACTACTAAAAGAGGTAAGGCTGGCGCGCCTGTAGTTAGCTATGATGCCAACGTTGGTTTCAGGGAAGGTGCAAACACCGTTAAACTGGCCGACAGGCAACAATACATCGATTACCTTAAAGTTGCAAGCCCAACAAAGGTAGCTGATGATAAAGCGCCGCTAACAATTCCTGGTACTACAGACTGGGCCGCTGCTGTTTCACGAAAAGCCTTTGAAACCAATCATAACATTTCTGTATCCGGCGGTAGTGATAAAGCTTTGTATTTTATCAGCGCCAATTATATTGATGAAAATGGTATCATCAAAACAAACAACTTTAAGCGTTTTACTATCAGGGCAAATAACCAGGTACAAATAACCGATAAGCTAAAATTCTCTGATCAGATTTCATTAAGCCGTAATGACGAAAGACCGGTTGATATCGGCGGCATTTATGGTAACGTTTACCGCGCCGCACCGATAATTCCGGCTATAGTGAACGGATTATATGGTAATACCTCGGCCTGGAGCAATGTGGGCAATCCGCTGCTGCAACTGGATAAAAGCGTGGATAATACACTGAACAACCGTGTACAGGGTAACGTGGCGTTAGATTATAATCCGATAAAATCATTGACATTCCATTCGGCATTTAATCTTGACGAGCGTTTTAATAATCAAAAGAACTATGATTACGCGTTTGAAGCGGATGGATCAACATTTACTGTTGGCGGCGGCAACCAGCGTAATACCGATAGCCGGCTATTTGTTCAAAACGACAATTCATACCAGTATCAGTGGGATAACACCGTTACGTTTGACAAGACCTTTGGCAAACACCATTTAACTGTTTTGGGTGGTATAGTTACTGAAAAAGGTAAATCAAATTTTATAAGCGGCACCCGCATTGATGTTCCTACCAACCCAAATCAATGGTTTTTAGATGTTGGCAACCCCGATGTGAATGCGGTTGACAATAATAACGGCGATCTGTTCACACGTCAGTCATACGTTGGCCGTGTTAATTACAGTTATGCCGGTAAATACCAGTTAAGTGGTTCCCTTCGCCGCGACGGAAGCTCTCGCTTCAAGCAAAAATGGGGTACATTTTATACCGTAGGTGCAGGATGGGTACTATCAGAAGAGGACTTTTTGAAAGATGGCGTTTTCAATAATTTAAAATTGCGTGGCAGCTATGGTGAATTGGGTAACGATAATATTCCATCATCGTTATATGTAATTACCGGCGTACCTTATCAGCCTTATTTTTTTAATGGTGCCCTGGTTGGCGGTACAATTATCCAGGATATTAAGGATACCAACCTGAAGTGGGAAACTACCAAGCAGTTGGATATCGGTTTGGATTATGCTTTCTTAAATAACCGACTAACCGGCGAAATTGATTACTACGATAAAAAAGTAAAGAATGCATTAATCAATATCGGTCTTCCGGGTATCCTTGGCGATCCTGATAATAAATATGTAACCAATGCCGCATCCATCCAAAACAAAGGTGTTGAAGTAGCTGTGAGATGGAATGACAGGATAAACGAGCATTTATCATATAATGTTGGTGCAAATATCAGCTATAACAAAAACAAGGTTATTGGCTTAAACGGAGGTACAGCTATTGAGGATGGCGGCGCCAACGGTAAAACCATTACCCGTACAGATAACGGGCAACCCATTGGCAGTTACTATGTATTGCAAGCCATTGGTGTATTCCAAACTCAGGCCGAAGTTGATGCTGCTGCGCCTAATAATTATACCAGTGAGGCAAACCATGTTGGTGGTTTAAAATATGCCGATATCAATGGCGATCATAAGATTGATGCCAATGACCGTGTGTATGCGGGCTCATATCAGCCTAAATATTTTGGCGGCTTTAATTTTAGCGTAAATTATTATGACTTTGATATAAGCGCAGATTTTTACGGCAACTGGGGTAATAAAATTTATAACGCCAAGAAAAACTCGCGCGGTACCGAAAATGATAATATTGAGGCTGCCTATGCTGATGCCCGTTATACAACCGCCAATCCGTCGACAACCGATCCGGCAACAATTACCCAGCAAACCCCGCCTTCAACCTACTTTATTGAGTCGGGCGCATTCCTGCGTTTAAATAACTTAACTGTAGGGTATACGGTACCTAAAACATTGCTTAAACCATTAGGAATTGCAAAGATCAGGGTGTTTTTAACGTCGCAAAATTTATTTACAGCTAAACGTTACAGCGGGCAATCACCTGAGTTGTTTAACTCCGGAGCCTTAACACAGGGTATCGATGCAACTAACTATCCCGTAACCCGCACGTTTGCATTTGGTGTAAATGTTCAATTTTAATACAGCACAGTCATGAAAAAGATATATAAACATAAATTAACCATCATCGTCGCCTGCCTTGCCGTATTATCGGGCACACTGCATGCGTGCAAAAATTACCTTGATGTACAGCCACAGGGCCAGATAACGCAAGATCAGATAGCATCAGACCCTGCACAGGCCAAAAACCTGGTATTGGGGATTTACAACGTATTTTACATCGGTGGCTTCGATCCTGATATAGATAGCTTCCAGTTTGTGATCATGACGGATATCGCATCCGACGATGCAGATAAAGGCAGCTCGCCCGATGATTATGGTGATGCCAAACAAATTGATAACCTGCAGACTACAGCCAGTAATGGTGTTGTAAATAACGTTTGGACAGGCCATTACCAGGGGGTTGCAAGAACAAACCAGGCGCTTGATAAATTGCAGAATGCCACGTTTGATGCAGCAACCAAAAACGCGCTCATCGGCGAAGCTAAATTTTTAAGGGCTTATTTTTACTTTAACCTGGTGCGCCTTTACGGTGGTGTGCCTTTGCTTGACAAGGTGCCTACACCGGCCGAAGCAAACCAGGATAAATATCAAACCCGTGCAAGTGCCGATGATGTTTATAAATTTATTATCAGCGATCTGGATTTCGCAGTAGCTAACCTGCCTGATAAAGGCGCTACTGACGTTGGTCGTGCTACAAAAAGTGCAGCCCAGTCACTTGAGGCAAAGGTTTACCTGTATCTGAAAAATTATCAAAAAGCTTACGATTTATCAAAAGCAGTAATTGATGGTGGTAAATATACACTGGTGAAAGATTACTCGCTGATCTGGAGGCAAAAAGCAATAAATGGCGATGGAGGTAATAACAACTCCGAATCGATATTCGAAATTCAGGCAGGGATAAACAAAGCTTGTTCGTCAGGTATTAATTTGTACACCGTATCACAGGGCCCTCGTGCCGGTGGTAAATTCGGCTGGTCTGATCTGGGCTTTGGATTTAATAACCCATCAACAAGCCTGCTGAACGAATATGAAACAGGTGATGTGCGCAGGGCTGGTACAGTAATTACTATATTACCTCATGGTACAACGTTATTTGATGGTTTCCGCATCCCAAGCCGTGATTCTGTTCAAAACGATACCTACAGCTATAAAGCTTACCACAGCCGTACTGCCGAGGATAATTGCGGCGGTAATACCGACAGGCTGCCTAAACAGGTGCGGATTTTACGCTATGCCGATATCTTGTTAATTAATGCCGAAGCTGCTGTTCAATTAGGTAATACTGGTGCTGCAAGTACCGATCTTACTTTGGTCAGGACAAGGGCTGGTTTAGGTGCTGCTGCTCCAACTTTAGAGAACATCTGGCACGAACGCCGTATGGAACTGGCCGAAGAGCATGATCGTTTCTTTGATATTGTTCGCCAGGAATCAGTTAAACCGGGCCGTGCTGCTGCTGCATTTGCCGCCCATGGCAAAACATGGAAAGCTACTGCTGCTTTGTTCCCAATTCCGCAGGCACAAATTGATTTGAGTAATAACAGGTTAAAACAAAACCCCGGCTATTAGTTAGCTATTATAATACACACAATTGATTATGAGGTTGCCCTATTGGGTTAAAGGGCAGCCTCTTTTTAATCTCTTTTCTTTTATGAAAACATTGTTTTCATACTCCGTAACAATTATCCTATGAAAAAGCTATTTATTACCCCCGTACTGATATTGTTTGCTGTTTGCTGTTTTGCTCAAAAAGCTGCAAAAAAAGCAGAAGATGGCATTAAACCTGTTGGCATTATCAAAAACCTTACTGATAGCGCCCTGCTTGATGTAGTGCAGCGCCAAACGTTCCGTTATTTTTGGGATTTTGGTCATCCCGTGAGCGGCCTGGCCCGCGAGCGCAGCAATACTTCTTTTGATTATGGCAATGAGGTGGTAACAACAGGAGGCTCAGGTTTTGGCATTATGGCGCTCATTGTGGCTGATAGCCGCAAATGGATTACCCATGAGCAGGCGGTTGACCGTATGGTGAAGATCGTTAGCTTTTTATACAAGGCCGATGCTTTTCATGGCGCTTTCCCGCACTGGTTAAATGGCGAAACAGGTAAAGTGATCCGCTTTGGCCGTAAAGATGATGGGGGAGATATTGTTGAGTCGGCATATCTTTTCCAGGGGTTGTTATGTGCAAGACAGTATTTTAATGCTGATGACCCGAAAGAACGCCGGATCCGTGATATGATCGGTTGGATGTGGGGCGAAATGGAATGGAGCTGGTATACCCGCGATGGCCGTGACGCCCTTTACTGGCACTGGAGCCCTAATAATGGCTGGGCCATGAATTTCCCGATCCATGGTTTTAATGAATGTTTGATAACCTATGTGCTGGCTGCATCGGCAGAGCGTTATCCGGTTAGCGCAGATGTATACCACCGGGGCTGGGCTCAAAGCGATTTCTTTAAAAACGGTAAAACTTTTTATGGCTTTAAACTGCCTTTGGGTTTTGATTATGGTGGTCCGCTGTTCTTTTCACAATATTCTTTCCTTGGCCTTAACCCCAAAGGCTTAAAAGATGAGTATGCCGATTACTGGGAGCAAAATAAAAACCACAGCTTGATCAATCATGCATACTGTGTTGATAACCCTAAAAAGTTTAAAGGCTACGGCGAAAATTGCTGGGGCTTAACTGCAAGTGACAACTTTGAGGGGTACAACGCACACTCGCCAACTAATGACCTGGGCGTAATTACACCAACAGCTGCACTGTCGGCATTCCCCTATACTCCAGAGTATTCGATGAAGGCATTGCGCCATTTTTATTATGACCTGGGCGATAAGATCTGGGGCGAATATGGTTTTACCGATGCTTTCAGCGAATCGCATAACTGGTACGCCAACTCCTATTTAGCCATTGACCAGGGGCCTATCATTGTGATGATTGAAAATTATCGTACAGGCCTGCTCTGGAAGCTTTTCATGAGCTGCCCCGAAGTGCAGGGAGGCTTAAAAAAGCTTGGTTTTGAAAGCCCGGTTATCGCTAAGAATTAAATCGGAACAAAAAAATAAACAAAAGGCGGTTAAAGAAGTTAAATTTGTTTTAAAGCACCAGTGGCGATCACGCTGGTTGTAAAACAAAGAAGCATTTTAACCATGATTAAAGCAATACGAATTACCGGAATGCTAAGCTTGCTCTTAGCATTCTCTTTTTTAGCCCGAGCCCAAAATTTGACTTCGTTTGACAGGGGCAGCTTTATTTTTAAAGTAGATACGCTGCCATACCGTATTTTATTCCCCAAACATTTTAACCCGGGTCAAAAGTACCCCTTGTTGTTTGTGTTACATGGTTCGGGCGAACGGGGAAACAATAATGAATCGCAGCTGGCTTATGGGGCGCAAAGACTTTTGCAGGATAGCGTTCGTGAAATGTATGAAGCTATAATAGTTTTTCCGCAATGCCCGGCAAAAAGTTATTGGAGCAATGTGAAGCAGGTTACTGACTCGGCAACCAACAAGCGCAAATTTATTTTCCAGGAAAATGCGCCGCCAACCATGGCCATGATCATGCTGATGGGGCTGGTAGATCAGTTTTTAGATAAACCTTTCGTTGATAAGCATAAAATATATGTTGGGGGCCTGAGCATGGGGGGCATGGGCACATTCGAGATCATTGGCCGCGAACCCAAAGTATTTGCCGCAGCATTTGCCATTTGCGGCGGCGATAATACCCTGAACGCAAAAAAGTATGCCAAAAAAGTCCCCCTCTGGATCTTCCACGGTAATAATGACCCCGTAGTACCTGCAGATCATTCGCAGGTGATGGTTGATGCTATTAAAGAGGCTGGGGGAAATCCAAGGTTTACTTTATACCCAGGAGTAGGCCATAACAGCTGGGATAATGCCTTTAATGAGCCGGATTTGTTGCACTGGTTGTTTTCGCATAGTAAGTAAAGGGTTAGTAGTAGAAATAACATCTCTCCACTGGTCGAAGTTTAGCGATAGCGTAACTTCGTCCTAAAATGGGTTAAGCTTTCAGCTTAACTTATATAATAATTAAAAACGGAAAGCTTTTAAAATATCGAAGAACGCGTTTTACGTTAGTAATTTGATCGCGGAAGCAGGATGCTTCCATCGTTTTTGGACGAAGTTACGCTATCGCTAAACTTCGACCAGGAATGGGTTTTAATTGATAGTATTAAGTTAGATAAGAGATTATCCCTCTCCTTCTTTTGGAAGATTTTTCGCATTAAACCTTGGTTTAAAGCCCAGTTTTGGTGCAGGAGCTTCTGTGGCTGGCGGTTCTTCAGTAGTAGTAGTTTCTTCTTTTTTATCTTCTATCGGTTCTTCACTTTCAGCAGGTTTGGTTTTCATCATTGCCGCATTAAAGCGTGGTTTGAAACCCATCTTTGGTGCAGATGTTTCAGCAACTGGGGTTTGAGATTCTTCAGCGGGAGCGTCTTCTTTTTTATCTTCAGCAGGTGCTTCGCTTTCTATCGGTTTAGGTTTTACCATACCCGCATTAAAACGTGGTTTAAAGCCCATTTTTGGAGCAGGCGTTTCAGCTACCGGAGCTTGAGGTTCTTCTTCAGCAGGTATTTCTTTTTTATCGTCCGATGTTGCATCGGCTTCTGCAGGTTTCGGCTTTAACATACCTGCATTAAAGCGTGGTTTAAAGCCCGGTTTAACAGCGGGAACCTGTGTGTCTTCGGCAGGTATCTCTTGTTTTTCTTCAGGAATAATTTCGCCTTCAGCTGGTTTGGGTTTCACCATGCCCGGATTAAAACGCGGTTTAAATGCCGGTTTAGCTGCTGTAGTTTCAGCTTCTATAGGTTCTGACTTAGCCGGTTCTGCAATTGGTTCGTCCTTTTTGTCCTCAGCAGGTGCTGCAGGTTTGGCAGTAACGCCCGGACGAAATTTTGGTGTAAATCCAACTTTGGCCGGTGTACCGGGTTCTATCAAGCTTTCGGTAATAGTTTGTTCGGCAAGCGGGTTTTTGATGTGTACTTTTTCGGTTTTAACCTCAATTGGGACAGGAAACTGCCGCCTTAATTTATTGAACCAGTACTTTTTGGTATGGTCGAAGCTTTTTTCGCCCATTTGCTCAAAGTGATCTTTAAATTCAGAAAACAAAGCCGGCTCGCCCTGTTCAAGAGCTGCAAGGTCAATTCTTTTCTTCTTTAAAAATTCTTCAAAAACCATTTTTTGTTTAGATGTAAGAACCAGGAATCAAGATTGTAAGATGAAAATTTGGCTTCTTAGTTTTTTCTTGCTTCCTGACTCTTGTTGTCTTAAGTCTACACTACTAAAGCGTAACGTCTACATCCAGTTTATTAAACCGGATGCCTTTATCAGTCTGGCTCCAGTCTTCACGTTCCTCGTCGGTAGCGTTAAGTAGTTTCGGGAACCACTCCAACGGGAAAGCCTGAGGTTTGCCACCATCACTTTCAACAAAAAGAAGCCCGTTAGCAAAGGTAACCTTTACTTTTTTTTCTCCCTTACGTGTGTTGAATAGTGGCATGATAATGCTTAATTAAGCCGTCATTGCGAGGTACGAAGACAACCGAACGTAGAGAGCTCATTAATACCTATAAAAATCAAATTATAATTATTAATAATCCCAAACTATACAGGGCGGACCTGCTGATCGGGGATTGCTTCGTACCTCGCAATGACGCGTTGTTTATATTAAATCCGAAATCGAAATTCCGAAATCCGATATCTAAATTACTCCGCCATATTATGATAAACCGCCTGTACGTCGTCGTCTTCCTCCAAACGGTCAATCAGTTTCATGATATCGGTAACCTGTTCTTCGGTAACAGCATGGAATGATTGTGGTACACGCTCCAATTTGGCCGATTTTACTTCGATACCAATTTCTTCCAGTGCTTTTTGCATTTTGCCAAAATCTTCAAAAGCTGTATGGATTACAGCAATATCATTGCCGTTTTCATCAGCCTCAACAAAGATCTCTTCCAAACCTGCATCAATCAGTTCAAATTCAAGTTCTTCCAGGTCGCGCTCGCCGGGTTCAAAGGTGAAAACCGATTTACGGGTGAAGATAAAATCAAGCGAGCCCGTTTTACCTAATGAGCCACCATATTTAGTAAAGTAGCTGCGTACGTTGGCAACGGTACGGTTGGTATTATCGGTTGCAGTTTCAACCAAAACGGCAACACCGTAAGGCGCGTATCCCTCGTAAACAAGCTCTTCGTAATCTTTTTCATCGCGGCTGCTGGCACGTTTAATAGCTGCCTCAACACGGTCTTTAGGCATGTTCACGGCCTTGGCATTTTGTACCGCGGTACGTAAACGCGAGTTGGTGTTAACATCACCGCCGCCGGCTTTAACAGCCATCACAATTTCTTTACCTAAACGGGTAAACTGCACTGCCATTTTGGCCCAGCGCTTAAACTTTCTTTCTTTGCGGAATTCAAATGCTCTTCCCATGTTTTTTTAGTTCATTGTTCATGGTTGATGGTTCATGGATCAACCTTGTTGTTTTACAAAGCTTTGCCTTATAAAGACAAGGCGGTAAATATAATATTTGTTTATATAACGACAGATAAAAACCTTTAACCTTTATCCTTTCGCCTTTAACCTTAAATAACGTTTTTCAGATTCTCCAGCATATCGGCTACCATTTTGGGCAGGTCATATTCCAGTTTCCAGCCCCAGTCGTTTTGTGCATAGCTATCATCGATAGATTTTGGCCAGCTATTGGCAATGGCCTGGCGCGGATCATTTTCGCTATAGCTGATCTCAAAGTTAGGGATCAGTTTCTTTATTTCAGCTGCCAGCTGTTCGGGCGTAAAGCTGATACCGGCAAGGTTATATGATGAACGGATATCGATTTGCTCTGCCGGGGCATCCATCAAACTGATGGTAGCCCTGATGGCATCGTCCATATACATCATGGGCAGGGCAGTACCTTCGGCCAAAAAGCTTTCATAGCTGCCGGTTTTTAAGGCATGATGAAATATATGTACGGCATAATCAGTAGTGCCGCCGCCGGGGTTAGCTTTCCAGCCAATTAAACCCGGGTAACGGATGCTGCGCACATCAAGTCCGTATTTATTAAAATAGTATTCGCACCAGCGTTCGCCGGCCAGTTTACTGAAACCGTAGACCGTGTTAGGATCCATTACACAATACTGTGGTGTATCATGCTGCGGTGAATGTGGACCGAAAACGGCTATGGAGCTTGGCCAAAAAACTTTGGATACTTTAAACTCTACTGCAAAATCAAGCACATGCAGTAAACCGGTCATGTTCAGGTCCCAGGCCATTTTGGGCTTTTGTTCACCCACAGCTGATAAGATGGCTGCCAACAGGTACACCTGTGTGGGGCGGTGTTTGTCAAATATATGGTGCAGGTTGTCTTTATCAAGCACGTTGGCCAGCTCGTATGGCCCGCTGTTGCGAATGGCATAAGTGGGGTTGTTAATATCCGAAGCTATTACGGCCTCGGCCCCGTGTATATTTCTCAAAGCCATTACCAATTCGGTACCTATCTGGCCGTTGGCGCCTATCACTAAAATCTTTTCGCTCATGCAATTTTGAGTTTACGGCGCAAAGGTAGGAAATTGACCGTTGATTATTTTTGATTGCGTTGATTACGCTGATTTTTTGAGTAGTGGTTTATTGGGTTGATGAGGTGAGTGGTTGATTAAGTTATTATAATCCAGTTTGGCAATGTGGGGAATCTTACCGAAATTGGTTTGAGCCTTTAAATTAACATAATAAACAGGCGTATCAAACAGAGCAACGATACATCCAAAAAAAGAAATTATGAAGCTTCTTCTCACTTCCGCCGGTATCAGCAATATGAGTATTCATAACACGCTGATTGAACTTTTGGGAAAACCGATTGCGGAGGCGAATGCCCTTTTCATCCCCACAGCAATATATGCTATAGCCGGCGGTGCAAGCATAGCCCAAAAGGTGATTTGCGGATCATTAGGTGACCCTTTCTGTCAGTTGGGCTGGAAGTCGTTGGGAATATTGGAGCTAACGGCCCTGCCCAGTATCAAACAGGAGCTTTGGGTACCCATGCTACAGGAAACCGACGCCTTGCTGGTTGGCGGTGGCGACTGCCAGTATCTGTGCTACTGGATGCAGCAATCCGGGCTGGCAGGCCTATTGCCTTCGCTGCTGCACAAAATGGTGTATGTGGGTTTGAGCGCCGGGAGTATGATCATGACCCGCTTTGGAACCACTTATGGTAACCATATCCTGCCAGCCGAAAGTGATAAATCGTTGGGACTGGTCGATTTCGCAATTCATCCGCACCTGGATCATGAATGGTTTCCGAAGAATTCGTTAGCCAACATAGAAAAGTTGGCCGCAACGATACCGGTGCCATCATATGCAATTGATGATCAAACCGCCATAAAAGTAACCGACGGGACAATTGAGGTCATCTCCGAGGGACATTGGAAGCTGTTTAATCCCTGATATGAAAATATCGACGTTTTAGAATTAGATAGAAGTCACAAGTCCGCCACCTGCTGGCCTTCGCTCAAGACTTGCGCCAGTATGAGATCAAGACTTGCGCCAGTATTGGGTTCAGACAACCACTCACCTAATCCACCCAATCAACCACTCACCATAAAGCCAACCACTCACTAATTCCCCACCAAAACTATAGACTTTATATTTTCGCGTAAGCAAAAAAATGTGCATATTTGAGGGTTTAACTTTTAAAACACATAATTAATTAAAAACAGGCGCTGTGAAGCAGCCTGATACATTTCAAAAACAATTTAAAAAATGAAAGTCGCAGTAGTAGGTGCTACAGGATTAGTAGGCACCAAAATGTTGCAGGTTCTTGCAGAACGCAACTTCCCCGTTACAGAATTAATTCCCGTAGCTTCAGAAAAAAGTATTGGTAAAGAAATTACTTTTAAGGGTAAGCAGTTTAAGGTGGTTTCTGTTGAGGATGCGATTAAGATGAAGCCGGACGTAGCAATTTTCTCGGCCGGCGGAAGCACTTCATTACAGCAGGCCCCTTTATTTGCGGCTGCTGGTACAACTGTTATTGATAATTCATCGGCATGGCGTATGGACCCAACCAAAAAATTGGTTGTGCCTGAAGTAAATGCTGATGTACTTACTGCCGAAGATAAGATCATCGCTAACCCAAATTGCTCAACCATACAAATGGTAGTGGCTTTAAAACCGCTGCATGATAAATACAAAATTAAAAGGGTAGTGGTTTCAACCTACCAATCGGTTACCGGTACTGGTGTTAAAGCTGTTGAACAGTTATTTAACGAGCGTAAAGGTATCGACGGGCCGAAGGTTTATCCTTATACTATCGATTTGAACGTGATCCCGCAGATTGATGTATTTACCGAAAACGGTTATACTAAGGAGGAAATGAAAATGATCCTCGAAACCAAAAAGATCATGGGCGATGACAGCATTAAAGTAACTGCTACCACCGTGCGTATCCCGGTTATGGGCGGCCACTCTGAGTCGGTTAATATTGAATTTTTGCATGATTTTGACCTGGGCGAAGTACGTGAGCTGTTAGCTAACTCGCCGGGCATTGTTGTGGTTGATGATACCGCTAACCTGAAATACCCGATGCCGCTTGACGCGCACGACAAAGACGAGGTATTTGTAGGCCGCATCCGCCGCGACGAAAGCCAGGACAATACCCTTAACTGCTGGATTGTATCTGACAACCTGCGTAAAGGTGCAGCTACCAACGCTGTGCAGATTGCCGAATATTTGGCAGAAAAGCATTTGATCGGTCAGCCGGTTGAGGCATAAGGAATAATATTATTTCGAAATATTGGGATAGGGATAGTCACTTGATTATCCCTATTTTTATGCAGTAATATTTTTCTATGAAAACCTTAACGCTTATCATTTTTTCATTGTTATTACCTGTTAGCCTTTTGGCGCAAACTCCAAAAACTATTGAGGCCGACTTATTTAGATCATTTAAAAAGATAGACTATTGGGACGAGCAAGAGAAGAAAGGGAATATTAATGCAGGCGACTCCCTTTTTAAAGCTAATGACATGTTTGGTAAGAAGTTAAAGCAGTATACTGAAACTTACCCGGCTTCGATAAACCTTTCGTTCAATTTGCTTAAAAAAGCGGGATTGGATATTTTTACTTCGACTGACAGTTTAATTAGAATTTATTCATGGGATACCTGGTTGGGTGGCACCAAGCACATTTTTGCCAATGTATTACAATACAAAGTGGAAAGTAAAACTAAGTCAACTTTATCGGGGGACCTTGAGTACGGAGATGCACCCTTTTACTCAAACTTATATACTTTCAAAACAGGCGATAAAACTTACTATCTGGGTATCTACGGTAATATTTATTCCTCAAAAGATACCGGTACAGGTATTAAAGTGTTTGATATTGAAAATGGCAAGTTAAATGATGATGTAAAGATCATCAAAACAGGATCGGGCCTGAAAAGCAAAATCTATTACGATTATGATTTCTTTTCGGTAGTTGACATCACTTTTGAAAAACGCCCCACCATCACTTTTGATCAAGCTACCCAGATCATCCATATACCACTGGTTGACGTAAAGGGGCAGGTAACTAAAAAATTCATCAACTATAAATTCAACGGGCAATACTTTGAAAAAATAAAAGGCTAAAAAACAAGCAACTGATAGCGATTTGATACGAATATCAATCGGAATTGCTTTTTTTGCGTATCTTGTTTACCGATGAAAACCTTTAAGTTTATAATTGTTTTCTGCTGCTGTTTTTACTCAGCAAATTTGTTTGCCCAAAGTCCACAGGCCATTGAGGCCGATCTGTTACGGATTTTTAAAAGGGTGAACTACTACGGCACTCACAAAAAAGAGTGGAAAGCTATTGATTCGTTAGAAAAAATGAATAAGATCTTTGGCTTTAAGCTGAAGTATTATACTTCCAGGTATCCCGAAACCATTAATTATCCTTTTACCGAACTGGTTAAAGAGCGGGTGGTAATAGCTACTTCGGCCGATGGCTTGTTCCGTACATATTCATGGGACACCAAACTGGGTACTACAGGGTATGATTTTGACAATGTTTTACAATATAAAGTTAATGGCCAGGTATTCTCGTCCTTAAAAATGGATTCGGTAGGGAAAAAGCATAACCCGGTTTACTGGTATTCCAGGCTTTATACCTTAAGGGCCAATAATAAAGTTTATTATTTAGGGGTATATAATTCGGTACGATCAAGTATTGATGCAACCCAGGGTATCCAGTTTTTTACCATCGAAAAGGATAAATTAAACGGTACGGTGCTGCTTGTTAAAACGGCAACAGGCATGCATAGCAAGCTGTATTTTGATTACAACTTTCTTTCGGTTGTTAACTGGAAAGTGATCCCTACTATTTATTTTGATGCTAAAACGCAAACCATTCATAGTCCGCTGGTCGATGCTAAAAGGCAGGTTACGCATAATTATATCGTGTATAAATTTACCGGGAAGTATTTTGAACGGGTAAAAAATTAACTTTGCCCTCATGATCTCTTTTGCCCACCGCGTATTTATGGAAGTTGCCGCCAACCTGAGTTTCAGTAAGGCCGCGCAGGTGCTGTTTATAACACAGCCTGCCATAAGTAAGCATGTTAAGGCGCTTGAAGATCAATACAAAGTTCCCCTGTTTGAACGCAAGGGCAACAGCATTTTACTCACAGAAGCCGGCAACAAACTAAATGAATACCTGCAACAGGCAACGGAGATTGAGCGGAAGATAGAATATGATCTTTCGGTATTAAGCAATCTTTCGCAGGCTGCCGGGCATTTGCGTTTGGGGGCAAGTACAACCATTGCCCTGTATATTTTACCTTCGATACTTTCGGGTTTTCAGCGTGAGTATGCCAATGTTGATGTACAACTGGTAAACCGCAACAGCGAATATATTTTGAATGCCCTGCTTAACCATGAGGTTGATATCGGTATTATTGAGGTTGATAACAAGCTCACCACAGTATCATACAAACCTTTTATGAGCGACGAAGTGATCCCGGTTTGCTCGGCTAAAAGTCCGCTGGCCGGTAAATCATTAACCTTAAAGCAGTTTGTAAAAACACCCTTGGCTGTACGAGAGCGCGGTTCCGGTACTTTGAATGCGGTATTGAAAGCCCTTTCGGCATTGCATATTAAACCGGCAGATCTTTCGGTAAAGATTCGCCTTGGCGGTACCGAAGCGTTAAAGAATTTCCTGCTGGCCGATCAGTGCCTCGGCTTTATGCCCCGGCCATCCATCATTCGTCAATTAGCCGAAGGCGACCTGGTTGAAGTGCCTGTTGAAGGCCTTAAAATAACACGCGATTTCTTTTTTATCCGCCGCAAGGGTACTGAGGATTATGGGTTGACGAGTAACTTTATCAATTTTGCGCTACACACACTGTCTGAACCGGGATTTTTATAGGATTTTTTTGATTGGCCGGATTTTACTATCAAATCAAAGAAAAATCCAGTTAATCAGGAAAATCTCCCCAAATCCCGGTTATCTTTACCCCTATGCCCCTCTCTAAAAAAGCTTTAATTGTTGGCGCCGGTATAGCGGGTATTGCTGCAGCTATCCGTTTGGCAGTAAAAGGCTATAGCGTTGAGGTTTATGAAGCCAATAACTACCCTGGCGGTAAGCTCAATCAGTTTGAGCAGGATGGTTACCGCTTTGATGCCGGGCCGAGCCTGTTTACCATGCCGCAATACGTCGACGAACTTTTTGAACTGGCCGGTAAAAAACCTTCCGATTATTTCGGGTATCAAAAGCTGGATCCTGTTTGCAAATATTTTTATGAAGATGGCACCCACCTCAATGCTTATGCCGATGCAGGCAAGTTTGGCAATGAGATACAAACGCAAACCGGCGAACTTGCCATCGCTGTAAAGCGGTACCTGGAAAATAGCAGCAGGATTTATAGCATAACCAATCATGTTTTTTTAGAGCGCTCCCTGCACCTGCTCAAAACCTACCTGCGCTGGGATACATTCAAATCAATATTAAGATTTGGGAAGATAGATGCCTTCCGCAGCATGCATAATGCTAATCAAAGTTTCTTTAAAGATAAACGGGTAGTACAGTTTTTTGACAGGTACGCAACCTATAATGGCTCAAACCCCTATGCCGCGCCTGCTACCTTGAACGTGATCCCGCATCTGGAGCAGCATTTTGGCGCTTATTTTCCTGAGGGGGGAATGCATAGCATAACTTCCGCTTTAGTGCGGCTGGCCGGGTCATTAGGCGTAAAATTTCATTACAATAGCCCTGTGGCAGAAATTGTATTGCGAGAAAAAAAAGTAAAAGGGATCCGGACGAATGCTGGGATAATTGGGGGGGATCTTGTGATATCCAACATGGATATCTGGTTCACCTATAACAAATTGCTGAGCACTTATCCCAAATTTCATCCTCAAAAAATACTAAGTCAGGAGCGAAGCAGTTCGGCATTGATATTTTACTGGGGTATCCGGCATCAGTTTAAGGAACTTGATCTTCATAATATATTTTTCAGTGCTGATTATGAAGCAGAGTTTGATCACATCTGGCGGCAAAAGGACATCTATCATGATCCGACCATCTATCTCAATATCAGCTCCAAATATAAATCTGATGATGCTCCCGAAGGCTGCGAAAACTGGTTTGTAATGATCAACGTACCGGCCAATGCGGGGCAGGATTGGGATGCGTTGATAGTAGATGCGCGGAAAAATATATTAAACAAGCTGAGCCGCCTGCTGGGCAAAGACATCAGTCCGCTGACAGCTAATGAAAATATTCTTGATCCACGGAGTATCGAAAGCCGGACATCCTCTTACCAGGGTTCTCTTTATGGCACCAGTTCAAACAGCCAGTTTGCTGCGTTTTTGCGGCATGCCAATAAATCGTCGAAAGTTAAAGGTTTATATTTTTGCGGAGGAAGTGTGCATCCCGGAGGAGGGATCCCGCTTTGTTTGCTTTCGGCAAAAATTGTGAGTTCGTTAGTTGACTAAGTATTCGTTACTACTATTGATAAGTTGCACCGGAGGTGCAAAAGGTTTGTAGAAATAACAAAATAAAAGAATTTTAGCGTGCCAGAGGTACGCAACAAATAAGGAGCATTAACTATACCTAATAGCTCCCTGATTTTTATCCCTGCAGGATAAATACATAATTTTAACGAAATATAATTTTACCAATTATTTTGCAGATATTGCAATGCTGATATACTTCTACCTGTAAACCAACAGGCTATCAGCTGTTTTAGTGCAATAAACCAATTATAACAAAATATGACAATTAAGAATGTTTACCTGTTACTTGCCGGACTTTTATTGGCCGGTTTTACTTCATGCAAAAAGAAGGATGTTTTGCCGGGCAATACCGGGAACGTTCCCGGTGACACAGTTGTGAATACCGGAAAGGCGTTGCCTGCAGGGGCCAGGGATGGGGTTACTTTTATCAATTCGGGAAAGTCGGTCATTTTTAACCTGTATGCGCCCGGCAAAAAATCGGTATCTGTCATAGGTGATTTTAATGGCTGGGATGTTAACGATGCCAAGGCCGTAATGAACAATACGCCCGATGGCAAACGCTGGTGGGTGCAGATTGATAATATTGATGCCGCTACCGAATATGGTTACCAGTTTTACATTGATAAATCATTAAAAGTGGCCGATCCGTACACCGAAAAGGTACTTGACCCCGATAATGATTCATATATATTATCAGATACCTATCCCAACTTAAAGAAATATCCAACCGGGAAAACTACCGGTAATGTAAGTGTTTTCCAGGCTAACCAGCCTGCGTACAGCTGGAAAAATAGCAGCTTTGTTCGTCCGGATAAAAAGAACCTGGTTGTTTATGAATTGTTACTGCGCGATTTTATTAACGCCCATAATTACCAAACCCTTACCGATACTTTAAAATATCTTTCAAACTTAGGTGTTAACGCTATTGAGCTGATGCCAATCAACGAGTTTGAAGGCAACCTTTCATGGGGCTATAATCCATCGTTTTATTTTGCGCCTGATAAGTACTATGGCACTAAAAACGCATTAAAAGCTTTTATCGATGAATGCCACTCGCGCGGTATAGCGGTGATCCAGGATATGGTGCTTAACCATTCGTTCGGCCAATCGCCTATGGTACAAATGTATTTTAATACAGCAGCAGGTAAACCGGCGGCAGATAATCCATGGTATAATGTTGACCCAACGCACCCCTACAATGTGGGCTACCAGTTTAACCACGAAAGTGCCGATACCAAATATTTTGTAAAAAACGTGCTTAAATTCTGGATGACGGAGTATAAGATCGATGGCTTCCGTTTTGATCTTTCAAAAGGCTTTACGCAGGTTAACTATGGTACGTCTGATGCAGCCGTAGGGCCATGGGGGCAATATGATGCAAGTCGCGTAGCCATCTGGAAAGACTATAACAACTATATCAAAAGCATCGACAATAACAACTTTTACGTGATCCTGGAACATTTTGCCGCTAACCAGGAAGAAAAAGAACTGGCCGGCGAAGGCATGATGCTTTGGAACAATCTTAACTATAACGCCAACGAAGCTACCATGGGCTGGTTAACCAATTCCAACTTCCAGGGCTTGTTTTATGATCAGCATACGTTTACCCAGCCTTATAATTTGGTGAGCTATTTTGAAAGCCACGATGAAGAACGCCTGCAGTTTAAGAATGAGAGCTACGGCAATGCGGTTGGCAGCTACAATGTAAAAGATAAAAATACCGGATTAGCGCGCGAAGAAATGGCGGCCGCGTTCCTGTTCTCCGTGCCGGGCCCTAAAATGCTTTGGCAATTTGGCGAGCTTGGTTACGACGTAAGTATTGATCAGGGGGGGCGTACCAGTAATAAACCCATCTACTGGAATTACAATACCGACCCTAACAGGAGGCATTTGTACAGCATTTATTCAAAAATGATTAAGATGAAGGAGAAGAATGCCGTATTTGCCTCAACCAATTATACCTATAGTCTCGGTGGTGCAATTAAAACTATACAGCTAAAAGATGCCAGCGCAAATGTGGAAGTGGTGGGCAATTTTGATGTGGTACAGCAACCGGGCAGCATCAGCTTCCCGGCTATCGGAACCTGGTATGATAACATTAGTGGGGGCAGTATAAATGTAACATCATTGCCATATTCCATGACGCTGCAACCTGGCGAATATCATGTTTATAGCAGTGTTGCTTTACAGCAATAATGAGGGTAAAACACTAAGTGTTAAGGCTTCCGGGAGTAAAGAAATGCTGTTTTTATGCGTCGAATTTTAACAGCGAACTATACTCCTGAAAACTATAAGTGTGTAATGGCCTTATTTTTAATTGATTATTGATTATTAATGTTATCTTTGCAATAATTAAATAAAAATATAATGCAAGGAACAGTAAAATTCTTTAATGAAACAAAAGGCTTCGGATTTATTACACCAACTAATGGTGGTGCTGAAGTTTTTGTGCACGTCTCAGGCCTGATCGACACTATCCGTGAAAATGATAGCGTTACCTACGATGTAGAGCAAGGCAAAAAAGGCTTAAATGCGGTAAATGTAAAAGTAGGTTAAACTATCAATTATATAAAAATCGTACAGCATCTGTTCAGCAATGAGCAGATGCTTTTTTTATGGAATAAAAAAGCCTAACGCATGCTGATTATTAGCAATATCATTAGGCTTTAATTTTATCTTAACCGAAGATTCTTCTTAAGCCACCTCTGGGTTCACCATTTGCACCAAAGCTTCAATAAACTTAGGTGCATCGTTCAGGCTTTCCACCAACTGAACGTGCTCACCGCCGAGGGCTTTAAATTCATCGCCGTATTCGGTAGTTACTTCATATACAGTTTCAAGGCAGTCGGCTACAAAGGCAGGGCAAAATACCAGGAGGCGTTTCTTGCCTTCGCCGGCCAGTTTAGCTACAATTTCGCTGGTGTAGGGTTGTACCCATGGGTCGTTACCCAAGCGCGACTGAAAGCAGATGGTGTATTTCTCTCTCGGGATGCCAAGCTTTTCAGCAATCAGCTTTGCCGTATGGTGCGATTGTGCCGAATAGCAAAACCGGTTGGCATCAGTAAGCGTTTCACAACAGCTTGCCGATTTAAGGCAATGGTTATGTGTATGGTCGGCCTTGATCAGCTGCCTTTGAGGTAAGCCGTGAAAGCTGAACAATACATGGTCGTAAGTTTCGGGGTTATATTTCTGTGCGTTATCGGCAAAGGTTTCGATCATCAGTTCATTATCATGAAACGAGTTAATGAAGGTGATATTTGGTGATGTTGGCCATTGACCAACAATACCCATCACCTTTTCGTAAACCGAGCCGGTACTGGCCGAGGCATATTGCGGAAACAACGGGATCACCTGGATACTTTCAACAAGTGCTGCCTTCAGTTTTTCCAAAGCCGATTCGATAGAAGGGTTTTGGTAACGCATAGCCAGCTCAACCATATATTCATCGCCAAGGCGCTGTTGTAAAGCCTGTTGCTGCAAAATGCTGTAATGTAATAGTGGCGAGCCTGTTTTTGGATCCCAGATGGCCTGGTATAATTTGGCCGATTTTGGAGCTCTGAACGGAACAATAAGGCCTTTAACTAAAAGAGTACGTGAAAATGTTCCGATGTCAATAACCCGCGGATCCATTAAAAACTCATTCAAATAACGCTTTACATCTGCTGTACTTGGGCTATCCGGTGTGCCCAGGTTAACCAGTAAAATTCCTTTTTTAGCCATAACTGTAGGCTGCAAAAGTAACAAAAAATGCCCCGTAACTTATGATGGCGGTCACAATTTACAAATAAATGAGGCGCAAACATCATTTATACACCCGGCATTTATACTCCCGTCATTGCGAGGTACGAAGCAATCGCGAACAGTACAGAGAGAATTGAACGGATATTAGAATAGCGAATCTGCATAGCGTATACATCAGGATCCACTGCGAGAGACCCTGATGGGACGTTAAAATTCAATAAATTCTTTAATTCATTTAATTCCGATTCAGAATTAGGGCGTTGCCTACGGCCGGGCTATCCGCTCATACTGCACAAGGCATCGGTATCCGCTACCATCCCTAACACAGGAAGTTGCAGAAAACAATGTTATTCAGACTGACTTTGTAATTTCTTTTCCTCCGGCTTTGGAGCTTTCCACAACCTCCACCATGGCACCCCCGGCGATTCGTGATGCTCATAATGATACCCGAAAAAGTAGCAGCTAAAAAAAGCAGCAATATGGTTGCGTCGCTGGCTCCGGGCAAAATGCCGGTTGTCATGCTCGCCTTTATGAGGCTGATAGGTACCGAAGTAAAATAGCTGCAACGTGCTTAACAACGATGGCACTACCCAAAACATAATAAGGTTTGGCTGCGGGATCCAAATCTTCAGGATGTTGAAAATAACTGCCATCACCACAATTTGCCATACGGACAGGTAATTGCGGATAAACTGAACATACCAGGCAAAAAAACTGCCCTGATGATAATCCGGATCATCATTAGTGTGCACATGACCATGATGCTTGTGATGCTTGGTATACAATTGCGGGTACCAGAACGAGGCATACAGAAAAGTACTCAGGTAGCCAGCAAAGTTATTTAAACTTCTGTTTGGCGAAACCGTGCCATGCATAGCGTCATGCGCGGTAATGAACAACCCAGTGTACAGGTGCATCTGCACCAGCATCAATACATAAACAAGGGGGTTAGCGAAACTGAAATGCCATTGCATGAGCAATATAATGCTTGTTGCCCAGCAGCTAATTACCAGCGCGGCTACAAACAAACCGGTATGTGAGGGGCTTTTTTGCATGTTACGGTATTACAGCAAAAAGCGTGCTGTTAAAAATTTTCAAGCGCGGCTTTTACTTTCTGCATCAGCCACATGGGGGTTGATGTTGCACCGGCAATGCCAATGGTATCATTCGGGGCAAACATGTTTTTGTCCAGCTCGTCTGTTGATGATATGAAATAGGTATTGGGATTGTGCTTGCGGCATACTTCATACAATACTTTGCCGTTTGACGATTTTTTGCCCGATACAAACACGATCTTATCAAAGCGCGTTGCAAATTTGGGCAAGTCTTTATCGCGGTTACTTACCTGGCGGCAAATGGTATCGTTGGCTTTAAGGGCATAACCGCGGGCGATAAGCTCGTCCTTCACCGAGTAGAATTTGTCCATACTCTTGGTGGTTTGGCTGTACAGCGTGATATTATGCGGAAGCTCTACATTATCCAACTCAGCAATGTCCTGGAAAACGAGCGCTTCGTTATTGGTTTGACCTTGCAGGCCAACCACTTCGGCATGGCCATGTTTGCCAAAAATCAGGATCTTTTCGTTGGAGTCGTAGGAAGTTTTGATGCGGTTTTGCAGTTTTAGCACTACCGGGCACGAGGCGTCAATAAGGGTGATATTGTTTTCTAAAGCCGTTCTGTAAGTATCAGGAGCTTCACCATGGGCGCGGATAAGTACCTTTTCGTTACGCAGGTCTTTAAGTTGAGCGTGCTCAATAATGCGCAGGCCTCTCGCCTTTAAGCGTTCAACTTCCTCATCGTTGTGCACGATATCGCCAAGGCAGTACAGGTATCCCTCTTCTTCTAAAATCTCCTCAGCCATATCAATGGCATAAACCACCCCAAAGCAAAAGCCCGAATCCTGGTCAATAGTAACCTTTAACTGATAATCTCCCATGGTGTTGCAAATTTACGGCAAAAATTATGATTAATGAGATAATTGAAATGTAGTTTTTGCCGGTTGCTAAGTATAATATTCACCATCCCAAGGCTCCATGAATGAAATGGTTGAGCTTGGTTGCAGGTTAACGTATTCAAGATTTTCATCAGGTATGAGCCCGAATGTAATCCCATCAATTTTAATATCAAAAAGTTTAACAATGATGTTTCCAAATTCAATATCGCCAAGTTCGCTAACCATTTCCTCAAGCTTTTGTTCCATCAGGTTATTGTCGCATTCGGCAGTGGTGCCGGCGTACCAGTGCTGCGTGTTTAAGTGGTTACCCTCAGCATCAAAAGTATGCATTAATAAATACTCCTTTCTGTGTTTTTGCCAGTCTTCGTGTGGATATGAACCCACCGGCTGATCATGCACAAATGTTTCATATGCCCAAAATTGCATGTCACCCGCAAAAGTACCAAGGTAGTGGGTATGATAATCTTCCTCGCGGTTTATTGGGATAAGGGTAGGGATTTTCATTATCTAAGTTATTAATACATCAAATTTAAAACAGCAAAAAATACAAATTGTGCAATCAGCAATGCCGGCGCAACAATGCTTTGCCGTTTAAATTTAAACTGCTCAAATATAAAAAGGAGCAATGCGCTCAATGTAAACCAGCAAACATAGTTTTTGAAAGGAATGCCGGCATCCAGCCAATACCAGTAATCAAAATGTACGGCTATTGGTTCAATCAATACATCAAGCAAGGTGAGGAGCATGGCTCCGGCAAGTATCCTTACCAACCTGCTTTTAAGACGGCTTCGCTGCAGGGTAACACCCGCAGCGTAAATCAGCAGGAACCAATTCACCCCTATCATTAAGGGGACCTCAAGCAGTTTTGCACCAAGTGTTCCGCCGTAGCGGTAATGGCCAAAGATTAAGCCGGTATGTATGCCAATGTATTCAGCAGTAAAACCAATCAGGAAAGTAATCAGTGCAAGTAAAAGAAACCTACCATCTAAAGTATCATAACTATAAACAATTACGCCCAGCATCAATAGTAAATGCCATGGCACCAATGCTATAAATAATACGGTTAACGAGGGGACAATAAAACCTATCAGCCCAACCAAATGAAATAGCAGGATGATTGTTATACAGATCCTGTTTTTTGTAGATGCAGCGATATTAGCTATCGCGGATTTCAAATTTTTCGCCCTTTCCACACGGTGGTTTTGGTGAGATGCCGCTGTATCGATAAAATGGCCACTATCAGCAAACTAAACATTTGAGCAGAATGTAAAAGGATATTAAACCCTGCTTTTTGCCCGGCCGAAAGGGAGATCATGATCCGCGTAAGCAAAATTAGTCCGACAGTAAAAAATATAAGCGGCAGGTTCAGCGTTGTCAGGATAATCAGCGGACCGGCTATGGTGATGGTGATATAGATTAAAAAACCGATAATGCTGTAATTAAAAGCTGCCAGGAAATTTTTGCTGAACCCGTTTATAGCCTCGCCATATCCCCGGTACATCCTACAACTGATCATGCCGTTGGCCAGTAGTGCCTCGCCGTTGTAGCGTTCTGCTTTGATCAGGCGCATGATCTCCACATCTTCCACTACCTTATTTTTTACTGCTTTATGCCACTGGTGCCTGTGATAAATGGCAGCATCAAACAACATGAACTGACCGCTGGCCGCTGCTACCGAAGCATTTTTAACTATATATACCAGGCGTAAAGGCAGCAGGTTAAGCAATATGAAGTGCATGAGCGGTACTACCAGGTTTTCGCCCATAGTAAGCATGGTTTGATTGGTAAACAGGCTTAATAAACCCAACTGGTGCAGGTGCATGCGGTGTACGGCGCTGTTGATAAGGCGGTTGCTGATCTGCTCGTCGGCATCCAAAAACAACAGGTATTTACCCCCGGCCTGTTTGGCCATTTGATGGCAGGCGTAATTTTTACCTATCCAACCTTCGGGTAATTTACCGCCCTTTATTACCCTGAAATGCGGGTGCCTGGCAGCAAAGTCGTTACAAACCCGGTAAGTGTCATCTGTAGAATCATCGTCATAAATAATAACCTCGTAGTTGTTATAGTCCTGCTGATGGATGGAGTTTAACAGGGTTAGTATGTTTTCGGCCTCGTTACGTGCCGGGATCAGGATGGAAACCTTATCCGAATAATAACGCCCAATATGGGGCAGCTTTGGGTTAGAGATATAATTGAACAGCGTTACCGCAAACCTGAGTATGATAAAAAAGAGGGTTATTAATATAGCTATTGTCACTTTTTATATATCAAATTCGGTTTGCAGCAGTTTGGAGGCTTCATAGTGCCTTTGGTATGCATGCTGTAATTTATCTATGCTTTTACCGGCATAATTTTCGGGTTCGCTTTTTAAATAAACGGTTGCTGTTGGCTTTTTATGTTTAAAGTACTGAATAAAAGTTGAAACAAAAATAAGTTGAAAATTCCCGGCCGCTTTTTCAATGATCCTCATAACGCCTTTTTCAAAATTTATGTTTGTAACAAAGTTAGCATACAGCTTGCCCTGCGGAAACATTAAAACCAAATTTGCCGGGTCAGTAAGTAATTCGGCCGCATAATCGAGTGATTGGAGAATACTCTTTGAGTCTTTTTTTACAGAAAAAGCACCAACATACTTTAAAAACCGCTCTTTACGGGAGGTTTCTTCCAGGATCATCACGTGAAGCTTTTTCTTCAACAGTTTTTCGTTAACACAGTAAAGGATCAGCCCGTCCCAAAAACTGAAGTGATTGCCTATAAGCAGTACCGACTTGTTTTTATCAATTGCAATATCATTAAACAGCAGTTCATGAAACGCTTTGCCAACAGCCCATTTAATATAGTAATGGACAATACGGTTCATGAAAAGATTATTTTTATTGCGGATCATATTTGACACGGATCAATGCTCCATATTTATTTGATTTTTCAACGCCTGCTGATGGGCCAGGTTAATGTTCTCCTTCAACTGCTCAAAAGTTAACTCATTGGCAACGCCTAAATCAAAAAGATGCACATAAGCGCGTGGTTTCAGGCTTTCAAAGTAATCAATCAAAATGCAGTGATAAACAACCTGGCACGGGCCTTTTATCTGCTGCATCAGTTTGTACACACCTTTTTCAACATGAATGTGTGTTTCATGATTTGAGTATAGTTCGCCCTGCGGAAATATCACGATCAGGTTGTCGGGCTGATCCAGGATCCCGGCCGAGTAGGCCAGCGACTCCAGCATGGCCCTTGATCCTTTCTGGATAGAGTAAGCGCCGATATACCGTAAATAGCTGCGCTGATCAAACTGATCCTGCTGCATCATTACGTAGTATTGCTTTTTGAGATTATAAACGGCTGTCCAGTTGGCAATAAAACCATCCCACCAGCTAAAATGATTGCTTAAAAGTAAGGTTGAATGACCGGGGCGCGGTTCAAAAGGCTGTACATTAACCTCTTTAAAATTGCGACTGATCCACCAGCGTACGTAACCGATGTATAGTTTACTCCAGAATTTCTTTTTACGCGAGGGTACCATGTTTTATTTAACTAAATACTCATCCAGTGCTTTTGTAACCAGCCAGTGCCCAAGCTCAACCTCGTGCACTTCGGCATCATCAAGCATGCCCAAAAATGGCATAGCAGCCGATTTGGGGAACAGCTTATCGTGCTTGCCAAATATCAGCAAACATTTAATTTTATGCTGATTGATGAGTTGGGCTATTTTCTCCGCATCCGGCTTTAACTGCCTGATCAAATTTAAGGTATAATAGGTATCAAGCCGCTTTTGTTCGGTGTCAATTTCATTATAAGCTATCCGGTAAAGGCTTTCATCAATAACGCCAACCTTTTTTACGCTTTTAACTAAGAAGGGGGCAAGCCATTTACTCTTAGTAGCTGCGCGGAAAATGCCGCGGCCAAGCTTGTTATGCAGTATAAAGTGAAAACCTTTAAAAACAGCCAGTCCATCGGGTGCCATCAGTATGATATCATCAACCATATCGGCGTATTCTTCAACCAATATCAGCGCCAGGTTAGCCCCTATAGAATAGCCCATTACCGAAAAACGCTGCCTTCCGTAAAGCTTAAACCACTCTTCCATATAACTGCGTACCATAGCTTTGGGCATTCCGGCAAGGATCTGTTGTTCCGTCCAACCGTCAAGCCTGCTTTCGCCGTGAAAAAAGTGATCGAAGCCGTAGATATGATATTGAGGTAAAATCGATTGGTCGAGCACATGAAATTGCTTACCCGTCATGCCATAACCATGAAAGGCCAGCAGCGGTTTTTGGCCGGTGCCATATTCGTGAAAATGTGCTTTGCCCAAGCCGGGCAGATGTAAAAACCCCATTAAGGCAATATTAAGAATTTATGGCTTTTGTACAGTAATTACCGTTGTTTTGTTTTAGAAGGTTGAAATAATCCTTCTTATAAAATTGTCATTTCGATGAAAGGAGATGGGCGAAAGCCGGGGCGTGAAGAGAGATCTTCTACGTTTTGTAAATCCGTCATATATGGTGTAAAAGATTTCTTACCCGTTCCTCGTGTCGAAATAACATTTCTTATTGATCAATATACTTCATGATCATTTCCGTAGCCCCCACGTTTTCCTTTACATAGTTAAATACCTTTTTATGGGTAACATTGTAAAAAGCTTCATCATTAACCAGTGTTTCAACAATGCCCTTTAGCTCTGTTTCATTGCTGATGCTAAACCCGGCTTTGAGCGCAATGAGCTCTTTAGCCTCATTAAATTTTTGATAATTAGGGCCGAAGATAACCGGCAGGCCAAAAGCGGCTGCTTCCAATGTATTATGGATCCCCACACCAAAGCCGCCACCTATATAAGCGATGTCGGCATAAGCATAGAGGGATGAAAGCATGCCGATATTATCTATGACGAGAGACTGGAGATTGGAGGTTAGAGATTGGTTAATGAAATCTCCGGACTTCAGACCTTCGGCTTCGGACTTTAATTGCGAGAAGGTAATTGCCTTTCCTTCCGGCAATAAATCTATCAGGTTGTTTATCTTGTCCTCCGGGATCTCATGAGGTGCAAAAATGAATTTCCAATCGGGGTACTGGCTTACCAGTTGGGCCAACAGGGCTTCGTCCTGGGGCCAGGTGCTGCCTGCAATAAACAGTTTATGATCATTTTTAAATTCGGCTATCAAAGGCAGCACCTTCGGGTTTTGTGCGTTGGCCCAAACGCGGTCGAACCGGGTATCGCCGCTTACGGATGTATTGGTAATGCCAATGCCTTGTAATAACTGTTTAGAGGCCTCGTCCTGTAAAAAAAAATGGCTTACCAGGCTTAATATTTTACGGTTAAAACCACCGTACCATTTAAAAAATACCTGCTTAGGCCTGAAGATGCCCGATACAATGTATAAAGGGATATTACGCTTGTGAGCTTCATTAAAAAAATGGAACCAGTATTCGTATTTGGTGAAAATGACCATTTCGGGGTTAATGGCATCAATAAAGCTGCGGGCATTTTTGGCGGTATCTAAGGGCAGATAATAAACATAGTCGGCAAGGGGGGTGTTTTTCCTGATCTCGTACCCTGAAGGAGAAAAAAAGGTAACTACAACTTTCTTTCCGGGGTGTAAATTCCTCATGGCCTCCAGTATCGGCCGACCTTGTTCAAATTCGCCAAGTGAAGCAAAATGAAACCAAATACTGCTTTCTATACGTACAAATACGATGTTTTCACGTCCTGAAACCCAAAGTTTTGCCTTGTTGTTAAACAATGAGGCAAAACGGATAAAAAGGGAATATAATTTGATACCTATATTATATAATAACATCGATTTTAACACTGAATGATTATCTTAGCCGGGCATAAAAGTAATAACAATAATTACAATATTGGTTTTATGGCCCGCCCGGTGCCGTAATAAGCTGTTAATATGGTTCATATACAAATTGCTTACCTTAAAATTAAAACACACTTAACACTATGAAGATTGCAGTAATTGGAACTGGTTATGTAGGCCTGGTAACAGGGACCTGTTTGGCCGAAACAGGAAATGAAGTAGCCTGTGTAGATATAGTAGAAGAAAAAGTAAACAAGATGCGTGGTGGCGAGATGCCAATTTATGAGCCTGGGCTTGACATTTTATTTCTGCGTAACATCAAACAGGAAAGGTTAACGTTTACCACCAACCTTGCCGAAGCGATAGCACCGGCCAAAGTTATATTTTTAGCCCTGCCAACGCCTCCGGGAGCCGATGGAGCAGCGGACCTGAGCTATGTGCTTGGCGCAGCAAAAGATATCGCTAAGCTGATCACCGAATATAAGGTGATCGTAACCAAATCAACCGTGCCTGTAGGTACGGCCGATAAGGTGACAGCCGTAATGAAAGCCAATACCGATGTGCCTTTTGCCGTAGTATCCAATCCTGAGTTTTTACGGGAAGGGGTAGCAGTAGAAGATTTCATGAAACCCGACCGGGTGGTGATCGGCACGAGGGACGAAAAAGCCCGCCAGGTAATGGGCGACCTTTATGCACCCTACGTGCGCCAGGGCAACCCGATCTTATATATGGATGAACGCTCATCCGAGCTGACCAAATATGCAGCCAACTCATTTTTGGCCACCAAGATCACATTTATGAACGAGATAGCCAATATGTGCGAGCTGGTAGGGGCCGATGTGGATATGGTGCGCAAAGGGGTAGGTGCAGATGCCCGCATCGGCAAACGCTTCCTGTTCCCGGGTGTGGGTTATGGCGGCAGCTGTTTCCCTAAAGATGTGCAGGCACTTTCCAAAGCAGCCGAAGAAAACAAATATGAGTTCAAGATCCTGAATTCGGTGATGGAAGTGAACGAAACCCAGAAGAAACGCCTGGTAGTAAAAATGCGGGAATATTATGGTGAAGGCGGCTTAAAAGGCAAACACCTTGCCTTGTGGGGCCTGGCCTTTAAACCGGAAACGGACGATATCCGCGAAGCACCGGCCCTGTACATTATTGATGAGCTGTTAGCAGCCGGGGCAACGGTAACCGCCTATGACCCGGAAGGCATGCCAAACGTTAAAAAACTGCTTGGGGATAAAATAACTTACGCTACCAACAGGTACAACGCACTTGATAACGCCGATGCCCTGCTGATCGTGACCGAATGGCCGGTATTCCGTACACCCGATTTTGACTTTATGAAGGAAAAGCTGAACGCAGCGGTGATCTTTGACGGCCGTAACCTGTATGATCTGGACAGGATGAAAGAGTATGGATTTTATTACAACAGCATTGGCCGTAAAACAGTAAGTATATGACAGAAAGAAAAAGGATCCTGATCACAGGGGCAGCCGGCTTTTTAGGCTCGCACCTTTGCGACAGGTTTATCAAAGAAGGTTACCATGTGATCGGGATGGATAACCTGATCACGGGCGATTTGAGAAATATCGAACATTTGTTCAAGCTGGAGAACTTTGAGTTTTATAACCATGACGTATCAACGTTTGTGTTTGTACCGGGCGAGCTGCACTATATCCTGCACTTTGCCTCACCTGCAAGCCCGATCGACTATTTAAAAATCCCGATCCAGACATTGAAGGTAGGTTCACTGGGCACGCACAACCTGCTGGGTCTGGCCAGGAACAAGAAGGCCAGGATGCTGATCGCTTCGACCTCAGAAGTATACGGTGACCCGAACATCAGTCCTCAGCCGGAAGAATACTGGGGCAATGTGAACCCGGTAGGACCGAGAGGGGTATATGACGAAGCTAAAAGGTTCCAGGAAGCCATCACGATGGCCTACCACACCTTTCACGGGCTGGAAACAAGGATCATCAGGATTTTTAATACCTACGGGCCAAGGATGCGACTGAACGACGGGCGGGTACTGCCGGCATTCATCGGGCAGGCGCTAAGGGGCGAACCGCTGACCATGTTTGGCGACGGCTCACAAACCCGGTCGTTTTGTTATGTAGATGATCTGGTAGAAGGTATTTACAGGTTGCTGCACAGTGACTATGCCCAGCCCATGAACATCGGTAACCCGGATGAGATCACGATAAAACAATTTGGAGAGGAGATCATCAAGCTGACAGGCACCGATCAGCAGCTGATCAGCCTGCCACTGCCAACGGATGACCCAAAACAACGCCGCCCGGATATCAGCAAGGCCAGGGCCATACTGGGCTGGGAACCAAAGGTATCCCGGAGTGAAGGTTTGAAGATCACTTTAGAATACTTCAAATCGTTACCTGAACAGGAAATACATCATAAAGACTTTACTTATTACAATAAGTAAGGGTGACAAGGCCGGGAAATAATTTTTTTGGCCTTTTTTATAATATAAAAGTGGATGGATTGTCACAATCTGCTTACTTTGCTAAACATTCAAACATACTCTCTATTTAAACTATGAAAATATTAGTAACAGGCGGTTTGGGTTTTATTGGCTCTCATACCGTTGTTGAGCTGGTTAATGCGGGTTATGATCCCATTATTGTTGACGACCTGTCAAACTCCGACCCTAAAATATTAGATCAGCTTACAAAGATCTTAGGCTTTACCCCGGTGTTTCATAAGCTTGATCTTTGCGATGAGGCCGCTGTTAGGTCATTGGCACTTGCCGAGCCCGAAATAGGGGGCATTATCCACTTCGCGGCTTTTAAAGCAGTAGGTGAGTCGGTTAAAAAACCAATGAAATACTACCGCAATAATTTTTATTCGCTTATTAATTTGTTGGAAGCTTATTACGGTAAGGCTATCAATTTTGTATTTTCATCAAGCTGTACAGTTTATGGGCAGCCAGAGAAGTTACCCGTTACCGAAAATGCCCCTATACAACCGGCGCAATCACCATATGGCAATACCAAACAAATAGCCGAAGAAATTTTGGTTGATATGGTAAATTCAGGTACCGATTATAAAGTAATATCATTACGTTATTTTAACCCGGTGGGTGCCCATGATTCGGCCCTGATTGGTGAACTGCCAATTGGTGTACCGCAAAACCTGGTGCCCTTCATCACACAAACAGCCATAGGCAAACGCGAAAAAATAACCGTTTTTGGCGATGACTATAACACTCCTGATGGTAGCTGCGTACGTGATTATATTCATGTAGTTGATTTGGCCAAAGCCCACGTAGCTGCATTGAGACTTGCCGAAAAAGACGATTTTAAAGGCTATGATGTGTTTAACCTGGGTACAGGTAACGGCACATCGGTGCTTGAAGTAATTCACGCTTTTGAAAGTTCAACAGGCGTAAAAGTAAATTATGAAATTGGCCCGCGCCGTGAGGGCGATGTGGAACAGGTTTGGGGCGATGTTACCAAATCATCAACCAAACTTGGCTGGACAGCCCAACTTGGCATTGGCGAAATGATGTCATCGGCCTGGGAGTGGGAAAAATACATAGCTCAAAATCCGTTCAAATAATAGCAACAGGAGGAAATGAAAAAGATCATTATTACAGGCGGCGCTGGTTTTATTGGTTCGCACGTGGTGCGCAGGTTTGTAAAAAACTATCCTGATTACAGCATTGTTAATTTAGATAAGCTTACCTATGCAGGCAACCTGGCCAATTTGAAGGATATTGAAAATGAGCCTAATTATAAGTTTGTAAAGGGCGATATTGTTGATATTGCTTTTATTGATGAGCTTTTTACAGCTGAGAAACCCGATGCAGTGATCCACCTTGCTGCCGAATCGCATGTAGACAGGTCGATCACTAACCCGCTTGAGTTTGTGATGACCAATGTGGTAGGTACAGTAAATTTATTGAACACTGCCCGCGAGCACTGGAAAGGTAAGTATGATAAAACCCGTTTTTATCATGTATCAACCGATGAGGTGTACGGTACCCTTGGGGAAGACGGTATGTTTACAGAAGAAACTGCTTACGATCCGCATTCACCTTATTCGGCATCAAAAGCCGGATCGGATCATTTTGTGCGGGCTTACCAGGATACTTACGGTATGGATACTGTTATATCAAATTGCTCAAACAACTACGGCTCGTTCCATTTTCCGGAAAAGCTTATTCCGCTGGCAATCAATAATATCAAGCAAAATAAACCTGTGCCGGTATATGGTAAAGGTGAAAATATCCGCGACTGGCTTTGGGTTGAAGACCATGCCCGCGCTATTGATGTGATATTCCATAACGCTAAATCAGGCTCAACCTATAATATAGGCGGGCATAATGAATGGAAAAATATTGACCTGATAAGATTGCTTTGCAGTATATTGGACAAAAAATTAGGCAGGGCCGAGGGAGAATCGGCTAAACTGATCACTTTTGTAACAGACAGGGCCGGGCACGATCTAAGATATGCTATTGATGCAACTAAATTAAAGAATGATTTAGGTTGGGTGCCAGGCATAACTTTTGAAGAAGGTTTGGAGAAAACAGTTGATTGGTACCTGGCTAATGAAGAATGGCTTAATGATGTAACATCGGGCCATTACCAGCAATATTATAGTGGTCAGTATAACGATAGATAAAAAATGTTCGGGCTTTTTAAGAAGAAAAAGGAAGTAAGGGAATCAAAACACAACTATGGAAGTATCATGGTTGATATGCACTCGCATGTGCTGCCGGGAATTGACGATGGTGCTAAAACACCAGAAGATTCGGTGGTATTGATAAAAAAAATGATGGAGCTGGGGATAAAAAAGATTATTGCCACACCTCACATCATGATTGATTTTTATCGCAATACACCCGAAACCATCGGGGATGCACTTACCTTATTAAAAGCTGAATTGGTTAAACAAGGAATTGAGATCCCTGTTGAAGCTGCTGCCGAACATTACTTTGATGAAACGTTTGAGGCACGTATAGAGAACGGCCCGGTCATGACTATGGGCGATAACCATGTGCTTTTTGAGTTTTCATTTATAAATCAACCGCCAAATACCTACAGTGTAATTCAAAAGCTTCATGACAAAGGGTATAAACCTATCCTGGCCCATCCCGAGCGTTATCAATATCTTGATTTGGATACTTTAAGAAACCTGCATAGCTGGGGTGTTGATTTTCAGCTAAACACCATATCCCTTACAGGATACTACGGTAAGGATATAAAAAAGATGGCTGAAGATCTGGTTGATAATAGTTTGATCGATTATATTTCGAGCGATATGCACCACTTAAGGCATGCAACGGCATTTGCAGATGCGCTTAAAACAACATACATCGAAAAGTTGCTTGTCGATTATCCGCTTAAGAATAAGATGTTATTTTAGATAGGTATTCCTATTAATATAAGAAGGGCGCATGAAAATGCGCCTTTTTAGTTTGTATCATTACTGGTTGAAGCTTAGCGTAACTTCAACCAGGTAAGGGTGTACCAACATTCACAACAATATAGCGAACTACACTATTTCTTCAATCAAAAATTTAAATCGTTCGAAAATTCCTTTCGTAAATTGATATAGTTCGTAAACTTTAGGATCTGATATTTTTGAACTGTTGAAGAATGTCATTTTTCTTTGTTTCTTTAAACCTCCATTGTGGAATATCTCTAATAAACAATCTTCGAAAGTATAAAGGCTATGTCCAAAATATCCTTTTTCTCCAATGAATTCTAAACTGACCCAATAAAGAAAATCGCGTTCTTCATTTATCAACGACCAATCAATTTTGTAATAATCCCGGTCAAATATTTGTGAACTTAGCCCTGAATATGAAAGACAACAGTCGATGTAATCTTCTTTAAGTGGTGAATTTAAAGGGAGGTCAACCCATTGAATGTTTTGATCTTTAGCCCACAAACTTAAAATATCAATACGTCCTTGCCGATATTCCGTAAAATAATCATCATATACTAACCCTGAAATCCAAAGTGATGATTTTTCCAGATCTCCATAGTCGATCAAATGCACTTTAAAGTTTTCGATACTTAGCCTTCTTCCGAATTTATCTAAAAAATCGACTTGTATTTTCAATTCGTTTGAGCCAATGTAAAATACGTCATCTGTCTTTTGCAAAATTCTCTTTTTTGAAGTGGCGCTAATGCCCTTAAAAGTAAACCTACGGGCGGTGCCTGTTGCAAAAGGCTCTAACCAAATATATTTACAGGTGAGCAAAATTTTGTTTTCGGCGTATACCTTAACTTTCATTGGACAAAGGCTTGATTGTTGTATAGCGCTTTTTACGTCTAAGAGACTTTGAGTTCTTGAATTAATGAGAAGATCGCTTATTCGTACCTTAAAGCCTCTACCGGATCAAGCTTTGCTGCCTTTTTTGCAGGGTAATAACCCGATATCAAACCTATAAAGGTACATAGTACTACTGCGAAGAACAGCCAGCCCCATGGCACTACAAAAGCACCGCTTATTTGTACAGCAATGAGGTTTCCTGCAGCCATACCCAATATCATGCCGGCTGCACCGCCTATAAGGCATATTACTATCGCCTCTATTAAAAATTGTTTACGGATAATGGCGGGGGTTGCACCTATGGCTTTCCGCACACCAATTTCGCGGGTGCGTTCTGTTACCGATACCAGCATGATATTCATGAGCCCGATTGCCGCACCTATGAGTGTGATGATGCCTATTGCAAAGCCGGCTACAGTAATGCCTGCAAGCTGTCCCGACAGTTCTTTTTGAATCGAATCACTCCGGCTTATTTCAAAATTATCCTGGTTAATTACATTAAGCCCCCTTACGTTTCTGAACAGGGAGGTAGCCTCACCAATAGTGGCATCAAGAGCCCCGGGGGTTGCTACTTTAATAGTTACTGTGAATGACGCGTTCTTTGTACTGTCTATCTGCTTGGCTTTCAATACCGGGATCACGCAAAATTTATCGCCTCCAAATGAACTTGAACCTTTGGATGCAAATACGCCAACTATCCTGAACCTGTTGGTACCAAGGTAGATTGATTTATTTATCGGGTCTTCAGTTTTAAATAGTTTCTTTTTGATCTCATCGCCAATAATTACCACGTTCGAGCCATGCTCCAGCTCAGAGGCCGAGAAATTACGCCCGAAGGCCAGCTTTTTGCCCGCTGTAACCAGGTAGTTTTCATTGGAACCCGAGATAGATATGTTTGGATTGGTTTTTTGGTTACCATATTTAGCTACCGCGGTGCCGTTTACATCTAAATTAATGGCTACGGCTACGGGCAGTTTAAAAGTGTTTTTGAAGCGGACTGCCTGATCGTAAGTAATGGCAGGATAAACCTTGCGGTGGCCCCCATTGCCAAAATTTAAACCTTCGCCGCGGTTTTGTAAAGTAAATGTATTGGCGCCCAAATCGGCAAAAGCATCATTGGTAAACTGCCTGATGCCTTCAATTGCCGTTAAAATGCCAACCAGCGCCATGATACCTATAGCTATGATCAGCGCGGTTAACGCGGTGCGCAGCCTGTTGCCGGCTATGGATTGTAATGCAATAGAAATGTTTTCTTTGTAAGAGGTTTTTACCGGCATGGTATAAATATAAAAAACTTGTTGATATGACTAAGCACTATACCAATTTGTTACATATCAGCTTAACTTAATTTTGTGATTGACGTTTAGCTGTAGGTTAAATCATATTGCTTATTTGTTACAGTTGTTGTTGCTTTGAATAAGTGTAAGCAATGTTATCTTTGAGTAAATCTAAGCCATTGTAATGAAATATATTTTCCTTCTGATCATATTTACAATTTGGGGTTTTAGCATTCGTGCACAGGATACCACCAAACGCATTGTAAAAAGATATAACTTTAATTTCGACGAACGCACAGTAGTAAAAGATTCAACTGGCAAGCGATACGCGTATAATGAGTGGCAGGCAATGGCCCGCAAAGGTTACTCCTTATTGCCGGAGGATATTGAAAATCCAAATACTGCTTTTATCCTTGAAAAGAAAGGTACCAAACATATCCGATACATAAAATCGGAAAGTAATCCCAATAATACCCGGTCTGTGCAGAAAGCCTTATCGCCTGAAGAAGCCAGGGAACAGTATATAGCTTCGCTTCCCAAACCTGTTGAGTCTGCTTATTTTACTACCGGCGAGGCAATAGAACCATTTAGCACGCATGATATCAACGGTAATAAAATAAAATTAAAAGACCTGCGTGGCAAGGTAGTAGTGCTGAATTTTTGGTTTATCGGCTGCCCGGCCTGTATGCAGGAAATCCCCGAGTTAAATAAACTGGTTGATGATTATAAGGATAACACCAACGTGGTTTTCCTGGCCGTTGCTTTGGATGGCCGCTATGATCTTAAAAAGTTTTTAAAGCAAACCGAATTCAAGTACGATATTATTGATGACGGCGGTTATATTGCCGGTGGTTATAAAATAGGCCTTTACCCAACCAGTGTTATATTAGATAAAGAGGGTACGGTTGCTTTTCATACCGTGGGCTTTGCGCTGAACTCGCCTTTGTGGATGAGGAAAACCATTAATGAGAGTTTAAAGTAATCGGACATTAAGATTTCCGGTAGAGACGCATTACATGCGTCTGAAACTTTACAGAGCAGCCCGTGCGAACGAAGGTGCAAGTGATGCGCCCCTACAGAAACGGGAACCAGTTGCTTTTACAGAATCCGGAAAATAAAAAGCCGCTTCATATCACTATGAAGCGGCTTTCAATATTTTAACAAGGTTTGTTTTAAACCGAGAAAGAAGAGCCGCAGCCGCAGGTACTGGCAGCATTAGGGTTGTTGAAAGTAAAACCACGGGCATTTAATCCATCCTGGTAATCGATTTGCATGCCGGCCAGGTATAAACCGTGGGCTTTGTGCATAAATACCTTTACACCATCAATGAAGTATTCCTGGTCGCCGTCCTTTTTCATGTCGAAGCCTAAAATATAATTCATGCCCGAGCAGCCACCACCCTCAACACCAACACGTAAGCCAAAATCTTCGCTTATTTCTTGCTGGTCTTTCAATTTAAAAAGTTCTTTTACTGCGCCCGGCGTAAAAGTAACCGGAGCGGTTTCAACAGCTATACTCATCTTATTTTTATTTATTCTACACAAATATAACGTAAAATGCAGATTTTTGTTAGTGTCATAATTTTATGACCCCTGTATAACATTTATAAAGATGCCTACTCTACCTTTTTTGTTTGATATTCTAAAATACACTATTTCGGGCTTAGGCGTTGTTTATATCGCTTTTTACCTGTTTAAGCCATATCTTGATAAATCCGAAAGTATCCAGCTATTGGAGCTAAAGCGTACCATCAGTAATCAAACCCTGCCCTTACGCTTACAGGCCTATGAAAGGGTTGTACTATTCATTGAAAGAGTTAACCCTTCAAGCTTGCTAATCCGCCTCAGCGGATCGGCCGATACTGCTGCCGAATTACAGGCAGTTATTATTAATGAAGTGCGCAATGAGTTTCAGCATAACATTACCCAGCAAATTTATGTAAGTGCCCGGGTTTGGAATATTGTAAAAAGGGTAAAGGACGATACCATTAATATGATCAACAATGCTGTGAAAGCTTTACCGGCAGATACCTCAGCACTTGAGTTAAGTAAAGTGATACTGGTACATTTAAGCAAGCTGGAAGATAATCCTTATGATGTGGCGCTGGGCCTCATCAGGCAGGATATGGAAGAATTGTATTAAGCCGCATTGTGTTTATCATTACCATGATAATATCACAAAAAAGCAATTGGAGGAATTGCGAAGCTGGAAAATACGTGCAATGAGAGAATATGTGAGAAAAGTTTACATCTTTTGGGAATAGTGTTCCCTTGTACTGAAAACTTAATACCTTTTATCGTAACTTCGGTTGAAGCTATGCTGCCCCCGAAAATATCGCCGATGTTTTGGGGAGTATCGGCACCGTGACATGGCTTCTGTGCATGTGTTTATAGCGTGCCACAAATCAACAAAACCTGGTTTTTATTTTTATTAAGCACTAAACCAGTGCGTTATTTTTTAGTTTGTAATAATAGCTGAAACGGCTCAACAATTGCCCCTGTTTGGGCGTATAATTAAGGGTTGTGACCCTCGGTTTTGTTATTCTTTTTTTTGAAATTTCAAAAAAAGAAAAAAATAATTAAAAAATAATTGGATTATGATTTTTTACGGAAAATTATGCTAACCATACAAAATTTTCATTGAAAAATCGAATTTGTTAATAAAAAGCCAATTGTTAAAAAAGTGAAAATTTAATTTTTTTATAAGCTTTTTTTGGCAATATTCGATGTTCCGTAGCAAGGCCAAAAGTTGTTTCGCTGGGGGTTGGAAATCAATATTTTACTAATATCTATATGGAAAAAACTTGTACGAACGTTTGGAATAGCTGCCTTCAGATCATTAAAGACAACATACCGGCCCAGAGTTTTAAAACCTGGTTTGAGCCGATAAAAGCTTTGAGGATGGAAGGAAGTGTATTAACCATACAAGTACCAAGTTTATTCTTTTACGAGTGGCTTGAAGAGCACTATGTTGGGTTACTGCGCAAAACAATTAAGAAACAATTAGGCGATGAAGGACGTTTAGAGTATAATATAGTTGTTGAGCAATCATCAAGTAAACCATACACAACTAATATGCCTTCAAACGGAAATGGCGCTGATTCAAAACATCAGAGTATGCCGATACCTATTTCAATTAACAAGGATATTAAAAACCCCTTTGTTATACCCGGGCTCAAAAAGTTGAACGTAGATCCTCAGCTTAACCGTAACTACACCTTCGAAAATTTTGTTGAAGGTGATTGTAACCGCCTGGCCCGCTCGGCAGGTTACGCAGTAGCGGCTAAACCAGGGGGTACCTCATTTAACCCATTAATGATTTACGGTGGTGTAGGTTTAGGTAAAACTCACCTTGCCCAGGCCATCGGTAACGAAATTAAACGTACCCTGCCCGATAAGCTGGTGCTGTATGTATCGTGCGAGAAATTTACACAGCAATTTGTTGATGCTTTAAAGCATAATAATATAAACGATTTTGTGAACTTTTACCAGGCCATTGATGTGCTGATCATGGATGATGTTCACAACTTTGCCGGTAAGGAAAAAACACAGGATTTCTTCTTCCATATTTTTAACCACCTGCACCAGTCAGGCAAACAGCTGATCATTACATCAGATAAAGCGCCTAAGGATTTGGCCGGTTTGGAAGAGCGCCTGCTTTCGAGGTTTAAATGGGGCCTCTCTGCCGATTTGCAGATCCCTGACCTGGAAACCCGCATGGCTATCCTGAAAAACAAAATTTACCAGGATGGTATCGATCTGTCTAACGATGTGATCGAATACGTTGCCCATAATATCGATAATAACGTACGTGAGCTGGAAGGCGCTATGGTGTCATTGCTGGCACAATCAACCCTTAACCGTAAGGAGATTGACCTGAACCTGGCTAAACAAATGTTGAAAAACTTTGTGAAGAACTCATCTAAAGAAATTTCGATGGAATATATTCAAAGCCTGGTATGCGAATACTTTGAAGTACCTATTGAAATGGTGAAGTCACAAACCCGCAAACGTGAAATTGTACAGGCCCGTCAGATTTCTATGTACCTGGCAAAAGCCCATACCAAAAGCTCCCTCAAATCAATCGGTCATTTCTTTGGCGGCCGCGACCACTCAACCGTGATCTATGCCTGCCAAACCGTAGAAGACCTGATTGATACCGATAAGAAATTTAAAGGTTATGTAGCCGATATTCAGAAAAAGCTGAAAATGAGCTAATATTGCTTAGCCATAAGTATACGAAAGGCCGGTTAAATCAACCGGCCTTTTTTGTTTACTAAAGTTTTAAATGTAAATTTAACGGTTACAATACGCTGCTAAACCTTATATGAAAAAACTAACCCTGCTGCTGCTACTGCTTTTTGTTTGCTTTTCCCATATTTACGGCCAATCCATTATACTTGAAAAGAACAAGGAATTTGAAATGGATATCCATAACCTAAATCACTTTACAGATTATACCGAAAATTCAAACTACATATACGCTTTTAAAGTATTAGGAAAGGATGGTGTAAACACTTTACTGGATTGCCGAATGGTAAGAGCAGTCATATCTAACGTCAATAAAAATCCTATAAACAGTAATGCATTAAATAGTGACAGTGTTAGAACAGCAAGACTAAATTCATCCTGGACATTGACACCGCTTGCCTTATTACAACAGTCTTTTACAATAACGGTGGCTCCCAATGGCGATTTGGTGAAAATTAATGGAGTTGACGAGATTTTGCAAAAAGCAGCAAACCGATGGGTATTAAACGACAATATTGCAGCTGAATTGAAAAATAATGGCGTAGAATTTACAAAAGCCGCTATCGAAAAAATATTTCCTCAGTTGCCTAAACAAACAATTGGATACCGAAGTGAGTGGACTGGCCGGTATTTAAGCTTTAATGCTACTGCCATTGATGGGTCGCTCCTGTACCTCGTTATAGTAGGAAAAGATAAGGATCCGGATATTGGAGGCTCAGGTATTTTTAATCAGGTTACCGGGCTTTTTGAACAACTACAATATAAAACATTAATAAAACTCATTGACATAAATGGCAAAAATGAATCATATATAGATTTAAATTATAAACAAAAACTGCGTTACGGAAGCGGGCATTATTTAGCGGCAGATACTGCATGGATCAATATGCTGGTAAAAACCAATCAATATTTTGGTAAGGCTTTTATGGATAAAATGGATTTTGATAGTACGAGGGCTTTCACATATCTAAGGGCTCACGACGCTGCGTTTGCAAATGACCCATATTATGCAACGGCCAAACTTGATCTTGTACAGCGTGGGGCCGGCAATAACTATGAAGTGTATGGTAAACAGCTGCGGAATACTCCTGCCAAATTTTTAAAAGGAAATGAAGTGCACTTATTCAATAAATTCACCGAGTCGATGAATACGTCGGCCGATTCGGCTTATGAGGTGAGCAAGTACATGTATCAAATGGATACCTTTAACGGTTTGGTGCAAGAGTCGTACTCCCAAAACTTTTTATCTTTTAAAGTGGCCGACCTGCTGCAGGATGATGACTTTAAAAAGTATGTTGCTGATAAAAAGCTCTCTGATGCGGATGTGGAAAAGATGGTGGCCGAAATGAATGAGAAACGAAAAGTGGTAGAAACCAATGGCGCAAAACTACTTTCGTTACTCCATCAGGATAAGGACCCGATGATGCAGCAAAAGATTAACCCTTTATATTTATGGGTTAATGCCAAAAATCATGAAAACGATAATGCTGTTTTATCAAAAACTACCGACGCATTTATGAAGATGAGGGATAGTGAGATGAAAAACGGTAATGGGGGGCGGTATGCCCTGTTGTTTTATAAATTACTTTTAACTACACCACAAAAAAACAAAGCAAGCGCGGTGCTTCAAAAAACTATTGAAAATCTTGAACGATTTACCGCAGATACATTATATAAAAACCGCTACGCTGATCAAAATATATTGGCGTATGCGTGGTACCTGAAATACCAGGCCGCAAAACCTGCAGATTCGGTGAAGGCGCTGCAATATCTTTCAAAAGCAGCCCGGTATTCGCCTGCAGGTAATAAAGAAAAGGCGTATACCAGTTTTTATGATAGGGTTTTTCTGCACTCAAAAGAAAGCTACCGACAGGAATTTATTGAACGATTGTTTAGCGTAGGCGATAATGAACAGGCCTTAAAAGTTTTTGCTGATCATATTAATTCGGCCCCAACCAGTATTGGTGAAATGCAAAAAAATTATGAGGAGCATTTTCCAGGTAAAAAATTTAGGGATTTCTTTGTTGCAAATATTTTAACATCCTGGCAGGCGGCGCCGGATTTTGTTTTAAAAGGAATTGACGGTAAGGAACGCTCGTTGGCCGAATTTAAGAACCATTGGCTGGTTATTGATTTTTGGGGAACCTGGTGTCCTCCTTGTCGCGGAGAAATGCCGGATATCAATGCTTTTAATAAAGAACTGAAAGATGGAAAATATACGGGGATCAATTTTTTAAGCGTGGCCTGCAGGGATAGAGCAGACAACGTAAAGGCATACCTGGATAATAATAAATTTGATATCCCAGCCGCCATGGCAAATGAAACCATCGAAAAGCTATATAAGATTGTAGGTTATCCTTCAAAGATCCTCGTATCGCCCGAGGGGAAAATGCTGGCATTAAAGTTTGGGGATGATTGGGCAAGCACCATAAAAAAGTTTAACGATCTGTATCCGGTAAATGATTAAACCCGCATTTTGGGATAATAATAAATGCGGTATATTTAGGTATGAGAAAACTTATCCTGTGTGCTTTTATCCTGTTATCATTAAAATCCTTCGCCCAGCAAACGGAGCAGGACGCTATTAAACAAACCATCAGTACCATGTTTAATGCCATGCGTAAAGGCGACAGCACCATGCTGCGTTCTACCTTTGCTAAAGGCATCGTATTTCAGGGGGTAGCCAGCAAAAAGGATGGAAAAGTAAGTTTGGAAACAGAAAACCCCGACGATTTTATAAAGATGGTGGGCACCCCGCATAAAGGCGTTTATGATGAACGGGTAACCTTTGCCGATATCAAAATTGATGGCCCCCTGGCCAGCGTTTGGGCGCCATACAAGTTTTATTTAGATGACAAATACAGCCACTGCGGTGTGGACGTTTTCCAACTGATGAAAACTAATGATGGCTGGAAGATCATTTACATTGTTGATACCCGGCGCAAGGATAATTGCCCGGAGTAGTTAAAAGGTAAGTGTTAATGATAGCTGGCTAAGAACCACACGGCCTGGTAAACCCGATTGCTGCTGATAATTGCCGGCAACCAAAAGATAGTGTAATACTTCTTTGCTATCGGCATCCACAATAATATATTCAGCTATGCCATTGCGCCTGTAAAGCTCAAATTTTTTTTCTTTATCGTAATTCTTGTTTGAGGAAAGGATCTCAATTACCAGATCGGGGGCACCGTAAATACCTTTTCTTTGAATTATATCAGCGTGTTCTTTTTTTATATAGATAATATCCGGCTGCACAACGTTTTGCTCCGCATCCAGGTAAACATCACAAGGTGCAATAAACACCTCCCCTAAACCGGCATCTTTTGTTGCTGATCTGAGCTGGTAAGCGAGATCGAATAAGATCCGTTGGTGATCGGTAGTAGGCGAGGGCGACATATAAAGCGTGTTATCGATTACTTCACACAAAGTACCCTCTGGTAGCAGGTTAAATACTTCCATCGCCGTTCTCGGTATATCTAAAATGTTTTTCATCTTATGCTAAAATAAACAAAAAGTAGAAAAGGTGCAATCTTACATCACCCCCAGTTTCATCATTCCATAAAACAAACCGGCGCAATGCATGGCTTGTTTTATCTGGTTATTAAGCAGTAATTGTTTCACCTCTTCAATGGTGTATTCTTCAACAATAAGGTCTTCCAATTCATCGAGGTGCTGGCCCTGTACTTTTTTTCCGCCTTTGGTAAAATAGGTAAATGTTTGATTGTTGGCAGTTGATGGGTTGCCGTATACTGTGCAGATCAATTCAAATTCATCAAACTGGTAACCGGTTTCTTCCAGCAATTCGCGGCGTATGGCATGTACAGGTTCTTCTCCCGCATCAATAACACCACCCGGAATTTCCAATGAGATAATGCCTGCCGCATGGCGGTATTGTTTTACCATCAATACCTTGTTATCCTCAGTTATGGCTATCGCGTTAACCCAGTTTGGGTATTCGAGTACATAGTAATCTTCAACTATTTTACCGTTTGGCATTTCGCATTTATCAATGCGGAGGGTAGCCCAGGGGCCTTTATGGATATATGATGATGAAAGTAGTTTCCAGGTGAGATCTTTACTCATAGTTGTTTTGCAGAAATTGATAGATAGCGTTGCGTTTATTTATATTTTCAAAAGAGGTACGATGGTGATCTTTTTCCAGGCGGTTAAATATGGAAATGATCTTTTGTAACCCGGCTAATGTTTCATCATTGGCAATAAAAGGCTCATAATACATATATAATAACTGGGCTAAAGCATCCAGCTTCTCTGGCGAATAATTCCTTTCATCAAGTATAAGGTCAAAATCTTCGATACTTAATTCAAGCAATTCCGGCAATTTAAGGTCATACTCATCCTGAAGCATTTGATCAGCGTGTTGAATAAACGCTTCAGGATTTACCGCATTTTTAAAGCCGGCAAGCCTTGTGATGGAGTACACGATTTTTTCAATCTCGTTTAAGATGAAATCTCTTTGCATAGGTAGGAGATATTGTATTGTGAGTGTTTACCAGCTGCCGCTTGAGCCGCCGCCGCCGCCGCTGCCGCCGCCAAAACCTCCAAAGCCGCCTCCACTATCAGAGTCACCACCGGAGAAGCCTCCCCAGTCGCTGCCGCTGCTGCGGCCGCCACCGCCAAGCATATTGCCTGCCAGGAACCACCAGAACGGGCTTGCTCCACCACGACGACCGATGATTTGCCGGCCGCCACCACCGCCACGGTTACGGAATATCAATATCAGGATAACCACTATGATCATCAGCACTATAAGCCCGGCAGAACCAGCGCCGCTGTTATGCTTATTTGCTTTTTTTGCAGCTTTATACTCACCTTTCATGGCTTTAATGATGCTGTTGGTACCTGCATCAAGCCCGCCATAATAGTCGCCTTGTTTAAAATGTGGTTTAAGGTCGTTTTGGATAATATCCTGCGTAACAATATCGGGCAAGGGGCCTTCGGCGCCGTAGCCGGTTTGGATACTCATTTTACGGTCGCCGATGGCTACCAGTACAAGCACGCCATTGTTTTTGTCTTTTTGGCCAATGCCCCATTTGCGTAATAGCTGTGCGCCATAGTCATTAATATCATAGTTACCAACCGATTTCAGGATCACCACCGCAATTTGTGTAGAGGTAGAATCATTAAAAGTCACCAGCTTACGTTCCAGTTGCTGTTTATCAGCCGGGCTTAACGTGTTGGTGTAGTCGGTAACGAGGGTATTGGAGCGTTCCGGAAAATCCTGTGCTGTTGCAGCAATAGCACAGAGTATAAATCCAAAGAACAGTATAAACTTTTTGAACATGTTTTTAATTTTTAATCACCATCCATAAAGGCAATATCATCAGGAAGTTCGTTTTGATCGCCGTCATGATGCGGGAAATATTTTTGCAGCTGTTCGCCGGCAATTTTCAGGCCTGTAACAATACCTTCTACAATATCACCATATTTAAAATGCTGCAGCATATCATCGCGGGTAGTATCCCAAAAATCGGGTGGTACCACCTGGTTAATGCCGGCATCGCCAATAATGGCAAATTTACGGTCGACAGTGGCAACATACACCAGAACACCATGCCTGAGCTTGGTTTTGTGCATATTGAGCTGCTGAAAATATTTTGCCGCGCGGTCAAGGACATTCTCGCTGCATCTTTTTTCAATACAAACTCTGATCTCGCCCGATGAGCGGCTTTCGGCCTCCTCAATAGCCCGGCGAATGCGCTGCTGTTCCTCTTCGTTAAATACAGCCATATATTTTTATATGATTACACTGATTAGTTTTAATTACACCGATTGTTTCGATTTGCCGGGAAAAATCGGTGTAATCAAAAAAATAAAACAATCGGTGTAATCCCATCAAATTAGTTAAACTCTACTTTAGGGGCTTTGTCGGCACCAGGTTCGGCAGTGAAATAGCCTTTTGCAGAAAAACCGAACATTTTGGCAGTTATATTGGCCGGGAATGAGCGGATCTTGCTGTTGTACTCCTGAACGGCATCATTAAAATCTTTGCGCGATACGTTGATCCTGTTTTCGGTACCTTCCAGTTGAATTTGAAGGTCGTGGAAATTGGAGTTCGATTTCAGGTCGGGATAGTTTTCAGTAATCGAAAGTAATTTACCAAGGGCGGCACTAAGTTCCCCCTGCGATGCCTGGAATGCTTTTATAGATTCGGGTGTAAGCTTATTGGGGTCAACCTGGATAGATGTTGCTTTTGAGCGGGCTTCAACTACGGCGGTAAGCGTGCTTTTTTCAAAATTGGCAGCACCTTTCACAGTATTAACTAAATTAGGGATCAGATCGCTGCGGCGCTGATAGTCGCTTTGTACGGCGCCCCATTTGGCCTTAACGGTTTCATCTAATTTAACCATGCTGTTGTAGCTGCATGAACTTAAGGACATAGCCGTCACTATAACTAATATAGCCGAGAATAACTTTTTCATTTGTTTTTCGTGTGTTTTATGTGATATTTTGGGTTAGAGTGCAAATCGCGTACCGTTGTTACAACAGGGGTGTGCTGCTGACAACGTGTCAAGGTACGGTTTTTTGGGAAGTTATGGAAGAAAGAGGTTAGAGATTGGCGAATAGAGGTTAGGTTTTAAGAGATATGCGATATTTGCTTCCTGTTATAAAAGCAGAAAGCCCCATCAGGGGCTGCAGCTTTGTGAATGATAAGGTGAGTTTTAAGGGTAGGATTGCTTTATCCTGCCAGGCAGTGTTCTTCGCGCATGGTTAGTTTGGCTACCATGTCTTTTAAAAGTGTACGGGCGCGGTGCAGCGTGGTGCGTGATAATAATTCGCTCATGCCCAGTGATGAGCCAATTTCCTGGTGCGAGTAACCTTCAATAGCATACATATTGAAAACAGAGCGGTATGTTTTTGGTAGTTTTTGTACCAGTTTCATCAGGTCTTTAGCTTCAAGGCCGTTATCATTATATGAACTGCTGATAGGCATGGCCGAAGCTTCTTCTCCTGCAAAATCATCAACCAAAACCATTGGCTTTAATTTGCGGTAGCGTGATATGGCACAGTGCACCATGATCCGGCGGATCCATCCCTCCAAACTACCTTCGCCGCGGTAGTTTTTCATGTTGCGGAACATTTTTATAAAACCCTCCTGTAATATATCCTGTGCTTCATCTTTATCGGTTGCGTAACGCATGCAAACTGCCAGCATGCGGGGTGCTAATAACCTGTATAATTGTTCCTGGCTCTTCCTGTCGTTAGTCATGCAGCCATTCCATATTGTGTGTAAGCGTTCGTCGGCGGTAGTCATTTTTTTATTATTTAAATACATGAGGTGCATGCCAATCTAAGTGCCATTTTGTAATTTGTTGATTTTCAGTAAATTATTTTTTATTGAATTTTAAAACTGTTCGATAGCGTACGGTCATTGTGCAAAGCCGAACGGTTTTGCGTGTCTTTTTCAGTGTATAGTTTTTTTCGGACGAATCATCTTAAAGGAGGGAATCAATAAATTTAGCGTTACAAACGCTAAACCATATTAAGCACTCGTTAAAAACGAGCGCAAGATTAATGCAAATCAAAAGCACCCCCTTTGGAGGGCTGGGGGGCTGCGGTTTTTTCTTAACTTTGCACCATCCGGGATAAAAACCCGGCATCAGGTATGACAAAAGAAACAGAGATAGTTTGTCCTCCCGGACAGCATGAAGACGAGGCGGTTTTAAAGCAACTGGCCGCGTCGGCACTTAATATTCCCCTGAAAAACATTACGGCATTAAAAATTTTAAAGCGCTCTATTGATGCGCGCGGCCGCCGTGTGGTTTACCGCATGCAGGTACGGGTTTTTATGCAGGAAGCTTATCAGCCCGAAGTTTTTACTGTTAATTACCCAAATGTGCAATTTGGCCGACCGGTAATTATTGTTGGTGCAGGCCCCGCCGGGCTGTTTGCCGCCCTGCAATGTATCGAACTTGGCTTAAAGCCGGTTGTTATTGAGCGCGGAAAAGACGTTAAACAACGCCGCCGGGATTTGGCCAATATCAACAAACAGGGCCTCGTTAATCCCGAATCAAATTATTGTTTTGGCGAAGGCGGGGCTGGGACCTACTCGGACGGTAAGCTGTATACCCGCTCAACCAAGCGGGGCGACGTGAATCAGGTACTAAAAATGTTTGTAGCCCATGGCGCTGCCGAAGATATACTGATTGATGCCCGCCCGCACATCGGCACCAATAAACTACCGCAGATCATCACTGCAATGCGCGAAACCGTGCTGAACGCGGGCGGCGAAATCCTGTTTGATACCAAAGTAACCCAGTTGCTGGTTGATTTTGGAAAGATCAAAGGTGTAAAAATCTCATCGGGCGAAAAAATGATGGCTGATGCTGTGATCCTGGCTACCGGGCACTCGGCAAGGGATGTGTTTGAAATGCTGCACAGTCAAAATATTTTGATTGAGGCCAAGCCTTTTGCTTTGGGTGTGCGGATAGAGCATCCGCAGGAAATAATTGACCGTGCACAATACCATTGCGAATACCGCGGGCCCGATCTGCCTCCATCGTACTACAGTCTTGTTGAACAGGTTGACGACCGCGGTGTGTTTTCTTTCTGTATGTGCCCCGGCGGTATCATTGCCCCATGCTCAACCGAAGCAGGCGAAATAGTGGTGAACGGCTGGAGCCCCTCAAAACGAAACAATCCTTTTGCCAATTCAGGCACAGTAGTACAGATCAATTTAGAGGATGTTGCCGGCGATGATAATGATCCTTTTAAAATGCTGAACTTTCAAAAACAGGTGGAGCAGGCTGCCTTCGCGGCAGGAGGCGGTAACCTGGTAGCACCCGGCCAGCGCATGGTTGATTTTGTTCAAAACCGTTTATCAACCGATTTGCCGGTTAACTCGTATCTGCCAGGTACCAAAAGTGTTGAATTGAAAGAGGTATTGCCTAATTGGATCAATGAGCGTTTACGTAAGGCCTTACCCGTGTTCGGCAAAAAAATGAAAGGTTATTATACCAACGAAGCTATTTTGGTAGGTGTTGAATCGCGTACATCATCACCGGTCAAAATTCCGCGCGATAAGGAAACGCTGCAGCATCCGCAGGTTACCGGTTTATTTCCGTGCGGAGAGGGCGCAGGTTATGCAGGTGGTATAATTTCTGCTGCTATTGATGGCATTAACTGTGCAAGTGCTGCTTTAAAAATATTATCATGACCACATCTCAAAAATTATTTAACGAGCTTGAAAGCGTTTTATCCGGCGAACCATGGTATGGCCCCTCGGTTTATTCTATTGTCGACGGTATCAGCTTTGAAGCAGCCTATGAAAAACCTGCCGGATCAATCCATAACATTGCCGGTATCATTCTGCACATGGTAGGCTGGACTGAAGAGGTAATGGACCGTATGAACGGTATGGAAGCCCAACTGCCTGTAAGGGGCGACTGGCCCGAACCAGGCCAGCCCGATGAACAAAAGTGGAAATGGATTGTTGAAGATTTAAAGCTGGTGAACGTAAACCTGGCAGGCTTTATCCAAAACTTCCCCGAGGAAAAATGGATTGAGCCTGTTACCGGTAAGCTTGACCGGGAATTGGGAACAGGCGAAACTTATGAACACCAGGCGAGCGGTTTGATCCAGCATCATATTTATCATTCGGCTCAAATTGCTTTACTAAACAGGATGATCAATGGCTGATAAGAAAACATTAATATTAGGGGCAACACCCGATACCAGCAGATATGCCAACTTTGCGGCCACCCGTTTGGTTGAACGTGGGCATACCATTGTTAACGTTGGTATAAAGACTGGCGAAGTTGCCGGTGTTCCTATCGAAAAGCCCGAAACCATACACCATGATATCGATACTATTACACTATACGTTGGTCCGCAAAACCAACCGCCGCTGTACGATTATATATTGAACACTAATCCTAAACGGATCATATTTAACCCCGGAACCGAGAATACTGAGTTAAGGCGTAAAGCCAATGAAAAAGGTATCGAAACGGAGTACGCCTGTACATTGGTGATGCTGTCGGTAGGGGAGTATTGAGATAGGGGGGAAACCTTGATTTTGAGGGGGATAATTCAGCAATAATATCGGCAATGAACTCTATCTATATATTATCATTCAATATATAGATAGAGTTCATTGCCGAATGGGACGTTTTTAGTTGGTGAAGCCAATAAGATTACCTTCGGCTGTACCATTTCCGCTTGGAGGGGTAGCAGGTACAGGGTGATATAAATTCCCTTGATGTGTACCTCTTATAAAACCACCAACATCTGCAGCGGCTAAGATAGTGTGACAAGGTAACCATCTCTTATAAAAATAGTCATAATAGTACGAAGGCCAGTATAATACCAAATTGCCATCGTCTTGTAAATAGTAAAATGGAGTATTTGGAACATTTGTTGTGTTAACGTCTCCATTATTATCATAGCGATTTGAAGACCACGCGCTTGTAAAAGCACCTTGAGTCTTGACTTTGTTATAAAGAACAAGATTTGCATCTTTTTGAAAATATAAAGCCCCTGCCGCTTTTCCTTGCGTCTCAGTCGACCAAAGAGGCTTTTCTGTTCCATCTGCATTTTTTGAATAAACCACTAAATTGCCATCTGTTTGCAAAATAAGTTTCACTTTTCCATTAGGTGAATATATAACCTGACCGGTTGTCAATACTGGATTATCACTCATTGGTATTTTCGTGCCGTTTATGATCGGTTTTGTTGTAAATTCAAAAGTTGTGTAGTAGTACTGAAAAGGAAAAACACAAGCTCTTCCGGTAAACACAAATGGACCGTTATATACCGGTGTTGTGACTGGAGGAGAGGATGGAGTTCCAACGTTATAAATTGTTGTTGCGTATTGAGTTATTGGAAGACTACTTTTATTCCCTTGCTGATCAAATGCGTAGCTTACATATTTAAAAAAAATATAGCCTGATGTCTTCCCTGCTGGTAAGCTTGCTGTTATGGTTTTAGAATAAAAGCCTTGGGTAAAATCGCTTCCATGTATTTGTAAAGGAGTTGAGATTGCTAATTCATTAGATGTCCCTATACTGGAGGTGGAATTCCATACAACTGTTACTGTCCAGTCTACATCTTCAAAACCAGAAGCATTTAACGCCCTTGAAATGGTAAAGTCAGCCTGAAATGTGGTTGGCAATGTACTATTTGGTATGGTAAGATTTCCACTTGTTAAATAACTCGATTGAATGGCAAATTGCGATAACGCACTCGCTGTAGCTTTATTAATGTTCTTAGCAAATAATAGAATTATAACTATTAATAATTTTTTTTTCATCTGAAGTGTTTAATTGTTTATCGATTAGATATTTAAATAGCGATTAATGGGAATAATAACTATTTATTAGATTCATAAATCAATTTGTATTCATTTGATTTATTGTATAGTTGTTCAACCTCTGCCCAGCTATAATTAACCGAATTAGGCAGTAAAAAGCTGTTGGATTTCACATCATACTTGATGCGATCTTTATCAATACGGAATGATATTGAGAGAAATTTAGTAAATGCCTCAGCTTGAGGTTTTGATGAGGGAAAAACAGTTTCGCTGGTCCGACAGGATGAAATTAAAAAAAAAGAAGTAATAAGAAATAAGCTAATTTTCGCTTTAATGTGACTGGTTTTGGGTTTCATAAATGTTATTTTGGCAAGTATAGGGATAAATCCTAAAAAAATATATAAAATAACATGTTATTTTATATATTAATAAATGCCCAAAATTAGTTATGCTGAACAAGCATCATGCAATGTGCGGTTTAGGGAAATCAAAGTAATTTAGGCTTTAGCATAAATATGTTCCCAATTTGCATCTTAATACTTTTGACACTTGAGGTGCCTATTCTTCTGCCTTAGTGTTTGATCTCGGTGGATTTGGTGATCAAATATTTCCTGATTAAAGGGATTGCAGAAATTGAACAAATTTAATTAATGACAAAACCTTGCTTGACTTTAAAATAAGGTTGTATAGGTAAGCATGCTTCAGATTGATTCAAAAGCGCTACTGTTAGAAACGGCTGTATTATAGTTGCGCATTAAAAGCCTGCATATCTATCAGCTTTCTGTACAAGCCGTTGTTCTGCAATAACTCAATATGCGAACCGCGCTCAACAATGCAGCCATTTTCAAGTACAATAATAATATCCGCATTTTGAATGGTGCTTAAGCGGTGGGCGATAATAAGCGAGGTACGGTTTTTCATCAGGTTATTTAAAGCTTCCTGAACCAGTTTTTCTGATTCGGTATCCAGTGCGGATGTTGCTTCATCCAATAACATAATGGGCGGATTGTTCAGCACTGCACGGGCAATGCAGATCCGCTGGCGCTGGCCGCCGGATAGTTTTGTGCCGCGGTCACCCGTGTTGGTTTGGTAGCCGTTTGGCGTTTCCATAATAAAGTTATGGGCGTTGGCAATGCGGGCTGCAGCTTCCACCTCTTCCATGGTTACATTTGGTTTGCCAAAGGCGATGTTGTTGAAAATGGTATCGTTAAATAAAATAGACTCCTGATTAACTATGCCCATTAATGCCCTTAATGATTCCATGGTAACTGTTTGTATATTTTTACCATCGATGGAAATAGTACCCGACTGTGGCTCACTAAACCGGGGCAACAGATCCATTAAAGTTGATTTCCCACCACCCGATGGTCCAACTAAGGCTACTGTTTTTCCTTTCGGGATTTCAAGATCGAGATTTTTAAGTACATATTTTTCGGTTTCAGGCAATTGTTTATCGGAGCCGGCAATCCTGGCAGCATCAGGTTTAACTGTATAGGCAAATGATACGTTTTCAAATTTAACCTTATCCTCAAAGCCGGTAAGTTCTGTGGCATTGGGAGCATTAACAATTAACGGCTTTTCATCAATCAGTGCCAGTACACGCTCTCCTGCTGCAATACCCGAATGGATATTGCTAAATGAATCTGATATAGCTTTAGCAGGGCGCATAACCTGCGAAAACATAGCGATGTAAACAATGAAATTATCGGCTGATAACGTACCCTGATGATTGATAATTAATGATCCTCCGTATAATACAATACCCGCAACCATTAACACACCCAAAAATTCAGATACAGGTGAGGCCAGTTGCTGCCTTTTTGCCATGGAGCGTGTAATTCTTGAATACTCCTTGTTTTCGTGATCAAAACGTTTTTTTATAAACGGAACGGCATTAAATGCTTTGATGATCTTGATGCCGGATAAGGCTTCATCAAGGTTGCTGATCATGTTACTGTAGGTTTGTTGTGATTCGGCAGCCTGCTCTTTAAGGCGTTTAACTATCCTTGATATGATAAATGCCGAAACAGGAATTATCAGCATAGAAAATAACGTTAGCTTAACCGATATTACAAATAAAAATATAAGGTAAGTTATAAGCTGGAAAGGTTCCTTGAACGCTACCTGCAGCGTGCCTGTTACAGAAAACTGAACAACCTGTACATCAGCCGAAATTTTTGAAAGGATATCGCCCTTGCGTTCATTACTAAAATAGCCTAAATGCAGGTTCATCACATTATTGAAAACTGTGCGACGCAGGTTGAGCAGCGTGTATATACGCAGGTTTTCCATAATACGCTGCGAAAAATAACGGAACAGGTTACTTAATAGTACTGAAACAATTATGGCAACACAAACAAATTTTAAAGCACCCAACGGACCATAAATTAAATTAGCCTCATGTGCGAAATAGTCGAAATCTTTTAAGGGGTTCCACCAGTTTGCCGGTTTTGTTATTACTTCGGCGGTTTTGGGATCAAAAATTGTTTTTAACAATGGCGCCAGCAAGGCAAGGTTAAGGGTATTAAATATTACTGAAAATAAAGTACATATAAAGTAAGGGAACGCGAATTTACCTATAGGACGGGCAAATGACAGAAGCCTGAAATAAATCTTCATTAAATAATTTTAAAAGTGCAAAGCTAATAGTAATTAAGTAATTAAAACGATCAAAAATTTAGAAGCACTCAGGATGTTTTAGCAGGGTTTGCAACGTAACGGACAAGGGTGGTTTTAAAAACTCCCCGATTTTGTTATACCTTTATAAAAGATTATGCCTGGCTTCAAGGTATGTCAACGTAAAAAGAATGAATAATGATATAGCATTACTGGTAGGACTTAAGAATAATTTAGACTACAGTAAACATTTTTATACTACTACCCGCGCGCTTTACCCTGATGTTGAAATTGTTTTTACAAGTTATAATAGCACAGATGATACTCATTTGTGGCTGGATGGTTTGAATGATAAAAACGTTAAATATTATTATTCGGCAGAGCAGAAAACATTTTCTGATACTTATAATAAATGTATTGAGATAGCTACAAAAAAATATGTTGCATTACTGCATAATGACGTTGTAATTGCCCCTGGTTTCATCGAGTACCTGGAGCAAAGTGTATCAGAGCAAAACATAACCAAATTTACCACCATTGAACCGCCGGTTTTTGCCGACGATGAGAGGCCTGGGAAAATAGTAAAAGATTTTGGGCCAGATATTAGCACATTTGATATAGCTGGATTTTATAAACTCGCTGCCGATATCCAAAGTAAAAAACAGTCCGATATCAAAAACGATGCTACAACCTTTTTTTTCTGTATGCTGAGAAAAACGCTTTTGGATATAGGAGGGTTTGATCCGCTGTATAATCCCATGTTTTGTGAAGATGATGATATGATCATGAGATTGGGATTATTGGGCCTTAAAGGTTATGTAACAGTTAATGCCCTATGCTACCATTTTGTAAGTAAAACATCCCGGTTTTCGGCAGAGTACCAGGATCGTACCCGGCAAATCGAGAAAAACTCTAACCGCAATTTTTTTAGAAAGTGGGGCTTTCCGAATTCATCTGCGGAAAAGATAAAATATGATATCGGCTTCGTAATTAAAAATGGTAACACTGAACTACTTGAAAAAGTAGAGCCGCTTTGCGCAACTGTTTATATCGACGGTGATTTTAAGGAATATATTAACCGGGAGCAGCCAAATACTTTATTTAAATTAAGTGACAGGATTAAATCTTATGATCACAAAAAGGAGAATGATATTTTACTTTTTTTTGATGGAAAAAAGTTTGGCGCACGCTCAATGAATATTCTGGAAAACCTTAGTAGTATAATTTCCCATAAAAAGCAAAAGGGCGCAGGCATAATTTATAAGCTATTGGGATTAAACGGTACCGGGTTCAGAAAAAATATTTTCCGGGTACGGATTTCTAAATTTACAACTTATGAACATCTGCTCATTAAAAGAAAGTAATGTTTTTTAGCCTTTATAGAAATAAAATAAGCATATCGTATGGTATAACGGTTTGTAACGAATATGAGCAATTAAACGAGTTGCTGGTTCAGTTACTTGCAAGCATCGATAAAAATGATGAGGTAATAATACTACAGGATATTACACAGGAAGATGAAAAAACTACTGCGGTAATTGAAAAATATAAGCAACGTGTACTGCACCTAAAGGAAAAACTTAATGGTGATTTTGCATCGTTTAAAAATAATCTGATACAAAATGCATCCTGCGATTATCTGTTTCAGATAGATGCGGATGAAATGCCTAAAAAAACGCTTATTAAACGCATAAAAAAGCGTTTATATCAAAAGCGGGACTGTGATTGTTTCCTGGTGCCAAGGGTTAATATTGTTAATGGGCTTACTGAGGCCCATATACAAAAATGGAATTGGAAGGTTGATAAGTTTAATCGTGTGAATTTTCCGGATTACCAGTTCAGGATCCTTAAATTGAACGGGCGTATTAAGTGGCAGTATAAAGTACATGAAGAGCTTTATGGTTTTGAAAAAAGCTGTTATCTGCCCCGCAAAAATGAAAAATATTGCCTGATGCATATCAAAAATCTTGAACGGCAGGAAGCACAGAATAACTTTTATGATACATTACAATCCTGACCTAACACAATTATTTTAGTGAAACGAATAGCTTTTATTGTTCAGCGATATGGTATTGAGGTAAACGGCGGCGCCGAATACCATTGCCGTATGGTTGCCGAAAAACTTAACGCCCTGTTTAATGTTGAGGTGCTTACCACTTGTGCTAAAGATTACATGTCATGGGCAAATGAGTATTCTCCCGGGACTGAATTGATAAATGGCGTTAAAGTAACGCGCTTTGAGGTAGAGCACCCGCGAGATTTAAAAAGATTTAAGCTTGCCGGCCGCAAGTTGAGGAAAAAGCAGAAATGGTACCAAAAGCTGCTTAGTTATTTTGGACAATTGGAGAATTTTAAGAAATTGACCAAAGCAAAGTCCCGGGCCGAAAACGAAATGGCATGGATAACAGAACAGGGGCCCTATGTGCCGCAGCTTATCTCGTTTTTGGAGGCTAATCAGGATAATTACGATGCTTTTATCTTTTTTACTTATCTATATTATCCTACCGCTATCGGTATATCAGTTGTGCCCCATAAATCGATACTGATCCCTACAGCTCATGATGAGCCTCCGATATATCTTGAATTTTTTAAAGATTTTTTCAAGCGGCCGAAAGCTATTCTTTATAATACTGAAAGCGAAAAGCATTTTGTCAATACGCTTTTCAATAATAAAGGTATTTATTCGGATGTGGTTGGCGTGGGAATTGAAGTCCCGGCATTAAGGCCTAACCCCGCTGCCGAAGACCTGATAAAACAGGCAGGCGATTATATTATTTATATCGGGAGGATAGAAGTTGCTAAAGCTTGTGATGAACTTATCAGCAATTTTATAAAGTTTAAAGCTGATACGCACAATACTATTAAACTTGTGTTTGTAGGCCAGGCATTTATGCCCCTTACAGAACATCCCTCCATAATTTACACTGGCTTTGTTGATGAAGACATTAAATTTAACTTGCTTAAAAATGCCCGCGCGCTGGTAATCCCTTCTATATTTGAAAGCCTTTCATTAGTAACCCTCGAAAGCATGGTTTATGGCATCCCCGTTATAGCCAATGAAAAATGTGAGGTTATCAAAGATCACATTCATAAAAGCGGGGCAGGCTTTCTTTATGCCAACCAGGAAACATTTGCGACGGCCATCCAAACGGCTTTTAGCAGTAGTACAAATGTTGAGGTTTTAAGTGCCAAAGCAAAAACATATGTAGCTGAAAATTACACCTGGGAAAAAGTATTAGATAAATATGATACAGCTATTAATTATGTGGCTGATCATTTTTCATCAAGCACTTCGCGGTAAAGCTGTAAGTATTGTTTTGCTGTATCATCCCAGTTAAATTTTTGTGCATGGGCCATTATTTTTTCAGATGGGTTATGATGGCCGAAATGTTGCATGCCTTCATTAAATACTTTCTGCATCTCTTTACCATCAAAACTTGAAAAATAATAAGCACAATCACCGGCAATTTCTGGTAAGGAAGTATGTGTTGAAACAAAAACAGGCTTGCCATGGTGCATAGCCTCTATTACCGGTAATCCAAATCCTTCGGCTATTGAGGGGAAAACAAAGGCATCGCAATTTTTATAATACCATGTTTTATCGTTATCTGATATTGTTCCGATTATTTTTACCCTGCTTTCAACGCCGTATTTTTTTGCTTCTGCCATAACCTCATTTTCATACGGGGTTTTTATCCCGGCTATAATAAGCTCCAAATCGTTATCGGCCAGTAAGGCCGGTAAAACGTGAAAATTCTTTTTTGCAGAAACTATACCTATAGTGAACAGGAAGGTACCTTGAGGTTGATATGCCGGTAAGTGGCCATCAGGTAATTCAAGCTTATCGGCACCATTGTAAATTACGGTTAATTTATCAATAACATGAGGGAAATAGGTTGCAACATCCTCAGCAGCAAATTTTGAGATGGTTACTATACGATGGCATTTGTTAATGCGTTCGCCCAGTTTTTTCAGGTAGTGCTTTAGTTTTTTTTCACCGATATTTTCATGTACCTGGTTAATATCATGTATGGTTATGATTTTTTTGTATTTGCTGTGTACCTTCTTGGGTTTCAATCTTGAAAATTGATCAGTAAAATGGAAGAGTTTAATGTTGTCTTTGTTTATGAAAAAAAACTTATGATACTTTTGACGATAATACCGCGTCACTTCGTCGTTATCAAAATCAGTTGTAATGTCGTATAAAAAATAACTCAGTTCAAAATCTTCATTTTCTTTTATCAGTGCTTTTCCCAGGCTTCTTCCAAAATAAAATAAGCCCGTGTTTGGATACCTCATCGAATCAAACGTTACCAGTACACGAGGTTTTTTTATATCCATGTTTTAACTTTTTCTGCCACCTTAAACGGCGTAATGGTTTCTAAATTGTTTGTGCCGCTTTCTATGTAACCTGCTTTTTTGCCAATGGGTGCCCATCTGCCAGGGTGTATTGGTCTTAACGAGGGAAATAATCCAAGGGTATTGATCCCGGTCATAGCAGCCAGGTGCAGCGGGCCGGTACCTGAAGCAATAAGGCCGTCGGCTTTACTTATAAAAGTTATCAATTGCTCAAGCGACATTTGCCCGGTCATATCCTGTACCGTTGCCGGGAGTGTTTCGATCCAGCTTGTAAGCAATGCCTTCTCTTTTTCAGATCCGGTTATGATGATGTTGAACTGATCGGCCGGCAGGATACGTATAAGCTTGGCAAAATTATCCAGCCCCCATTCCATACCGCTGCCGTGCGATTTTGGATGAATAATCAGGTTAAACCTATCATTTACAAGCACAGCGGCCAAAGCCGGTGTAAGCTCAGCTTTATTATGAAAATTATTATGTGCTACAATATCCTGTAAAGAGGGCACATGTTTAAGCCCCAGGGGGTTTAACAAAATCAGATTGAGTTGAGCCTCATGCAGATTGGACTTTTTGCGGCTTAATTTTACCAGCTTATTACAGGTATACCAGTGAAATACCCGGTTGGTTGTCCCTATACGGAGCTTAATGCCTGCCTGCCTGGTTATTTTGGCGATGTGCTTATTAGGTAGCACATGTATAACGGCATCAATGTTTTGCTTTTGAAGATATTCGGCCTGCTCATTATCCGGTAGCTTTTTTAACTCATCGTAATTAAGAAATGCATCTATCGAAGTTATGGTATTAATTACGGGCTGTGTATAGGTCCGGCCTAAAAATGAAACCTTGGCGCCGGGAAACAATTTTTTAATGTAGGCTGCTACAGGCAATGTAAGTACAACATCGCCAATAGCATCAACTCTGCTTATTAATATGTGAGGTGTTTTTGTCTGATAGAAATCGGGCATTGTTTTAATGAGTTACGGGGTACATTAATAAAATGCTACACATTAATTTGCAATGATAAGATTAATATGTTTAACAAAGACTAATGTAATTTTATATCATTTTTGTATTTTATTATACATATTTTATTGAAATAACTTATTAAATAATCTGTAATTTATGCTTTTTGATTATTTGATATTTTGTTTTAATATTAATTACGTATTGTGATGTATTAAAAAGATAAATTCATCTGAAATTTAACAAAGAAACATATATTTTATATAAAGACTTTGTTTTTGAACGGCAGGCTCTTTTTTAATAGACAACCTATTAAAACCAGAGCATCCCAAAATCTGGTTATTGACAATATTCCCGCCTTTTACATAGCAACTCAATTTTAAAAGAAAGCAACCGGCGGAAATTACTGCTGACCGAAAAAATATACAAATTTATTCAGCGAAAATGATGGCTGAATAAATAAAAAAAGCCTCAGCTTGATATGGCTGAAGCTTTGAATAACGGGAATTTTAATCTGTATAGTTTTGTGGATACTTATTGTATAGTATTTGTTTAGCTTAATGTAAACAAAGGGTGGTCTTTTACTGATTTGTTTATATTTTTTTAATGCTAATTGCTAAAATTCATGATCTCTTCAATATGATCAGCCTCAACGGGGATGCTGCCCATTAAGTCGATATTGCCATTGCCGGTAATGAGGATATTGTTTTCGAGGCGGATCCCTAATCCCTCTTCTGCAATGTAAATCCCCGGCTCGCAGGTTAATATGTTTCCAGTTTCAAAGGGTTTATACCTGCTTGCATAGTCATGCACATCAAGCCCAAGGTGGTGTGATGTGCCATGCATAAAGTACTTTTTATACAAGGGGGAGTTTTTGTCCTGTTTTTCAACATCATGTTTGTCGAGCAAGCCAAGCCCTATAAGCTCACTTGTCATGATCTTACCAACTTCGTCCTGGTATTCGTTCCAGACGGTACCGGCTACAATGAGTTTTGTAGCTTCGCGCATTACATTTAAAACTGCATTATAAACCTGGCGCTGCCGTGTTGTAAAACGCCCGTTAACAGGTATTGAACGGGTCATATCGGCATTGTAATTACCATATTCGGCGCCAAAGTCAAGCAGCATCACATCACCGTCATTGCATACCTGGTTGTTATCATTATAGTGCAGCACAATAGCATTGGCACCTGAAGCAATAATAGGGTTATAAGCATGGCCTGTACCGCGTTGCCGGATAAATTCGTGGATGATCTCGGCTTCAATTTCGTACTCGGTTACACCAGGCTTAGTGTATTTTAAAACACGTACAAAGGCATCCCGCGTAATATCGCAGGCCTTTTGAGTAAGCTCAACTTCAATGTCGGATTTCACCACCCGCAGGTCACGTAAAATGGGTGCCGAACGGGTGTAATTATGAAGCGGATACTTTAATTTAAGGGCTTCATACATCCGGTAATCACGATAAGGCACAGTGTGCGCATACCGGTCATTTTCATTCGTATTAATGTAGATGTTTTCGGCATAGTTAATAATACCATGCAATATTGTGTCATATTCGCTCAGCCAAAAAACGCTCTCAATACCTGATGCTTCACGCGCTTCGTCTTTGGTGTATTTGTGGCCTTCCCAAATGGCGATATGTTCGTTGGTTTGTCTTAAAAAAAGTACTTCCCTGTATGCTTTATTAGGACAATCAGGGTATAAAACCAGGATACTCTGCTCCTGATCAATGCCTGTTAAGTAAAAAAAATCGGGGTTTTGTTTAAACGTAAATGCCTGATCACCACTGCGTGGGAACTCATCATTTGAGTGAAAAATAGCGATTGAGTTGGGTTTTGTTCTTGAAACGAAATTTTTTCTATTATTTGTAAATAAGCTATTTTTTATCGGCAGATATTTCATATTTATCGGTTGATTATTTTATTAAATCATTTTTTTTTAGTTATTTGTGTAACTATTACAATTTTTGGAACAATGTTTGGTCATGGATTCAAACATAATTACTAAATTTGAAAAAAATCACAATTAAAATCGTTTAATCTTAAAAACTATGAATTATTCTACATTAAAGAAAACAGTCGCATTGTCATTTGCTTCTTTGATGGTTGCCGGTTTGTCTCAAGCGCAGACCGATTCAACCAAAACAACGGCAACTACAACGTCATCTGAAACCTCAACTGCTAAGGTATTTGGCGGTTTAGGCCAGTACAGGAAATTTAGCATCGGTATCAACGGTGGCGCTACTTCACAGTCGCTGGCAACCGGTGGTTCAACCGATTTCCAAAACAAAAAAATCAGCCTTGGTTACGGTATTTCATTGAAAGAGCAATTAGCACACTCATTTGCTTTACAATTAGACCTGAACGGTGGTAAAATTAAAGGTGAAAACCCGGTTTCGGCTGCTGGTACTTACCGTGATACTTATGTTAGCTACGACACCAAATTTTGGCAAGCAAGCTTAAGCGCGGTTGTTAACGTTGCTACTATCGATTTCATCCGTCGTAAAAACGCTGTTAACTTCTACTTCAAAGCAGGTGGTGGTTTAGCTATCTATGACCCAACAATTACCCGTAACGACGGTACTACTACTTTTACCGGTCACTTTAAAAACAACGGTTCTGATGGTAGTCACTACGTAAAAGAACTGGTTATCCCTGTAGGTGCAGGTGTTAAATTCAGGTTGAGCGATGCAGTTGCTTTAGATTTGGGTTATACTCAAAACTATGTTGACGGTGACAACCTTGATGGTTTCAACAGGAAATATCCTACTAAAGACCACTACTCATACGGTTACGCTGGTTTAGAATTCACTTTAGGTTCAAAATCGAAACCAGTATTAGAGTGGGTTAACCCGGTAGCTATGATGTATGACGAACTGTATGATGCAGCTTTACGTCAGGAAGTTGAAGCTTTAAAAGGCCGTGTTGCTAACGTTGAAACTGCTGTTAATGACCTGAAAAAAGATTCTGATGGTGACGGTGTTGCTGATCAGTTCGACAAATGCCCAGGTACTGCTGCAGGTAGCGTAGTTGATGGTTCTGGTTGCGTTATCGTATTCCCTAAACCTGATACAACTGTTGCTCCGGTTGCTACTGCTTACTCAAACATCCAGTTTGAATTTGACAGCTCAGTATTACGTACTTCATCTTACCCAGTGTTAGATGCTACTTCAGCTGACTTACGTTCATCTGGTGCTGCTGTTGAAATTGATGGTTACGCTTCATCTGAAGGTACTGCTGCTCACAACTTATCATTATCTAAAGACCGTGCTAACTCAGTAAAAACTTACTTGGTTAACTCTGGTGTTGATGCTAAAAAAGTGAAAGTAAAAGGTTACGGTGAAACTAACCCAATTGCTGACAACTCAACTGAAGAAGGCCGCGTACTTAACCGTCGTGTTCAATTCAAAAAGAAATAATATCTGATTAAAATATTATTTGCGAAGGCTCCGGATAACCCGGAGCCTTCTTTGTTTTATAAATTTTGCGTTTAAGAGCCATGCCTTATGTATAAGTATGGGTTTACGGAGGCAAAATTTTATGTAAGTTTGTGTGATGTATTTCTTCAGAAAAAAAGACCCAAACAGGCCCGATAATTTTAATTTGCGGGTAATGCATTTTATAAATGCATTGGCTATTATCATGTTTTTGGCCGGGATCATCTGGAAACTGGTACAAGTGTTTATACTAAAAAAATGAAAACAATCATCAATACTAACAATGCACCTGCCCCTATTGGGCCATATAGCCAGGCTACTTTGGCTGGCGGTTTTTTATTTGTATCAGGCCAGATCCCTATCGATCCGCTAAGTGGCGAGCTTATCAGCAGCGATATTAAAGCCGAGGCTACACAGGTAATGGAAAACATTAAAGCAATTTTAACTGAAGCCGGTTTGGGTTTTGATAACATTGTAAAAACCAGTATCTTTTTAACCGACCTGCAAAACTTTGTACAGGTTAATGAAGTTTACGGAACTTATTTCACCGCCGATTTCCCTGCCCGCGAAACTATCCAGGTATCTGCTTTACCTAAAGGGGTAAATGTAGAGATCTCGGTTATAGCGGTTAAGTAAGGCTTTTGATTTCGGAATTCGGATTTTCGATTTCGGATTATTTCTTAGTTTGGATTAAACGGGTCTCTTTGTCTGAACCCGAATTAAACTAATTATTAGAATTTATTGAATTTGCTTTGCATTCTGATAATTCCTTAATTCAATAAATTCGAGTTCAGACAATGCGTTAGGGATAGAAGTGGATACCGGCCTGCGTGTAATGCCTGCAGGCGTATGAGCGGATAGCCCGGCCGCAGGCAACGCCATAATTTTGATTTCGGAATTGAGATGTTCGATTTCGGATTTTGAATAATTTGAATCGGATTAAACGGATTGGAGGATTTATCTGATTTGCTTAGCATTTTGTATATTCCTTAATTTAATAAATTCGGGTTCAGATAAATATTATCATTTTAAAAACAGCATAAGCTATAATTCCCCAACTGCCGCAGGTAGAGATTTAAACTGCTACAATCAATGGATCCTTTTCAAACGCCGCTTGTATATTTAAAAGGTGTAGGCCAGTCAAGGGCCGAGGTTTTGAAAAAGGAGCTTGAACTGCATACTTTTGAGCATCTGCTGCGCCATTTCCCGTTCAGGTATATTGATCGTACCCGTTTTTACAAGGTAAGGGAGATACGCGAAGAACTGCCTTATGTGCAGGTACTGGCCCGTATTGTAAGTAAAGAAATTGTAGGCGAAAAGCAAAGCCGCCGCCTGGTGGTAAAAGCTAAAGACGATACCGGTATCATTGAACTGGTATGGTTTAAGGGGATAAACTGGATAGAGAAAACCATTATACCCGGCAAGGTTTATATATTATTCGGGAAACCCGGCTTTTTTAATATGATGCCCCAAATGGCGCACCCAGAAATGGAGTTATACTTGCCGGGGGCCCAAAAGCAGGGTAACCTGTCCTTACAGCCTGTTTACAACTCAACAGAAAAACTTAAACAGTTTCAGTTAGACAGCAAGGGCATTCAAAAGCTTACCGCGGTATTACTTGATCTGCATGCTAAAGACATCCGCGAAAACCTGCCTTTATATATTATAAATCAGTTTAAGCTGCTTAACCGGGCCGACGCTTACCGCAATATTCATTTCCCCGGGGATGCTACCTTGCTTAACGAGGCAGTATATCGTTTAAAATTTGAAGAGCTGTTTCTGCTTCAGCTTAAATTGCTTAAAAACAAACTGCTGCATACCCAAAAGTTTAAAGGAAATGTATTTGATAAGGTTGGTCATTATTTTAATGAGTTTTATCATAGTAAACTGCCGTTTACCTTAACTGATCCGCAAAAGCGGGTTTTGAAAGAAATACGGCAGGATACCCAGCGGGGCATACAAATGAACCGCCTGCTGCAGGGGGATGTAGGCAGCGGTAAAACCGTAGTGGCGCTGATGAGCATGCTGATAGCTATTGATAATGGTTTTCAAACCTGTATCATGGCACCAACCGAGATTCTGGCCAACCAGCATTATCAAACTATTAAAAGCTTAGTAGGTGATGATTTTATTGAGGTAGCTTTACTAACAGGTTCAACCAAACAAAAGGAGCGCAGAGTATTGCATCAAAACCTTGAAGAAGGTACGCTTAAAATATTGGTTGGTACCCATGCCCTTATTGAAGATAAAGTGCAGTTTAAAAACCTGGGCTTTGTAGTGATTGATGAGCAGCACCGTTTTGGTGTTGAGCAGCGGGCCAAGCTTTGGCGAAAAAATGCCATCCCGCCGCATATATTGGTAATGACTGCCACCCCGATACCCCGTACGCTTGCCATGACACTGTATGGCGATCTGGATGTTTCAGTGATTGACCAGCTGCCGGCCGGTCGTAAACCTATTCAAACAGTCCATTTTTTTGAGAACCAGCGACTGCGGATGTTCGGCTTTATGAAACGGGAGATAGCCTTGGGCAGGCAGATTTATGTGGTATATCCGCTGATACAGGAAAGCGAAAAGCTCGATCTAAAAAACCTGGAGGATGGTATTGAGGCTATGTCACGTGAGTTTCCGAAGCCTGACTATCAATTAAGTATTGTTCATGGTAAAATGAAGCCTGCCGAAAAGGATTTTGAAATGCAGCGTTTTATTAAGCACGAAACGCAGATCATGGTAGCTACAACCGTAATAGAAGTAGGGGTGAATGTACCTAATGCCTCGGTGATGATCATTGAAAATTCGGAACGCTTCGGTCTGTCGCAATTGCACCAGCTGCGGGGCAGGGTAGGGCGCGGGGCCGAGCAGTCATATTGTATTTTGATGAGCAGTCACAAGCTGAGCCAGGACGGCAAGATCCGCCTGGATACGATGGTAAAAACCAACAATGGTTTTGAAATTTCGGAGATAGATTTGCAACTGCGCGGCCCCGGCAACATTGAAGGTACCCAGCAAAGCGGTGTGATTGATTTAAAGCTGGCTAACCTGGCAACCGACCAGGAATTGCTTTTCCGTGCGCGCAAATGCGTTGAAACTATTTTTGAAAAAGACCCTCAACTGGCACATCCCGAAAACCAGGTGCTGCATCATGCTTTTGAAACCAAAAGTGCAGGTTTAAGCTGGGATAAGATATCTTGAAGCTGTAAAGGCTAACATTCCATTATGCTCTCACTCATGATATGTTAAAAGGGTTTGTCATCCTGAGCGATAGCGAAGGATCTTCTTGGATATGCAGAGCCGCTATACAGGGCGAAGAAGATCCTTCGTTCCTCAGGATGACAAAATGTTAATAGCTATTCTTATTTACCACCAATTTCTTCAATTATACGCCCTCCAGCCTTCATCCTTTAGCTGTCAAATAGTACATTTGTTAAACTGATCTGATTATTGATATGAAGAAATTTTCCTTACTATTTTCTGCTGTGTTGCTGTGTGCACAAGTTAAAGCGCAGGATTCATTAGCCATCCGTAAAATGTATGATGAGGCATTGGTTAACGGCCAGTGTTATGATAACCTGCGTTACCTGTGTAAAAATATAGGCCAGCGTATAAGCGGTTCGGCCAATGCCCAGAAGGCTGTTGACTGGAGTAAAAAACTGATGGATGGTTATGGCTTTGATAAAGTTTACCTGCAGGAGGTAATGGTGCCTCACTGGGTGCGCGGAGCAAAAGAAGAGGCTGCTATTATTGATGGAAAAACCCGCATCCCGGTGCCGATTGTTGCTTTAGGCATGTCGATAGCTACCCCTAAGGAAGGTATCACTGCTAACGTTATAGAAGTTAAAAGTATCAAAGAGCTTGAAGGCCTTGGCGAAAATGTGGTAAAGGGAAAGATAGTTTTCTTTAACCGCGCGTTTGATCCGCGTTTTATTGAAACCGGCATGGCCTACGGTACCGCAGGTGATCAGCGTTTTATGGGCCCGGCCGTAGCGGCCAAACTTGGTGCAGCCGGTGTAATAGTACGTTCCCTTACCGAAATTATTGATGACTATCCGCACACAGGTGCTACGCTTGCTGCTCCCGGCAGTAAAATGATCCCTGCTGCGGCTATCTCTACCAAAGCGGCCAATAAGCTGAGCACTATGCTTAAACTGAGAAAATTCCCTGCGGCTAAATTTTACTTTAAGCAAAACTGTGAGTTGCTGCCTGATGTGAAATCATACAATGTTATTGGCGAGATAACAGGTTCTGAAAATCCTAATAAGTTTATTATAGTTGGCGGTCACCTTGATTCATGGGATTTGGCCGAGGGCGCGCATGATGATGGTACCGGCGTAATGCAGTCGGTTGAGGTATTGCGTATTTTTAAAGCAGTAGGTTACAAACCTAAAAACTCAGTACGTGCCGTATTTTTTATGAACGAGGAGAACGGCCATAAAGGCGGCAGCAAATATGCCGAACTGGCTGCCCAAAATAAAGAGCAGCACATTGCAGCCATTGAAACTGACGAAGGCGGGTTCACGCCGCGCGGTTTCAGCTTCGCCGATGTATCGAAAGATTTTATAAAAAAGGTGAATGATAACTTCAAATCAATCCTTGAGCCTTATGATGTTGACAAGTTAACCATTGGCGGTGCCGGTACCGATATTGAGCCGATGAAAGAAACCCTGCCCGGAGTAGTGCTGATCGGTTTTCGCCCGGATTCACAAAGGTATTTCGATCTGCACCATACTGCTAAAGATGTTTTTGAAAACGTAAACAAACGCGAGCTTGAGCTTGGCGCAGCAGGTATGGCGGCATTTATTTATTTGATTGATCAGCACGGATTGTAAGCCTGATGTTGAACCGTGATTTTTAGGATTAAAGGATGACCATGATACTCAGTCGCTGTCGAATCCAGACTTACAAAGTTTTTAAAACTTCGTAAGTCTCCGTCTCATGGCAATCCTCTAATCCTATTAATCAAGGTTCTTTTTTTATTACCTTTGCGGCACATCTTAAAAAATAATAAATAGTGACCGAAGAAGGCGATAGTAAACCCCGGAAAGTAGACTCCTTTGCAGCATTGCGTTATAAAGATTTCAGATCTTACATAGGCATGCGTTTTTGTTTCACCTTTGCATATTCCATGCAGGCCGTAGTACTCGGCTTTTATATCTACAGCATCACCCATAGTAAAATGGCCCTCGGCCTTATTGGCTTATGCGAGGCCATTCCGGCTATAGGTATTGCGTTATACGGTGGCTATATTGCCGATAAATCAGAAAAGCGGAAAATGCTTTTGCTGATTTTTAGCGGTGTATTGCTTACCTCGGCTGTAATGTTTACTGTTACACTCAGCAGTATGAGTGGTATAATACATACCGGCTGGATAGTACCGATCATGTACGCCATGATATTTTGTAATGGCGTGGCCCGTGCTTTTTATGGCCCGGCAACTTTTACAATTTATGCCAACAGTATCCCCAAAGAGTTATATCCTAACGGCAGTACCTGGAGCAGCAGCAGCTGGCAGATAGCATCTATTTTGGGCCCGGCGGCTGGTGGTTTGATCTATGGTTATGCCGGTAAAATCAAGTTTCTGCATGGGGTAAGTGGTATCACTGCAACTTTTAGCTGTATTATTTTCCTGCTGCTGGTATCATTGGTATTGGTTTATGCGCTAAGAAAATATCCCGCCCAGTATATTCCTAAAGAAAGTATCTGGAAAAGCCTTTCTGAAGGAATCCACTTTGTGTTTAGTAATAAGATGATGATCGGTGCTATGAGCCTCGATCTGTTCTCTGTGTTTTTCGGTGGCGCGGTGGCTTTACTGCCGGTTTTTGCTAACGAGATCCTGAAAGTAGGCGCGGAAGGATTAGGAGTAATGAGGGCAATGTCATCATTAGGGGCGGTGCTGACCATGCTGGTGATGACTCGTTTTTCGCCTATGGGTAAACCATGGCGTAACCTGCTAATTGCAGTAACGGGCTTCGGCTTATCCATCATATGCTTCGGTTTATCAACCAACTTTTATTTATCGCTGTTATTCATTTTTACCGAAGGTGCTTTTGACAGTATCAGTGTTATCATTCGCGGTACGCTGATGCAGCTTTTAACGCCAGATCATATGCGCGGCAGGGTTTCGGCCGTTAACCAGATGTTCATTGGTTCTTCAAACGAAATCGGTGCTTTTGAATCGGGTACAGCTGCACAATTGATGGGTACTGTTCCCTCGGTATTGTTTGGCGGCAGTATGACCATGCTTATTGTTGGTATTACTTATCTTAAAACTAAAAAGCTGATACCGTTATCGCTGCAACAAATCCATGCGCCGGACGAGGAAGGGATAAAGGCAGGGTAAGGATTTTAGATGTAAATACTAAAAAGTGTCATTTCGATAGAGCAGGGGTGGAAATCAGCATTGGGGCGAAAGAGAAATCTTATGCGCCATGCCAGGCGGATGTTCAGGTCGTATAAGATTTCTCACTCGTTCCTCGTTTCGAAATGACAATTGTTTTTTATCTCGCTTTCTGCCATGAACTTTTTATGTAGGTAACATTATTTTTAATTTATCTGCTTGTTTTGCTGGGATATAAATTCACATCTTTACGCTGCCGAAAAACGGCACATGCAACCAATAAACAATCAAATAAAACAACTCACCCTTACAACAATGAAAAAGGTAATATTAGTAACAGGAGCGTCTTCTGGTATTGGCTTAGCCTGCGCTAACGCGCTGCAAGCCGCAGGCCATACGGTTTACGGCTCATCGCGTAGTCTCGACCGTATGAAATCCGTATCGTTTAAACCTGTTCAACTTGATGTTACCGACGATGCTTCGGTAAAGGCAGCTGTTGATACCATTATTAAAGCCGAAGGTAAAATTGATGTGCTGGTTAACAATGCAGGCAACGGCGTAACCGGTCCGGCTTATGCCATGCCGGTTGAAAGCGCCAAGCAGCAATTTGAAGTTAACTTTTTTGGTGTGATCCGTGTTAGCTCGGCAGTGTTGCCGGGGATGATCGAAAAAGGCCAGGGCCTTATAGTGAACATTAGTTCATTGGCCGGTTTGTTCGGTTTGCCATACCAGGCTATGTACAGTGCTTCAAAGTATGCTATTGAAGGCTACTCACAAAGTTTGCGGATGGAGCTGAGGAATACAGGCGTTAAGGTAACGCTGCTTAACCCTGGCGACTTTAAATCGGATTTTAGCCAAAACCGCGCTAAAGTAGCTTTCCCAATAAAAAATGATAAGCTGGAAACCGAATATAATACAGCTGTTGCCGCCATGGAAAAGGACGAAAACATTGCGCCAAGTCCTGAATCATTAGCTAAAAAACTGGTTTCGATAGTAGCTTCATCAAGTCCTAAACACCGCTATTTGGTAGGGCAGGTTGGTCAGACCATTGTACCTACGCTAAAAGCGATTTTGCCGGGCGGTTTGTTTGAAAAGTTGATGAATGATCATTACGGGATAAAGTAAAGAAATATGTCATTGCGAGGTACGAAGCAATCGCACGGAAGCAGGGCTATCCTGTATAGCATGCGATTGCCACACTAATCTAAAGGCAATGACATTTAGTTTGATAACAAAAAATGCCATCCGGTTAGGTTGGCATTTTTTGTTATCAAACTACTTTGGGTTTTACCTACGGCAGTTAAACTTTATGTCATTGCGAGGAGCAGCCTGGGCATGTGCGCCGGGGCGACGTGGCAATCTCGTCGCTTGCATAGCAAACCTGCATGGGTGAATTGCATTGGCTACGGGATTGCCACGCTATCGCTCGCAATGACATGGTATATAATTTGATTTTTTACACCGTCAACTTCTTATACTTGATCCTTTTCGGCGCTATATCACCCAAACGTTTCTTCCTGTTCTCTTCGTAATCGGAATAGTTTCCTTCAAAAAAGTAAACCTGCGAGTTACCCTCAAAGGCCAGGATGTGCGTACAGATACGGTCGAGGAACCAGCGGTCGTGACTGATCACTACGGCACAGCCGCCAAAGTTTTCCAATGCTTCTTCCAGTGCCCGTAAAGTGTTTACGTCGATATCGTTGGTGGGCTCATCCAGCAACAATACGTTCGATCCTTTTTTGAGGGTAATGGAAAGGTGTACGCGGTTACGTTCACCACCTGATAGTACGCCTACTTTTTTCTGCTGATCGGCTCCGTTAAAGTTAAATTTGGATACGTATGCCCTTGAATTAAGCGGCTTGTTACCAACCATTATGGTTTCCAAACCGCCGGTTACGTTTTCCCAAACAGATTTGTTAGGATCAAGATCGTCATGCATTTGATCAACATAACCTAAAGCTACCGTTTCGCCAACACGGAAGGTGCCCGCATCGGGCTGATCCTGCCCGGTAATTAAACGGAACAAGGTGGTTTTACCCGCACCATTGGGGCCGATGATGCCAACTATACCTGCCGGAGGTAATGAGAAGCTCAGGTTATCGAACAATAATTTATCGCCGTATGATTTGCTTACACCATTTGCTTCAATTACCACGTTACCTAAACGCGGGCCCGGCGGAATAAACAGCTCCAGCTTTTCTTCGCGTTCTTTAGTTTCTTCGGATGCCAGTTTTTCGTAGTTACCTAAGCGGGCTTTTGATTTGGCGTGGCGGCCTTTCGGACCCATGCGTACCCATTCCAGCTCGCGCTCCAGGGTTTTCTGACGTTTGCTCTCGCTCTTTTCTTCCTGTGCCAAACGTTTGGCTTTTTGATCAAGCCATGAGGAATAATTTCCTTTCCATGGGATCCCTTCTCCACGGTCAAGTTCCAGGATCCAGCCGGCAACGTTATCCAAAAAGTACCTGTCGTGCGTTACAGCGATAACTGTTCCTTTATATTGTTGTAAATGTTGCTCCAGCCAATCAATAGATTCAGCATCTAAGTGGTTGGTAGGCTCATCAAGCAACAGTACATCCGGTTCTTTTAATAGCAGGCGGCATAAAGCCACACGGCGGCGTTCACCGCCCGATAATACCGAAATTTTGGTATCTGGTTCAGGGCAGCGGAGGGCATCCATGGCGCGTTCCAGTTTGCTGTCCAGTTCCCAGGCGTTCACCGCGTCGATCTGGTCTTGCAATTCGCCCTGGCGGTTCATGAGTTTCTCCATGGCGTCTGCATCTTCATAATACTCAGGAAGACCGAATTTCTCGTTGATCTCTTCGTACTCCTTTAATAAGGCGGTAGTTTCAGAAACACCTTCCTCAACTATTTCGCGTACGGTTTTTTCAGGATCAAGTTCGGGTTCCTGGCTCAGGTAGCCAACGGTGTAGCCCGGCGAAAATACCACTTCGCCTATATTGGTTTTATCAATGCCTGCAATGATTTTGAGCAATGACGATTTACCGGAACCGTTTAAGCCGATAACGCCAATCTTAGCGCCGTAAAAAAACGACAGGTATATGTTTTTTAATACTGTTTTTTGCGGGGGATAAACTTTGCTCACCCCGGCCATTGAAAAAATTATCTTTTCGTCTGCCATTATAATTGATCGATAAATAGAAATTCAAATATGGCTAAAATAGATGAAAAGGAGGCCGCAGATTAATGATTAGGAGTAGTAATTTTAAGCTGATTTTTGAGTTATAATGTTAATTTAAATTTAATTGAACCTTAAGCGAAGGGACACAACCATCACCGGGCATTAACCGTATATAGTTATATGACGATAATTACAAGGCTAATGCCTAATTGTCATGTTTATGACGAAATGCCTTAAATGGTGGAAATGTTATAAATTATTTGAAAATTGTTTAAACTTTTTTAAGATATTTATATCAAACAGGTGAGTTTCGTTCGTATATTGTAAAAAAAATAGTTGTTAGCGGGCTTTTCGGGTAAAAACTGTTGATTGATGCCAAACTTTGATACATTGCGTATCATAACAATGTCTGTTTCTGCAAAGCTTTAAATGTTGGCAATATTGTTGATAAAAGTAAAACAGGCGTCATAGTTTGTAAAAACATAATTTATACATTAGGGCGTTCAATAATAAGAAAGGTATATATGGAAGCTAAATTTTCGCCGAGGGTAAAGGATGTTATTCAATATAGCAGGGAAGAGGCATTACGCCTTGGGCATGACTATATTGGTACTGAACATCTTTTGCTGGGGCTTATCCGCGATGGGGATGGTGTAGCAATTAAATTGCTGAAGGGATTGAACGTTGATACCGCAAAACTTCGCCGCGCCGTTGAGGATGCAGTAAAGGGAACTATTGGAACAAACGTACATATCGGCAGCATCCCGTTAACAAAACAGGCCGAGAAGGTATTGAAGATAACTTATCTGGAAGCCAAAATATTTAAAAGCGATGTGATTGGTACAGAGCATTTGCTGCTGTCTATCCTTCGCGATGAGGACAACATTGCCTCGCAGATACTGGTGCAGTTCAACGTGAACTACGAAGTATTTAAAGGTGAAGTTGAATCACATAAAAACGATGTTACTGACGAAATGCCGGGATCACCTACAGGTGGCGATGACGACTTTAAAGAAGAAGAGTCATTTAGTCAGCCTAAAAAAGTATCCGACATTAAATCAAAAACACCGGTGCTTGATAACTTTGGCCGCGATTTAACCCGCGCCGCCGAAGATGGCAAGCTTGACCCGATCGTTGGTCGTGAAAAAGAGATCGAAAGGGTATCACAAATTCTATCGCGCCGTAAAAAGAACAACCCTATATTAATAGGTGAGCCGGGTGTAGGTAAATCGGCCATTGCCGAAGGCCTTGCATTACGCATTGTTCAGCGCAAAGTATCACGTGTATTGTTCAATAAGCGCGTAGTTACACTTGATTTAGCCTCATTGGTTGCAGGCACCAAATACCGCGGCCAGTTTGAAGAGCGGATGAAAGCGGTAATGAACGAATTGGAAAAATCACCTGATGTAATTTTATTTATTGACGAGATCCATACTATAGTAGGCGCTGGTGGTGCTTCAGGTTCGCTTGATGCATCAAATATGTTTAAACCGGCTTTGGCGAGGGGAGAGATACAATGCATTGGCGCAACCACTTTAGATGAATATCGCCAGTACATTGAAAAGGATGGTGCTTTGGACCGTCGTTTCCAAAAAGTAATGGTTGAGCCGGCTACGCCGACTGAAACTATTGAGATCCTGAACCGCATTAAGGATAAATATGAAGAGCACCACGGTGTTACTTATACTCCCGAAGCAATTAACGCCTGCGTTAATTTAACCACCCGTTACATTACCGACAGGTTTTTACCGGACAAGGCTATCGACGCGCTTGACGAAGCTGGTTCACGTGTTCACTTAACCAATATCCACGTGCCTCAAAACATATTGGATATTGAACAAAAGATAGAGCAGATCAAGATTGAGAAAAACAAAGTTGTTCGCAGCCAGAAATATGAAGAAGCTGCCCAGTTGCGTGATACCGAAAAGAATTTGTTAGTTGAGCTTGACCAGGCAAAAGCTGTTTGGGAAGCCGAAACAAAATCAAAACGTTATACCGTAACCGAAGATAACGTTGCCGAAGTAGTATCAATGATGACCGGCATCCCTGTACAACGTGTAGGCCAGGCCGACAGTCAAAAATTGCTGAATATGGCTGATACTGTTGCCAGCAAGATCATTGGACAGGACGAAGCTATCAAAAAGCTAACCCGTGCCATTCAAAGGACCCGTGCCGGTTTGAAAGATCCTAAAAAACCAATTGGTTCATTCATCTTTTTAGGCCCTACAGGTGTTGGTAAAACTGAGCTTGCCAAAGAGCTTGCCCGTTTTATGTTTGACACTGAGGATGCCCTGATCCAGATTGACATGAGCGAGTACATGGAGAAATTCGCGGTATCCCGTTTAGTGGGTGCGCCTCCGGGCTACGTAGGTTATGAAGAAGGCGGACAGTTAACTGAAAAAGTACGCCGTAAACCATATGCTGTAGTGTTACTGGATGAGATCGAAAAAGCTCACCCTGATGTATTCAATATCCTGTTACAGGTATTGGATGAAGGTCAGCTTACCGATTCATTAGGCCGCAAGGTTGATTTCAGGAACACCATCATCATCATGACATCAAACATCGGCGCCCGCCAGTTGAAAGACTTTGGTCAGGGTGTAGGTTTCAATACAAACGCTAAAACTTTGCAGGCCGAAACCCACTCACGTGGTGTTATTGAGAATGCTTTGAAACGTGCTTTTGCACCTGAGTTCCTGAACCGTATTGATGATGTTATTGTGTTTAACTCATTAGGTAAAGAAGAGATCTTCAAGATCATCGATATCGAGCTTGCTTACCTGTTTAGCCGTGTAAATGGCTTAGGTTTCAAAATTGAGCTTACCGAAACTGCTAAAGATTTCATTGCCGAAAAAGGTTACGATTCGCAATTTGGTGCAAGGCCGCTTAAACGCGCCATCCAGAAATACCTGGAAGACCCAATTGCCGAAGAGATCCTTAAAGGTGAATTAGCCGAGGGTGATGTAATGGTAGTTGATTTTGATGCTGAAGCAAAAGAGATCAAAATTACCGACAGAAAAGGTGAAAGCAAAAAACCCGAGCAGGAAGAGCAAAAGTAATTTTGCGATACTGTAGATAATATCAAATCCCCGTTTCATTTTTGGAACGGGGATTTTTGTTGTAGGTGTAGGAGAGGAGCCGGTTAAATATGTCATTGCGAGCGCAGCGTGGCAATCGCATACTATACAGGGTAGCCATGCCTCCGTGCGATTGCCACGCTGCGCTCGCAATGACATGGGTTTTAATTATTTCTTCTCCACCATCGGCTCATAATCAACCGGCAGCATTTCGGCAACACGGCTTATGCCCCAGTCGCCTTCGTATATAAGGGCATGAGGATTTTCAATAATGCCGTTATTGTCAAAAAACGCGTTGGGTTCGTCGAAAGAAATAATGGTTGTTGCATTGTTGGGCATATTAAAAGCCTGGACAACACTACTTGATGGATCCTGTCCTTTTTTAGTATACATAACATACAGGCAATCGGTATAGCCTATGGCAAATAAGCCTTCCTGGTCAGTAAGCTTGAAGAAGTCGGGCCTGTCTAACGGCTTATTAACAAGGCTCTGCAGGTATTTATTGTTAGGGCCGCCTTTGTAGTTGGGGTTTGGCTTACGGATCAGGCGCATAACGACAAAGTTTTCGCTTGTCAGGCTATCCTTAATGGCTGCCCGGTAAAAATGCATGCTTGAGCCAAGATAAGCCGACTGCCGTAGCTTATACCATTTACGTTTTTGCTTTTCGGTACCTTTCAGGTCTTCAAAGGTGGAGATCCCTTCGTAGTATAGCATTGCCTTTGCCGGATTGTAGTTAAAGTTGGTTACTTTATAGCTGATGCGGTAACCTAAAGCTTTATTTTCAATTTCCAGGAAATCATGCGAAGAAGCCTTTAAGATATTGGTAACATCATCATAGTCAAAATCAAGCACATCCGAATTTAATATTTTACACTGAGCAGCATTTGCTGAATTACCCAAAAACTGTTGTCTGAATATGGCATAATACCTTTCCCGGTTAGGGTCGGGCCTGATCTTAACTTCACTAAGTTGAAAAGTTTTAGGAATAACGCTGATGGTACCCAAATCGATATTGGTATTACCTGCCTGCAGGCTATAGGTATAAGTTTCATAACCCACTATAGATATAATGAAATCATACTTGCCTGGCTTTACGTTGCTTAAGGTGAAAGTGCCGTCATCGGCCGTTTTGTTGCCCACCTGGGCATTATTTAAAAATACACTGGCATTGGGTACTGGTTTGGTATCGGTCATGTTAATTACCTTTCCGGTAATTTTTACCTGGGCCAAACAGCATGCAGGGAACAATAACAATAAAAACAACAAGGACTTACGCATAGTTAAAATTAAACTAAAAAATTAGTTAATCAATATAGCAGCGAAAAAAAGCACCGAAAATTGAGAACCGAAATAAAATAATTTAAAAAACGTTTAAACCTTTGAACAAAAATTTGTTCATACAGTTATAATAACTAACGCAATACTTTATGAAAAAAATCTTGACTTTAATTTGCTGCACTATTGTACTTGCCGCAACCTCGTGTAAAAAGGAGTATGTTTCTACAAGCCCGAGTGCTACCACTATTTTTGATACTACTCCGGCTTTTGTGCTTGACAACAGTTCCAATCCTGGTAGCATCCACGGCTATACCACAACTTTAGCTGTGCCTGAAATCACTGATTATTATAACAATCACGGCGCTGTTTTGGTGTATTTGGATGATAATGGCACTTACGAGCAATTACCGGATGTATATGACGGAATCAGCTACAGGTTTGTATACACCAAGGGAACGCTATATATTGATGCGCAAAATGCTGACGGTAGTGTACCTACGGCAGCTCCGCCTGCTTTAAAACTTAAAATAGTTTTAGTACCGTAATTTAACCTCACTTAATAAAAAAGGAGCTCTTGCATTTGCAAAAGCTCCTTTTTTATTAATAACAATATTATAATTATTTCGCCATTTGGTCAATAACCGCCTGGGTTACGCCGGTGAACGAGAAGCCTCCATCATGATACAGGTTTTGCATGGTTACCATTTTGGTAAGATCACTAAACAGGGTTACGCAGTAATCGGCACACTGATCGGCATCAGCATTACCCAGCGGGCTCATTTTTTCAGCAAACTCAATAAAGCCATCAAAGCCTTTTACACCCGAACCTGCAGTAGTGCGGGTTGGCGACTGAGAGATAGTGTTAACACGTACTTTTTTAGCCATGCCGTACTCGTATCCAAAGTTACGGGCAATGCTTTCCAATATCGCTTTGTTATCGGCCATATCATTATAGCCAGGGAAATAACGCTGAGCAGCGATATAGCTTAAAGCCAGTACCGATCCCCATTCGTTAATGGCATCATGTTTCATGGCAGCCTGCAAAATGCGGTGAAGGCTTAATGCAGATATATCAAACCCTTTGTGGGTAAAATCGTAGTTGTTTTCAAAGTAAGGAATGTTTTTGCGTACGTTAACGCTCATGCCTATCGAGTGCAGGATGAAATCAACCTTGCCGCCGAAATGCTCAAGTGTTTTAGTGAACAGGTTGTTGATATCATCGCCATTGGTAACATCGGCACCAATAACAGGTGCGTTGCATTCTTCGGCCAGTTTATTGAGTTCGCCCATGCGTAAAGCAATAGGGGCATTTGATAATACAATTTCAGCACCTTCCTGTACAGCGCGTTGTGCCACTTTCCAGGCTATTGATTGCTCATTTAGTGCACCGAAAATGATGCCTTTTTTACCTTTTAATAAATTATAAGCCATTTGTTAAGTTTTTATAATTGAAGCAAAGTTATAATTATTTATCAGTTAGTTTAAATTCAACCGAAACAGTTTGCGTCATCATAACAGGCCTGCCGTTTTCAATGCCAGGGATCCAGCCACCTAAACGTTTTATGGTGTTTATCAGTTCCTCGTCGCAACCATAACCTATGCCTTTTAAAATTTTAAATTCATCAGGTATACCATTTCTTTTGACTTTGAATGAGACTTGCACTGTACCTTCAATATTATTTTCAATGGCTTTAGTGGGGTAGTGCACTTGTTCATTTACCAATTGGATAAATCTACCATAACCGTCCCTAAACCTGGCAGCGACATGTACTCCACCCAAAAAACATCCGGCATTTGCCTTGTAGTCGCGAATAAACGAAGGTATAATTTTAGGATGCCTGCGTTTAGCGCTTATAGTTATTTGACCTCTCTCGCTCACGTCTTTAACCAAAGCAGATGGCAGGTAAATCATTAAGAAACGGCTACCTTTGTTATAAACAGGTTTGGGGGCATATAATACGTTTTCTTCAAAAGTTAACGTATCATTGAATTTCACGCCCTCAAGTATAAAGTATCCGGACGTATCAGTTCGGGTAGTAATATTAATGCGATCGAAGTCTATATATTTTTGAGATGAACGTAGTTCAATGTATTTTACAGGCTTACCCGCTTCATCATAAACATAACCATGTATATTAATGGTGTCACGGCGAACAACCGAATCCTTTACGGTTTGTTGGGCAAGTAACCTCGATGCCGATAGTACTAACACCAGGCAAAAAAATAATTTCATTTTGGTTTAGGTTAGATGATTAATTGGGCTAAACACTCAGCAATTCCCTTGCATTCTGCAACGCGCTTTCACCCGGTTTATCACCACTCAGCATTTTGGCAATTTCCAATACGCGTTCGTCGTTGCTTAGTTGTTTAATACGGGTGAAGGTAGCAGCCTCGCTATCGTCTTTGTAAACAAAATAATGGCTTTGGCCCTTGCTGGCAATTTGTGGTAAGTGGGTAATGGTGATCACCTGCAGGTTTTGGGCTAAACGCTCCATGATCTGCCCAACCTTGTTAGCTACCTCACCGGATACACCTGTATCTATCTCATCAAAAATAATAGTAGGTAGGGCCGTATATTGCGCCACGATAGATTTAATGCTCAGCATCAACCGTGAAAGCTCACCGCCCGAAGCCACCTTGCTCATCTCGGCCAAAGCATGCCCCTTATTGGCCGAAAACAGGAACCTGATGTTATCAATCCCAGTGGCCGTAAGCAAAGGAGCTTGCTCAGCAGCACCCCCTTTAGGGGGCGGGGGGGGCAATTGTTCAATTTTTAAGCTTGAACTCGCCATGCCCATCTCAGCCAGCGTTGCCAATACCTGTTTTTCAATATCCGGGATAGCTTTTTGGCGATTGGCCGATAATTGTGCTGCCAGTTTTTCCAGTTCGGCTTTATCGGCAGCTATTTGTTTTTGTAGTTTTTCAATGGCCTCATCGCTGAACAAAGCCTGCTGGATCTTTTCAGATAGGTCGTCCTGGATCTGCAATAGTTCGGCATTGGTATTTACCCGGTGCTTTTTTTGCAGGTTGTAAATCATGCTTAGCCGCGTGTTAACCTCTTCGGCACGGGCTTCGTCAATAAAAGTATGTTCTTCAATGCCTTCAATTTCGGCGGCAACATCTTTCAGTTCAATAATCGCGCTATTGATACGCTGGTGCAGTTCGGCAACAGCAGGGTTATATTTTTCTATCGAACCCAATGCTTGTCCGGCTTCTTTTAACTGGATAAATGCCGCAGCCTCGCTATCCTGTAAAAGATAATTGGCGTTTAACAGGTTGCGCTTAATCTCTTCGGCATTATTAAGGGTATTTAGTTCCAGTTCCAAATGTTCCTGTTCATCGGCAACCAAGGCGGCTTTTTCCAGCTCATCAAACTGAAACTGAAAATAATCCAGGTCGGCTTTGGCTTTATCACTTTCGGCAATCAACTGGTTAAGCTTGCTTAATGATTTTTTGTATGCCCTGAATTTGCTTTGATAATCAAACAGCAAATCCGAATGACGGGCAACTGAATCAACTATCAGCAATTGAAAATCGGGATCGTTGATCTCCAGCGTAGCATGCTGCGAATGGATATCGATCAGCTTTTCACCCAGTTGTTTCAGAGCAGTGAGGTTAACCGGGGTATCGTTCACAAAAGCCCGGGATTTACCATCGGCAGAAATTTCGCGGCGAAGCACGGTTTCTGTTTCGTAATCCAGGTCGTTCTCCTCAAAAAAATCGGCCAGATGAAAGCCGCTGATCTTGAATGTACCTTCAATAACGCATTTCTTTTGCTGATTGAAAAAGTACTTGCTTTCGGCCCGCTGCCCTAAAATAAGTGAAAGGGCACCCAATATGATCGATTTACCTGCACCGGTTTCACCGGTTAATATGTTCAGGCCGCTATCAAAACCTATCTCCAGGTTATCGATAAGTGCGTAATTATTAATGGTTAGCTTTTGAAGCATAAAAAAAGTGTCCTCATTTTATTGAGGACACTAAATTACAAATTAAGGCTCTTTAAAAAATATTTTTAATGTTATTTGCTAATTAATTTAGTTAGTAGCTGTGTCGGTTTTTATGTCTTCTTTATCGTCGGTGTCAAACTTATAATCAAACTGGGTATCCATTTTATCGCGGTACAGTTTCATTTTTTGTTTAAAGGCCGGGCTTTTCATATAATCCCGCAGTTTTTTGCTGGCTTCTTTAAGGCGTTGCTGAGCAGCTCTAATTTCGGGGCTATCCTGGAAACCACGCATTTGCTGGCCAATGTTCTTCATATCATCCTGTAGCTTTTTCATGTCAGGATTGTTATAAGCTATCCTGATACTATCGCCCATGGCTTTCATTTTGTCTCTTTTGGCAACAAAGTCTGCCGATTGGTAACGGCTCCTTATTTTTTCTCCCAGTCTTTTAAGCTGCTCGGTTTGTTCTTTTACATCAGCCGGGATCTTGCTTTGCAGTTCGTCCTGGTATTTTTTGTAGTTAGGGTCCCTGTCATCGTTATAGCCATTGTAACCCCGGTTATGCGGAATGCCATACTTTTTCTCCAGTTCCTCGTTCATTTTTTTAAAGTCAGGACTGCTGTAATAAGCACCGATCTTACGGCCGATCTCGCCCATCTGTTCACTGGTTTTTTTGCTTTCAGATGTTTCGCCATAATCCTTTTGGAAGTCTTCGCCCATTTTTTGCATTTGCAGCTTCATTTTCTCCATGGCATCGGTATTATAATAAGCTTGAAGTGCTTTGCTCTTGGCTTCAAGTGCTGCCTGTTGCTTTTTAAAAGCGTCGCTGGCGTAATATTTACCAATCAGCTCGCCTTGTTTACTTACTTCGGCACTTAGTTTCTCCAATTCAGCATCGTTAAAACCGTCATAGTTAAAATTATCGTGACGCTGTTTGGCCTTAACAATTTCGGCAGGTGTTTTCTTTTTGTAGGTTACCGCTTTTTTTGCTTTTACTTTATGTGTGGTATCCTCCATAAATATTGCATGCAGGGCAGCAGGCGCCGCAACTTTTGTAACGGTTAGCTTGCCATCTTTTATAGTAGGGTTTAGCCAGGCAATGCTGCTAACGCCCGCAGCCATTATGGCAATGGCCACAAGCAGGTGGCGGATATTGCCTATAGGTTTCTTTGTTTTCATGATGCGTTCAATTCTGTTTAATAAATGATATTTTTTGCCGTTAGCAGCCAGGGCCAGCTGTAAATGCTGCTGCCTGGTTTGCTCCAGTTTAAGGAGGGCATGCGCGTAAATCAACGGTTGTTGGGTTGTTTGCACAACAAGATCGTCGCAGCTGTTTTCGCGCTCCTGGTTAATAATGCGGTTAATTAATTGGGCAAAGGGATTAAAGAATAACAGTATGGAAATAAATTGCTGCATTAGGTTAAGCAGATAATCATTACGCTTTATGTGCGATAGCTCGTGCAGTAAAATGGCTTCAACCTCGGTGGCCGATAAGTATGTAGTAAGGGTTATCGGCAACAATATAATGGGGCTTAAAAAGCCAATCATGCAGGGTGCATCAACCATACGGCTAAAGTTTACCCACACATTTTTAGTAATCCCCAGCTTTTGGCAAAGCTCATCGGCAAAGTCCTGCAGCCTGTCGGCAGGTACCATGGTACGTTTTATCAGGCTGATCTTTTGCCAGCTTAAGCTTACCTTAAGCAGGTTAAACACCAAACCCGCAAAGTAAAGGGCCGATATATAGGGCAGATAGCCTTTTATGACGTATTCGTAATAGCTACTTTGCGGCCGGGCGGCTACTTCATGCAGCGGCAGGTAGAAACGTGGTAATAAGGATGGCGCACCAGCGGCTGTGTAATTGATCCACTCATGCATCCTGAACTGATGGATAAACGTGTATATAAACCAGGCACTTAAAATAAGCATAGCGCCCAAAGCCCAATTATGCTTTTTAATGGCCGATAATCGCGGCGCGCAAATGAACACTAATCTTAAAGCAAACCATATGAGCAATCCCTGCCATAACGATTGTAAAATGGTTACGCCTAACACCTGGCTTATATTATAGAATAAGTTTTCCATAACGTTTATTTTTTATCCTGATCAAATTGATTCAAAAAGTTTTTAATAGCGTCAATCTCGTCTTTTGATGCGCGGTGCTGGCCAAGCGCCTGTATCACCAAGTCGGAAGTAGAGCCTTTAAATACAGTAGACAAGATTTTATCCAAAGCGTTGCTTTGCGCCTGCTCCATTGTGAATAAAGCTTTGTATAAATGTGTTTTTGAAGTGGTGTCGCGCTCAACCATTCCCTTATCGTGCATAATTTGCATCAGTTTTAAGGTAGTAGTGTAGCCGGCATCCTTGGTTTTAGAAAGTTCCTCATGAACATCACGTACGGTGCATTGGCCCTTTCTCCAAATTACCTGTAAAATTTCAAGTTCGCTTTCTGTTGCTTTAATTTCCATCTGTTTCTCTATTACGAATTCCTTCGTACAAATATCTACGATAGATTTCGTATTTGCAAGGGGTTTGGAAAATATTTAACAAATTTTAACGGTTGGGATTGTTTTTTTAGTGAATGGTTGATTGAGTTGATTAGGTGAGTGGTGGGATAGCGGGGAAGTTGCACGCATATTTAGGCACGCAAAGCCGCGAAGAAGAAAAAACTTGGCGGCTTGGCGCCTTTGCGTGAAATAATTCTGAACCGGAGTTTTTAGAATTAAGGAATAATCGGAATTTTAAAGCGATAAGCAAATTCCATAAATTAATTCGTTTAATTCGAGTTCAGACCAAAAAATCAGCGAAATCAATGTAATCATCCCCAATCAACGGTTCAGACAATAAATTACTTTTGGTTACTTTTGCGCTTAAGGAGTTCTACAAATTCAAAATTCCGAAATCGAACATCCCAAATCCGAACTCAAAACATGCTGCAAATACAGGAAAACGTATCACTCAAAAACTTTAACACCTTTGCTATTGATACCCGTGCCCGCTACTTTGTGGAGATAGCTCATGAAGATGAGCTCCGCGAGCTGTTTGCCGACCCACAATGGCAACAAACCGAGCGACTGGTGCTTGGCGGCGGCAGTAATATGCTCATGGTTAATGATTTTGACGGACTGGTAATCCGTATGAATATCCGGGGGATTGAGCACCGCATCAGTCACGATGATGTTTTTATTGAAGCCGGCGGCGGCGAGGTATGGAACCACCTGGTGAACTATTGTGTTGACCACGGTTATGCCGGTATCGAAAACCTGAGCCTTATTCCCGGTTCGGTGGGCGCATCGCCTATTCAAAACATTGGCGCTTACGGCGTGGAACTGAAAGATGTTTTTCACAGCTGCCGTGCTTTTGAAATAGCGACAGGCACTTTTAAAGAATTTAGTAAAGCTGATTGCAAGTTTGGCTACCGCGAAAGTGTTTTTAAGGCCGAACTGAAAGGGCAGTATATTATAGTATCTGTAAAATTCCATTTATCGCTCATCCCTAACCTCAACACCCAGTATGGCGCAATAGGGCAGGAGCTGCAAAACAGGGGGATCGTAAACCCTACTATAAAAGATGTATCGCAGGTGGTAGCACATATCCGGGTATCCAAACTGCCCGACCCCTCAACTATTGGTAATGCAGGGAGCTTTTTCAAAAACCCGGTGATCAGTGCTGAAGAATTTGCTGTAGTACAGGCTGAATTTCCGGACGTGGTGAATTACCCGGCTGCCGATGGCGGTGTAAAACTGGCTGCCGGCTGGCTCATTGAACAGTGCGGCTGGAAGGGAAAAACCGTTGGCCACACAGGAACCTGGAAAAACCAGGCCCTCGTATTAGTGAACCACGGAGGAGCTACAGGGCAGGAAGTGTATAACTTTTCGTCGCAAATCATAGACAGTGTGTACACTAAATTTGGCGTTACACTACAACGGGAGGTTAATATTATTAGTTAAATAAGTTTATTTAAAGTGAATTTTCATTTTAAATAAAATTTGTTCTAAATAACATTCCTGTTACAATTGACCTTTTTATGAGTTTATTTTTCTTTGCTTTTTGTGCTTAATGGTCTGTTTTTCAGTATGGTAATTGTAATAATAGTGTAAAAAATACACAATTATTGAACTTTGTTGCCGATGCTTAAATGTGGACTTTTTACCACACACTTTAGGTTAATGGCATTATGCTTGTCTAATTGTTAACACAAAACTTTAACAAAATGACAAAGATTGAGTTTAACACCCTTGTACTACGTCAGGCGACTTCTTTAAGATCATACGCTTTACATTTCACGCACGACGCAGACGATGCTAACGACCTTGTCCAGGATACAATGTTGAAGGCCATAACTTACTATAACAAGTTTAAGGAAGGCACCAATTTAAAAGGATGGTTATATACCATCATGAAAAACACATTCATCAACAACTATCGCCGTTTTGTTAAAATGAGCACCTTCGTTACTAAAAGTGATGAAATTTCATCACCGAACCTGGTATTCAGTTCAACAAAAAACCAGGGCGAAGCCAAGTTTATAATGGATGATATTAAAAAAGCTTTAGACAGGCTGCCTGAAGATTATTATGTACCCTTCACTATGTATTTTGAAGGCCATAAATACCATGAAATTGCCGATCACCTGGATATCCCGATCGGTACTGTTAAAACCCGCATTCACGTAGCACGCAAGCTGCTTAAGAAAAACCTTAAGGCATATGATAACGGAATCGCCAAACCCGTTTACGCTGAGAATTAATATTCAATTAAACTCCATCATATATATTATAGAAAAACCCGCCCCACCAGGCGGGTTTTTTGTTTTGGGCTGATTTGCTGTTTAAGGGCTGTCAAAATCACTCACTCCGTAAACTCTTCACCGGGTTGGCCATTGCTGCTTTTATTGCCTGGAAACTTATTGTTGCCATTGCAATAATTATGGCGGCAAGCCCGCCTGCAGCAAATAACCACCAACTAATGTTGATGCGATAAACATAAGCTTGCAGCCATTGGTGCATGTAATACCATGCAATGGGGGCAGCTATGGTAAAAGCAATTGAAATGAGTATAATAAATTCTTTCGAAAACAAATAAACGATATTGCCTGCAGTAGCACCAAGCACTTTACGAATGCCAACTTCTTTTATCCGCTGTACAGCCATAAATGAGGCCAGACCATACAATCCCAAACAGCTAAGGAATATCGCTATTGCTGCAAAAATTTTATACAATTGTGCTAACTGATTTTCCTGTTTGTAAAAGCTTCCAATTTTATCATCAAGAAATTGGTATTCGTAAACAAAATCGGGAAAGGTTTGCTCAAATATTTCTTTAACAGATTGCATTGTAGAAGAAATGTTTGTGGCCGCCAGTTTTATTCCAACCTGGTTGTACATGGTGATGTTTGTGGTAATAAGCAAGGGGGCAAGATCATTACGAAAAGACCTGTCATTAAAATCTTTCAATACGCCAACAACAGGACATTTTATTTTATCATCCCAAATGCTTATTTCTTTGTTCAATATATCCTCCGGCTTTTTAAGCCCCAAACTTTTTAAGAGCGATTCATTTACCAAAAACTCTTTTGTCGTATTGGATGGTTGCAAATTTCTTCCGGCTATTAATGGTAATTTATAAGCAGGCACATATCCGTTGTCAGCAAATTTGGTAATCACCTTAAAATCTGTTTCTTTTACTGCATGGTCAAATTTTAATACACTCCATGTATCATTGCCATTTTCAACCGGTGTGTTAGAACTGTAGCTTACAGCCTGCACGCCGCTTACTGATAATAACTGTTTCTTTAAATAATCCAGTTTGCTTAGGCGAACGCTATCTACACGGAAAGGAACATTTATTATGGCATCTTTATCAAAGCCCAAGGGTTGATCCATAAAATAATTCATTTGCTTTACAATGATGAGCGTTCCGATAATCAGCGCCTGTGCAATGATGAATTGAAACACTACCAGGCTTCTTCTTAATGAGATCCCGTTTCCCGGATTGGTAGTGAATTTACTCTTTAACGCATTAACAGGGTTAAAACGGGATAAAACCATAGAAGGATAAAAGCCGGCGAGTATGGTTACAATAATTGTTATAACCACAAGGAATAAAATAATTGAGGGATTGGTTAGTATATTAAATGAAAGCGAAAGTTCTAAAAGTTTACTTACAGAAGGCAATGCAGCAATTGTAATAATGCCCGCAAATATTACCGCACTCATAACTATCAAAAATGTTTCAACAATAAACTGGATCTGTAATTGGGATTTACTGCTGCCCAAAACTTTTCTTATACCAACCTCCTTTGCCCGGTTAACAGCTTGTGCAGTGGAAAGGTTGATGAAATTTACGCAGGCAATTAACAGGATAAATGCTGCAATGAGCCACAATGCATTGAGCAGTTGATGACTGATTGTTTTGTTGCTGTAATTACCAGCCCGGGTATCATAATGTACCGCACTTACCGGTTGTATAATATGGCTGTCCTTATTGCCGGCAGACTTTACCTTTTGTGAATATGCTCTTAGCTGCTGATTGAAATTGTCGGCAGTAATATGCTGTGGCAACAAAATATAGCAACCAAAGTCAGCTACTGTTCCATCCCAATCGGTGGATTTTGCTAAATAATCTCCTGTAAACCCTGTTCCAAAACTAACAATAAGTTTTAGCTGAAAGTCTGAATTTGAAGGAATGGTTGCCAGGATCCCTGAAACTCTTAATACATCTGTGCCATGCTCGAACATATACCCGCCCATTTGCAGTTTGATGGTTTTCCCTATTGCTGTTTTCCAGTCGCCGAAATATTTTTCTGCAATCTCTTTGGTAAGTAACACATTGTTGGGATCTTTTAATGAGGTGTATGAACCGGCAAGCAGCGGGAAGTCAAAGATCTTAAAGAATGAAGGCTCAGTATAAAATAAGCCCCTCTGCTCTTTAAATGATTTTACTGTGTTTCCATTATTATCAGGTATCAGCAACTGGTCATTTTGGCTTGCGAAAATTGGGGCTACCTGTTCTATTTCAGGAAAAGCCGTTTTCAATCCAAGAGGCATTGGAAAAGGGACATCTTTTCCGTAAGTAATATTTGCTGATTCTGTATGATGATATTCGGTTAACACACGGTAGATACGATCTTTCTTTGCGTGAAAATTATCGAAGCTTGTTTGATATTGTATAATGATAAAGATCATCATGCAAACGGCAATGCCAACAGCCAGGCCGGTAACATTAATAGCAGTATAGCTTTTATTGCGCACCAGATTACGCCATGCTATTTTAAAATAATTTTTAAACATATAATTGCGGTTTAATTTGTCATGAAACCATTTAGGAGGGTTTTCACGATTCAAAATTACCGGCGTAGATTGGTGATGGCTTCCCAAATTATAAGATGGCTGCTCTTTTTTTAGGTTGTTTTTATATTCCAGCGGGCTTTTTCCCGTCATTTGCCTGAAAATGCGGTTAAAGGTGCTTTGGGAATTGAATCCCGATTCATACGAAATTCCCAGGAGGGTGATGTGATCATAAGCCGGGTCCTGCATTTTCCGGGTTGCCGCCTGAACACGATATTCATTAATGAAATCATTGAAGCTTTTTTTAAACACCGTATTGATGATCCGTGATAATTCATGAGTACCCAGCTTAAGTTTTTCGGCCAGGGAGCTTAAGCTTAATTCCGGATCCTGGTAATAGTGTTTTTCTTTAACCACTTTTTTTAGCCAGATACCTTTTTGTTTCAGATCAGCTGGTAGTAATGGTTTTAAAACTGGAGCAGAGCCAGCCAAGACGTGAGCTTCCTGTTTTAAAAAAGCTACGGCCGCTATCCAGATGGTCATTGCTACTAAAAGGAGGTATAAAGGATAATAAGCATGGATACTTAATTGGTAGTGGTAATAAAAATAGTCTGCAGCTGTAAAAGGGATCCACAACAGCCATAACAGGCCGAAACTTTTCAGTAAGCTATGCAGCCAGCGCAATTCGTGCCGATACCTGTCGCCCCCATTAAATTTTATTCGCCGGTAAAAGCGTTCTATCAGCCTGTGGGCCAGGTAAAGGTAAATCATGACCGAAACAAACGCCAGTAATTGCATTACCGGGTTCAGCTGCCGAAAGACCTGCGTTTCATAACTAACCGTGCCTGTTTTTATACTCTCACTAAATGCCAATGCCTGGGCACCCAATTCCAGCAGCAGCGGACTAAAATGCAGCAGGTCCTTGCGCCGGAATTTATACTCCGGCAGGGTAATTTTAAGCACATAAAAGAAGATAAGGGGGCCAAGTGCAAGCGAGAATTGCAGCGGCAGCCAACTCCAGTTGGTAATGTAAGCTGATAGCCCAATGTCGATACCTAATATCCTGGCTATCTCCAAAACGATTGTTAGCAAGGCCAGGGCTAAAAACCGGTTTGCAGCACGATTACTACTTTTGACTAATCCTAACAGCAGGGCAAAATTCAGCCCGATAAATATCGTTCCCAGGAAGGCCAGGTCATACAGGCTGATATGGAATGTATATAGATTCAAGTACTTAGCGGCTTTAATTGCTGTTCCAAGTTACCAATATGTTGGCAGATAGAAAAGTGACCATAGATCACGGAACCACCGCCAATCATCCCAAAACACGGTGCCATACTTTATTTTTCTTGCGACTTCAGCCATTCCAGGTACCTTTTGAGCAAAAAGTCATCCCATGCTTTCTTATATTCTGCTGTTACCACGCTAAAATGGTTGCCAGGGTAATAAGCAAAGGCAATATCGGCTTGGAGCTTTTTCATTTCAGTTTCCATTAACCTCACGGCAGGGCTCTGCACCGAATCCTCTGTCCCCACGGAAATCCGTAATTTCCCCTGCAGGTCTTTTTTCAAATCCTGCCAGTGCGTTATTACATATTGAGTAAGGTCGTAACGTTTCCAATACCCAACTACAGCAGGGTTTATAACCAGCGTTTCGGGGTCAAACATAAGCTCCGGTAGCCCGTCAGCGCCTTTTGGGCCAAAAACGGCGTCGAACGAAACATTTTGTTGCCCGCGGTAAAAAATACCTTCAATGCTATGCGTTATATTGGGTTTATCATACACAACACTGTCGAGTATCCGGGGCCTGTCCATGGTCAGCCCGTCGACATAATCATTCAGCTTTTTATCCTGGTAGAGGTTGGTGAATGAAAACCGGCGAAAATCTACCGGATCGGGAGCGCTGGCGTTCCCGGCCACAAAAAGCTTAGGATAATGCGTAAGCAGGTATACAACTGTCCAGCCGCCGCTGCTGTGCCCCCTGATCAAGCGTGCACCGTTCGTCCGGTACTGTTTATCCAATTGCGGGATAAACTCGTACGCGAATGCATCGCCTACCGGGCCAGTATTATCGCTGTTGGCATAGGTGCTATGCCCCAGCGAACAATCACCATCGAGGTAAACCTTGATACAGGCGACTGTGTCCAGCGGAACCGAAGCCAGCGTATCACTGCTCTCCGACTTAGAATAATGTATATAGCCGCCACCGAAGCCAGCGATCATAAAATAGACCGGGAAACGTCGTTTGGTTTCGGTATAATATTGTTTGGGCAGGATTACTGTACCCCGGATGTATTCCGGCTTATGATTAAAGCTGGTCAGCAATTTTGAACTGACTTTAATTTCCTTAACAAAGTGGCTGTCAACAAAGGCCGGAGCTTTAACGGCCTGGTCGCAAACCAGTGCAAACCCTTCTTTGGGATCATTCAAGCTGACCTTTCGGCTGAAATTGTACATATTGCCGGTGCTCAATCCTATGATACGGCCATCAATATTTAAATCCCATACGGCTTGTACATAATAATCGCCGCGTGGTATACGTGAAAGCAGCGTGGGATAGGACGTACACGAGTCGTTAAATACGATCTGCTGATCGGGCATGATATTTTTTACCTTCATCCGGTAACAGGGCCAGCCGGTTTCGTTTTTGGGATTTTCGTTTTTAGTAGAAAGATACAGGATCACGTTGCCTGTAAACGGGCCTTTATAAGCGGAAGGCTTATAACTCACATAAAACTTTTGGGCATTAGCGAATGTGGCCAGGAACAGGAAGAACAATAGGATATAATATCTCATAATTTATTTTATTTAATATTTATGATTAAAGGTAGGTGACGGAACGGCCTGAAAATAGAATGGTATTTGCCTTTTTAAAGTTTTTGATACTGTTTAGGAGAAAGAGAGGTATAGTTCCTGAAATTCCTGATGAAATGGCTTTGGTCTGAAAAATTGCAAACATGCGCTGTTTGCGTTAACAGCGTGCCTTCCTGTTTAATGAGGGATAAAGAATGCGCTATTTTTAGTTTGCGCATGTAGGCACCAAGTGTGCAGCCAAAATAGGCGGGAAAATGTTTGGATATAGTAATGGGATTTACTCCGGCTACCTGAGACAGCTCTTTCAACGTGATGGTTTTATTCCAGTTATCGTTTAGCTGTTCATTTACGATCGTGATCCAGTGCGGCGTTTTCTTTTTTGGGTTTATCCTGCGTGAAATGGAGGCAAACTCGTAAAACAGCATGGCAATCGAATCCGTGGTATGATCGTCATTGTGCAGCATTTCCCGGTATATTTTTAAGACCAGGAATTTTGCATCAGGGGATTTATTGATGGCATTTATTAGGTGCTCTTCTTTAATATGATTTTCCGCAAATACTACCGGTTTGATATCAACTGATAGGTAGCGGGTGGGAATTTCTGCAAAAGTAGTTTCGTGCGCTTCACCCGCGTGTAAATAGGCAAGGTCAGCTACTTTCCTTTCATAAGTCCCATGTTGTCTTTTCTCGGCGCAGCCGCCAGCCAGTATAAAAACCAGGTTCGGGTGTTCATGCTCATGTTTGCCCGCACCGTTCCCTGCGCAAAAACGGGTTGATACCCGGATATCGAGGTTATTGGTAATTCTGGTAATTTCTTTAATCAACGGAAGCTTGTTCATACGAATTCTTTCGTAAATTCCGTGCCAGATATATAATCATCTGATAATTAATTGTATATACGGTATTTGATTGAAAAAAATGTCTCGTAAGCGAACACGTACCGTACGGTTATTAAAATGAATTTTCCTTCTTGCCCCGTCCTGAAAAAGCTATACAGATTTGTGAGTAAATCCTGTAAATACTATACAAGCTATTCATTTTAGCCAAGTTTCTTTCGCAGCCATTTACGAACCGGCTCATCGTACCATTTCAAAGTGATATACGCCAGGATAATTGCACCTATCAAAATAGCTAAGGCATAAGGCCAGGCCTGTACAATGGTTACGCCTTTATGATTGCTGATCCATGCCACATAAAAATAAACCAGCGGATAATGCACCAGGTAAAGAGGATAGGAGATTTCGCCAAGAAATTTGCAGATCTTGTTCTCTGTTTGGGTATGAACCTCCCCGCCGGCGCCAAGGTAAACGATAAGCGGAAAAACGATAATGATGCAAACAGACTCGTAGATCCCGTTCATCCAAAGATGGCCTGCACCGCCTATGCGCGGCATATATAGTACAATGGCCACCAAGAGGCTGCACCACAAAAAGGCATTTTTAACGAGGATTGGCTTTGCTACACGTGAAAGTAACAGGCCGGCAAAGAACGGGTATATAGTGCGGGTAATACCCACGCGCACCTGTTCTAAATTCAGCGTCCAGCCACCGCTGACATCTCCATTGATGATAGCCAGGTGTGCAAGTGCTACGCCTGCAACGCATACTAATACAGTCAATGTGAGTTTTGAAAATTTTCTTATCCAAACCGCATAAAGGATGTTGGCGATGTATTCAAAGAATAATGACCATCCTACGCTGTTCATGGGGTGCATTTCCTGCCAACCTCGTATATCAAGCGATAGGGGTACGGGAAGGATGGTATAACCGATCAGCATCACCAGCAGCATCTTCCAAACGGGGACGATATGAATGAGCGGCCATATCGTAGAATCCGTAAAATAGAATCCGATAGCACCGAGTGTCATCCCTAAAATTACCATTGGCTGAAGGCGTTCGATACGGCGTTTAAGGAAAGTGCCGATTGTCATTTTATGCCAGCGATCGTCATAGGCATAGCCGATAACAAAACCTGACAGCAGGAAAAAGAAATCGACAGCCAGGTATCCATGATTAACGATGATATCCAGATGGCCTGTCCCCAGCGGTTCGGTTAAATGAAAGGTAACTACGATGATGGCTGCAACACCGCGTAAACCATCCAGTATCGGGTAATGCGGTTTGGTGATCAGTTTATTATTGTTCATTATATTAGGATCAGAGAATAGGGCGCTGATATAATATGAGCCGTACAGCCTCCACCTTCAACGTGGAAACTGTACGGCTCATAATTACATGTTCAGGAGTTATTTTGCGTTCAATTTATCAGCCAGTATTTTCATATAAAAACCACCTACTACGCTCCGCGCTTTGAAGTTTTCCCTAATGCCCGTTTTTGAATCGTAAAAATCGTTCAGGGGCACGCGTGATAGGGTCTCGAGAGCGTGTACATAAAGCGGCCTGATCAGTGCCTCGAACTGATCCTTTTGAGGAGCAAAAGTTGCCGTCCAGGCAATCCAGTCATTCTTGGTATATGATTTACGACTGTCCAGTGGGAGCCCGAACTTATTTATTTTAGTAAGATAGTACCGGGTTTCGGTATCATACACTTTTTGAGGGAATAAATTTAAGCCCAGTACCTTATCCCAAACCAGGTTATATTTCTGGCTCCAGGTATCTTTGTTGTCAAAAGTGAGTGCATAATGATCGCCGGCATCGGCCATTTTTATCCACTCAGGCACCATGCCCTCGGCTATGGCCCGGTATTTTTTAGCGGTTTGGGTTTCGCCCAATGTCTCAGCCATTTGCGCGTAGCAAGCTATGGCTACGATGGCTTTTACCGATAAGTTAGCGTTGCGGGCCAAATGTCCGGCAAAGTCGTCTGTACATAGCTGGGATTTCGGATCCAAACCTTCTTTGGTAAGGTAATCAACCCAGGTGGTTAGCGTTTGCCAGTGTTTTTTTGCATAGCCGGCATTACCTTCCGCTTTAGCAATAGCGGCACAAAGGATGATCATATTACCGGATTCCTCCACAGGCATCGGCTCACCGTAGGTTTGTCCGTTAGCCTTTGGATAAGTGCCGAGGTCATGTGCAGCCCATGGATGAGGATATTTGCCCGATTCACTGAAGTGGAAAATACCATTCAGCATACCCTGCATCAATTCCGGGTTATAAAGCAGGTAAAGCGGCGCTGAGGGATAAGTTACATCCACGGTATTTATGAAACCGCCGCTATTGTTTTCTTTAGATAGCCATAAGGTTTCACCTGCGGGGCTTTTAACCAGTGTATGCGCCGCAATGCTTTGACGATAGGCCAATACGCACAAGTATGCATATTCTTTACCTCCCGAACGCAAGGCATCTGCATAAACCTCCTTATCGAAGGCATTGCATTTTTGTGTAACAGATTGATATTCATTAAAGGCGTCTGTCAGTTCACCTTCAATGGTAGCTTTGCCCGAATTATTCCACCATGGCCTCAAATCAGTATTGAAGTACTGTACCGAAAACCGTTCGTCATAGCCTAATTCAACAAAGCGCTCAACAGCGTTTTTACCAACAGTTCCGAAGGGAATGATCGTATTTAGTGAAAGTGAATGGCCCTTTGATGCGGTTGATGAAACAGAACCCTTTTTGAATGCGTTAGCAGCTTCGCTGCCTTTGGTGATAAATTGAACCGCTCCGGCCGTTTTTGGCGCGGCCACATAAAAATAGCCCCAGTCGATACGCATATCATCGGCACCTTTTTGAAGAACGGGCTGCTCAACGGTGCCGGTTTTTAAAACAGAGAGTTTTGCGGTGGCATATTTTTGTGTAGTAACCGCCTGTGAAGGCTGGTAGACTGCGATATCAGATGACGCGCCGAGGAAAACTTTTACGGCGTGGTTTTTCCCGTCATTTGCGTTCACTTTATAAGTAACGTAAGAAACCGGACGGGATAGCAATCTCAGATCGTTTAACAGCAACGGTGAAGTGAAAGTAAGCTGAAGGTCCACTTTTCCGGCGGCGAAATTGTAAACAGTTTGCGTTGCATTTACTTCGACATTTTTTTGTTCGGCCAGTAAGATTTGGGCAGCATTATCTTTTAGTTTGTCTGCAAGGCCAAAATCCAAAAAGCGGCCGCCTGCCGTATTAGCCAGGTGAATAGCTATCACATTCTGACCCGCTTTAAGTGCACTTTTATTGATTGGGAAATATTGGAAACTGCTTGTCCAGCCTTTCTTCTCGTAAACACTGGTGCCGTTCAGGAAAACCTCAACGTTGTCGTCGTGGTTAAGTTTTAGCAAAAGCTCATTAATGCCGGCAATATTATTAAGATTAAACGTCCGTCTTACCCAAATATCGTCCGATTTCCATAGCGTTTTTACGCTCTTCTCATCGTCGCCGATCGGCGCCTGTCCGGATTTCCAGCCTGCGGTATTGTATTTTAGCGAGGTCCAGTCACCCGCTGGTTTATTTTCCGTGTAGTTAACGTTATAAGAGGCTTCATCAGAAGCGCTCAATATGGTTTTATAGCTGGTTTGCTCTTTGCCAAGGAAACGATAGATCTTCCCATCCACATTGATCAGCCCCAGCAGAGAGTGCTCTGCGCCTGTCCAATGTGTTGTGGTAGAGTTGTTCAGTTGATCGGTATTTGACCAGATGCTAAAGTAAGTGTTGTGGGTGATCAGCGGATACGCAGGTGCTTTTCTTTCCTGTGCATGCACAGTGCCGGTCAGGCATGCATAGGCCAACAAGACCAATGACTTAAATCGGTTAGATTGGTTCATGGATAGTATATAATTGATGTTTTATTCAGATCGTAAAAGTAAGTAAAGACGTTGCCGGGATATCTTCATATTGTATCAAAGTCCATGCATATCGTCTCATTTTCGCATTTTTTTGCCTTTGGTTGGTGTTATTTATCACTGTCACCTCTTTACTTGTTGTACCAGCGCCTTATAGGTATCCCCTATGGGCAATTCTAATTTACCGATCTCTACATCATTCGTCGTAAAAGCTGTAACGTGCTCCAGGTTTACAATAAAACTGCGATGTATTCTTAAAAAGCCTTTGCCATTTAATTCCTTCTCCAGGTCACTGATCTTGTACTTTGAGATGATCACGTTTTCTTTAGTATGTACGTGAACGTAGTCTTTCAGGCTTTCCGCATATAAGATATCATGCGTATTCACCTTAAAAAACTTATGGCCCGATTTCAAGTAGACAAATTGCACCTCGGATGAAGATAGCACTTCGGGCACGGTATAGTTAACCGTATTCAAATAACGTTCAACAGATTTAAAGAAACGGTCGAACGTGATGGGTTTCAACAAATAGTCGATCACACCCAGTTCAAAGCCATCAAGCGCAAATTCGCGGTAAGCCGTCGTAAGGATGGTTTTAGGCGGATGCTGCAGGTTTTTTAACAGGTCCAGTCCGGATAGCTGCGGCATTTTGATGTCCATAAACAATAAGTCGACTGTGTGCCTTTGCAGTACGGATAATGCCTGGATAGCATTGGTACAAGTCCCCATCACTTCAAACAAATCCAATTGCGCAATGTGTTTTTGCAATAACTGGATAGCCAGTGGTTCATCGTCTACAATAAGGCAGCGGATCTTCATGTCAGGTCAATATACAGTTCAACAACAAACGTATTTTCATTTTGTGCAATTCTCAATGTATGCCGGACGGGATAGATCAGGTCAAGTTGCTTTGTCAAATTCGGCAGCCCGATCCTTTCCGAATGCTCAATTTCCGGTTTAGAATAATAGGTATTAGCTACTTTAAAAGTAAAACGATCCACTTCAGCGAAAAGTTCTATATCAATAACCGGCGATCCGGTATCATTGCCGGCCCCATGTTTAAAAGCATTCTCTACAATAGATAATAAAATAAGTGGTGCTATTAAAATATCGTGCTGCTGATCGATTTTAAAATTTACCCGCAGCCGTTCATCATAACGCAATTTTTCCAGGCTGATATAGTTTTTCAGCAACGTAATTTCCCCGGATACAGGCACATACTTTCCATTGCATTGATACAGGATATAATCCAACATTTCAGAGAGGTGGGCAATAGAACCGGAGGTTACAGGAGAATTGCTGAGTGAAAGCGAATAAATATTATTCAGCGTATTGAACAAAAAATGAGGATGCAATTGGGCTTTAAGTAACTTCAGCTCTGCCTCGGCTTTTTGCTTTTCCAATTCGACAGCGCGTTTTTGGGTTTCAGACTGATCCTTAGCTACTTTAACAAAGGTGAAAATGGCGGCAGCCGCCAGCATATCAAAAAGATAAACATACAGCAATTTAGGCAGATCGGTCAGGATCTCTCCGTATGTCTCAAAAGATTTAGGCTTTACGCAGGCCAGCGGTTCGCAGATCTTAACAATGAAGATGCGGCCTGTTACGCAAGCAAGATAACAGTTAGCCAGTAAGGCGATCACCGCAAGTACATACCGTTTACGGAAAAAAAACAGCGGTACTACGCCATAGGCCAGGCCGTACGCGGCAATCATTTCTGCCAACATATACAGGGCATCGGATGTGAACTCGAAACCATAGGTGCCTTGCCTGCCATCCCGGTATTTACTGGCACTGACGGCAACGAGCAGGTAGCCAAGCCAAAAGGCCGCATGGCTCAGCCAGCGATGCTTTCGGTGAAGATCTAAAAGCCGGTCTAAAAAACTCATCAGAGACAATAATAAGTATTTTATGGCTGCGGCGGTGCATCCGTCGATGAACAGGCTAAAGTGCCCCCTGAATCGGCTTCAGGCGATGATCCTGCCTGTCTGTAGGTCGTTTTTACCTTTCTGTTCGCCGGCTTATTTATGGATGGTGTTAAGGCTTATTCTTGTGTCATGAGGCCATTGTATATACTTTTGTTTTTTGTTATTTATGGTTCGTTTGCTTATGCACAAGGAAATATCCTGGGCAAGATAAATGATGACAAAAACCTGCCTGTTGCAGGCGCTATTGTCCGGCTGCAAAAATTACCGGATACCGCAATCTATAAGGTGCTGACAACCGACACGTCGGGACGTTTTATTTTTAAAGATGTTTTTCAGGGGAATTACCTGTTGAAAATCAGCCTCGTAGGTTATCAGTCGAGCAAGCTCCTGATAACCTGCAGGGATAGCCTCACAGATGCCGGTGTCATTACCTTAAAATCTGCTGTTGTGCAGTTACACGAAGTATCCATTCAGGCTAAAACTCCCCTGATCGAAAAACAGATCGATAGGACCGTGGTCAATGTGGATCAGAATATCGCTAATACAGGAACGAACGCCCTGGAACTTCTGAAAAAATTACCTGGCGTACAGGTTACTCCAGACGGGCAGGTCACCCTTAACGGTAAATCGGGTGTCAATGTCACTATCGACGGGCGAACGACGTTCTTGTCGGCCGATGACCTGGCCAATTTGCTAACCAATACGCCCTCGTCGGATATCCAGAAAATCGAGATCATGACCAACCCATCGGCAAAATATGATGCTGGAGGCACCGGCGGCATCATTAACATCATCCGCAAAAAGAATACGAAAAGCGGGTTTAACGGAAATGTCACAGCCGGTACCGGGCTGGGGCCGCACTACAGCCGTTACAACAGCAGCCTGGTTCTCAATTTCAAAACCGATAAGTACAATTTATACCTGAATAACAGCTACGGTTACAGCAACGGCTACACCTCAAGTTACGGCACCAGCGATATCATGAACGGTAATGCCTTAGCTTCCGAACAAAACACCACCAACCAAGCGACAACCATCAATAAAGCCTACAATTCATCGGCGGGTATCGACCTCTATCTGTCAAAAAAGGCCACGCTGACGTTGACAGGCAGCGTCTCGGATCGCAGCTCTAACAATAATTTGACCTCTATACTAACCACCGCTGACAGCAACCGGGTTAAAACGGGCAGTGAAAATTTTAATGCGCTGAACATCGATAAGCCGCTTAATTTCACCACGGGCATCCAGTTATTGCATAAGCCGGATACGACGATCAGGGCCTGGTCGGTTGATGTGGATTACTCCGACTATCGTTACCGGCCCGGCCAGTACAATACCGGCTTAAACTACGACCCTTCGGGATTTTTTTTGAACCGCAGCAATGTATTTATCGACGAGATGCGGACTTTACATATTTTAGGGGCAAGAACAGATTATGTAATGCCTTTACCCGGTAATGGTAAAATCGAGGCTGGCCTGAAATCGAGCTATGTAAAAACCTTGAACAACAGCATTTATTATAACCAGGTCAACGGGCTAAACGTGGCAGATCCGTCTCAAAGCGATGATAATGTGAACAGCGAGAATATCAATGCGGCGTATATCAATTTCAACCGCCAATACAAAAAAATAGCAGTACAAGCCGGCTTAAGGGCAGAGCAAACGCAGATGGATGGTAAGCAGCTCAACAACGCCGCTTCCTTCCATCAAAATTATTTCGGGTTGTTCCCCACCGTTTTTGTCAACGACAAGATCGATGAGCGCAATACCTTAAATTTCCAATTCGGGAAACGCATCGACCGGCCCGACTACCATGAACTGGTACCCTTCAGGCGGCCGCTTTCGGCGACGCTTTCTTTCCAGGGTAACCCTAATCTCAAACCGGACATCAACTGGCATTCCGAATTGACCTGGTCGTGGAAGAATACGTTTTTCGTCACCGCAGCTTATGATCTCGACCATAATTATCTCCGCACCTTATACTATCTCGATTCCAATAAAACGACCATTACGCGGATGCCCACCAACATACCGCTTGCACAGTCCTGGAATGTCGACCTAAGCTTTAATAAAGTGCTGGTCAAATGGTTCACCACCAACACCACCGCCACCTTTTACCAAAATCTGTTTAACGGCACCGCCAACAACGGGTTCAGCTTTGACGACCCGGGGTTTGTCACGCTCGATCTGGTGACCAATAACAGTTTCCGTTGCAGCGATAACCTATCGTTAGAAGCCGATTTCGAGTATGAATCGCGCCGGCAATTTGTGGGTTCCATTTTTGGCGCTTACTCGGTTTTAAGCCTTGCTGCCAAACAAAAATTGTTTCATGGGCAGGGTTCACTCACCTTGAACGCAAACAATATATTAAACACCGAAAGCCGGGGCAGCAGCGATCGTTATCTCAACCTTATCCAGCACGGTTATTCCTATGTTTATTCGCGGGCTTTTTTATTAACCTTCAATTACCGCTTTGGCAGCGGCAAACTCGCCAAAACGCAAAGCAAGTCCGGTTCGGAAGAAGAGCAGAAGAGAGCTGGAAATTAATTTGCTGATGATATTGCTAACGTGACATGAAAACAATTATATCACTCTTTTATGATCAGTTGTTAACTTGGCACTTGAAACAGGGATTGCCAATAAATGTCATTTACTTTTTGGTCAGCCCTGGCCTGACTCACCTTTATTTTCCCTAAATTGCCGGCTCAATAAGCTATCTTATTAACGCTTCATGAAAAGGGTAAAAGATATGGATCCCGGCCTTTCAGTTCCTTCTCTCGCTTCACTTGAACAGGAAAGAAGAATCTTATCGGACCTGGGTAACGATATTACCGGAGTACGGGATAAAAATGACCTGATTATCCTTTTTTCAAATCGGATCAGGAGCCTGTTCTATTTTACGCATACGATCGTGACCCTCATCGATGCCAGGGATGAAACCTATACACCCTTCCTACTCGATCATAAATCCTCTCCCATCCGGTCACATGCGATATACCCGGAATTGATAAAGGCGCATTTTTCACTGAACGAGTCATTCATTCAAGCCGCATTGCGTGCAGAGGAACCCATCTCTTTTTTGCTGGAAGATATTATGGACCAGCCGCAAAGCCCCTCCTTTCTGCGAGCCAATTATGAAGCCGGCGTAAAGGAAATACTGATGACCAGGCTTATGAAAGAGGGGAAGCCAATGGGGTTTATTCATATTTATTCCGATAAACCTAATAGTTTCAGCATTGAATTCCGAAACGTTATTAAAGGTATTGCGCCACAGTTATCGGGTGCTGTATCCAACATCATCAAAAATGAAGAGATAATTAAAAAGGAAAAGGAGAAATCCTTGCTCCTCGATTTTAGTAATGGCATCGCAACCGTAAGAACGAAAGAAGAACTGGCCCTGGCCGTTCGCGCCGTGTTAAAAAAAATAAATCCACCGGGTGGTTTTGTCATTCGCAAGATCAATGAAGATAACACCACTATGAGTCCCTATGCTTATGATCTTACTAAAACGCATGATCCGAAAGTGATAGATGCGCTGGAGCAAGCCAGATATCCTATTAATGACGGACTGCAGGACCGTGTACTAAATAGCGCTATCCCTTTATTGTTCAAGGTAGACAGGGAAATACAGCGCGGCATCACCTCATCTTATTTACAGTATTGGAAGACGATGGGATTCAAAGAAATTGTGGGCATCCGTTTGCGGAACGGCGAAACGAATCATGGAATTTTGTTCCTGGACATTCAAGAGATCAATGTTCAGTTGTTGCAAGGCATTTGTTCGCAAATATCCATCGCCCTGGCCAATATTATGGCCAATGAGCAAATCAATAAAAAGCAGGAGGAGCAGGCTTTTTTGCTCGATTTCAGTAGCGATGTTGCACTGGTAAAAACCAAGTTGGATCTGCAGGCAGCTATTTTTAGGGTACTGGACAAAACCATGCATACACAATTGTCCATGATCCGGATAATAGACGAGGATGACTATAACTTGTCAGCGTTTATGTATGATGAAACGTTATTTGAAACAGCAAAAACACATTTCGCAGAATTACTTGCCAACCGCGTCACTGTCGAAGATGCTTATACAGCAGAAGTACTTGCCAGTGAGGACGGGATAGTATTTAATATAGAGGAAGAGCTAAAGACCGGCAACACCTATGCAAGATTATGGAAAACTACCGGCTTAAAAAATATGTACGGCCTGCCATTGCGGGTTGGCAACAAAAATATCGGCACCATCTGGCTACTGGCAGACAGGCTGAGCAAGCTGATGCTGAAAGGTATTTGTGCACAGATATCCATTGCCATTGCTAATATACAAGCCAATGAAAAGCTGCTGGCCTATAAAAAGCAGCTCGAGGTAGAGAATGACTATCTGAAAGAACAGATCAAAACTATCTATAATTTTTCGGAAATTATTGGCAACGGTGAGCAGATGCAGGAGGTATACCGGCTCATGTCACTGGTGGCAGGGACCAATACCACAGTTTTGATATTGGGCGAAACAGGTACGGGAAAGGAATTGATTGCAAGGGCCATTCATAACGCATCGCCGCGTAATGACAAATTGATGGTGAAGGTGAACTGCGCCGCCTTACCTGCCAATTTAATAGAAAGTGAATTATTCGGTCATGAGCGGGGCTCATTTACCGGTGCCATAGACCGCCGCATAGGTAAATTTGAACTGGCAAATAATAGCACCCTGTTTCTGGATGAAGTTGGCGAATTGCCGCCCGAGGCTCAGGCAAAATTGCTGCGCGTGATCCAGGAACGCGAACTGGAACGTTTGGGAGGCAAACAAACCATTAAAGTTGATGTACGTTTGATTGCTGCTACTAACCGCAACCTGGAAGAAGAAGTGAAGGCGGGCCGTTTTCGCGCAGATTTGTACTTCCGGTTAAACGTATTTCCCATCAATCTGCCTCCGTTACGTGAGCGGCTGGAAGATATTGAACCACTTACACATTTTTTTGTAAAGAAGTATAGCCGTAATACAGGCCGTAAGATCAGGAAGATCGCACCAAAAGTGATACAGCAATTGCGCAGCTATACCTGGCCGGGCAATGTGCGGGAGTTGGAGCATTTGATAGAGCGCAGCATATTACTTACCACCGATGGTATTTTGCATGATGTATACATCCCGCAAAATACCGTTACAGATAAACAGGAGCTACCCCATCTTTTAAACCATTCCCTTGAAGAGGTTGAACGCAGTTATATTATTGAAATACTGAGGCGTTGTTCAGGCAAAATTTCAGGTCCCGGCAGCGCCGCCGAAATATTGAAGATCCCTGGCAATACATTGCACTCCAAATTGAAGAAATTAGCCATCACCAAAAAGGATTATTTTAGCTAATCCATGTCTGCGACACTCCGCATTGTTCCCTTTATAAGGTGAAACAAGTAGTGCTTTCACTAAATATAGTGAAAAAATAACTCCATTTATTTTATATTTATTTGATTATCAATTACTTAATTGATTGGCATCGCATTTGAATTAACAGTGCTGAAACAGTTAAAAAAGTTAAATTATGAAAATCGTAGTCATTGGAGGCTCCGGCCTCATTGGAACCAAAGTAGTTGCCCATCTTCGTCAGGCAGGGCACCAGGTGATTGCCGCCTCTCCGGCCACTGGCATCAATACCATTACAGGAGAAGGCTTAGCGGAAGCTATGAACGATACCGATGTCGTTGTTGACCTTGCCAACTCACCCTCTTGGGAAGACCAGGCTGTCCTGGATTTTTTCCAGACATCCGGCCGCAATTTGCTGGCGGCAGAAATTAACGCAGGCGTAAAACATCATCTGGCTCTGTCGATTGTTGGCATCGACATTATGCAAAACATCGGTTACATGCGGGCCAAAAAAGCCCAGGAAGATATTATCAAGCAGTCGGGGGTACCTTATACGATCATCCGCAGCACCCAATTCCTTGAATTTCTGAAAGGTATCGCCGACCAGGCCACCGACGGGAACGAAGTACATCTTTCAGACGTGTGGTTCCAGCCCATCGCTGCAGACGATGTGGCGGCCTTCGTCGCCAAATATGCCTTGGCAGCACCCATCAATGGCAAGGTAGAAATAGCTGGTCCGGAACGGTTTGCCATGTATGAAGTGGTGGCCCAATACCTGCGGCATGCAAATGATCTGCGGAAGGTAGTACCTAACGGCAAGCCATCATACTACGGCGGGGAAATTAGTCATAAAGCGTTAGTACCGGCCGGACAGGCAGAACTGGGGACCATCAACTTTGAAAAATGGTGGAGTAATCAATTACAAAAAGTCTGAGATAAATTGGTCTGCTGGCTGTTAAAACGAAGATGACAGGTGCCAGTTTGCCGAGGCGATTGTAATGGGAATGCACTTTCTACCTGTTCGTGCATTAGGGTATCCTTACACCGACATATGACCCGGTCAACAACACGGCAAGTTAACAGGCAGCAGGCCAAACCTTCAGACTATTTATAAAAATGAAAAGACAACAGTCGACTTAATTACACAACTCCTTCAAAAAGTTAAAAATGAACAGTGAACAATTAATTGAATTAACCAAAGAACTCATTTATAATGCCACACATTTTAACGTGCCTTATGTGGAGCAAATTTATTCAGATAAGCTGCTGATCGTTAAAGTAGACGAAAATGGCGGGGTAGATACCATGAACAAGGAACAGCTGATGAGCTTCGTCCGGGGGAATAAAGATGCAAACATGGAGCCCCTTTCTACTAAAACTGAGTATCACTACGCTGTGTCCGATGGAAATATGGGGATGGTGGTGATTACCCGTGAATTGGTATTTGATGGAAAATTGAATAGAAAATTCTTTACAGTCATCTGGGAATATTTATCGGAAAGGTGGCAGGTTGTCAAAGAATCTTCCGTGGTACGAGTATAAATTATTAAAATCAAGCGAAATGAAAGATTTTTTATTTGGGTCTTACGCAGATCCTAAAACTAAACAGAACGGGCAAACTGATGAAGAAATCCTAAAAAATTTCGACCCGAATGAGGAAAGCTTAAGCGAAGGCGGTGAGTATATGGACGACGATTTAAGAATGGTGGAGCAGCCCTTTGATCGAAATATTTAAAAGGATTTAAAGCCAACTCATATTTGGCCCCGCGCAAATCATCTATCGTTAACCTCTAAAAAAATAGCCATGATAACCTACAATATGGAAATCAAGAATCCAGGTCCGATATTAACTGACCTGTTAAGCGCAGTTCACGGCTTTAATGCTGCAGACCATGTGTATGTAAGTAGCATAACATCGGAAGAACAACTAACTCCAGCGGCATCCGGTTCATCGTTAAGCGCATTTGATATCAAGGAATCGCCGCTACCTGATATTTTAAATATACTGGGAATACGCAGCCTCACTTTAAATTCCGTTCATCACCTGGAGACGCTTTCCCGGCTCAATGTCGCTGCGCCCGCAACGGCAATGGAAAAACGTATGCGGGAATTTTTTAAGGATGGTGAAGTGATTAAAGACCTTCAATCGATTTTCAGCAATTGCCGCACCATTGCTTTTGATGATTGGGCAACAATAAGCGGGGCCTCTGTTTTGTGGGATGGGTTGCTGACAGATGTCATCAGGCCGCTTGGCAAAATCGATCTGGAATTTATCTTCTACCTGGGCGATCCTGCGAAAAAGCTTTCTTTTGAGGTAGATGAAGCCCTTGATATCATCAGCGCCTTTTCATTGCATGGAAAAGTGACGTTTGCATTGGATGAAAATGAAGCCATCCGGTTATGGATGATATTAAATGGTGTACAACCGGGTACAGAAATTGTTGAGCAGTCTGCTGCTGATCTAAAAAAGAAGTACATCTCAATTTTCAGAACGATGAATATTACCCGGCTCCTGATTTATTCGGCGAACGACGCGATATTATATGCTGATGACCAACAGTTTGTTCTTTCCCGAAAGAAGGTGGATTATAGTATAGAAATTGCTTCAGACGCCCGACAAAACTTTATTGCCGGCTACAGCATTGGTGTGCTTCTGCAACTCGATATCGGACATTGTATCGCGCTCGGCCTCATTGTGTTCGGCTCCCATGGCGAATTAAAATCCTCCCCGGAACGAAAGGATCTGTATGCTTATATCCGAAACTGGATTCAAGACCTCGAAAAATCAGCAGGCATACAACTTTATCAAGACTGAATTGAGTTATAGATTGAAGATACCTTAGTTAAAGATGTTTTTTTATTGAGAAATGAAAATAACAAAAAACCCATTACTATTAGTAATGGGTTTTAAACTTTGTGGTAAATCTTCGGTAGTACCTAAGATTTCTCTGCTCCTGAGGCTGGGCATTTTTCGAACCATTTTGTTGAAAATTTGCGTGCAATCGCCAATTTTGGACTCACAATCATTGCTAACAACAATATTGGAACAGGGAAAATCCAAACCCTAACCGGGCATTTATAAAACTTATCAAAACACCATATAAGCCGTAGAAATAATACCTGCATGATAAAAGAACACCTACCTTCATACCTGAATATGCTACAACTCGCTTTTCAACGTCTTTTTCAACTGACTCAAAAATCCGGCTACACTTTTCGCACTTCCCGAGGTTGGTTGCTTAACAGTACAACCCATCTTTACGAAACTTTTCAGATCTTCCATCTGCCATATCGCTGCACCACTCATTCCCGGATAGTCGTTTTTAAAACCTTTCAACTGGGTCTTGATCTCTGTTACTGATTTACTTCCTTTATAAGTATCGCATGTACTGAATGAACCACGTACCATAAATACCGGATAAATCGGCTGCTTAGGCTTAAGCGCCCCTACCCAGTCTTTTATTTCGTTTTCTGCACCGCCATCATAACATTGTAAATACAAAGCATCAACCACGTTTACATCTGATGCTTTTAGAATACTGCCCCAATAAGCGTATCCTTTATAAGGGCATAATGTCATATGCATGTTTAGTTTTGCCGCAATCTTGCCCATCGCAATAATAGAAGGGCTGTCATACACAGATTCGTCGTCAATACAAAATGCATCGGCACCAAGCACCTCTTTGAGCACCTTACAGATATTATATAACGTACTCTGTTCACCGATACCAGTCACTATACCCGGCACCGTCTTAGATGGGTCATACCAGTCACGGATAAAATCAAATGTGTTTGGTGGCTGCCCATACCAACGCCCTTCCAGTAAAATTTCAATCCGGGATATGGAAGATTTTCTTTTGAGATCTGTCACCCTTCGCACATAGGAAGAATCACCCACCCATTTACCGTTATGAATAATAGGCTGGTGAGAATCACCAGAATACAGGTCTCCGTTTGCATGAATGTAAAAACTTGATAACAACAGCGTATTAAATCCGCTGTGTTTCAACAACCGGTAAGTAGTATCATTGCCCGGATATAAACCCCTGCCATATATACCCAGGTTTTTGGCAGGTAAAGGCGCGGCGGGTGCATAGGTTTGTTGTGAGAAACACAAATGAGAAAAAGCAGTTAACAAGATAACTAAAAATAATGCCTTCATAATAAATAATAGATAATAAAGGCCAATCTAAGCAGAAAGTGGCTAACCACTATGTTTGTAGTGGATCTGTTACCTATTTGTTCCAGGTAAATCATGATAGTTCAAACATAGATAAATCAAAAATCTAAGGCATAAAAAAGCCCCGCAGACGTGCGGGGCTTGTAGGTTAGTTAAGCGACGATGGTGATGGTGTAGGAATACGATTAGGATCATTCTCCTTTCGCAATAACACTGACCGCGGGCTAAAAACTTTCTCATCTTTTTGTTGTTATAAAATAGCGATGTGCACGGGTTCGAATCCCAATCATGGTATTCCAATGTGCGAAGCTCCTTGCTCATGAAGCATTTCGAAATAAATTTAACCATAAAGGACATTCAAGTCCTTGGAGGATTATCCTATAACTCTTCTAAAATTCTTTCCCAACAAGTAAAAAGCTCGAAAAAATTCCGACACCGTAATTGGCTTTCACTTGAAGCTTTTTGCGTTTATGTCAATGCAAATTATCGAGATGCTCTGACCATTTTAGAGAATCATTATAAAATGTGATTCCAAGCCCATTTATCTTTATTTCCTTTCCGGGAAAATTGTCCTATCGTGTCCCTTTTCGTACATTGAATGATCTTGCCGTGGAAATACCTTTGTGTTGTTCAAAAACCTATAACATTTAACAACATAAGAATCAAGATCATGAAATCTTAGGCACATAAAAAAACCCACTCGCCAGAGTGGGTTAAATCATTGATTTTATTGCTCCTGAGGCTGGGCTCGAACCAGCGACCCTCTGATTAACAGCAAGAGCCCCAGTGGATATAATATCTTAGTTGTCAGCATTTTATAACCTTAAATCATTTCACTGTTACGTATTTGTAACACATTTTGATCTTGCATCGCCATGTTTCGCTTATAAATCAAATATAATAAATCTTGGTTGTAAGTGAAAATTATTGGCTTTTGAATAGTTAGGTGTCCGCTTTATTGACTGTTCAAAAACTAATTTCAATGCCTTTTAAAGGCCAAAATGGGTGCATTGAGTTTTATTGTCACAGAATTAGGGTAAAATTTCATTTATTTTGTAACAAAATAAGGGTAGATTTTATTAAAGCCGGTATTTGGAAAAAAGGATTTTATAACCTTATTTATTTGACTGGCACTTTTTTAAAATGAATTTTTAAAGTCCAATTTCATGCGATTTGGTACCAAGCATATTCAAATAGATAAATGATAATTTATCTTACAATTTATTTAACTGTTACTTGGCCATTCATCAGCATAGGTAGTAACCAATCTCGCAAAGCAGCTAGTTTTTGACTCTGCTTTTTGGTGACAAGTATTTTTTTAAAAATCGGGTTGAGCTGTTCATCTAATTTATTGATGATATATAGGCTTGGTACTAATATTTTACTGTCTCTAAGATGTTCTTGTGTAATATGCCCCATAGTTGTTTTTCTTAGATCAGCCATCATTTTAAAGTGTCGTAGGTAATTAAGAAGCTCGAAATAATAATAAGTTTGTGGATAGGTTGATGAAGTAACCTTAAAGATATGTTGATTTAGTCCGCCAATTCCTTCTGACCATATTTTCACATCTAAAGACGCGGACCAAGAGAATAATAAATCACCATCATTTATAATATATTTTGATGGGATGTCTTTTCTGACTTTTTCTGTATTCTGAGAAATGCCGTCGTTCATTTCCCTTATTTTTATAACAGGAAGAAAATTATCATCGACAGGCCTATATTTTTGACACGCCAAACCATTTACGAAATTCGCAATATCCAGCAAACTTTTGACTTCCCACCCCTTAGGTATTTGCCTTTTCAAAATATCCTCATAAACCATTGCGCCACCAGATGATTTATATGGTTTATTAAACTCATTTGGAAAATCAAACTGCACAAACCAGTAGTCATAAATGGCTTTTGCCATCTGTTCTAAATTATCATTTATCCTATTGTTGAGTTCAATTTTATCGTCTAAAATTGAAAGTACTTTAGCAATTTTCTGTTGAGCGCTTAAATCTGGAATTGAGATTTGAAATGTTTTAATATCTTCAGAATTTAAGTTTTTTCTTACTCCAGAAGATAAAGCTCTTAAATTATTATATTGAGTTTTTAGAAAGTAATAAACATAATTATAGTCAGCTTTGGTATCATCTATAATTAGATTACAGCAAGCCTGATTAGTAGTCATTGGCTTTTTGATAATCGATACGCTTCCTCTTGTTCTACCTTCCCCATACATGGCTATAGTTATTGCGTCTGATGGAATTATCTTTATTGAAGTTTGCTCTAATGCCTTTTTTGATATATATTCATTTGTTTCATAAATATGCCTGTCTCCTATTTGTTCAGTTTTAAGCCAAGATATTTCTCCATTTTTCCAAAATTCGGCATTGCTACGCAATGGTGTAAGTCCACTGGTAACTGCCTTTGATATGCCTTTTAGCGAGGTTCTAAACATGATAAAGTCGTTTTAAATTTGCTAAAATTTGTTCGTCAAGTTTACTGGCTTCAAAAAATAAACAATTCAAGCTACTTTCAAAATTCCCCATCTTCTCTCTAAATTCATCGGCAGTAATATCAATATAATCAATCTTCACGTCAAAATATTGCCCGGCAGAAAAAGAATAGTTTTTATCTTTAATTTCAGCATGACTAACTTGAACAGCAAAATCATCTTCTGTTTTTAAAAGGTTAAATGCGTCAATAATTTTTTGTTCTTCAGTTGGTGTTAGGACGGTGCGTTGGTTTTTTCCTTCTTTTACTGTGTCGCCAAGTTTACTGGCATCTACCAATATTACCTTATCATCTGGGTGAGCGCTGTCTAAAAACAGTACAGAAACATTTGTGCCAGTGCTTGCAAAAATATTACTGGGCATACTTACAACACCACGCAGCATATTCCGGCTAACCATCGCTTCCCGTATCTTTTTTTCTATGCCACTTTGAGCGGTAATAAAACCTGTGGGTACTACAATTGCTGCTTTACCCTTTGCGCTTAGGCTATACATAATATGCTGTATAAAAAGCAGGTAGATTGCCATGCTTTCTTTTTTGGCTTTAGGGACGTTAGGTAATCCGGCGAAAAAGCGTTCGTTATTGATTTTACTGTCTAAATCTTTGCGGTAATCAGAGAAATCGAGTTTAAAGGGTGGATTAGAAACTATATAATCGAACTTTTCGTCCCGGTGTTGTGGATTTAAAATGGTGTTAGTTTTTACAATATTAGGTATAGATAGCGAGAGATTGTTTAGAATTAAGTTTAAACGCAGCATGTTGCTGGATTTTTGCGAAATATCTTCCGAAAAAATACTGCACTTATCTTCGCCAATGGCATGGGCAATATTCATAAGCAGCGTACCAGACCCTGCACTTGGATCATAACAAGTCACATTATTTACTGGTTCGTTTACCATAATAGCTGCCATAATACGGGCTACGGCATGGGGCGTGTAATATTCAGCATACTTGCCACCGCTATCAGTGTTGTAATCTTTGATCAGATATTCGAAAATAGTGGCAAAGAAATCGTATTTCTGGCCGAACATATCCTCAAAACTAAACTCAAACAACTTATTAATTAAAGCTCTGCAGAAATCGTCTCGTTGGGTGCTGTCTGATATAAATTGGCTTAATTCATCAAACATTAAATCTTTTGCTCCTGAAGATGATTTCACCGAAAAGCGTTCTACGTTTTCAGAACTAATGGCTTTTAACGTATTATCAAAAAGTTTAGAAAAGTTATCTTGATTTTGGTTTTGATATAAATAGCTAATTAAATAGTCAGGTTTAAAATGCAGTTCATTTTCACCGTTTGCCATTAATAAAAACTCGAAGTCATCTTCCTTCATGGCATGCAATGCCTCATAAAAATCGTCAGCTTTAGCTAAAGCTTCGTTATTTAATTTAGAGGTGTAGGTGAACTTATCGTTTAAAAACTTGTATAAAAAAACTTGTGTAATAATTTTAAATTCGTTGCCATCATTACCTAAACCATAATTAGCGCAGACATTTTTTAAGCTGTCTATTAATTGCTTGGTCTTAATGATGTACTGTGTATCTGTCATGCTCTTGCTCCGCTGTAATCTTTTAAATATTCTTTAACTATTAGGGTATTAATGTTTTTGGTGGTTGCTGCGTCTATGGGTAAGTTTTGTTTCTGTTTAAACTCGTTAAAAACCAAACGTAAAAGGTATTGGTTAAAATAACTTTCGTTCTGCATCAGGTTTTTATTCTTTAAAATATCATCGTCGGCATTTAATTTCACACCCATTAAAGCTTCGTGTAATTGTGATTCCTTTGCCGAAATATCTTTATTTTCTAAAATGCGCTTATGTACCCTGGCATACTTTTCATCGGCCTCATACTTAGCGGCCAACAAGGCATTTTTACGATTTAGTTCTTTTACTTTCTCATAAATTTGATTGAGTAGAACAATGTTTTCATTCATTTCTGTTTGCGAAATTTCATCCAAATTTTTCTTTTTAAACATGCGCTCTAGTTCTTCTTTTAAACTCACAAACTCAGGATCTGATGTATCAAAATTTTGCAGTAAAGTTTCGCGAGTTTTGCGCAATTGTTCTTTTAAGCGATCGGCTAACACTAATTCGTTTTCCGATACTTTACGGAACATGAAAATAACGTCTTCCAATGCGATGTTTAAGATGTTGGTGGTATCTGGGCTTGCTAAAGCTGCTTTATCATTCAGTGCATTTAAATGCGCCTGTGCTTCGCGCTGAAGTTGACTTAACTTAAAAAAGTCAAGCTTAGCTAATAATTCTTCGTAGCCAAATAATCGAATGATATTTTTTAATTCTTTGGCATTGTTTAATGCTTTTAAAACTTTTATCACATCTTCACGAGATGTGATATCGCTGATTTGTTGTCGAAAAATCTCTGCATTTTTAGTGTCGAAATGAAATAATGTTTCCTTTATTTCCAACAAATCGCTTTCTATTTCCTCTTTGGATTTAAAAATATCACTGTAAAATTGCAATTCATCACCTAGTTCTTCCTGCAATTCATCAAAATACTCCCGGTTGGTTTTATCAAACGCGGCCCTGATATCGGCAAAATCCACCACATAACCATATCTAAATGTTTTATAAGGTCTGTTTACACGAGTTAGTGTCTGCAATAAATTGTGATCTTTTATTACACGCCCTAGATATAATTTCTTTAAACGTTTGGCATCGAAACCGGTTAACAACATATTGTAAACAAATAGTATATCTATTTTCCCGTCTTTGTAGTCTTCAACCTGGTCCTTGCGTTCGGGTTTTGTATTTACATCATGTAAAATTAAGGCAGCGGTTAATCGTTTCTGAGGGTTTTCTCCATATGGAACTTCCTCCTCGGCTGCCATTGGCAATAATGAAACTCGTTGTATGCCATAAATAGATTCGAAATAATTGAACATTTCTTTGGCTTGTTCCGAACTATCGCACACTACCATTGCGCCGACGGTCTTATCTTCCAGATTTCTAAAGGTGTTAAAATCTTTAAGAATATAATCCAACATTGGTTTTACGTACTTTGGATGCGCAAAAATTTGTCGTCGGTCTAAATCACCTTTTAATACATCTATTTCGTTTAAAATCTCTTGAAGTTGTATTTTATAACTCGTATCAATGCCTTCACGGATGAGTTTTAAAGTATATCCATCGGCAATAGAACGGTTGTAATAATATTTGTGAATATAATCTCCAAATAGACTTTTAGAATACAAATTCTTGGTAATTAATGGAGTACCTGTTAATCCAATAATAATTGCATTTTTATCAGAATTGATAAGGTTGGCTAAAAAACTACCCCTTGGATTGTAACTACGGTGTACTTCATCCAAAAAATAAATACGTTGTATGTGTAAGTTGTATGCCGTATTTTCTATTACAGTAGTATCTTCTGTAAATTTCTGAATGTTCACTACTGTAATCTCACTTTTACCACTATCGTTATGTATAGCACCAACGGTTTGGATATCTTTAATAAAACCTTGGCGAGAATCCACATCTTTTACTGATAAATCTCTACTGCTAAACTCGCGACTAGCTTGTATGGCTAAATCTAACCTATCAACAATAAAATAAAATTTAGGAATAACGCCTTTTTGCTGATATAAATCGGTGAGGTGTTTGACGTTGTAAAATGCCAAAGCTGTTTTACCGCTGCCTTGCGTATGCCAAATGATGCCTTTTTTTATCCCTTGGTCTAATTTAGTTTCAATAGCTTTTGTGGCAAATATTTGTGGATAGCGCATAATATGCTTTTCCGACCCTTTACTTTCTTTCACATAAGCCAAAGCGTATCTTAAAATAAAAGCCAGTCTATCTTTTTTTAATAACGATGTTAAAATCCTATTGGTCGGGCTATCTGGGTTTTTGTTGGTTTTAAATTCTTCAGAATATTTAATGGCATTTAGGTTATTATCTTTCAGAATACTATTTTCAAGTGCCTCATCATCAGATTTTAAAACTTCTGATAAATTAAATTGCTCTTCTTCCCTAAAATAGTTGAAATGTAAATCGCTGTAAGCTGAAGTAGCGTAATACGCTCCCTGATAGGGTTGTATCTCATTATCATCATACTCCATATTATTGGAGAAAATCATCATTTGCGTAATGTTGGCAAACCTCCTGAATTTTGGATTTTTATACCTTTTATTGATTCGGTTACGCTCGTCTAAAACCCCATCTTTATTATTAGGTTTTTTAACCTCGATAAAAACTAAAGGAATTCCATTGATCAGAATAGTAATGTCTGGCCTGAATTCTTCGTCGCCATTCTTACAGGTTAGTTCTGTCACTACATGAAAACTATTATTTTCAAAGTTTTTAAAATCAACAAGTTTATAACCAGATTGACCTGTTAATTGTCGATAAAACTCTTTCCCTAAATCCTCAAAATTGAGTTTAAGCTTGATATCAGTTAAAATACCATTAATCTCCTGATCGGTAATTGAGGGATTTATTTTTTTAGACTGTGATTAAATACATCTACAAAAATATTTGTGTCAAGATCCCACTGAGATTTTGATAATGAAAGATAAGTATAGCCCAATCGTTATAGATGTATTAATGCAGGGATTTTAACCCGGGAATTTTCGTTAAATGCCATCAGGAAAATTTCTTAATAATTTAATTCAGCTACTTTCTTCATCTTGATTTAGGTATTTCTTATTTGATGTAGTTTTACCGCTTTGTTAGCAGCTCAAATAAATCTTCGTTAATGTAGTAATTTCCGGTTCCTAGTTTATCTTTTCTTAACATTTTATCTTCCGCTAGTTTATTCAGGTAGTTCCCGGCAGTTAATCTGGAAACGCCTAAATCGTTTACTAAGAACTCAATTTTAGTATAGGGGTGTTTAAATAGGTTATTTAGTAAGTCCTGACTATAAAACTTATAATTGTCTCTTAGCTTGTGCTTAAAATCCAACATTAAGTCTTTGATTTTGACAATCAACTCTATAGTTTCCCGAGCGGTAATTTCAATTCCTTTGATCATAAACAAAAGCCATTCTTCCCATAAGTTTTCGTCTCTTACCTTTTGTAAAAGACGGTAATAATCAGCCTTGTGCTTGATAATATAATTACTCAAGTATAATATTGGTAGGTTTTGTAGTCCTTCCAAAATTAGATAGAGAATATTAATTATTCTTCCAGTACGCCCATTTCCATCATAAAACGGATGGATGCTTTCAAATTGGAAATGAATCATCGCCATTTTTATTAATGGGTCGCAATCTTGCATTTCAGAATCATTGATGTATTTTTCCAAATTAGACATCAGCTGATTTATTTCTTCGTAATCCTGTGGTGGAGTGTAAATGACTTCGCCAGTAACAGCATTTTTAAGTGCAGTTCCAGGAAGTTTTCTAAATCCAGCATTATTATCTTCTAAAGTTTCCTGAACTTCAATAATAGTCCTATTGGTTAATAAACCATCCTTTTTAATCAGTTCAAATCCTTTTTTTAAAGCCAATATGTAATTCTGTACTTCTTTTGCTTCCAGCGATTTGAACGCGTCAAGATTGAGTTCAGATTTATATAAATCATCATGTGTGGTAATAATATTTTCAATAGCAGAGCTGTCTTTTGCTTCTTGAAGTCCTAAAGTGTTTATTAAAATATTTTGATTGGGAATCGTTGAAGCTATCCCTTTCAATTCTGCCAATGCTGCGTGTGCAGCCGGCAATGCTTTCAACACTTTTATCGTCTCCAATTCTATTGCTAAAGGAAGCTTATCTAATGACCAGCCTTTCATATGTAAAGAAATTTTAAAAACTTATACAAACATAATATATTATGTAAAGAAAATGAGAAAATCTTTACATATTGAATTGCCTATATATAGAAATTGCAAATTTCAGGATTCCTCAAGGTTTTTTGTTTAGCGGCTGCTTTTCACCGCGGAATAATAATGATTAAAAGCAACGTAAATAGTCCTGGCAAGAAAGGTTCCTGCAAGGCCGCACTTACCTAATTCAAGTAAGGTCGAGGGAAAAAACAGCATCCGAATCAATACAATTAAAAAAGCAAAAGTAACGGCGATCGTTAACATTGCCTTACAGCGGATGTCACACAGTTTTTTGTATTCTTCGATGGTATATCTTCGTCGCCTTGCCATCTGATTGTTAAAATATTTTAAGTTGCCTTTTTAATTGCTTAATCTTCAGATCCAACGTATGCAGCTCATTTTCCAACTGGATTATCTCGTTTGATAACATAAGTGTGTCCACAACGGGGGCTTTTTCGCTAGCGACAAAATATCGCGCGATATTCAGATTATAATCGTTCGCGGCGATTTCTTCCTTGGTGACAATTTTACTGAATGCTTTATACTGGGTAGCGACCTGCTGACTGTCAAAAAAAACCTTTACGCTTTCTACAATTGCGTTAATAGTGGAAGTATTTAAACCCTCTTTATCCCGAACCTGATCCGGGTAGCTCGAAAGATCTATCATTAGTAAACCCTTTGTCAGAGTTTTATCCACATTGTTTAAACAAAGAATGCAAAGGGGAATATTCCACAAATTAAATAGACCCGCAGGAAGAGAGATAATGGCGCTGATGACATTATTATCGATCATTTTTTTTCTTATTTGTTCCTCGGTACCCCCGCGAAACAGAACGCCAGCAGTAGAGACCAGGAATGCTGCCCCTTTAGGCTTTAAAGAAGCCAAAGTATGCAGAATATAAGCATAATCTGCCTTGTTTGCTGGTGGTATCCCCCAACTAAAACGATGGTATCGGTCGCTCGCTGCGAGGTCTGCGCCCCAGCCGCTCATGCCAAAAGGGGGGCAACTGATCACCGTATCAAATTGCTGTAAATTACCGTTTTGGGTAAATTGAGGATGGCTCAATGCATCCCCAATAGCAACTTTGTTGGGGTCTTGACCATTAATGATCCATTGCATTTTTGCCAGGCTCAAAATGGTCATATTACGCTCTTGCGCAAAGGCAGTAGTTAGATTGTTTGATGAAGATTTGGCGTATTGAACAACATCCATCAGTAAAGCTCCTGTACCACAAGCCGGATCATAGATAGTCTCGTCTGGCTTCGAAGATATTTGGCTGAGACCAGCTAGTAACTCTCGCAAGCTTTTCGGAATCATAAAGCCTATGCTGCGTCTAAGTTCAGTTTCCGCATGTTTGTCTATCAAGCCGGAAAATATTGCTGAGAAAGCTGTTCCTTCTTTACTAAGGTATTTGCTATTAAAATTCAAGGTATTAATCACCGAGATCAATTCCAAGAGGACTCTACCAGCTTGTCTATCATAGCTCCGATCAAAGTAACTTAAATCTGATTGCATAAATATGCCGAGTAATAATGGATCATTGATTTGTTCTACGGCCAACAGGGCCTTACTTAGCGTTTCTGAAAGTTCGCTTTCTTTAGACAACATTAAATTTGAAAATCGATATTGTTCTGGGAAATTTAGCTGATGCGACTTCTGCTCGATCTCAATATCTTCGCGATTGTCCTCTAAGAATTTATAGAAAAGCAATTGCAGGAGCAAGCTAAAGGCAGACTCCGCCGACAATAGCCCCCTAAATTGGTCAAAGATCTTCCATAAATGTTGATCTAATATTTTTTGAAAGGTAGTCTCTTTATTCATTTTGACCTCCTGCTTTTACCAATTTCATAAGCTCATGATCCAATAATGTTTTTCGTTTCGAGGCCAGATCTTGCAATATCGATATCCGTTGTTGTTCAAGATTCGCTAATTCACCGATAGTTTGTTGAATATGCAACGGCAAACTCGGTATTGGCAAATTTTGCAAATCTTTAAGCGACAAATTCTGTACGGTCGTGCCTTTCTGCATGGCCCGTAAAGTTTCCTGAGCAGTTTCACATTGCAGATACCAAGATAAAAATGTTGAACAGGTTTTTAATCCGCTCGGTCGAATAACAGCGAATGCTGCGCTACAGACATATTTAGTTTTATCAGGTAATGTTAGCTGCGTGACAGTATTTGCGCTACCCTTGATCGTAATCAATATATCACCATCGCTGAGTAAATATTTTTCATAATTTTGAAATAAGTCAATGCAAGGCGCATCGCTGATCAATTTCAAGTTTTTAGGTTGAATGACATGTATGGGACCATCTTCCATGTAATCCAGGGAATCTCTGAAGGTGTAACCCGACAATATCGAACTGACTTGATTTAACTTTTGCATAATTTTATTATGCAAATATAGTAATTAGTATTACATAATAAAATTATGCAGTATTTTTAAATGCGGCGCCTAAATGTCATTTCAACATAGATCGCTACCACATATATCGTGCAGAAATTATTGGTTTATTTATCGAGTTTGATTTAGCTTTTGTTCTTGATATGATATCAGGTTGTTGAATTTGTAGTAATGACATAAAATGTAGTAAAATCACTTTACCAAATATTTGACTCTATACTTCTCTAAGTATAGCTGTATATATAGCCATGTATGGCTGGTTATAGCTTTGATTTCCTAATTGCAAGTTGTGTTTTCGGGTACCCAAAAACTTACTTCCCCTATCCGCCTGGGCGATAAGGTATTGGAAGACTTGCGCAACTTGGTCTTCCTTAACTTTCAATTCGCTCATTGATCAAAACAAGCGTTTAAAAGCTTCCTTTCTTGTAGGAGTATTATAATCATGTACATTAACCTATTAGTTCGATACATAAGTTAACGGTACAAAGAAAACCAAGTTGCGCAGGTTTTCTACCATGCCGCTATGTGGTAATGGCAAATAAGTTTTTGTGACACAAAAACACAACTTGCAGGATACAAAACAGACAAGCGGCTGTATATTCGTCTATATGGATAGTTAAATAGTTTAAAGCGCTAGCCCGAACCATTAAATGTTGAAACGTCACAATAGGTTAATAATTAACGGCCCAAAAGAAATTGCCTATCTTTTGTTTTGAATCTATAATGATTGAAAGCTGGCTTGCTAAAGGAAAATACGGAATATAATCAAAACCCCTTTTCTAAACCGATACGTTATCATTCGCTACACAAACGGAAGCTACTATATTAAAGCAGCATAATCAATATACCGCTAAATAGATATTCGACTATGTAAATATATAGCTAAACAGTTAGCTATATAAACGACTATTTAGATATACGGATATCGCTAACTCTTTATTTGGATAAACAGCTATTCAATTATTCGTATTAACAGATATAGAAATAAGTAAATATAAGGCTTGTCCTTTATCTTCAATTTAAAAGCTTTAACAGAGTACGATAACAGATTTTTTAAATAGCAGACATGATATTTCTAATAACTCAAATTCCTACCCACTGCGTAGGAAATTAGACGAACGAAAATCCGACGCACTGCGTCGGATTTCGGTTATATACAGATAATGGCTTAGTTTAATTATTCAAACAGATCTTCCTGACTCGTTATAATCAACTTTCACTATCATTTAATGTTACTTAAGCCTCGGTAAATTAATCGATCTTAAAAGCGACGGCGGCGACTCATTAATAGGCGGCAACCAAACATCTCTCGTAAGAAGCGATAAAACCGCTGCCTGAACCTCATCTACAATAGACCAATCTTTGTCCAGATAAATATCTGTAGTTCGCCGACCGTGATCCACGTGATTTAATGCCAGTGCCACATCGTCTTTTGATTTACGACATTTATTACGCGCTAAATTGCCGAACGTATGCCTCGTCCAGTAAAAGGTTAAATCTTCCTCACCGACCAATTTGCCGACTTCTTTCAACCCTTTATTGAGTGCCTTATTCAAATTCCCAATTTCGGCGTACCGGCTAAATAGAACATTTTTATATCTGTTAATTTCAGCTAAAGCACACTCCGGCACGTTTGAACTGATAAAGGCGCTGTCTTTTCGTTTACCTTTTGTTTTGGAACGGCTATAGGATAAGCGGCCTGAAATAATCTTAAAACCACAATTATAATGATCAACGGCATTCATGCCACATAAGTAAAAGGATAGCATGAACAGATCACGGGATAACTCTGTCCGGCTATTTGGCTTCAATACTAAATTTTTGATTTTTAGCATTTGCTCTACTGTCAGATTTCTTTTTCTTGTTTCGGGCAGCTGTATAAGTTTATATTCTTTAAATGGATTATAAGGCAGCGGTACGACACCCAATGATGGTTTATACCTGGGCTGCAGTAAAAAGGCCTTTAAAATCCCTTATATAATTATGTACACCCGCGTCGGACAGGCCTTTTGATTCCGTAATTACTTCTTTACCTTTCTGATTTAAGCGCTTAAGCGTCCGTGGCCGTCTGAGGAACCGCTCATAGGTTAGTAGAAAACCGGGTGACACTTCTTCAGCATGCAAGGTCGTGCCTCTAAGGAAATCAATCAGGCTGTTCCTTAATGTACGGTAAGTAGATGCGCTTTTGGTGCGCCCCTGCGATTCCAGGTAATCCACATGGATCTTGGCAAAAGCAATCAGGTCTACCTTTTCATTTCTTTTTAGCAGGTAAGCTTTAATATCATCAGCATTCAACTGATCTACTTTAGCACCTAACCTTGAAATTGCGTCCCGGTAATCATCGAGAAGCACATACAGGATACGGTTAACCATGGTATCCTTGATTTTTAAATTTTTGTCCAGCTTTTTATCTGTGACATAATGTTCGGTGTCCATATACACCCGTTTGCTGTTATGGTGTATGCACACCTTAACATTGAAAGTACCATCTGCTTTTTTGTGATGTTTAAACACTTTTGCACTTAATGTAGCCATACCATTTTCTAATAGCCACGGAAAGACTGTAACGTATTTGTAACGTTTTTCCGTGAAGTTCAACAAAAAAACCTGCGAAACTGAAATATGGAAATACTGACCTCCCGGGAGAGAGCTGCTGCAAAAACCGCGTTTTTACAGCAGAAAAGGCCATTTTTAAACAAGAAAAGCCTAGCGGACGTGCTATGCTTATTGCTCCTGAGGCTGGGCTCGAACCAGCGACCCTCTGATTAACAGTCAGATGCTCTAACCGGCTGAGCTACTCAGGAGTGTTTTCCGGTTTGGAGTTTGCAAAAGTATAACTTTCAATGATATTTCACAATTTTATTCAACTTGATATTTGTTTAATAGTAAATCACAGATTGTAAAACTTATTACATAACAAAGCCTCGCAAAATACGGGGCTTTGTTTCTGCGTATACTCATTGGTTATCTATCACATAATCACTCCGTTCTTAAACTTTTTATGGGGTTAACAACAGCAGCCTTGACAGATTCATAACTAACCGTGGCCCAGGCTATACTTAATGCAGCAGCTGAGGCTATGAAAAACACTAACCAGCTAACACTAATATGATAAGCGAAGCCCGACAACCAGCTGTTTACCGCATACCATGAAAGTGGCACGGCTATAACTATGGCTATCAGGATTAACCTCGTGATACCAGAAGACAATAAATAGACAAGGTTCAACACCGATGCGCCTAATACTTTACGCACACCAATCTCTTTTTTGCGCTGCTCGGCCATGAAAGCGGATAAGCCATATAAACCCAGGCAGGAAATAAAAATGCCCAGGCCAGCAAACAGGTTAAAAATATTGCCCATCTGCTGTTCCCCTTTATAAAGATTAGATAATTCCTGATCAAGGAAATCGAATTTAAAGGGATAAGCAGGATTGAGCTCCTGGCTTATTGCTGCCAAAGCCTTTATAGTGGCGTTGGTTTTGCCAGGTAATGTCCTTACCACCACAAAGCCACCTATTTTATTAAAGGGCATCACCAATGGTTCAATGGCTTGCTGAACAGGTTTAAAATTAAAGTCTTTAACAACACCAATGATGGTACCCTTGTTACCCCAAACAGCTATTGTTTTACCTATTGCCGTGCTGGCGTTTAATCCCATAACGCTCAGCATTTTTTCGTTAACCATGTAATTGTTTGAGTCGGTTTTAAAGGCTCTTGAAAAGCTTCGCCCTGCTGCTAACTTTATCCTGAAAGTATGTGTAAAGTCCTCATTGACGGCCATTACCGGGATAGATAATTGCGACCGGGGATCTTTGCCGTCCCACTGTACATTAAAGGTCCAGCCTCCGAGGTTGGTAGGCAGATCAGTAATTGTTGTAAAATCACTGGTAAGCGGGTTCTGTTTCAACTCGTTTTGAAAAGCCTGTTGTCTGTTCCAGATGTCGCCCGTCATTGGGATATACAAGAGATTGGCTTTCTCGAAGCCAGGGTTCCGATCTTTGATGAACTTAAGCTGATTATAGATAACTACTGTACCTACCAGCAATACGATGGAAACCATAAATTGAACTACGACCAGGGCATTGCGGAATAATAAATTCCCGCCCATTGATTTTACATTCCCCTTGAGCACTTTAACCGGATTGAAACCTGAAAGAAATAGTGCCGGATAGCTGCCCGAAATGAGCCCGGTTAGCAAAGCAATACTAAAAAGGCTTAACCAAAGCTTAGCATCTGACATATCGACGGCGAGTTTTCTGTTGGCCAGTTCGTTAAATACCGGCAGGAATAGTTGGACGATCCCGAGCGCAAGTATTAACGACAGGAAAGAAATAAATACCGACTCGCTTAAAAACTGGATAATCAATTGCCCTCGCACGGCGCCTGCTACTTTACGCAGGCCGATTTCCTTAGCCCTCCGGGCCGAACGCGCAGTTGCCAGGTTCATAAAATTGATACAGGCCACTACAAGTATCAATATAGCGATGATAAAAAAGATACTTACGTATTGCGCGTTCCCATGCCCCGGCGAATCACCCAGCCTTTCGGGTGCAAGGTGAATTTTGGTTAAGGCCTGTAATTGGAATGAAGCCTTAGTTTCGGGGCTATGTTTATGAAAAATCTGATCAATTTGTTTTTCCAGCATTGATAGATTGGAAGCGGATGGGGCAAAATTCTTATCCAACTGAACATAGTCGTAAAAATTGAAATTATCCCATATGTTATTCTTCAAATCGTTATTGGTTTGGGCTATGGAGGCCATTGGGAAAATGATGTCAAATTGCAGATCGGAGTTAGCAGGGATATTGGCTAAAACACCTGTTACTACCACATTTTCCTTATTGTCCTTTCTTATTACCTTGCCAAGAGGGTCTTCGGCCCCAAAGTATTTTGTTGCCATTTCCTGTGTTATTAAAACACCGTTTGCCTGCTTTAATGCAGTGGCCCGGTCGCCTTTTAACAACGGAAATGAAAACACATCCATAAAACTTGGGTCGGCATAAAACACATGTTCTTCCTGAAATTTCCTACTGCCTATTTCAAATAGGGTGGAAGGGAAGCCCGGGTATAAACGAACGGTATTTTTGATTACCGGTATTTCTGCCTTCAATCCGGTGGCCATACCCGCCGAGCTTGCCGCGGTTTTAGAATCACTAAAATCGCTGTTTATACGATAAATCTGCCCCGCATTTTTGTGGAACTTGTCGTAGCTTAATTCATTCTGTACCCAAAGCAGGATCAGGATACTTGAGGCCAGGCCAATGGCTAAACCTGATATATTGATAATGGAATAGGCTTTATCCTTGAGTATATTCCGGTAAGCAAGCTTAAAATATGTTTTGAACATGGCTTTAAAGTAAATCTTAATATAGCATTTTAAAATTCATGCCACATATATAAATTGCTCATAATGAAATTATTATGTAGTATCTCCAATGTGCAATGTACGAAAACGTTACAACCGGTGTGCGGTTTTGCTCGCCGGCTTTTAGGATGTGCAACCTGATCATTCGCTGCGCAAACTACTTACGGGGTTTGCCAGTGCGGCTTTTAAGGCTTTGTAACCTACTGTGAACCAGCCAATCAACAGCGAAGTTGTAATGGCTGCCGCAAAAACCCATAGGCCCGGAGAAATACGATAGGCGAAAGTTTGCAGCCATCCGTTCATCAGGTACCAGGCAACGGGCGCACCAATCGCAAATGCTACTACGATAAGTGCTAAAAATTCCTTCGAAAACAGGTACACAATGCTACTTATTGATGCGCCTAAAATCTTCCGGATCCCCACCTCCCTGGTTCGCTGTACCGCCATAAATGATACCAGCCCGTACAAGCCAAGGCAGGAGATAAAAATCGCGATAAGCGCAAATATTTTATAAATCAGTTCGAGTTGGTTTTCCTGCTTATAAAATTGGGCAATGCTGTCGTCAACAAAAAAGCCGGTGTAGGCGTATTCGGGATATTTCTTTTCCCAGGTACTTTGCACCAATGCTACCGTTTTGGCAAACTTTCGGCTTTCAATTTTTACCGCTATTTCCTGTTCAAATTGTTTTGAGGGATACATCACCAGCGGCTTAATTTCCTCGCGCATGGAGTTTGTTTTAAAATCGGCAACTACACCTGTTATCGGCAGGTTTCCATAACTGTCGAAGGTAAGGGTTTTGCCCAAAGCATCGTCGGCACGTTTAATGCCGAGTTTATGTATAAAAGTTTCATTAACCACCAGTTGGCGCGCGGTGTCACTGGCTTCATAACCTTTGCCCGCTATAAACCTGAGGCCAAATGTTTTAAAGTAATCCGCATCGGCTATCTTCATGAAAATATCAAAGCCCGGATCTTTATCTGAATGATTGAAAAAGAAATTGCTTGAATTGTTATGCGATGACGATGGTGCATCAGCCGAAAAGCTGGCCGCTTTTACACCCGGCAATGCGAGTACCTGTTGTTTAAAGCTTTTCATTCGCGACAAACCGACGCTATCGGCAGGGCATGGTATAGCTAATACAGCTTCTTTATTAAATCCAAGGTCGGCGTTGTTTACAAAATCCATTTGTTTAACGGCGATGGCCGTTCCAATAATCAGCAGCTGTGAAATGGCAAACTGGGTAACTACCAGCACACGGCGGAGCGATATACCGCCAACCGCGGCAGAATTAATCTTGTTTTTCAGCGCCTGGACAGGTTTAAATCCTGATACGATAATGGCCGGATATATCCCGGAAAGCAGTACCACCGCAACTATTACATAAGCCAGGCAAAGCAATATGCCGGGATTAAACAAACCAATGCTATCCGGTACGCTGGCTACATGTTTGAGTAATGGTAAAGCTATTTCGGCCAAACATACAGCAAGCCCAGCCGAAAATAGTACGATAATGGCAGTTTCGCACATCACCAGGCCTATTAATTGCCCACGGCTGCTCCCAAGTACTTTACGGATCCCTACCTCTTTTGAGCGGCCGACGGATTGCGCCGTTGAAAGATTAATGAAATTGATGGATGCCATAATAATGATCAGCACTGCAATAAGCGACAGGGTGCGCAGCGTTGACCTGCTGGTTACGTGATCGCCAAGTGTACCGCCAAAGCTGGTATCAAAGTGGATCGTTGATAAGGGCTGTGCTACAGCATATCGTTTGCTGCCAGTGCGTTTGCTATTATTAAATTGTTTTTCGGAAAAACTGAGCATCTGACTTTCGACGGTGCTTTGCAATACTTTTGCAGGAAATTTGATATATACCTGCCAGTCACTGCTGGTTTCGTCCCAGGTATTCAAATAATGGTAGCTTTTTGCGTTCTGCTTCCAGGTGATGTATGAAACCAGCACTTTAAACGGGAGGTCGGTATTTGGAGGCAAATCCTGTATTATACCTGCCACCTTTAGCGTTAGCAGGTTGTCCATCCTGAGCGTTTTTCCTACTGCCGATTGCCAACTGCCAAAATATTTTATGGCGCTGCTTTTATCTATCACCACCATATTAGGATCTTTCAAAGCCGATGCGCTGCCGGTGAGCCAGGTTGCTGAGAAAATATCGAAAAGCTGGGGTTCGGCGAACATGATGCCGGTGTTCTCAACAAATTTTTTATCGCCTGCCGGGTTGCCATTCGCCGCCGGGGCCACAATTTGGCTGCCATAAATGGCATTGATACCTGCAATAGTAGCCTGCGGAAAGTAAAGGCGAAACGCGTCTATCGCGGGTGTTGAGATCCCGGCACTATACCTGATATTACCTTCCCGATCTTTTTTAGTAACGATGCGATAGGTGCTTTTATAGCCGGGTTGATACGTATCAAAGCTCAGCTCATATTGAACAACTACAAATATAAGCAGGCAGGCTGCAATCCCCACTGCCAGTCCGGCTACATTAATGGCCGAGTAACTTTGGTGGCGGGTAATATTGCGCCACGCGATTTTAAAATAATTTTTGAACATATAGCTGCGGTTTAATTTCCTTCCAGGCCACTTATCAATGGCTTCATGGTTCGAAACTACCGCAGCAGATAGCGCAATACTTCTCAAATTATAGGATGGGAAACCTTTTTTCAGGTCATTTTTATATTCCAGCGGGGTTTTACCGGTCGCCTGCTTAAAAATACGGCTAAACGTACTTTGGGCGTTAAACCCTGACTCATATGCAATGCCCAGCAATGTAACATGGTTGTAAGCCGGATCCGCCATTTTACGGGTTGCATCTAAAACCCGGTATTCATTAATAAAATCGTTGAAACTTTTTTTGAGCCCGGTGTTAATTATACGTGATAGTTCATGGGTGCTGAGATTAAGCTTTTCTGCAAGTGAATTTAAACTTAATTCCGGGTCCTGATAATACCGTTTATCTTCAATTACTTTCTTCAGCCAATTGCCTTTTTGCCTGAGTGCTGCCGGGGTTGTCGGTTTTGAAACCGGCACTGCCGGTACGGTCTCCATGACTCCTGGTTTTAAATGGACTGTCGCCGCTATCCAGATCATCGTTCCCGCTAACAGCAGATATAAAGGGTAGTACGCATGCACACCTAACCGGTAATGGAAATAAAAACAATCTGCAGCAATATATGGCAGCCATAGTAGCCATAAAAGACCAAGGGCTTTGATTAAGCGATGCAGCCATCGCATTTGGTTGCGGTAGCGGTCGTTTACGTTATTGAATTTAAATTGCCGGTAATAGCTTTCTATCATCCTGAAGGCAAAATGCAAATAGACAAGCACCGAAACGAAGGCCGCCATATTCAGTACCGGGCTCGTTTGCCGAAAGATGGGGGTATGATAAGTTGCCGCGCCGGTGCTGATACTTTGCCCAATCTCCAGCACAAAAATGCCCTGTTGCAGCAATAAGGGAATGAAGTGAAGCAGATTCCTGCGACATAATTTATATTCCGGCCGGGTTATCTTAAATACGTAAAAATAAATGAGCGGGCCGATGGCCAGCGAAAATTGAAGTGGCAGCCGGCTCCAATGCGGGAAATAAGCGCCCAGTCCAATGCTTTTTCCTAACACCCAGGCCATCCATAAAACAATGGTTAGCATCGCCAGGGCAAGAAAACGGTTTGCAGTGCGGTTAATGTTTTTGGTAAACCATAGCAGCAGGCTAAAAGTCAGGCCGATAAATATCGCAGCCAAAAACGCCAGGTCATAGGGGGTGATATGGAAGATGTATGTGGTCAAGTTACAATATCGCTTCAAAGGTTATTCCAGCTTTATAACTTGCTGATATATAACAAATATAACTTTATAAACGGGAGCTATTGTAATAAAAACGGACGTTTGGTTGTACGGATTTGAGTCAGGACGAGTCAATCCTTCCAAAATATTGGGGCGCACCACCTATCCTATTATGATACCCACCGAAGCTTATGAACTCTATGGATTTTTCGGGTTTGTTGTTTTCGCCAACGGCCATATTGTTGATGGCGATGAACTGACCATTTATTATGGCGCTGCTGATGAATTTGTTTGCGGAGAGAAATTTTCCGTTTCTTAAATATTGAAAAATATGATAATATTTTAATTTAAAGTTGAAACATTGAGCGATTATTTTAGTTGTATTAACACGCACGATCCTCTCTTACCAAGCTACTTACCCAATCATTTCATCCATTCACTTCTAAAATTTACTATTATGTTTCACCACGTTAAATCACTACAATTTAATGCCAGGGTTTCGCACCCTGACCCGCGCTTTGCTAACCTTTTACTGGAGCAATTCGGCGGCGAAAACGGAGAGCTGGCCGCGGCTATGCAGTATTTCACCCAGGCCTTTGGCGCTAAGGTACCGCACCCAGACAAGTACGACATGCTGATGGACATTGCCACCGAAGAATTCAGTCACCTGGAAATTGTTGGTGCTACCATCCAGATGCTACTAAAAGGCGTTAATGGCGAGCTGAAGAATGCCGCAGACAGTTCCGAGATCATGCAGGTGATGAACGGCAAGGCGGCCAAAGAAAACATCATCCATGAAGCATTGACTGCCAACCCGCAATTCGTAATGATCACAGGCGGCGGCGTAACCCCGCGCAACAGCCAGGGCATTCCGTGGTGTGCATCGTATATCCACTCCAATGGCGACCTGACCGTCGATCTGCGCAGTAACCTGGCTTCTGAATCAAGGGCAAAACTGGTTTACGAGCATTTGATGAAATTTACAGATGATCCTTATATCCACGAAACACTGTCTTTTTTAATGACGCGCGAAGTGGCACATTACAAGATGTTTGAAGCTGCACTGGATAGCATCCCGAATAACTTCCCGCCGGGCGTACTTGCTGCCGATCCTCGTTATACCCAGCAGGTTTACAATCTGTCTGACGGTGCCGTACGCGGCCCATGGAATGAAGGCGAGATGCCGGGCATGAACAAGGAATGGATCTTTGTGGAAAAACCTTTGCAGCAAGTACAGGAAACCGAAGGCCAAACCAATCTGCCGCAAGACTTTAGCAAGGAACTAAAAGCTGCCGATACACAAAGTAAGAATATGAGCGCTGTGAAAAGTGCTGAGGTGAAAAATGCGGAACCAAAAGGCGTGGCACAATGGAGCACTTACGAACCTGTTAACGCTTAACCTACAAAGCAATAATTACGACGCAGCAACTTACCAAGATTGAAAACGCCGGCAATTAAATAATCAACAAATAACTACCCTCTACAACAACTACCCATGGAAAACACAGAAAAATCACTTGATGTGATCAATGATCTTATTAAGATTAACAATGACCGCGCTGCCGGTTTTGAAAAAGCAGGTAAAGATTTAAAAGACGATGAGAGTGGATTGATCACGGTATTCAGCAAATTAGCCGGCGAAAGCCGCCAGAATGTTGCTGAACTAACCGGTATCGCGAATCGATTTGGCGAGCCTGTGGAAGGCACCAGCACTTCCGGCGATTTACACCGCGCCTGGATCAACATTAAATCTGCCTTTACAGGCAGCGATCTCGCAGCCATCCTGAATGAATGCGAGCGCGGTGAAGACGCTGCCAAAAGTGCTTATCAGGATGCGCTGGATCCGGAAAATGAGCTCGCCCCGGAACTGGAACAAATATTACAAACACAGCAACAAGGTATTATGGAAGGGCATAACCTGATCAAATCCCTGCGCGACCAGGCAGAAACAGACAATGACGACGATGAAAACTATGATGAGGAAAGTATAGCTGCCGAACCATCCTATGAGGGAGCTGCCGGTGAATACCAAACACGGGCCGTTAACTCTCCAGAGCCGGAAACTATTATACAAGATGGCGAATGGGAACAAGAACAGACTGCTTCTATCGGTAATTCTAAACTGATGGATTTTTTTGTGAACGAACTGAAGGATTTGCTTTGGGCAGAAAACAAGCTCGTTGACACCCTGCCTGAAATGGCCGAAGCCGCTACATCTACAGAACTCAGGGACGCTTTTGAACAACATTTAACCGAAACGGAAGGGCATGTTAGCCGCCTGGAGCAGGTTTTCGGTATTTTAGGTCTTGAGCCCGATAGCCGTAAGTGCGAAGCCATGGCAGGTATTGTTGATGAAGGTGATGAGATCATCAGCGCAACAGAAGAAGGCACAGCGCAGCGCGATGTTGGCCTGATCTTCGCCGGTCAGAAAGCAGAGCACTATGAAATCGCTTCGTATGGCGGCATGATCGCTTTAGCTAAAACTTTAGGGTATTATGAAATTGCCGAATTATTTGTGCTGACGCTTGATGAAGAAAAAACAGCAGATGCACTACTAACTGAAATTGCCGAAAGCCAGGCAAACGTTGCAGCCAGCAATGAGCCTGCAGAAGATTAAACAGAATTAACTGATCTGATTAAATGGAGGTCGCCTGTTTTTCAGGCGGCCTTTTTTTAATCTAAGCCTGAACTTTCGCAACCACTACTATATCAATAAGCCCATCGCACGGGTTTAATAAATGTTTCCAAAACCTTTCATTGAGCTTGATCCGTGAATAGTCCAATAACTGCAATTGATTGTGCATTGCGCTTTATAAGCCGATTATGTTTTTTTGCCATCGTATATTTTAGCTTAAATTAAAAATATCACCATGAAAACAGTATTAATCACCGGGGCAAACAAAGGGATTGGCTTTGAAACCGCCAAACAACTGGCACAACTAAATCATTATGTTTATTTAGGCAGCAGGGGTAAAGCAAACGGACTTGAAGCTGTTAGGCAGTTGAAAGAGTTGGGTATAACTAATGTAGAAACTATAGTGATAGATGTGGCCGATATCAATAGTGTGCGTGAGGCAAGAGCAGAATTGGAGGCTAAAATTGGGTCTTTGGATATCCTGATAAATAACGCGGGAATTGCCGGTAACCAGCCCCAGGATCTTGCTACAAGCAGCATAGAAAACCTGCGCCGGATCTTCGATACCAACTTTTTCGGCGCTATACAAACCACGCAGGAATTTTTGCCGCTGCTGAAAAAGTCCAGCCAAGGGGCTATTATCAATGTTTCCAGCGAAGTCGGCTCCCTCGCCGTGCATACTGCACCGCAGAGAAACCCAAACCGGGCCAAGTATCATGCTTATGGTTCATCAAAAACAGCACTAAATGCCTTTACGGTAATGCTGGCCAATGAACTAAATGATACCGGCATTAGTGTAAACGGTGTTACACCAGGATATACAGCTACCGATCTTAATCAGTTTCAGGGGGCAAAAACCCCGGAGCAGGGTGCAATGCCCATTGTAAAACTGGCAACACAATCTCATCCGGGCATTACCGCTAAATTCTTTAAGGATGGTGGCGAGGTGGGCTGGTAATCAATGGGTTGATTTATCATGAAAGTATAATACTAATACGTTTCCACTTGTTTTCGCCGCAAATCACCTCCTGTTTGTCGTGATTACACCCGCAATATCGTGTACCGTTTGCAGACCTTTGTTATAGAAAGAAACAAAATCAATTTTAAAACAAATATTATGCGAAAGTTAAAATTACAGGTACAAATGACCATTGATGGTTTTGTAGCCGGACCAAATGGTGAGAATGACTGGGTATTTATTTCCGGCGGGGATGAAGCCGGTTTTCAAAAAATAATTGATTTGGCCGATAGTTCCGATACCCTTTTGATGGGACGCAAGCTGGCCACCGAAGGGTTCACTGATTACTGGCAAAATGTGGCCGACAATCAGCCCGACAGCCCACAAAAAGCTTTGGCACAACTCATAGTAAATATGCGTAAGATTGTTTTCAGTCATACAGAGACAAGCATCGGCGGCAGGAACGTAGAAGTGGAAAACGGGGACCTGGCTACCGTTGTACAGGAACTCAAAAACCAACCCGGCAAAGACATCCTTGTTTACGGAGGTGTTGATTTTGTAAGCTCGCTCATCAGCCTGAACCTTATTGACGAATATTTTATTAGTATCTGCCCGGTTGCAATTGGCAGCGGACGTTCAATTTTCAAGGAGAAAAAAATCCTGAAATTAGATAGTTCAATCGCCTACCAAAATGGAAAGGTGCTTAATAAATACCTGCCGGTATAAGCCTAAGCTGCATTACACAGTGATTTTATTATCAATTAGTTGAAGCTGTTTTTAATCGCAAACAGAAAAGTATCTTAATTTATTATAAAAACAAATAAGGGTGCCTCAGTTACTTTTGAGACACCCTTACCTGATATTTAAAGCAGTAACAGGATTACATGGTTTCCTTTTTAGCTGCTAACGTTCCTCCCCAAAGAGAGCCCGGGTTAGCACGGTCCGGGTAGAGTGCCAGCATCCCGTTATATAGTTCAAGGTTGGTTGAAGTTTCTGCATTGAGGCGGTCAAAATCTTCCAGGTACTTTTTAGTTTCCGTTAAAATAGCAGGATCGTCAGAAAAGGAAGGCTGTTTATGCCCCGCGACAACTCTTTTTGGTTGCAGTCCTATCAGCATATCCAGGGAGTTTCTCCATTCTTTGCGGGTTTCCGATGTCGTTTCTGCGAGATATACGTGAACGCCATTGTAGGCTACATCGCCGGCTACTATAAGTCCGATAGAAGGCACATAAAGGCTGGTTGTATCGTGTGTATCGGAAAAACCTGTCTGTAAAATTATCAATTTTTGCCCTTCCAGCTCAAATTCATTGCCCTGCAGCGCCTGTGGAACAGCCAGTTTTTCAGGGATCTGCCCCGGAAACCGGGGAGCCCAAAAGCCTTCAATTACCTCCGGTCGCACCTGCTCGGCACAATCCTCTGCAACGGCCTGGGTAGCAATCGCTATTGCATTGGGGAAACGATCGAGCAATAACTGAAGGCCGTAAAAATGATCTCCATGCGGATGGGTAATGTAAATGTACTTAAGTTCTTTGCCAGTAGCGGCGACAGAGTCTGCCAGTGCAGTCGTATGTTCAATGGCGAGGAAAACGTCTACAAGTACCGCATCCTTTTTGCCATATATCAGCGTTGCGCTATTAGGTACCCATTTTAGGTCATCCAGGCCGGGAGGCGTGTTGGGGTCCCGGTTCAGGCCGGGCCGTGTAGACGTAAATACCTCGTAACCGAGTACTTCGTTCATGCTGTTGTTTTCTTGTGTCATAGGTTTAATTTTTGGAGTTTGTTTTTTACTGCTGTTTCGCGTGTTTCCGTTAAACTAAGTTATGGATTTCATGTGGTTATACCGGGGGATGGCTAAGGTAAAGCTTCCTGATCCAGAGCCAAAATAGGTTTTAATTTATGCTACACGCAGGTGGAAAAATCGGCATTTCTTCAGGAATTAAATCCATTTTTTCGGGGAGCTGTTGAACGCAAATTTGTACTGTCAATAACGACAGAAATAATATACAAAATGATGAAAACGTTTATAGTTCCAACCCGCGATGAAGTTAGTCCTGCCAACCAGGCCATATTTGACAACGTAAAACAAAAGTTAGGCAAGGTTCCTAACAGTTATGCATTTATGGCAAGCTCAGAAAACGGATTAGCTACCTACCTGGCCTTTTCAAACGCAAAAAGCTCGCTTAATATCAAAGAGAAAGAAGTAATTAACCTTATCGTGAGTGAAATAAACGGTTGTCATTATTGCGTTTGCGCCCACACCATGATTGGTAAGCTCAATGGTTTTACAGATGAACAAATCCTGGAAATCCGTCGTGGTAGCTTAAGCTTTGATGCAAAATTAGATGCATTAGCACAGTTAACTAAAGAAGTAACCAACAATAAGGGCAAAGCTGGTCAGGAGGTTATTGATAACTTTTTTGCAGCAGGGTATACAAATGAAAGCCTTGTTGATGCGTTGTTAATTATTTCCGAAAGAACTTTTAGTAATTATTTAAATGCTGTGGTGAACGTTCCAATTGACTTCCCGGTGGCACCTGAAATTTAAGATCATTTATTTGTTGTTTGTAATGAAGATAGCTGGTTAACGACCTGGTATCAATTGCTGAAGCGCCGGTGTTATTAAAGCCGGCGCTTTTTTTTAATTAAACAAATTAGCTATCCAGGTTTTGTGAACAAGTAAATAATACCGCATAATACACCAAAAACACCATCTCGCGCGTATCGGATATTTTAGGTTTGCAGTATATAATTATTAAACTGGCAAAATAGGTTGTCACAATTGAAATGAAATTATCACATATTGATCGGCGAACAAACGGCGTAATTCATTTTCTGCAGGATGAAATATTTTCGGGCCAGAGAACGGAGTTGGCAGCGGAGCGGCTTTTTACTATTGCTCTGAATAGCGGCCCTGATCAGGAAGTATGTATTGATAGTATCCCTTACATATTTGCTTCATGGAGTTTATTGCCGCTGTTCTCCAATCAGTCATTCACTTTTGAAAACCCCAGGCAGGTTACTGCCTGGCAATATAACCGGGATTTTTATTGTATTGTTGATCATGATGATGAAGTGAGCTGCGCAGGTTTCTTGTTTTTTGGATCATATGGTCATCTTTTTATAAAGCTGAACGAATCCAACCAGGAAAAACTGAACATCTTAAGAAAAGTATTTCTCGAGGAGTTTGAAACAACCGGCAGCACACAATCGGAAATGCTCAAAATGCTGTTAAAAAGGCTGATTATTATTGCCACACGATTGGCAAAAGAGCAATATGTCAACGAGCAGCCAGTTGAATCTGATAAATTTGATATCGTCAGAAAATATAATTTATTGGTCGACAGGAATTTCAAGAAGCATCACCAGGTTCAGTTTTACGCCAATGAACTCAATAAATCCCCTAAAACCTTATCTAATTTGTTTGCACGTTATCATCACAAATTGCCATTACAAATTATTCACGACCGTATAATTGACGAGACAAAAAGATTAATTTATTATACCGATAAGTCTGCAAAAGAAATTGCCTATGAGTTGGGTTTTGAAGATGCTGCACACTTTAGCCGGTTTTTTAAAAATGTAACCGGACAAAATATTTCTGAATATAAAAAGGAAGGGTAACAGGTTAGTTGCCCTATTAAATGGCGGGCTTTTTTCCAGACAATAGCAAATCCGCACTTATAATATGGCGTTGTCGCCAGTACCTGATACCCGGGCTTACCAATCCATCCAAACCTGCCCATTGCTGCAGATAAAAATCCGGGGCCGTGTGCAAATCTCAAAAAAAGCTGCGGCAACTTGGAATTACTGTACCGCTATCTCCAAAAAATAATCAAATCAGTAAAATGTACCGCAACGCCACTATCTGCTACCGTGGCAATAAACTGGCAGCCAGTACTTTTGATCAACAAAAAAATATTAAAAAAATGAACAGACAAACAGCAACTGAATTAATTATTCAAAGCATCAAAACAAAAAAAGTAAAATTCCAGGACCTGGCAAACGCCATCGGCAGCAGTTTAATCTGGACAATCCACGCACTGCATGGTCAGGCTGCATTGGATAAAACAGCCGCCGAAAAAATTGGGGAGATTTTATCGCTGACACCTGAACTGGTTGAGTCATTACAGGAAATTCCTTTAAGAAGCGCTTTGCAGCCTACGCCTACCGATCCAACCCTGTACAGGTTAACTGAAATGATGCAGAATTATGGCCCCGATATTAAGGCTGCTATTAATGAACTGTTCGGCGATGGCGCAATGAGTGGTATTGACTTTACGGTGGGTATCGAACGTGTTGAATCACCAAACGGCGCCCGTGTAAAACTTACTTTGGATGGCAAATTTTTACCATTCAATAAATTTTAATCAGGTACCAGGAGCATAAAGCCGGGATGTAAATGCTTTATGCTCCTCAATAAATTTCAAAACCAATAAGATAAAAACAAAAGATCATGGAATTAAAATTAGCTCAAACAGAAAGTTACAAAGCCCTGCTCAAAGCAAATAGCGACTGGGCTACTAAACGCATGCAGGAAGAACCTGAGTTTTTCAACAAACTTGCTGCAGGGCAAAGCCCGGAGATATTATGGATAGGCTGTGCAGACAGCCGGGTCCCGGCAAATGAAGTTACAGGCACAAGGGCCGGCGAAGTATTTGTACACCGTAATATTGCAAATGTAATCGTACATTCGGATATGAACATGTTAAGTGTGCTGGATTACGCGGTAAACGCGTTGAAAGTTAAGCATGTGATTGTTGCCGGGCATTACGGCTGCGGTGGCGTAACAGCGGCCTTAAGTAAGAAACAGTTTGGCCTGATTGACAACTGGCTGAGGCATATTAAGGATGTTTACCGGATGCATAGTCATGAACTGGATGCCATTGCTGATCACACAGAGAAGGTAAACCGCCTGGTAGAACTCAATGTAGAAGAGCAGGTTTATAATTTGTGCAGAACAACAGTTGTGCAAAATGCCTGGAAAGAACGCACCGATCTGGAAGTGCACGGATGGGTAATAGACCTGAAGACGGGGCTTGTGAAAGACCTGAACGTATCACACAGGGACGCGCACAGCCTGGGTTATGTGTATGAATTAAATGAAGAGTAGCCACTAACATTATACTTGAGCATGAAAAGTGAGTTTAAAGTATATGATATTTGCGAGTTTTCTTTAGACAGACAGCAGGACATTATTGTAAGCCGTTTTGCTGTCTATTTAAAAAATCTCAAAAAACTACATTTTCCGCACCGTCATGATTTTTATCATATGATATTATTTACGGAGGGCGGCGGCGGCTTTTCAATTGACTTTCAGAATTTCAAAGTTCAACCTTACAGAATGTATTTTATGGCCCCGGGCCAGGTTCACGGCTGGGATTTTGAGGGCGATATGGATGGCTATGTCATTAATTTCTCGGCTCAGTTTTTCCAGTCATTTTTATTGAAATCAGACTATCTTGATCAATTTTACTTCTTAAACGGTATTGCAGGCGATTCGGTGATTGATATTGTGGAAGAACAAAGAACTTCAATCATTAATATCCTGGAAAACGCGGTTAAAGAGATGGAAAAACAATACCGGTTTAAGACGGATGCAATCCGGGTTTGGATCCTGCAGTTGTTTTTACAAATCGGGAATATGAACGTAAGAAACGAAGCTCATGCGGCAGATTCCTATAACATGACCTTATTGCGGAATTTTGAGAAGTTGATAGAAAAAAACTATTTAAACCTGCGGCTGCCGAAGCAATATGCAGAGCTTTTATTCATTACCCCTAATCATTTAAATGCACTCTGCAACGGAACGCTGGGAAAATCCGCAGGAGATTTAATCCGGAACAGGATTGCCCTTGAGGCCAAGCGTATGTTAATTAATTTTAGCCTCACGGTTACGGAAGTTGCATATGCGTTAAACTTTGAAGACAACTCCTATTTCTGTAAATTTTTTAAAAAGCAAACAGGGGTGTCTCCCGATGGCTTCAGAAAGCATATCCATAAGGATACTGACTAAGTACCGGTAAAACGCTGCAACCTAAAGCTTTTATCCGTGTTTAAATTGAACCGGGTATCTCTTCCTCTACTTTTAATCCCTCTTTCTACTTCAGGTATAAATAACTTGTAACGTATTGAATTGTGCCTTTTTTACCCTGTCAAGGCAATAAACAGTGAGTAAAAAATACCGTAAATGAACCGATTATTACCGTACTGGCGCATTTTAAGTCTCTAATTTTGAGTTTATTATTTAACATAAATACAGAGAAAAAATAAGGTGTCGGACTGCTGTTCATTGCCATTGCAATGAAAGCTTTGAAGTAAAAGAATATATGAAAAGTGAGTTTCCATTACTTGACCTCTGCCATTTTAACGAGCATACCCAGGTAATTGTAAGCAGGTTTGGAGTGTTCCTGAAAAAGTTTAAGAAAACCACTTTTCCTCGTCGCCATGATTTTTATCACATGGTTTTATTTACTGAAGGCAGCGGAAAATTTTCAATAGACTATCAAACGTATTCAATCAAGCCGTTCCAGTTTTATTTCATGGCACCGGGACAAATACACGACTGGCACTTTGAAGGAAACATAGATGGGTATATTATTAATTTCCCGGCCCAGTTTTTCCAGTCATTTCTGCTAAATGCTAATTACCTGGATCAATTCTACTTTTTTAACGGAAATGTTCAGGACTGCATTATCCAGGTGCCGGAAGAATTGAGATGGACTGTTGTGGAACTGATAGAGAAGGCGATTTTAGAAACATTGGGCGACAACAAGTTTAAGAATGACACAGTTAGGGTGCTGTTACTCCTGCTGTTTATGGAAATAAGCAACCTGGATGGCCGAAACAGGCTGTCTTTTGTTGAGCCGAACAAAAACGCACTGCGTCAAAATTTTGAAAAGCTGATCGACGAAAATTATCTCAGCTTGCGTCTTCCAAAGCAGTATGCCGAACTATTGCATATAACACCAAATCATTTGAATAAGCTATGCAATGAAATGGTTGGCATATCAGCAGGGGATCTGATCAGGAACAGGATCATACTGGAAGCAAAGCGATTGCTGATCAATCTTAAATTAACCGTTACGGAGATTGCTTACAAACTCAATTTTGAAGACAGTTCCTATTTCTGCAAGCTGTTCAAAAAGCAAACAGGTATGACCCCGAATGCTTTCCGAAAGCACCATAATCTGCACATACATTGAAAATAATCAGCATGGGCTTATCATTTCAGGCTTTCTGTTACTTGTAAGTGCCCTGCCGGTTTAATAACAAGATCCTGAAGTGATTAAAACAACATGAAAGATGAAGAGAACGAAATTGATTTTAAATCATTTTTACAGTACCGATGATTTGAAACACGGTATTGAAGTACTGCAGCATTACCAGGTTCCGATTCTTGAGGTACACCTGTCAAAACCGATAAAAGGGATTGATGAAAAACTACAAATTAAAAGATTGCGCCGGGGGCATGCTGCCATCAAATTCGGGTTGCTCGGAGGTACCGCCTTGTCAACGTTGACTTATTACTTAATTGAACATGGATGGCCATTAATGAATTCGAAGACGATTTCAGCATTCCTGATCGGCATTATTATAATGGCTTTAACATTCGTTTTCGCAACGTATCTGTTTCCTTCCCGGGTTCCAAAAGTGATTAGCCTTCCACCATCCGACAGCCGGTTTTTTTTAATAGTTGTTGATGCAAATCATATTACCGCTCATGAGGAAATAGGGCGCCTTTTTCAATATGCGGAGGCTGTTGAAATGAGCCCGCCGGTCAAAGATATTGTAACCGCTTAAAAATAGTACAAAACATAAGTCCACCAATTTTAAACAACATCATCATTCAAAATGATCACACAAAATAATTTCGACAAGCCATTTGTTTTTACCGGCAAAGCAAAAATCTGGAGCTTTATTATGATAGCTATCGGTATAGCGGGCGTATTATATGGTTTTTTATCGGGCAGCGGAGAGCGTACCTTTTCAAACTTATTGCTGATGGGCTATTATTTTGTCTCGGTTTGCATATTTGGAGTTTGTTTTTGCGCTGTTCAATATATATCACAGGCGGGGTGGTCGGCTTCCATACTCCGCATTCCGCAGGTGCTGGTTAAGTTGTTGCCTGCCGCGTCGGTAATACTGCTGGTTATCATTAGTGCAGGAATATTTACCACGCATAGCGGAAAAAATGAGGCCGGGGCAACAACGATTTTGCCATACCTGTATAAGCTTTGGGCTTTAAAAGGGGTTACCACTCCAGGCAATGTAAATTACGATCCCATTATCGCCGGTAAATCGATCTACTTGAATCTCCCGTTATTTTTTGTCCGGATGGTAGCTTACCTTACTGTTTATAGTATTATGGGCAGGCTGCTGGTTAAATACTCAGTTAATGAAGATAAAATAGGCGGGGTTTTTAATTATAAAAAGAGTTTTACACTTTCGGCAGCGTTTATAGCGGTATTTGGCTTTACAGTTCCATTGTTTGTATTTGATACCATCATGTCATTAGAGGCCCATTGGTTCTCTACCTTATTTGGCTGGTACAACCTTTTGGGCTTTTTAGCTACCGGGTTTACAGTAATTACGCTCATCATCATTTATTTAAAAGAAGCCGGGTACCTGCCATGGGTTAACGAAAACCACCTGCATACTTTGGGGATACAGATCTTTGGTTTTTCTATTTTTTGGACATACCTGTGGTTTGAGCAATTCCTGTTGATGTACTACTCAAACCTGCCGGAAGAAGCTGTTTATTTTTATAAAAGATGGGAGCCCGAATTTAATTTTTGGTTCTGGTTAAACATGACCATCAATTTTTGCGGGCCGTTTTTCGTGCTGATGTCGCGGGATTCCAAGCGTAAAGTAAAAGTAATGAAAGCAACCTGTTTCCTTTTAATCGGCGGGCACTGGCTTGATTACTGGCTGATGATCATGCCAGGTACCACAGGGCCACAATCACATTGGTATACCGAAATAGGAGTTATTGAAGGCTCGGTTTTTATAGGTTTTACAGGCTTGTTTATTTACATGCTGCTAAACTCATTGAGCAAATTTAAAGCCCTTGCGCCGAAGAACCACCCCTTTCTCCAGGAAAGCCTTAGCCTTCATATCTGATAGTTGTTTTGCATAACCCATTGCATCCAAATTGTTTACATTAAAAATAAAGTATCATGTTAACATTTCTTTTTATCCTCACCGTTTTCTCCATCATTAATTGTTTCCAGTTTGCAGCAGGCATCCTTGCATACCAGATCGGGCTTTCTTTTTGGCGTTGGTTTGGGATCTCGCTTTTTATTCCAATTATTTCAATTGGGGTACTGATTTATTTGTGGGACAATGAAAAAGTAAAAACGCGTCAATGGTAAATGGCAGCATTTTAAAAAAATAGTAGCTGACTGATAAATTTAAGTATCCATAAAAAATTAATCAAATGATAATTCCACATAAAACTGTAGCCGGTATAAAAATACCCGACAGTGCAATTGCCAGCCAGGCCACAGAATTATTGCGTGAGCATGGCAGCGAACTTTTGTACAACCATTCGTTGCGGGCTTTTCTTTTTGCAGCACTCAACGGTAAGCAAAACAATATCCGGTATGATGCAGAACTCTTGTACGTTAGTACCATGTTTCATGACTTGGGGCTAACGGCGCATTACCGCAGCGACGATAAGCGGTTTGAAATTGACGGAGCAAATGCCGCCCGCGATTTTCTGCGTGGCCATGGCGTTTCGCCGCAATCGATGCAACTGGTATGGGATGCGATAGCGCTTCACACATCACCTGGTATTGCCGAATACAAAGAACCCGAGGTTGCCTTACTGAATTATGCAGTGGCATTGGATGTTATTGGTAAGGGGTATGATCAGTTATCGCATAACGATCGTGAAGAAATTGTAAAACAATTTCCGCGAAATGACCTGAAGAAAAACATGATAACCACTTTTTTCGACGGTTTTAAACATAAACCGCATACTACCTACGGGAGCATCAATGCTGATATTTGTGCCTGTATGATTCCCGGATTTCAAAGAAAAGACTATTGCGATTTGATTTTGCATTCACCCTGGTCTGAGTAATAAAAGCCGAATGTTATATTGATTGTAAATGAAATTTTATTTACAATCACATAAACAGTGGGGATATATTCTTTTATTCCCATTGTTCTGTTTTTAACAGAATTTTGAGGGCATAAAAAAAGGAAGGTTAAAATATGTGTTTCCTTTTACGCCCTATCAATGAATGACTTTTGAATCAATTGCCTAAAAGCTTAAGGAGAGTTGGAAATTTGGATGAGTGAGTTACTGGTATTTTAATTATATCACTCTTTTTCGATCAGCTTTAAATGGTATAGCCGAAACCTGGTATTCATCCTCAAAAACAATATAACCAGGATTTTTACTGGCTATTCTGTCTATAATAATATCGTACTGCTCAGCTATTTCTATTAAGTCTTGTATTTTTTTAATGTGCTCTTTGGCTGAGTCTTTAAACCACGACAATGACACGTCGGCGTTATACTTGCTTGTCCCTTTAGAGAATCTCGTTGGCTTTTCCAAATTCTGATTAAACCACCCGGATAATTCCTTTAGTTTATTAATATCGGCATCTTTTGTTAAAGAATGGTCGTCACGTAGATATTTAAGTGCCATAAATATCCCTGTTTCCAACTCACCATATTGGTTAATAAATTGAGTTGTAAACCGAAGATACATGAGTGAGTTAAGGCTGTTATATCGGGAAATAAAAATAACAAAAAACCCATTACTAATAGTAATGGATTTTAAGCTTTGCGGTAAACCTCTGGTGTCGTCAAAAATCGCTCTTGAGGTTGGGCGTTTTTCAAATCAATTTTGAAATCAAATACGTGTTTTGAATGAGTTGAAGTGGTTTTAATGCTGATTCAGACTGGATTTTTTCGAACGAAATATTGAAAAGTGATTAACCAATTAGTTATTTACAAAGGAACTCCAGTGCTTAATCCAATAATGTCCTAAATCAAAATCGATATGCGGCCCTGTCGTAACCGGCGTATCGCCATTAATTCGAACGCGCCATTTTTTTAACAGAATCTTTTTTTTACCTGTAAGTTTAAAAAAGTATAGTCCGGAATCATCATTATATTTAATGTGGCCGATATTAATAATTTTAGACTCAGAAATATAAAATAGGTCACTACTCCAGTATCTACCCATACAACAATCCTCATAGGAATAATAATATTTTGTTTTGGGTATTTTTTCAGCATTTGAACAATTGCCAGCTAATTTGAATCTTTTTGACTTTGCGTCATAAATAATCAGGTCTTGCTGACCAGAATCCACGCCTCTCAATTCTAAGATGGCATCTTTATACCCATCGCTATTAAAATCATTCAATTTAAAATATAAGGCGCTCCCATCTTTATATGTGTAAACAGTTTTACCGCTTTTATTTTTTATATAGAATTTATAGCCAGGGCTATCACTTAAAATATTGATAAAAGTATACCTATTGCCATCTACAATTACTGTTTCACGTTGTATTACTGAATCCCCTTTCGGAATAACGAAATTTAAAACAGGTTTAGTCGATGAACAAAATAGCTGGTGTGTGTTATTGAAAGATAAAAAAAGAAGTAATGTTTTGTAAATAAGGTTCATTGATACAATTTAAAGCTTATTGTACAAATGCGCAATCTTTACCAAAGAATAAACAAAAAAGCCCCGCACATGTGCGGGGCTTTGCTCCTGAGGCTGGGCTCGAACCAGCGACCCTCTGATTAACAGTCAGATGCTCTAACCGGCTGAGCTACTCAGGAATCTAATCCGGTTTGGAGTGGGGCAAAGGTAAAAACTCGTCGGATATTTCACAATTTTTATTCAAAAAAAGTTGAAATATTTTTCATCTGTCTTTTTTATAGCTGATTATGTGGTATTTATGTGTTGAGATGTATTGCGGATTTTTTTACAGCTGGCAAATTTCTCATCAAATCTCCTTTTTTTCGATGCTGGATTCATTAAAGCTGCTTAAATTATGCTTTCGCAGATGAAAATTGGCGTTACAAATAGATCCCGATGAATGATTATCCCTTAATTTTCACAATATTTGCGGCGAAAAAATATAAATATCTTTACATGAGTTTGTTAGTTATTGGCACTGTGGCGTTTGATGCCATTGAAACCCCTTTTGGTAAAACCGATAAAATAGTAGGCGGCTCTGCAACCTTTGCAAGTTTGGGCGCTTCTTACTTTTATGATAAAATAAAAATTGTTGCCGTTGTTGGCGACGACTTTCCTCAGCATGAAATTGAGGATCTGCAAAAACACAACATTAATACCGAAGGCCTGCAGATAAAACAGGGCGAAAAATCATTTTTCTGGAGCGGACGTTACCACAACGATATGAACAGCCGCGATACCCTAATAACCGAGCTCAATGTATTGGAAGCTTTTGATCCAATCATCCCGGACAGCTACCAGGATTGCGAATACCTGATGCTGGGCAATCTTTCTCCGCAGGTGCAGCAAACGGTTATAGCACGCCTTAAAAACCGCCCTAAACTCATTGTAATGGATACCATGAACTTTTGGATGGACATTGCCCTCGAAGAGCTGTTAAAAACTATCCAAATGGTTGATGTTTTGACCATTAATGATGCCGAAGCACGTCAGCTATCAGGTGAGTTTTCGCTGGTTAAAGCTGCGCGCAAAATATTAACTATGGGGCCAAAATACCTCATCATTAAAAAAGGTGAGCACGGTGCTTTGTTGTTCCATGAAGATAAAATTTTCAGTGCCCCGGCCCTTCCCTTAGCCGAAGTATTTGACCCCACAGGCGCAGGTGATACTTTTGCAGGCGGCTTTATTGGCTATATGGCTAAAGTAGGTACCGTTAACTTCAACAACATGAAAAATGCCATCATTTTTGGTTCGGCCCTTGCTTCATTCTGTGTTGAAAAATTTGGCTCAGAAAGGTTAAGAAACCTCAGCGAAGAAGAAATAGCTGGTCGCATCCAGGAGTTTGTCGGCCTGGCTAAATTTGAATTGTAAGAGCCTTACCTAAATCCTCTCTAAAGGAGAGAACCTTAAAATATTTAAGCCCCGCGTAATGAAATTATGCGGGGCTTAGTTTTCCTATCTTTTCAAACTTTTCAAATACTGTTTCGGTATGCGGCGCGTCGGCGAGCTCATCTGTAAGGTCCTGCCCGGCCCAGTGCTCATAGTGTTTGCCATTGCGCCACAGGCGGCTTTCGGTTACATCATAGATATCGCCTTTGTAGGCCACCCAAATCTGGGGCTTATCCTGGCCATTGCGTAAAGCCAGTTGCGATTTAGTGTATATAGGCAGCTCGCTCATTGGTTTAATTTCCGTAGTTTAAAATATTCAAAGAAACTAATATTCATCAGCAATAAAGCCATCAGGTAAAAATGATCTTCAAAAGGGATAGTACCCACCCGTTTCCCAATGTTTTCGGCATTGTTATACAGCACAATTGGGATTGAGGTTAATATGCCGTTCACTATGTAAAAAGGTACAAGCGCCACAATATATGTTAGGTAATAACGATTAAGCCATTCAGCCTTAAAAACATATTGGATTAGCAGCACTAATATCAACAGCAATCCAAAGGTAACCACAGTATAAAGCCGGCCATGATAAAATATCAGCATCAGCACGCTCAGCAGTATTACCATACTGCTTATGATACTGGTAAGCCTGAAGGGCATCAGCCATTTAACATAGTAATTAAGGCAGGCATAAATAAATATGCAGGCAAAGGGAACTGTTAAAAAAAACATCACCTCTTCAAGCGGCAAGCCCCAAAAACGGACCCCTATAACGTAAAGCGGGTTAAATGACCAAACACCTTTAATGGTAAAAAGTACATCCCAAAACAAAAAAAACAAACCGGTAATGGCCATGCCCGGCCATATAAATTTCCAGCTTTTGTGAAACTCCACCTTTTTGTCAAACGAAAGCACAACGGGAAAAAATACCGTTAGCAGGTTGATCAGCAAATAGGTGTATCTCACGTAAGTTCGGTTAAGTGTTTATTAAGTACCTGGTTTTGGGCAGGTGTACATCTTTTGGAATGGATCAGGAATTTGATGATCGCTATGGTCAGCTCCTTATCGGCCGAACCATAGTTCTTTTTATCCAGTTGCGCTATAATATCTTCACTGTCGGCTACAAGATCTTTATTAAAACCGAGAATGGATGGCACATTATGCTCGATGGAAAAACGCATGAACCTGATCTCGATATTATGCGGATCGGCCGCTACTGCCTGTTTAAAAACCTTTTCCGATCTGTTAATGTATTTTATTTTAGAATAGGGGTTCCAGGCATGTTTAGCTTTTAAGGCAAGCAGTGCGCCTATAAAACCGTTCACGATACCGCTTTTATCTTTGATATTATCGAGGCTGCTATATAATGAATCGGTGGTTTTGCTTTTATCAATAGCCATCACCATTTGTTTACGCAGCATTTTCAAATTAGGCTCCTCAGCCTTAACCGATTGCAACATGAATATCAGCGCCAATAAATTGACTGTAAAAAATATCTTTTTGAACATTAAATAACGTTTAATTTTTGCTGCAGAACAGCCTTGATATACAAACTCATTTTGCGGGCATCAGATACCCTGATACGTTTTTGCAATATTACACTGGCAGGGGTGTAGCTTATTTTTTTGAACAGCTGCAGGTAGTAAATATATGCAATATAAACTCCAAGCCTTGTGCCAACCGGTAGTCGCTTTATCCCCTCAAAAGCCTCGTCAAAATCATGTTTAATTTCGGCTTCAATGGCAAGCTTATCCTGTTCGGTAAAATTATTAAAATCAATCCCCGGAAAATATGTGCGGCCGCGTTCGGTATAATCGGCCTTAACATCGCGCAAAAAATTAACTTTCTGGAATGCTGCTCCCAGGCTCCTCGCTTTTGGAATCAACGATTGATACAAAACTTCGTCATTTGTAAAAACACGCAGGCACATTAACCCGATTACCTCTGCCGAACCATAGATATAAGCTTGATAACTATCCTTATCGTGGGCCTTGTTATCCAGATCCATTTGCATTGATTTCAGGAAAGCCATGATCAGTTCATGATCAATACCATACTTGTTAACCACCTGCTGAAATGAATGGATCACGGGGTTAGTGCTGATGCCCTCTTTAATAGCTTTGAAAGTTTCCTGCTCAAACCTGCTGATCAGTTGCTGCTGATCGTAACCATGAAAGGTATCTACAATTTCATCAGCATAGCGCACAAAGCCATAAATGGCATAAATGGGGTATCGGAAATTTTTATCGAAAGTTTTAATGCCGAGACTAAAGGAAGTGCTGTATTGCTTAGTTATCAGTTTACTGCATTCAAAACAAGTTTCATCGTACAAGTTCATCATCGGCACTCGCATGGTCATTTTCAAAAGTACAAATTCAAAGCGGTATTGTTTTTTAATGGCACCAAAACAATTTTCTTACCTTGGGCTTCACATTAAACATGGGCAGCAACAAGCATATTATTGTTATCGGTTCGGGCTTTGCGGGTTTATCGGCAGCCTGTGTTTTGGCTAAAGAAGGTTATAAGGTTACCATACTGGAGAAAAACGATCAGCCCGGCGGCCGCGCCCGGGTTTGGGAGCAGGCTGGCTTCAGGTTTGATATGGGGCCAAGCTGGTACTGGATGCCCGATGTGTTTGAAAACTTTTTTGCGCTGTTCGGCAAAAAAATCGCTGATTATTATCAATTAAAAAGACTCGATCCCGGGTATCGGGTTTATTACAGCAAAAATGAAATACTTGATGTACCTGCGGATCTGGCAGCACTTGAAACCCTGTTTGAACAAACTGAACCCGGCAGCAGCCCGGCATTACGTGAATTTTTGGCCCAGGCAGCGTACAAATATAAAGTAGGCATGGGCGAATATGTGTTCCGCCCCTCGCATTCCATTACCGAATTCATCGATTTTAACCTGATCAAAAAAAGCTTCAGCATTCAGTTGCTTACCAGCATGAGCAGCCATGTGCGAAAGTATTTTAGAAACCCTAAACTGATTAAATTGCTCGAGTTTCCGGTATTATTTTTAGGTGCTACGCCTCAAAATACCCCTGCCATGTACAGCATGATGAACTATGCCGATCTGGCGCTGGGTACCTGGTACCCTATGGGCGGTATGAACGAGATTGTAAAAGCCATGGTGAGCCTCGCTACCGAAATGGGGGTAGAGATTAAACTCGATACAGAGGTTACAAAAATCAGTATAAAGGATAAACAGGTTGATAGCATCCAAACCAATAATGGTGTGTTTACCGCCGATATGGTAATTGCAGGGGCCGACTATGAGCATGTTGACCAGCACTTAATCGATAAACCCCATCGTAATTACACCGCTAAGTACTGGAATAGCCGTACCATGTCGCCATCCAGTTTGCTTTTCTATATCGGCACCAACAAAAAAGTGGATGGGATACAACATCATAATTTATTTTTTGATGTGGATTTTGAGCTTCATGCCAAAGAGATCTATACCGAGCCACAATGGCCCTCCAGTCCGCTGTTTTATGTATGCTGCAGTTCAAAAACAGATAGTACCGTAGCCCCTGAAGGCGGTGAGAACCTGTTTTTCCTGATGCCTGTAGCTCCGGGATTAAATGACGATGGAACCATCCGTGAAAAATATTTTGACCTGATGATGGACAGGTTCGCTCACATTACGGGGCAGGATATCAGGGATTCGATTGTAGTGAAACGAAGTTATGCGCTCAATGATTTCAAGGCAGATTATCATTCGTTTAAAGGCAATGCCTATGGTTTGGCTAATACCCTTGCCCAAACTGCCTTCTTTAAACCTGCCATGCGGGCTAAAAATATCAATAACCTGTTATATACCGGACAGCTTACGGTGCCGGGCCCGGGTGTGCCGCCGGCTATTATATCCGGGCAAGTGGTAGCTCAGGAGGCAATGAAAAAACTTGGATAATCTGAGTGACATAAGCCCGAAATAAGAAAGTCGGGTTAATGTCGGCTATAAATACAGGTGTATTTATTGTACCTTGTGAGCCTAAACTTTATCATTGTCACAGAATTTATTGGATATGCAACAGCCCAATTTAGGTAAAAAGATTGCGAAACTCAGAAAAGCCAAAGGCCTAACCCAGGAAGAACTTGTTGAAAAATGTAACCTGAGCGTGCGAACACTTCAGCGTATTGAAGCGGGCGAAGTGATGCCCAGGAGTTACACTGTCAAACTCATTTTTTCTGCGCTTGGTCAGGATGCTTATGAAGAAGCCGCAGATTTGCCCGAAAGGCTAAAAGCAACCATTGATGTGACACGCGATGGCTCCGCTAAATTCTTCATGTATATAATTGACCTGTTTAACCTAAAAACCAACACCATGAAGAAATTAAGCATTTTATCTATTATCCTTTTAAGTATTTGCACGGTTGTGCTTTCGGCCTGTTTAACTACAAAAAAAGTAGTAAGCAACAAGAATAGCATTATAGGAACCTGGCAAATTTTAAATAGCCGGGGATTATTAGACTCCAGTTATGCTAATCAGCCAGGGATAACCAGGTACAAAATGATCAGTAACGATAAGTTTGTAATACTTGATGTCAAATATGGGGCGAGCCTGATGAGTGCCGCTATGGCTGGAAATTACACCGTATATGATGATGTATATACCGAAACCATACATACAGCCGGTATAGGTTATAGTGGTTTTTTAGGCGTCCGAAACACGTTTAAATATAAAGTTGCCGACTCATTAATGTATATAAACGGATTAAACAATGGCTATAACGAGGTTTGGAAGAGGGTTAAATAGGTGCGGCATAAGCCCGAAATAGTAAGATCGGCTTAATGTGTTTTGAGCAGGCAATACCTGTCGGTAAATAACTGTTGTTGTTTTAAATGACCGGATCGTAAAAAGTTTGATACCACGTAGCAGATATCAACAGAACTTTAGTTTAAAATATATGTTTGTACTTGAAAATTATAAGCAACCCTATGTCAATTACTAATAAATCGATTTTGCTTGCTGCAATAGGCCTTGGCACTTTAGTAAGCCGGGTAAATGCGCAGTCGCTGCCCGCAGTTGAAACACAGAAAGCCAACAGCGAATATAAACCTGCTTTTGCCGGGCAAACCCGCATTGGTGCTATTCAAACCAAAACAAAGCTTAGCGTTAACGTGATCAATCATCAGCTTAAATCACCATGGGCTTTGCGTTGCCTGCCTGATGGCCGTTTCCTGATCACCGAAAAAGGTGGTAGCATGCGGATATTAAAAGCCGACGGAAGTTTCGATAAAGATATTGAAGGGTTGCCAGCTATAGCTGTTGGCGGCCAGGGCGGTTTACTGGATGTGAATTTTGATTCTTCTTTTGCAAAAAACAGGACTTTATTCTGGACTTATTCTGAACAGGTTGAAGGCGGTTTCCAGCTTGCTGTAGCTAAAGGGAAGCTATCGGCCGATGATAGCAAACTTGAAAATGTACAGGTAATATATCATGCCAAACCGGCCTACAACGGGCATTTGCAGTTTGGCTCGCGCGTTGTATTTGATAAACAGGGTAATTTGTTTGTAAGCACAGGTGAGCATGGCGCCGATGATATCCGCATGAAAGCACAGGATTTGGGTGCCGCAGTAGGTAAGGTTGTTCATATTACCCGCGATGGAAAAGCTGTTCCCGGTGGTCCGTTTGCAGATAAAAGCGGCGTATTGCCCGAAATTTATGCCTATGGTTTAAGAAACCCTGAAGGTATGACTACCAACCCCGTAACCGGCGAGTTATGGGAGGCCGAATTTGGCCCCCGCGGGGGCGATGAGATCAATATCATCCATGCCGGGAAAAACTATGGCTGGCCTGTGGTAACCTATGGCATTGAATACAGCGGCAAAAAGGTAGGAGATGGCATACAGCAAAAAGAAGGCGTGACGCAGCCTATATATTATTGGGACCCGAGTATCTCGCCATGTGGCATCACTTTTTATACCGGCAACCTGATCCCTGAATGGAAAAATAATTTATTTGTAGGAGCGCTCGGCGGCTCGCATATTGCCAGGCTTGTCATCAAAAATAACAAAGTGGTGGCCGAGGAGCGCCTGTTGAAAGATAAAAACGAACGCTGGCGTTCATTAGTTACCGGTAAAGATGGAGCATTATACGGTGTTACCGATAATGGTAACCTGTACCGGATAGGTAAATAATTATTTTTCAGACCTTCCTCTTCATCAGGATGCTATAAAAAAGTAAGAGGCGCCGGGCATTACAACCCGGCGTTTTTTATGGCTATAAGGCACGCGGTTTTCAGCTTTTTGAGATAAGGGCCATACTACTTAGTGGTATTTTTTATGGAATCAGTGGTGGTTTTCGGGGATAGTTTAATATTTATTTTTATTTTACCAAACGTTCGGTATATTTGAATTGTAATTCAAAAGAAGATAACGAATACAGATAATTCTAAAATATGCGCACTCAAAAAGTTAACTCTGAAAATGTAGACCTGAAGCTGTTTAAAACTTTCAGCGAGTTGGGGTACGATGGTGCATCGATGGAGGCCCTGGCCAAGGCTACCGGGTTAAAAAAAGCCAGCTTATATCACCGGTTCCCTAACGGTAAAAAGGAGATGGCCAAACATGCTTTGGAAATTGTGGAACAATGGATTTTGCAGTGTATCGTAGCCGAATCGGCAAACAAAAATGTACCTGCAACAGCCAGGCTAAAAAAGATGATTAACGCCATTGACGAGTTGTACAATGGCGGCGCTAATAATTGCCTGCTCAGAACATTATCGGTAGGTACAGATGCCGATGCATTTAAAGAAGGTGTTACCAATTGCTTTAACCTGCTGGCCGATGGTTTTACGGATATTGCAATAGATCTGGGCATATCGGCGGACAAAGCGAGGCAGAACGCAAAGCTTATTAACCTGACAATCCAGGGCTCGCTTGTATTAACAGGGGCTACCGGCGACAATAGTTATTTTAAAAACAGTCTTGATAGGGTCCCGGAACTATTAGCTGCATGATTGAAATATGATCAATAATGCGGTTAATTGAAATGGATTTTTATATAATCTATATTTACCGAACGTTCGGTAATAATGAATAAACAATTTTAAATTAAATAACATGAAAAATCAAACACAACATCACTTCATTAACATCAATGGTGTGAACATCTTCTATCGCGAAGCAGGGCCCAAAGATGCACCTGTATTGGTATTACTGCATGGCTATCCAAGTTCGTCGCACATGTTCAGAAATCTTATTAATGATCTGTCCGACAAGTACCACCTGATCGCACCCGACTATCCTGGTTATGGTAGAAGTGAGCAGCCTCCAATTGCTGATTTTGCCTATACCTTTGAAAATTTTGCTGCAATTGTTACCGAACTCCTGAGCCAGCTCCAGATTAGCAAATACAGTTTATACCTGATGGATTACGGCGCACCTGTTGGCTGGCGTATTGCTTCGGCTAATCCCGAACGTGTGGAAACCCTGATTGTGCAAAATGGATGTGCTTATGACGAAGGTCTGGAAGCATTCTGGGACCCGATTAAAGCTTACTGGAAAGACCATAACGATAAAACAGCAGAAGCCACTTTAAGAACTTTCCATGATGCCAACGGCCTGAAATGGCAATACACTCATGGCGTAGCTGATACAAGTCTTATTAGTCCTGATAACTGGGAAATAGATTTGCGTCACCTCGAAAGGCCGGAAAACGGACAGATCCAGCTTGATCTTTTCTATGATTACCGTACCAATGTGGATCTATATCCTAAATGGCAGGAATACTTACGTACACACAATCCCGAAATGCTGATCGTTTACGGTAAAAACGATTATATATTCCCGGTAGCGGGTGCCGAAGCTTTCAAAAAAGATGTTAAAAACCTGGAATATCATTTATATGATGCCGGCCATTTTGCACTGGAAAGTCACGGTAATGAAATAGCTGCAACTATCAGGCAGTTCCTGGATAAAAAAACAGTAAAGTAAAAACTAAACGGTAAAAAATAAGGCATGCCATAGTATAGTCACTAATGGCATGCCTTATTTTTGCAAATACATTTAAACCCTATGAGCAATCACGAACCATTTATGCAACGCTGTCTTCAATTAGCCCAACAGGCCGCTGCCGAAGGCGAAAGCCCTGTGGGATGTGTTATTGTTAAAGATGGCGTTATTATAGCCGAAGCTTTTGAACAGAGCCGCAGGTTAAAGGATATCACCCGGCATGCTGAAACATTAGCCATCCTGAACGCGATTAATGATCACGGGAGTTGTGAAGATACCATACTTTACTCCAACGTTGAACCTTGCATCCTTTGTTCATACGTTATCAGGCACCATAAAATTAAACAGGTTGTTTTTAGCAAAGCCTGCGGTGAATTAGGTGGAACCGGCCCGCGTTTCCCAATCTTAACTGCCGAATTAAAATCATGGGGCAAAATTCCTTTGGTTACTCAGTATCCTTGATAATCTGTCTCTTGCAACCAATAAATTGTAACATTAGTTCTTTTGCACCGGCGTTATCCTGAACTCGGTTTTATAACTATTCCTAAGGATCCCGATATATTGGAACTGACCTATTTTATCTTCGGTAAGCATCTTAAAAAGACCATCCGACGTTTCAACTGGCTGGTTGTTGAAGGAATAAATAATATCCCCGCTAAGGATCCCGGCTTTAGCAGCAGGGCTGTCCACAGCTACTTCCGAAACAAACAATGCCTGTTTATTTGGTACCTCGTGAATTGCGCGAAGCTTCGGGACAAGGTCTATCTGTTGCATCACCACCCCCAGGTACGCTCTTTTTACTTTGCCAAATCTGATAAGCTGATTGGCGATATCCTTGGCGGTGTTAATGCTGATGGCAAAACAAATCCCCTGTGCCCCCCTGATCACAGCAGTGTTTACACCCACAACTTCACCATCGCCGTTTACTAATGGCCCGCCTGAATTTCCTGGGTTCAGTGCAGCATCCGTTTGGATCATGCTATCCATCAGGCGGCCAGCCTGGCCTTCCAATGTGCGGCCCAGTGCACTAACTACGCCGACTGTTACGGTATGTTGAAATCCTAAAGGGTTGCCAATGGCAATAACCAGCTGACCGATCCGGAGCTGATCTGCATCCCCGAATTTAACAGGTGTAAATTCTGCACCGCTGATCTTAAGAATGGCTAAGTCGGTGTCCTGATCCTCGCCAATAAGTTCGGCCGGGTGGTTAGTACCGTCATGCATCTTTACCGAAATCTTTTTGGCGTTGTGTATTACATGGCTATTGGTAAACAGATACCCATCCGAAGAAAATAAAAACCCTGATCCCGTTCCGGCAGCCTGCTCTTTCCCGTTCACATTACTAAAAATCTCAATCTTTACAACTGCTGTCTTTACTTTATCAACAGCATTGATAATTGTAGCTGAATAGCTATCCATAATAATCCTTTCAAAAAGCAGGCCTCAAATTACATTCCCAATTTAAAAGATGATTTATTGCGAACCATTTCACGTCCTTTTGTCTGTTTTAGGCTCAACATCTGGCTATTATGTCAGATGCACATTGCAGATTGTCATCCGCAGAAAGCCTAAAACCGCTCCGTTAAATGGTATGAGCCATATAACCGGAGCGGTTTGTGGAAAATGATTTATTAAGCGTGTACCCCTTTAAAAGGTAGTCGGTACGTTATTGTGGGTATAGTTTGTCCAGCACAGAAAACCGATATCGCCATTAGGTAAACCATTAGTGTCGCACACATAATTGCTGGCAATATAACTGGTTTCGGTAGTGTTGTAATGACGGTTGGCCACCTCAATGCCCGGCCAGATAGGGTTGTTTACATTGCCGTTAGGTGAGCATGGCGGCGAAACGGTGCCGTGCATCAGTTTGTACTGGTAGTTAAACCCGGTTAACAGACGGCTGCTGCTGGCCGAGTAGATAGACAGATCGCCCTGGATACCGGCAATGTTAGCAGCATAGCTTAGGCCGGTAAGGGTGTACTGGTAATGCACGTAATCGTTGTGCGAGCCGCAGATTTCACCATTCATCGAACCATCAGAAGCGATTACGTTTGGCAGCACGGTTTTTACATCTGTAATACCGTTCTGGTATACGGTTTGGCTGTCTTCAAATACACCGATAGCCATTTTAGCATAGCCTGCAGATACGTTCCAGTTGTTGTTAAAGTTGGGCACGTTATTGATGTAATTATCTTTCATGTTGTTCAGAAAGTTTACAAACTGGGTGTTTTCGGCAGTAGTCCAGCCGCCGCCAACGCCGCTGGCCGGGATGTAATATTTGATAATTTCGGCAGCAGCAGCAAAGGTAGGCGCAGCCCATGAAGCCTCAAGCGAAGCCTGGTTAGGCTGTGAGCCGGTTACGCTGAAGTTTTGGAAATGACTGGCCCAGCCATCAAGGATTTGTTTTACAGTAGTTGCGTAAGATGCGGTGCCTGTTTTTGACCAGCGCAGCGCCAGGGCATAGCTGAGCAGGGCATCGCCTTTAAAAGCAATTTCATCAGGCGTGGTAACGCCGCCGGCTACTTGTACTGTAGCCTTGTAAGCGCCGCTGGGACTGTGGTTGTTGCAATAGTTAAGCACAAACTGGTAAGCAGCCAGCCGGTTGGCATCGTTTGAGTTGGCTTGCTGGGCCGCATAAGCAAGGGTTTGCTGGGTGTTGAGAATACCTGGATGGATAAAGCCGGTAGCCTGAGTTTGTAATTTAGCTGTGGCGGCATCATTTCCTGGTGCAGCCGGCGAAACCTGTTTTTTGGTACAATAAGTGAAAAATACGGCCGCAAAAAGCGCCAGGCCCAACAGGGTTGCAAAGGTAGTTTTTGGTTTGTTGTTCATAAATTAGCTTTTTAGTTTACAATGGTTTTATCCGGCGTAAGGCCATAAAAACAAGCCGTTTACGGGCTGTCGGGCCCGGCTTTTTTTTGCTTAGCATACGGTCTTACTGTTGTTTCAAGGAAGATGCCGGATAATTGGTTTGATAAAACAAATTTATTGTAAACTATTGATTAAAAGCAAGATACAATGCTTTCGATACGCTTGATCCACAATGGCACTTCATGGCTGCAGGGGCTGTTTTAACGGAAAAAAAAATTAAATTTTTTTTATCTGATACGGTTTATCCGCGTAAGAAAGGGGGAAGTTGAGGGTTGCCGGAAGCAATTTTCAAGTATCGGCAGGTGAGAAAAGTCAGGATGCGGGCTTTTAAAATTTTTAATATCTATTAAAATGGAAGATCCCATTGACAGAAATATTGGTAATTGCTTGCTTCATTTAACAGTAAGGTAATATATCTCTCTTTTCTTTGTACTGAAATGGCAGCGTTACAGAATCTTACTGATCCAGAATTGATTTCCTTATTAAAGGAAGGCCAGGAAGATGCTTTCACCAAAATCTACCTGAGGTATTGGAAGCTTTTGTATAATAACGCCAATAGCGTACTTGGCAATGATGAGCTGGCTAAAGATATTGTTCAAAATGTATTTATCAGTATCTGGCAGCGACGTACCGAAGTAGAGATCCAAAATTTAAAAGCTTACCTGCAGCAGGCGGTGCGCTTTGCGGTATTTAAGTCAATCAGGGAACAAAAAGTAAACGATGCCTTTTATGAGCGTCTTGCACAGGTTACCGTAGAGATCATCCATGATAACCCCCTGTTGTATAAAGAACAACAAGCCTTATTAAACCGGCTGATCAATACCCTGCCTTTGGATTGCCGGGAAGCTTACCATCTGAGCCGGGAAGAAAACTTAACCTACAAACAAATCGCCTTTCAGTTAGGCATCTCCGAAAAAACAGTTGAAAAGCGATTGTCAAAATCCTTAAACCATATCCGCAATGGTTTAACTGTGAGCACTTGTGTGGCTGTTATTATGCACTGTGTTTAGCTAATTAAATCTTTTTACAAAAAAATCATTTTTACCGTAGGGTGTGCCCATGTTTTTGGTACTTAATATCAAAGCAGCATGGAACAATCTATTTTTTTTGAACTAATTGATAAGTACATCTCAGGGAAAGCAACAGCCCAGGAGCAAGCCCTGTTAGAGGAATATTATAAAAGATTAGCTCAGGATACCTCATTTACACTGAATGCCGAACAGGAACAGGCATTACAACAATTGATGCTGCAAAATATCCGCATGAAAATGAATGAGGGTATGCCAGTAACCCCGGTTAGGCGTATGCACTTTTTTACACGTTACATTGCAGCAGCGGCAACTATCCTGGTGGTACTTAGTATCGGAACCTACTTTTATTTAAAACCGGCAAAACAAACCAGCACACCAATAGCCCTTGTTAAAAATGATGTTGGCCCGGGCAGCAACAAAGCAGTGCTGACATTGGCAAATGGCAAGCAAATTACGTTGAACAATGCTCAAAACGGCAACCTGGCACAGCAGGGGGCTACAACCATACAAAAAGCGGGCAGCGGGCTCATTTCTTACCTGATGGGCGATAATGCCAGTCAGCCGGCCGAAACCGTTGATAAAGCTCCCGAATTTAATACTATCACAACGCCGCGCGGAGGCGAATATAAAGTTATCCTGCCTGATGGGACTCAGGCTTGGCTTAACGCCGCTTCATCTATCCGTTTTCCTGTTGCTTTTTCGGCCAATAAGCGAAATGTAGAAACTACCGGAGAGGTTTATTTTGAGGTGACCAAGGATAAGCATAAGCCGTTTACGGTGATCACGGGTGGCCAAACTATCACTGTTTTGGGTACTCATTTCAATGTGATGGCCTATCCTGAAGAAGGCCATATTATAACAACTTTGCTGGAGGGATCGGTGGAAATTACTAACGGTCCAACAACTATGTTTTTAAAACCCCACCAGCAGGCTATATCCGGTGAAGATATTATAATTATACCTGCCAACGTGGATGACGCGGTAGACTGGAAAAACGGGATAACCTCTTTTTCAGAGGCTGATATCAAAACCATCATGCGCATGGTATCCAGGTGGTACGATGTGGATGTGGAATACCAGGGGCAGCCTTCGGGCCGCTTGTTTACCGGATCCATCTCCAGGAAATCAAACCTGTCCGAACTGTTAAAAATATTAACCCTTACCCATATCCGGTTTTCGCTGGAAGGTAAGCGGCTTATCGTTAAACAATAACTAAATCTTTAACCCTTAATGAATTGATATGGAGAAATAATCACTTTTCAGGGAACTCATAAAAAAGCCGGAAGTGCTGGAACACTGCCGGCGGATGCTGGGTTCACCTCTCGCCGAAGCGAAAAAAATCTTGTGACAGACATTTATACATTAAACCCAAACGAAACAAAAGTATGAATTTTTATACGCTCCCCGGTCTTCTGCGTATTAATCGAAGACAATTAATTAAAATTTTCATGATTATGAAAATTACGATGTTCTTAATAATTTTTATTTGCCTCAAAGCGTCGGCCAGTACCTATGCGCAAAATATAAATTTATCGGAAAAGAATACCTCTGTTGAAAGAGTTATCAGCAAGATCAAAAAACAAAGCGGTTATGCATTCTGGTATGAGAGCAAACTGCTTAAACATGCCGGCGCAGTAAGTATCAATCTTCAAAACGGAACAATCCAACAGGCCCTTGATCTGATTTTTAAAGATCTGTCGCTGGTTTATACCATCACTGATAATACCATCGTGATTGACGAAAAGCCGGCATCAACAACCATTTTACCCTGGATGCAAACCATTACCGGTAAAGTAACAGACGATAAAGGCCTCCCGTTGCCGGGTGTTAATATCAGCATTAAAGGTACCTCAAAACATACAGCCACGGATGCAAACGGTTTTTACAGGATTATTGCGGAAAGCAACGAGGTTATCGTTTTCACTTTTGTAGGCTTTAAGAAAAAGGAAGTGATTGTTAACGGGCAGCAGGAGGTTAATCTTGCGCTTGAAATGGATCAATCGAAATTGAATGATGTAGTTGTTGTAGGTTATGGCAGCCAGAAAAAGGTAAACCTTACCGGGGCAGTTGCTACGGTGAGTGGAAGTGTTTTAGAAGACAGGCCCATACCCAATGCGGGGCGTGGTTTGCAGGGCCAGTTAGCAGGATTGAATGTAACCTCGTCTGATGGACAGCCGGGTAGGGCTCCTTCTTTTAATATCCGTGGCTTTACTTCTATTAACGGAGGAAGCCCGCTGGTATTGGTAGATGGCGTTACTACCGATATCAACAATATTAACCCTGATGATGTGGCCAGCGCAACCGTATTAAAAGATGCGGCCGCAGCGGCAGTTTATGGCTCGAGGGCAGCATTCGGTGTAATCCTGATCACCACCAAAACCGGCTCAAAACAAGGTAATGGCGCAGCCAAAGTAAGCTATAGTTCAAACATTGCTATCCATAAAATCACTAACCTGCCCGATGTTGTAACTGATCCGGCAACTGTTATCGATTTTAAAAACCAGGCATATGCTGCTTATTATGGTGTAAACTTGTATAATACTGCGGCCGTTGATTATGCTCAGGAACGCTCGAAAAACCCAAGCCTGCCGGCAACTATTGTTGACCCGACTAACCCGAATGCTTATGATTATTTCGGAGCTACTAACTGGTTTAATGAGTTGTATAAACCTGATAACATTAGCCAAACCCATAATTTGAGTGTGAGCGGCGGCAGCGATAGGATCACCTATTATGTTTCGGCAGATTACAACAGGCAAAATGGTGTGTTCCGTTATAACCCGGATCATTATGACCGGATTAACATGCGGGCAAAACTTGATTTTAAGGTTAACGACTGGTTGCACATTTATACCAATACAGCCTATAACCGCACAATTTACAATTATCCTTCTTTATGGACCTCAGATTGGACATCGGGCGATTTGTATCACCAGATTGGCCGCTCAAATTCATTGTCGGTTCCTAAAAATCCCGATGGTTCTTATACCTCAGATGGAACATACCTTGGCTTTTTGGAAAGTGGCGGCCGTGGCAATACCGTTACCAATCAGCCCCAAAATACAATTGGTTTTACTACATCATGGTTTAATAACACCTGGCGGGTTAAGGGCGACTATACTTTCAGGTCAACCAACGATTACAACCAGGTTTATCACGTTGCGCTGCCTTATGAAACCGGCCCTAATCAACCGATATCCTATGCTGGCCATAGCGATGCTTCTGCTTATTCAGATGATAATTCGTATCAGGCCGTTAACCTGTATACCGAATATGAAAAAAGCTTTGGGAAGCATTACTTTAAAGGAATGGTTGGTTATAACCAGGAGCTGAATAAATACAATTATTTTTCGGCCCAGAACAATGACCTCATCAGCGACCAGGTTGGTTATCTTGATGTAACTACCGGCGCTACTCCCTCGGTTCAGGGCAATGGCTATCAATGGGCAGTAAGGGGTGTTTTTTCACGCCTGAATTATTCATATGATAACAAATATCTTTTGGAGTTAGATGGTCGCTATGATGGTTCATCACGTTTCCCGATTAATGATCATTATGCCTTCTTTCCATCCGCATCGGCAGGCTGGCGGGTATCTGAAGAGCCGTTTTTTAAAGGTTTAACAGGAGTTGTTAATAACCTGAAATTACGCGCCTCGTATGGTTCGTTAGGTAATGATCAAAGTTTGGGCAACTATGATTTTATCTCTACCCTGAGTTCCGGTAAGATAGGCAATATATTAGGAGGTTCACAGCCAACGGCAGTTTACCCTGCTACCCTGGTTTCACCTGCTTTAACCTGGGAAAAAGTATACAGCAAAGATGCCGGAATTGATATTACGCTGTTTGGCAAACTGAATGCAACATTTGACTGGTACCAGCGCGATACCAAAAACATGATCACCAAAGGTTTTCAGCTTCCTGCAGTGCTGGGCGCCACACAGCCTCAGGAAAACGCTGCCGATCTGCGTACGCAGGGTTGGGAATTAAACCTGACTTATAACGATCAGTTTTTATTGGCGGGCAAACCTTTTGTATTTGGCTTGCGTGCCAATGTATGGGATGCGCAAACAGAAATAACCCGTTATAATAATCCTAACAAATTTTGGTTTGGCGGTGATTACTACGTAGGGGAACATGTTGGCGATATTATGGGCTTAACTACCCTGGGAATCTTCCAGACAGATGCCGCTGCACAGGCCGCACCAAACCAGTCGAAATTGCAGGGTTATTATGCCTGGAACAAAGCAGGTGAACTGCAATATGCCGATTTGAACCACGATGGTAAAATTGATTACGGTGATGGTACCATCGGTAATTCCGGCGATGCGCATGTGATAGGCAATACAACCCCTCGTTATAACTTTGGTTTCGGCGGTAATTTTGCATGGAATAACTTCGATTTCAGTATTTATTTCCAGGGTGTAGGCAAAGAATCTTTCTGGCCGGGTACCAGCGGTTATTACTGGAGCAGCTTTTTTGCCCCATGGGATAATGTGTACAAGAACATTGTGGGCAATACCTGGACCCCTCAAAACCCTAACGCATTTTACCCAAGCCTGAAAGGCTGGCGTGCAGGCGATGACGGTGCCTGGGTTGACCTCGCTGTACCACAAACACGGTATACTTATAGTGCTGCTTACATCCGCCTTAAAAATTTAACTGTGGGCTATTCATTTAACCTCCCTGTATTTAAAAGAATAGGTGTTGACCGCCTAAGGCTGTATTTCAGCGGTGAGGACCTTTGGGAATCAGACAAACTGCCACAAGGTTTTGATCCTGAAGGATTGGGTGGCAGCTGGGGTGCCGGTAAGGTATATCCTTTCCAGCGCGGCTATTCGTTCGGTATTAACGCTAAATTTTAATGCATCATGTTTATCCTCATTAAAATGAAAAATATTCATATCCTCATACTGTTTGTAATGGTAACCTGCTTATCATTAACATCCTGCAAAAAAGATAATTTTTTAAACAGGTACCCCGTATCCAGCTTAACGCAGCAAAACTTTTTTGCCAATGCCAATGACCTTAATACTTATTGTAACGGCTTGTATTCTTATTTGCCGGGTATTAATACTGTTGCTTTGGGCGATCAGCAAAGCGATAATTATGAAAATAATCCTTTTAATAAGGTTGTTGCCGGTCAGCTCACCCTGCCTACCAGTGCCAGCCAGGCCGGCTGGACCTGGACTTACCTTCGCCAGGTGAATTACTTTTTGCAAAACTATCAGAAAGCCAATGCCTCCGAAGCTGTAAAAAGCCATTATGTTGGGGTCGCTCGTTTTTTCAGGGCCTGGTTTTATTTTGATATGGTAAAGCGCTTTGGTGATGTGCCATGGTACGGTTCAACCATTTTGCCTAATGATAATGGCGAATTATACAAAGGCAGGGATCCCCGGAAACTGGTAATGGATTCGGTAATGGCCGACCTGAGCTTTGCAGCTGCCCATATTAATCCAACCGGCCCTTCAGGAACCATTACCAAATGGACAGCCCTTGCCTTGCAGGCCCGTGTAGGCCTGCACGAAGGTACTTTCAGAAAATATCATGGTATAGACGGCTGGCAGCCATTTTTGCAAACGGCTAATGACGCAGCACTTGCTGTAACAAAAAGCGGCACCTTTAAACTGTATAGTACCGGCAGCCCAGACAAGGATTATCTGAACCTGTTTTTGTTTTACGCACCTACCGATCCGCAGAATACAGAGGTGATACTGGGTTACTATTATAGCAATACCCTGCACGTTACCACCGCGCTTGACGGTAATATGAGGGCTTATGGTTTAAGCTTGACCAAAAGCTTGTTAAATAGCTACCTTACCAAAAGCGGAACGCCTTATACATCTACAGCGGGTTATGCAACACAGATGATTAAGGACGAGTTCGCGAACCGTGATCCGCGGATGGCGCAAACCGTTTTGCCGCCTACTGTTACTTACGGTGATTTAAAAGGTGCACGTATATTAGGCCCCGCGCCAACCGGTTACCAGCAGATCAAATATTATGATCCGGCAACGCCTACTTACAATACCAACTATAACGCAGGTATTGTATTCCGTTATGCAGAAATGTTGCTGATTTACGCCGAAGCAAAAGCCGAACTGGCAGGTGCCGGAACAGGCAGCTTTAGCCAAAGCGACCTGGACATGTCCATAAACCTGCTGCGCGACAGGGTAGGCATGCCGCATTTAACCATGAGCACACCCGTAGATCCTGTATTGGCAGCTACTTACCCTAATTTATCCGGATCGTTGCAAAACGTATTGCTTGAGATCCGCAGGGAACGCCGGGTTGAACTGGCCTGCGAGAATTTCCGCTATGACGACCTTATGCGCTGGAAAAGCGGATCATTGCTGGCACAAATTTTTACAGGCATGTATTTCCCGGGCCTGGGTACTTTTGACCTGGATGGCGACGGACAGCCTGACGTAAGTCTGGTAACAGCCAAGCCGGCCACTACGCTGCCTAATGTATCGTACTTTGTAGTGGGTAAGGATATTTACCTAAGTAATGGCAACAGTGGTAACGTAGTAGTTAACCCTACATTGGTTAAAACCTTTACCGATCCTAAAAACTATTACTTCCCGCTGCCAACAACAGAGTTATTGCTCAATAAAAATTTAACCCAAAACCCGGGCTGGTAAAGCCCTCTAATCATCATAGATATATGAAAAGAAGAGAAATTTTAAAAGGCGCGGGCATTCTGGCAGCAGCCGGATTGGTTACACGTAGCAGCAACATTGCTAACGCGGCAGAAAGTGTAAAAGCAAAGCCGGCATTAAAAATTGCCCATATTACCGATGTGCATATAAGGCCCGATTTGGATGCCCCTCAGAAATTTAAAAAATGCCTTGAAACGATCAAAAATGAAAAGGTGGATTTTTTTCTGAATGGCGGCGATTCGATATTTGATGCATCCTATGATAATGTAAAACGCGAACGCGTTACCGAATTGTGGAACTTATGGGATGATTGCATGAAAGACCTGAAAGGATATGAAGTGCATAGCTGCATTGGCAATCATGATACCTGGTGGGCCGCTCCGGATCATGCAGATGCTATGTACGGCAAGGATTATGTGGTAAAGCGCCTTGGCATCCCTAACCGGTATTATAGCTTCAGCAAATCGGGCTGGCATTTTATTATTTTAGATGGCAACAACCCTTCCATTACACTGGATGACCAGCAGTTTGACTGGTTAAAAAAGGAACTGGAACAATTACCGGCAAACACGCCTGTTTTAATGATGTCGCATTACCCGATATTAGGCGTAACGCCATTTTGGGAAGGAGGGATGCACTCCGATTATAAAAAGCTGAAAGCGTTGTTCTATCAGCACCGCGATAAGGTAAAAGCTTGTTTAAGCGGCCATAACCACCTGCTGGATACGGCTTCTTATAACGGCACCCAATATTTTTGCAATGGCGCCATGAGCGGTTTCTGGTGGGGCAAGGGAGATGAGAAATCTGCCGGGGATGGGTATTACGAAGAAACTCCTCCGGGTTATGCTATTCTTGAACTATATGCTGATGGCAGCATTAAAAACGTTTATAAGCCACATGCATTTTAGCTGCAAGTGACAAAGTTAGTTCATTTTAAAGCATGTATGCTCGAAAGGGCATACATGCTTTACTAAATAAGATGCAGATCTTTTTTTGTTAGTTTTACGGATAAATGGAAAGCATCCCTGTAAGACATCTTAATGCAGGCCAAAAGGAGCCAGCCCTGTCTGATGCCTTCAGTATCCGCGATATTCAAAGTTTGCTGGATGGAAAGGACATGGTACAGGAGCTGCACCGGCATGATTTCTATTATATCCTTGCTTTGGAAAATGCTTCGGGAAGCCATAATATCGATTTTACACCGTACACTATTTCCAATCAGTCTGTTTTTTTCATCCGCCCGGGCCAGGTGCATCAGCTTATTTTAAATGCAGCAAGCACAGGGTATCTCCTGCAATTTCGTGATGAATTCTATTTTCCGAACGATAAATCATTCAACTATTTATTACGCAAAGCCAGTCATACCAACCATTATCAGTTTAGCACCGGAGGGTTTAAAAAACCACTTGGCTTGTTGACCTATATTTTCCAGGAATTCACTGAAAAAAACGAGCGGTATGACGAGGTGATCAAGGCTAACCTGGGCATTTTCTTTATCGAACTAACCCGGCAGCAAAGCAGCAGGCCAACCGAAACAACCACCCTGTATATGCAGGAACGGCTTGAAAAGTTTCTGGAACTTTTAGAGGTCCATATTTTTACCCACAAGCAGGTTGCACAATATGCAGAAATGCTTAATCTTTCTGTTTACCAGTTAAATGCCGTCGTTAAAGCGGCGCTTGGCAAAACCAGTTCTGAACTAATCAACGGACAAATTATCCTTGAAGCTAAAAGATGTTTGCTGGCAACATCCAACCAGGTTAATCAAACGGCATACCGCCTGGGCTATGAAGATGTGTCTTACTTTATCCGTTTTTTCAAAAAACATACTGGCTATTCGCCTGAGGTATTCAGACATAATTTCAAATAAATCCTGCTTAACTAAATTTTTGTCCTATCGCTTGTCTTAGTACCCAAATTACTTTTGTAACAGCAAAATAATAAAGGAGTTTTTGCCTGCGGCGATAATGCAACCCGCATGCCTATGGTAGCAAACACTGTTGTTACAGAAACAACCGCAGGCATCGCTGTATATGAACAATTGGTTTTTGAACAATTTTAATATTAACAAACATGAACACATGGGATGAGCACTACAAAAACTTTTGGAATGAACGTTACAAACAAACTGGTTATGCCTATGGAAAAGAACCCAATGATTTTTTTGCCGCATGGCTCCGAAAGCTTAAACCGGGAGCGATTTTGATGCCGGCCGATGGAGAAGGCCGCAACGGGGTTTTTGCAGCAAAATTAGGCTGGGATGTAACTTCATTTGACCTGAGTGAAGAGGGGAAAGAGAAAGCGCTGGAACTGGCGAAGGAAAATGATGTGACCATAAAGTATCTCGTGGGCGATCAGGAACAACTGAGCTTTGAAACAGCAGCGTTTGACGCCATCGGATTAATTTATGCCCACTTCGCAGCCGGGAAAAAGTCTTCGTTTCATAAAGAGCTAAGCAGTTATCTTAAACCTGGAGGGGTGATCGTTTTTGAAGCTTTTGGTAAGAATAACTTACACAACGTTAAAATCAATCCAAAAGTTGGTGGCCCAAAGGACGTAGGAATGCTGTTCTCTACAGATGAAATTGCTGCCGATTTCGAAGGCTATAATTTTCTGGTGTTGGAAGAAACTGAAGTTGATTTAGGCGAAGGCGACTATCATATCGGTACTGGCAGCGTGGTTAGGTTTGTTGGAAGAAAACCTCGTGTATAAAATTAACAGCGTTCCGCAGAGATCATTTTTTTCTCTCTATAAGTTAGATCATTAAATTTTTTTCAGGAAATATTTTGAATTATAATTCTTTTACTCTGCAATTGTAGAGTAAATTCTAAAAAGATAGAGTAGCTATGAAATTAACCGCCGCCGAAGAGCAATTAATGGATATAATTTGGGAGAGGAACGAAGTGTTTATGAAAGACATTATCGATACCTATCCCGATCCTAAGCCCGCCACAACTACCATTGCCACTTTATTGAAAAGGATGCAGAACAAGGAGTTTGTAGGCTATCGCCTGATGGGTAATTCGAGGCAATATTTCCCGCTGGTAAAAAAGGCTGATTATTTTTCGACCCATGTGAAAGGGTTGATCAGGAATTTCTTCGGAAATTCTTCCATGCAATTTGCATCCTTTTTTACCCGCGAGGCTAATCTTAGTGATGCTGAGCTGGAGGACCTGAAAAAAATAATTGACGAACAGCTTAATAAGAAAAAAGATGATCAATAACATTATCAGTTTCAGCCTGTGTTCGGGTTTATTACTGGGCATTTACCATCTGCTTTTAAAAGGCAAAACGCTTTACACATTTAACAGGTATTACCTGCTGTTTAGCATCTTGTTTTCGTTGGCCGTGCCTTTTATCGGGATAAAGAGTGATAACCCTGTCATTAAAGTAATAAAACCGGTTAAAGAAACCGTGGCGCTCAAACCCATAAATGATCTGTGGGTATTGGAAACACCGCAGGCGGTGTCAGCTCACGATACTGTAACCGTCATTGCCAGGAAAACGAACTATTGGCAGTATGGTTTATTGGGGTTATACATTTCAGGGGTGCTGCTATTGCTGTTCAGGTTTGGCCGTAACTTGTACATTGTTAATTCAACCATAAAAAGCAGTGATCATTTACCCTATAAGGGAGGAAAGCTGGTATTAATGGAGAATAACCTTGCACCTTTTACCTTTTTGAACAATATCTTTCTGAGTAAGCAAGATTACTACAGGCGAAATATCGACGAGGCTATCTTGAAGCACGAGCTAACCCATGTAAGGGAGCTTCATTCGGTTGATATTATTTTGATAGAGTTATTACAGGCGTTTTGCTGGTTTAATCCTTTTATTCCTTTTTACCGAAAGAGCATCGAACTAAATCATGAGTTTATTGCCGATGCCGCTGTAATTGGCAGCACTGCAGATATAAGCAGCTACCAATATTTACTGCTTAATACAGCCAGCGGGGCCAGCGGATTAAGTATCACGAGTCAATTCAATTATTTAACCATAAAAAAACGTTTAATTATGATGACCAGATCCACACCTGCAATTAATGCCATCTGGGCAAAAATTGTAACTGTCCCCGTATTTATTTCGGCATTTCTGTTGTTTTGTTCTAAAACGGAGGCTTTTGCCCGTTCCATTACGGTAAAGAATCCTAAACCAATAATAGAAAAAACATCGGGCGATACAGCTATATCAAGACGCTACTCAAAATCAATGATTGTAAGTGATTATCCTTGTTCAAAAACAGGCGTTTCGGCAGCTGTGATAAAGGAGTATTGTCAGATAATTAACAAGTATGTAGAAAGCCCGGATGGCTTTATCAAACATCCTGCAAAAATTACTGCCGAAGACAGAGCACAACTGGAAGCAATGTTCAAAAACATGAGCCGCGCGCAGCAGGAGCAACAAATAGTGGGATTTACTTATCCTGCCGAGCCGCTGAAGCCCAAACAACCAAGCCAGGCTGATCTTGATATTTGGAAAAACTCACGTACATCGGGCGTATGGATTGATGATAAAAAAGTGAATAATGCGGAATTAAATAACTATAAGCCGTCGGATTTTGGGTTGGCTATACCTTCCCGCTTAACGAAGAGGGCTATCAACTATAAAAAATACCGGTACGAAATAAGTTTATATACGGTAGATTATTATGCAAAGCTTTACAAGGAGCAGATGAAGAATTTATATACCAGCGAAATGTTTTTCAAAATCGATAAGGCTGTATAGTTGAAAGCCTCATTCAAATGAAAGTCTTATAGGGAAACCTATGAGACTTTTTGATTTTTATATAAAAACATAAAATGGATAGTAATTAATAAACATAGTCGAGTTCGCAATTGTCCGGTCGGCAGGTTAATTTGTCTTCCTCGTCCCGAAAGCCCTTAAGTTTTCCCTGTTTTTGCCACAATTTTGAGTCATCAAACAACTCAAAAACTAAATATCATGACAACAAAAACAGTAAAAACAATCTATTGGATCGGAGCAGTACTTACTTCATTATGGTTTGCAGCAAGCGGAATTGGCGAGCTTACTAAAAATCAATTTGTTTGGGACATAACCTTAAAATTAGGCTACCCACCGCACTTTATTTATTTTCTTGGTGTTGCTAAACTTACAGGCGTCGCTGTACTTTTAACACCTAACAGGTTACTGAGGTTAAAAGAATGGGTATTTGCCGGTATCTTGTTCGATATCATATTTGCCTTCTTATCCAAGGTTGCCGTAATCGGTTTTCCGGCTACTGTAGATGCTATCGTTGCTTTCACTATGGTAACAGTGACCTACGCTATGTTCCGTAAACTGTATCCTGCTGCATATGTAAAATCAGTCACCGTTTAAAATCGGGATTGAGATACGTAGTTCACAAACGCACTTAACTACGACATAAAACGAGGCAATCCGCAGGGTAGCCTCGTTTTTTATTTGGGCGGTTGCTGAACGATATTCGCCCATTAACTTTACATAAGGTTACTGCCGAAGAAATTGGTAAAACAGGGGGCAATTTCTGCCGTATACTTGCTACAGCTACATCCGCCTCATTGATGTTTAAATACGTGTAATACAACGATGATAGGATTATAGCAGATTTTAGTAAAAATCAGATTACGTGTAGATATGTTTTCTGGAAATATGTAAATTGTCATCAACCAAAAAACACACCTATGAATTCTCGTCGTGATTTTTTACAAAAATTGGGTTTATCAGCTTTGGCGCTTCAACTTGCGCCGCTGGCCGGATGGGCAGCAGGAACCGATAAAATTGAACAACCTTATGATGGCCCTGTATTGCGCGTGGCCATTATGGGACTTGGAGGCTACGGAGGTATGGTTGCACAAGCCATGCAGTCATGTACCAAAGCTAAACTGGTGGGGGTGATCAGCGGTACACCATCAAAGGTTAAAGCATGGCAAAGTAAATATGGTATTCCTGATAAAAACTGCTACAACTATCAAAATTTCGATGATATCAAAAACAATCCCGATATCGATGCCGTGTATGTTATTACACCTAATGGCTTGCACCGTGATTTTGTGATCAGGGTGGCGGCAGCCGGTAAGCATGCTATATGCGAAAAGCCAATGGCCGTTAACGCCAAAGAGGGGCAGGAAATGGTTGACGCCTGCAAAAAAGCCAACGTAAAACTGCTGGTTGGTTACCGGATGCATTTTGAACCCAAAACCCTTGAAGTGATCAGGATGAGGCAAAACGGTGAGTTTGGGAAGATCAGGTTTTTTCAGGGGCAATGCGGTTTTACCATTGGCGATCCGGCACAATGGAGGCTCAACAAACAACTGGCCGGAGGTGGATCGATGATGGATATCGGCATTTATGCCATCAATGGCGCGCGTTACATGACAGGTGAAGAACCGGTTTGGGTTACCGCCCAGGAAACCAAGACAGATCCGGTGAAATTTAAAGAAGGGGTTGATGAAACTATCCAGTTCCAGTTTGGCTTTCCAAGCGGGGCGGTGGCATCTTGCCTGTCTACCTATAATATGAATAACCTCGACCGCTTTTTCCTCGACGGCGAAAAGGGCTTTGCCGAAATGCAGCCGTCTACCGGTTACGGCCCTATTAGAGGCCGCACTCATTTAGGAGAGCTTAATCAGCCCGTAACCACCCATCAAACAGTACAAATGGATGAGATGGCCGAGATTATATTTAATAACAAAAAGCCGGTAGTGCCTGTAAACGGCGAAGAAGCAGTAAAAGACCTGAAGCTCATCGATGCCATTTACCTTGCGGTTAAAACCGGTAAAAAGGTGGAAGTAAGCATTTAACGGAAAGAATAATCTACTGTGCAGTTATTGGCATCCTGCTATGGCCTGTATTGTCATATTTGGCAAGGCCTGTAACAAGGAGATCATACGCTCATCTAAAATATAAACTTAAATAAAAACATGAGCACCAAAGAAACATTTTCAATTAACGGCGAAGCGTTATTGGGAAAAATAAAAGAAATTATTCATGAAGGTAAGGCCAGCAGGATCACCATTTCAGATAAACATGGCAAAGAGCTAATGACCTTTCCGTTAAGCGTGGGCCTTTTCGGGATGATACTTGCACCTGTTTTTGCTGCAGTAGGTACCCTGGCCGCTTTGGTTACAGAATGTACCATAACAGTAGAGCGCGAAGAAGAAGAGGATACCCCAAAAGATATAACCCCTTCTGTATAATGTTAATGAGCTATAAATTAAGGGCCGGGGTAATCGGCCCTTAATTTAAATATTCGTTAAAAAAATCAATTGTTCGTTTCCAGGCTAATTCGGCCGCGGCTTTGTCATAACGGGGAGTAGTATTGTTATGAAAGCCATGGTTGGCATTTTCGTAAATAAAAGCCTGGTATTTTTTGCCATTTTCCTTTAAGGCTTTTTCATATGCCGGCCAGCCCTCTGTGATCCGGGTATCCAATGCTGCGTAGTGCAGCAATAAGGGAGCTTTAATTTTAGGAACATCTTCAACAGCCGGCTGGCTTCCGTAAAAAGGGACAGCTGCTGCCAGGTCGGGAACACGCACGGCCATCATATTGGCAATTCCTCCGCCATAGCAAAAGCCCACAACTCCTACCTTGCCATTACAGTCTTTATGGTTTTTCAGGTATTCATAGGCTGCTATAAAATCTTCCTCCATTTCACCTTTATTCCTTTTGGCCTGCATAGTACGCCCTTCGTCATCATTACCCGGATAGCCACCCAGCGGGGTAAGTGCATCAGGTGCAAGGGTAATAAAGCCTGCCAGGGCAGCCGTTCTTGCAACGTCTTCAATATAAGGGTTCAGGCCCCGGTTTTCATGAACTACAATGATACCTCCAAGTTTCTTTTTAGCATTGGCAGGCTCGGATAATAGCCCTTTAATTGTGCCGCCACCTTTAGGCGAAGGGTAATTGATATAACCCGATTTTAAACGCGGGTCATCAGGCTTAATCTGAATGGTCGATTGATAATCGGGCATCAGGAAACTCATCAACCCCGTAACGGTTAAGCCACCCACTGCATACATGGATAGTTTTTGCACAAACGCGCGCCTGTCAAGGCGGTTATGCGCGTAATCATCATACAGGTCAAATACTTCCTGTTTAATGTCTGCTTTGTTGATTTGGTTCATAATTGTTGAAGGCTGTGCTCAAATTTACCTGTTACGTTCTGTTTGAGTTGTAACAGTCTCGTTACCAGTAATGTTTTTCATATGGGTTATCCACACTGCCGGGTGTTTAAAAAATCATAATTGATTTAAAAGCAATGCGGTTTTGTATTGCAAACAATAAAATGACTGAAGCAAATTTCTGCAATAATTGTATCGATGTTTTTATAAAATTATGATCCCTTTATTGATCAGCCACTGGCTGCCTTATTGACTAAGTTTTTAACCCTGTGAAAAAGGTTTTGTTTAAAGGAAATTTTAACACAAGCCATAAGAAAATGTTGAAAACATTTTCTTAAAAAATTCCACTGATAGTTATAAGCTAATTGATTTTATGTAAATTTAAACTGACACCTCCGGTATTATAAATCAATTTTTAAGTCTGTGATATGAAAATAAATACATTGCAGCAAGGCTCTGTGGTTTTTCCTGCGGAACAAATTTTAGAAGAGCCTCTGCAAAACGGTGATGTCAACTATGGGAGTACTCCCGATAAAATAACCTATCTAACCGATGACCCGGTCTTGTTCTGGAAACATGAACTGGCTTCCGGTGTACGGCGGCTGGAAATGCCTGCCGACTTTCCCCGATCACACGCAAGCGGTTATAAAACAGAGTGCATAACATTCTCCATTCCGCATCTGCTTATTGATTCGCTCAGGCAGATTAACAGCGATGCTGATAAAGGCCTGCATACAACCTTATTGGCAGCTTATAATGTGCTTTTATTCAGGTATACCGGTCAAACCGAAATTGTTATCGGCTTGCCGGCTATTGAATGCCGGGTGGATGAAACCGGTGATTTTATAGATACGCATCACAATACAAAAGTTTTCCATATCCAGTTTCCCGGCAATACCACGTTTATTGATCTGCTGGCCCGGGTAAATCATATCAATGCCGAATATGCTCTGCATCCTGATGTATCATACGAGATTTTACAGGAGGCATTCCTTACTGATAGTGAAAACAGTGATGACTGTTTATACAACCTCATATTTTCATACCGCAACGCGCTGATTGGAAGTAAGGAAATTGCTGACTGGACATCAAACATAAGCGTTCCGGAAAATGCCCGTCATAGTATAGATATTGCTTTATATATAGAAGATGCCAACTATGAATTAAATTTTACTTTAACCTATAATTCGATACTGTTTAAGGCCGAAAGCATGCAGCTGCTGGCAAAACATTTTGAGGTTTTGCTGGAAGCAGTTGCGTTAAATCCTTTTCAGCAAATAACAAAATTGCCGTTATTATCGGAAGCTGAATTTCAGCAATTAACCTCGGTATGGAATACTTCGGCAGTCATTTACCCGGAAAATAAATGCGTACATGAACTTTTTGAGCAGCAGGTAATAAAAAGCGGCTATGCTAAGGCCTTAGTGTTTGAAAAGGAGGAGCTAACCTACGCCGAACTGAATGGGCGGGCTAATCAACTTGCCCGTTATTTATGTAACGCAGGTGTAAAGCCAGGTGTACTGGTGCCGGTTTGTATTGATCCTTCTGTCGAAATGATCATTGCTGTTTTAGGTATCCTGAAAGCAGGAGGGGCATATGTACCTATTGATGCTGATTACCCTGCTGACAGGATAGCTTATTTGCTGAAAGATACCCGTGCCCAACTGGTTATTTGTAATGATAAAAGCAGAATTAAGCTCAGGGATTTTAAAGAAGTATCACTATTGTCCCTGAATGATCATGAGCTGATAAGTGGCTATCCGGCAGATAATTTAAGTATCGCTATTCACCCAGCCAATCTGGCCTATGTGATTTACACATCGGGTACTACGGGCAGTCCCAAAGGGGTGATGATTGAACACAGGGCATTAATTGATCATTGCTATGGTGTTATTGAAAGCGCCCATCTTGATAGTTGTAAATCTTTTGCACTCTTCTCTCCGTTGGTTTTTGATGCCGGGCACTCCATAATACATTCATGCTTGTTAACGGGAGGCTGTCTTCATCTGTTACCAAAGACATTAATTGTGGATAGCGGGGGCGTTAGTACTTATCTTAACGATCATGAAATTGATTGTATTAAGATAGTCCCTTCTTTATGGCTTTCTTACGCCGGGGCGCAAAAAATAGCCCTGCCGAAAAAAGTAGTCATTTTTGGAGGTGAGGTATTCCCTTTAAGCATTTTAAATTATCTGCGGGAGTCGCATTACCAGGGCCATGTTTATAACCATTACGGCCCTACCGAAGTTACCATAGGCAAGTGTATCCATAAGGTAAACATTGATGAAGAATATCATACCGTACCGATAGGTAAACCGTTCTCCAATACCCGGCTTTATGTTCTTGACGATAATCTTCAGGCAGTGCCTGCCGGCATAGCCGGCGAGCTTTATATTGCAGGAGCGGGATTGGCGCGGGGCTACCTGAACCTGCCAGCACTCACCGCCGAAAAATTCATCCCTAACCCGTTTGATGATGGCCTTTTTAACAGAATGTATAAAACCGGGGATAAAGTAAAATGGTTACCCTATGGAAATATAGAATACCTGGGCCGTGCCGATGAACAGATAAAAATAAACGGTTATCGTATTGAGCCAGGCGAAGTTGAAGATGTAATACTACGAAGCGGCCTGGTAAGCCATGCGGTAGTGCTTGCCGTTGCCGATAATAAAGGTCATAGCCGTTTAATGCAATATGTTGTACCCAACAAAGCGTATCATAAGGATAGTTTGTTAGCTTTTTTAAAGAAAAAGCTGCCTGCGTATATGGTGCCTGTTGCTTGTATTGAACTTACAGAGCTGCCACTGACAAGGAATGGTAAAGTTGACAAAAAACAGCTGGCATGCCTGGCCGATTTTTGCAGGGAGTATACAGCCCCGGTAAGCTGTACCGAAGTAAAGCTGGCTGTTATCTGGGAGACTATATTAAATACGGAGAAGGTAGGTGTTCATGATAATTTTTTTGAGCTTGGTGGCAATTCGATTCTTGCGGCAATGATCTTTGCCAAAGTAAAGGAGGAGTTTCAAAAAAGTTTTCCTCTTGCTACTATTTTTAGTGCCCCTACCATATATCAAATGGCGGGCGTGCTTACTGATATCATCAAAGTTCCATCGGCCTCAAAATCAATTATCCCTATTCAGCCCCGGGGTAATAAAACGCCGGTATTTTGCGTACATGCGGGTCACGGCCATGTTTTGTTTTATGGGAACCTGGCAATGCATTTAGGTGATGACCAACCCTTATACGGTATCCAGGCCAAAGGTATTGATGGTACCGATCTGCCTTTTTCGAGCATGGAAGATATGGCCGAATACTATATCAGTGAGATCCGGAAAATTCAGCCTGAGGGGCCTTATCAGCTGGCCGGCTATTGTTTAGGGGCGTTAATTACATTTGAAATGGCACAGCAGCTGCTTAACCAGGGACAAAATGTAGCTCTGCTTGCAAGCTTTAACGGTATTTCTCCTTATTACAGGCATTCGGTTAATATCGTGGCTGATCATACAAACCAGCCCAAACGGTTTGCAAAAATCTACCGGCATCTTAATAATATTAAAAGTTTACCCTGGAAAGAAAAGGTTAATTATATATCCCAACGGTTTTGGGTACAGGCAAAGAGTAAAATAGCTGGTCCGCTTTTTATGTTCAATTTTAAAATATCGGGCGTAGTATTCAGGCTATATCTTTCGGCAAAGAAAACGGTTCCGGATCTGTTTGCAAGGAGATACACGGGTAATTCATTGTATCTGCTACAGTGTAAGTATAAACCCAAAAGCTATTCGGGAGATATGGTTGTTTTCCGGTCGCCCGGTATTTATCCCGATCCTGATTTGGGCTGGGAGCATCTTGTAACCGGCAAAATAAAAACAAATGATATTCCCGGCGAACATGAAACAAGGAGGGATATCATGAACGAACCTTATGTGCAATACCTGGCTAAAGAACTTCAGCCTTTTTTAGCCTGAACGCCGGATAAGCGGATCACATAAAGTTGCCGGAGCCCTGTACAACAAATGTTCGGAAGATGAAATATATCTTAAAACTCATGTCATTGCGAGCGCAGCGCGGCAATCGCACGGAAGCATAACCGCCCTGTATGGTATGCGATTGCCACGCTGCGCTCGCAATGACGTGATCGTAAGTTATTGATTATTAAGTATATTTTTTTGATCGATTTTTTAATATGGGCGTTGCCTGCGGCCTGGGCTTTCCGTTGCAAGTCCTCGCCTTTCCTGCCCGCAATCCCTACACGCGCTGTGGGCTTTACACTGCAATCCCTAACGCTGCCCCACGCACCATTGCTAAAATATATTTTATACGTCATCACGGTTTTTTTCAGGTTCCCTGATGGCAATGACATAGCTTCTTTAACCAATATTTTTAACGTATCTGCATCTTCCGAACAAGTATGGTGCCCTACACCTAAAATATGATACCGGTAAATATGAAACGAATGCCGGAGGCTTAAAACTCATATGTTCCTCCGGCATTTTTTATTTTACTTCCTATAAACTGTTTACAGCGCTGAGGTGGCCTGTCAATCCCCTTAATTTAATGAAATTGTAGTAAGCACCAGTCCACCACCGGTAAGCTTATTGCACTATGCTGATGTTATGAAGATCATTAGCATCAGTGTGAAAAAAATACATAATAAAAAAAAATTGATAAAACGTTTTATTAATGTTATTATTTTCTTAGCTTTACTGTTAACGAAAGAATTGTTGCGTATGAATAGTTTTTTATAATTGGTAAAACGTTTTATCAATTCAATATTAAATCAACAACTCTCTTTTAATTACTAAACTTAGCCATCGTCACCAATGAGAACAATATTGAATTACAGGTACCTGTTTTAATTTCCCCGCAATTTTCTATCATCATATTATGCCCGCATTTTCAGGAAAAAATACTGATATGGCATCGCTTTGGCATATTGTGACGATAGCTTGAGTTGAAGCAGGTCTTCATTTTTTTTCTTCTGAGATAATTATTCTTTAACCGTAAAGAATAACCCAAAAAGCTTCGTCAATGACGGACAGGGGTTTTATTGCCTTGTTTTTATGGTGTGTATTTTTCATAACAGCTTATTAATTAATAATATATATGTTCCAAATTTCTAACTACAATCAAATTAATCTATGAATGTTTTAAAACTAACCAGGCGGGCATTGGCAATGCTTTGTATCGCCCTGATTTTTTGCGCGGGTTGCAAAAAGGATAAGCAGCGGACTTACGCCCTGTTGCCGCCCGATCCAGAGGATGTAACTGCCCAGGGTGCATTATCTACGAATATTGAAAATACCGGCGGCCCGAACGCGAGTGAGGGTTCAGTAAGAGTAACCGATGGTGACACAGGTACCAAGTTTTTGATTTTTACCTACAACCCAAGCTTTTGGATCCAGCTAAAATTTAAACAAGCACAACACATCACCAGTTATACGCTCACTTCGGCAAATGACGCGCCTGGAAGAGACCCTAAAAGCTGGAACCTCGCAGGGTCAAATGATGGCAGCGCATGGACGGTATTAGACACCCGTACCAATGAAACCTTCGCGGCTCGCGGACAAACTAATAATTACGAATTCACCAACGATAAAACTTACACCTATTACAGGCTTAATATAACAGCTAACGGGGGGGATGCTTTATTTCAGATGGCTGAGTGGCGTGTAACAAACGTTCCGCAGTAAAACACGCAATTAATCAATCAAAATACTTTTCAATAAACAAATAAGAAACTATGTCAAAAATTCGACTCTTAAAAGTTTTTCTTGCAAGCTTGAGGAATAACAAACTCATGTATATCGCCCTGGTATGTATGGCGCTTGTTATGAATGTCCGGGCGCAGGAAACCCACCAGGCAATACAGGTAACCGGTACAGTTAAGGATGAACTTAACCTAACGTTGCCTGGTGTAACAGTGCGCAACCTGAAAACCAAAACAGCTTCTGTTACCAACGATAAAGGCCGGTTTACTATCCTGGCCAGCCGCGGCGACTCTATTTCGGTGAGTTTTATCGGTTTCAGAACTTTTACTACAGCAGTTAAAGACGAGATCAATTTCAACATCACGCTGCAGGCCGCAGCTAATAGTTTAAATGAGGTTGCCGTTGTGGGTTACGGTCAGCAGAAAAAGATTAGTGTAGTAGGGGCGCAGTCAACCGTAAACCTTGAGGATATCAAGCAGCCTGTTGCTAACCTGAGTGCAACACTGGCGGGCCGGATCAGTGGCTTGGTTGGCGTGCAGCGTTCGGGTTTACCAGGACAAAATGGTGCCGACCTATGGATCCGCGGTATCTCTACTTTCAACGCTAATAATAATGCATCTCCGCTAATAATTATTGATGGTGTACAGGGCAGGGATATTAATGGCCTTGATGCTGAAGATATTTCTTCTTTTACCATTCTGAAAGATGCATCTGCAACCGCGGTATACGGTGTATCCGGTGCAAACGGTGTAATCCTGATAAATACCAAAAAAGGTACTACCGGCAAACCCGTATTAATGTTTAATTACAACCAGGGTATCACATCATTTACTAAAACTCCTGAATTGACCGACGGTATAGAGTACATGATGCTTAGAAACGAGGCTCGTTTGGCCAGCGGCCAGGGTAAGGAATATAGCAACAACTATATCAACGCAACCATCAAAAATTTAGATCCAAACCTGTATCCCAATGTAAACTGGATGGATGCTTTATTTAAAAGCACCGCGCAAAACAGGAGGGCTAATTTCAGTGCCCGCGGCGGTTCAGAAACTGCTACCTATTATGTATCCGGAGCTTATTACGATGAGGAGAGCTTGCTGAAAACAGATGCTTTACAAAGCTATGATGCTACAACCAAGTTTAAACGTTACAATTTTACCTCAAACGTTTCCATGAACTGGACAAGCACTACCAAGTTTGATTTAGGTGTGCAGGGTTATATTACAAATACTAACTATCCGGGTGTAAGCCCTAATGATGCATTTGCCGATGTAATGCAAACTAACCCGGTACTTTATCCTGTTATGTACCCGGGCAACCGCGTGCCGGGGGTAAGTTCGGCAGGCGCACAGCCCAACCCATATGCCGAGATAACACAAACAGGTTATCAAAACATATTTAGTAACCAGGTTTTGTCAAATGCAAGGTTAACTCAGGATTTAAAGTTTTGGGTTCCCGGATTGTCATTTAGCGCCTTGTACTCATTTGACGTTTACAATACCCACACCATTGCCCGTACCCGCAGGCGAAGCTGGTATCAAATAAACAGGGCCAATCCTTACAATGATGATGGCTCAGTTAATTTGAACGTAATACAACAAGGTTCAGATCAACTTGGTTTTACCCCTCTTGGTGACGCCAATGGTACCCGTCAGTATTATACTGAGGCATCATTGAATTATGATCACAGTTTTGGTAAAAAGAGCCACATTACCGGCCTGGCATTATTTAACCAAAGGGAACAGCTGTTAAATTCGGCAACAGATTTAACCGGGTCGCTTCCTTACCGCAGCCAGGGTTTGGCCGGCAGGGTTACTTACTCTTATGATAATAAATATTTTGCCGAAGGTAACTTTGGATATAACGGCTCTGAAAACTTTGAGCCTGCTAAAAAGTTTGGATTTTTCCCATCGTTTGGTGTAGGATGGGTATTATCTAACGAGAAATTTTATGAGCCTTTAAAAGATGTAATTGACTTTGCAAAGATCAGGTACTCTGATGGTATTGTGGGCGATGGGGGCAACGGAGGCCGTCGGTTCGGCTTCCTCACATTGGTTAGCACAACTGCTGGCGGTTATACATTCGGTAATGGTACGGCCAGTGGCAACACAGGGTACGGCGGAACCGCTATTACCAGTTATGGTAGTGATGTGCAGTGGGCAAAATCGCACAAAAGGGATTTGGGTTTAGATATCCAGGCATTCAGATCGTTATTTTCATTAACGGTGGATGTATTTCATGAAAGAAGGAGCGGGGTGTTCTTGCAAAGAGCTTCGATACCGGCACTGGTAGGGCTTGTAAGTGCGCCGGAAGGCAACCTTGGTATCATAACCAACAAAGGTATTGATGCAACAATAGCACTTAATCCTACAAAAATAGGCGCATTTACGCTGGATGTACGCGGTACCTTTACTTATAACCGCGACAAAGTTATTGAAAACGACCAGGCGCCTCAGCCTTATCCGTATATGGAGAGAAGAGGCACTAATTACCTGGCAACATTTGGTTACGTAGCTACCGGCCTTTTCAAAGATCAGGCAGAGATTGACGCTGCCCCAACCCAGGCAGCCCTCGGTACAGTACGTCCAGGCGATATAAGGTACAAAGATTTAAATGGTGATGGTAAAATAGACGCCAATGACGTTACCCGTATCGGGAACGGTGACGTGCCTACAACTGTTTATGGTCTCGGCTTTAATTTACAATACAAAAACTTCTACATCGGCTTGTTCTTCCAGGGAGTGGCAGGTGCCGACAGGTTATTGAGCGGAGATGGTATAATACCGTTTAATAATAGTACAGGTGCCGAGCGTAGCAACCTTTTTGCCGTAGCCGAAGATAGGTGGACACCGGAAAACCCAAATCCAAATGCTTTTTATCCTCGTTTGGCTTATGGCAACAGCGCCAATAAAAACAACGCGGTGACATCATCATGGTGGGTTAAAAATATAGACTTTGTCCGTTTAAAAACAGCCGATTTTGGATATAACCTTCCCAAAACATTGCTTAAAACTATTGGTTTCAAGAGCGCTCGCGTGTATGTGCAAGGCTTAAACCTCTTGTATTGGAGCCCTTTCAAATTATGGGATCCCGAGCTTAATACCTCCAATGGTACCGCTTACCCTAACATAAGAACATTAACACTGGGTGTTCAAGCTAATTTCTAAATCATAAATCGAATAACAAAGAGAGATGAAAAAAATCACATATATAGGTTTGTGTTTGCTCGCGCTAAGCCTGAGCTCATGCAAAAAATATCTGAGCCAGGTTCCGGATGATATTATCACAACAGATAAAATATTTAGTTCCAGAACCAATACTGAAAATTTTTTGGCTAATATTTATAATTCTATCCCCAATGAATTAACACAACGATATAATGGCACAGATAATTCGGGGCCATGGACAGCATCATCAGATGAAGCTAAATATAACTGGGATTTCAATTATAGCAATAACATGAATGCCAGCACCTGGAGTAACACCGATGGTGCCGTAGCACAGTATTGGAATAATTATTACGTTGCTATCCGTAATGCTACTTACTTTATGCAAAACATCGATAGCGCTAACCCCGCCGAAGTAGATGCGAACGTAAAAAAAACCTATAAAGCAGAAGCACGCGGCTTACGTGCGCTTTACTACTATTGGTTATTACGTACTTATGGTCCCGTACCTATCATTGGAGATAAGATCCTGGACGTTAATGCGCCTATTGCCGATTTAAGGTTGCCCCGTAATTCATTTGATGAAGGGATAGATTTCGTGGTGTCGGAACTTGATGCCGCCGCCACTGATTTACAGGCAACTCCAAACTCTGGACAGTACGGAAGGATTACAAGCGGAATCTGTAAAGCTTACAAGGTTGAAGCTTTGTTGTTGAAAGCCAGCCCGCTTTATAATGGCAATACCGATATGGCATCTTTAAAAAACCATGATGGTAAACAACTTATAAGCCAAACGGTTGACATAACCAAATGGACTGCTGCTGCCACTGCTGCCAAAACATTCATCACCACGTTTGTGCCAACCGTTTATGATCTTTACCAGGAAACTGATGCTGATCCGTTTATAGCTGCCTATAAATCGTGCCGTGATGTGGTAATTACCGATTGGAATAGTGAGTGGATCTTTGCAAGATCAAACAGCGGCAGCTTTACTCAGTATGACCGTACACCAAAGCATGTTGGCGCGGCTACTCCAAGCTCGGCCAACCAGGGTGGTGGTGCTTTAGGCGTAACACAAACTATGGTTGATGCTTATTTCATGGCTAATGGCCTGCCTATTACCGACGCTGGATCAGGTTACGTATCAAGTGGTTTTTCAAGCTTCAAAGCACCATTTGACGTAGCAGCAAGAAACACCTTTAATCCGTGGGTTGGTCGCGAACCGCGTTTTTATGTAGGTGTAACCTACACCGGCAGTTATTGGTTAAACCAGGTATCCGGTTCAACGCTTATCACCGATTTTACTTTCAACGGCAACTCTGGTCGTGTACAAAGTACATCGGATGTTACCCCAACCGGTTACGTTATACGTAAAGATGTTACTAAAAGTGATGGCGCCAGGGGAGCTATTATGTTAAGGCTTGCCAATATTTATCTGGATTATGCCGAAGCACTTAATGAGTCGACCCCGGGAGACGCAGATATTTTGAAATATCTTAATCTTATCCGTCAGCGTGCAGGCGTGCCATTATATGGCAGTACTGGCTTAGCTGCACCGGCAGGTCAGGCTGCGATGCGTTTGGCTATCCGTGCCGAACGCCGTGTTGAGCTTGCTTTTGAAAACACGCGTTACTTTGATACACGCCGTTGGAAAATAGCCGAAACTACTGATGCCGGCCCATTCTATGGTATGGACATGACCAAAAGCGATAACAGCTTTTATAATAAAACGCTATTGGAAACACGAGTGTTCAAAAAACGTGATTACCTGTTCCCGATCCCTAACGATGAAGTGTTGAAGAACAATAACATGGTTCAAAATCCGGGCTGGTAATACAGTAATTCCGGCGTTAACAAATGCCGGGGATCTGTTGATCTTTACAAAAAAAGCCCCGTAAATCGCGGGGCTTTTCAAATATCATCTTTATGAAAACAATATGCTATTTTATTTGCGCAGTAGGCATAATAGCTATGGCCTGCAGCAAAAAAGCAAATACACCTGTTAAACAAACCGATGTTAACATCGATCCAGGTGCCCCTGCCGCCACATGGAAGGAACATTGGTTTGAGCACAACCAAACCCTTAACCGCATATACTACGACACAAGCGTTGTAGTGTATTATGATGCCGACGTAAAGGCATCAGTAACCTGGCCTAAAACCTATATGGCACAGGCCTGGAACTACACAAAAAAAACTTACGGAAGCTTCGGCAGCGATTCTCGCTTGTACGCCGTGTTCCATGCCGCTAAATATTCGGGAGGGCATCCCTCAACGTATATGGATGCCAGTCATGATTATCATAATGTAACGGACTGTGGCTCGTCGGACCCCAATGCCTGGACATCGGGTGTGGGCAATGATATCGACCTCTCAACCCACGAAATAGGTCACATTGTTGAAGGTGCATCTAAGGGCGTACATGGGTCGCCTGCTTTTGCTATCTGGCATGATAGCAAGTGGATGGAAATTTACCAGTACGATGTTTACCTGGGTCTTGGCCGGGATGATGATGCCGTACGCTGGAGCAATATGAAATTGAGTACTACAGATGATTTTCCGCGTGCAGGTACCCATTGGTTCAGGGATTGGTTTTACCCTATCTATACCCAGCATGGAAAAACAAAGGCATTAAATAACTTCTTTACGCTGTTGGCGAAATATTTCCCTAAGCAAACTTTCAATAACGGCAAACAAAACTTCCCCGAATATTCAAGAGATCTGAACATGGGTGAGTTTATCCATTTTTGGAGCGGTGCCGCCGGTACCGACCTGAAGCAGCTTGCATTGACGGCTTTCGGCGATAAAGATGAACACGGAAACAGCTGGGTACCGCAGCTTGAAAAAGCCCGTACAGATTTTCCGGGTGTTACTTATTAATACAATACTTTAAAAATGATCAGGAAAAAACTATTATTCCTTGCCCTTTTATGCAGCATGGGTGCCTGCTTTGCACAGGACAAAGAAAAAGACTTGAAAGAATACCATTTAAACCTGCCTGCAGATAGCAGCGCTTTAGATGCAAAATCAAAAGAAAAGCTTACCAAAGCTTTCTACAACATTTACCCCGACTTTGCCCGGGCCAATAGTTATCACACTAAAAAACATTTATCGGTTGCTTTTTCTGATAGCCCGGCAATTACTGCCGAAGATGGTAAATTAGAGATCAGTGCTGCCGTAATTAAAGATCTGTCCGAAAAGAAACTGGAGAAAGCTATTGAAGCCGCGCTGTCGAAAAATTGGGTATCGGCCGATACCATCAGGAAAAAAGGTTTTCAGTTGGTTTTTATCAACAAGAACCAACACATCGATCCTGCAGTGCAGCAAAGCCTGATCGATACCTACTTTGAAATTTTTCCGGTATTGATCAAAACTTTCAATAAAAAAACAACCAAAAGCGTGGTATTTGTAACTGATACGGCGTACGGTGGTGTTGCAGAAGCCAGCGGTAACCGCATCCTTTTCAGTACTAAATATTTCAAAGCTCATCCAACAGATATTGACGTGGTAACGCACGAAACCATGCACCTGGTTCAGGGCTATGGCTATAGCGCCGGACCGGTTTGGTTAACTGAAGGCATTGCCGATTATGTAAGGTATAAATACGGGGTTGACAACGTAGGTTCAAAATGGTATCTGCCCGCCTTTAACAGCAAGCAGCATTATACCAACAGTTACCGCGTAACAGCCCGCTTTTTTGTTTGGCTCGAAAAAAATGTTAAACCGGGTTTAATTGCCGATCTGGATGTGCTGTTACGCGCTCACCAGTATACCGACCAGTCATGGGTAACCTTAACCGGTAAAAACCTTGATGCCCTTTGGGAGGCTTACAGCCAAAACCCTGCTGTTGAATTGACATACAGCGATAAGGCAAAGGGTAAAAAAGGATAATATAAAATTCTTTTAAGTATCGCCGATTTTAAAAACAGGATAACAAACAGATCGTCATTGCGAGGAACGAAGCAATCCCAAACTATACAGATCGGCTCTGTAAGTCGGGGATTGCTTCGTCGTTCCTCACAGCAATGACGATCTTCTTATTTGTTTATATTATTTTCAAAATCATTTATGGAAATGCTCAAATCCCTGCATCCAATGGGAAATAAGTATCCATGAAAAAGATAATTTTCTTTCCCCTGTTAGTAATTATACTGCTTGTATTACATATAACAACGGCTCATGCGCAAAGTCTGCAGCTTACCGTTGATGGTAAAAGTAATAACGGTGTTAAGCTGCAGCAGTTAAAAGTTGATGTTGCTATTTACGGTAACATCAGCCGTACCACCTGGCAAATGACTTTCTTCAATTCAACTTCGCGCATTTTAGAAGGCACACTAATATTTCCGTTAAAGGATGGCGTAAGTGTTAGTCGTTATGCACTGGATATTAACGGTAAGATGAGGGAAGCGGTGCCCGTTGACAGGGGCAAGGGAACCGTAACCTTCGAGGCCATTGAACGCCGCCGCGTTGATCCGGGTTTGCTTGAAAAAGTGGAAGGTAATGCTTTCCGTACGCGCATTTATCCTATTAATCCCAACAGCACCCGCACGGTAATTATTGGTTACGAGGAAGAGATCCCTGCGGTTGATAAAGGCAACCTGAAATTTACGCTGCCGCTTAATATTAAAGATACCGTCGAAAAATTTTCGCTCAATGCATCGGTAATCCAAAATGCCGAAGCCCCCGTTACCGAAGGAGGTACTGAGTTACTGCATTTTGATAATCATCACAATACTTATTCGGCATCCGTCGAAAAAAACAACTATGTGCCTGATCATTCCCTGTCGTTCTTAATACCTAAACCTGCCGAAGCGAATGAGGTGATGTTGCAGGCCCAGGGCAACAAGTACTATTATTTTATTAATACTACATTACAATCGCCGCCCCTGGCCAAACCTCTCCCTCATCGTATTGGATTATTGTGGGATGCATCCATGAGCGGTATCAATCGCGATAGCAAAAAAGAACTGGCGCTGCTGGATGCTTACTTCAAAAAGGTAAATAATGCGGAGATCAGTCTAACTATGTTCAGCAATAAAGTGATCAGTACTAAAAACTATGCTGTGCGCAACGGCGACTGGGCCGAATTAAAAAATGCGCTTGAACATGTTACTTATGATGGAGCTACTAACCTGGGCAATATCAACCTTGCGCAATACCCGGCAGATGAGTTTCTGCTGATGAGCGATGGTCATCAAACCTTTGGTGAAAAAACGTTAAAACTGATCAATAAGCCGGTTTATTGTATCAATTCATCGGCAACAGCCGATTACAGCAACCTGAAGCTCATTGCCCTTAAAACCCATGGCGAGTTGATTGACCTTACCGGAGGGGATAACGATAAAGCGCTGAGCAAACTAACTACGCGCTCACAGCATTTCCTGGGGATCAAAGCCGGTGCTACCGTAGAAGAAACTTATCCCTCCTTGCCTGTTGTGGTTGGCAATTCATTTTCAATAGCAGGGATCACCCGTAACCCCAACCAAACCATTACGCTGCAATACGGCTATGGCGATAAGGTGAGCTTTGAAAAAATAATTACACTTGATTTGACAACCAACGCTGTTGAAGGTGTGGATGTAGCCAAACTATGGGCGCAGAAAAAGATTAGCGAGTTGGATATAAATTACGATACCAACCGGCAGGAAATTGAATCGCTTGGTAAACGGTTCGGCATTATTACCCGTAATACATCGCTCATTGTATTGGAAAATGTAAGCGATTATATTCAATATGGTATTGAGCCTCCTGCCGAATTGCAGGCCCAGTACAATGCCATCATGAAACAAAGAGGCCCTGTTAATGCGCCGTTGCGCGAGAACCTGACCACCGCTTACGCCATGAAAACAGAATTGGCACAGTGGTGGGATACAAAAGTTGAGGCAGAAGGGAAATCTGAAGCAGTAAATAAAAATACTCCCGCAGGTACACAGGGTACCCGTACCCCAACAGCATCACCGCGTAGAACCGGTAATGCTAAGGTACCAGTTGTTAGTGGCAACTCCCGGGCGAGCGCTTCTGCAAACGCCGCCCCGCAAAATGCAAACCAGCTTAACGAGGTTGTTGTAGTTGGGTATGGGGTGCAAAGAAAGCAAAGTGTTACCAGTTCGGTAAGCGAGGTTGTTATATCTGCCAGTACTATAGATACGCAGCTTGAAGGCAGGGTTGCCGGGGTAAAGGCAACCAGTTCGGGCTCACCTGGTTCAAACGCCGAAATGATGGTCCGCGGTAATGCAGGCACGGGTGCTGCCCAGCCCTTATATGTTGTTGACGGATTGGTGGCCTCCGGTATATCCAATATCAACCCTAACGATGTTGCTTCGGTGCAGGTTTTGAAAGATGCCAGTGCGACGGCTGCCTATGGAGCAAGGGCTGCGGGTGGTGTGGTGGTCATCAATACCCGCAATGGCCGTGGCTCCGCGGCTCAGGCCGATTCTGTTGGCGGTACTGCAGATAAAAACGGTGGCATTAGTGTTACCTATAATCCCGCCGCTGCCGATTATTTAAAGATCATCCAAAAAACGGATAAGGCAGCGCAATATCAAAAATACCTGGAGTTAAGAACTTCATTAGGAGGCAACCCGGTTTATTATTTTGATGTGGCCGACTATTTTATAAAAACAGGCAACATAGAATTGGGTAAGCGGATCTTGAGCAACCTTGCCGAGCTTGGCCTTGGCAGCTATGAACTATACAAAATGCTGGGTTACAAATTGAAACAACTTGGCGATTTTGAGGGTGAGGTGTTCGCCTTTAAAAAAGTAACCGAATTGCGCCCGCTCGACCCGCAAAGTTACCGTGATTATGCCCTGGCCTTTGATGATGCCGGTGAGCATCAAAAGGCGCTCGATGTGCTTTATACCGCCATGACCAAAAGCTATACCGCTGATGCCGATGGCTTGTACCGTGGCATCCAGGAAATTTTCCTACCCGAAATAAATAGGATCATAGCTTTGAACAAAGGGAAGCTCAATTTATCCGCTATCGACAAAAAGCTGATCAAGCCCTTGCCGGTTGATGTCCGCATTGTGATGGACTGGAACATGAACAATACAGATATTGACCTTTGGGTAACCGATCCTGATAACGAAAAATGCTTTTACAGCCATAACCGTACAGTAATTGGCGGTCGTATCTCGCATGATATGACCCAGGGTTTTGGCCCCGAGCAGTTTTTATTGAAGAAAGCTATCAAAGGTACTTACAAAATAGAGATTAACTATTACGGCGACAGGCAGGCTACCATTGCCGGCCCAACTACCGTCATGGCTGAAATGTTCACGCATTACGGAACGCCCGACGAAAAGAAAGAGATTATAGTACTGCAAATGAAGAAGGGCATTAATGGCACTGTTTACATCGGCGACCTGGATTTTAAATAGATGATTAGGGCGTCATCCAGGCGCTTTTGTAGCAGCAGAGCTCCGTTAACAACGGGGCTCTTTTTTGTTTACGGTATATCTAAATAATATATCTGCATAACAGATGGTAATAAAGGCTGCATAAAACCCAAATTTTGTATATCTCAAATCCATGCCCCTGCCTTATCCGATAAAATTATATATTTGGGTTTGGCGCATTTGAACTGAACATTAAACCACCATGATGTTTGCGTAATTAACGTGATGTAACAAAAGAAATACCCAAAACACATGGCCCCTGATGAACTGTATATAGCCGACGATGCTGAGCTGCTATCGCTTTTGAGCGAAGGCAACAAGCCTGCTTTTGATGCTTTATATAACAAATACTGGAAACAGGTTTATAATGCTGCCTATAAAAGGCTCAACGATGCTGAGCGCGCGCAGGATATAGCGCAGGATGTATTTGTGCAGCTATGGGTGCGTGGCTCAAAATCGCCTATTGAAAACTTACCGGCTTATTTGCTGGTAGCTGCCCGTAATGGTGTTTTCAAATATATGGAAAAGGAATCGCGCTATGCGGCCCTGCCGGATACCGCCCAGGAAATTGAAAGCCCGCTTGGTCGTGCCGATGCCAATGTACTTCATGATGAATTTTTAAAAGCTTTTAATGAGCTTATAGATACTTTACCACCTCAGCAGCGTATTATATTCAATTTGCGCTTTAATGAAGGCCTCTCGAGTCAGCAAATTGCCGATCAGCTGCAAATCTCGCCCAAAACTGTCCGCAACCAAATGGGAAAGGCCCTTGCTACACTTCGTAAATCACTTTTCTTGCTTCATGTATTGCTTTATTTTTATCAGAAAGGTTGATAAAACGTTTCTTCTTTAAAATTGATGCGTTATTTTTATTGATAATGCTGTTTTGTTATTGATATTTTATCAATTTGGCTTAAAATGTATGTTCTTTTCAAAAAAAAGATTAAAAATATTTTTAATTGGCGTGGGCTATTTCCATTTTGCCGACTCATGTATATATAAAGGATGCAAATGGACGAGGCGAACAAACAATATTTTATACAAATACTTACAAAATACAGGCTTGGTGAGACTACCCCGGAGGAAATAAAATTCCTGGAGGCATATTACAACCTGTTTGAATTAAACGATGGCCTTATCACCGATGAAAACGAGGCCGATTACCTGTACCTGAAAGATGCTATTAAAGCTGCGGTTGATGAGCGGATAGCCCAATACGAAAAAAAGCCGGTTACGATGCCTTCAAGATCTGGCTGGATCAGGTACGCCGTGGCAGCCTCAATTCTGTTGTTTATTTCGGTTGGTGCTTACTTTTTCATTCGCAGTAATCATAAGACCGATAATTTTACGGCGAACACTTATAAAAACATAAAACCCGGAGGTAATAAGGCAACCCTTACCCTGGCCAACGGCTCAACCATATCATTGGATGATGCCACCAAAGGGCAGATAGCTAAACAGGCTGGCGTAAAAATTACCAAAACCGCAGATGGACAAATTGTTTACCAGGCAGATGCGGCGGGGCAGGGGCAGGCCGTACAAAATACGGTTACCACACCAAAAGGCGGCCAGTACAAGATCATCCTGCCCGATGGTACTAACGTATGGCTTAACGCGGCATCGTCAATAACCTATCCAACTGTATTTAAGGGAACCGAACGTGTGGTAACACTGAATGGAGAAGGGTATTTTGAAGTAACTAAAAATAAAGCGATGCCTTTCAGGGTAAAATCTGCGCTGCAAACTATTGAGGTATTAGGTACACATTTCAATATCAACGCTTACGCCGATGAAGCATTGGTTAAAACCACGCTGTTGGAAGGTTCGGTAAAGGTGATGTCGGCAACAAACTCAATAATTATTGTTCCGGGTGAGCAGGCGGTAATAAACCGTACAGGTAATGGTGCTATAGGTAAACAACAGGCAAATCCTGACAAAGAAGTAGCCTGGAAAAACGGCGTATTCTCATTTGCAGATGAGGATATCCGCGAGGTTATGCGCCAGGTAAGCCGCTGGTATGATATTGATGTGGTTTATGAAGGCGATATTCCCCGCGACAAGTTTTTCGGCGAAATTTCAAGGAGCAGTAACCTGGCCGATGTTTTCAGGATTCTGGAGCTTAACAATATGAAATTTACAGTGGAGGGTAAAACCGTGAAGGTATCCTATAAAAAATGATGTTCAGTCCTAAACTTTAACTACTTACTAAACAAAAACTAAATGCTAAAACTAAAACAAAACTTATGGATAAACAACTACGATAAATCTCAGATACAACTCACACTCACAGACCAAAAATTAACCGGAAGCCTCTCACCGCTTCCGGTTTAAAATAGGTCAGGCAGCACAAGATGTCGAAGCCCTGGGCTGCATTTTATTAACCCAATCTTATTCAAAAGTATGAAATTAACTTTTCTTTACAACGCCGTATGCGCAATACGGGGGGTAAAGTGCAAATTCTTATTAGTATTGAAACTCACCACTATTTTGCTGCTTATTGGCGCACTGCATTTATCGGCGGCAAGCTATTCGCAAACGGTAACTATTTCAAGAAAGAATGCCACGCTCGAAACCCTTTTCAGGGATATTAAGCAGCAAACCGGCTATTTGTTTTTTTACAGCGAAAAAATAAACACGGGCGGTAAAACGCAAAATGTTGAACTTAAGAATGTGCCCTTAACCGATGCCCTTGGCATCCTGCTTAAAAGCTATGAGCTCACCTATACCATAGTTAATAAAACCATCGTGATCAGGAATAAAGTGCCGGAGGAGGGGCCTGCACAGCCCGCAAAAAAGATAGAGCTAAGCGGCACCGTAGTCGATTCGGCAAATAATAAAACTACCCTGCCCGGCGTAAGCATCACCCTTAAAAAAACAAAAACCTTTTTAGGCCAAACTGGCGGCAACGGTGAATTTAAGATAACGGTTGACGAAGGAGACATCCTGGTATTTACCTATATAGGCTATAATGCCAAAGAAGTTAAAGCAATTGCCGACAAACCATTACTGGTACGTCTTGGCCAAAAAATGAATAACATTAATGATGTGGTAGTAACCGGTTACCAGGTTATTAAAAGAGATAATTATACCGGCAGCGCCATCTCGATAAAAGGGGATGACCTTAAGCGTGTTAACCCCAATAATTTAATTCAAAGTTTGGCTGCATTTGATCCCTCTTTCAGGATAGATCAGAATAACCTTTTAGGTTCGGATCCCAATGCCCTGCCAAAAATTAACGTAAGGGGCTCAACCACGCTGCCATCATTAAACGGAGGTGTGCTCGATCGCAATAACCTTTCAAGCTCATACAATCTGCCTGCTTTTATATTGGATGGTTTTGAGGTGAGCCTGCAAAAAGTAACTGACCTCGATATTAACCGCATTGCAAGCATCACCATTTTAAAGGATGCGGCGGCTACCGCGGTTTACGGTTCACGTGCGGCTAACGGCGTTATTGTAATAACAACCAAATCACCCAGGCCTGGTAAATTACAGTTAAGCTATAACTATGAACTAACCGTTACTGCACCCGATTTAACCGACTATCATGTGCTTAACGCTACCCAAAAGCTTGAATATGAAAAGCTGGCCGGTTTATACGTTGCCGGAACATCAGCAGCCTACACCCAGGATCAGCTTGATCAAATGTATTATAGCAGGCTTAAAAATGTGGTAAGCGGTATAAATACTTACTGGCTGTCGCAGCCCCTTCAAAACACCTTTGGTCATAAGCACTCTTTATATGCCGAGGGCGGCGATACTACCTTTAGGTATGGTGTCGACCTGCGTTACCAGAATACACCGGGTGTAATGAAAGGTTCGGGCCGTACACGTTACAGCGGTGGTATGGTGTTTAACTATAACCCTACCCGCAATTTACTTTTCCGGAATGAGCTTACCGTTACACAGGTTGATGCTACCGACTCAAAATATGGTGATTTCAGCACCTATGTGCGTATGAACCCCTATTACCCTATCCGCGATGCAAGCGGTAATCTGATCAGGGAAATTGCCAACTGGCGTGTTGACACACACGCAGAAGGTGCCGATCAGTTTAAGAACGTGCCCGTACTAAACCCATTGTATGAAGCCGGCCTGGGTAATTTCAGTAAGAACGGTTACCTCGAGGTTTTGGATAATCTTTTAATCGATTGGAAAATTGCGCCATCCTTAAGGTTTATAGGTTTGGTGAGCTTAACCGACAACAAAGCCACTGCCGATCAGTTTATATCCCCATACAGTAACGTTTTTTATTTAACCCCGGCCAGCGAGATCCAAAACCGCGGAAGTTACGCGTACACCAGCAACAATACGCTCAATATCGACGGTAACGCCAGGTTTATTTACAACAAGCTAATGGGCGAGCACTCCATTAATGCGGTATTAGGTGCCAATATCACATCAGATAAAAACGATGCAAAATCATTTGTTGCAAGGGGCTTTTCAAATGATAAGTTTACCAACGTTGGTTTTGCCCGCAGCTATGAGCCCGATGGTCATCCTAATGGCGATATTACCTTAACAAGGTTGGTAGGTGCTTTCTTTTCAACCAATTACTCGTTTAAAAATAAATACCTGATCGACGGAACCTTTCGTTTAGATGGTTCATCTGCCTTTGGTTCAAACAGCAGGTTTGCACCGTTTTATTCGGGCGGTTTAGGCTGGAACATCCACCGCGAAAATTTCATGAAAAACCTTACAAAGGTTGTAAACCGGATGAAACTGACAGTAACCGCCGGTATGGTTGGTTCGGTTGATTTTCCACCTTATTTATCAAAAACTACCTACAGTTACCAAACAGCTAACTGGTATTCAACAGGTATAGGCGCTATTGTAAATAATTATGGTAACGAAAACCTGAAATGGCAAAAAACGGATAACTATGATGTGGGCCTTGATTTGGGCTTGTTTAACGATAAGGTTACCATTATACCGCATTACTACTATAAACTTACGCATGGCCTGGTTAATGATATTAACATAGCCCCTTCAACCGGTTTTACAACTTATAAAGCCAACCTGGGCGATATGACCAACAAAGGTTATGAGCTTGCTGTAACAGTAAATGCTTACCGGGCAAAAGATATTAATGTTAACCTTACCGCCAACCTGGCGCATAATAAAAATACCATTGTTAAAATATCTAATGCCTTAAAATCATACAACAACATGGTTGATACCATGCAGGCTAATGTGAAGAACAACCTGTTAGGCACACCGTTGCTCAGGTACCAGGAAGGTTTGTCATTAAATACCATCTGGGCTGTAAAGTCATTGGGTATCGATCCTGAAACTGGTAAAGAGATCTATGTTAAAAGGGATGGCACGCTTACTTATGATTACAATGTAAAAGATACTCAGCCGGTAGGCGATATAACACCTAAGGCCGAAGGCTATTTTGGGGGCAACGTTACCTATAAGCAGTTTTTATTAAGCTTTAGTTTTCACTATCAGTTTGGTGGTCAAATGTATAACCAAACTTTGGTTGACAGGGTGGAGAACGCCGACCCGCGTTTTAACGTTGACAGCCGCGCCCTCGAAGAACGCTGGAAAAAGCCGGGCGATATTTCGTTTTACAAAAACATAGCCGACCTGGGTACTACTTACGCCACATCGCGCTTTGTGCAAAAGGATAACCTGGTTGAACTTAAGTCGGTTTATTTATCGTACGATCTGAACCGTATTGTGGCTAAAAGGCTTGGGCTGCAAATGCTCAGGGTGGCGCTTACAGCCAATGATATTTTCCGCTCGGCAAGCGCCGGGGTTGAACGTGGTATTGATTATCCTTTCGCCCGCAGTTTAACATGTTCATTACAGGCTACATTTTAAAAATACAGCAATGAAGAAATATTTATACATACTAACCGTGCTGATAGCCTTTACATCATGTAAAAAGTTTTTAGATGTAAAGCCCTCCTCGCAAATTGAGCAGGATCAGCTGTTTGCAAACGAGCAGGGTTTTAAGGAAGCCCTCAACGGGGTATACACCTTGTGTGCAGCGCCGTCGCTGTATGGCGAAAGCCTCACGTTCGGCTACCAGGATATTATGGCTCAAAACTATGATTTTACCAATGTTGGTTACAGTAACATAGCCTCCTTTAATTATACCTATCCCGATTTAATTAACCGTAATGCTGATATATGGAATTCGGGCTATCGCGCTATTGCCAATTGTAACTACATACTGAACAATATTGATAAAAAGAAAAACCTGTTTACCGGCCACAATTATGAGCTGATAAAAGGCGAGGCACTGGCTTTAAGGGCTTATCTGCATTTTGATATGCTCAGGATGTTTGCACCATCATACAAAAGCAAACCTAATGCAAGTGGTATCCCTTATGTAACATCGGTTACTATTAAAAGCACCAGGTTTTCGACGGTGAGCCAGGCGCTCGACAGTGTTATCACCGATTTGAAAACCGCGAGGACCTTATTTCGCTCTTCCGACCCTATTGTTTCAAATTACACTGTTGGATACCCTGGTGATAATGGTACCCCCGAAGTTTCAGATCCTGATCTGTTTATGCAGAACCGCCGGCACCGCATGAATTATTTTACAGCCTGCGGCGAACTTGCCAGGGTATACCTGTATAAAAATGATATGGTTAACAGCCTGGCCATGGCCAATGAGGTGATTAATTCAAAACGTTTTCCGGCAACAAACGGTACCGATTTTAACCAAAGCGATAACACGAAAAAAGACCGCATCTTTTACAAGGAGCTCATTAGCTGCTGGTACATTAATGATAACAAAGCTATAAAAGATTACCTGCTGGCGGCCTTTGCCGGCGATGCACCGTTTTTTTCGCCAACCAGCACGCAGATAGATGATATCTACGAATCGGGCGCCGATGGCGCCGATGACTGGCGGTACAGGCAATGGTTTTTCAAAACTAAAGTTGGCTCCAGCAGTATTGAGCGTGCCCTGCTTCAAAAATATCTCACTAACACTGCGCCGGTAAAAAACCTGCACCCTTTGGTTGCACCAGCATTAAGGCTTAGCGAAATGTATTACGTAGCTGCCGAGGCCAGCTTTGATACCGACCCGCTTAAAGCTATGAATTACTATAACACGGTGAGAAGAAGCAGGGGTATAGGGAACGATTTAATGGACATCCCGGCCAGGGCCGATTTTATTGACCTGCTGTTGAAAGAGGCCCGGAAAGAGTTTTACGGTGAAAGCCAGATCTTTTATATGTATAAAAGGTTAAACCTACCTATTAAAGCTGCTTCGGGAGTAAGCTATCCGGCTACCGATAAAATATTTGTATTCCCGCTGCCGCCTGATGAAGAAGCTTTCAGAAATAACTAATAATAATGATGACGATGAAAAAGCAAATACTTTTTATACTGCTTGCGGGCACCATGTTATTTGGATGTAAGAAAGATGCCAAATTTTTCTACGATTCAACCGATAATATTTATTTCAATTATCCTAAAAAGGATACGCTTACCTATTCGTTTGCGTACGATCCTACCCTTGTTCAGGATACGGTCTGGATCCCGGTAATAGTTTCGGGCAGGCGCAGCCACCAGGCCAGGAGTTTTACCATTAGCACAGTTGATGCGGCCACAACTGCTGCAAGTCCGCTGCACTATGTGGCCCTGAAGCCAACGTACACCATGCCCGCTGATTCGGGCGTGGTGAAGATTCCCATTATTCTTAAGAATACTGATGCCGCACTCGAAAATAAATCTGTGATATTAACTATACATGTTTCGGGCAACGGCGATTTTACTAACAACATGCCCGATAGTTTGCGCAACAAAACCATTTTGTTTTCGAACCGCCTCGAAAAGCCTTTCTGGTGGAATTCATGGCTGGACGAAGTGAAGGATTACAGTCGTACTAAACATCAATTGTTTTTAATAACCTCGGGTACACGTGATCTGATAGATTATAAAACTTATGGTGATCCTAATTTCCAGATCCCGCGCTGCCTGTACTATATTGAAAATACCAGGACTTTTTTAAGGGATCCTATTAACTGGGTTCAGGAACATCCCGAAAATGGCTATACCATAACTCCAAAAGCAGGCACTAAGGATTACGAGTTTTACTACATCAATTCGCCAACGAAACGGTTCCTGTATAAATATTTTCCCGAGGTAGGTAAGTCCTATTTTGTTGATAACGAAACAGGTGCAAAAATAACAATGGAATAATTCATAAAACCAGCGTATCATGAAATTTAATCCTATAATCATTTGTGTTCTTTTTATCCTGGCCTTTTGCTCATGCAAAAAGGATTTGGGTAACTATAATTATTCGCCGCCTACCGAGCCCATTGTTGTTAACCTGCAGGGTGCTACGGTTGATGCAACTATTGGCGATACCCTGGTATTGCAGCCTTATATCAGTTTTAAGGATGCCGATCCGGCTAAAGACCTGGATTTTGACTGGCGCATAACCATCAACGAAGAAGCCCGTAGTGTTAATTATACAGGCTATCCCTTAAAGGTGGTTTACAGTCTTGCTCCGGGTGTGCGTGCCGCCAAGCTTACCGTTACCGATAAACGGAACAGCATTAAATATTTTTATGATTTTAAAATATCTGGCAAAACACAGTTTTCTAAAGGTTTGACGGTTTTAAGCGTGCAGGATGGTGTAACAAAACTGTCGTTTGTTAAGGCTGATACCATCGGGGTGCTACCCAACCTGTATTTTGCCCTGCACCATGAAAATTTGCCTAATAGCCCGTTGCAACTGTTTGCAAGGCCTGTGTTTTATCAGCCCGGTACAGTACAGGATTACTGGGTAATTTGCGCTGATGCTACCAGGAGCAGTGTGATTATTGACGGCAGCACCATGCTCAAGAAAAAGGATTTCCCCGAGCAGTTCTTTTTGCCGCCGCCAATAATAAAGCCCCAGGCATTTGAGGCCACAAAGGGTTGGGTATCGGGTGTTATTAATGATAAACTGTACCTGAGCGTAACCAGTACGGCTCCTTTTGCCGAAGATTGGGGCAAATTTGCCAATCCTGTTTCCGGTAATTATGAATTGTCGCCATATTTTTCAAACACAAACAACTTCTTTTTTGGGTACGATAAAAAGCGGTCGGCTTTTGTATCGTTCAGTCCGTCTGGCGCCTATCTTGATACACTTTATAATGTAAGTGGTACGGCGTTTAACCCGCAAAATTTAGGGATGAAAGAGCTGCTGTTTATGAAGCCTGTATCAGGCCGTAACTATGCTTTCCTGAAAAGTAATGACGGGCAGATCTATGAATTTTCATTCAACGTTAACATGGACGATTATTCAAACACCCGCATTATCAGTGCTGACGATAAGCGCATTTTTAAGGGGGCTTCATTGATAAACGCCGATACCAAATGGCAGCGGTCATATCTTGATGTATTTTACTTTACATCAAATGATAAGATTTACAGGTATAACCCTATTAACCAGGACCTGCGGACCCTTGATGCCAATTTTGGGGGTAAAAAGGTAACCATGCTCAAGCTTGATGATAACGATAACAAACTTATTGTTGGGGTTGATGGCGCCCTGATGTTCCTGGATATCAGCGTTGGTGTTAACGGAACTATAAAACGAACGGTTACCGGCATACCGGGAGCTCCGGTTGACGAAGTGTCTAAGAATTAACCATTTATTAAAATCGATATGAAATTGATAAGGATCACAACATTCTTAATAGGCCTGCTCATGGCTGTATTAACCATTGCATCGTGCAAAAAAACAAAGAATACAGTTAAGGAAGAGGTTGACCCGCCGGGTGCGCCGGCTAAGACCTGGCAGGAACACTGGGGGCTCCATCACCAGTTGTTAAAGCGCGTTTATTATGATGATAACGTGGCCATTTACTACGATAACAACATGGATCCGTCAGTCACATGGACGTTTAAGGCCATGTCTGATTCCTGGGCATACGTTAAGAAAAACTACGGCGACTTTGGCAAAGATCCGCGCCTGTACTGTGTATTTCACTCAACAGTTGATACCACGGGCGAACTGGGAGGCGGTCACCCGGCGTCATGGCGCGATTCAACACATGATTACCACAACACTATTGATTGCGGCTTGGGCAGCTGGACCTATCCTACCGGCGAACAGATTGGCATGCCCGTTCACGAAATAGGCCATATTGTAGCCAATGCATCATGGGGGCACTCACATGAGGATCAGAACATCTGGCACGACAGCAAATTTGCCGAGATTTTTATTTACGATGTGCTGATGAACATTGGCAGGCAGGATGAGGCTTCAAGGGAATATTACCAGCTTAAGGATGCAACAGAGATTTTTCCGCACCCGGAGTCGAATTGGTTTGGCGGCTGGTTTTATCCTATTTGGAGTAATTACGGCAAAGGGCCAACCATCAGCAAATATTTTCAATTGTATGCCAAATATGTTCCATCAAACCGTGACCTGAACTGGGGCGAATGGATCCATTTCTGGAGTGGCGCTGCAGGAGTAAATCTTAAAACGCAGGCTACCATAGCTTTTGGCTGGAGTGATGAATGGGAAGAAGAGTTTAACCAGGCCCGGATAGATTTTCCGGATATTAAATATAAAGACTAAAAGCCTTTTGCAGATCGGGCGGCGCCTTTTTGCGAGTAGGGGTGCCGTACCCGGTTCTGCATATACAAACGGATTAAATAATAATGAAAAAAAGTACATCAATTAAGCTCATAATAGGGAGCATCATCATTGCCTCGTTTTCCTTTTACTATGGAAAATGTTTAAGCATCGACGAATTAAATTCAAAGCATAAGCAGGGCCTTCCGCCTGCCACATGGCACGAGCATTGGTTTGAGCATGACCAAACGGTATCATTGGTTTACCAGGATGAAAATGTAGCTGTTTATTATGATAAGGGTATGGATAAATCGGTTACCTGGCCTTACAAAACCATGTCGGCTTCCTGGGCTTACGTTAAAAGTACCTACGGCAAGTTTGGCGATTCGACAAGGTTATACACCGTTTTTCACCAGGGCATTTACGGCGGCGGGCACCCGTCACCCTATTTTGATGACAGTCATGATTATCGTAATACTATTGACTGCGGTCTGGGTAACTGGGAAAAACCATTTGGCGAGCAGATTGGTATGCCCATTCATGAGATGGGGCATATCGTAAGCGGAGCAAGCCACGGTGTAAAAGGTTCACCATCAGATGTGCTTTGGGGCGATAGCAAGTTCATGGAGATTTTTAACTATGATGTGATGCTGCACATAGGCCGCCAGGATGAAGCCGAAAAGATCTATCAGCAAATGCAAACCCAGTATGACGATTTCCCGCGTGCAAAAAGTCAGTGGTTTAAAAACTGGTTCTACCCCGTTTACAGCAGCTATGGCAAAGCTGCGGTGCTCAATAAATATTTTGCCTTACTGGCTGCAAACTTCCCGCAAAAACCAAATCCGCATGGACGCGAGTATACCCGCGATATGAACTGGGGAGAGTTTGTGCATTTCTGGAGCGGTGCCGCCGGTGTAAACCTGAAAGAACAGGCAACGCTGGCCTTTGGCTGGACAGATGAGTGGGAAGCCCAGTTTAAGCAAGCGAAAAAGGATTTTCCTAAAGTAAAATACAATTAACAGATCCCGACATCAATAATAACCAATCATAATGAAACTAAAATTATCAATGCTGGCCTTGTTGTTGCCATTCGCAGTATCAGCCCAGAAAACCAACTTCAGCATTACCGGCCACATCGGTAAGCTTGATAAACCGGCCAAGGCATATATCGATTATATGGATAATGGCACAAGCCATGAAGACTCGTGCGTGGTTACCAACGGTATATTCAAATTTACGGGCAATGTATCGGGTATAACTACCAGCCGCATGTCATTTGACCACACAGGTCAGGGGAAACCGCATGCTATTTACGCCCCCAATGCCGATGTGGTTTACATCTATTTTGGTAAGGAAAACGTGGTATTCACTTCGGCCGATTCGCTGGTTAACGCCAAAGTTACCGGTTCAAAAGTGTATGAGGAGTTTCAGGCATATAACAAACAGATTGGCGGCACCATTATGGATTTAACCAAAGCCGTTAATGCCGAGTTTTCGCGCGCCACGCCCGAACAGCAAAAGGATACCGCCTTTGTGAAAACTATCGACACCAAATACCGCAAAAGCATCGCCGATAGGAACGAAAAACAATTCCTCTTCGCCAAAAATAACCCCAATTCATACTTCGCATTGGTAGGTCTGTCCGAGTCGGTCGGTACTAAGGTTGATGCAGATAAAATTAGCCCAGTTTTTAAAGCGCTGAACGCTTCGTTACGCAATACCGATATGGGTAAGGAGCTTGAGCAGCGGATCCAGGCTGCCGGTATAACAGCTGTTGGTAAACCTGCGCCTGTATTCACTCAAAATGATGTAAACGGCAAACCGGTTTCCCTTACCGATTTGAAAGGTAAATATGTACTGGTGGAGTTTTGGGCAAGCTGGTGCGCACCATGCCGTGCCGGTAACCCTAACCTGTTAAAGCAATATCAGCTTTATAAAGACAAAGGCTTTGAGATCATTTCAGTGTCGCTTGATAATGTGAAGGAAAAATGGGTTGACGCAATTGCCAAAGATGGCTTGCCATGGATCCATGTATCCGACCTTAAAGGCTGGAACAATGCCGTTGGCAGGTTATACGGGGTAAGGGCTGTACCGCAAAGCTACCTATTGGATAAGGATGGAAAGATCATCGGCAATACCCTGCGCGACGAATCTCTGAACGCCAAACTTGCCGAACTTTTTAACAACTAACCGGGTCATGAAAAAAAATCTGTCACTCCTGTTGTTGTGTATTGTAATACATAGCATCGCTTTTGGTAAAATAGCTAAAAAGGGTATCGATAAAATATCGCTTAAAGTATTATATGTGGGATATGATCCCTCAAAGCCCAAACCAGAACATATTAATTATTACAGTACATCGGCAGGGGCAATTGACGAGGCTTACAAAACCCGGATGGCCGATTTTAAGACATTCCTGGAAAGCCGTTTTGATAAGGTGGAGGTAATTGATGTGCGCGATTACGATGCCGCCATGTCAGATAAAGTAGATGTTACCATTGTTGATGCAGGGCCTGTGAAATTGCCGGCCGGTTTTAACCGTCCCATGATATTGATGCATGAAATGGCGCCAAATGTGGGCCTGCTCATAGGTTTAAAATTCGACTGGTATTGCCAATGCCTGGAGGATGATGCCTTGAATATCAAAACCGGTCACCCGATATTTAACACCCCTGTTAAGGTAAACCTTACCATGGTAAACCGCCCAACGCCGGGTTCGTTTTATAATGGTTTTCAGGGAGCTACAACACCTAAGGAAATGCCGATGTGGAAAGTGGTTAAAGAAGACCCAACTGCAAAAGACAAGTACATCATAGGTATGGTGGCTCATGGCGAGGGTTTTAATGATTCGCCCGATGCCGAAGCCATAAGCGGCGGCGTGTGTCTCAAAAATGCCGAAGCAGTAGCATTAGGCAGGCATGGCAACTATTTTATGTGGGGCTTTTCGGCTTCGCCCAATCATATGACCGATGAAGCAAAGGATGTATTTGTGAACACGGTTTGCTATATCAAAAAGTTTGACCATCAGGCCCCCATCATGAAAAAGGTACAGATAGAGAACCGCGAATGGGTTAATGAGATGATCTACCGGAGCGATAAAGAGTTGTACGAAAAAGCCCTGATCTCAAGGCGGGAAGGCAATATCCGCCTGCTAAAAATGCAGCAGGAACTAAAGGACAGGAAAGCTAAAGGCGAAGATATAGGCAGAGGCAACGAAATGTTTTTGAAAATGCCCGTTACTGATGATACACAAAGCTTTGAAGATTACCTTAAAAGCTGGACTGGTGATGGCATGTTTAAAGCGTTTGGCACCAATACCGATGCTTATCACAAATACTATCATGCCAATTATGAGTATTACTACCCGCTTGATGCTTACTCCTTACAGGTTGATGAGGATGCTAAAAAGCTGGGCATCTCAAACAGGAAGGTTGAGCTATTGGAGAAATGTATTCAGTTGCTGGAGAAAAATACAGATACAGCATTAGCTCAACGCGTACTGGAAAGGTATACTACCGAAAAATTCGCTACCGCTAAAGAATGGCGTGCCTGGCTCACCAAAAACAAGGCTAACCTGTATTATACCGAAGCTGGCGGTTTCAAGTTTATGGTGAACACTTATAAAAATGAAACAGCAGCACTTAAGCAGGTAGCACCGGAAGTAAATAAAATGGCGGCGATACCTACGCTTGCCGATCCTGTAGCTGTTACTGCAAAGTTTGTGGATGGCGCAGCCGGCAAAAAAACTGTTGAGGTTGATGCCGCTATTTTGAAAGGCTGGCATATTTATGCTTATGTGCCTAAAGATAGCCCGTTCATTACAACCCAGGCTATTGTTGAACTGCCCGAAGGCGTACAAAGCAGCGAATGGCAAAGCTCGGCCGGGGTACCGTTTACAGGTGGTGAAGGCATGTTTGTATGGGAAGATAAGGCGACTTTCAAAACTGAGATAGATGCATCGGCTTTAAAACCAGGAATGGTGATTAAATGTGGTTTGTTTTACCAGGTTTGTGATAACAACAAATGCTTCCCACCAAAAAGAAAGATAGTTGAATTGCAGGTTTTATAATCCAAATAAATGAAATTGAACTTTAAAAGGCTCTTGTTAATAACACCTGTTGCGCTTGCCCTAAGCACCGGATGGCAGGGAAAGGCAAAAGCATTACAGGCGCACAGGCAAGACACCGTTATAACCAATAAAAACCTAACTGCCGGAAAACCATTGCCTGCCTTTGACCTGCAAACTGCAGATGGTAAATCTATTAAATTATCATCAGTAAAAGGTAAAATGGTGCTTGTTGATTTTTGGGCATCATGGTGTATGCCCTGCAGGGCGGCTATTCCGCACCTCAAGGAGTTATATAAAGCGTATCACGCCAAAGGATTTGAAATAATGAGTATTTCTATCGACCAAAACAGAAAAGCCTGGAAAAATGCCATGTTAAAGGAAGCAATGCCATGGGAGCAGGGGATTGATAAATATGAGGATGGTAAAGACGCATCAGTTATGATGAACGCTTTGGGCATCCAGTCGGTGCCATTTGCCATAATGCTTGACGCCGCAGGGAATGTGGTTTTAATAAATCCCGCGGCGGCGGACATAGACACGCAGCTTAAAAAGATCTTTAACAGTTAAAAAAATATAAAAGGATAGCATTAGGCTATCATAAAGAAGTCCCGGTAGGACGTTTTATTAGTTAATTTAATTTTCCGGAGAGCCGGTTTAATACCGGCTCTTTTTTAAATTAGCGCTAAATCCTAATCCGATATACAAAATATGAAAAACATAAAAAGTACTATTTTATTGGCCAGTGTAGGACTTGCGCTTAGCTGGTCGTTTCAGACAACACCAACGTGGGCCCAGGTTAGTAAACCGAAAATAACCAAGTCCGCTGTCGAAAAGAACCTTCCGCTTGATCCTGCTGTACGCACCGGCAAGCTGCCTAATGGTTTTACTTATTACATAAGGCATAACGAAGAGCCCAAAAAACGTGTCACCTTTTACCTGGCTAATAAGGTTGGCTCGGTATTGGAAGATGACAGCCAGCGTGGCCTTGCCCACTTTATGGAACACATGAGCTTTAACGGTACCAAAAACTTCCCGAAAAATGAGCTGGTAAGCTATCTGCAAAAATCGGGCGTACGTTTTGGGGCCGATTTAAATGCTTATACCTCATTTGATGAAACTGTATATCAATTACCTATCCCGTCGGATAATCCGGAGATCCTGAAAAATGGCATCCAGATCATGCGCGACTGGGCACAGGACGCCACTTTGGATCCTACAGAGATTGACAAAGAACGCGGCGTAGTACTGGAAGAAAAACGCCTTGGTAAAGGCGCGCAGGAGCGGATGCAACGGGCTTACCTGCCAGTGATCCTGAACCACTCACGCTATTCATTACGCCTGCCTATCGGTACGGACGAAGTGCTGAACAATTTTAAGCCCGAAACCATCAAACGTTTTTATCATGACTGGTACCGCCCTGATCTGCAGGCTTTGATCGTAGTGGGAGATATCGACGTAAACGAGATGGAGAAAACCGTTAAAGCCAAGTTCAGCGATCTGAAGAAACCTGCTGCCGAAAAACCACGTACCAAATATACGGTGCCATTGTCGGGTCAAAATCAGTTCATTGCTATCACTGATAAGGAAATGACTGTAACCGTAGCGCAGGTATTCATGAAGCAGGCGGCGCTTGATCTGCATACCGCTACCGAATATCGTGAAAGCATTATCCGTGGCCTGTTCAACAGGATGGCCGGTGCCCGATATGCCGAAGTTATGCGCCAGGCCAATCCTCCATATTTACAGGGCGGTGCTGATCTTAGCGGCTTTTTAGGCGGATTGGATACCTATAGCGTATATGCCGTAGCCAAACCCGGCGAACTGGAAAAGGGTTTCAAAACTGCATGGCGCGAAACCGAAAGGATTAAACGCTTTGGCTTTACCCAAACCGAGCTTGACCGCGCCAAACAAAGCTACCTGAGCGATATGGAAGCTGCGTTGAAAGAGAAAAACAAAACCAACTCCGATAGTTATGTGAACGAGTATCTGCAATACTTTTTAAAAGGTACTGCGGCGCCGGGCATAAGCTATGAGTACGACCTGGTTAAAAAAGACCTGCCGGGTATAGCGCTTATAGAGGTAAACGCCGTTACCAAAACTTCTATCAAAAGCACTAATCGCGATGTGATGCTGCTCGCTCCTGAAAAGGATAAAGCAACACTACCGGCAGAAGCAGTGGTTAACACCTGGATAAAAGATGTTGAAACTGAAGACCTGAAACCTTACAACGATGAGGTAAGCAAACAGCCGCTATTGGCTAATGCACCTGCCGCGGGCAAAATCACAGGTGAAACTAAAGATGCCGCTTTGGGTACTACTACCTTAACCTTAAGCAACGGCATTAAAGTTGTACTTAAGCCAACCGATTTTAAAGATAACGAGATTCTGTTCAGTGCTTCGGCACCGGGTGGTACTTCGCTTTATAGTGATGCTGATTTTGAATCGGCTAAAAATGCATCGGGTATGGTGGAATCATTTGGGGTAGGTAACTATAACCCTACACAGCTTGAAAAATACCTTTCGGGTAAACAGTTAAGTGTTAGTCCGTACATCAGCGAGCGTACGCAGGGTGTTAGTGGCAGTTCAACGCCAAAAGACCTGGAGACAGCTTTTGAGCTCATCTACGGTTATTTGACTGAGCCGCGTAAAGATGCTGATTTGTTCCAGGGTATCATCACCAGCTCAAAAGCAGGGCTTGCCAACAGGCTGAACGATCCTAATGCTGTTTTCCAGGATACTTTAAGCGCTGTGCTGGGTAACCATAACGTTCGCCGTACCGGTCCGAGCATTGCCAAGATCGATCAGATCAGTCTTGACCGTGAGTATGCTATTTACAAAGAACGTTTTGCCGATGCATCAGGCATGACCTTCACTTTTGTGGGTAATATCGACATTGAAAAAATTAAGCCGCTGCTTGAAAAATATATCGCCTCGTTACCGGCAAAAAACCTTGGCGAGCAGGCTAAAGACCTGGGTATCCATATCCCCGAAGGGCAGATAGCTAAAAACGTATACAAAGGCTCGGAACCAAAAGCTACGGTTGATATGGTTTGGTCGGGCGTGTTTGATTACAGTGCTGCCGAAAAGATCCAGCTGGATGCCTTGAAAGAGTGTTTGGAGATCAGGCTGATAGAACGTTTAAGGGAAGACGAAAGCGGTGTTTATTCGCCGGGTGCCTTTGCCAATAACAGCAAATTTCCAACGCCGCGTTATTCCATGTTCGTTTATTTTGGCTGCGATCCTAAAAACGCCGATAAGCTGGTAGCTTCAACCCTTGATGAGATCAGCAAGATCAAAACCAACGGTCCGGCCCAGGTAAACATTGATAAATGGCGTGCCGAAAGTATCCGCACCAGGGAAACCAGCGTACGTACTAACGGTTTCTGGTTAGGCTACATTGGTGGGCAGATCAACGATAAAGAAGACCTGCACCAGTTAGATACTTATACTAAAGATCTGAACAGCGTAACTGTAGAAAGCGTAAAAGCTACCGCGCAAAAATACCTGAGCGGTAAAAACTACATCCGCATGCAGTTGTTGCCCGAAGCATCTAAATAATAAAGTAATTTTAATACTATTGCTTAAGCCACCCCGCAAAGGGTGGCTTTTTTTATGCTTTGTGTAATTGTATTGCTACTTAAGCCACTGAATGGCTGATAAATGTTAAAATAGTTTTTTCATTGAAATTATATTGCATATTTGTAGCCGGGTTTTGGAGCAGTTCCCGCTGTATCCTGGGCCGGTAACCAATTAGAGAGAATCTCCGGAACGGGGCAAATGTCAAAGTACAGTTCATATACAGATCAGGAGTTAACAGGTTTGCTGCAGGCAGACGATCATGACGCCTTTACCGAAATTTATCAGCGGTACTGGAAAAAAATGCTCGCCATTGCCTGGAACCACAGCAAGGATACGGCCATTGCCAAAGATCTGGTACATGAGGTTTTTTTATCACTATGGGAGCGCCGAAGTACTGTTGAAATACAAAGCATTGCCGCTTTCCTTGCAACAGCAGTAAAATTCAGCGTGTTTAAACACTACCAGCGCGAAAAACACCGTGCCGACCTCGCCAAAGAAAACTACGAGTTTGCCGATGTTACCCACGATGAGCATAAGCTTGATGCACTTTTTTTGCAGGAGTATATCAATGGCATTGTTGAAGAAATGCCCGAAAAATGTCGTTTGGTATTCCGTTATAGCCGCGACCTTGGGCTAAAAAACAATGAAATTGCCGAAAAGATAGAGATCAGTGAAAAAGGGGTAGAGGCCAACCTTACCCGCGCGCTAAAGATCATTCGCGGTGAGTTGAAAAACTATGGCTGGAGCATAGTGGTTGTGTTGCATACTATTATTTCGTTTTTGAAATAATGAACTAAAAGCTATAAAAGATTTCACTGGCATTTCTCAGAGGTTTCTCATCAATCCCATAAATAATTCCCCACTTGTTATTCAAACCAGCTTGCTACAAAAACGGACGTGGGTGTTCGCTTTTATTACAGGTTTTATTAATGGGTTTTAATGTAAGTAACTTATTGTCAATTTATTAATTGAATGGCATAATTATGCCTGTAATTTCTTAAACCAACTTAATTATGATCCGGAATTATTTCAAAACAGCTTGGCGCAGCCTGTTTAAAAACAAAGTTTCCTCTGTAATTAATTTAGGCGGTCTTTCGGTAGGGATGGCTGTCGCGATATTGATCGGTTTGTGGATTTACGATGAGGTATCTTATAACCAATCTTATCAAAATTATGACCGTATAGCACAGATCATGGTGCATGCTAATTATAACGGACAAATAAATACTATAAATTCTAATCCATTGCCTTTAGCAGCCGAACTTCGTTCGGCTTACGGAAATTATTTTAAGGCTGTAGTGACCTCAACAGCTTCGGAACAGCACAGGATCAATGCAGGCGATAAAGAATTTAACCAAACCGGCAGGTATATGGAGCCTGGTGTAACGGATATGCTCTCGTTAAAAATGGTCAGCGGTTCTCGCACAGGTTTAAAGGAGCTTGGTTCTGTTTTGCTTTCCGCAACATTGGCCAAAAAATTATTTGGTATGACTGAGCCGGTTGGCCAGGTGATCAGTATCGATAAAAAACAAATTGTAAAAGTAACCGGCGTTTATGAAGACCAGCCGGATAATTCAGAATTTAAAGACCTGGCTTTTATTGCTCCATTTGACCTGTATCTTGAAGCTAACGACTGGGCCCGGAAAGCAACGGATAACTGGAGCAGCCAGTTCGTGATGATCTATACCCAATTGAATGACAGGGCCGGTTTTGACCAGGTTTCGGCCAGGATTAAAGACATTAAATTAATTCATGTTAGTGGCGCCCAGGCTGCACGTAAACCCGTGGTCTTTCTGCACCCTATGAGCCGCTGGCATTTGTATTCGAAATTTGAAAATGCGGTGAATGTTAGGAGCGATGCTCTAAAATACGTTTGGTTTTATGGAACGATAGGTTTGTTTGTGCTGTTACTGGCCTGTATTAACTTTATGAACCTGAGTACTGCACGCAGTGAAAAACGTGCCAAAGAAGTGGGGATCCGTAAAGTGATCGGCTCTGCCCGCAGTCAATTAGTAAGGCAGTTTTATATTGAATCCCTATTGATGGTTTGTTTTAGTTTTTTACTGGCTACGGTATTGGTACAGCTAAGCCTGCCGTGGTTTAATGGCGTTGCAGGTAAAGCAATGAATATACCCTGGACAAATTCATTTTTTTGGCTAAGCAGCGCGTGCTTTATTTTGTTAACCGGCCTGCTGGCCGGCAGTTACCCTGCAATCTACCTGTCTTCCTTTAGGCCGGTGAAGGTTTTGAAAGGCAGTTTCCGGGTGGGGCGTTTTGCCGCAATGCCGCGTAAAGTACTTGTTGTGCTGCAATTCACCGTTTCTGTTACTTTAATCATTGGAACTATCATTGTTTACCGCCAGGTTCGTTTTGCACAGGAGCGGCCGGTAGGTTATTCCCGTAACGGTTTGTTGACAATCCCGATTACGGGGGATATCCAGGCTAAGTATGCAGTATTAAGCAATGAGTTAAAAGCTACCGGAGCGATAACCTCCCTGGCCGAATCTTCCAGTCCACTTACAAGTATCTGGTCAACCAGTACAGACATTAGCTGGAACGGAAAAGACCCGGGTTTAAAGGAAGAATTCAGTACAATTTCTGTGGGCAGTGAATATGGAAAAACCGTTGGCTGGAGTTTTTTGGCAGGCAGGGATTTTTCGGCCTCAACCGTAAGTGACTCCAGCGGTTTTGTAGTAAATGAAACGGCAGTTAAGCACATGGGTTTAAAAGATCCGCTAAATGCAATGATCAAATACGAAGGAAAAAATTATCACATATTAGGAGTTGTAAAAGATATGGTGATGGAATCGCCCTTTAAACTTGCTTCAGCAACATTCTTTTTTATGAAAGGTGATAGAAACTGCCTGTTCCTGCGCCTGAACCCGGCTTTGAGCGCCCAGGCCTCATTAGCTAAAATTGCCAGGGTTTTTAAACAGCTTACACCTGATGCCACCATTGATTACAAGTTTGTGGATGATGATTATGCGGCTAAGTTTGCAGCCGAAGTCCGCATAGGCAACCTTGCCGGTTGCTTTTCCGGACTGGCGATATTTATCAGCTGCCTGGGGCTGTTTGGCATGGCTTCTTTTGTAGCAGAGCAGCGGATTAAGGAAATAGGTGTACGTAAAATATTAGGTGCAACGGTTTTTAATTTATGGTATGCTCAATCAGTTGACTTTATTAAGCTTGTCCTCATCTCTTTATTCGTGGCTATTCCATTGTCCTGGTATTTTATGCACGGATGGCTTGAAAATTATCAGTACCGGATTGCCCTATCCTGGTGGATTTTTGCTGCTGCCGGCATGGGGGCTATATTAATCACCATATTAACTGTAAGCTATCAGTCAGTGAAGACTGCATTGGCCAATCCTGTTAAAAGTTTAAGAAACGAATAAGATCAAACGATAAGGAGTAGTTAATCAGTTATTAACAATTCTCCTGTCAGGACATATGAACAAAATCAACCTGTCATTTTTTACACCTGATCTCACACTTTTTTCTTAACTAATCATACATATTGTTTGCTGATTTTTGCAGAGATACGTATTTTTGTTAAAAGTATACGTGCTATGACAACGAAATTAACCCTGACCGTAGAGAAGGACATTATTAAAAAGGCGAAATCGTACGCGAAGCAAACTGGAAGAAGTTTATCAGAACTGATTGAAACTTATCTTTCGACGCTGACAGAAGAACATCGCGAGGATACAGCACAAATTTCCACTAAACTTCAAAAATTGGCTGGTTCTATCAAACTGCCTGCAGATTTTGATGAAAAAAAAGAATTAGATGCTTATTTTGAACGTAAGCATTTATGAAGAAAGTATTTGTTGATACTAACATTCTGATTGATTTGCTTGCCGACAGGCCCCCCTTTAGCAAATTTGCTATACAGCTATTCGATTTGGCAGAAAAAAAGAAAGTAAAGCTTTTTACTTCTTCACATGCTTACGCTACTACTCATTATTTACTAAAAAAGTATGTTTCGGAAAAAGAGCTAAGAGACTTGCTTTATTCCTTGTTGGATTATATTGATCTCATCGGTATTGATTGTGACGTTATCAAAAAGGCACTATTGTCCAGTCATAAAGATTTTGAAGATGCTATTCAAATCATTGCTGCAAAGTCAGTTTCTAATTTGGATTTCATTGTTACCAAAAATTTAAAGGATTTTAAAGACGCAGGTATAACAGTCCTCCCGCCTGACGAATTAATTGGTTACTTGTAAATTATTCGTGTACATAAAATTATTTTTTTTCAAAACCCATATAGGGTAAGGTTGCTTTCATGGTACACCCATATATAAGCACCAAAACCAATTGGACCAGGAACGTATCTACATTTTAATTAAAAAGTATCGGGACAATACTGCCACGGCGACCGAGCGCGACGAATTACTGAAATGGTATCGTGAAAACGCGTACCAGGATGCCGAATTTCCCGAAAGCGAAGAGCTGGCAGGGGAGGCCATGCTTGCCAGGCTCAACCGCGAAACAAAACCTGCTAAAACGAAACCAATCTTCAGATGGGTGGCTGCGGCTTCAATAATATTGATATTAGGTATCGCTGCATTATTTGTTTCAAAAAATATTGGTGATAAATCTGCAAACGGAACCCAACAACTGGTTAAGAACGATATCCCGCCGGGCGGCAATAAAGCTATCCTTACCCTGGCCAATGGAAAAAAGATCTCCCTTACTGATGCCGGCAACGGGCAGATAGCTAATCAAAATGGAATTAAGGTAACCAAGGCCGCAAACGGGCAACTGGTATATACTATAATTGAACGTTCGCCAAATTTACCGGGCGCTGCTTCCGGTAATGAAATTAATACATCTGATTTTAATACCATTGAAACACCAAAAGGCGGCCAATACCAGGTTGTTTTGCCCGATGGCTCAAAGGTTTGGCTTAATGCTTATACCTCGCTAAAATTCCCTGTAAGTTTTAATAACCAAAAAGAGCGCCGCGTTGAACTAACCGGCGAGGCTTATTTTGAAGTTGCCCATAACAAGGAGCTGCCATTCAGGGTAGTAACCGCCCGCCAAACGGTGGAGGTATTGGGCACCCACTTTAACGTTAACGCCTATGCCGATGATGCCGCTACCAAAACAACGCTACTACAAGGTTTAGTACGAATAACAGCCGCCAGCAAGAGTGCTATATTAAATCCCGGTCAACAGGCCCGGTTAACCAGCACGCTTGACGTAAGCGAGGTAAATACCGCTGATGCCATAGCCTGGAAAAACGGCTACTTCAATTTTGATGATGAAAAGCTGGAAAACATTATGCGCAGTGTATCACGCTGGTACAATGTAGATGTAGTTTTTGAAGATCAAAGCCTGAAGAAGGAAACCTATGGCGCTGTAACCACCCGCTTTGCCAATATTACAACCCTGTTAAAAATGATGGAACAAACCGGTGATGCCCGGTTTAGCATTCAGGGTACTACCATAACCGTAAGTAAACGAAAATAACCACCCCAATAAACCAATTTAAACTAAAAAATATGAGAAAAACCAATACCTACCCATAGCTTAAAGCAGATCAGCGGTTTATAAAAAGCAGAACAGAGGCACTTCCGATGCCCCTGCTCAATCAGCTTTTTAAAACCTGAATGTAATTGTCGTAACATTTCAACTTAAAACAGCCTTTAACAAATGTATAAAATTTTTACTACAAACATTTGTACGCCTTCGTGCTACCCTAAGAAATTTCTGCTCATCATGAAGATAACGACGTTTATACTCTTCCTGGCATTTATGCAGGCAAGTGCAGCGGTTTTTTCACAAAAAATCACTTATAAACAGAATGATGCAACGCTTAAACAAATATTCAATGAAATAAATAAGCAAACAGGCTACAACCTCTTCTGGTCGGCAAAGAGTATAAAAAACGTGCCGCCGCTGGATGTAAACTTCCAGAACACCCCGCTTGAAGAAGCCCTGAAGATCTGTCTCAAAAACTCAGCTTTAACCTATACTATTGATGGCAAGTCGGTCATCATTAAAGAAACTGCCGGCGCTAAAAACAGTAACCTGGCTGAAGACATAGCTGATATTACCGTAACGGGTTCCGTGCGCGATTCAAAAGGGGTAACACTGCCCGGTGTAAGTATCACCGTTGTGGATGATGCCAAGCGTGGCACGGTAACGGATAACAACGGTAAATTTATCCTCGATGTAAAAAGCGGCTCGGTGATCCGGGTATCTTTTATAGGCTTTGTTACGCAAACCTTTACTGTAAGCCCCGACAACAAGCTGTTCAACGTTGTTTTGGTTGAGGATGTAAGGCAGGCCGAAGAGGTTGTGATTACCGCCTACGGTAAAAAGGAACGTAAGGAAGCCATCGTTGGTTCGGTAACTACCATAAAACCGGCCGAATTAAAAATCCCTGCAAGTAACCTGACCACTGCCCTTGCAGGCCAGGCAGCAGGGATCATCGCCTTCCAGGGAACGGGACAGCCGGGGCAGGATAACGCCCAGTTCTTTATCAGGGGGGTAACTACTTTCGGCTATAAGGTCGACCCGCTGATCCTGATAGATAACATTGAGCTTACTACCAATGACCTTGCCCGTTTGCAGGTTGATGATATTGCCAGTTTCTCTATCCTGAAAGATGCAAGTGCTACGGCACTTTACGGTGCACGCGGTGCTAACGGTGTAATTTTGGTGGCAACCAAACAAGGTAAAATAGGCAAGCCGCAAATCAGTTTCCGTGTAGAAAACTCGGTGTCTCAAAATACGCAGTCGCTTAAAATAGCTGATCCTATCACTTACATGAACCTTTATAATGAGGCTACATTGTCAAGGGACCCGTATCAGCCAACGCCTTTTGATCCGGATAAGATCATCAATACCCAAAACACCATAGCTAAAGGGCCGGGTTATAACCCTTATGTATATCCTGCTGTTGATTGGTTGGGCTTGTTACTGAAAAAACGCACTTCAACCCAAAGGGGCAACTTAAGTGTTAGCGGCGGTACGCCATTTGCCCGTTACTATGTAGGCGGTTCATACAATGTTGATCACGGTAACCTTAATGAAGACAGGGCCAATAACAACGATAATAACATCAAGTTTACCAACTACCAGTTACGCTCAAACGTAAACCTGAACCTGACCAAAACCACAGAAGCGATATTGCGCTTTTCGGGCACGTTCAGTGACTATGCCGGTCCGCTTACAACCGATGGTTCATTTAATTCGGATGTTTATAAAATTGCGCTGCATACCAGCCCCGTGCTGTTCCCGGCCTATTTCCCTGCCGATTCGGCAAACCGCGATACCAAACATATCCTGTTTGGCGCACCGACAGATGTAGGCGTACCTTACAATAACCCGTACGCGTTGCTGCTCAGGGGGCATAAAACCTCGTCGGAGTCGAGAGTGCTGGCTCAGATCGAGTTAAACCAGGGCCTGAACTTTATTACCAACGGCTTAAACTTCCATGGCATTTTCAGTACTAACAGGTATTCGTATTTTGATTCAAACCTGGCTTATAAGCCTTTTTATTACAATGTTGGCAGCTACAATAAAACCAATAACACCTATACGTTAACCTGGCTCAACCAAAACCCCGGTGATGCTATTGAATATCTGGAATATTTTCCCGGTACGCCTGTCATCAGCAACCAGATTTATCTGCAGGGTAACTTTGATTATGCCAGGCAGTTTGGGAATCATAATGTTTCGGCAACAATGGTGTTAACCCGGCAGCAAACGGTTTATTCAAATGCCTCCCAACTGATAGATGCTTTACCTCACCGTAACCTTGGTGTTGCAGGCAGGGCTGCTTATAACTACAAGAGCAAATATTTTGTTGAGTTCAACTTTGGTTACAACGGTTCCGAAAGGTTCTCTACCGAGCACCGTTACGGCTTTTTCCCAACCATCGGCGGCGGTTGGCTGGTGTCGGGCGAGAAGTTCTTTGAGCCCTTGGCTGATATTTTCACCAGGGTAAAGTTACGCGGCAGTTATGGTTTGGTGGGTAACGATGCCATCAGCGACAGACGTTTCTTTTATGCATCAAATGTAAATCTTAACGGAGGGGCCTATGCTGCTTTTGGTACCAATGCAGGATATGCGCACAATGGTGCTACTATACTCAACTATCCCGATCCTAACGTAACCTGGGAAACTTCAAAGCAGGCGAATGTGGCTTTGGAGATGACCCTGTTCAAAAACCTGAATATTACGGCCGAGTTTTATAATTATAACAGGTATAACATCCTGCAAAAACGCTCGTACATCCCAAGTACATCAGGGCTTGAGGCCGATATTTATGCCAACTTAGGTAAGGCAAACTCAAAGGGCATCGATCTTTCTTTCGATTATAAACAAAGCATCGGCAGTTCGTGGCTCATCTCAGGACGTGGTAACCTTACCCTGGCAACTGATAAGTATACTTATTACGAGGAGCCTAATTATCCCGAGGCATACAGGCATTTTGTAGGCCAGCCCATCCGTATTGGGTACGGCTACATTGCCGACCGTTTATTTGTTGACGATGCTGAAGCTGCCGCATCGCCAACGCAAATCTTTTCAACTACAGGTAAAGCGCCAAGGGGCGGTGATATCAAATACCGCGACCTGAACGGTGATGGTATTATTGATAGCCGTGATGAAACCTTTATCGGCTATCCGCAGGTGCCTGAAATTGTTTACGGGTACGGTGTATCTGCCCAATACAAAAACTTCGATCTTTCGGCGTTCTTCCAGGGGCAGGCAAGGGTGTCATTTTTTGTCGACCCTAACCAGGTTAGTCCTTTTGTGCAAAGTACCGAAGCCTATGTTTACGGTAATACCCAGCTATTGCAGCAATTTGCGGATAGCCACTGGAGCGAGGAGCACCAGGACCTGTATGCTACTTACCCGCGTTTAGGAACAACCCGTAACATTATCGAAAATAATTTACAGCCAAGTACCTGGTGGTTGCGTAACGGCGCGTTCATGCGCCTTAAATCGGCCGAGTTTGGGTATACGCTGCCGGCTTCGGTATCAAAAAGACTGGGCTTACGGAGCTTAAGGATTTACCTGAACGGTCTCAACCTTATTACCTGGAGCTCATTTAAACTTTGGGACCCTGAACTGGGCGGAAACGGGTTTAACTATCCTATCCAAAAGGTATACAATATTGGCTTGAATGTTAATTTATAAGGAGATGAAGAGTATCATGAAATTTAACTATAAACATATTTGCTTATTATTTTTAATGGTATTAAGCGGCTCATGTAAAAAATACCTTGATGTTGTTCCGCCAGATGTAGGAACAATTGACTATGCGTTCAGGAGTAAGAACGAAGCTGAAAATTATCTTTTTACCTGTTATTCATCTGTACAGCAATTAAATGACCTAAACAGGAGTGCAGGTTTTACTACCTCGGGCGAGATCATTTTTCCGCTTAACCTGGCTAACAACCCTATTGATATCACTGGTTTCTCGCTTATTACAGGTACTCAAAATGTTGGCGAACCCGGTTTAAACTTTTGGGATGGCAGGGCTAACGGTACCGCTATGTTTGTTGCCATAAGGCGCTGCAATACCATGCTTGAAAATATTGATAAGCCTGCCGACCTGAGTGCTGCCGATAAAAAGCGCTGGATAGCCGAAGTCAAATTCCTGAAGGCTTATTACCATTATTACCTGATGAGGATGTACGGCCCGGTACCTATTATCGACGTAAACCTGCCGGTTGAAGCTTCAACAGCCGAGGTGAAGGTTAAACGCCAACCGGTTGATGACGTGGTTAACTACATTGTAGGACTGCTTGACCAGGCTATTCCCGATCTGCCCGTTACAATTGACAACCCCGCCAAAGAGCTGGGCAGGATAACTCAACCTGCTGCTGCGGCCATCAAAGCCGAAGTATTGATGACGGCGGCAAGTCCTTTGTTTAATGGCAATCCTGATTATGCCAACTTTAAAGATAAAAGCGGTAAAAACCTGTTCTCAACATCGTTTGATGCTACTAAATGGCAAAAGGCCGCCACCGCATGTAAAACAGCTATTGATCTTTGCGAGGCTGCCGGCCTTCATTTAAATACCAATTTTGTGCCTGCGCCGGGTGTTTCAAACCTGCCCGATTCATTGAAAAGGGTACTAACCTGTCAAAACGCACTCACGCAAAAATGGGATACCAATCCTGAATTGATCTGGTCGTTGAGCAATATCTGGCACGGGCAGGAGTATTGCATCCCAAGGTTAACCCAAAAGGCCAACCAAAACGATAACCAGAACCCTGCTTATTTTGCAGTGCCAATTTCAACTACCGATTTGTTTTATACCAACAAAGGCGTGCCTATTGATGAGGATAAAACCTGGGATTATGCCGACCGTAACCAGCTGCGTACCGGCGATGCTGCAAACTTTTATTACATAAAGCAAGGCTATCAAACCATTAAAGCCCATTTTGACCGTGAGCCCCGGTTTTATGGCAGCATAGGTTTTGACGGCGGTATTTGGTTTGGTGATGGCATTTTGGATGCAAATATTGCGCATTACGTACCCGCACGTGGCGTTACCTCGCTTGCCGGCCCTAAAACGCTGCAAAAATCAAACATCACCGGTTACTGGCCTAAAAAGCTGGCCAATTACCTTACAGTATACGACGATGGCTTTAACTGGACGGATTTTTCAATGCCGGTTATGCGTATGGCGGGCTTATACCTGCTCTATGCCGAAGCATTAAATGAAGTAAATGGCCCTACTGCCGATGCGATATCATATGTAGATAAGATCAGGGCCCGTGCAGGTTTGGATGGTATTGTTAATTCATGGGCAGCCTATTCAAAAAATCCGTCGAAACCGACTTCTAAAGAGGGCTTAAGGGCTATCATTCACCAGGAGCGCAGGATAGAACTTTGTTTTGAAGGCCAGAGCGGCTGGGACTTACGCCGCTGGAAAGAACTGCAGGGCGTACTGAGCACACCGCTAACCGGCTGGAGTATTTACGAAGAACAGGCTATTAACTATTATCGTGCTCGCAACGTGGAGATCCCGGTATTCAATACCAGGGATTACCTGTGGCCTATCTGGAACAATTCAATTGTGGTAAACGATAACCTTGTTCAAAACCCTTACTGGTAGGATTTTAACGGTTTTTTAATTGGATAAATATTAACGAAGAGATATTATGACCTATAATCATATAAAGCCCGTACATTTTTTATGTGTATTGGCGCTTTTAACAACATGTTTGTTTTCATGTTCAAAAAGCGATAACTACAAGCTTCCCGAAAGTACCGATAAAACAAAGCCTGGCGTGGTGACCAATGTTAAAGTACGTAATTTTAACGGCGGCGCTGTTTTAACCTACGAATTACCATCGTCACAAAACCTGCTTTATGTGGTGGCTGATTACAACATTAACGGCACGGTTGCAAGGCAAACAAAGTCGAGCTATTTTTTGGACACCATCAGGGTTGATGGCTTTCAGAGCAGTAAGGACTACACGGTTACATTACATGCGGTAACCCGTGCCAATGTTTCATCAGATGCCATTACGGTTACGGTACACCCGGATACGCCTTATTATCAATTGATCAGGAAAAACCTTACCATCGCGGCCGATTTTGGCGGCATCCACCTGTCAACAATTAATAAGGATAAAAGGCCTGTTGGCATCAATGTAATTGCTATTGATCCGGCCAATAATAAATTCAACATTAAAGACAGGCATTTTACAAGCACAGATACCATAAGCTACGCGGTGAGGGGTTTTAGCACTACGCCTGCAAAATTTGGCGCTTTTGTAACCGACCAGTTTGGAAACGCATCAGATACCTTACTGGTTACCCTAACCCCTTTGTATGAAGAATTGCTGGATAAGAAGCTGTTTTTCCAATACCTCACACCAAGTGATGCCTATATAGGCTACGGCGGCATCCTGCCATATTTATGGGATGGTTTTACCAAAGAGGTTGGCGGTGCCTCGCCATGGCAAACAACTATTGGCCCGGTGCAAAAGCTGGTACAGGGTACATTTGGTGTTGGCAAAAGCTATAAGCTGAGCCACTTTCTGATGTGGCCAAGAGGGTATGGCTATGCCAATCCTAAGGTATTCAGCATTTGGGGATCAAATAAGGATAACCCTGCCGATGCTGTTACTCCCGGAGGCAAAGCCGTGGGTACGGTAAGCGGCGATTGGATAGTGCTGGGTACCTACCGTTTCCCAGACCCGCCGTCGGGCCTGCCGCAGGGGCAAACCAACGCGGCCGACCAGGCCTTTACCGATGCCGGTGTAAACTTTGATGTGCCTTTTGGCAGCCCGCCTGCTAAATACCTGCGGGTTGTGGTAAGCGAAACCTGGTTCGGTTTGGATTACACCTACATTGAAGAAATGTCTTTTTACGGGATCCCTCAATAATTTTAAGCGACAAACAAATGAAGATCAACATAAAAAATATAACATGGCTGCTGTTGTTGCTGGCCATGTGGGGCTGTTCAAAAAAGAACGAAAATTATAAATCATTAATAAAGGGTGGTGAAATTTATTACCCCGGCGTAATTGTTAATGCCAGTTACCAGGCCGGTAAGCTTCGCACTCAACTGATCTGGAACCCCAGCCCCGACCCTAAAATTGTGAAGTATAAGGTTTACTGGAATAACAAGCAGGACTCGTTAATTGTAAATGCAACAAGCCATAACCCGCTTGACACAGTAAAAGTGTTGGTATCAAACCTTACAGAAGGTACCTACAACTTCAGCGTAAATTCTATCGATAGCGACGGGCATATCTCTATCTCCAAAACCATCAATGGGGTTAGGGTGTACGGACCTGTTTATGCAGGCGGTATTTTTAATCGTGGCTATAATGCCGATAATCCTTTTACAGTTGATATCACCACGGGTGTTGTTAAACTAAACTTTAACCAGATCACGCTTGATTCGGTAACCATCAACACCAAGACCATTGTTACTTACATCAATAATGCAGGCGAAACCAAAACCACATTGTTAAAACCTGCCGATTCGATAGTAACCATCAATGATTTTAAGTTTGGTACCGATGTTACCTATCAATCAAGCTACCTGCCTTTCAGAGGTGCTATCGATACTTTTACGGTAGCTACACCTACGCTTTTTCCAAGAGTGAGGCGTATTGGTGATATTACATCATTGTATATCAAAAATGCGGGCTATCCTTTTGTACGGGGCGATAACGGCACCAATAAATGGGGCACACCTAAAGACTGGCAGTACAACAGCAATGTGCTGAACCAGGACGGCGGCAAAGGCGGCGGCTGGTCATGGGATAATAATGGCTGTATCCACTTTGAAGCCAAAGATTATAGTGGCGACGGCGTCAACAACGGTAAAGTTTATCAAACCATCACCCTGCCTGCCGGTAGCTATGCTCTTGATATAGAAACTGCCGGCTATGGAGGAACCTTTAATGCCAATGAAATTGTCGCAGTTGGTAATTCGCTGCCTGACATCAGCAATTTGGGCAACCCACTGGCAATTTACAAAGGCGATCAAAATAACATGGGTGGTGTACATACGCTTAGTTTTACACTTGCCACAACCACCACCGTTACTTTTGGATGGGTGGTAAGCACTCAGTCATATACTTACTTACAGTTTAAAGGTGTTAAGCTGAGAAGTTTATAATAATTGTATTTATTTTGAGATTGCTCCCTGGTTAAACCGGGGAGCAATCTTTTTTGCTGATGGGATAATAATGAGCTGTAAAATTCTCCTCCGCGTCATTGCGAGGTACGAAGCAATCCCCAAGAGGTAGAGCGACCATGAAAGTTTCTCTGTAAAGTTGGGGATTGCTTCGTACCTCGCAATGACGCTTTTTTTGAGTCGTTTTTATACAGATTGGCGATGCACTTTAAAATATATTGAAGATACTTAAATATAGTTCTAAAAAATCAGCGCAACAAAAGCAACAGCGCGATTGCTATAAAGGAAGCTATATTTTTAAATGCCAGTCTCAAATGTTTTAATGCGATAGTGAGTTGGTTTTCAACGGTTTTTTTTGAGATGCCCAGGCGATCGGCAATATCCTGGTTGGATAGATGTTCTATACGGCTTAAATTAAAGATCTCGTGGCAGCGCTCAGGCAGTTGATTTAGGTATTTGTCCAGCTCGTTTTTTAACTCAAAATCCTGTAGCCGGATCTCTCCGGTATTTGATTCGGATAAATGATCAGATTCTATAAAATCGGCTTTATATACCAGGGATAGTTTTGCAGTTTTAGAGCGGCTGTATAACTGGTAACGCATGGCCGTTAACAAAAAGTTAGAAAACTTATTTATCTCCAGTTCTTTACGCCTGTTCCACAAACTCAAAAAAATATCGTGAACAATTTCCAGACTGCTTTCTTCGTCGTTGAGCTGGCGGAAAGCAATTTTGTACATCCTGACCCAGTAACGGTTAAAGAGCTCATCGAACGCCGATCCGTCATCATTACGAATGTCGTTCCACAAATCAGAATCGCTCTTTAAAGACTTAAACATACAATTGGTTTTATAAAAGTAGAGAAAAAGTAATTATATGTCTCAGTAACATTAAAAAACAATAAATCTTTTACAATCGTATGGGTGTAGGCCGCAGGAAAGCATACTATATAAGTATAGACCCATTAATAAGCTTATACTAACCACAATGATTACCAAAGAAGAATTTCTTATTCTGTATAAAAAGAATCTGGCGGGAGAATGCACGCCTGAAGAAAAACAGTTATTGGAATCATACCAGGACGATATTGTTATGCCGGACAATAGGTGGGGGGCTGATTTAGGAGATAAGAAACGGCTTCGCAGTATACTGGAAACAAGACTGACTCAAAGCATCCCTGAAAAATCCTCACAAACGTCTAAAAATCGTTATAAATGGTTAGGAGCGGCGGCCGCTGTAATTATTCTTTTAAGCGTTGGGATCTTGATCAGGAGGGCACAAATGCCATCGGTTTCAAAACAATCCAATGTAATTGCTTCATCGCCTCAAAAAATCCTTCCGGGCGGCAATAAGGCTTATTTAACCATTGCAAACGGTACAGTTATTACATTAAACGGAGTTAAAAACGGTACGCTGGGTACACAAACAGGCATCCGGGTCAATAAAGTAAAAGACGGGATCTTGTCTTACAACAAACAGGCCGGCGATCAAAAAAACGACAATCAGGAACTCACTTACAATACCATCAATATTCCCCGCGGAGGGCAATACCAGCTGGTGCTGTCAGATGGTACAAAGGTTTGGCTCAATTCTTCTTCCTCCTTAAAATACCCCGCAGCCTTTATTGGGAAAGACAGAAAAGTTGAACTTTCGGGCGAAGCCTATTTCGAAGTGGCGAAAGATCGTACCAAACCATTTACCGTAAATGTAAATGGCATGAGCGTAGAGGTTTTGGGTACCCACTTTAATATTAACGCGTACAGTGACGAAAGGGTTGTTAAAACAACTTTGCTGGAAGGCTCTGTTAAGCTAACCGGCAACGGTCAGCAGGCAATGTTAAAACCCGGCCAGCAGGGCGCGTTTAACGATCAGCAAACTGCTTTTAACGTAAGTGATGTAGATGTTGATGATGCTGTAGCCTGGAAAAACGGCTTTTTCGTATTCAATAATGAAGATATTCAAACAATTATGAAACGGATTTCAAGGTGGTACGATGTCGATGTGGTATTCCCTGAAAAATTCAAAAGAAAAAACTTTGGAGGTACGGTATCCCGGTTTAAAGATGTTTCGGAGGTATTACATTCCCTGGAACTTACCGGTTCTGTTCACTTCCAAATTGAAGGAAGGAGGATAACTGTGATGCCATAATTACGCTTTTTATTCATCATGTTATCTTAAAAACTAACCAGGAGAGGTGGAGCTCCCCCGGTCAGTATGCCAAATGGCTTTTTGAGGTAACATAACCAATCGTTACGAACAACCAATTATTCATTAACCTCAAATCAAATGTATAAAATTATTAATGCATTCCTATGCATGCGGCATTCCCGCGCACTTTATAAACCGTTGCTGATCATGAAACTCATCATCATATTATTGACTGCTTCAATCCTACAGGTTAGCGCTGCTACCTATGCACAGCAGATCAGCATTAACGTAAAGGAGACTTCATTACAGCAGGTTTTTAAAAAACTAAGAAAGCAAAGCGGGTACAATTTTTTGTACGACAGCGATATGCTTAGTGATGCCCACCCGGTAAGTTTAAATCTTAATCATGCCACGCTGGATGATGTGCTTAAAGCCTGTTTCGCCGGACAGCCCTTAACCTACGTTATTAACCAAAATACGGTGATTGTGAGGCCCCGGCCAGTTCCGGTTGCCGATGCAGCACAGGATGTTATAGTAAAGGGTAAAGTAGTTGATGACAAAGGCCTGCCTTTACCCGGTGTAAGTATTAAAATAAAAGGAACTAATACGGGTGCTGTAACAGATCTGTCAGGTAACTATACGGTTAAGTTGCCTACAGGCAATGAAACCCTCGTATTCAGCTTTATTGGTTACGCCCCGCAGGAAATAGCAGTGGCAGGTCGTACCCAGTTGGATGTTACGCTTAAAGAAGCACAATCAGCACTAAACGAAGTGGTAGTTGTTGGTTACGGTACGCAACGAAAAAGCGATGTGAACGGTGCCATCTCCTCTGTAAGCGCCAACACCCTGAAGGATCAGGCTGGTGCCAACCTCGGAACCGCGCTGGAAGGAAAAACCCCCGGCGTGCAGATCACACAAAACTCCGGTGCACCTGGCTCAACGCCGCAGGTGCGGATTCGCGGGTTAACATCAATCAATAACTCCGATCCGCTTTATGTTGTTGACGGTATTCCTTTGGCCTCCAACGATATCAATATCGTTGATCCTGAAAATATCGAATCGATCGACATTTTAAAAGATGCATCGGCGCAGGCCATTTATGGTTCGAGAGGTGCTAACGGAGTTGTTTTGGTAAAAACCAAAAGAGGCAATAAAGATAACCCGCTGATTACGCTGAGTACCTATCAGGGTATCTCCAATGTGCGTAAAACCCTTGATATGCTTGATGCGCAAGATTATGTAAAGCTCAATACCGAAGCCTACAATAATGCAGGTCAAAACAATCCGTTTGGCGATCCTTCACAATATACACAAACTACCGACTGGCAAAAACAACTGTTCAGAACAGGTTACGCCCACAATTACAGTGTTGCCATAAGCGGCGGCAGTGATAAAATGACCTACCGTGTTACCGGGGGCAATCTTGATCAAACTGGGATCATGCAGGGCTCCTATTATAACCGCCTTAACGTATCTAATAATTTAACATTTAACCTGAAACCCAACCTCGAGTTTGGGGAGAGCATTGCCCTTAACAGAACGAAGAATTCTAATGTTGATAACAATGGCAACCTGGTAAACGCTGCGTTTGCAGAAGATCCAACCATTCCTGTAAAACTGGCAAACGGCAACTATTCGGCAACTAAGTTTTCAGACATTATCAATCCGCTGGCAACTATCAATTACCTGATAAATAATCATCCATACAATGTTTGGGGCTTATTGGGAAATATTTATTTACAATATAAGCCGATCAAAGGCCTTACGCTAAAAACATCTTACAGTACAGATCTGAAATTCTCGGATGATAAACAGTTTACGCCTACTTATGATGTAGCGCCTAATTTCAGGAACACTAATCCAAGCGTTTACGAACAAAAAGATAACGCTACCAACTGGACCTGGGACAATACCATTAACTACGATTTCAACATAAACAAAGACCATCATTTCACAGTTTTGGCTGGCGTGTCGATGGAACGTTTTACCTATAACTATATCCACGGCTATGACCAGGGACAACCGGGCAATGATCCTTACCTGCAATACCTTGATGCAGGTATCAGCAACCAGCAGGTTGGGGGCAGCCAGCAGCAATGGGATTTGCTATCGTACATCGGTAGGTTAAACTACAACTACCAAAGCAAGTATTATTTAACAGCAACCATCCGCCGCGACGGTTCATCAAAATTTGGTGTAAATGATCGTTACGGGAACTTCCCTTCGGCGGCAGTGGGCTGGAATGCAACCAACGAATCATTCTTTCCTAAAAACAACGCCCTTACTTACCTGAAATTCAGGGGGAGCTGGGGTATTGTAGGTAACCAGGCACCGGTTGGCTATTATGACTATTCGGCTGTGATTTACAATAATTACTACGCATTGGGCAATCCGGCAAGTGCGGTGCCAACTGCAGAACCGGGCGGTTTGCCTAATCCTAACCTTAAATGGGAGCAGGATAAACAATGGAATGCAGGTTTTGATTACCAGTTGTTTAACGGTCGTTTCACCGGATCATTCGATTACTATAAGAAAACTACCAAAGACATGCTGCTGAGCCTGAACATTCTTTCAGAATCAGGCTTTACACAAAGTCCGCGTGAAAATGCAGGTTCAATGCAAAACAGCGGTGTGGAATTTTCGGCAGATTATAACCAGCAGTTGGGCTCCGACCTGAAGATCAATGCGGGGATCCACTTTGCAACCATTAAAAACAAAGTGCTTGATCTGCTGCAAAACGGTGAAAAGATCTACAGTGGCGGCTTCAAACCCGGTAACTTCGAACTGACAGAAGTTGGTCATTCGGCAGCATCGTTTTATGGTTATGTGGCCGATGGGATCTTTCAAACCCCACAGGACGTAACTAATCATGCTAAACAGCAAACCGGCACCGCTCCTGGTGATATCAGGTTCAAAGATCTGAACGGTGATGGCGTTATTAACCAGGACGATCAAACCTTCCTGGGTTCGCCTATTCCTAAACTTACCTATGGCTTCAATATCGGGGCGAGCTACAAAAACTTTGACTTTGCAGCCTATTTCTCGGGCGTATACGGCAATAAAGTAGCGGCGGCGTATGAGTATTATACCTATGGCTTCTTTGTATCCAATTACAACATGCAAACCGACGCACTTAACCGTTGGACCGGTCCGGGTACCAGCAACTTTATGCCGCGCCTCATCGCCAGCGATCCAAACAACAACTCAAGGCCATCAACATTTTACCTGCAAAGCGGATCGTACCTGCGTTTACAGAATGTTACGCTCGGCTATACGTTCCCTCGTTCGCTGCTGACAAAAATCGGTATTAAGTCGATCAGGGTCTACTGTGCTGCGCAAAACCTGCTAACATTCACTAAGTACAAAGGCTATGATCCTGAAGTAGGTACAGGTACCAACGGTAACGGCGGCACGCTTGACCTGGGCGTTGACCAGGGTTCCTATCCACAAAGCAGGACGATTACTGCAGGTGCTAATTTATCTTTTTAACCGGTGCTCATTTTTTAAAATACGACAATGAAAAATTCAAAAATATTATTTGCGGCAATTTTACTTACCGGGCTTACAGGGTGTAAAAAATTCCTGGATGAAACACCAACGTCGCATCTTTCTACTTCAAGCTACTATCAAACCAGTGACGATGCCGTAAGGGCCGTTACAGATGCATACCGTTACATGAAAGACCAGGCTTATGGCGGTTACTCGCCTTCATCATTTGGCGATATCATGGCCGATGATGCCAATAAAGGTGGTGGCGGCGCATCTGATCAAAGCCTGATCCAGGACCTTAAAATTTTTGTGGCCAAAGCCGATAACGGTTATGTATACAATGCCTGGAGGGATAACTTCAAAGGTATTTACCTGGCCAATCTTGTGCTGCAAAAGGTTCCGGCAATAAACATGGATGCCAAACTGAAAACACAGGTACTGGGCGAGGCACAATGGCTGAGGGCTTATTTTTACCTGCAGCTTGTGCGTTTGTTTGGTCGTGTACCACTGATCAAGGCACCCATAGACAATGGCGATTATAATGTTCCGCAGTCGCCCGAAGCTGATGTGCTGGCTTTTATTGAAGCCGATGCCAATGCCGCCATTACCAGTCTGCCTGATAAAAGCAGCCAGGCGGCTTCAGATCTTGGCCGCGCAACAAAAGGTGCAGCGCAGGCTTTATTGCTGGAAGTGTATATGTGGGAAAAAAAATGGACCCAGGCCCAGCAAATAGGCGACGCCATTATCACTACAGGTGGATATAGTTTAACCGCCGACGTAACAAAAAACTGGACGGTAGCCGGTGAATTTGGTTCTGAATCCATCTTCGAGGTGAATTGCGAAAACATCCCGGGTAAAGGTACCGGTAACCTGCTCGACCTTTTCGATGCGCCGCGTAACACCTGGGGCTATGGGTTTGTTGTTCCTTCTCAAAGTCTTGTAAATGAATTTGAAAAAGGCGATCCACGCCTCAAAGCCACCGTTATCACCAATAACGAGGTTTTACCAGATGGAACTATTGCCAACACTACAGTAAGCGAAACTGGCTACTGGAATATGAAGTACTGGTTACCTGTAAACGAAATCCCGACCAACAATGGCGGCGGTACAGGTGACGGCCCTACCAACGACCGTGTTTATCAGCTGGCCCAGGTGATGCTTTGGACGGCTGAGGCTGCTTTTCACAACGGCGATATAGCACACGCAACCACATTGGTAAACCAGATCAGGGATAGGGCACGCAAAAGCGGTGGTAATACGGACAATAGCATCCTGCCCGATTACGGTACGGTAACCCTTGATAATATCTATCATGAAATGCGTGTAGAAACCGCCCTTGGCGAGCACCGCCGCTGGTACGAGCTCATCAGGACAGGTCGTGCAGCAGCCCTCCTGCCTAACTTTACAGTAGGTAAAAATGAGCATATACCAATACCGCTTACTGAAATACAATTAAGCGGCGGCGTATTGCAGCAAAACCCGGGTTATTAATTTAATGGCATAGATTTTTAAAATCCCTTCTTGAGAGGGGGCGCGGAGGAAAGAGCGGTAGCAGGGGTGTGTTTATGCGATTGATTTATCAAAGCAGCAACACACCCTTCCACCACACTCAAGAAGTAAGTAAACCGCACAATCCCGCGCTTCACCGGTATTATAATTATTTTCTTTTGATGTAGGGTAAGCCCGGGTTCAATGTACATGTATACAAATCAATTATTGCTTGAAAACATGATTATACCTAATTGCCTTTAGCTAAACATTGAAGGTGCTGGTGTTGAATTTTTATCAGACCGGGCCCCGGCCCCAAGTTCCAACTAAATTAATTTACTTTAATGATTAAACGCATTACATTACCCCAACTTTTAATTGTCATCATTACATTTTTTTATGGCGAAGTCCGCGCACAAAGTAACGTGGTATTGCTCAATAGTCAGGCCGGCCAGCAATGGAAGATAAAGCCGCAAGCTGATGTAAACGATGCCGCAAAAATTAAGGATGCCGGTTACAATACCGATAACTGGGTTACGGCCATAGTGCCGGGTACAACCTTTGCATCATACGTAGCCGCCGGTTTAGAAAAAGACCCCAACTTTGGGGATAATATTTATAAGGTGGATAAAGCCAAATATGATCGCAGTTTCTGGTACCGTACCGAATTTAGCGTACCGGCAAGCTATACCAAAAAAACTATCTGGCTTAACTTTAAGGGCGTAAACCGTAAAGCCGACATCTACCTTAACGGAACGCTGCTGGGCAGTCTTGACGGCTTTATGCAGCGCGGGCAATTTGATGTCACCAGCCTGGTAAACCGTACAGGTAAAAATGTGATCACCGCACTCGTTTATATCCCAAAACAACCATTGGCTAATGTGGGCAGCCCCAACTATGTATCAAGCGCCGGCTGGGACTGGATGCCTTACGTACCAGGGCTTAACTCGGGCATCACCGATAATGTTTATCTGAGTAATACAGGCGATGTAACCATTAAAGATCCATGGATCCGCGCTAACCTGCCAACCAATGCCCGTGCCGATCTGTCGGTAGCACTTGAAGTTAAAAACAATGCTTCAAGCTCACAGGCAGCTATTATAAAAGGCGTAATTACTCCTGGCAATATTGAGTTTCAGAAAAAGGTTTATGTTGATGCCAATGGCACAACTGATGTTAAGCTGAACAAGCGAGATTTTGAGCAGCTGATGATCAACAGCCCCAAACTGTGGTGGCCCAACGGTTATGGCGAACCCAACCTGTACAATTGCAAACTAAGTGTTAGTGTTGGCGATGAGGTATCAGATGTGCAAAATATCAAATTTGGGATCAAACGGTATAGCTATGATACCATTGGCCATGTGCTGCATTTGGCTATTAACGGTACCAAAGTATTTATAAAAGGCGGCGACTGGGGCATGAGCGAATACCTGCTGCGCTGCCGCGGCGCCGAATATGATTATAAGGTAAAACTGCACAAGGAGATGAACTTTAACATGATCCGGAACTGGATTGGTTCAACTACTGATGAGGAATTTTATGATGCTTGTGATAAGTATGGCATTATGGTTTGGGATGATTTTTGGCTGAATGCTAACCCTAACCTGCCTGCCGATATCACCACATTTAATGCCAACGCCATTGAAAAGATCAAGCGCTTCAGAAATCATGCTTCCATTGCTGTATGGTGTGCGGATAATGAGGGATGGCCTGAACAACCGCTGAGCGCATGGCTGAAAGAAGATCTTTCAACCTTTGATGGCGGCGACCGCTGGTATCAGCCTAACTCGCATGCCGAAAACCTTACCGGCAGCGGCCCATGGGATGCCAAAGATCCGCGTTACTACTTTACCGCCTATCCAACAGGTTTGGGCGGCAACAAAGGCTGGGGCTTACGTACCGAACTGGGCACAGCCGTGTTTGTGAATTTTGAAAGCTTTAAGAAATTTATGCCGAAGGAAAACTGGTGGCCTCGCAATGAAATGTGGGATCAGCACTTTTTTGGCCCGCGGGCATTTAATGCAGGGCCTGATACTTATGAAGCCAGTATTACTAACGGTTACGGCACACCAAAAGGCATTGAAGATTTTTGCCGCAAGGCCCAGTTTGTGAGCCTGGAAAGCAATAAAGCCATGTTTGAAGGCTGGCAGGACGCCATGGGCGAAGATGCTTCTGGCCTTATGACCTGGATGAGCCAGTCGGCTTATCCGTCAATGGTATGGCAAACGTATGATTATTATTATGACCTTACCGGAGCATACTGGGGCGTTAAAAAAGCCTGCGAGCCGCTGCACATCCAATGGAACCCGGTAACCAACGCTATTAAAGTGATCAACACCACCCGCAAGGATGCAGATGGTTTAACTGCATCGGCTGATGTTTATAATTTGGATGGTACGATGGTAAAACAATATAGTCAGTCAAAAAACGTAGATGCACCGGCTAACAGCGCGGGAGCAGCATTTGATCTGAAGTTTAACCAGTACAATTCCGATCTCGCCAAAAACAAAAAAGTAGTAAGCTCATCATCAACCAATGGCGATGCATCTGCAATAAACGATGGCAATCCTGGCTCACGCTGGGCAAGCCGCTATAACGATGGCGAATGGGTTTATATTGATCTGGGTAAGGAAGAGGTAGTGAATGGCGTTGGCCTGACCTGGGAAGATGCCTATGCAAAATCATTCAAAATCCAGGTATCAACCGATGCCAATCACTGGCACGATGTATACAGCACTACCGATGGCAGACAAGGTGAGCAGAAGATCACCTTCCCCGAGGTAACCGCCCGTTATGTTAAAATGCAGGGTGTTGAACGCGCTACCTATTGGGGGTATTCGTTGTATAATTTTGAAGTTTACCAGGGGGATGTTGCCAGCGAAGGCCTTTCGGATGTGCATTTCATCAAACTAAAACTGACCGATAATGCAGGCAAACTGGTATCAGATAACTTTTACTGGCGAGGCAACAAACGCAAGGATTATACGGCTTTAAACACTTTGCCAAAGGTTGACCTGAAAACCGATTATAAAACGGTTAAGGCAGATGGTAAATATTATATCACCGCCCAGGTAACTAATCCGGCATCGTCAAAGGCAGTAGCTTTTGGGATCAGGGTGCAGGCGATCAGAGCATCAAACGGCGAACAGATTTTGCCGGCTATAATGAGCGATAACTATTTTACCTTGTTAAAAAGCGAGACTAAAACGGTTAAGATTGAATTTGATGCGGCTGTTTTGGGGAATGATAACATTAAGCTGATAGCTGAACCTTATAACAATACCAAATAATCGGATACTGTTTAACCTGTTGAAGAATGGAAACGGCGGCGAAAGGAAAAAAGGTAAAGGAGCATAAACTGGTAGTGCTGCCTGCTCATATCAAACAGCAGGTGGCCGATAACCCGATGAACCGGAACATGCTGTTAACCGCCGCCGGGTATTTCCCGAAGGCTGTTGACAGGCTTCGGGAACGAAGAACAGGCAGCAGTGATTATACATTGATATATTGTACGGAAGGTGCCGGTACAATTAGCCTTAAGGGCACCGGGTATGAGTTACGGTCGAATGATTTTGTGATCATCCCGGCTAAAACACCGTACCGCTATGAAAGTTCGGCTGCCGATCCCTGGAGCATATATTGGGTAAATTTCAAAGGGGATTTGGCGGCTGGACTTTATAACCGGTCGCTTTTAAACGGGCGGCATATTGTTCACTGGGTGCCTTATGATGAGCACCGTATCAGGGTGTTTGAGGAGATCTGCCGGATCTCCGAACAGGGTTATGATCAGCGTGAAACAGAGAAAATGAATTTTTACCTGCTGCATTTTATAACTTCCCTGGTATACCATGAAAAAAAGGAGCAGCCGGAGCGTGATGCTGATGCTATCAGCAAATCCATCGCTTTTATGAAAAACAATATCGGTCAAAAATATGAGATAAAGGATCTGGCCATGCAGCAGAGTTTGCCGCCCGCTTATTATTCGGCCAGGTTTAAAAAGGAAACCGGAATGTCGCCTATCAAATATTTTAATACGCTCAAAATCCAAAAGGCAGCAGAATACCTGCGTTTTGACAACCGGAATATCAAAACTATTTGTGCTGATCTGGGCTTTGATGACCAGTATTATTTTTCGCGGCTGTTCACCCAAATTAATGGTTTATCACCTTTAAAATACAGGCAGAAGTTTCGTAAACCTGCTAATATTGCCTGATCAATTTAAACATATGATGAAAATCCGCCTAACGGGAATAACCGTTTTAATTTTGATGCTGATTGGTTTTAATAAACACCTTGATGCCCAGCAAAAGCATCCCGGTGCATGGGGCGATCAGTTAAACGGCACTTATAAAAACCCGATCCTCAATGCTGATTATTCCGACCCGGACGTGATCCGCGTGGGGGATAGTTTTTATATGGTTTGCTCGGATTTTCATTTTATGGGGATGCCAGTTCTGAAATCAACCGACCTTGTAAACTGGACAATCATAGGCCAGGTGTACAATCGCCTGGATCTCGACCCAAAGTATAACACCATGGAGAAATATGGTGCCGGCAGTTGGGCGCCCTCACTCCGTTATCATGATGGTAAGTTTTACGTTTATTTCTGCACGCCCGATGAAGGGCTTTACATGAGTACAGCTACCAATCCTGCAGGCAAATGGGCTCCTTTAACGGAAGTAAAAAGAACAGGCGGCTGGGAGGATCCTTGTCCATTTTGGGATACCGACGGACAAGCTTATCTCGGGCACAGCCGCTTAGGCGCGGGGCCAATCATCATACATAAAATGAGCGCCGATGGCAAACACCTGCTCGACTCTGGCAAAACCGTTTATGAAGGCCCGGTTGCCGAAGGTACCAAGATCTATAAGCGGAACGGGTATTACTATATCATTATTCCCGAAGGTGGGGTAGGCGCCGGTTATGAAACCGCTTTACGCTCAAAAAACATTTACGGCCCTTATGAACGGAAGATTGTTTTGGAACAAGGCAAAACCAATGTTAACGGCCCGCACCAGGGTGGGATAGTTGAGTTGGATAACGGGGAAGCCTGGTTTATCCATTTCCAGGATGCAGGGGCCATCGGACGAATCTGCCACCTGGAGCCTGTAAAATGGCAAAACGACTGGCCATTTATCGGTGTTGATAATGATGGTAATGGTATTGGCGAACCTGTGGGTATCTACCCTAAACCAAAGGTAAAAAAAACATCTGCTCTAACTGCTTTGCAAACTTCAGATGAGTTTAATAAACCAACACTGGGCTTGCAATGGCAATGGAACCATAACCCGGTTGATGATAAATGGTCATTAAAAAAATCAAAAGGATATCTGTCGCTTACGGCTATGCATGCTGACGATAATAAACATGCTAAAAATACCATCACCCAAAAGCTTATGGGCAGGAGAGGAGAAATAACTACGGTGCTATATACTGATCAAATGCTGCCCGGCCAAAAGGCTGGTTTATGCCTGGTAGGTAATTACATTCATGAAATAGGTTTGATCAAAACAGACAGCAGCCTGAATGTTTATGCCGATAACAATGGTAAGCTTGAACAGGGAATTATCCTTAAGCAAAACCGGATCTTTTTACGCGTACTTATCGACCTTGATCATAACACAGTGATGCAATATAGCCTGGATGGCAAAACGTTTACTCAATTGGGCGATGTATGTTTGCTATCAAGTTATAACTACTGGAAGGCTGTACGGCCTGCGTTATTTTCATACAATACCAAACAGGATGGCGGTACGGCACTATTTGATTGGTTCCATTATTTGCATGATGGGTTGGGTGGAGGGTTGTAAGGATAAGAAAGTAAAACTCTTGTCATCTTGAGTGAAAAAATCTCGCGGACTCTGAAGGTGAAATGATAAAAAGAAAGCCGGTCACCCTGAGCTTGTCGAAGGGTCGCGCGCAGGGGCCTGCCCGCTATGCTTCGACAAGCTCAGCATGACCCGTTTTTAAACTGGGCATGGATAATAATAGTGAGAGATCTTACACGCTCTGTTTAGCGGACTATGCAAGTTCGCTTTTCAGGGCGTATAAGATTTCTCTTTCGCGCCCGGCGCTCATTCCCTGCCCATGCTCTATCGAAATGACATTTGTTTTATTTGGGTTCAAATCAATGCCCCTTCCCAAAATTCTTTTCCCCGGCTTCAACAGCCAGATCAACCCGGTTTTCATCAGGAGGTTTTGGGCATGAATAGCCACTACTGAAGGCACAGTAAGGATTGTAAGCTTTATTGAAATCTATCACTATGCTTCCGTTTTTAATATCCTTAGTAGTAAGATCAATATAGCGGCCACCGCCATAGGTTTCAGAACCATTGGTAGCATCGGTAAAAGGCAGGAACAGGTAATTGCTGAACGCCGGGTTTTGAGACAGGGCGATACTTTTGTAAATGGTTAACTGTATTGGTTTGCCTTTTAATGTAAAGGAAAGTTGAGCATACCTAACATACTGGCTGCCTGCACCGCTGAAGGTAGGTATAATAAAAGCTGGTTGATTAGTCAGCAGCTCAGCTTTAGCAGTAACCCGGTAGGTACTGTCGGCATCATAAAAGCGGAGAAATTGCAGATCTTCCTGTTTCAGCGGTGAATGCGGGTCTTTTAAAAAATCGTCCATATAGCCTTTACGAAACTCGGCTATTTGTGCTTGATGGTTTTGGGCAAAACTGGCGGCGCTTAATGCCAGGAAAAGGATGAATGTGGTAAGGTATCTCATTTATAAACTATTTGGCTTAAAGTTAAGCGTATTCTCTATTTCTCGCAAAGGCGCGAAGACGCAAAGGTTTTTCTTAGCGGCTTCGCGTCTTTGCGTGCAAAAAAACTTTATATGCAATGTTATATCACCCCATCAACAAAGAAATTATTGATGCCTTCCACATCACTTAAATGAGTAACTATCCTGCTGATTTTACCATCGACGATATCACAAACTATAGCCACCTGTTCATCCAGGAGCAGATCGCCCCGGCTGGCTGTATTGTGGAGTGATAAGGCCACGCTATCCAAGCCGTATAAAATATGATTTAGCTTAAGCATCACCCCAAAATCACGCAATTGATTAGCTCGTTTTATTACAGCTTCGGCACCAATGGCAGGGCCTGAAAGCAGGCTTGTTCCAGGCAGTGTCCACGTAACATTATCGGCGAGGGCCGAGCGCATCAGTTGCCAGTCGCGGTTTTTTAGCCCGGTCAAAAATTGGGTGGCTAATTGTTCTTTTGTTTCTTCGGTGGTTTTCATATTGTGGCGGCAATTTAGTTAATAGGTTCGGCCGCAGGGAAATCTACCGGGATTTCGGTCATGGCAAATACGTAATTGGTGTAAACGCGTACGGTAATAAAACCAATAAGTTCCATCAATGCAGCTTCGTCAAAACCGGCAGCATAAAAATTATCAAGAGCGGTTTCATCGCCTTTGCCTTTATTTTCAACGATTGATTTGGCCAGGCCAATAATGGCATTTAGCTTATCATCGGCTGTATGGCCTCTTCTTATATCCAGTGTTTGCCCTTTGGTAAAGCCACGTTTCATAGCTAAAAGGCTATGTCCGGCTAAACAATAAGCACAACCGTTTATTTCAGACACAATAAGGGCAATAGCCTCCCTTTCTTTGGGTGTAAATACGCTTTTGCTCAAATCATCTTCCATATCCATAAACATTTTGAGGGCAGGTGCCGAATAACCCATAGTGGCATACAGATTAGGTACTTTACCTACGCGCTTTGTGAAAGTATCAAACATTACCTGCGATTCGGCACTTACCTGGTCGCGGGTGGGGACATTTATAGTTTTCATGATTGTATTTCGATTTATGATTTATTTGCCTGTTGTTTTACGTTTAAGATAAAGCTGTGCAGTTTCGCTCATGGTGATGATAGCAGCACCAAGGATCACAATATCCTTAATAACCAATCGGCCGCGGCCTGAAAGGTAAGGAAAGCCCCACTGGTTATCGGTTAAATGCGGAACCCAGCTTTCAGGGGTGGTGATCAGGAAAGAGAGCGTGCCCAATGTCATGATAAAAATAAGCGCGCTGCCTATCATGCTGGGTATGGGAGCTACTTTATAAAGGGCTACCAAAACGGCCAATGTGACCAGCATAATACCCAGGCCGGTTGAAAAGCCGTAAGTGTTATTTTCGATATTCCATTGGTGATTGGCAGCTATCAGTTCGCCCTCTTTGTTCATGTGTTTTTTATATTCGGTTGGGTGGCTGTAAAAGAATGACATTACCGGGCTATTAGCTACAAAGGGTACAACGCCATCGGCTTCGTAAGTGAAAAATTTAAGACCGCCTATCCAAAGAAATACGACTACGATGCCGAAACGGACGGCTTTTTTACCAAGCTGATCAAGGCCGGCTATGGTGTTTATGATTGAAGTTTTCATACTGTTGTTTTTTGATAAAACAAAATTACAACCGTACGGAACGCGCGAACATGGACAAAAAAGGTTATTACTTGGACAAATCCGCTACGATGGAAATGCCCGTTTTATCGCGAAAGGTTTGGGGCGATACCTTGGTGAATTTTTTAAATACCCGGCTAAAATAAAACTCATCCTGAAACTTGAGGTTATAAGCGATTTCCTTGATACTTTGGCGAGTGAGGTGAAGTTGCTTTTTTGCTTCGAGGATCAACCTTTCCTGGATGAGCTGTGAGGGCGATTTGCGGAAGTATTTATTGCAGCGCCGGGTCAAATTGTCGGGCGACATGGCCAGTAACGAGGCGTAATCCGAGGGTTTATGCAGATCGAGATAATGTTGATCCAGCAGCTGGCGGAAACGCCCCATTTGCTCATCCTTTTCGGGTTTATCCAGCTGGCTGCTGATGGCGCTCATTTTAATGGTGCTGGCTTTGGCCAAAAACAGTTGCAGAAAGGCGCGGAGAACGATGTCGGATGGGGCGGGCTGATTAAATTCATCGTCTATCTGCCCTAATAAAAGCTCAAATATTTTTGCCTCCCGTTCGGTTAATACCACTACCGGGTCCAGGTAGATATTATTGAACAGCAAGCCATTACAGGCCACTTCTTCGCGGTGGTACTCGATGCAGTAAAAATCGCTGTGAAACTGGATGATATTGCTTTTGGTCACCCGGCAATCATCTATAAAAATAACCTGCAGCGGGGTTGAAAACAGTAAAACCGGGCCTGTAAATGTAAATGCCCCAAAATCGGCATGAAAGATCCCTTGTCCTTCAGGAATAAAATAAACCGTATACTCCGAAAATTGGGCAGGCTTGCACAAAAAATCGTCCTGCGGTTCTTTTAAGCCTAATAAAAATTCGCCTGCTTTGTCGTGGATCGCTTTCAATTGATATTTATGAATTGCTAATATAAATATACTAATGCACGTTCAGGTGTCTACCCTTGAATGAATGTGTTTTGGTTTGAATGAAGAATCAAAGGAAAAAGGAATGCACTTTTGAAGGAAGGTAAAGAAAATGAATTAGTGAATGACTAAAAATAAAACGAAATTTGAAAAAGGCAAGTAAGTAACCCATAATTCAATACTTCATATGGACGTACAAGAACAAATCACAGCGTATATTACCAGCCAACCCGAACCAAAGCGTAGCGACATGCAGGAGTTGCACAGATTCATACTTCAGGTATTGCCTGGATGCAAATTATGGTTCCTTGATGGTAAAAACAGCGAAAACAAGATTGTTTCTAACCCCAATATAGGATATGGATTTTACACCATAAAATATGCTGATGGAAAAACCAGGGAGTTTTATCAGATTGGTATCAGCGCAAATACAACCGGGATCTCTGTCTATATCCTCGGTATCGCGGATAAGAAATACTTGGCCCAAACTTATGGGAAAGAAATAGGCAAGGCGAGCGTGACCGGGTATTGCATTAAATTCAATAATTTAAAAGATATAAATCTTAATGTGCTTGAAGCGGCAATACGGTATGGAGTTGAGGCTACAAGTGAAAATTGAATTTCAAACCGAGGCACTACCGGTTTATTTATTGCTTTTTTCAGAAGCCAGCGTTAATAAATGTGTTTTCACTACATCATAATGGTCCCAGGGGATATGATGATTGGCGCCGGGGATAATGATCACTTTTACATGTTTGTTAAAAGCGAGTTTCTGTTTACCATATTCCACATTGTGTACGGGCACCAGGTTATCCATATCGCCATGGATAAAAGTAACGGGCATGGTGAGGCGGTTATAACAGGTATCCATTTCGTAAAGATCTTTTTTAAAATACCAGATCTCGGTATTACAAACCCTGAAAGGGCCGGGCATTAAATATTGAAGCGGGTTATGGATAAAAATGCGCCGCCAGCCTTCTTTAGGTTCATCATAGGGCGAGATGGAGCCGGCCAGTATGGTCATTGAGGCATAGGCTTCGGGATGGTCCTGTCCCAGTTTAACAACTATCGGCCCGCCAAGGCTGTGGCCGATGATGTGCATAGGTTTGCCATTCATTTCTTTTTTAACAATGCCATAAATCAGTTCCGATTGTTTTTCGAGGTGATAGGCATGTCCGCGGTTGCTGTACCCAAAGCCAGGGCGATCGATAGCTATCATCCTGAAATGTTTCATCAGGGCGGTATCCATCAGGTATTTTTCATAGCCTTTCCAGCTGCCCGGCGAACCGTGGATGAAAAACAGGGTAGGTAAAGTATCGCTGCCAACTTTTACATAATGCAGGTGGATGCTATCAACCGAGGTATGCATGAAGTGGGCATACATATCATGCTCCTTAAACTTCATTTTAGCTTTCTCATCAGGCATACGCATGTAGCGACATGACTGCAGCCCTAATAGTATAATTATAACCCAGGCAGTTAAGGTAAATTTCCCCGATGGTATCATGTTGGTTGATCGATAACTTTTGAGGTTAGTCGGTTGTGGGTGGGATACCTTACAAAGAATATGAAAAATTTAAGCACGCAAAGACGCTGAGACGCAAAGTTTTATGAGTACTTTAAAAAAGGCGTCATTGCGAGGTACGAAGCAATCCCCGATTAACAGGCACGCTCTGTATAGTTTGGGATTGCTTCGTGCCTCGCAATGACGATATTTCAATTACACCATCTCCTCCAAAACCCCGCACAAAATCTCAACCTCTTCCTCTGTATTATAATAATGTACTGAAGCCCGTACTATATTGCTGAGCTGGTTTTTGTTCATATAGATAAGAGTTGATACTGCCTTGCCAACCGATACATTAATGCTTTTTTCGGCCAGTTTGTTTTTTACTGTTGCAGCGTCTATTCCATCTACCGAAAAAGTTACGATACCGCATAACTCATTACCAAAATCATGAGCAGTTATACCCTTAACATCTTTTAGTTTACCGCGTAACAAGCCTGCTAAATATTGTATGCGCTGCCAGGTACGGTCAACGCCGATGTTGAGTGCGTATTCAACCGCTTTACCCAGGCCAAGGGTTAGGGCACGGCTTTTTTCGTAAACTTCAAAGCGACGGGCATCGTCACGGGGTTTAAAATCAGTTTCGGTTACCCATTGGGTGGTAAAGCCATCCATAAAAAACAGTTTTAATTTATCCTGAATCTCCTTGCGTACGTATAAAAAGCCGGTACCTCTGGGGGCACGTAAATACTTCCTGCCGGTTACTGCCAGCATATCGCAGCCTATCTCCTGAACATCCAGCGGTACATGGCCTGCGCTTTGGCAGGCATCAAGCAGGTACAATATATTGTGTTTACGCGCTATTTGGCCAATCTCTACAACCGGGATCATGCCGCCCGCGGTGGATGGGATATGGGTAACGGCTATCAGCTTTGTTTTAGGGCCGATGGCTTCCTCAAAAGCTTCGAGCTGAAAATTACCCTGCTCATCGTTAGGGATCACTTTAAATTCAATACCGTAAGTTTTTTTGGCGTGCAGCAAACCGATCAGGTTGGTTACATACTCCATTTCGCAGGTAATGATCTCATCGCCGGGTTTAAAATCAATGCCATTAAAGGCCAGCCACCAGCCTATGCTGGCGTTCTCTAACACGGCAATTTCATCTTTACGGGCATTAATGAGTCGGGCTATAAGGCTGTAAGTGTTTTCCAGTTCTTCACGGTAAGTGTACTCGGTTTCGTAACCGCCGCTTTGGGCTTCTTCGTACAGGTAGTCTATCACGGTGTCAACCACCACATCTGGCGGTAAGGATGAACCCGCATTGTTAAAATGGATAGTTTTTGCTGTGCCCCGGGTTTCGGCCCGGAGCTGCTGTATTTCCTGTTCGCTTAGTATATTTTTCATAAAGTTGAGAGGTTGGTTAAATTTGATTTTGAATAAATATGAATAACCATGTCATTACGAGGCACGAAGCAATCGCGGACTATACAGAGCGGCTCTACAAGTCGGGGATTATTAATAATTATAATTTGATTTTATAGGCATTAATGAGCTCCCTTTGGTCGGTTGTCTTCGTACCTTATAATGACGTGACTGTAAATAGTTGATTATTAAGTATATTTTTTATCAATTTTATAATATGGGCGTTGCCTGCGGCCCGGGCTTTCCGTTACAAGTCCTCGCCTTTCCTACCCGCAACCCCAACCCGCGCTGTGGGCTTTCCGTTACAAGTCCTCGCCTTTCCTACCCGCAACCCCAACCCGCGCTGTGGGCTTTTCACTGCAATCCCTAACGCGGCCCACGCGCAACATCCATAAAATATATTTTACACGTCATTACGATTTTTTCCAGGGTTCCCCTGATGGTACCTCGCAATGACGTTCGTTTTAGTCCGCGTTGATAAAAAGCTATTAGTTATTTATAAAATTTATTTCCATCATAATATCGGCGCGTTTATAAGTGCCGGGTTCAACCGGTATTTCGGTGAAGCCCAGTTTATGGTAAATGTGGATGGCATTTTTAAGCACCCGGCTGGAGAATAACACCAGTCTTTTTACACCCAGCCCGCGTGCTTTATCAATACCGGCCTGGCACAAAAACTGGCCGGCACCAGCGCCGCGGTGATCTTTATCCACCGCCATTTTGGTAAGCTCATACACGCCATCTTCTATATATCGCAGCGCTACGGTACCAATAATTTTTTGGTTTGAAGTGATAAAGTAAATGCTGCCGCCTGTTTTGATGATGGCCTCATCGGGATTTTCCAAAACCCATTTGTCAAAAGGCTCAACGGTAAAATACTCTTCAAGCCACGCCTTATTAAATTTTTCAAAGTAGGGGGCATGTTGCGGCTGATAATCGATAACCTGTAATTCCATGTGCTTAATTATTTGATCGATACAAAATAAACGCATCTGATAATAGCAAAACAGATGCAGTTTTATTAATTTTGAGCATAACAGATTTTATATGGAAATTACGGCACTCAGCACAGATCATGATTTTTTATACGCGCAGATAGCTGCACGCATTGAAAAGCAGATTAAACAGAACCTGCTTAAACCGGGCGATAAGTTGCCATCGGTAAGGATGCTAAGCCAGGAGCAGGGTATTAGCATGAGTACGGCGTATAAGGCTTATGTTGAGCTGGAAAACATGGGTTTGATAGAGGCGCGTACCAAATCGGGCTATTATGTAAAATACCTGCCTGCCCGTTTTACCAGTGTGCCCGATGCAAAGCCGCCGATAAAAAAAGCAGGAGACGCCAGCGTTGCCGAAATGATAGCCATGGTTTACCGCAACATGTCTGAAGATAGCGTGCTGCAACTGTCGCGCTCATCGCCGCCCTTGAGTTTGATTCCGCTGGCTAAGCTCAGCAAATCCATGATGGAGTCTATCCGCAACAGTCCTACAGGAAATATAACCTACGAAAATCCGCAGGGTAATATAGCACTGCGCAAACAGGTTGCTAAAAACGCCTTTAACTTGGGTGGTAATATTACCGGAGATGATGTGGTAACCACACAAGGCTGCCTGGAAGCGCTGATATTTTGCCTGCGGGCGCTCACCAAACCCGGCGATACTATCGCCATTGAAAGCCCTACTTACTTTGGTATTTTCAATGTGATGCTGAGCCTTGATTTGAAGGTACTGGAAATTCCGGTTAACCCTGATACCGGCCTCGACCTGGAATATTTGGAGCGGGCAATGGACGAAGTACCGGTAAAAGTGTGCCTGTTTGTTACCAATTTCAGCAACCCTATTGGCGTTTGCATGCCCGATGAGCGTAAGCAGCAACTGGTGCAGCTGTTGGCAAAAAAACAGATCCCTTTAATTGAGGATGATATTTATGGCGAGATCTATTTTGGTAAAAGCCGGCCGCGAACATGTAAAAGTTATGACACCGAAGGCCTGGTCATTCTGTGTTCGTCGGTTTCAAAATCAATAGCACCCGGTTACCGGGTGGGTTGGTGTATTCCCGGAAGGTTTAAGGAACAGGTGTTGAATATCAAGATGATGCATTCCATTGCCTCTGCAACACCTACTCAGGCTGCGATTGGGCACTTTTTTGAAACCGGACGGTACGACCTGCACATGCGGCACCTGCGCAAGGCATTGCATACCCAGTGCCTGAGGTATACCCAGGCTATAGCCGCACACTTTCCGCCGGGTACAAAAATCAGCCGGCCGCAGGGCGGTTATGCCCTTTGGGTTGAGCTTGATAAAAGCGTAAATGCATTTGAGCTATACCAGCTGGCTATGGAACAAAATATCAGTATAGCCCCCGGCCAGATTTTTAGTGTAGACGGGCGTTTTACCAATTTTATCCGCATTAGTTTTGGTTTAGCTTTTGATGATGTGGTGGAAGAGAGTTTTAGGGTGTTAGGGAAATTAGTGAGAAGTTTTACGCAGTAGTGGGATAGTTATTTAATACTAAATTAATAAAAATAACTGGTTGATAATATTTATCTTCGCTGCAAAATATTGTTAATGAAACCCTTAATAACCTGCCTTGTCATATTAATTGCTTTTGCTACTGGTTGTAGTAAAAGCGATAAAGTTAACCCGCCTGCAGCTGTAGCGCCCACTTTTGGCGATTTTACACTTCCTTCGAAAGAATTTGGTGATGCCGCTTTTAAAATAACCGCACCCGGCAGCACCAGCGATGGTGCTATAACTTATACCAGCAGCAACAATAAAGTAGCAACCATCAGTGGCGAAACTATCACTATTAAAGGCTCAGGCTCGTCGGTAATTACGGCGCACCAGGCTGCAACAAAAGCTTTCCTGGCCGATTCTGTTAAAACTACTTTTACCGTAGGCCTGTCGTCACCAGCATTAAGCGGTTTTACCATTGCTGATAAAAGATTGGGTGATTCCGTATTTACACTTGTAAACCCTAAAAGTAACAGTACAGGGGTATTCACATTTAAAAGTAATAACCCGGCCGTGGCAAGGGTATCAGGCAATAAAGTAACCATTGTAGGGGCCGGTCGCGGCTCAATTAAGGCCATACAGGCGGCAACAGCAAATTTTAAATCAGATTCGATCACTGCCACCTTTACCGTAACGGGCCTGCCCAGGCCAACTTTGGGCCCGCTTATTCTTCCATCAAAAAAACTTGGCGAGGCTACTTTTGTTATCACTAACCCAACCAGCAACAGTACGGGCCTTTTTACTTATAAAAGCAGCAATACAGCCGTTGCTACAGTTGTAGGCAATTACCTTACCATTAAGGCCATAGGTAGCACGGTGATCACCGCTATGCAGGGCGCTTCAGCTACCTACAGCGCCGATTCGGTTAAAGCTACGTTCACCGTAACAGGCGGGGCTATTGCCCCAACTCTTTATGGCTTTGCATTACCTGATAAACGTGTTGGCGATGCTCCGTTTACCTTAACCGCGCCGGGCAGTAACAGCACCGGGGCTTTTACCTATACCAGCAGCAATACCGCTGTGGCCACTATTAACGGTAGTACGGTTACCATAAAAGCAAAAGGACAGATCACTATAACCGCTACGCAGGCCGCCAAAGGCAATTACACATCAGGAAGTATAACCGCCGTATTAACTGTGGAGGATAAAGCGGTAACAGGTACAGTTACCGATATTGACGGCAACGTTTATAAAACAATTAAGATAGGTAACCAAACCTGGATGATCGAAAATTTGAAGGTTACCCATTATAATGATGGTACGGCAATAGCTAACGTAACTGATGATAATAAATGGAAAGGACTTAACACAGGTGCCTATTGTAACTATAAAAATGATGCATCTATAGCAGCTACCTATGGTAAGTTATACAATTGGTATGCTGTTACTGATTCGCGTAGGCTGGCACCTAAGGGGTTCCATATCCCTACTGATGCCGAATGGACAACTTTATATAATTATTTAGGAGGCGACCGGCAAGATGGACAAAAAATCCAGGAGCAGGGCACTGCACATTGGTCGGCCAATACCGGTGCTACCAACAGTACATTGTTTACCGCATTGCCGGGAGGCGGGCGTATTTTTGATTCGTTTTTGGGAGTATTTGCCAGCTTAACAGAGGATGCTTATTTCTGGAGCACCACAGCTAACGGTACCTCAAATGCCTGGTACATGGATTTGTATGTTAAGGGCTATTTTGAACGGCATGACAGCCCTAAATACTACGGCTATTCTGTAAGGTGTATTAAAGATTAAAGGATAAATAATGGCAGTTTAACCTAACTTAAACTGCCATTATTTACAATGTATTGTTTCAGCATGCTTAAATGATTCACTCAGCAATTGCTTTAATACAGCAGTATCTACATCGGTTAACTTAACAATATGTGTACAGCCACCGCTTTGCTTATGTTTTCCTAATTTTTGCAATAGTTGCTCTTTGCTCTCAAAGCCTGGAAGATAAAGTGTAAGTGAGCTTTTACGAGGCGAAAAAGCAATAAGCGGTGCATCGCCTTCGCGGCCGCTTTCATATTTGTAATGGTAGCTACCGAAACCTACAATGGCCGGGCCCCACATTTTTGCTTTAAGATTTGTGGTTTCTTCCATCAATTCTACCAGTTTGAAACAATCGGCGCGTTTGGTTTCATCAGTAATGGTACTAATGAAATCGGCCACGCTGCTTTCGGTTTCGGTGGTTTTGTTGGTGTTTTTGGCCATGGCTTTATGCGGATAAAGGTTTAAAACTGATATAAATATATCAGGAAAATTTTATTTTATCCCATAGTTTATTGGCAACAACCTGTTGGATTACCTGCTCGCGGTAATTGCGGCTTATCGGGATGCGGTGTTGCTGGATAAAAATATCGTTCCCCTCAATACCATCAATTTTACCGGTTGATACGATGTATGATTTATGCACGCGGATAAACAATTTACTATCCAGGTTTTGCTCCAGGCTTTTGAGGTTGAGCAGGGTGATGTATTTGCCTTTGGCGGTAAAAATGGTCACATAATTTTGCATGCCCTCTACATACAGGATCTCATCAAAATAGATTTTTTCATATTTATTACCGCATTTGATAAAGAAGTAATTCTCATCGGCTTCCGTTTTTGCTGTACCCGGCTGGGCCGAATTGCTAAGCAGTCGGTGATAATCTTTAGCCTTATTGGCCGATTTAAAAAAACGGTCGAACGTGATAGGTTTCAGCAGGTAATCGAGCACATTAAGCTGGAAGCCTTCAAGTGCATAGCTTGGGTAGGCTGTGGTGATGATCACCATGGGCGGCTTCTGCATGATCTTTAAAAAATCAATGCCGTTCATCTTCGGCATCTGGATATCCAAAAATATCAGGTCGATAGCCTGTTGATCAAGCAGCTTGATCAGTTCGAGCGGGTTTTCGCAGGTGCCGGTTAAATTCAGAAAATCAACTTCACGTACATAGCTGGCTAATCCCTCGCGGGCCAGGGGCTCATCGTCAATTATTACGCAGTTCATCATAGGGAAGCCATTTGTAGGGTTGCGGGCGATTGTTCCAGTTCGGTCAATGTTAATTGCAGGTGTGCTTCAAAGCGGTTTGCAGTATTCTGGATCTCCAGTTTATGCAGCTCGGGGTAGATGAGGTCGAGCCGGCGTTTTACGTTTTTCAGGCCGATTCCGCTGTAGTTCACTACTTCGGTTTCCGGTTGGTTCGATGTACTGTTAGCTACGTAAAAATCAAGCTGGTTGCCTGACAGCCCCAGTTTAATACCTATCCAGTTAGGGGATTCCGCATCCTTGGATACGTGTTTAAAAGCATTTTCTACAAAGGTCATGAGGATAAATGGGGCTATGCCCAAATGGTCTGACAGGGGTTCATCTGCCTCAAAAGTAACATATACATTATTGTTTTGCCTGAGTTTTTCCAGCTCGATAAAGTTTTCGAGATAGGTAAGCTCCTTTCCCAATGGGATTTGCTGGTCGTTACACTCGTACAGCTGATACCGGAGCAACTCTGAAAACTTGGCCAGCGATGCTGATGCCATACCCGGGTTTTTGTGGATTAGGAAAAATATCGAGTTAATGCTGTTGAACAGAAAATGCGGGTTAAACTGGTATTTCAGGAATTTAAGCTCGGTCTCCAGTTTTTCTTTTTCGAGGAGCTGCTGACGGTGCTGGGTTTGGAGCCAGTTTTTAGTGAGCTTGATACTCATGCCTAAAGTCATGCTGGCAATTGTTGAGGGAAACGAGGTATTATAGAAATACATGAAATTTTCCGGATCGACCCCGAACATTTTCTTCACCGAGCAGCCTGCAAAAAAAGCACTCAAATAGTAACCACCATTAATAAGTGATGACGCGCAGATTACCGTTAACGAAAGATAGATGACATATTGTGTGAGGCTGCCCTTTTTCATGTACCTCGGCATCAGGTAGTACAGGTTAAAATAAACCGCCAGCGCCTGCAAAACCACGTAAGCCAGCATTTTAACACTATAGGCCGAAAAGAACATGGATTTGGCCGCAGCTACCGGATTGGCCACCGCTATAGTGAACCAAAAATAATGGTACACGCACCAAAACGGAATATGGTACAGCTTGTATTTAAACAGCCAGTTTTGGTTTAATGTATCAACGGATAAACTGCTCATTTTAGACCCTATATTAACTATTATTAAAAACAAAAGAAGCCGTCATTGCGAGGAACGAAGCAATCCCAAACTATACAGAGCGGCTCTGCTAATCCTACCGTGGACACATCTTGTCAATAAATATTAATCAATAAAACCGAATGTCATTTCGACGAACCAGTTTGGGAATGAGCGGGTGCAGTGAGGAGAAATCTTATACGTCCTGCTTTAAACCTTGTATGCGGCTCTGCAGGGCGTATAAGATTTCTCTTTCGCTCCATCACTCAGCTCACCTCTGCTCAATCGAAATGACATTTTCTTTTATTTAAAAAGATGTGTCCGCACGGTAGCTGCCCATTTGGGATTTGTTACTCGCAATGACGCGTTTTATATTGTTTTTTCAAACATCATACCTAAGATACGGCAATTGCATTGATTTATACATCGTTATTGTATCAACCGGCACAAATAATTGACCAAATGCAACGCTTAACTTATAAGCAGTAAAAAGGGCAATGCGGTTATAGTTTTAAGGGGATTAGCTTGTTTTTAGGTATCTCATCAATTATCTGCAGCCACTCATCATCATTGTTTTTTTAAGTTTAACGCGCAGTTTTTATTTGCTGGCATAACCGCTAAAAAGGTTGTGAACGCACATGAAAACTTTATGCATCAGCCTGTTATTTATTTGCCTGTTACAAACAGCAAAAGCCCAGGTATTGGGCAGGGTAACCACAGCCAATGGCCAGCCTTTGGCATATGTGACCGTTGCGCTTATTAAAACGGTCGATTCATCGTCAGTTAAAAGTATGCTTACCAATGAACAGGGGGCTTACAATATTGCGGATGTACCCGCCGGGAGTTATCGCTTGCGGCTAAGCAGTATCGGCTATCAAACCTGGTTTTCATCACCTTTTGAAATCAGCGGGAGCAGGGAGTCAAAATATCTTGCTGTAGTTGTGATGAAGGAGGATACCCGCCAACTGGGCGAGGTGGTAGTGAGGGCCAGTAAATCATTGTACCAACAGCGCAGCGACGGATTAGTTGTAAATGTTGAGAATAGTGTGCTTACTAAAGGCAGCACGGCATTACAGGTATTGGAGCGATCGCCGGGGGTAGCTATTGACCACCGGGATAATGGCATTGCCCTGAATGGTAAAAGCGGCGCTACGGTAATGATAAACGGCAAACTGGTGCGGATGCCGCTTGCACAGGTTATGAACCTGCTAAACGGAACCAGTGCCGATAATATTGAAAAGATAGAACTGCTGAGCACCCCGCCCGCCGGGTACGACGCCGAAGGCAGCGCAGGTATTATCAATATTGTGATGAAGAAAAGCAAAAAGCAGGGTACCAACGGCTCATACTCCTTAACCGGAGGGTACGGTATGGGCGAAAAAGGTACAGCCAGCATCAACCTCAATCATAACACCAAAAATGTTAACCTGTACGGCTCCTACACTTTTCAGCACGACAGGACCTATACCGATCTTTTTATCACCGGAAGCCAGTATATGCCTTTCATTGGCGGTAATGCCGAGGTTGAGTTTTATACCAAAACCAAACGGATCAGCAATAACCATAATGCCTCATTGGGTGCAGATCTTAAGTTGGATGCTAAAACCACGCTAAGTAGTAACGTAAGCTATAACAACATCCATTCGCCAAATTATACTTACAGCAATGCAGGTTACAATATCCTGCCCGATTCGTTGCTCAGGTATATCGGGCATATCAACGGTAACGACCGCCTCAGTAATCTCACAAGCTCGCTTATCATTGAACGGGTGCTGAAGGAAGGGGAGAAGATCAGCATGGAGGGCGATTTTATCCATTACAGCAGCGATGGCCCAACGGTGGTTAATACTTCCTTCGTAAATAAACATGGCGAACAGGTTTACGCGAATAACAGCGTAAGCGCCCAGCAGCAGCGTGGATTTGCCAATACCACAATCAACGTAGGGGTGTTTAAGGCTGATTATACCAATCAATTATCGCCCCTGCTCAAACTTGAAACTGGCATTAAAGGAACACATACCGGCAGCTCAAGCTCATCAGGTATTGAAAGCCTCAACAACGGGGTTTGGGAGCATAATATGCAAACGGCCGCCAATATTTACATGAGGGAAGATATCGGCGCGGCTTACCTTTCCTTTAACTGGCAGTTGGGCAAAAACATCAGCCTTAATACCGGGGCGAGATACGAATACTCTTATACCAATATGGATAACCCGCAAACCGGCAGCAATATCGTGAACCGCAAACTGGGCAAGCTGTTCCCGACAGTACTATTTACCCAAAAGCTAAATGATCGTTCTGAACTTCAATTATCTTATACCAAAAGGATAGCCCGCCCGTCGTATGATGACCTTGCCTCGTACTTTGCTTACAGCGATCCTACTGCGGTTTACACCGGCAACCCTTTTCTTAAGCCAACCATCACCAACAATATCAAGCTGGGTTACAATTATGGCGATTATAGCTTTTCCCTGCTTTACAGCCGGGATGATAATGCCATAGCCCGTTATCAGCTCAGTGAAAGCCCTGCGCATGATATCCTGTTTATTTCGCCTCAAAATCTGCCATATCAAAACTACCTCACTTTTCAGGCCAATGTGCCGGTTAAGGTAGGTAACTGGTGGGAGATGACGTATAGCTTTGTTGGCGGGCTGCGTCAGTTTAAGGAAGATTATACTTTGAATCCCCTAACTAAATCATACTTCGGTTATTCATTCAATTTTAACCAGCTGTTTAAGTTGCCCAACAGCTTTTCGGCAGAGGTATCGGGACAATATAATTCCCTCTCTTACAATAGTACCGTACGGGTTGATGGTTTTGGGGTGATCAACGCAGGCATCAAAAAAGAGCTGAAAAATAACGGCGGTAGCCTGCAGTTAGCAGTGGCCGATATATTTAGCGCCTCGCAAATCCATGTACGGTATGGTACGCTTACGCGCGAGGCTTTCGACATAAAAAGCAACGTACTTGTCAATACAGAAACACGGCGTTTCCCAATAATCAAGCTCACCTATACAAAATCATTTGGGGGTACAGGATCGGCAAACCGGAGTAAGCAAGAAAATGGCTCAAAGGAGGAGCGTGAGAGGCTCAGGGGTAACTAAAAGGTTTTTGCAATAGTAAAAAGCAGTATTGTTCATTTTTGTTAAGGCCGTATTGCGGCCTTTTTCTTTTGTTGCCAGGTGCTGCAATGCCTTCAATACCTGTTGGCTCAGTTTGATAGGTCTGTTTAAAAAGGCGGCTTAAATGCCTGTAATTCACTTCAAAACAGAGTAGTGGGGCTGATAATATTATCCATCTTTTTATATGTTTTATCCATTTTAAATTTTGCAGTACGCATATACATTTACAAAACCAATTATTGAAATTAAACGCAAAAATTATGAAAAGAAGCTCTACTCTCTTTATACGACGAAACTGTCGTTGCTACAATTAAAATTCACGGAACCTGAATAAGCCCGGTAGCTCATTGAGTCATTTCGGCCAAATGATATTATTAGCTATTAATTTAATTCCTCTGTTAGTGTTGGTTGCCTAACAATTTAACCGTTGGTTAAGCTTGCCGGCATGGAAATACTATGGACTTAAGCTAACAGCGCAATTGATTTTTAAAAGATCCGGCTAACCCTAAATAATTTATATGAACCCAATTTTATGAAACCATTTTACAGTTACGATCAATTTCCTGTGAAAAGCGGCAGGCAGCAAGGCCATCTTTTCATTGGTCGGTTATTAATGTTACTAATACTCTCCTGTTTTGCCATTAATGTACATGCGCAAAACAAGATCACTGTTGTTGGACAGGTAACCGATACGCTTGGCGTAAAAATTTCCGGTGCTAACATCACTGCCGAAAATGTGAAGAACGTAGGTACAACCACCGATGTAAACGGCAGGTTTGTGCTTGAAGTAGCAACAGGCACCAGTATTAAAATCTCCTATGTTGGTTTCATTGACCAGCATATTGTGGTTACTGCCGATAACCAGCACTTCAACATCAGGCTGAAAGAACAAAAGCTCCTTGCCGAAGAGGTGGTAGTAACCGCCTTTGGTAAAAAGGAACGTAAGGAAGCCCTGGTAGGTTCGGTTACCAGTATCAAGCCCGGCGAATTAAAAATTCCGGCAAGTAACCTTACCAATGCGCTTGCAGGGCAGGCGGCAGGTATCATTGCTTATCAGCGCAGCGGCCAGCCTGGGCAGGATAATGCCTCATTCTTTATCCGCGGCGTAACCACTTTCGGCTACAAACGCGACCCGCTTATTTTGATTGATAACGTGGAGCTTTCAACCAATGATCTTGCCCGCTTAAACGTGGATGACATTGCCAGTTTTTCGATATTGAAAGATGCAAGTGCTACAGCGCTCTATGGTGCGCGCGGTGCCAACGGCGTAATTTTGGTTGCTACTAAGGAAGGTAAACAGGGCCCGGCCAAGATCAACTTTCGGTCGGAGTTTTCATCTTCGCAGTCAACACAAACACCGCAGCTGGTTGATCCTATCCAGTACATGAACCTGTATAATGAGGCATCGCTAACGCGTGATCCTACGTTACCGCTCCCTTTTCCCCAAACTAAAATAAACAACACGGTTAACACTATTAACCACACACCGGGCAGCAATCCTTACGTTTATCCTGCTGTAGACTGGCTGAACCTGTTATTCAAAAAACAAGCTACCACACAGCGTAACGATTTAAGCGTTAGCGGCGGCGGCCCAACAGCACGTTATTACATTGCCGGTTCATACAATATTGATAACGGTGTTTTGCGCGAGGATATCCGCAATAACAATAATAACAACGTTAAGTTCAAAAACTACCAGTTACGCTCAAACGTGAACGTTAACCTTACCAAAACTACTGAGATTATTGTAAGGCTATCAGGCACGTTCAGCGAGTACAATGGTCCAATAACATCCGATGGCTCTTTTGCTTCCGATCTTTATAACGTTGCAATCCACACCAGTCCGGTTTTATTCCCGGCATACTTTGAGCCCGATGCCGCCAATGCCAACGCACAGCACATCCTGTTTGGTAACGTAGGTTTGGCATCAGGCACTACCAGCAACAGCATTCAGTACAATAACCCTTATGCAGCTTTGTTAAGGGGACATAAAAACTCATCGGAGTCAAGAATGTCGGCACAGTTTGAATTAAACCAGGACCTGAAATTTATTACCGACGGCTTAAAGTTCAGGAGTATCTTCAATACCAACAGGTACTCGTACTTTGATTCGCAACTCTCTTATTCGCCTTTTTATTACAACGTTGGCAGCTATGATAAGGAGACCAACAAGTACACTTTAACATGGCTTAACCCGCAGCCTACAGGTTATAACGTACCAACAGAGTACTTAACTTACAGCCGCAACGAGCCAAACGCCAATACCTTCTTTTACCTGCAAACAGCACTTGAATATAACAAGCCTTTTGGTAAAGGGCACAACATCAGCTCAACATTAATTGGTACGGCGCAGCAAACGCTTTACTCAAGCGCTAAAGATCCTAAAACGAATACCACCACTTTGCCTTATTCGTTGCCTTACCGCAACTTAGGTTTAGCAGGCAGGTTAACTTACTCATACCTGAGCAGGTATTTTATTGAAACCAACTTTGGCTATAACGGTTCGGAACGTTTTTCTGCAAATCACCGTTATGGTTTTTTCCCAACCATTGGCGGTTCATGGGTGGTATCAAACGAAAAATTCTGGAACCCCAATATCCTTGACCGCTTAAAGATCCGCGCCAGCTATGGTTTGGTGGGTAACGATGCCATTGGTTCACAAAGGTTCTTCTACCAGTCGGATGTTACCCTGAACAATGGGCCCAACTACGCCCAGTTCGGTATCAATAACCAGTATGAGCGTAAAGGTGTGTTCATTAACAACTACGCCAACCCCGATGTTACCTGGGAAACATCAAAACAAACCAATATTGCGGTTGAAGCTACTTTCCTGAAAAACTTCAATGTAGTAGCCGAGTTTTACCGGAACAACCGCTACAATATTTTACAGGAACGTACCAATACCCCAACCAGCGAAGGTTTAGAATCGACAACAAGCGCCAATTTAGGAAAGGTAAATTCAAAGGGTGTCGATCTTTCGATGGATTATAAGCAGAGTTTCAGCAATGGTGCATGGGCTTCTATCCGTGGCAACTTCACCTACTCAACCAACAGGTACAAATACATTGAAGAGCCTGATTACAAAGAGTCGTGGAGGCACTTCATTGGTCAGCCAATAAGCCGTGGCTATGGTTATATAGCCGAACGTTTGTTTGTTGACGACCAGGAAGCCCGCAACTCGCCAACCCAGATCTTCAGCGCAAATGGTACAAACGGTATCCTGCCGCAGGGTGGTGATATCAAGTACCGCGATTTGAACGGTGACGGCAAGATCGATTATCTTGACCAGACCTTTTTAGGCTATCCGCAAACGCCCGAAATTGTTTACGGCTTCGGTTTCTCAACCGGGTATAAAGGCTTTGACCTTTCGGCCTTTTTCCAGGGCCAGGCAAGGGTGTCGTTCTTTATCGATCCAAACAAAGTGAGCCCTTTTATACCAAGTAACGACGCTTACATCTACGGAAATACGCAGGTATTACAGGCTTTTGCCGATAGCCACTGGAGCGAAGAACACCAGGACCTGTATGCTTTATATCCGCGCCTGGGCACTACCTCAACCACGGTGCTTAACAATTTACAGCCGAGTACCTGGTGGCTGCGCGATGGCAGCTTCATGAGATTGAAATCGGTTGAGGTGGGTTATACACTGCCCAAAAACGTATCAAAGGCACTGCACTTAACCAATTGCCGTATTTATTTTAACGGCCTTAACCTGCTTACCTGGAGCCCCTTCAAAATGTGGGACCCTGAGCAGGGCGGTAACGGCTTTGCTTATCCGATACAGAAAGTGTTTAACCTGGGCTTAAACGTGAATTTATAACCGTAAACGGATTTAGAGAGATGAAAAATATAAGATCATATTATAAAATTGTTATGCTGGCTGCCTTGGTTACCATGGGCCAGTCATGCAAAAAATACCTGGATATCACTCCTGATAATGTGGCCACGATAGACTATACCTTCCGTAACCGTAATGAAGCGGAAGATTACCTGTTTACCTGCTACTCAACCATGCAGCATTTAAACGATGTGGTTAACAACCCGGGTTTTGTATACTCGTCAGAGATTGTATACCCCAACACGCTGAACGATCATTACTTTAACGAGGCTGGGTTTAACCTGATCCGGGGCTTGCAAAGCAACTCAAACGTAAGCCTTAACTATTGGGATGGAGCTAACGGCGGGCAGGCAATTTTCCAGGCTTTGAGGCGGTGCAACATCATGCTGGAAAACATTGACAAACCCATTGATCTGAGTGCATCTGAAAAGAAAAGATGGATTGCCGAAACCAAATTTCTGAAAGCATATTATCACTATTACCTCATCCGTATGTACGGCCCTATGTTGCTGATCAAGGATAACTTCCCGATCAATGCATCGGCCGATGAGGTGAAACGTAAACGCTCATCTGTTGATGAGGGTTTTGAGTACGTGGTATCCCTGCTTGATGAAGCTATTCCTGATTTGCCGCCGATTATTGACAATCAGGCTACCGAATTTGGGCGTATTACCAAGTTTATTGCCTTATCGGTTAAAGCCGAGATATTGACAACGGCTGCAAGTCCGCTGTTTAATGGTAATCCCGATTATGCCGGTTTTAAAGACCATGATGGTAAAAGCCTGTTCTCTGCAACTTATGATGCAAGCAAATGGCAAAAAGCTGCCGATGCCTGCAAAGCCGCTATAACCGAGTGCGAGGCGCAAGGTCTTAAATTATATACTACGCCGCCTACAGTTGGTGTAGGTAATGTATCCGACAAACTGAGAAAAGTTTTAACCCTGCAAAACGATATCACCGAAAAATGGGAGCAAAACCCCGAACTGATCTGGGCATTGAACTATGGTTTTACATACCAGAACTTCACCATCCCGAGGATGACTTCGGCCGCTGTAGGTTTGGCATCAACTAATCCCGGTACTTTTGCCGTGCCTATCCAGACTGCCGATTTGTTTTATACCGATAAAGGTGTGCCGATCAACGAAGACAAAACCTGGGATTATACCAACCGCAATTCAACACAAACAGGTGATGATTCAAGTGCCCCGCTCATCATGAATGGCTATGAAACTGCTAAAGCCCACTTTAATCGCGAGCTGAGGTTTTATGCCGATATCGGTTTTGATGGCGGCATCTGGTTTGGTAATGGAAAACGCGACGAAAGCACTGCTTATTATGTGCAGGCCCGCGGCCCGTATGCGTTGGCCGGTCCTAAAAGTATCAGCGCCACCAATATCACCGGTTACTGGCCTAAAAAGCTGGCTAACTACCTGTCGGTTTATGACAATATATTCACTACCGAAAACTACCATTTACCGGTAATGCGCTTATCAGGCTTGTACCTGTTATATGCCGAAACGCTGAACGAAGCCCAGGGCCCTACGGCCGAGGTTTACTCATACATTGACAGGGTAAGGGCAAGGGCAGGTTTAGATGGTGTGCAGGCATCATGGAGCAACTATTCAAAAAATCCATCTAAGCCTAATTCTAAAGATGGCTTAAGGGCCATCATTCACCAGGAACGCCGGATTGAGCTTTGTTTTGAAGCACAAAGCGGCTGGGATTTGCGCCGCTGGAAAGAGCTGCAGGACGTGTTGAGCAAACCGATCCAGGGCTGGAGTATTTATGAAGGAACCGCGGTTAACTATTATCGTCCGCAAACCATCATACAGCCTGTGTTTGGTATTAAGGATTATTTATGGCCTATCAGTACTAACGATCTGATTGTGAATAATAACCTTACCCAAAATCCATACTGGTAGGAGCATCCTGTTTTCTGAAAAGATTAGATAATGAATATAGAAATATAAATTATGAAAAAGATTAATAACCGCAGATGGCTTACCGGTTTAATGCTTGTGCCGGTTTTGCTTATCATGCTTATCGTTTCCTGTAAAAAGGGCGAATCAAACATCGAGGTAGTATCCAATGATACCACCAAGCCCGGTGTGGTGACCAATGTAAAGGTTGAGAATTTGAATGGCGCGGCAAGGCTTACCTATACACTGCCCAACTCTAAAAACCTGCTGTATGTTTTAGCCAGCTATAACATCAACGATAAAACAATTAGGGAAACCAAGGCCAGCTATTATACCGATACCATTATGGTTGATGGTTTTGCAAGGGCTAAAGAATATGAGGTTACCCTTTACGCTGTAAGCAGGGCCAATATCAAATCGGATCCAATTACGGTGAAGGTTAGCCCTAAAACGCCAAATTACTTGCTGATCAATGATAACCTGGATATCACCCCTGATTTTGGTGGTGCCAATTTCTTTGGCTTAAACCCAAACAAGGTGCCAATTGCGGTGCATGTGCTGTCGTTAAATGATAAAACCAATAAATATGACGAGCAGGACCCGCAGTATATTAGTACCGATTCGGTGAATTTTTCGGTGCGCGGATATGATGCTACGCCTAAAAAGTTTGGCGTGTATACTACCGACAGGTTTGGCAATGTTTCGGATACGGTATTTAAAACCCTTACACCGCTGTTTGAAACCCTGTTGGATAAGAGTAAGTTTTACACCTATCATTTGGATAGCGATAGTCCTATCGGCTACGGCTGGGAATTCAAATACCTGTTTGACGGTAACACCGGCGAACCGGGCTGGCATACACTTAGTGCGCCTACCAAACAGGGTACTTTTGCTTTGGGTGTAAATGCCAAGCTGAGCCGTTTTGTTTTATGGGAAAGGTTGAGCGGTGTTTTCGGTTACCAGAATATCAGGCAGCTTACCTTGTGGGGTACCAGCAGCGATTCGCCTAAAGATTCAGTGCTGCCTAAAAACTCGGCCCCCGGTACGGTATCCGGCGACTGGGTGAACCTGGGCAACTTTACTTATCCTAATCCACCGTCGGGTTTACCGCCAAACCAGGCCAATGCTTCTGATATTGCCTTTGTTGCCGCCGGGGTTAATTTCAAGATCGGTATCAACGCACCTGCTACCAAATTCATCAGGCTGGAGTGTACGCAAACCTGGGGCGGTTTGGATTATGTGAACGCGCTGGAGATCTCATTATATGGTAACCCATTGTAATACAATTAAAAATTAAAGAAATGAAGATCAGATACAACATAGCTGTTTTCTTTTTGGTGAGTATTGCAATATTTGCCTGTAAAAAGTACGATAAGGATTATAAGGCGTTTTTAGATAACCATGAGGTAACTTATCCGGGCCTGGCCGGTAAGGTAACTTTCCATCCCGGTAATCTGAGAGCGGTGTTGGTTTGGCATCCAAGCCCCGATCCGAGCATCAAAAACTATAAGATCACCTGGAACAATGCCACGGATTCGGTGATCGTTGATGCCTCAAGCCACAGCCCGGCCGATTCTATCAGTGTATCCATTCCAAACCTGAAGGAGTATGTGTATAGCTTCAGGCTGGTAGCGCGTGATAATGCGGGCAATTCATCAGTTGGGCAGGATATTAATAATGTGCGTGTTTATGGCACGGTTTACGAGGCATCACTTTTAAACCGTTCATACAGTACAGCCAATCCATTCCAGGTAAATGATAATGGTTCGGTAAGGTTGTTTTTTATTAAGGCCGATACCGGTAATGTGTCAACTACCATCAAATACACCAATACAGCCGGTGCCGCGGCAACAAAAGAGCTGAGTGCAGACAGCAGCGGCATTACATTGACCGATCTTAAACTGGGAACACCTATCCAATACCGATCGTCATATAAGCCAACGGCCGATGCGGTTGACGTGTTTAATGCCACGTCTTTCGACGATTTTCCAAAGATCTATGGGATAGTGGAGTGCGACAAATCACTGTTCAAAGCCTATAATTTACCTACAGATATCCCATCGGCATACGGTTGGGAAACTTATTACCTATGGGATAAGAGCACCAATGAGCCTGGCTTTCACACCCCGGGAACAAGCATGCCGCAGTGGTTTACGTTTGATATGGGGCAACAGGCATCGCTGGCTAAAATGAAGATCTGGCAGCGTACTTCGGCCTTGTATAATTACGGTAACCCAAAAAGGTTTGAGATCTATGGTAGCAACAGCCCAAGCTCGGATGGCAGCTACAACAGTTGGACAAAACTCGCAAGTTTCACCTCGGTTAAGCCGTCAGGTTTACCAGCGGGCCAAAACACCCAGGCCGATGCAGATTTTGCAGCAGCCGGCGAGCCGTTCAACTTCCCTGCCGATCTGCCTGCATATCGTTACATCAGGTTTAAAGTACTGGAAACCTGGGGCGGAACAAATTATTTCCACTTTCTGGAGTTAACCATGTATAAAGTGGATAAATAAAAATTGGTTTGGTTTAATAATGGCAAATTCCCGTTGTTTCAGTTGAAGCAGCGGGATTTGTAGTTTTTAACAAATGCGCGTCATCCTGAACTTGTTTAGGATCCCACGGGACAAGTAGCCAATTTGTGCTCAGCGTGGCTGCTTAGCGAGTTGGTGTTGAAACAAGTTCAACATGACCGCAATTTTATCATGTCATGGGTAACTTGTTTTCAGGAACCCATGATTCTGTTTTGAATAAACGGTTTGAGGTCGTTAACAAACCATGTGGCACTTTCTCGATGTACAGCGAACTGATTATAAGATTTATCGTAATAAGCTACTAATTCAAGTCCAGTTTCATTATTTGAATCTAATAAAATCAGTTCATCTAAATAGGCAAAATTGTCCTTTAACAATGGAATCGTATTGGCATACATTTCTCTTATTATTTCAGGTTTAACGAGATGTCTTCCGCGTTCATGTCTTTCTTTGGCACGAACTAAACAAAGATCAATATCATCAGTGAAGAATAAAATGACATGAAGTTTATTGTCGTGCCTGAATTTTTTTGCTGAAAGGATATACTCGTATTGATGCTGATAGCCGAGATTTAGTTCGATGGCAAAATCTTCATTATTGATCAATTTTTGCCGAATAGTATTTCTTACACGATGTATAGAATATTCATTATAATCGGCATATCCTTGCGCTTTATATTTAAAGCGCATTTCATCTTCATTTAATATATCAAGATCAGGATCTATAAATTCATCGCCTCTTGTACTTTTACCTATCCCCGGCGATGATATAAATGTTTGACATTTACTTAAGTACTTTAGTGCTCCCATCTGCATATTCTGCCAGGAAGTGCCCATCTTTTTTATAAACTAATGGTTGTCCTATTGAAAAAAGGTATTCTTTAGCCTCGTTCTGCATTTTAATCAGCCAATCTGCCCGTTCTGTGGGTGTCATCAACCATGGTTTCCTGGTCATTTTGCCCTTTTTTAATATTGAATCTAAAGGAATATCCTGTGCCATGTTGAGTGTTTATTATCAAAAATAATAAAAAATAAAGAATATAAGAATTGTACGGAAGGTCACACCTGTTAAAGTAAAAGATTCATCCCTTCGCATTCCTCATCCTGATCAATGAAAACTGAAGGCTCGAATCCCGTACAGCATCAGCAATATCAGTTAATGACGGCATAAACCGCAGTTCAACATCCCGGCTTAACAATGCAGCCATGATATCATCAATAACAGTAACCGCTATCGGAACAACTGGTTTATAGGATACATAATACCCTGCACATTCATCTATCAGCATAAAATCATCCGGCAAAAACTCATAGCAGTATAGTGTCGTTTCTTTGATCTGCTGATACCAGCCGCTTTCAACAGCAACAATATGGCCAGCAGTTGTATTGCTCATAAACTTTTGTTTATCGCCAGCAGTGGTATTAGCTCCGGCATAAAATGTAACCCTTGGGCAATCGCGGGGCAGCAGGTAATTATGCAGTAACTGTTCGCTGATAGCAAAAACAACATCGCCGGTAATATTATCAAAATTCGATGGGGAAGGGCGGGGAGTAAATATGCTGATACCCTGTTGTTCGCTGATATGGAAAAGTCTTGATTGAGACGAGTGCAGGTGCATATCCAAACTTACGAAGTTTTTAAAACTTCGTAAGTTTTAACGGGGGGAATTACCGCTTATGTGTTTTCCGATACTTTGAAGGCGACATACCAATCAGCTTGGTAAACAACCTCGAAAAATAATATGGATCATCAAAGCCCAGATCTGAACAGATCTCCTTGATACTCCTGTCGGTAAAATAAAGATACTGGCATGAAGCCTGGATCTTGAGCAAGTTAAAATAGTTAATGGGTGAGGAACCTGTTTTCTGTTTAAACAAGCGCAAATAATGTGATGCCGAAATACCCTGTTGCTTGGCGAGGTGCATTACCTCAAACTTTTTGCTGATATGCTTTTTCATGTAAGCGATGGAGTTGCTCACAAAATCGTTATCATAATCAACCGGGTTGGTTTGTTTGTAATACACCAGCGATGAGATGAAATTGAGCAGGTTGATGTTCACGATCTCCATTTCTTTTTCGTGATAGCTGTGTTCGAGCACAGCATAGATCTGTTCATACAGCTTGATCCGACTGCTGTCGTAGGGAACGGATTGTACCACGGGCTGCCCGTTATCAAGTGAGCGTTCATAGATCAGGTGCGAATTTAGTCCGCTGAAATGCACCCAGTAAATACTCCATGGATTGGTTTCCGAACTTTTATATCGGTGCGCAACGTTACGCGGAATGATGAAAAAAGTATTTGGTTTAAGGGGGTGGTCTTGTCCGCCTAAATAAACATAGCCTTCTCCATCAATGCAATAAAGTAAAATATATTCACTGCTGCCTGTACGGCGTTCACGGTCATGATAGGCTGCCTTGGGGTAATAGCCTATGGCGGTAAGGTAAAAGCCTTTGATTAAAGCATTGTTGGTGATTGATTTTTTAATGTTTGGCGGTAATACAATCATTTTTTGGCCTATAAAGCCTTCTTTAATCCGCTTTTTGGGTTCGGCCATAGCATTCATAACATTACAGCATAATTGGTGCTTAAAGGTATTTATTTTTTTGATCAAAGCAAGTTTTCAATTGCTGTGGTTGCATGATAGTATTCTCCATCACTTTTTAAAAAATATCCATTTTTTTAACCGCAGTTTCATAGTAGGTTTACCAAAACCAATTAGGGACTAAAACAGGTTACCATTTTTTACCGGCCTGTTTAATCGGCGAATAAACACATGAAGTATCAATTTAAATATCAATACGCGCATGGCTGTTAAAACTTCATCCAGGTTATGGGGGCAGCTTAACGGCACCGATGTTTATCTTTTCAAAATTGAAAATGAGAGCGGGGCATATGTGGAGCTTACCAACTATGGTGCGGCCATTGTATCGGTTGTGGTGCCCGACAGGCAGCAGCATTTTGAAAACGTAGTGGTTGGTTTTCCTGAGCTGGATGGCTATTTAAACGATACCTGCTACATTGGCTCAACCATAGGCCGTTACGCAAACCGCATCAGCAATGCCCGGTTTGAACTGAATGGCAGGGTTTACCATTTGGATGCCAACGACGGCAAAAATTCAAACCACGCAGGGAAAAGCGGTTTTAACTACAAGGTATTCGCTGCCGAAACTATTGATAACGGAGTGATCATGACATTGACCAGCCCTGATGGTGACGGTGGTTATCCCGGTACATTGGAACTTACGGTTACCTATACCTGGAGTGCCGATAACGAGCTGCTGATCAATTATAAAGCTACTACCGATAAAGCTACCATCGCTAATTTTACTAATCACGCCTATTTTAACCTGTCGGCTTTTAAAAATAAGATCTATAACCATAAGCTTACTGTATCATCGGAATATATTGTCGATTCGTATGAAGATTATACACCGAGCGGTGCCATCATACCTGCCCGGCAAAAGGCTTTTAGCAATAACAAGCTAACCGATAAGTTTAAAATAGATGAGAGCCGTGTTGAAGGACTTAACCTGTTTTATGTCATCGATACCGAAACTGAAGAGAACGCGCTGGCCTATGCTGCTCTTTTAACCGACGAGGCATCAGGCAGAACCCTTAAAGTTTATACCGATTACCCCGGCGTGTTTCTATATACAGGTGATTATTTAAGCAGCACAGCACCTACCCATACCGGTAAACCTGCAAAAGCTTTTGATGCGCTGTGCCTGGAGTGCCAGCATTATCCTGATAGCATTAATCATCTTAATTTTCCTCAGGCCGTATTGCAGGCAGGCGATGTATACAACCAAAGCATTTTATACAAGTTCGGCACTATATGAAAGAACATATTTTAAACACTGTCGCTATCGACGCAGATAAAAATGCCGAAAAATATGGGCATAAAACCAATACAGTTAACCGTTTAACCAAACTGAACCGGAAGCTGGAACCAGGTGGCGGTTGTACACCTGCAAGGAGTTAAGGTGAAAGGATAAAGGTTAAAGGCGAAAGGGAGGAAACCTGAACGCTTAAATTAACTGACTCAATTAAAGCAGATTTATAAAGAGAAGAAGCTAACCAATATAAAATGATCACTGATTTGAAAAATGAAATTAAGTTTAACAGCAGCTATATTATAGGGATCTCCTTTATATCGGCGCTGGGTGGCTACCTGTTCGGCTTTGATTTTGCCGTAATTTCAGGGGCGCTGCCATTCCTCCGCAAAGAGTTTGGACTCGATCCTATTTGGGAAGGGTTCCTGACCGGCTCACTTGCACTCGGCTGTATTGTAGGCTGCATCTTTGCCGGTAGTATTGCCGAAAAGTTTGGCCGTAAGCCGGGCCTGATGATTGCCGCCTTCATTTTCGCGGTATCATCGTTGGCTATTTCGGTTTCAACATATCTTGCCTATTTTATTACTATGCGTTTTGCGGCAGGTGTTGGTGTAGGGATGGCATCGATGCTATGCCCCATGTATATTGCCGAGATTTCGCCGGCCAAGGTGCGCGGGCGTAACGTAGCTATAAACCAGCTTACCGTGGTACTGGGTATCCTGATCACTAATTTATGCAATTATTTTTTGGCAGATACAGGTGTTAATGCCTGGCGATGGATGTTTGCCTTAGGCACTGTACCTGCAGTAGTTTTCATGCTTGGAGTATTGTTCCTGCCCGAAAGCCCGAGATGGCTCATGAAAGTAGGCCGCAACGCCGATGCCGAAAAGGTATTATATAAAATTGGCTCAGAAGGTTTTGTTACCTCCACGCAGGAAGCCATTGAAAAATCACTGAAAGGAGGAGGGACAAGCAAGCAATCATACCGTGCGGTGTTTGAGAAGTCCGTACGTCCCGCTGTGCTGATTGGTATTACGCTGGCTGTGTTTCAGCAGTTTTGCGGTATCAACGTAGTGTTTAATTATACCTCAACTATCTTCGCTTCAGTGGGTTCAAGCCTTAACCAGCAGTTGTTTGAAACTGTTTCAATCGGTATAGTTAACCTGGTGTTTACCCTGCTGGCTATGTGGCAGGTTGATAAGCTTGGCCGCAAGCCGTTGATGCTCATTGGCTCCTTAGGCTTATCCATATTTTATATTGTTTTGGCTTACCTGCTGCAAAATCATTTGTCGGCCAAACTGGTATCGGTTTTCGTTTTGCTCGCTATCAGTACCTACGCGCTTTCGCTTGCGCCTATAACCTGGGTACTTATTTCGGAGATCTTCCCTAACAAGATCCGTGGCGCGGCATCAACAGTGGCCATTGTATCCTTATGGGGGGCTTATTTTATACTGGTGTTCACCTTCCCGATACTGGCTAAAGTATTGGGCACTTACGGGCCGTTTTATATGTACGCCGGCATCTGCTTTTTAGGCTTTTTGTTCGTGCTACGGAAAGTGAAAGAAACCAAAGGCCGAACCCTTGAAGAGTTAGAAGAAAATTTAATAAGACATTAATAATTATAAGCTACATGAATAATTTGGATGTAAATGTTTGGGAAGAAAAAGTAATTATCCCAACCTACGGTATAGGCAAGCCCGATAAAAACCCTATGTTTTTTGAAAAGCGCGTTTACCAGGGCAGCAGCGGCAAGGTGTACCCGAACCCTGTTATCGAAAAAATTTACGACGAAAAAGAAGATAAGGAATACGCTGGCCTGTACCTGGAGAATAAATACCTCAAGGTGCTGATCCTGCCCGAGCTTGGCGGCCGCATTCAGATGGCTTATGACAAGATCAAAGATCGCCATTTTATCTATTACAACCAGGTCATCAAACCGGCGCTGGTAGGTTTGACAGGTCCCTGGATTTCGGGCGGTATTGAGTTTAACTGGCCGCAGCACCACCGTCCAAGTACTTTTGAGCCTGTTGACTATAAGACCGAAGAAAACGCCGATGGCAGTAAAACCGTTTGGGTTAACGAGGTGGAGCGCATGTTTCATACCAAAGGCATGGCAGGCTTTACACTGCACCCGGATAAAGCCTACATCGAAATAAAAGCGAAACTATATAACCGTTCGGCATTACCGCAAACCTTTTTATGGTGGGCAAACCCTGCTGTAAAGGTTAATGATGATTACCAGTCGGTTTTTCCGCCGGATGTGAATGCGGTTTTTGACCATGGCAAGCGCGATGTATCTACCTTCCCAATTGCTACAGGTACTTATTATAAGGTTGATTACTCACCGGGTACGGATATCTCCAGGTATAAAAATATTCCGGTACCAACATCATACATGGCCATCAACTCCAACTATGATTTTGTGGGCGGATATGAGCATGACAGCCAGGCCGGTTTACTGCATGTGGCTAATCACCATGTATCTCCCGGCAAAAAACAGTGGACCTGGGGACATAGTGATTTTGGCGTTGCATGGGACAGGAACCTGACCGATGAGGATGGTCCGTACATTGAGCTCATGACCGGTATGTTTACCGATAATCAGCCCGATTTTACCTGGCTGATGCCCAACGAAGAAAAGCATTTTACCCAATACTTTATGCCATACCGCGAGCTTGGTGTAATTAAAAATGCAACCAAGGATATCCTGCTGGCGCTTGACTATGCTGATGGCAAACTGCTGTTAAAAGTATACGTAACCGGCGAACAAAACAACCTGAACATCAAACTACAACACGATGGCAGGGTACTGTTAAGCGAAAAAGTTTGCATTGGGCCCGAGCAGGTTTTTGAAAGGGAGATAGCTATTAAAAATATTGACGAAAACCTTTTATTGCTTACCGTGCATTCGGAAGCAGGTAAAGAGCTGATCAAATATGATGCGGCCAGCAATAAGCTTAATAATATACCGGAAGCAGCTAAACCTGCCCTGTTGCCTGCCGATGTAGAAAATGCAGAGCAACTGTTTTTAACTGCACAGCATCTGGAGCAGTACCGCCATGCTACCTATAGCCCGGTGCCATATTATGAAGAAGCTTTACGCCGCGATCCTAAAGATATCCGCAATAACAATGCTTTGGGTTTGTGGTATTTACGCCGCGGCCAGTTTGCAAAAAGTGAGCCATACTTCCGTAAAGCGGTTGAAACCATTACCCAGCGCAACCCTAACCCTTACGATAGTGAGTGCTATTATAATTTAGGTTTGGCGCTTAAATTCCTCGGTAAAAAGGATGAAGCTTACAAGTCGTTTTACAAAGCTACCTGGAGCAATGCCTGGAAAGATAGTGGCTATTTCTCTGTAGCACAGATCGACCTGGAAAACGGTGATTACGAACTGGCGCTTGATCATTCGCTGTCGTCATTAGACAGGAACGTGAACAACAGCAAAGCCTATGTTTTACGTTCGGCCGCTTTCCGTAAGCTGGGGCGTTTTGAAGAGGCTGTTGAAATAGGTGTTGCGGCTATAAAAAGGGACGCGTTTAACTTAGGTGCTTTGTTTGAACTGGTTTACGCTTACAAAGCTTTGGGCAATGAAGAAAAAGCAATGACCAGCCTTAATGAGCTAACCAAACTATCGCGCGGTTATTACCAAAACTACATTGAATATGCACTTGACTACGCCAACGCCGGGTTGTACCAGGAAGCTGCCGATCTGCTGAATTATGCAGTGAACGGTGATGCTACCAGCCCTATGGTGTATTATTACCTTGGCTACTTTGCCTGCCAGTTGGGCAATAACGAACAGGCATCAGAGTACTTTAAACTGGCATCGGCTGCCGACTCATACCTGTGCTTCCCCGACAGGCTGGAAGATATCAGCGTACTGAAACTGGCCGCTGCCCTGGTACCAACCGATGCCAAAGCGCCTTATTACTTAGGCAACCTGTTTTATGATAAACTGCAATATGATGATGCTATAGCGGCCTGGGAAACATCGGCACAACTGGATGATACTTTCCCAACCGTGTTCAGGAATCTGGGCATAGCTTATTATAACAAGCGTAATGATCCGGCTAAAGCTTTAACATGCTTTGAAAAAGCTTTTGCGTTGGATACAACTGATGCCCGGATCTTAATGGAGCTTGACCAGCTTTACAAAAAACTGAACCACTCTGCCGAAGTCCGTTTGCAGTTTGTTGAAGCTAACCTGGAAACCGCCAAACTCCGTGATGATGTTTACCTGGAGCGCGCCACCTTGTATAACTTTTTAGGCGAACACCAAACGGCCTTTGAGCAGGTGATGCAAAGGATTTTTCATCCATGGGAGGGTGGCGAAGGTAAGGCTTCGGGCCAGTATGTTGCCGCGTTGGTTGAAATGGCCAAGCAAAATATTCGCGATGGTAAAAATAATGAAGCTATTGAACAGTTAACCCAGGCACAAACTTATCCGCATAATTTAGGAGAAGGCAAACTGTTCGGTACGCAGGAAAATGATATCTTTTATTGGTTAGGCAAGGCTTATGAAAACCTGCAGCAAACGGATGCTTCAAAGGCTTATTTTGAGAAAGCAGCTATCGGTTTGGAAGACCCTACAGCGGCAGTTTTTTACAACGATCAACAACCGGATAAGATCTTTTATCAGGGTTTAGCTAAAAAATGTCTGGGTGACAGTACATCAGCAGAGCGTATCTTCAAAAAACTGCTTAATTATGGTATTGAGCACATGGATGATAACGTAAAAATTGATTACTTTGCCGTCTCGCTGCCAAATTTGCTCATTTTTGAGGATGATCTGAAGGCAAGGAACCAGGTGCATTGCCACTTTTTACAGGGACTGGGATATCTCGGTTTACATGATTTTGAGCATGCACAAAAGGCCTTTGCCGAAGTTCTGAAACAGGATGCCGGGCACTTTGGGGCGAGGATACATCAAAACATGATAAACCAAATTACCGAAGTAGCCGGTTAAACCAAAAATCACACGTGAGAACTACTCAAAGAAAAAATTTACCACTGGGCCTGCTTTTTGCAGGCTCAATGCTGTTGGCCGGTAGGGCGGCAGCACAGGATGTAACTATCCCTGTTGAAACCCAGCACAACGCGCTGGTATTACAAACCGATGCCGAAAAACACCTGAATATGGTGTACCTGGGCGCAAAACTTGCCAACACAGCCGAGTATGCCCGCATCCAGAAAATGTACAAACAGGCCGATGACTCGGGCGTACAGAATGACGCTTATACACCATCAGGATCGGCCAGCCTTGGCGAACCAGCCATTACCGTTACCCATGCCGATGGTAATAAATCATTAAACCTAACCTATGTAAGCCATACGGTAAGCAAGGTTGATGATGATATTTCACTACTGGTGGTTACCATGAAAGACCCTGTTTATGATTTTGAGGTAAAGCTTTACTACAAAACCTATTTTAAAGAAGATATTACCGAGCAATGGTCGGTGATAAAACATAACGAAAAGGGGATAGTAACGCTTAATAAATATGCATCGGCCAATTTAAGCCTTAAAGGTAACACTACCGGCGGTTTTTGGCTTAAGCAATATCATGGCAACTGGGCTATGGAAATGCAGCCCGAAGAAGCAAGGTTAACTCACGGTATTAAAACCATCGACAGTAAACTGGGTACCCGTGCCAACCTGTACGAGCACTCCATGTTCATGGTATCGATGGATAAACCTGCTACCGAAGATGAAGGTAAAGTGCTTTACGGAGCTATGGAATGGTCGGGCAATTTCAGGATTGATTTTGAACTGGATGTAGCCAACAACCTTAAAGTTATTGCTGGTATCAACAATGCTGCTTCCGAGTATCATTTAAAGCCGGGTGCTGAATTTACCACGCCTGCTTTCCTTTATACTTATTCAGATCATGGTAAAGGCGATGCCAGCCGCAAGCTGCAAAGCTGGGCACGCAAGTACAAAATTGTTGATGGTGAAGGTTCAAGGCTTACGCTGCTCAATAACTGGGAATCCACCTATTTTGATTTTAACGAGAGTAAGCTTGCAGGTTTGTTAAAAGATACCAAAAAACTTGGTGTCGACCTGTTTTTACTGGATGACGGCTGGTTTGGTAACAGCCACCCGCGTAACGGCGATAATGCCGGTTTGGGCGATTGGCAGGAGAACAAACAAAAGCTGCCAAACGGCATCAGCTCACTGGTTAAAGAGGCACAGGCGAATGGCGTAAAATTCGGCATCTGGATTGAGCCGGAAATGGTTAACCCTGCCAGCGATCTGTACAAAGCCCACCCTGATTGGGTGATCAAGCAACCAAACCGCCCTGAAAAATATTTCAGGAACCAGTTGGTACTTGATCTGGCTAACCCTAAGGTACAGGATTTTGTATTTGGCGTAGTTGACGGCCTGTTCACCAAGAATCCTGATTTGGCTTACATTAAATGGGATTGTAACGCGGTTATCTACAATGCTTATTCTGCTTATCTGAAAAAAGACCAGTCGCATATTTATGTTGATTATGTGAATGGGTTATATAATGTATTGAAACGCGTACGTGCCAAATATCCTAAAGTGCCTTTGATGCTTTGCTCAGGCGGCGGCGGTCGTGTTGATTACGGTGCATTGCAATATTTTACCGAATACTGGCCAAGTGATAACACCGATCCGCTGGAAAGGATTTTTATTCAGTGGGAGTACTCTTATTTCTATCCTGCCCTTACCAGCTCAAACCACGTAACCGATTGGGGTAAACAACCAATCAAGTTCCGCGTGGATGTGGCTATGATGGGTAAAATGGGCTTTGATATTGTGATTGGCAAATTGAGCGAAGGTGATCTGAGTTTCTGCCAGTCGGCCCTGAAAAACTATGATGCATTGAAAGATGTGATCTGGCATGGCGACCAATACCGTTTAGCATCTCCATGGGATAACGACGCAGCATCGCTGATGTACGTAAGCGGCGATAAATCAAAAGCTGTTATGTTCAACTATCTGGTGAATAACCGTTACGGCTCAGGTACCAAAGTACCTGTACGCCTGAAAGGCCTCGACCCTAACAAAAAATACCGCGTGAAAGAGATCAATCTTTACCCGGGCACTGGTTCGGTTTTAGGTAACGAAGATTTAACCTTTACCGGCGATTTTCTGATGAACGTAGGCCTTAATCCCGAAACCAATACTTACCACACCAGCGTGGTGCTGCAGTTGGAAGCGATCTGATAGCGGCGAATAATAAGAGTTAAAAAAGAAACGTCATTGCGAGGTACGAAGCAATCCCAAACTATACAGGGCAGACCTGCTTATAGGGGATTGCTTCGTACCTCGCAATGACGTTTTTATTGATGTTATTTGTGTTGGATTGTAATTCAATTTGTTACCTCAACTTATCTGTCATATCAAAATGTTCAACCCTTGCCGAGCTCAGCGGCAGTTTGCTGCAGGCAGAGTAAAAAATGTAATCTTTATCCTCGGTAATGCCCGGAAGCAATTTGTTGATCACTTTCCCAATCTGCATGTTCTCGCTTTTTACTGCATTGGTATCGGCAATGTTTACCTTGGTGGTATAATAAATTACCGGGAACCAGCCATGGCTGTTCTTTTGATTGCCGATCCGGAATACTCTTGGCTGTCCTGCAACATCATCAATTATAACCGGGAAACGGTATTGCTTTACCGTTGCTTCTGCTGCATCCTGAAATAATTTGCCTGCATCGCTATCATGCTGATATTGCCAGTAATCATTAGGGGCGGTACATTGTAAAGCCAGCTCAAGTGTTAAGCGGGCATCGGCAAAATGCTGTTTATCGTATTTTTCTTTTCCCAGCGTGTAAAGTTCCGGAGCTGTTCTGCCGTTTATCTTATAAGTATTTACGCTTAGCGAGGTTAGCTTCCAGCCATAGTCGTATTTGGCATACATTGCGGTGATCATTTCCTGGTTAGGCAGGTTTTTGTCCTTCGGCAAAAGGAGCGCAATGTACATTTCATGGGTAATGCCATTGTAGACCATTTTATAGCTGTTAATGCCTGCCGATAGGTTACCTACAGTATCGGTATTGCGATGTTTGTTTACAATGTAATACTCATCGTAAATATCATAATCGGTGGTTTTTGCGGCGTTGCCAACTAATTCGATTTGCCTGAGGTTTGACTTGTCCTGCAGCATCTCCTGCGATTCCATGTTGCTGATATCGTCACTGTTGCTGCTGCGCAGGTCATGAAGTAATTGCTCGTTTAGTTTGTGAAAATCGTCGCGTTTACCTCCGGGGATCTGGTCGTTTCGCCACGATCCGGGCTGTTTAATGCAGCTTTGCAATGATACAGTCAGTAAAGCAAAGAGGATAAGTTTAATTGTGTTTTGGTATAGGGTTTTCATATTACCAGTAATAATATGAAAAAACACTGAATTGTACTATAGCACCATTATGAAGAATCGGGTCAATTAATGCTATATGGCGATAAAGCCTCACATAATGTGATATATTGCGACTACCGATTTTACCTTAGGCGGGCAAAGCTCCGTTTTGAAAGTTGACAGGACTGACATTTTATTAAATAATCCTGCCAGTACGCATTAAATACTCATTTGTGTCATAAAAAATAGCTTCTTTTGAACCTGCTCTTTCATAGCCTGCAGCTATATTATGCTAATATTCCCTTACAAACAGGGACGGAAATTTATATGGAGAACTTAAGCGAGATTTTTGATTTGGAATGCTTCTTTCACTTGTCGCCCGATTGGTTGTGCGTGGCCGGATTTGATGGTTACTTTAAAAAAATTAACCCGGCTGTTTCAAAAACCTTAGGCTACACCGAAAGCGAACTGTTTTCAAAGCCTATCGATTCATTTGTTTTTGTTGATGACAGAAGCCTTACGGCCAGTAAACGGGAGAGCATAAAGAAAAACAATCCGCTGTATAATTTTGAAAACCGGTATGTAACCAAAAGTGGGGAAATTGTATGGCTTTCGTGGATATCGATGCCGGTACAGAGCCAGCAATTGGTTTTTGCCATTGCCAGGAATATTACGGATAAAAAGAAACTGGAAGAATTTAGCAGGGCCTCATTTATATTCAATAATAAAATTGAAGAAAGAATAGCACCGGCGCAAAATGGTGAATTAACGAATGGGGTAAAGTTTAATGTATTTACTGATGGACGCAGCCTTAAACCAATCAGCGAACTTTCCATTGCCGATCAGTTATGGCTTTACGAACTTGAAACGCTGGTAAGAAAATATATAGGAAAAGTTGATTTGAGCATTGTGTTGCTGAGCAGCGAAATGGGCTTAAGCGAAAGGCAATTACACCGGCGTATCAAAAACACCACAGGCGTTACGCCCAATAACTATATCCGGAGGATCCGTTTGCACATGTCGATGGAAGCAATCAATAGTGGCAAATACCGCACCGTGTCCGAAATATCTTACATCGCCGGGTTTGAAACCCCTGCTTATTTCAGGAAACTATTTAAAGAATTTTATGGCCGTGATGTAGCCGAATTTCTTCAATAACATAAAAGATGTAATCTGTTATTTAACCCGCTTCATCGGGAATTGTATCGCCTTTTGCTTGCCTTTCCATAGGCCGGATATTTCTGCAACTAATGAATCTTTATTGATTTGAGTGTAGGTTATTTTTTGAGGAAAATCATGTTCCGGATTTTCAAAAACAAGGTGTTTATTATCCGATGAAGTGAGCGTAAAAGTTATCGCCCTGCCGCCGTTTTGATTTTTTACTGTTGGGATATAGTAAAGCTTACCTTCGTGTTGCTCAATACGGAGATGTTCTGATGAAACCGTTTCTGAACCATTAAATGAATAACTCTTGCCAACAAAGGTAGAATCATTAAGCTTTTTCCAGGTTTCGGTATCCAGTGTTTCTGTCGATTGATTTCTCCAGCTGCCGATAAGCCATTTGGCTTGTGTGATAGGATTGGATTTTTGTTGAGCATAAGATGAGGTATGAGCAAGTGTGATACAGGCCATAACGAGCAGAGGTAATTTGATATGAGGAAACAGGATCATGATCAGTGAATAAAGTATTTGAATTTAATTATATATCAGCATATATTCAAATTTCACGCAAAGGCGCTAAGCCACAAAGGTTTTAGCTTAGCGCCTTTGCGGCTTCGCGTGAGGATAACCTTGTCGCAAATGCACCCTTTATTTGTCGCGTATGTAGCTCTGCGATGCCATGCATTTTTAAGATATTTGATTAAACTAACAGCAAATCATGGAAAATTCAGCAACTAACGGCACCGAAGTAATCGCCATAAAAGAAACTCAAAAGATACTTGATGTTAAATGTGCCATGCTCAACGGTTCAACCTTTGAGCAAATGATGATGAACAATGCGAGCTTTAGGGACGTAAGCATCACCGGGCTTAAAATTGAAGATGCCAATCTGAGTGATCTGGAAATAAAATACGCACAGCTTGGAGGAGCTTACATTCATGATATTGGCATGCCGCCCAAAGGCCACCCCGCTTATGATCCTGCTGCCAAACAACGTCCGCTTAAATTTGAAAACTGCGACCTGCAGGGCAGCACCATAACCGATTGTAACCTTAGTGAAGTTAGTATCTCGGACTGTAACCTAAGCGGCATGAAAATTAACGGTATTGATGTGGCTGATCTGCTAAAAGCGTATCAGCAGAAGTAGAGGTAAAATCGAATAAGAAGATCGTCATTGCGAGGCACGAAGCAATCCCCGACTTTACAGGGCAAATCTGCATAGCTACTCTGTTTATTGGGGATTGCTTCGTACCTTACAATGACGCTTTTTAAGTTATCACATTATTAACTTTTGGCTTTCTGCATTCGGCTTTTCGCTTTTAATTACTTGTCCACACATTATCCTTTTTATTACTGTCGGGATCATAGGTGGTGCCCATTACTATTTTTTTAACAGCTTTTTTGGCGGTAAAATCAACCCTGGTTGTTTTATTACCGGTGGCCCAAACAGCTATGCTTTTATGTACCAATTGGGTAGTGCCATCGGCATAATAAACGGTTAAGTTAACCGGGATGGGTTTGCTGCCAACTTTGGTAATGATGGCGCTGTATTTTAGCCCTGTGTTGGTTACTTTGCTGATGGCGAGATCGGTTACACCGTTGTCAAAGAACCAGGCTTTCCAAAACCAGTTAAGGTTCATGCCCGATCCGGTGTTCATGCAATTAAAAAAGTCGTAAGGCATGGGGTGTTTGCCGTGCCATTGCGCAATATAATAATGCAGGGCTTTGGTAAACAGTTCATCGCCAAGCATGTCTTTTACATATAAATAGCCCAGGCCCGGTTTTGGGTAGCTATCGGTAAAACCGGCTGTTCCTGTAAGCATAGGGGTAAGCGTCATTACAGGCACATCAACTTCATGACCTGCGCTTTGCTCAACAGCGGCAACACCATATGGATCTACTATCGAGGGATCAATCTCCGGGCTAACCAGCCATTCGCCTATGGTTGCCCAGCCTTCGTCCATCCAGCCGTATTTGGTTTCGTTAATGCCCATATAAAATGGGAACATGGTATGGAAAATTTCGTGATCGGTAAGTTCGATTGCATCTGCCTTATCTTCAAGCGGGTTGTCATTCACCATCATAGGGTATTCCATCTGATCCAGTCCGTCAAAAACGGTTTCATGCTGATACGGATATGGCCATTTCGGGAATTTGTAACTCATCACCTCCACGGTTTTACGGGCATAGTCAACAACAGCATAATAATCTTTGTGTTTCTCATTAAACACGGCATCAACACGGGTGCGCCTGCCGGTTTTAGGATCAACTACGAGGCTCGATGCTTTCCATAAATAATGGTTGCTGGTGGCAAAAACAAAATCAGTAACACTGTCGGCTTCAAACTTCCAGGTGTTGGTAGGGTTGTTTTTGGTGATATTGCCTGTTTTGATATCATCTTCAGTAATAACATCAGTTACTTTATCACTTGCGCCTGCATCAGTAATGCGTTTGATAATATGGCTGTCGTAAACATCAGTTGCGTTTTTCAGGTCGCCCGTGGCCCAAACCTTATAATCGCCTGGCACGGTGATCTCCGCACTGAAATGGCAAAAATCATTGTAAAACTCCTGTGAGCCAACATAGGGATAATCGTTCCAACCGTCAATATCATCATAAACAGCTACCCGGGGAAAGAAGTAAGCGATAAAGAATGCACCGGTATCAATTTGACCGGTACGGATATGGGAGCCCTTATTTAAGGTGTAAGCATAGCTGATATCAAAATGTGCTTTTTGTTTTGGAGCGATGGGGGGAACCCGTTGCGTCATGTTTGTACCGTTGATACGACGGGTTTTAACGCTATCTGGTGTTTGGTTATTAATACTGAGGCTTTTGATCTGTACCCCATTGGTAAGGTCATCGGCCGAAACTGCCATTTGGCGCACTACGCCTTTTTTATATAAGTTAGGATACAGTTTAAATTGTACCCGCTTTAAAGTATCCGGACTATTGTTAACATAATCGATACCAACGGAGCCGCTTACCAGGCGGGTTTTAGGGTCGAAGCTTACTTTGATCTTATAGTCGGCAGTGTTTTGCCAATAGTTTTTACCGGGTGCACCGGTGGCGGTCCGTGTGCCTTTGGTATAGGTTTTTTGAAGGTTTACAGCTATGGGTAAGGTTTGCTGGGCCAAAGCTGCCGTACTGCCCAATAATAAAATAAAAGGCAATAATTTTTTAATACTGATCATTTATGCGGATGTATATGAGTTATATTTGAGGTAAATATAATAAACCGTTACTGAACCCGGTAAGCGATAATTTTGTATCGCCGGTATGTTACGGGGCAAATCAACACGGTTTTGAGTAGTTTACCATTTATAATTAATATCCATGACTGCCGAAAAAATGATCATTGTAACCGGTAAGCAATACCTTGAGCTAAAACAAAGTTTAGAAAGCAGCGAGGGGCTTACCTTTAATATAGGCACCGATAAACATCCCGAAGTAGTTAAGATCACGAACATTTATATGGATACTGATCCCGATTTTACCCGCAATCCGCGCCAGTTTGCCAGTATGCATGAGGATTTAAATGTGCAGGTAAAGTTGGAGTATGTGGCGGAGTAGGGAGGCTCGTGTCATTATAAGGTACGAAGCAACCCCCAAAAAGCAGAGCGGCCAGGCAAGTTCTCCCTGTATAGTTAGGGATTGCTTCGTACCTCGCAATGACGTGTGTATAAATGTTTTGTTTACCACCCTCCCTTAAACCCTTCAGTCAAAGCATTCTGGTAATTTTCCATATCAAACGAATACAGGTAGGGTGCCTTGTGCGCGCCGCCTTTGCGGGGCTCTTCAGACCGGTTAAGGATACCGAAGCCTAATACGCGGCGTTGAAAGTTACGTCTGTCAAGCTTTTTATCTAAAATAGTTTCATACAGCTTTTGCAATTCGGGCATGGTAAATTCCCGGGGCATCAGGTTGTAACCAATGGGTTGGTAGTTAAGCTGCAGTCGCAGGGCATCTAAAGCACTTTTATAAATATTTTCATGGTCAAGCTGCATCTCGGGCATATCGTCCAGGTCGCGCCAGGCGCAAAGCTCCGAAAACTGATCGGGGTGAGGGATAACACCAAAAAAATCAACCAGCGCATAATAGCCTATCGAAATAAAACGGCCCGAAAACCAATTCTCTTCTTTGGGCAGCATACCGGCATACATATCATTATGCACTTTCGACCGGTCAGGGTCGCCAAATACGCGAAACTGCTGCAAAAATATTTTATCCAAACCGGTACGTTCCTTTAGTATGCGATCGGCGGCGGTGTCAATCGGTTCCTCATTTAGCACAAAGCCACCGGGCAGGTACCATTTTTCTTCATCATTGGTTTTTAATAGCAGCACTTTCATTTGCCCTTCATGAAATCCAAATACAACACAATCAATAGAAATGTGGTTCACGTAGTTTTTACGGGCTTCCTCGCTGTACTCAATAAGTTGCTGTTTACTTAACATTTGCGCTATTGTACAAATAAAGTTTGATTTTTTAATTATAATATTTACAATTGTGTACTTAATACACTATGAAAAATGCCATAGCATGCCATTTTAAAAATCATCAAAAATATTTAAGGGTGCAATGAAATGCCCTGATTATTAGCCATATTTGTTAACCAATTATTTACTACCCACATAAATTAAAAAATGAAAAAGTATTTTTCAAGCCGGCTTGCCATAGCCGTAATGCCGTTTTGCGTGGCGCTGATGCCCCTTAACAAGGTGTTGGCACAAACCCCAGCCGAAGATGCAAAAATGAACGCCTATGTTAAAGGCCTGATGAGTAAAATGACCCTTGATGAAAAAATAGGGCAGCTTAACCTGGTAACCATCGGGGCGGCAACAACAGGATCGGTAGTAAATAAAGGTGTTGAAGAAAATATTAAAAAAGGATCAATAGGTGGTGTGTTTGGTGTATGGGGCACATCTCAAACCCGCCAGATCCAGGATATAGCCGTTAAAAACTCAAGGTTGCATATCCCGCTTATTTTTGGTTTGGATGTGATCCATGGCCACCGTACTATTTTCCCAATCCCCCTGGGTATGTCGGCAACCTGGGATATGGGGCTGATCAAACAATCGGCACAAATTGCAGCTAAAGAGGCAACCGGCGAAGGTTTAAACTGGGTGTTTTCGCCAATGGTTGATATTGCCCGCGACCCGCGCTGGGGCCGCATTTCTGAAGGCTCGGGTGAAGACCCCTGGTATGGTTCGCAGGTGGCTAAAGCTATGGTGCAGGGCTACCAGGGTACGAGCATGAAAGATGCTGATGCTGTGATGGCCTGCGTTAAGCACTTTGCACTTTACGGAGGCGCGGAGGCCGGTCGTGAATATAACACAGTTGATATGAGCCGCATTAAAATGTACCAGGATTACCTGCCGCCATATAAAGCAGCAGTTGATGCAGGTGCAGGCAGCTTTATGAGCTCGTTCAATACGGTTGACGGCGTACCTGCAACAGTTAACCAATGGTTATTAACCGATCTGTTAAGAAAGCAATGGGGCTTTAAAGGTTTTGTGGTATCTGATTATACTGCTGTAAACGAAGTGACGGCTCATGGTCTTGGCGATTTGCAAACGGTATCGGCCCTTGCCCTTAAAGCCGGTTTGGATATGGATATGGTAGGAGAAGGTTTTCTGAAAACGTTAAAGAACTCGCTTACACAAAAGAAGATAAGCCAACAGGAAATAGACCTGGCTTGCCAGCGTGTGCTGGAAGCTAAATATAAATTAGGCTTGTTTGATAACCCTTACAAATCAATGGATGCTGATAAGGAAGCTAAAGAAGAATTATCTGCAGCCAACCGTGCTGCTGCGAGGGAAATCACCAAACACTCTTTTGTACTGTTAAAGAACGATAACCAAACCCTGCCGCTTAAAAAAGGAGGGAGTATTGCATTGGTTGGACCGCTGGCCGATAACCACCGCGATATGCTGGGTACCTGGGTAATTGCCGGCGAATGGCAAAAATCGGTAAGCGTAATGGAAGGTATCAAAAACGTAGTAGGTAACAATGTTGCTATTAACTATGCAAAAGGCGCCAATATTACCGAAGACAGCCTGTTCATTAAAAGGTTGAACTTTGGCCCTGGCATGGTTTCTTTAGATGCTAAACCAGCTGATGAACTGTTGAAAGAAGCAGTTGATGCTGCTAAAAAATCGGATGTGATAGTGGCTGTGGTTGGCGAATCGCAGAGTATGTCGGGCGAATCATCAAGCCGTTCGGATATTGATATTCCCGAAAGCCAGAAAAATATGCTGAAGGAGCTTTCAAAACTGGGCAAGCCAATGGTGATCGTGCTGTTTAACGGCCGCCCGCTTACCTTAACCTGGGAGGATAAACACGCCAGCGCCATACTTGACGTTTGGGCACCCGGTACTGAAGCCGGTAACGCTATTGCCGATGTATTGTTCGGCGATTATAACCCTGCGGGTAAGCTAACTGCTACTTTTCCGCGCAGTGTAGGGCAGATACCTATCTATTATAACCACAAAAACACCGGCAGGCCATACAGCGGCGGTCCGTCAAAATTCAAGTCAAATTATCTTGATATTTCAAACGATCCGCTTTATCCGTTTGGATATGGTTTAAGCTACACTACTTTTGGCTATAGTGCTGTTAGTGTAAGCAAAACTAAATTGAAAGGCAGCGAAACTTTAACTGCTACTGTTACCGTAACCAATACAGGCAAATATGCAGGCGAAGAAGTGGTACAGTTATATATCAGCGATCCTGTAGCAAGCATTAGCCGGTCGGTAAAAGAGCTTAAAGGTTATCAAAAAATAAGCCTTCAGCCTGGTGAATCAAAACAGGTAAGTTTTACTATAACGCCTGAGCAATTGAAGTTTTATAACAGCCAGCTTAAATATGATTGGGAACCCGGCGAATTTGTTGTGCAGATAGGAACAAGTTCGGCCGATACGCATAATGCGTCGGTTTGGTGGGCCAGATAAAAGCATTTGGAGTGTAATACATTTTTAGCACTTTGTTAAAAAAAGCAAAGGTATTTTTTGATATGTAAAAATACGTGGACAGCACCGGTAAGTAAATTTTACCGGTGCTGTTTTGTTTTAAAGAAAGGGGTTAAAGTGCTGTGTTAGTGATGTGAAATCGATTGCAATAAATGTTATATGAACATTTATTGCCTAAAAAGTATCGTTTGTGTAAATGTATATTTAACATTTATTATTGGAGGATCAATAATAAATGTTGTTATGACAGTATTTGCAAAGTATGATGATATTTTAACACTCTGGTAAATTATGACAACTAAGCCCGCCACATTAAAATCAGATTAAAATATGAAGTATAAAAGGAGGCTTGCACCAATATTTATTGCTTTAATACTTTTTTCGGAACTGTTAATGAATAATAGCAACATTTTTACAATTCGATATTTTTAAAAAATGCCTCTTATTATTAATAATTTATTAACGAAATGTTTGTTGCTTGTAATTTTATCGGTTAAAACGGTCTATAAATAATTAATTTGTAAATCTGCTTTTTTTACTTGTGTATACAGTACACACTATTTACATTAGTTCCATAGCCAATATAAATTTCTGTTTTAGCAGAAAGCGTTCAAAATCTGATATTATTATAACATTTTAACTTTAATGTTGCTCTGGTAGCAAGAGCATAAAAAAGGCGGTTACACGGATAAAAAAGTTTAAAATTTATACGAGAGAAGATCATATGATAAAACTTTTACATTTTTCACTTTCCGACACTTCATCCCCAATCAATCTGTTTAACAGGGCTCATCTCACAACTGCCCCGTTTAAGCCGGTTGCCCGCAAGTGTGCAATTTTTTATTTTAAAACATAGCACCACCAATTATCGACCCAAAAGCTTAATCAAATATATTAATCAACTAAATCTCAATCTCATGTTTAAAAGTTTACTCCTAAAAGGAAGATTCCTTGGCTTGCTGTTATGCTGCCTGGTATCTTCATTGGTAGTTACAGCCCAAACAAAGTACAAAGGTAAAGTTATCGGCTCCGACGATAAATTACCGGTTGTAGGTGCTTCTGTACGCTTAAAAGGTACAAGCACTGGCGCTGTAACCGATGTTAACGGTGAATTCACCTTAACACTAAGCCCGGGCAATACGCTTGTGGTATCATACATTGGTTACCAAACCACTGAAGTGAAAGTAGGTACCGATGTAAACCTGCGCATCACCTTACAATCTGGTAATAATGCCCTTAACGAGGTGGTAGTAACAGGTTATACCGCTCAGCGTAAAAAGGACATTACAGGTTCGGTAGCTGTAGTTAACGTGGCGAGTTTAAAAACTGTACCATCAGGTAACACTGCTTCATTACTGCAAGGTCAGGCTGCGGGTGTAACCGTTATCAACTCAGGTAACCCTGGCGGTGGTAGCTCGGTAAACATTCGTGGTATCGGTTCAATTTACAACACTGCTCCACTTGTTTTAATTGATGGTGTTCAGGGTTCATTGAATGATGTTAACCCTAACGACATCGAATCAATCCAGGTACTGAAAGATGCGGGTTCTGCCTCTATCTACGGTGTACGTGGTTCAAACGGTGTAGTTGTAGTAACAACTAAAAAAGGTAAATCAGGTTCTGCAACCATTACTTATGATGCATTTTATGGTACGCAAAGGCCTTTGAAAGATGGTTTTAAACTTGCTGATACCAAAACTTATGTTGAAGCAATTTATGAGTCGTTTAAAAATGCAAATGCATTAAATGGCAACTCACAGTATGATCCTAAAAATACCGGTACCTGGACAATTCCTGATTATATTACTCCAGCAGGAGCTCATGCAGGCGATCCTAATACCGATCCTTCAACTTACAGCCTTCACCCCGCAAGCTTACCTGATAATCAAATCACGCTTGCAAACAAGCAAGGTACCGACTGGTTTCATGAAATATTTAAATCAGCACCAATCCAAAGCCATAATATCACTGCAAGCGGCGGTAACGATAAGTCAACCTACCTGATGTCTGTTAACTACTTCAATCAGCAGGGTACATTGATCGATACTTATATGAAACGCTATTCTGTTAGGGCTAATACAGCTTTTGCAGTTGGTAAACATGTCCGTGTTGGTGAAAACGCTTATATATTTTATAAAAGAACACCAAACCTTTCAAATAACCAGAACGAAGGTAACGGTATATCTTATGCTTATCGTCAACCTCCTATTATCCCTGTTTATGATATCAAGGGTAATTTTGCCGGTACAAGATCGGGTTCATTGGGTAACTCAAGCAACCCGGTTGCTGTTATGGAACGTACTAAAAATAACAGGAATAATAACTGGGATATTACAGGTAACCTTTTTGCCGAAGTTGACTTCCTGAAACATTTCACTTTGCGCACAAGCTTTGGTGGTGCTGTTGATAACTACTACTATTACTATTTCACCACAACCGCTTATGAAAACTCTGAAGGTAATACTTCAAGCAATGGTTTCACCGAGGTTGCAGGTTACAACAGCCAGTATACCTGGACAAACACCTTAAAATATAACCAGCAATTTGGTAAACATAATGTGCAGTTTTTAGCAGGTACTGAGGCTGTTACAAAGTATGGCCGTGGTATCCGTGCAGGTAACACCAATTACAGCTTAACAACCGACCCTAACTATGTTACTGTTGCCAATGGCGATGGTACTCCAAGTAACGGTGTTGATCAGCTTTATAACAACACGTTGTATTCACAATTTGGCAGGTTAGATTATAACTATGATGATAAGTATCTGGTAAGCGGAACAATACGCCGTGACGGTTCTTCGTTCTTTGCACCCGGTCACCAATGGGGTGTATTTCCTTCGGTAACTGCCGGCTGGAGGTTGTCAAAAGAAAGCTTCCTGAAAGATGCTACCTGGTTAAATGACATGAAATTGCGTGCTGGTTACGGTACGCTGGGCTCACTTGCCGGTGTTGAAGGACAGGCAAGTAACGCTTACAACTTATATGCAAAATCAAATGGTAACGCAAACTATGATATAACCGGTACAGGTAACTCAACTGTTACTGGTTTATACAAATTGCAGTTAGGTAACTTATCAACTTCATGGGAAACCGATAAAGTGAAAAACATCGGTATCGATATGACCATCCTGAACAATAAGTTCAGCTTCTCATTTGAGTATTTTGAGAAATCAGTTACCGGTCTGTTATTCCAGGTTCACCCGCTTGCACCAATTGATGTGCCTAACGCGCCTTACCTTAATGGTGGTAACATCCTTAACAAAGGTTTTGACTTTGATGCACAATATCATGGTACTGCAGGCAGCGATTTCAAATACGATTTAGGCCTTAATTTCAGCCACTATTCAAACGTTGTAAAAAGCTTAACAGGTGGTTTAAAATATGTTGATTATAACAGTAGCGGATCAACCCGTTTGCAAAACTTTGTAAGGTTACAGCCAGGCCAGCCTGTGAGCGAGTTTTTTGGTTACAAAGTAATCGGTTTATACAAAGACGCTGCTGATATCGCTGCTTCACCAACTGACGGTAATGCACGCCCAGGTTTCTTCAAATACCAGGACACAAACCATGACGGCAAAATAACTGCTGATGACCGCACATTTATAGGCAATCCAAACCCTAAATTTACAGGTGGTTTCACACTTAACATGTATTATAAAGGTTTTGATTTCAATGCATTCCTTTATGGTTCATTTGGTGGTAAAGTGGTTAACTATGTTAAATACTGGACTTATTTTCCACAAGTATTTACCGGTAACGTAAGTGCCGATATATTGAGCGACAAGGTTTGGAAACCAGGTGCTGATAACAGCAAAGCAACTGTGCCGGTTTTAACCCGTATTGCTAACGCCGATAACACAGGTAGCTTTAACTCATTCTATATTGAAAGCGGAACTTATGTTAGGTTAAAATCATTAACAATTGGTTATACAATTCCAAGTTCTAAAATCAAAAGCTTAGGTATTAGTAAATTAAGAGTATATTTATTGGGTAACAACTTGTTTACTGCTACCAAATACACTGGCCTGGATCCTGAGCTTCAGGGTTCAAACCTGCAAAGCAATACCAGCTTTGGTATCGACTTCGGTAACTATCCGGCAAACCAAAAAATATATAATATTGGTGTTAACGCCACTTTTTAATACTTACAATATCATATAAAAAAGTTATGAAAAAATTACAAATGAAATTGATTGTACCGTTAGCACTGCTATTAGTGTGTATGGTATATGCGTGCCAGAAGGATATCCTTAACAGGCCGATACAGGCTGCTTTAAGTCCGAACATTGTGGCCAACAAAGCTGGTGTTGAAAGCTTACTTATCGGAACGTATTCCTTATTGGATGGTGTAGGTGGCATTGGCGGCGGTATTGATGCTGCTGGCTCAAACTGGTTGTTTGGCAGTGTTGCAGCAGGCGATGCCTATAAAGGTTCAGAACCATCTGACGGTGGTAACGATGCCTTACCAGTTGGTAACTTTAACGAAGCAACTAATAACCCTTATACCACCTCAAAATATACTTTGTGTTATGATGGTGTTGCCCGCTCAAATGATGTTTTGCGTACTTTGGCATTAGCTAAAGATATCGGCGCCGACGACGTTAAGAGGATTACAGGTGAGGCCCGTTTTTTAAGAGGTTACTACTATTTTGAGCTGAAGAAAATGTACAACATGATCCCTTATGTTGACGAAACAGCTACTACTAACGCTCAGGCAAACATTGCAAATGATAAGGACATATGGCCAAATATCGAAGCCGATTTACAGGCAGGTATTGACAATATCCCGGTTACACAAGCCCAAAAAGGCCGTGCCAACAAATGGGTAGCTGTTGCTTACCTTGCTAAAGCCAAAATGTTTCAGCACAAATTTGCCGAAGCTAAAACTTTGTTTGATAACTTAATTGCTAATGGCGTTAAAGGAACAGGTGCTAAATTTGGATTAAATGTTAACTATCAATCTAACTTTAGCCCTCAGGCCACTCAGAAAAACAGTATCGAATCTGTATTTGCTGCACAAGCGTCAGTAAATGATAACTCGGGCGGTAACAATGGTAACACCGGCGATGAGTTGAACTTCCCTTACAATAGCGGTCCTGGTGCTTGCTGCGGTTGGTTTAACCCTTCACAATCATTGGGTAACTCATTTAAAACAGGTGCTGATGGTTTGCCTCTTTTCACTACCTATAACACAGGTAAAAGGGTAAGCAGCAAAACCGATCCATATACTGGTACCCTTGATCCACGTATTGACATTACTATGGGCCGTCCTAATATTCCTTACCTTGACTGGGGCAATCCTCCGGCAAGCTGGATCCGTGACCCTACAGATGGTGTTTTCAATCCACGTAAAAACGTTTATTCATCTGCCGAAAAAGGCACCAACTCAAGTACTGAAAACTACTGGGCTGCTAATGAGGTTACATCAAACAACGTAAACCTAATGCGTTGGAGCGATGTGCTTTTAATGGCTGCCGAAGCAGAAGTTGAAGTAGGAAGTGTTGATAAAGCGTTAGATTATGTAAACCAGGTGCGTAACCGTGCAGCAGGCACTACCTGGTGGGTTTACAAAAACTCTCCGTATGATCCTTCAAAATCGACTTATACGGTACAAACAACTCCTGCCGATAACTATTTAATTAAACCATATCCTGCAGGTGTTTTTGCTGATAAAAATTATGCCCGTACAGCTATCCATTTTGAAAGGAAACTGGAGTTAGCAATGGAAGGTCAACGTTTCTTTGACTTACAGCGTTGGGATCAGGGTACAGGCAGTATGGCCGATGAGATCAATGCCTTCTTTGCATATGATATCAATATCAATTCACAGTTAACAGGTGCTCACTTTACCAAAGGAAGAAATGAGTACTATCCAATTCCACAGGATCAGATTGATAAATCTGCTTCAACCGGAAGCGGTGTATTAAAACAAAATCCTGGTTATTAATTAACTGTTGATTTTAAATATTTAACTTTAGGTGGAGATCATGATCTCCACCTTTTTTTATAGTTTACTAACCAATAATGAAGTATACCCTTTCCCTTGCATGCCTGGTTGCCATTTTATTTAGCGCCTGTAAAAAAGCTACACTTTTTGAACAGATACCCTCTTCTCACTCCGGTATTACCTTCAATAATAAAATTGTTGAAAATGACACCATAAACCCCTTAACCAAGCTAAACCTGTATAATGGCGGCGGCGTGGGCATAGGTGATTTCAATAATGATGGTTTGCAGGATATTTACTTTGTTGCCAATACCACATCAAATAAGCTATACCTTAACAAAGGTGATATGAAATTTGATGACGTAACCACGGCAGCAGGTGTTGGGGGCAGCGGCGGATGGGGCAGGGGAGTTGCCGTTGTTGATATAAACAACGATGGCCTTATGGATATTTATGTATGTTATACATTGCTTGATGATTCGGTTAAGCGTACTAACCTGCTTTACGTAAACCAGGGCATAGGTAAAGACGGCGTACCGCACTTTAAAGAAATGGCTAAGGAATATGGTCTTAATGTTAAGCTGCACTCAACCATGGCCTCGTTTTTTGATTATGATAACGATGGTGATCTGGATATGTACCTAACCGTTAATGAGGCGGTTGCCGGCGATAATCAAAGCACCTTTAGGCCGATAATAACCAACGGAAGCCACCGGAGCACGGGGCAGCTTTACCGTTGTGACTGGGACCCGGTGCTTAAACACCCGGTTTATACCAATGTATCAAAACAGGCAGGCATAGGCACCGAAGGCTATGGTCATGCTGCTACCATTGTTGATATTAACCGTGATGGGTGGAAAGACATTTACGTAACCAACGATTTTTTAACCGATAATATTTTATACATCAATAACGGTAATGGCACTTTTACCGATAAGGTACAGGAGTATTTTAAGCACACTGCTTTTAGTGCCATGGGGCAGGATATTGAGGATGTGAACAATGATGGCCTTGCCGATGTTTTTGAGGTGGATATGAACCCCGAGGATAACTACCGGAAAAAAATGTTCATGCCGCCCAATAATTACCAGGTATTTCAAAATTTTGACAGGTATAAATACCAGTACCAGTATACCCGTAATACACTGCAGCTAAATAACGGCCCGCGAATTGGCGGCAATGACTCCATTGGCGATCCCTCATTTAGTGATGTGGCTTTTTTAAGCGGTGTTGGCCAAACAGACTGGAGCTGGGGGCCTATGATAACCGATTTCGATAATGATGGTTACCGTGATATTGTGATAACCAACGGCTATCCGCGCGATGTAACAGACCATGATTTTATAACTTTCAGGCAGATGGCCTATTCGGTAGCGTCAACCCAGCAGGTGCTTGACCAGATCCCGATTGTGAAAATACCTAATTACGCTTTCCGCAATACCAATGGCGTACAGTTTGAGGATGTAACCAAAAACTGGGGACTTGGTGCCCCCTCGTTTTCAAACGGATGTGCGTATGCTGATTTGGATAATGACGGCACCATGGATATGGTGATCAACAATATCAATGATGAAGCATTCATCTACAAAAATACATCCCGTAAAAATGCAATAAACAGTAGTAACTACTTACATATACAATTTCATGGCGGGCCTAAAAACCTGAATGGCCTTGGTGCTTTTGCCGATATTTATTATGATCATGGCAAGCACCAGTACTATGAAAATACCCCTTACCGTGGTTATTTATCAACCATACAGGATATAGCCCATTTTGGCCTGGGTAATGTATCTAAACTCGATTCGGTGGTGATCCGCTGGGATAATGGTAAAAAACAGGTGCTTACTAATGTAAAAACCAACCAAACAATCCAGGTTAAAATTGCCGATGCCAAACTTGATTATAGTAACAAAAAACCTTCAATTGATAATATCGCTTTATTTAAAGATGTCACCCAATCGGCAGGTATAACCTATAAGCATAATGACCAGGATTATATAGACTTTAACGTTCAGAAACTGCTTCCGCATAAATTATCAGAATACACACCGGCCGTAGCTGTTGGCGATGTGGATGGTAATGGTTTTGATGATATGGTGGTAGGCGGCACTACAAAGTACCCTGCCCAGTTGTTATTGCAACAGGCCAGCGGCAAATTTATTCAGCGCGACCTGGTGCTTCAACCAAAAGCTGTTGCCCCGGTTGGTAATCCTAATGATATGGTGCACATGGTATCGCCTGTAAGGGTTAAAGATGAAGGCATGCTGCTTTTTGATGCCGACGGTGATGGCGACCTTGATCTTTACGTAGCCAGCGGCGGCTTTGAAAGCGAGCCCGGTTCATCCAATTACCAGGACAGGCTTTATATTAACGATGGTAAAGGGAACTTTAAATTACAGCCCGATGCACTGCCTAAAAATCTGACCAGTAAACTGTGTGTAAAAGCGGCCGATATAAACCGCGATGGTAAAATGGACTTGTTTGTATCCGGTCGTGTTGATCCCTGGAATTATCCTAAACCGGTATCAAGCTTTATTTTGCGCAATGATAGCAAAAATGGCGTTGTTAAGTTTACCGACGTATCTGCATCGGTAGCAAAAGAATTGAATAACATAGGCCTGGTTTGTGATGCCACCTTTACCGATTTTAATAACGATGGCTGGCCCGACCTGATCCTTACCGGCGAATGGATGCCAATCACTTTCCTTAAAAACGATCACGGCATTTATAAAAATGTAACGCAAAACACGGGTATTGAAAATAAGCTTGGCTGGTGGAATACTATTGCAGCCGGCGATTTTGACCACGATGGCGATACCGATTATATTGTAGGTAATACCGGTCTTAATACTTTTTATAAAGCAACTGATCAATACCCGATTTATATTACCGCTAAAGATTTTGACAATAATGGCAGTTATGACGCATTTCCTTCGGTTTTCCTGAAAGATCAGCAAGGGCAGCTGCAGGAGTTCCCGGCTTTTGGCCGCGATGATATTGTAAAGCAAATGATCAGCATGCGCAGCAGGTTCCAAAATTACCGTTCGTTTGCAACAGCAACAATGGATTCGGTGATAACGCCAAAAATGCGTGAGGGTGCAATCCGCCTAAAAGTGAACTACCTGCAATCGGTTTATTTACGTAATGATGGTGGCGGTAAATTTACAGCCATCCCGTTGCCGGTTGAAGCCCAGATGTCGGAACTATGCGGCATTACAGTCGACGACTTTGACGGTGACGGTAACCTGGATGTTGCGTTGAATGGTAATGACTATGGCACCGAAGTTGCAACCGGCCGTTACGATGCTTTTAACGGTTTATTGCTTAAAGGCGATGGTAAAGGAGGCTTTAAACCGCTTAGCATTATGCAAAGTGGTATTTACATTCCTGGCAATGGTAAGGCTTTAGTTAAGCTAAAGGGAGCTAAAGGCAATTATCTGCTGGCCGCTACCCAAAATCGGGATGCCATGAAATTATTTGAGCTGAAAAGGCCCGTTAAAACATATAATCTGCAACCGCTTGATGCATTTGCAACTGTAAAATACAAAAATGGCAAAACTGCCAAACAGGAGTTTTATAATGGTAATTCTTTCTTGTCGCAGTCAGGCAGATTCATTAATATTGATGATAACATGGCTTCAGTAACTATAACCGACAGCTATGGCCGTCAACGTAATATACCAATTAACTAAATTATTATAAATGAGATTGTTCAGGATATTCTTAGCCGCTGCAAGTTGTGCCCTTATGTTAGGTTGCGGAGGTAAGCCTAAAAAGATACCATTGATTAAGGATGCAGATGTTATCCATAATAATGTTGATCAGCTTACGCAGGTTATTATATATGATGTTTTTACCCCTCCGGTAGCAAGCCGTATTTACGGTTATACCTCGCTGGCAGCTTATGAAGCGCTCCGTTATGAAAAACCGGAGTATAATTCTATTACAGCCCAGCTTAAAGCTTTCGGCCAGCCGCCGCAGCCTCAAAAAGGGGTTAAATATAATTACACACTGGCAGCTACTAACGCTTTTTTTACAGTAGCACATAAAGTGACTTTTTCAATTGATTCATTGAAAAAATATGAGGCTAAGGTTTATGCCATGTATAAAGATAACCTCGATGATTCAACCTATGCCCGTTCAATGGCCTTTGGCGAAAAGATAGGTAAGTACATTTTAAAAAGGGCATCGGTTGATAATTATCCCCAAACCCGTGGTAAGCCCAGGTTTTTGGGCAACGATAATCCCGGCAACTGGCATCCAACGCCTCCTGATTACCTTGATGGTGTTGAGTTTTGCTGGGGCACCATGCACACCTTTGCGGTTGATACCTCAACCATGTTTGCGTTGCCGCCTCCACCTGCATTTAGCGAGAGCAAGGACAGTCAATATTTTAAGCAAACCATGGAGGTGTATAACCAAAGCAAAAATATCACACCTGAGCAAAAAACTATAGCCAGGTTTTGGGATGATAACCCTTTTGTTATTGAACACAACGGCCACATGATGTTTGCCAATAAAAAGATCACCCCCGGCGGTCACTGGATTGGTATAACTGCCATAGCCTGTAAGCAAACCCACGCTGATGAAGTAAAAACTGCCCAGGCCTACGCCCTTACCTCAATAGCTTTGTTTGATGCTTTTATCTGCGGCTGGCAGGTTAAGTATGAAACTAATTATATAAGGCCGGTAACCATCATCAATGATAAAATTGATCACGACTGGCTGCCAATGCTGCAAACGCCACCGTTTCCTGAATATCCAAGCGGTCATAGCGATATCAGCGGTGCTTCGGCAGTGGTGCTTACGCATTTGTTTGGCGATAATTTTGCCTACCAGGATACCAGCGATCTGCGTTATATTGGTATGCAGCGCCATTTCGATTCCTTTTTAAAGGCTGCCGATGAAACTTCAGTAAGCAGGTTTTATGGCGGTATCCACTTCCGTAACAGTGTAAACCAGGGTGCTGTACAGGGCAGGCAGGTAGGTGAGTACATCTGGAAAAAATTAAAACTTAAAAAATAAGGGTTGGCTATTTTATGAATTTTAAAAAAAGCTTATTAACCATATCATACCTTTTTTCATTCACTGCATTACTGGCCGGTTTAACGCTCATCAACAGTTGTAAACGTAAACCGGCATATCAACCTTATAAGTTTACCGGCGATGTTATAGTTGATGGTAAAAACCTGGTACAACTAAAATGTACCCGTTGCCACTCGTTAGTGCCCGTTGATGCATTGCCTAAAGATGTTTGGCTTAACCATACGCTGGTTAATATGGCGCCGCTGCTGCATATTTCAACTTATGGCGGCTCCTCGTACTATAAAAACAGGCCGCTTGATACAACCGGCGCCACTATTGCCGAGTGGACAGCCATTTTAGATTATTATAAGAAAGCAGCACCGGATACTTTAATGACTGCCAAAAAGCCCAGCCCATTGATAAATGACTGGGCTGGTTTTGTGCTGAAAAAGCCTGCGCCGGTCATTTATAAAAGCTTCACCACCATGGTTGCCACCAATCCCGCCACACATAAATTATACAGTGCCGATGCGGTTGATGAAAAGCTGAATATTTGGAATAGCAATTTAAAAATGGATTCTATTGCTAAATTTCCGTCGGCTGCCGTTGATGTAACTTTTGGTATGGATAGTTTGGGCAATAATGTAGGCTTTTTCTCCTGCATAGGCCGTATGGCCCCAGTTGATTTTCCCAACGGTAAAGTAGTAAAGGTAAACCTTGATGCTAAGGTAGTTAATAATGACCAAACCTATATCGCATCTGATTTGCCCCGCCCCGTAGGTACCGTAACCGGAGATTTTAACAAGGATGGTTTGCCGGATGTGGTAGTTTGCGGCCAGGGTAAGTTTAAAGGCGGAGTTTACCTGCTTAAGCAAAATAAAGATCATACGTATGATCAGCAAACTATTTATGATAAGCCGGGCGCTGCACAAGCTTTGGCCGGCGATTTTAATAACGATGGCTGGCAGGATGTGATGCTCCTGACAGGTAGCGGCGATGAAGGCCTCTGGCTATTGCTAAATGATAAAAAAGGAGGTTTTACTACCCGCAACCTGCTGTATTTTCCACCGGTTTATGGTTCAAGCAGCTTTCAATTAGTTGATATGGATCATGACGGCAGGCTTGACCTTATATTAACCTGCGGGTATAACTATCGTGATTCGCGGATCCTGAAACCTTACCACGGCTTATATATTTTTACCAACACAGGCGACTGGAATTTTAAACAACGCTGGTTTTATCCTGTAAACGGCTGCACAAAAGCTATAGCTGCCGATTTTGATGGTGATGGTGATATTGATATTGCAACGATAGCCTTCTTCGCTGATATGAAAAACACGCCTGCCGAAGAGTTTATATATTTTGAGCAGGGTAAACCTTTTGATTTTAAACCACATGCACTGCCGATTAGCCAATATGGTCATTGGATGTGTATGGAAATGACTGATCTGAACAATGATGGCAAACCCGATCTTGTTTTAGGTAACTACTCGGATGGCTTTATGTTCCAGGATGGTTTTAAACCCAATTGGAACCAGCACCTGCCGCTTGTTGTATTGGAAAATCATACCGGGAAATAGCAGATAGATATAAATCAATGGCGGGGCTAAAAGCGGGTTTAGGGATGCGGTCAAATAATTTATTATTACTGATAACAGGCGCGATGTTGGTAACCCTTGCCTCACTAAGCAGTTGCCACAATGATGACGGTGGTATAAGCGATGAAGAATTTTTAGCGCAGGGCAAAAAACTGGCTATGGTACGCTGCGGGAGTTGCCATGAAGCTCCGGATGCTTCACTGTTGGACAGCGCTACATGGGAAAAATATATTTTACCGGCCATGGGCGCAAAATTTGGTATGCGGCTTTTTATGGATCAATACGTGGCCTCGCCAACGGCAAGCATTACTCTGGCCGATTGGAACAAGATTTTTGCATATTATAAATATACATCACCCAAAAAGCTAAAGATCCCCAGGCCCGATGCGGTACTGGATTCGGCTTTATTTTCGGTAAAACGGCCTGCCAATGTTGATACAAAATCGGGAGAGGCCATGACCACCATGGTTAAGTTTAATCCTGTTGATAAGCACTTTTATACAGGTGATGCCGGTAATAAACTTTACCGCTGGGATAGCAATCTTAGGGCTACGCTCATCAAAAAGTTCCATTCGCCCATAACCGATGCTACTTTTTATCAATCCGAAACAGAACCTAACAGCGCCGTAATTACCTGTATAGGCATCCTCCCGCCCAATGATCAGCTTAAGGGGAGGTTAACGCATATCAATCTCGATAAGCAATCAAAAGATACCACTTTAATGGCCGATAGCTTACCTCGTCCGGTTAAAAGCGCCGCTGCCGATTTTAATAAAGATGGCCTGGTAGATTATGTAAGCTGTGGTTTTGGTCGTGACCGGGGCGGCTTGTTCCTGTTACAGCAGCAGGCTAATCATACTTTTAAAAGAAAAATCATCCGTGCTGTTCCCGGCCCCGAAGTAGTTTACACAGGCGATTTTAATGGCGACGGCTGGCCTGATATTGCCTGCCTGTTTGCCCAGGCCGATGAAGGCATCTGGCTATTCCTGAATGATAAAAAGGGCGGCTTTACCACACAAAATATCATGCGCTTTCCATCGGTTTACGGTTCAAGCAGTTTTCAGTTAATTGATTTTAACCACGATGGCAAACTTGATATTTTATACACCTGCGGCGATAATAATGACTATTCACCTGTGTTTAAGCCCTATCATGGAGTTTACATTTTTACCAACCAGGGCGACTGGAAATTTAAACAAACCTACTTTTACCATATCAACGGCTGCTCTAAAGCGATAGCTGCCGATTTTGATAATGATGGCGACCTTGACCTGGCCGTGATCGCCTTTTTTCCTGATTATAAATATCATCCTACCGAAGGTTTTACTTACCATGAACAGCTCAGCCCCGGTAAGTTTAAAGTTCATGAGGTGCCCATTAATTTATTAGGCCGGTGGATCTCGATGGAAGCCGGTGATATTGACGGCGATGGAGATACAGATCTTGTTTTGGGCAATTTTTCGGTAGGAGCACAGGGACTGATGAACCAAAAGGATTATAAACCCAACTGGGATCTGTACGAGCCGATCATAGTGCTGCAGAATAAAACTATCAAAAAGTAGATATTTCAATATTAAAGCCATGTCATTGAGGAGGAACGATGAAGCAATCTCGTAGCTATGCAGATCGGCCATGTATTGGCTACGAGATTGCCACGCTACGCTCGCAATGACATGGTTTTTATTTGACAGCGTTTCTTCTTGCGCTCGTTTGTAACGAGTGCTTAACCTGGGTTTGCGTTTTTAACGCATGTCATCCCGCTGCAAATGTTATTTACAACAATAACATTTGCAGCGGTTTCTTACGACGAAGAGGGAGATGCGATAACAAACCGGTAAAATGTTTTACTAAAGCTCTAAAACGTATCATTTGTACAACAAATTGATAAATTAGTACAGCTGTATCTTGCTGTACGTTAAGTAGTTTTACCTCAATATTTATTGATATACTAAATGAACAAAAGTATCTGCTCTGCTTTAAGTGTAATAGCTGCCTGTATTTTGCCTGCCTTTGTATCGGCACAATCAGGAGTTGTGAAACAAGTTAAATTAAGCAATTTCGATTTGCAATCGTCTGCGTTGGTGAGTGCTTCCGGCTCCGAACTTTCCAATATGCAATATCATTCGCCGGTATACTGGTTTCCGGTAAAAGTACCCTCAACTGTGCTCACCGGTCTTGTGGCTAATCATATCTATCCTGATCCATACCAGGGCCTGAATAATATGCTGATCCCGGACGCATCCGATCAGTTTAATAAGGAATATAACCTGGAACAATACAGTCATTTACCAAATGATCCTAATCCCTGGAAAAAGCCTTACTGGTACCGCACCACTTTTAAGGTACCTGCAGGCGACAAAGGCCGTCGTTTCCAGTTGATATTTAAAGGTATCAACTACCGTGCAGCTGTATGGCTTAATGGTAAACAAATTGCCGATAGTACCCAAATGGCCGGCATGTTTGCCGAACATAACCTGGATGTAAGCGATGCAGTTAAAGCAGGCGCCGAAAACGCCCTCGCCGTAAAAATTTACCCTCTCGATTACCCTGGCTATCCGGCAAAAGAACAATTGAAGGCTCTCGGCCCATTTTATGAAAATGGTGGCCCAACTGGTGATATCGGTAAAAATGTGACTATGTTATGTTCTTCAGGCTGGGACTGGATCCCGCCGGTGCGCGACCGTAATATGGGCATCTGGCAGCCTGTTTTTCTGCGTACTACCGGGGCGGTAACCATAGGCAGGCCAAAACTGGTTACCGATTTGCCAAACCTGCCCGATACTGGCATGGCCAAGCTTTCGTTAAACTTAACATTAACCAATAATACAACCGCTACACATGGCGGTAAGCTAACAATCAGCATAAAACCCGAAAATTTTACAGGTGCGCCGGTGCAGTTTAGCCAGCCCGTGGTAGTGCCTGCAAATGCTGAAAAAGGAGTTGAGCTAAGTGCTGATAAGATCAGTCAACTGATTATCCATCAGCCTAAATTGTGGTGGCCTAATGGTTATGGCAGGGCCAACCTGTACCGCATCCGTTTGCAATATGCTGAAGGAGCTACTGTAAGTGACGATACCACTTTTGTATTCGGGATCCGTAAGGTGGCCTCAAAAGCCGAAACGACAGCCAATGGTTTTGTACGCCGTAAGTTTTATGTAAATGGCAAAGAAGTGCATTTGGTAGGAGGTGCCTGGGTGCCTGATATGATGGTAAACCGCGATTCGGCCCGTTATGATTATGAAATGCACCTGTGCCGCAATGCCAATGTGAACCTGGTACGCATTTGGGGAGGTGGGGTTACCGAACCTGATGATTTCTGGAATGCTGCCGATAAATACGGACAAATGGTATGGTCGGACTTTTGGATCACCGGCGATACCCAGGGCGAGTTTAAAGGTTCGCCAGATTGGCCGCTGGAAGGTAACGTATTCATCAAAAACGTGGAAAGTACCATCTACCGTATCCGTAACCACCCAAGCCTGTTGGTATGGACAGGCGGTAATGAAGGCCATGCCCGTAAAGAGTTATACGATGTAATGCGGAATGATATTATCACTTTAGATGGTACAAGGCCGTTTATCCCAAGTTCATCGGGCTTTGCCAAACTGCCTGCCGGGTGGAAAGGTTCATGGCCTGATGATATGCCATCGGGGGTTTACAGCGGCGGCCCGTATGAATGGAAAGACCCTAAAGACTATTATAAACTGGCCGATGCGGCAAAGGACTGGGTGTTTAAAGATGAAACCGGGTTGCCGTCGCAGCCGCCATATACTACATTACCAAAGATCATCCCTAATTTAGTTTGGGACACTAACTTGCCTTTCCCGCTTAATAATTCATGGGGTTATCATGACGCGGCCACCGGTGCAGGTAAGTATGATAAGTACTATGAAGAAATGGCCAAAAGGTATGGTAAGCCGAGCAGCATTGTTAATTTCTCTGACAAAATGCAGCTCATGAACGCTGTAGGTTACCAGGGGATTTTTGAGGCCGATGGTCATAAACTGAACGAAACAGGCGGCGTAATGCTCTGGAAACTGAATGCGGCGCTGCCAAGCGTAATATGGCAAATTTACGATTGGTACCTGGAACCTAACGCAGGCTACTACACCATGCAAAACGCTTGCGAACCAGTCCATATACAGTATAATTATGATAATTCATCAATAGCTGTTATCAATCGTACGCATCATGCAACAGGCAGCTTAACCGCAACGGCCGATATTTATGATATCAACAGCAAGCTGATTAAATCGGAAAGGGTTGCTAATGTAGGGCTGACACAAACAGGTGTTAAGGAAGTGATCCAACTCAAAGATGCGCTTTCCGCCACCAAAGGTGTAAGTTTTGTGGTGTTGAACCTGATAAATGCAGCCGGAAAAACGGTATCGCACAACGTGTACTGGTTATCTGCAACCGATGACTTCACATCGCTGAATGATATGAAACATGTACATGTACAGGCCAAAGTGCTCAAAGCTGAAAAAGGTGCGAGCGAAAATAAATGGACCTTGCAGTTTACCAACAACTCTAATCAACTGGCATTCTTTGTTCGCCCCCAATTGATGAAGAATGGTGAAGAGGTTATGCCAAGCTACTGGACAGGGAATTATTTTAGTCTTGCCCCACATGAAAGCATCACGGTATCAGTTAGCGCTCCGGTAGCTAAGCTGGGTACGGCAAAACCAACCATATTACTTGAGGGCTGGAATTTGGATAAGCAGGTGATAGCATTGCAGTAAAAGTTTAATTCATATTTCTCGCAAAGGCGCGAAGACGCAAAGATTTTTTTCTTCGCGTCTTTGCGCCTTTGCGTGCTTATATAAAACTTTAAAAATCTGCTTATCTTGCTCAACACATATTGCATATGGAAAATACAGATGTAATTATCATCGGCGGTGGATCAGCAGGTTTAATGGCCGCCCGTACGCTTGCCAAAGCAGGGGAAAATGTTGTATTGCTTGAAGGGCGTAACCGGCTTGGCGGCCGGATCCATACGCTGGAGCATGGTACCTCACTGGAACCTGCAGAACTGGGTGCTGAGTTTATTCACGGAGATTTGCCCGTTACCCAAAGCTTGCTCAATGAAGCAGGTATTAAATATACCCCGGCATCAGCCTCGATGTGGAAATATGAAGATGGTAAGTTTATAGCCGAAGGTCATGTTATTGAACATTGGGGTGAGTTTCTGGAAAGCATTATGCAGCTGAAGCATGATATGAGCATTGAAGATTTCATGCAGCAGGAGTTTTCGGGCGAGCAGTATGTCGGCCTCCGTGAATCTGTGCGGGGATATGTGTCAGGCTATGATAATGCCGATCCTAAAAAGGCGAGCGCCTTTTCCATCCGTAAAGAGTGGGAGAATGAGCATGAAGATGCACAATACCGTGTTGAAGGCGGTTATTGTGAACTGATCAGCTACCTGGCAAATGAGTTTAAACAGGCGGGCGGGCATATTTACCTTAACGCTGTTGTAAAAGATATTGATTGGGGGCAGCATCATGTTACCATAAGCACCGATATCGGGATAACCTACCAGGCCCGGCAACTGCTGGTTGCTGTGCCGCTTGGGATTTTACAGGCCGAGACAGGCTTAAAATGCACCCTAAGTTTTGACCCGCCGATTGATTATTATATCAAGGCTTTAAAGTCACTTGGTTTTGGAGCTGTTATAAAAGTGTTGCTTGAGTTTGATGAGGCATTTTGGTATAGCGACGAAATTCGGCAAATGACCGGTGCCGATCTGGAAGATATGGGTTTCCTGTTTTCGGGAGAGGCAGTCCCGGTTTGGTGGACACAGATGCCTGTACATCGTCCGCTGCTTACCGGTTGGCTTGGAGGGCCACCCGCTGCTGCGCGTTTAAATACCAGCGACGAGGATATGCTGATGCAAGCCCTTGAATCTATCTCCAATATTTTTAAAATAGATATTGCGAAGCTTAAGGAAAAACTCCTCACCTGGAATGTCATAAACTGGACTGCCGACCCATTCTCACGTGGATCATACAGCTATGATACTACCGAAACCGCCGATGCAAGGAAAATCCTAAGCCACCCCATTGGTGATACCCTGTTTTTTGCCGGCGAATACCTGTACGAAGGCACAGCCATGGGAACCGTTGAAGCCGCGCTTACGAGTGGTTTAAGGGCGGCTGAAATGTTGTTAGGGTATGAGTAATTAAAAATATGTCATTGCGAGGAACGAAGCAATCGCATGCTGTACAGAGCGGACATGCTTCCGTGCGATTGCTTCGTTCCTCGCAATGACATGAAGAAGATAGCTCGCTTATTCCACCCGCCAATAATTACCGCTCACAATGATCATATCCAGCATTTTGATGGTATTATCGTAATAATCATAATCCTTCACTTTAAAGGCTACGAGGTAATCCCAGATTTTATTAAGCCATTGCTGGTTACTTTGATCAACCATGGCCGATACGGTGAATGGTGCTATAAAACTCAAAGCTTCAAAGTAGCGGCCTTTAATATCATTACCTGCCAATGTATATCCTGCCGAAATATTATCAGGGTTACCTTCGGTAGTTTGCCTGATCCAGCGATTAATCGGGCTCACAAAATCCTTCGCGCGTTTATCGCCATATAACAAATAATCGGTAGCAACGCGCCACGGTATCCGGCATGCATTGTAGTTATAATAACCATCATATACCGATTCCATGTACTTAGGCTGTGCGGGCCGGGCTTTCCTATCTATTCCCCTTATAAAATCTGGAACAAGGCCTGCTTCGGGGCTGTAAGTTTTTTGCAGGTATCCAAAAAGCCGATAATTATTATCAATCACCTTTTGCCATTTACCTGTTTTTGATGTGCTTTCAAAAGCCTTGAAATTGGCAGGCATGAAATCAGATGCGCGCATATCGTAATAATCTTTGCTATCATGTTCGCTGCCATCGCTCAGTAAAACGGAAAACGTTTTGGGATTGATTTCATAGCGCATAATGGCAGCCATCATGTTTTTGGCTTCCTGTAGATAATTGATACCGCTTTTGCTGCCCCATTGCTTATCGGCCAATAACAGGGAGTAGGCAATGTCCATATCTCCGTCGGTAGCTGTACTTCTGTCAAGATTTTTGCAGTTTTTCACCTGCGCCCAAGCCATTAGGTAAGCTGATGTTTTTGCAGGATGGGCTTTGTAGTAATAGTATAAACCATCATAGGTGGTTTTGGCTTGTTTATCATATCCAGCCATTAAAGCAGTGATGATCATACCATAACCCTGCCCTTCGGATACGCATTCTTTACCCGGTTTTTCAAACCAAACGTAAAACTGGTTCTTGTTGCAGCCGGGTTTGATGTACCGGTGTTTCCATTGATAGTAAAAAACGGTTACCTGTTTATCCAGTTGCTGCTGGCTAAGGTGATTTGGTTTAATGGTACCGGCGGTATACCGGCTATGTTGAGGAAACGGCCTTAATGCTACCTGTGCATTGAGGCCGTTCAGTGTAAATATCAAGAATAGCAGCAGGCTATATCGCACGCAGTTCGGGGTAAGCAGCAACCTCTTCAACATCATTGCATAATAGCTCGGTTTTGCAGAAATGGTTTTTCAGACAAGCCAAAAAATTCTGAATTACCGGTGTATCCTTGCAGGTGGCGGCGTACCAGGTGCGTTTTGCTATGCTGTGATGTAATGGTTTTGTAACAATGTGTTTACCGGGAAGGTACGGCTTCACTATCCAGTCGGCCATAACGCTTATTCCGAGGCCTGCATTTACCATCTCAATAGTGGCATCGGTATAGTGGATCCGGTTAAGTGTTTTGGGCTTTACATGCTGCTCCTGGATGAGTGTTTCGATAACCGGAGTCTCCTGGTACGAGGGGTCATAAAGGGCCAGGATCAGCTCCTGGTTTTGGAAGTCGCAAATGTCAATAACAGCTTTTTTTGCCAGGGGGTGATCGGCCGGTAAAATGGCTACTAACTGGTCTTCAAAAATGGGCTCATAAACAATTTGCGTGTTCACCATTTGGGTACGCACAATGCCCAGGTCAAGGTCGCCTCGCATGAGATATTCGAGTGGCCGGCGACTGGCATCCGAAACTATATTTATGTTAATATCAGGCCATTGGCTCTTGAAATCCTTAATTACGCCGGGTAGCCAGTGGTATGCTGTATAGCATTGCATACTGATATTCAGCTGGCCGGTTTTACCATTTTTATAGTTATTAATATCTTCTTGAAGCGTACGTATTTCGGCCAATATTTTTTCCGAACTTCGTAAAAAACGATAGCCCACTTCGGTAAGCTGAAGCTTCTTTCCCTGGCGATGGAACACCTCTATATCCAGTTCCTTTTCCAGCTCTTTTAACTGGTGGCTCAGGGCCGATTGAGTTAGGTGTAAAGCGCTTGCTGCTTTGGTCAGCGAACCCTCTTTTGAAATGGTATCTACTAACCTGAAATGATGTAATGCAATATTCATTATTAGTTTTGCTAATGATTTACACAAAATTAATTCATTTTTTTCATGAATCATATAGCAATACATTTGCCGTGTATAAAATACACCTCATGTTAAACACAAATGCAAAAAAATTACTCCTGTTTTTTTTGAGTGTTTCATATGTCTTACACGTACAAGCTCAGCAAAAAGTCCTTTCCATTAAGGATGCTGAACAAATGGCCCTTGCTAACTATGCGTCAATCAAGTCGAAGGCAAACCAGCTTAACGCCTCTAAGGCATACCTCAAAGAAACAAAAACGGAGTATCTGCCGGATGTAAACTTCTCCGCGCAGCAGGACTACGGAACAGTGAACGGCCAAAACGGACCATCATATGGTTACCGGGGGCTTTCTGTAGCTTCATCCGGGCCGGTATTGGCCAAGCAAAACTGGAATGCTGCTTTCGGAGCGCTCTATTTAACCAACGTTAGCTGGGACTTTTTCGCCTTCGGCAGATCGAAGCAAAAAATCGGCGTACAAAAAACCATCGTATCGCGCGATGAAACTGATCTTGTACAGGAGCAATTTCAGCACCAGGTAAGAGTAGCCGCTACTTACTTAAACCTTTTGGCGGCCCAGCAACTAAGCAAGGCACAGCAGGATAACCTTAACCGCGCTATGGACTTGCAAAAAGTAGTTGTAGCCCGTGTAAAGAACGGTTTAAATCCGGGTGTAGATTCATCACTGGCCAACGCCGAAGTATCTAACGCTAAAATAGCGCTTACCAATGCGCAGCAAACCGTGCAGGATCAAAGTAACCAGCTTTCGGTTTATTTGGGTATCCCGGCACAGGAGTTTCAGTTGGATAGTGCTTTCATTACCAAACAGCCTAATAACCTGGAAGCATTAAGCGCCGTTGCAACTACCGATCACCCAACTTTGAAATTTTATCAAAACAGGGTAAACGTGAGCGATCAGCAGGCTAAATACCTCCGCACCTTCGCCTTGCCAACCTTTAGCCTTTTTGGTGTTTACCAGGGCAGGGGATCAGGCTTTAAATCCGATTATGGCGTTGATCAATCGAGCTATACCGGCAGTTATGGTGCAGGTGTTGACCCAACCCGTTACAACTACCTGTTTGGTGTAGGCGTGGTATGGAACTTTACAAGCGTGTTCAGAACCCACTACCAGGTACAATCGCAAAAATATACTTCAGAACAGTTGAAGAATGATTATGAGCTGGTTGATAAACAACTGGAAGCACAGCGTGCATTAGCCGAAACACGTATAGGCAATGCCCTGAAAAATGTTAACGAAGTACCGGTTGAAGTTTCGGCCGCCAACAACGCTTACATTCAAAAATATACACTGTATAAAAACGGACTATCAAACATAGTTGATTTTACACAGGCGCTTTATACCCTTAACCGGGCCGAGGTTGACAAATACATAGCCCTGAACAACGTATGGCAGGCATTGCTGTTTAAATCGGCAGCTACCGGCGATTTCGGGATCTTCATCAATAATTTTTAACAGTTACACACATATACAATGGGAATGATAAAAGGGGCGCTGCAAAAACCAATTACCATATTGGTTATAGTAGCCGGGCTGTTCTTCTTCGGTATAAATGCGGTACGGACTATCAAGATCGATATATTTCCCGATCTAAACCTGCCGGTTATATATGTATCGCACCCATACGGCGGTTTCACCCCAAACCAAATGGAGGCTTACTTTGGTAAGCAATATGTTAACCTGTTGCTTTTCGTATCGGGCGTAAAAAGTATCGAAACGAAAAATATACAAGGCTTAACGTTAATAAAAGTTACTTTTTATGAGGGCACCAACATGGCCCAGGCCGCGGCGGAGGTCACGAGTTACACCAACCGGGCCCAGGCCAGCTTCCCGCAGGGGTCGCAGCCGCCCTTTATTTTGCGCTTTGATGCCTCGACGCTGCCGGTTGGTCAGCTGGTGTTGAGCAGCGCCACCCGCAGTAATAACGAATTGCTGGATTATGCATTGGTTTATGTACGTTCGTCATTTACCTCCATTCCGGGCCTTGTTGCTCCGGCTCCTTTTGGCGGTAACCAGCGTACTATATTGATCAAAGTTGATCCTAACCTGTTACGCTCGCACAATTTAACGCCCGACCAGATCGTGGCTGCCCTGCGCGAGAATAACCAGAATACCCCGGCAGGTAACGTACGCATTGGCGATTACAACTACCTTGCCCCATCAAACACCACCATAAAAAAAGTTCAGGATTTTGGCGATATCCCGCTTTATAAAAACGGCATCCAAACTGTATTTATGAAGGATGTTGCTACTATTGAAGATGGCGCCGATATTACCGCCGGTTATGCGCTTATTAACGGTAAACGTTCGGTATACCTGCCTATCACCAAATCGGCTACAGCCTCAACCTGGGATGTGGTTCAAAACCTGAAAAAGGCCTTACCTAAATTTCAGGCTTTACTGCCCGATGATGTGAAACTGTCATTCGTGTTTGACCAATCCATATATGTGATCAACGCGGTAAAAAGTTTGGCCGAAGAGGGCGCGATAGGTGCGGTATTAACCGGACTCATGGTATTGCTATTTTTGGGTGATAAACGTGGGGCACTCATCGTGATCCTTACTATCCCAACCTGTATTATCTCGGCGATATTCTTTCTGTCGCTGGCGCATCAAACCATCAACATCATGACGCTGAGCGGTCTTTCGCTGGCGATAGGTATTTTGGTGGATGAATCGACGGTGACGATTGAGAATATCCACCAGCACTTTGATATGGGTAAACCAAAGGCTTTGGCTATCTGGGATGCCTGTAAGGAAATTGCTTTCCCTAAATTGCTGATCCTGTTCTGTATCCTGGCGGTGTTTGCACCTGCCTTTACCATGACCGGTATCCCGGGTGCATTGTTCCTGCCGCTGGCATTAGCAATCGGTTTCTCTATGATAGTTTCATACCTGCTTGCTCAAACCTTTGTGCCTATCATGGCCAACTGGATCATGGTGAACAAACACGAAGATCACAGCCATAAAGATGGTTTTGCATTAGAAGATGAAGGCGAGCCATGGGAGCAAAAAGAAAGGGCTATGAAAGCTGCGCTTGAACATAAAGGTAAAGATGTTACCCGTTTTGATAAATTCAGGGACAGCTTTATGAACCTGATGGACCGTATGCTGCCTAACCGTAAAATACTGGTAACGGTTTACGTAGTAACGGCCTTTGGCCTGGCATTCCTGTTGTTCAATATCATTGGCCGCGATGTGTTACCTAAGGTTAACTCAGGTACTTTCCAGGTACGTTTGCGTGCAGCTGATGGTACCCGTTTAGAACGTACAGAACTTATTGCGGTTAAAGCACAGCATATATTGGGTGATATTGTTGGTAAAAACCACATTGCTATCACATCGACATTTGTTGGTTCGCATCCGTCATCGTTTTCAACCAACCCTATTTACTTGTTCATGGCAGGCCCGCAGGAATCTGTTATGCAGGTAAGCTTAACCGAGGATTATAAAGTTAACCTTGATGACCTGAAGGAAAAATTCAGGCACGAGATGGCTAAACAATTGCCTGATGTTAAATTGTCGTTTGAGCCTATCGAGCTTACCGATAAGATCCTGAGCCAGGGCTCACCAACGCCTATTGAAGTTGCCATCACCGGTAAAAACAAAAAGCAGAATGTTGAGTATGCCTTCAAGATCATCAATAAACTAAAAGATATCAAATATCTGCGTGATGTGCAGATAGGCCAGTCGTTCAATTATCCAACTATCGATATTAATATCGACAGGCAAAGGGCGGCACAGCTTGGTGTAGGTTTAAATGATATTTCACGCTCACTGGTGGCATCAACTTCGTCATCAAGGTTTACCGAAAAGAATAACTGGATTGATGAAAGATCAAACTTAAGCTACCTGGTACAGGTACAGGTGCCTGAATACCAAATGGCCAGCTTAAATGATGTTAAGGAGATCCCGGTACTGGCAAACCAGGCCCGCCCTGTATTGGGTGATGTTGCTGATGTAAAGACTGGTACCACCTTTGGTGAAAACGATAACGTAGGTGCTGTGCCAACTTTGTCAGTTACAGCCAACATCAATAAAAAGGATTTGGGTACTGCAACCAACGATGTGCAGAAAGCAATTGACGAACTGGGCAAACCACCACGTGGTTTAACAGTTGAAATGCATGGTATGAGCCAAACCCTTACCGATACACTGAACAGCTTACAATCGGGCTTATTAGTAGCCGTATTGGTGATATTCCTGATGCTGGCGGCAAACTTCCAGTCGTTCAAAATGTCGATGGTGGTTTTATCAACCGTTCCTGCTGTATTGTTTGGTTCGCTGTTGCTGGTTAAAATCACCGGTGCTACGCTTAACCTGCAATCATACATGGGTATGATCATGTCGGTAGGTGTATCTATCTCAAACGCAGTGTTACTGATCACCAATGCCGAAGAATTGCGTAAGCACAACGGCGATGCACTGAAATCGGCCCGTGAAGCTGTAGCATTACGTCTTCGCCCTATCTTGATGACCAGTTTGGCTATGATTGTAGGTATGATCCCGATGGCATCAGGCTTAGGTGAAGGTGGTGATCAAACATCACCACTCGGCCGCGCTGTTATCGGCGGACTTATCGCATCAACCTTTGCTGCGCTGCTGATATTGCCATTGGTTTTTGCCTGGGTACAAGGTAATGCCACTACCCAATCCGTTTCATTAGATCCAGAAGATAAAGAAAGTAAATTTTATGTCCCTTTGCACCACCATGAATAAGCTAAAAAATAAATCAATACTGCTGCTTGCCGTTTTAGCGATGGCAGTTGGCTCCATGAGCGCCTGCCACTCAGATGATAAAGAAAAAAAGGAGCAGCAGGAAGAGGAACAACAGCAGGATGCTGTTGAAACCCCAACGGTACAAATTGTACCGTTAACCAAAGGCAGGTTAAGCAGCAATATCACTATTCCTGGTGAGCTGATCCCTTACCAGCAGGTTGACCTGTACGCCAAAACCAACAGCTATGTTAAAAAGCTTTTGGTTGATATTGGTTCGGAAGTACACCAGGGACAGCTGTTGGCTGTGCTTGAAGCACCGGAAATTAACTCGCAATTGGCTGCTGCACAATCACGTATTAAACAGTTTGAAGCTGTTTATTTTGCCAGCAAAGCAACTTACGACAGATTGGTAAGCACCAGCAAAACACCGGGTACCGTTTCGCAAAACGATCTGGAGCAGGCTGAAGCTAAAAAGAACGCCGACCAGGCCAATATTGATGCTGCAAAATCCGGTTTAAAAGAGGTATCCGCTAATTTGGCTTACCTGGAGATCCGTGCGCCTTTTGATGGCGTGATCACCAGTCGTAATGTTAACCTGGGTGCCTATGTTGGTCCGGGTGGTAAAAGTACCGACCCATTGTTTACCATCCAGGATCAGGGCCGTTTACGTTTAGTGGTATCAGTGCCTGAAGTTTATACAGGCGCTTTGAGCAATAAAAGCGAAGTTAATTTTACGGTGAGAGCCTTGCCGAGCGAAAAATTTACCGCCCAGGTAAAACGTATAGCAGGTGCGCTTGATGAAAAATTACGTGCCGAACGCCTGGAGATGGACGTTTACAATAAAGATAAAAAACTGCTTCCGCATATGTTTGCCGAAGTAAGCCTGCCACTGCCTGCCGGCGACAGCACTTATGTAGTGCCTAAAACAGCTGTTGCCACTTCAACCGAAAAGGTTTTTGTGATAAAAGTTGTTGACCACAAAGCTGTTTGGGTTGATGTAAAAAAAGGCCTGAGCAACGGCGATAGCATCGAAATCTTCGGTGGTGACCTGAAACCTGATGATAAGCTGGTAAAAGCAGCCTCGGATGAGATCAGGAACGGATCGACTTTGAAATATTAATAATTGAAAATTGGTTGATTTGAAGATTTCTTCAAAATTAACAACCTGAATAGTGTGAAGGGAAAGGTGCTTGAAAGCTTAATTTGTTTTCAGGTACCTTTTTTATTTAGACGATTTTTAACATCCCTGCCTTAAATAAAAAATGTCATTTCGATAGAGCAGGGGGAGGATATGAGTGTTGGGGCGAAAGAGAAATCTTCTGCACCATGCATTGGCCGCCAGGTGAGGCAGGGTGCAGAAGATTTCTCCTCACGCCTTCGCGCAATTCCCTGCTGGTTCGTTCGAAATGACAACGTTTATTTATGATAATTGTAAGCTTGTTATTTAACCTCCCCTTGCAACTTCTTAATAATCCCCGTCCCCATAGCATCTGTACTTTCTGCTGCATTGGATAACACCACCACGGCAAGCTTCTTATCAGCGTTAAAAGCTAAAAAGCTGCTGCTACCATAGGTGCCGCCATTGTGAAAGATATATTCCACACCATCAACCCAAATAATATGCCAGCCGAGGGCTATTTTAGCATCCTTGCTGTAAGTTGTCTGATGAGTGAGATCAAAGGCCTTTGATAGCTTATCTGTGCCACCGAGCATGTTAGCCTTTGCATATATCAGCAGATCATTTACCGTTGAATGCAGGGCACCGCAGGCGGCAAGGGCGTCAAAATCCCAGGCAACTGTAGGGTCTCCGTATTGGCTGTATACTTTGGTGAAGCGGGGCAGCTGTAAAGCGCTTAAATGCTGAACTGTATTTTTCATGGCTAAAGGAGTACAGATCACTTCCTGTACCATTTGTTCAAAAGTCTTACCGCTTACCTGAGATAATATGGTTCCTAATAAACCCACCCCTAAATTGGAATAAGCATATTGCTCGCCTGGTTTACTGTTGAGTTTACAGGTTTTGAGATAACTATACAGCAACTTTTTGTTATAGCTTTTATAGGGATTAGCGGCACTGGCCGAATCGAACTGAAGGTTTTCGGGGATCCGGGCCAATCCTGATGTGTGATTGCTTAGCGTGAGCAGGGTTACAGCGTTTAATGCGGTATTGGTTTTTACCGAATCGGGGAGGTATTGGGTGATTGGATCGGTGAGCTTTACTTTACCCTCGTTGGCGTAATAAGCCAGCAGGGTAGCCGTAAATGTTTTGGTGATGGACCCAATCTCAAATAGCGTGTTTGCTGTTGGCAGCTGATTGTTGCCGCGGGCTGTTTCTCCATAGTTATAAATACTGATCTGCCCATCTTTAAGGATCCCTATGCTCAGGCCAACGGTATTTGCCTTTTGAATATAGGCATGAGCTACTGAATCCACCTGTTTATCCATGGTATTGAGTAGTTTATTTGAGGTTGGGATCTGCGTTGTTTTATCGGCAGTTACATCTTTATAAGGCTGAAACAGGAAAAGCTCTATCTGGTTACCTGCATCAAGGCTCATGAGCAATTGCAACGTTACCGATTGAAATACCAGCTTGTAAGTACTTACCTTGTTGTTAACAAAGCTGATAACAGTTGAGCCCTTAATGTCATTCAAGGGAAAGAGTTGTTGCTCCATAAGGTGACGAAATTGTCCTTCGCTAACAGCATGCCTGAAGTTTGGGCCGGTTATAGCATAAATGGAGTCGGCCTGTTTAGCATTGAAGAATTTTTTCACCAGCACAAATACCGAATCGGTTTTATACTGCTGATGACTTTGGGCAAATGTTATGCCCGATATAAATAAAAACAGAACGAAGCAGAGCTTGAATTTCATTAAGCGTATTTAAATATCCTGGTAATCTTTGGCAAAGTAATTATCGGCCAAAGGATCGGTTAAGCGCACAAAGCGTTTTTCATTGTATTTCCACCTGATGCGGAATATGATAACGGCAATACCAGCCCCTATCATATAATTGTAACCGATAAAAGCAAACATATCGCCGGGTTCGGCCAGTAAGGTGTGCATATCCCTGCCTTTAAAAATTAACCAGGCAACGCTTGTAATGAGTGATATAGCCAGCCCGAAAATAAACCCGCCGTCAATAATGCAATAGTTCCACTTGCCTCGCTTGCGTGAATGTTCCCACTTTTTTACAAAGCTGATGTTGTCGATATCTTCCTCGGTAAGGCCTTTGGCCTTAAGCTTTTCGGCTTGGGCTAATTTATATTGATAGCGGTAATAGCCTTGTATAAACGAAAACGGGAAGAATATGAGGAAGATGATATTGTTGTGGTCATAAAAGTACAACGCAGCAATAACCGCCAGATAAAGCAGTTCTCCTTTATAAGCATGTTTCAGATATGTTTTAAAATTGAACTTCATACCTGAAACATCCTATTTTATATTGTTGGTGTTTGACCGGCCAGCAGGTAAAGCACAGCCATACGTACGGCTACACCATTTTCTACCTGGTCCAGAATTATAGATTGCTTGCTGTCGGCTACATCGCTGGTGATCTCCACTCCCCGGTTGATAGGGCCGGGGTGCATCACGGTGATCTCTTTATCCAATGAATCCAGTATAGTTTTATTAAGACCGAAAAGCATGGTGTATTCCCTTAATGAAGGGAAATATTTTATATCCTGGCGCTCCAGCTGAATGCGGAGCATGTTGGCCACATCGCACCAGTTAAGGGCTTTAATCAGGTTGTGCTCAACCTTAACACCTAATGAGCCAATGTATTTTGGGATCAATGTTGTTGGTCCGCAAACCATCACTTCGGCACCGAGCTGTTTTAGGCAAAGGATATTGGAAAGCGCTACGCGCGAGTGCAGGATATCGCCCACAATTACCACCTTTTTACCGGCTACATCTCCATACTTTTCACGGATTGAGAAAGCATCAAGCAAAGCCTGGGTAGGGTGCTCATGCGCCCCGTCTCCAGCGTTCACTATCTGAGCCTTGACGTGTTTTGACAGGAAGATGCCTGCGCCTGCATAAGGGTGGCGCATAACCACCATATCAACCTTCATGGCCAGGATGTTGTTCACAGTGTCAATCAGCGTTTCGCCCTTGCTTACCGATGATGACGAGGCCGCGAAGTTGATCACATCGGCCGATAGCCTTTTTTCGGCCAGCTCAAATGATAAACGGGTGCGGGTTGAGTTTTCAAAGAAAATATTGGCAATGGTAACATCCCGCAGCGACGGCACTTTTTTAATCGGTCGGTTTAAAACAGATTTAAAAGTATCGGCAGTTTCAAATATCAGCTCAATATCTGCCCGGTTCAAATCTTTTATACCTAATAAGTGTCGTGTGCTCAGTCCTGCCATGTCGATTTTGATCCTGTTATATTTAATTCTCTTTGTTATTGGTCATGTCATTGCGAGGTACGAAGCAATCGCACGGAGGCAGAGCCGCTTTGTATAGCATGCGATTGCCACGCTATCGCTCGCAATGACATATTATTATTCTATTATTTCTATTATTCCTGTACCTCTGAAACCAGTACTATCTTATCTTCCCCGTCAGTATCCTTCCAGCTTACCACTACTTTTTGCGATGCGATGGAATCAACCTCGATACCCACATAATCGGCAGATACCGGTATATGACGTGAATAACGGCGATCGACCAAAGCTAAAAGCTCAATCTTTTCCGGGCGACCAAATGCCTGCATGGCATCCATGGCGGCACGGATAGTACGGCCTGTCCATAGCACGTCATCCATCATGATCACTTTTTTGCCTTCAATAATAAAATCTATTTTAGTTTGATTTGGCAGCAGTTGTGATTCACGGCGGCGGAAATCGTCGCGGTAAAAGGTGATATCAAGGTCGCCTTGCAGTATGTTTTTATCAGGGAGGATCTTTCTTAGTTCTTCGGCAACACGTTTGGCTAAATAGATGCCACGTGGCTGAATACCAATTAATACTGTGTTTGAAAAGTCGTTATGATTTTCAATTAACTGGCGACATAAACGTTGTATGGTGATTTGAAACTTTTGTCCGTCGAGCAGTGTTAGATTTTGCATCGTATGGGTGGATTTGGGCAAAAGTAATAATTTGTTTTCAGTTTTGGAGGATGAGTTTTGAAAGGGGAGTTGCAGGGATCTCCGGTTTCCAACAAAATACATCTACTTACGTCATTGCGAGGAACGAAGCAATCCCCTACGTACAGAGTCGCTTTTATAACCGCCCTGTAAAGTTCGCGATTGCTTCGTTCCTCGCAATGACGGGTGGGAATTGGAATGAGAATTACTCTGATAGCCTTTTCAACGCCATCATCGCCCTTTCCGCATCTTTCTTCGCTACAAAAATATGATCATGATAATAAGCTGCTACTACATTGCAGCTTATGCTTTCTTTTGCCAGCGCGGTTGCAAATGCAGCGGTAAGGCCGGTGGCTTCCAGTGATGAGTGGATGGTTAAAGTGATCCAGGCGGCTACGTAGGTATATTCAAGGTTTAACTTATCTGCAGTTTCTTTTTTCAGGATTAGGGTAGGAGCTTCTTCCTCTTTAAAAAAAGCTATAATATCATTCGTGTTGATGTTATTTAATGATGGTGTTGTGCAATAAACGTAGTCACCTTCATTGAGTACAGGTGTCATGTTTTTGAGCAGGGTATTGAGGTTGGTTTCTCCGGACATAAGGCAAAAGTAAATTAAAAACATGTCATACTAACTCGCGCTCGTTTAAAACGAGTGCGTAACCTGGGTTTGCGTTTGTAACGCCCGGCGATACAATCGCCAAACCATATTAAGCGCTCGTTACAAACGAGCGCAAGTATAGCATGGAATTAAAAAAGTTTAATCCAACAAAAAAGCCTCCCGATTTATCGGGAGGCTTGTATAAGCTTTAAGCTAAAATTATGCTTCTTCTTCTTCAGAATTTTTAGCAGCAGGTGCAGCCTTGCGGGCTTTGTTTTCAGCACCTTCCATTTGCTCTTTTAATTGAGCTAATACGCTAAGATCACCTAAAGTTGATTTTTCAACAGAATCTTTCACTTTTTTCACCGCATTAGTAGCAGCTTTTGCTTCTTTTTTACGGTTTTCAAATTCCTGTACGCGGGCATCAGCGCGGGCTTCTTCCCAGATACGTGAGTGTGAAATAACGATACGTTTGTTTTCTTTGTTAAATTCAATGATTTTGAATTCAGCAGCTTCTTCAGCTTTCAGGCTCTTACCGTCTTCTTTAACCAGGTGTTTGGTTGGCGCAAAGCCTTCAACACCGTAAGGTAAAGCTACGATAGCACCTTTGTCGGTTACTTTGATAACGGTACCTTCATGGATCGAATCGATAGTGAAGATAGTTTCAAATGTATCCCAAGGGTTTTCTTCAAGCTGTTTGTGGCCTAAGCTCAATTTGCGGTTTTCAACATCAAGTTCAAGTACAACCACGTTTAATTTTTCACCAACTTTAGTGAATTCGTTAGGGTGGTTAACTTTTTTAGACCAAGAAAGGTCAGAGATGTGGATCAAGCCATCGATGCCGTCTTCCAGTTCAACAAACACACCAAAGTTAGTCATGTTTTTAACTGTAGCTACGTGCTGGGTACCAACTGCATACCTTTCAGCAGCGTTTTGCCATGGATCAGGAGTTAATTGTTTAACACCTAATGACATTTTGCGCTCTTCGCGGTCTAAAGTCAATACTTGAGCTTCGATCTCGTCACCAACTTTCAGGAATTCCTGAGGGTTGCGCAGGTTTTGTGACCATGACATTTCTGATACGTGGATCAAACCTTCAACACCAGGGATGATTTCAAGGAATGCGCCGTAATCAGCAACGGTAACGATTTTACCTTTAACTTTTGAACCAACCTGAATTTCTTCAGAAAGGCTTTGCCAAGGGTGAGGGGTTAATTGTTTCAAGCCAAGAGCGATACGTTTTTTCTCGTCATCAAAGTCAAGAACAACAACGTTGATCTTTTGATCCAATGCCAAAATTTCGCGTGGGTGCTCAATACGGCCCCATGAAATATCTGTAATGTGCAGTAAGCCGTCAACACCACCAAGGTCAATGAATACACCAAAGTCGGTAATGTTTTTAACGGTACCTTCCAATACCTGACCTTTTTCAAGGCGTGCAACAATTTCTGTTTTTTGATTTTCCAGATCGTCTTCGATAAGCACTTTGTGCGATACCACAACGTTCTTGAATTCGTGGTTGATTTTAACAACTTTGAACTCCATAGTTTTACCTACGTACACATCGTAATCCCTGATAGGTTTGATATCGATCTGTGAGCCAGGTAAGAAGGCTTCAACGCCCATAATGTCAACAATTAAACCACCTTTAGTACGGCTTTTTACAAAACCAGTGATGATTTCATCATTATCAAGGGCTGAATTAATGCGTTCCCATGATTTTTGAGTTTTTGCACGTTTGCGTGAAAGTACTAACTGACCGTTAGCATCTTCCTGCGATTCAACAAAAACGTCAACTTTGTCACCGATCTTAAGATCTGGTGTGTCACGGAATTCTGATACTGATACTAAACCGTCTGATTTGAACCCTACGTTAAGTACTACATCTTTGTTGTTAACGTTAACAACAGTACCGGTGATGATTTCGCCTTTGGTGATAGAGCTGAAAGTTCCATCATACAATTTCTCAAATTTCTCACGGTCGTCATCGCTGTAGTTACCAAATTTTTTATCGTCAGCATCCCAATCGAAATCTTCGCTTGGTGTTAAGGCGATCTTTGATTTGATCTCTTCGATAGATATTGAATCAGCCTCTGATTCAATAGTTTCTTTTTCGCCAGATGCGGTAACTGTACCCAGTTCAGCTTCTTTCGCTTTTAATTCTTTTTCTGCTTCTTGTTTTTTTGCCATTAAATAATTTTTCTCCTTTTCCCAATTTGTTAATTGGGACTGCAAAGGTACGGATATATTTTATTGAAAAAAGAAATTTTTTAATGTTAATTGCTTATATTCAAGCCATTTTGTTTTAAAAACGATGGTTTTTCGGCGCTGCCTGTTTATTGGAGTGTAAAACAGCGCTTTGCGAGGGCCTTTTATAGCCATAAAATGTTTTAAACGCTGGTTAGTTTATGCTCTATCTCCTCAAAAATCAGCATAAAATCATCAAACATTTGTTCGCGATAATGATCCAGGATATCATTCATCAATGCTTCCTGTTCGGGAGTAAAAGGATCATGCCAAACCCGCATGCAGATCCGTTTAAGCGCATAGGCTATCTGGTGCGTTTCGGCATAGGTATGCAGGTATTGACTTTTTTTAAAGCCTTCGTAAAATTTAAAGAAAACATCGCTGTCCTTTAGGCCGGCAAAAGTTAAAAACTCCTTTATTTTATCTTCCCGGCAGCCGCTCAAGTGATCGTAAAATTCATTAACACTTATTTTACCTGTGGTGAGCAGCAGGTTATCTATAATAAGCTCCAATGCTATGTGACCTAAAAAGAAAGGTTTAACCGGTGAGCCGACTAAGGCGGGGGCCAGCAGTTTTTTAAGTTCGTGCGAACGGGTAGTGAAAAAATCGGATGAATGAAAATAACGGTCTACATCAAGGTGTTTATTCCATCCGGCTATGATAGAATTGATCTCGTTATCAGTGTGATGTAGTTTTTCGGGGTGGAGGATGATAGTTTTATCGGCATTTTTCAACAGGTCGGGCAGTACCGTTCCCAACACGTGGTAACAGTTGGTAGTATGCCTGTCAAAATAAAAATGCGATAAAAAATTCATAACCCTTGCTTTGCAAAATACCCGGTTTTGCTCAAGATACAAAATATAAGTAATTATTTGAAATAGGGTTTACCTATAGTTAACCCGGTGTAGGGTTGTTAAATTGAATACCTTGAGTTAATGGTTCATTAATTCCCGAAACATTAAAGGCGTAAAAGGAGGCACCTACGGAGCCAAAAGGTTGGCTTTTCTTCCTAATAAACATGGTATTCTTCCGGAGTTTAAGATCGTGAAAACACAACTCCGGAGAAGTACCATGTTTTTAGAAAATATAAATTCATTGTTTCGGCTCCGGAGGCGCCTCCTATCGCTTGCAAATAATCGTTTCGCATAAAAGGATCACACTAACACCTATGCCTGATCTATCAATTTTAAAAACACTTCCCCCAATTATTCTTTTATATTTGCACCTTTTTGAAACAGAACTTGATATGAACTTTGTTGAAGAATTACGCTGGCGCGGCATGCTGCATACCGAAATGCCCGGAACTGAGGATATGTTAAATAAAGGTATGGCTTCAGGATATATCGGGTTTGATCCAACTGCTGATTCATTGCATGTTGGTCACCTTACCCAGATTATGACCCTGATCCACTTTCAGCGCGCGGGCCACAAACCTTATGCGTTAGTTGGCGGTGCTACCGGCATGGTTGGCGACCCGTCGGGCAAATCGGCCGAGCGTAATTTATTATCAGAGGATGTGCTGCAGCATAACCTGGAAGCTGTAAAAAAACAGCTTACCCGTTTTCTTGATTTTAACACCGGCGCCAACAGCGCCGAAATGGTGAACAATTACGATTGGTTCAAAAGCTTTACTTTTCTTGATTTTATCCGTGATGTAGGCAAACACATTACGGTAAACTATATGATGGCCAAAGATTCGGTTAAAAAACGCCTTGAAGGTGATACCGGCATGTCATTCACCGAATTTACTTACCAACTGGTACAGGGCTATGATTTTTATTACCTGTGGAAGCACCATAACTGCTCATTGCAAATGGGCGGCAGCGATCAGTGGGGTAATATTGTTACCGGTACCGAGTTGATTCGTCGTAAGGACAGTGGTGAAGCTTTTGCCTTAACTACCAACCTGATCAAAAAAGCCGACGGTACCAAATTCGGTAAAACTGAAAGCGGCGCGGTTTGGTTAGATGCTGAACGAACCTCACCTTACCAGTTTTACCAGTTTTGGTTAAATACTACAGATGTTGATGCTAAAGCTTACATCCGTATTTTTACCCTGCTTGAGCGCGAGGTTATTGAAACTATGGAAGTTGAACATGATGCCGCACCACATACCCGCATATTGCAAAAGGCACTGGCAAAGGATATTACTATCCGTGTGCATGGCGAAGCTGAATATGAAAAGGCAATCAAATCATCGGAATTTTTATTCGGGAATATCGGTCTTGAGTTTTTAAATGAACTAACTGATTCCGAAGTGCTCGGGATTTTTTCAGGGGTGGATAACTATACAATTGCATTAAGCGATCTGGAACAAGGTATCAATGTAACAGACCTGCTGGCTGTTAAAACTTCAATTTTTTCATCAAAAGGTGAAGCAAAGAAAATGATTCAAGGCGGCGGTGCTGCTATTAATAAAGTTAAAATAGCAAGTGCTGAGGATATTTATAATGTTGACATGTTGATTAACGGTAAGTTTATAATAGTGCAAAAAGGCAAAAGGAATTACTTTTTGATAGTTGCAGAATAAATCAGATCATTGAGTCATTAGCCTTTGAGGTCATTAAGTAATTGATAATGACTTAATGAATAATGACCCAATGATAAAAAAGCGATAGGTAAAACTCCTATCGCTTTTTTGTTGGCTTAATATTTGTAAATGCGACAAATGGTAATTATATTTGTATATATGTCGTATAAATCAAAGCCGGATACTAAAAACGAGGTTAATGAACCAATGGCAGCATATGCTGTTCAGGGAGCTATGCCTTCGTTTTATAGTTTATTGAATGGTTCAAAGCAGGTAAAAGCATCTTCTGATTTTGATATTATCAGCCTTGCACGTAAGGGATTCCCTAAAAGTGCTTTGCTATCCCTTGCAAAAAAGATCTCCTTAAATATCCAGGAGCTTGCCAATATACTCCATATCTCCGAGCGTACTTTACAACGCTATGAGGATGATGTTATCATAAAAACCGAATACGCCGAAAAAGCCATTGAGCTTGCCCGGCTTTATACTCGCGGCGAGGAAGTTTTTGAGTCGATGGATAAATTCAAGATCTGGATCAAAACACCGTCGGTGGTTTTCAGGGGCGAAGCTCCGGTAACTATTTTAGATACTTCGGCGGGTTTTGATATGGTGTTCAAAGAACTTGGCCGCATAGAGCACGGTATTTTTGCCTGATGATACTTTACCGTATTACTAAATGTAATTACGCTGCCGACCTGAGCGGCTCAGGTGCGCGATTATATGGCGGCCGCTGGAACAGCGAAGGCAAGCCGATGCTTTACCTGGCTTCGTCACAATCGTTGGCAGTGCTTGAGGTGCTGGTGCATTTAGATCCCCTGATAATTCCAGGTAATTATTGCCTTGCCGAAATTGAAGTGCCGGATAGTAAGATAATTACTGTTGAAGTTGAGCAATTACCTGAAGATTGGCGGGATATATCAGGCCCGGTAATTCTGCGTGAATTGGGCGATTCCTTCCTCAAAAAACAGGAATATTTATTGATGAAAGTACCCTCATCAATTGTCCCTGCCGAATTTAATTACCTGCTTAATCCGTTGCATCCCGATGCTTTTGATGTGAAACTTTTAAAAAGAGAGCCTTTCGGTTTTGATCGGAGGTTGCTTTAGTCATTGGGGCATCCGATGAATCCTCATTAGGTATTTGAATAGTGTTTGTCGATGATCTAAATGACAAAAGGGGCAGTGGATATAATCCGTTGCCCCTTTTTATTTGGCGTTTTCTCTTACATAGCCGCTTGAAAATCCCCCAACCTTGGTGTTGGTTAAAAAATCCTGTAGTATCCAGTCTTCAACATTATGTTGGGAAACTTCAATGGGGTCGCCGTACTTTATGTGGGTTATCGCTGATGGTTTATTGGCAAGTTTGCCTATAAAAAGGCCATCCTTAAAACGATCTACCTGCACCCACATGTGTTCGGTATTATCACCTTCAACAAAATTGGTTTTTACCGCATATCTAAATAATTCGTCTCCCTCTTCATGGTTTTCCATAAATTCAATAAGGTAAGGAAGCTGTTCCTGGGCTTTTGCTTTAAACTCCTGCAATAAGTTGTCATTGGCCGAAAGACCTGCAACAACACTTTTGGGCTCTGCTGTTTTTTTCTTTTTAAAAAATCCAAGCATATTGAATCGTTTTGATTAATGAAGGCAACGAGTTCTTAAAGATCGCTCAGCAAATCAAGTTTTTTGGCGTTATATTCTTCCTGTGATATAAGACCATTATCAAACAAAGTTTTTAGCTTCTTTAATTTCTCGGTAAGCTCATCTGGTTTAGCAGCCGGCGCAGGTGCTTGCGTTTCCTGTACAACGGGTGCAGGGGCTGCAACTGGAGCGGCGGGTGGTGCAACAGGAGCAGAAGGTGCTGTATAGCCGTTAGTTTGAGAAAATGGCTGCGGTGATGCCGGTGCTACAAATGCACGTGCAGGTGAATTTTCCAGTTGGATAGCACCTGATTCGGCACGTTTTTGTTCCAGGTCGCGCTGACGGCGGGCTTCGCGTTCAACCTCTTTACGCTCCTGGGCGTACTGATATAATTTACGGCCCTGAACTTTAGGCAGGTAATCAACAGCCATTTCGGCGCCACCTGTGGTTTTTACGCTGAAAATGGAGCCGATAATTTCTTCCTTGGTATATACGTCAACGATATCTTTCCAAACAAAATCAACAAACTTGATGGATAAGCCCAGGTTGGCCGGGGTAAAAAACAATACACGTTTGTTGGTAATAGCTATACAATCAGGAAAAAGGTTTACCAGCGGCTTTTTCTGAACGGCAATATAGATAACCTCTTCGCCCGAAGAAAGCAGATCAACAAGGCGTGAATAAACCTTTTCAACTGTTTTGGGATCCTGTTCCTCGTTTAAAAATTTTTCAATCATGTTTTTAGCATTTATGATGCGCGCAAAAATAACAATAATACCGGTCAAAGAGTCAAGAATCACGAGTTAAGAAGTAAGAAAAAAGGCGAAATCTTATTTAACGACCTTCCTGACTCTTGATTCTTAGCTCTTGAATCTCAATAATATTAAGCAATCAGCAAATTACACCCGCGGATGTCTGACTGATCAAACCGGCCCAATACCTCAAACGATCCATCAGCATGGATCTTGCCTAAATCCTGTGTGGCAATAAACGCGCAGGAGTTGATATTGGCCAGGTCAATAACGCTGATGCCACCTGTTTTACCTGTTTGTAACGTGCTTAGTGGATCGTTAGTATCACGGATGATGATCTTCATCCATGGCGGGCAATTAAAAATGCCATCACCTTTAGAGTAGGCTTGCGATAGCAGTTCCGTCATCCCATATTCTGAATGGATATGTTTAACGCCGAAGCCTTTACCTAAAACCTCATGCAGTTCCTCGCGGATCATTTCCTTGCGGCGGCCTTTCATGCCGCCGGTTTCCATCACCACCAGTTCGGGGAAGTTTACCCGGTAGTTTTCAATAAAATCAAGCAGACCGAAAGTTACACCTATTAAAAGTGTCGGTTTCCCGGCATCCTGTTGCTTTTTAAGCTGATGAAAAAGTTCATCATGGTTGTACAAAAAAAAGCCGCTATCTGGATTGTTTGATTGTTTGATTAAGTCATCAACCATATAAATGAGCGACGAGCCTTCGCGCTCCAGATAAGAGGGCAGCAGGGCTAAAACAGTATAATCCCGGATGTCGCCATAGAAAAGGGCAAATGCCTTACGGAAACTTTCCTCATACCAGGTTTTGTCAATAACCAGGTGACTGCTGGTGATCATACCTGTAGTGCCCGAACTGGTAAAGGTTACTTCAACAGGTTCACCGGTGCTTAATATGCTGTGCGATTTAAAAAACTCAATAGGTAAAAAAGGGATTTGCCCGTAGGATGTAATTGATGACGGATCAATTTTTAATCCCGCAATAAACTGCCTGTAAACCGGGGTATGTTTTGCCTGGTAATTGAAAACCTGCAAGGCTGTTTCATTAAATTGCTCATCGGTACTGATAGAAAATACCTGCTGTTTACCTGGCTTGTTCATTGAAGGCAAAGATAAGGAAATGTGCAGATGTGCGGATTTCAGATGTGCAGATTGTCTGAACCGGGATTAAACTGATTTTTTAGATTAATGGATTTTATCTGTTTGTTATTTACTATACATCCGGTGAATCCTTTAATCCCAGAAATCATGGTTCAAACTCCGCAAGTTTCGGGTTGAAGTGCCCCGGGCTTCACCCGACCTTTGATGTATCAAAAATAATAATCATGAACACATTTAAAATTGTACCGCTATCCAAATCATTCGCGCAAAAAATAAGAACTACCATGACCGACGATTTTGGAGGCGAGGTTGTTGAGCAACTGGCTACCGGGCTTGGGCCTTGTCGGGTTTCGCTTAAACCCTTTGAGCGTAATGTTGATAAGCGACTGTTGTTAAAACATTCGCCTTTTGAAATTGAAAATGCTTATAACCAGCCGGGGCCGGTTTTTATCCATGCTAATGATGTAGAGGAATACAGCGATATCTATCGTTTCCCGCCCGAGATCAAGGCTAATAAAAAGAGCTTTCCGTTGTCGCTCATTGGTTACAGCAAGACGCAGCAAATGGTTTTAACCAGGCTTGTTGGTGATGCTGATGTGGACGAGCTGATTAAGGAGATATTTGCCGAAAACGATAATGTAGAATATTTGCATGCCAGAAATGCCCAGGCTTGCTGTTTTATATGCAAAATTGAGCGCGTTTGACTTTGGTATTACATAAAATTGAAAAACAAGTACGTGTTTTGGGGGTTAGTTAAGTATCGAAGCATACAATAGTTAATTATATTAATCATCCAACCCCATGAAAACATTGAAATTTTTGAGGCTCCCGGTTTTGTTAGGCCTCTTTTTTGTAATGATATCGGCAAAGCCGGCCGATGACGACAGCAAACAAACGGAGCGCATCCACAACGCATCGAATGTGTTGAAAGAATTTGCCAAAATGAAGGAAAGTATCCCGCACCAATTACTGGAAGAATACGAAGGTATCGTGATCATTCCTAAAATGATCAATGCAGGCTTTGGCATAGGCGGTAAGCGAGGAAAAGGCGTTGCCATGGTAAAACTGGGCAACGGCAAGTGGAGCGACCCGGTATTTATTACCCTTACAGGCGGCAGTTTTGGTTTGCAGATAGGGGTACAATCGGTAGATCTGGTATTGGTGTTCCGTGACAAAGGCGTATTAACTAAAGTTAAAAACGGCGATTTTACCATTGGTGGTGATATTTCTGCAGCGGCAGGTCCGGTTGGGCGTAGTTCAACGGCAAGTACCGATTATAAGTTACAGGCTGAGGTATATTCTTATTCGCGCAGTAAAGGCTTATTTGCAGGTATATCTATTAATGGCTCAAACCTGGGTATTGATAAAGACTCAAATGCTGCTTACTACGGAGCAAAAGCAACCTCGCAGGATATTTTTGCCCAGGCGGCCAGCACTACTGACGCAGTTAAAACATTGAAAGAAACATTGGCTGCGTTTTAAAAAATAACACGTTGATAAAAAAAATGCCCGGAATTTCAGCCGGGCATTTTTTTTAATGCTTTTGAAATGCCCGTTTGAGCAGCAGCCCCGAAAGCGCCGACATCCCGCCGACCAGTCCGCCTAAAATGCCAGTTACCGCCAGTATATAACCCCAGCCCGGCAAATTAAATAAATGGGCTATGCGCGTAGCCATGATGTGATCGTTAGGGATGCTTTTAAACAATGCCAGTACTACCCACACAATCAAAACAGCTATAAAGGCTTGCCAAAAGGAGCTTTTTGCTGTAGTACCAATAAAAAGTGCTGTCAAAAATGATATGATGGCAACTATCCACCAGGGTAAAAAATATCCGCTGGCAAATGAAAGTATAAGTATAATGAGGAATGGCATGTTGCTATTATTTACCGGTTAATGTATAAGTTGATTTAATGCGTGGCGACTGTTCATTGGCCGATTGCATGAAAAGCAATTCTTTTAACTGTCCCTCATTCCAGGTTTTGAACATATCATTATAGAAGAAACTGCCTGGATTGCCCGATTCGCCGCCGGGGAAAATGCCGTAGCCTTTTACCTTTGGCCCCATTTGTACTACCATGCGCCATGACGGGCCATGGCCATCATTTAAGGCGTTAATGGTTGTGCCTGTGCCGCCCGATTCAAAATTGCCCGAACCAAAAGCCGGCAGGCGTAACAGGCTGGCTATCTCCATTTTTTTAAATTTACCCCATTGCCAGCCTGCACCGGGTTTGCCGCACCTTTGGATAATGTCGTTTACAGCAACTGTAAATGCTTTATTGACTATATCTGCAGCAGTTTCCTTTGCAGGTGTGCGGATATCATCAAACCATTTGGAATCAGGCTCTTTTAACAGCAACCGCTCGGTACGGTCCATTGACGGGAGATTGTTCTGCAGGGTATTATCTGCAAAATCATCACCCCAAACAGCATTGTACAGTTGCGACCACCAGTTGGCAAATACCGTAGCTCCGATTGAATTTGGCGCAAAATTTTTGTCCCATTTATTGATCTCATGATAAGCAGTAAGTTGGATAGCGTCAAGTTTTGTTGGATCAATATATTTGAGGAGGGTTGGTAAAACATCCTGTGCACGGATACTGTACACATCTGTTTGCAGGATGCGCATACTATCAACGGTAGCTTTGGTCATAGCGGTAAGCCTGTCGTTAATGCGTTTGCCTCGCTCGTATGGTGCAAACGACCAATCGATATAGTAAGGATAGGTTTGGTCTGTTGATGATTGATTGGCCGAGCTTACAAAGCCCCGCGGCGGGTTTTTAACGGTAGGGTCATGTTCAAATGGTACCCAGCCATGCCAGTCATCTGCAGGGTCGGTTCCATCTAAAATAAATTTGCCCTGGTCTTTATATTTAAGCGGGTATTTACCATTAGGGGTAATGGCTATATCATCTTTACTCGCAAAAACAAAATTTGATGCCGGCGCGCTGAAAAAGGTAAGTGCTTTGCGGTAATCATCATAGTTTTTACCCGTATTGAGCAGGTACATGGCCATCAGCTCGTTTGATGGTTCGTGTGCTATCCATCGCAGGGAATGTCCTATCGGCACAAAATCATAACCATCAGCTTTTTGGGCATTGTTTTGATATACAACCGGGCCATGGTGGGTATATACAACGGTATCATAAACAGGGGGGAGGCCAAGTACATCAATTTTTTCAATCCTGCGTGTAGTTTTATTCCATTTGTTGCTGTACCAGTACTCATCCATTTTAGGATCCCTGAATTTTTCCTGGTACCAGTCCAGTACATCGGCATCAACATTGGTAATACCCCAGCTGATATTGTTGTTAAAGCCCAGAATAACGCAGGGTGCACCCGGTAAGGATACCCCATAAACATTCATGCCCGGTGCTGAAAGCTGCACCTGGTACCAGATGGATGGAAGCGTGAGATTAAGGTGCGGATCGTTAGCTAAAATTGGGTACCCGCTTGCTGTTTTACTACCAGCTACCGCCCAGTTATTGCTGCCTATGCCTTCAACACGGGGTTTGGTATTGGCACTGTCTGTCATACTGGCCAAAAAGTTTTTTGATGGTTTGGGGATAGGCAATGGTTTAAAATAATCCCACTTTGTCCCTATGGGGATGATGGGATCTTCATGCATAGGGTAATCGGGGAAAAGATCATTTGTAGTTGCAGGGCCAAATTTGCGCAGGATATTGGTCATGGCAAATTCGTTTGAGCCGCCGGCCAATGTTTCCGACATCAGCTTAAGCAAAAATGCGCAGTTTATCGGTTTCCAATCCTCGGGGGCATAGTTAAGCAGTTTAAATTCTATCGGGTAATCCCTCGGGTTTAGCTGATGGATATAACTGTTGATGCCATCGGTATACGCCAGGATCATGTTGCGTATCACAGGATCGGCCATCATTGCCTTTATTGTTTTTTCGGCACCATAAACCATGCCCATACGGCGGTGATAGCGGTCAATATCCAGTACTTTGGGGCCTATAACTTCGGCAAGCCTGCCTGCTGCCTGCCGGGTTTGGATATCCATTTGCCAAAGGCGGTCGGTAGCGGTCATGTATCCCTGGGCAAAGTACAGGTCGTGTTCGTTCTCTGCAAAAATGTGCGGGATGTGGTTTTCATCAAACTTAATGGTAACCTTGCCCTGTAAACCTTTAAGTTTAAGGTCGCGGGTTGACAAAATGTGTTTGCTTTCGGCATTTTGCCAAAAGCCATCAGCCGGGCTCAGGAATTTGCCGAGTGGCGGAACGGATCCGATTTTAGTTTGCAGTGCCCAAATGAGCAGTAATGTAAAAAAGATGGATATAAGCGCTTTTATAAACTTCATTGCTTAGGTAATGATGCCCATAAAGTTAACCATTTAGGCAGCATATTCAAGCTTTGGTTTACGCTTATGGTAATGTTTTTTAGGTTTGGGGGTTTGAAGTGAATCTGTTTTGGGCTGTTTCTTTTCTCTGCGGAAATCCCAGGGCGGGGTTGGGTTAACATCCTGCCATAAACCAAGCTTGTTTTCACGGGCCTGTTGTTCCAACGCCGCCAGTTCGGTGCTTTTGGAGTAGGCTTTGTATTGCCAGGCATAACCGTTTTTTACCAACGCATAATTTACGTTGGTGCCATCGGTTAGCACAACCTGTGCAACGGTGCGGCCATAGCGGTCATGCACGTTACCAATTAATTTTACCTCTTTACCAAAGCACAGATCGGAAGTGAATTTTTTGGCCGCCTGTCCAAAAGCCTGCGATTTTTCGGGGCAGTCAATTTCGGCAAGCCTTACGGTAACCTGTTGGTTATCGCTGCTGAGTAAGCCCAAAGTATCACCGTCTTTTACCTTAACAACTTTATAAACACCGGCATCGGGTTGTTTGGTATTGTTAGGGTTACACCCGGCAATTATAAGTAATACAAGGACGAGGAGGAATGATAGGTGCTTTTTGAACATTTGTTGATGTGCAGATTTCAGATGTGCAAATATGCAGATGAATTTATTGATGTGCGGGTTTTAGATATGCAAATGTGCAGATGATTTGACGAAGCTTATATAATCAGCAAACAATCTGCACATCTGAAATTTGCATATCTGCACATCTGAAAATTACTTCCCATGCAAACTCAGTGTGTTTCCATCAGGATCTTTAACGGCTGCAAACCGGCCCCATGGCGTTTTTTCGGCATCGCCTACTTCAAGGCCTTTGGCTCTTAGTTCTTCAATCTCTTTATCCAGATCATCGGTTTTAATTACAAAGCCGCGTACACTGCCTGCGGGCATTTCGGGAAACCAGTTTACCAGTGTGATGGAAATAGACGAACCGGGAAATGCCATCTGGATCCAGGTTTGTTTTTCAAAGTTGGCTTCAACCAATACCTCAAAGCCAAGTTTAAGGTAAAATTCTTTAGCTGCTTGCTGATCTGTTACAGGGATAGAGATAATTTCAATTGCTTTCATTTATTTAGATTTTGTTTGGTGGTTTATAACAGTAGGGTTAGCCCGTGTTGAATGTCGAATTTATCTTTGAAATATCACAGCATATAAAATATTTTTTACATCGCTACCGTACAGTTTTCGTAATTGAACCCGATCTTTAAAACATAATCAGCCTGTTTTTATTTAAAGAAAGATGCCAGCCATTAACCAAAACTTTTATTCGGACCTGAGAGTGAACACCATACCGCTTGCTGAGCTTTTTATTAAAGATGAATTGTTTAATAATGTACCAGCCGACTGGCATATCATCATTACTGATATTAAGGGAAGCACCCTCGCCGTAACCAGCGGGCAGCACGAAAATGTGAACTTTGTTGCTACCGGCAGCATTGTATCGGTGCTCAATATCGCCTTTAAGCACAATATAACTGTGCCATTCTTTTTTGGCGGCGATGGGGCAACCTTTATTGTACCCAGACCCATTGTTGATACCGTGATGCAGGCGCTTGCTTTGTATAAGGAAAATACCCGTAAAAACTTCGACTTTGAGCTTCGTACCGGTATTGTGCCGGTTAAACAGGTTTATGACGAGGGTTATAAGTTATGCATCAGTAAATATTGCACTTCGGGAAATTTTACTATCCCGGTTGTTTTAGGCAATGGCCTGAGTTATGCCGAAAAAGTAATAAAAGGCCGTGAGGGGGAATCATTAGATTATATGGCACAAGAGGAAGAGCTTGACCTGACCGGCATGCAATGCCGCTGGGACAAGATCCCTCCGCCCAAAAATACTGAGGAGGTGGTATCGTTACTGGTAGTGGCCCGGGAGGAAAACAAACAGGCCGAAGTTTTCAAAAAAGTGATCTGTTATATTGATGAAATATACGGCGATTCGGAAAAGCGGCAGCCTATCTCAGTGCCCAAGCTAAAGCTTAAGTCAACCTTCGACAGACTGGGACGGGAAATGAAAGTGAAGTTAGGCAGGATAAAAGTGATGGAGTTGCTCAAAGAATGGGTAGTAATGTTGTACGTCTATGTTTATTTCAACACCAAAGAAGGTAAGCATTACCTGAACCGTTTGGTTGAAATGTCGGACACGCTGGTTATTGACGGAAAGATCAATACTGTGATATCGGGTACATCGGCACAAAGAAAAAAGCTGCAGGAGGTATTAACCAAACTGGAAAATGATGGGGAGCTATATTTCGGCTTCCACGTAAGCCGTGAATCCGTAATGTCATGCTATGTGCGCGACCTGGAGGACGGTCATATTCATTTTGTAGATGGATCGGAGGGAGGATATACCAAAGCGGCCGGTTTTATTAAGAAGAAGCTGGCGGGGATGTAAAAGAGTATGTCTGGAAAAATAACGCTGTTCGATGTCAGAGACTTCGTACAGCGGACTTAAAGTTTTCTAAATAGAAATATACTGTAATCCAGAGACTTAGTATGGAGGAAGAATCATAAAGGAAAAATCCTTTAAATCTCATAAATCCAATAAATCCCGGTTCGGATAATTTTTAGCATTAACTTTGCTATTTATTAACGTAATTTTAACAATTACCACCATGAGCAAATTCACCATACCTGATAAAGTGCTGTACGTATGTGTAGGCAGCAAATGCGGAAAACGCGGCGGTAAGGATATGTACAAGATAGCCAAGGCGTATATCAAGCATTATAACGGCCCCGAGGAGATTGAGGTAATTGAGACAGAGTGCACCGACAGGTGCAAATATGCCCCGATATGCAGTATTCAGCCCGGCAATACCTGGTTAAAGGAGTACCACGCCAAAGATGTTTTGAAGCTGATGGATCTGATAAAGTAATTAGCCTCAACCCAAACCCTCTCCAAATAAGAGGGCTTAAAATAATCATATCAAAAAAAATGCCTTTCGAAACCGAAAGGCATTTTGCTTAAATCTCTCCTTTGGAGAGGGCAGGGTGAGGCTATTACGCCTCACTATCATATTTTATCTGGCCAACGTGTTTGTCAATCTGCCACCTGCCGGTACCCTCTTCGCCAATAACTTCAAATAGTTCGAGCGCGCGACGGGCTTTGTATTCTTCTTCGCGTTGTTCTTTCAGGAACCAGTTCAGGAACTCCATAGTTATAAAGTCCTGTTCTTTCATGCAGCGTGCATAAATGTTTTTGATAGAATTGGTTACGCTGATCTCCTGGTCAAGGGCTTCTTCAAACACTTCGCGGAATGAGTTATATTCCTGTTTAATGCCGGTGATTTCAGGTGATACTGCATTGCCGCCCATATCAAGGATATATTTATAAAATTTTAACTGGTGATGACGTTCTTCATCGGCTTGTTTAAAAAAATATTCTGACGAAAAATCATAACCATTACGATTACACCATGAAGCCATGGCTAAATATATTGATGATGAGAGTGCTTCTTTTTTAACTTGCTGGTTTAAAAGCGATTCGATATCTGATGATATCAGGCTTTTTATGCGGAGTAGGTCTTTCATGATCTGGTAAATTAAACGTTATATGCCTTATTGCAGGAATTATAATACAATAATAATGCAGTTAAAGCATATTAGTTTAATTTAAAGATAATATGAAATTAATCTAAATTATAACAAGAATTGATCTAAACTACAGGGAGTTACTGTAAAGGCGGTCGTGGATAATATGGTTGAGTTCCAGCATCACAAAAGTACCCTCCAATAACTCCTTCAGGTTGATTACCTGAGCCAGGGAAAGTACATAGCAATGATCACAAGCGCAGATGAAAATGATCTCAACATCGGGGCCGGTTGTGGTATTAAGCAGCTTTTGCTCAATATCAATAGCATAAATTGCCTTACGCAGCTTCATGAGGCAACGGTGATCAAACCGGGCAACCTTACCTGCGAAATCAACATACCAGCAACGCTCCGTATCACACTGGTAAACAGCACCAGTTTTGGTGTTGAAAACGTCGGTCCATAAAGTTAGTTCGGTGGTCGCAATCATATAACAGATGCAAATATTGGCATTATTTGTAATCAATCCAAATAAAGACAAAAAAATTATTAACAGATTTGGTGGTAGTGAGAGCTTTAGTTGTATTCAACTGACATTGGCCCGCTCAATTGCCGCGGGTGGCTGTTACTTTTGTCTTGACACAAAAGTAACCAAGACCGAGCGATAGCGAGATAACGAACACTATAACAAAAAAAACAATAGTGAGTAACTCAAGTCGGCAGGGAGGCTTCTTTGCCGCACTGACCTGCCCACTCATCCTGCGCTGGCCTTTACCCTGCAAAGCGGGCAGAACCACAGGCTGCAATTATTTTGCCCTGACTGCGCCGGCCCCGACTTCTGCAAAAACTTGCTATGCCCCTGCAGCCGCACTGGCTACCATTGTTCTGCCCACTTTCACCCGAAGCTTACCTGCCGACGGGTTTGGGAAAAGATACATGATGGTAAGAGTTAAGAAACAAGACAATGAGCGTTTAATGAAGGACAGAAGATATTATAACAACCAAAACAAAAGTGCGTAGGCCCGACAAAAAAGCGGGCCTGGGAGTATGGCCTGTGGGTTGAAGCATTTTTTTGTCTTGATTTTTTGGTTACTTTTTCATCAAGGAAAAAGTGACTGGCCCCGCCCGGCCAAGAGGGCGACGATGTAAGTTATAAACCTACTAAGGTTGTTACCTGCCAGTTGAATACTATCGCAATTAACTTATCTGTAACTTTTTCATACAAGCAATTAATTTTATTATAAATTTGAAACGTGGTTACGGGCAAGCCCGTCGCCAAGCCAATTATCCTTTTATCATTTTCATATATGAGAAAAACCTTACTATCCACCTTATGTTGCTTACTGGCTGCTTTGGGTGTAAAGGCACAAGCGCCTGCACTTGAGCGTGTTGAGCCTATGTCATGGTGGGTTGGCATGAGCAATCCTAACCTGCAACTGGTGGTTCATGGCAACAACATCGCGGCACGAAGCGTGTCATTAAGCTACCCTGGCGTTAAGCTTAAAGCAGTACACAAAGTCGAAAATTCTAATTATTTATTTGTCGACCTGCAAGTTTTTTCATCTGCTATTCCGGGAACGTTCCCGATAAAATTTAAGAAAGCAGGTGAAAAAGATCTTAGCTACAACTACACGCTTAACAAACGCGATAAGTCGGCAGGCAAGGCGCAGGGCGTTACCAGTAAAGATCTGATCTATCTGATCATGCCCGACCGCTTTAGCAACGGCGACGCTACTAACGATTCATTCGATAACCTGCGCGAACGCGGCATCCACCGCGATTCGATGTTCAGCCGCCACGGGGGCGACCTGCAGGGGATCATGAACCATCTCGATTACCTGAAAAATTTAGGCGTTACAGCCATTTGGCTTACACCCGAAATTGAGAATGATGAGCCGCATGCATCATACCATGGTTATGCGGTTACCGATTATTATAAGATAGATCCGCGCTACGGCACTAATGACCTTTACAAAAAGTTTGTTGAAAAATGTCACAGCCTGGGTTTAAAGGTGATCAAAGACCTGGTGCATAACCACGCAGGTACCGAAGGCTACCTGATACAGGATATACCGATGAAAAGCTGGGTACACCAATGGCCAACGTATACCAAATCAAACTTCCGCGATGCGGCGGTGATGGATCCGCATGCTTCGCCAATGGACCGCAAGCTGATGCAGGATGGCTGGTTTGATCACCGCATGGCCGATCTGAACCAGAACAATGTTTATGTACAAAACTATCTTACCCAAAACCACATCTGGTGGGTGGAGTATGCCGGTATCGATGGTTTCAGGCTGGATACTTATCCTTATAACGAGCCTGTGTATATGGCCAAATGGGCAAAAGACGTAAAAGCGGAATTCCCTAAGCTTTCCATATTTGGTGAAACGCTGGTATGGTCGGCCGCTAACCAGGCGTTTTTTACACAGGGCAATACCGTTAACCGGGGCTTTGATACCCAATTGCCAGGCATTACTGATGGCGTGTTAAAGGATGCCATTTACGAAGCCATTAATGGCAGCGATGGCTGGACTGACGGTGTTGGTCGCCTGTACTCCGTAGTTGCACAGGATTTTTTATACCAGGATGCTACCCGCAATACCATATTTATGGATAACCATGATATGAGCCGTCTGTTATCGGTTGTGGGCGAGGATGTTATCAAATACAAGTCGGCAATGGCTATGCTGCTCACCATGCGTGGTGTGCCGCAAATGTATTATGGCGATGAGATCCTGATGAAAAATTTATCCAACCCCGATGGTTTAGTTCGGGAAGATTTTCCGGGTGGCTGGGCCGGCGATAAGGACAATAAGTTTACCGCCGAAGGCCGCAGTAAAAAAGAGAACGATGCCTATAACTATGTAAGCAAACTGGCTAACTACCGCAAAATTACTACGGCGCTGCAAACAGGTAAACTGATGCAGTTTGTACCAGAAAAAGGCATTTATGTTTATTTCAGGTACGACGCCCAAAAAACGGTCATGATCATGTTCAACAGCAGCGATAAGGAGCAGGAAACCGCTACTGCAAGGTATTTTGAACGCATTGGTGATGCCAAAAAAGCCAGGAATGTACTAACAGATGAAGTGATTGGTCTGGATAAAGTCACCATACCGGGCAAAACAACTTTGGTGTTGGAATTAATCCCCGGTGTTACCCATTAAAATAATATCTTAGGGGACTAATTCCCTGTGTTTTATCCAATAAAATGAATACTATAAAAGCTTGTATTTTTGACCTCGACGGTGTAATTGTTGACACTGCCGTTTACCATTATAAAGCCTGGAAAAGGCTGGCCAACTCACTTGGTTTTGATTTTACCGAACACCAGAACGAACAGCTTAAAGGCGTAAGCCGCGTACGTTCGCTGCAATTAATATTAGGCTGGGGTGGCGTTACCAAAACCGAAGCTGAGCAGGAGCAGCTGGCCACTCAAAAAAACACCTGGTATATGGAAATGGTAAACCAGATGAAACCCGAAGAAATCCTGCCCGGAGCTAAAGAATTTTTAAAAACCTGCCGTACGGTAGGCCTTAAAACGGCACTGGGATCAGCCAGTAAAAACTCCATGACCATACTGGAAAAAATTGGTATCACCGATATGTTTGATGCCGTAATTGACGGCAATAAAGTAAGCAAAGCCAAGCCCGATCCTGAAGTGTTTTTAGCCGGTGCGCAAGCTCTGGGCGTTCAACCCGAGGAATGCGTGGTATTTGAAGATGCCATTGCAGGCGTTGAAGCAGCCCTTGCCGGCGATATGAAGGTAGTAGGCATAGGCTCGCCCGATGTGCTCAAGGGGGCCAATCTGGTGATTAAAGGTTTGGATGAAATGACTTTGGATAAATTGTATAAGTTGTAATAAAAAGATATGTCATTGCGAGGAAGGACAACGAAGCAATCGCATACTGTACAGGGCCGACCTGTATAGCATGCGATTGCCACGCTACGCTCGCAATGACATGTTGGGTATTAAATAAGTGACTAAATGAAAAATTACATAAAAGCTGATGAGTGGAAGATAATTGAAGAAGGTTTCGACCCTCATTATAATAAGATCTCAGAAAGTATTTTCAGTTTGGGCAATGGCCGGATGGGCCAGCGTGCCAATTTTGAGGAAGCTTACAGCGGCGATACACTGCAAGGTAACTACGTAGCCGGGGTTTACTATCCCGATAAAACCCGCGTTGGCTGGTGGAAAAACGGCTACCCCGAATATTTTGCCAAAGTACTCAACGCCGCCAACTGGGTAGGTATTGATGTGGTATTAGATGGCGAACAACTTGATCTGGCTAAATGCGAAGTATTGGACTTCTGCCGGGAACTGAATATGAAGGAAGGTTACCTGAAGCGTGATTTTCGGGCCAAAACAGCATCTGGTAAAGAAGTTAAGGTAGAAGCTATCCGCTTTTGCAGCATGGCCGATGATGAAACAGGTGCCATTAAATACACCATTACGCCATTAAATTTTAGCGGTGCTATCACTCTAACGCCTTCTATTGATGGTGATGTAGTGAACAAAGATTCCAACTATGATGAAAAATTTTGGGATGAGGTAAGTAAGGCTAATGATCATCTGTATGGTGGTTATATAGTAATGCGTACTAAGAAAACAGGTTTTGAAGTAGCTACAGGTATGCGATTCAGTCTTTTACAGGATCATGGCGCTAACGAACCTGAGATTCAACCTATTGAAAAGGAAAAATATGTAGCCTCAAAAATAGTATTGAACAGTAAAGAAGGAAAGGCCTTCAGTATAGTTAAATTTGTAACCAACATTTCCTCCCAAAATTACAAGCCCGAAGAACTGATTGACCAGTTAAACGCCACTTTAAATCGCATCAGCATCAAAGGTTTTGATACCATGCTGGCCGAACAAGCTGCCGCCTGGGCCGAAAAATGGAAACATAACGACATTATTATTGAGGGAGATATATCGGCACAGCAGGCCATCCGCTTTAATATTTACCAGCTTAACCAAACCTACACCGGCGAAGATGACCGCCTTAATATAGGTCCCAAAGGTTTTACCGGCGAAAAATACGGAGGCTCAACTTATTGGGATACCGAAGCTTATTGCGTGCCTTTTTACCTGTCGACAGCGCCGCAAAAAGTTACCCGTAATTTGCTGTTGTACCGCTATAAGCAATTGGGTAAAGCCATTGAAAATGCACAGCTGTTAGGTTTTAAAAACGGTGCCGCCCTGTACCCCATGGTTACCATGGATGGTACCGAGTGCCATAATGAGTGGGAGATCACCTTTGAGGAAATCCACCGCAACGGAGCTATTGCTTTTGCTATTTACAACTATGTGCGTTACACGGGAGATGAGGCTTATTTAGGCGATTATGGTTTGGAAGTGCTGTTGGGTATAGCGAGGTTCTGGTCGCAAAGGGTTACATGGTCGGAGGATAAGGAGCAGTATGTAATGCTGGGTGTAACCGGGCCAAACGAGTATGAGAACAATATAAACAATAACTGGTATACCAGTACATTGGCTACCTGGTGTATGCAATATACTATGGACGTTGCCGCTAAAGTAAAAGCCGGCGACCCATCAAAATATGCTGCATTGGCAAGCAAGATCAATCTGGATGAAGCAACTGAGTTTAGCAGGTTTAGTCATATCATCGATAAAATGTATTATCCGTATGACGAAAAGCGCCAGGTGTTTTTACAACAGGACGGCTACCTCGACAAAGAACAGATCTTGGTAAAAGACCTGCCTGCATCGGAGCGTCCCATCAACCAAAAATGGAGCTGGGACAGGATCCTGCGTTCGTGCTATATTAAACAGGCGGATGTATTACAGGGGATCTACTTTTTTGAAGACCAGTATGATATAGATACCATTCGCCGCAATTTTGATTTTTATGAGCCGCGTACGGTGCATGAGTCATCATTGTCACCTTGTGTCCACGCTATTTTGGCTGCCAAGTTAGGTGATGAAGCCCGTGCTTACGAGTTTTACCTCCGTACCGCCCGTTTAGATCTGGATGATTATAACAATGATACCGAGGATGGCTGTCATATCACTTCAATGGCCGGTACCTGGATGGCTGTTGTGGAAGGTTTCGGTGGCATGCGTGTAAGGGATGGTAAACTGGTATTCCAGCCGTTCATCCCCGAAAAATGGTCGTCGTTTTCGTTCCACATCGGTTTCCGCGGTGCGCTGCTGAATATTAAAGTGAGCAAGGAAGGCGTGCAGATCAAAAATGCATCGGATGTGGAAACAACTGTATTGGTTTATGGTAAGGAACAACTGGTTAAGGCTAATGATGAATTATTAGTTGAAGCATAAAAGAAAAATATGAAGTGGGTTATTGGGATTATAATAGGTGCAGGTTTTTTGACAGGAGGGATATTTTTGTTGCCTGCACTTTTGATGCCGCATGAGCCATCTTTGTTTTCATTTATTTTTTCGCTGTTATTTAACGCTGCATTTTTTTACGGCGTTGGATACCTCGCTATCCATCTCACAGAAAAAAAACAGCTATATAACTTAACGGTGGCAATTGTTTTGCCCTGGGTTGCAGGCTTTTTTGCATGGATAGCATTACTTATGCTGGGGATCGAACTTTTTCCCTATCCGGTTTTAGATATTCTTATGGCTTTGATTTTTTCGGCAGTCGGCGGTATTGTAGCACACCGTGTTAATATAAAAAAGGCCGTTTTATGAAGTTAAATTCAATCTTTATTTTAAGTGCAGTGTTACTGTTCAACACAAGTTGCGCACAAAAACATCATACAAAAAAACGCATGGAACCAATTACCAATCATAAGCTCATTATATACCAGCTGCTGCCCCGCCTGTTTGGCAATACCCAAACGCTTAATAAAACGAATGGATCCATTGAAGAAAACGGAGTAGGCAAGCTTAACGATATCAACGATAAAGCCCTGCAGGAAATTAAAAAGATGGGCTTTACCTACGTTTGGTATACCGGTGTAATTGAGCACGCCACCATGACTGATTATTCGCAATTCGGTATCAAAGCCGATGATCCGGATATTGTGAAGGGTAGGGCTGGTTCGCCGTATGCCATTAAAGATTATTATGATATCGATCCCGACCTGGCGGTTGATGTTAAAAACCGCATCGGCGAGTATGAAGCGCTCATCAAACGTACCCATAGCAACGGCTTAAAAGTTTTGATGGATTTAGTTCCAAACCATGTTGCCCGCACTTACGGCTCGGATGTTAAACCTGCCGGCGTACGCGATTTTGGAGAAGATGATGATAAAGGCAAAGCTTTTAGCCCTGCTAACGATTTTTACTATATGCCCGGTCAGCCTTTTGTGGTGCCGGCTGGTTACAACCCGGGAGGGGATGAGTTTAAAAGCCCGCTGAAGGACGGTAAATTTGATGAAAACCCTGCCAAGGCTACAGGTAATGATGTGTTCAGCGCTGCGCCCTCAATCAATGATTGGTTTGAAACCATGAAGCTGAACTACGGTGTTGACTATATGGATCACCGACGGGGGCATTTTGATCCTATCCCGCCACTTTGGAATAAGGTTTATGACATATTGCATTACTGGAGTGAAAAAGGTGTGGATGGTTTCCGCTGCGATATGGTGGAAATGGTTCCCATTGAATTTTGGGGTTGGGTAATCCCGAAGCTAAAAGCCGAACACCCCGGTTTAGTATTCATAGGCGAAGCTTATGACAAAGGCAGATACAGCGACTATATTTTTAAAGGAAAGTTTGATTACCTGTACGATAAAGTAGGCCTGTATGATGCCATCAAACGCCTGACCCGCGATGAGCACAACTCATCAACCTGGGAAATCAATGCGGTTTGGAACCACGATAGCAAAGGCATCGACGAGCACATGCTCCGCTTTATGGAAAACCATGACGAGCAGCGCATTGCCGCTAACGATTTTGCAGGCAACCCATGGCTGGCCGTACCCGGCATGATTGTTACCGCCACACTCAATACGGGCCCGGTAATGATATATTTTGGCCAGGAAGTTGGCGAGCCTGCCCTCGGTACCGAAGGCTTTAGCGGCAGTGATGGCCGTACCTCTATATTTGATTATTGGGGTGTACCCGAGCATCAGAAATGGGTGAATAACCATGAATATGATGGTGCAAAATTATCTGCCGATCAACAGAAGCTAAGAGGCTTTTATCATAACCTGCTTACCGTTGTTCATAATAGTGAAGCATTAAAAACAGGCAGCTTTTATGAGCTGATGATAGCCAATGAACACCAGCCGGGCTTTGATACCCGCCAGTACATTTATCTTCGGTACACCAACAATCAGCGTATATTAGTGATAACCAATTTTAACCGGGGCGAGCGTAAAATAACCGTAAAGCTGCCGGAAGACCTGTTAACAAAATTAAACCAAAGCGGCCATAAACAATTTACCGATCTGCTGAGCGGCGCCAAATTCAATACCGATGATATTAAAAACGGTGTTGAAGTAAGTCTGCCGGCTATGAGTGGGATGTTGTTGGAGTTTTAGATTGCCTTCCTTATGTCATTGCGAGGAGGAACGACGACGCAATCGCATACTGTACAGAGCCGCTCTGTATAGCATGCGGTTGCCACGCTGCGCTCGCAATGACATGGTGGATAATAGACAGCAGCCACCAATGAACTATTGAACCAATGAACTAATGAACCAAAATAAACCAACCATTGCGCAAAAGCCACGATTAAGCTTTTGGCAGATCTTTAACATGAGCTTCGGCTTTTTGGGCATCCAATTTGGCTTTGCCCTGCAAACAGGTAACGCCAGCAGGATACTGCAAACTTTTGGTGCCGATGTGGAGCATCTGTCGTGGTTTTGGTTAGCTGCCCCTATAACAGGCATGATTGTTCAGCCCATAATTGGTCACTATAGTGACAGGACCTGGAACCGTCTTGGTCGCCGCCGGCCGTATTTTTTAACGGGTGCAATTTTATCCGGAGTAGCCTTGTTCTTTATGCCAAACTCATCAATGCTGGCAGCGCTGATCCCGCCAATAGTAGTAGGAGCGGGGATGCTTATGATCATGGATGCCTCGTTTAACGTAGCCATGGAACCCTTCAGGGCATTGGTGGCCGATAACCTGCCCGACAGTCAGCATACTACCGGCTTCTCTATGCAAACCTGTTTAATTGGCGTAGGTGCGGTAATAGGTTCGTGGCTGCCTTATGTTTTTGCCGAGTGGTTTGGGGTAGGGAAAACGGCCAATCAGGGTATTGTGCCCGATAATGTGCTTTATTCTTTTTATATCGGCGCAGCAGTATTGATAGGCGCTATTTTATGGACGGTGATCCGCACCAAAGAATACCCTCCCGAAGTTTACGCAACCTTTCATGAAAAGGACGAAACGGAATCGGGGCATAAGGGCGGTTTGTTAGAGATCTTCTCCGATCTGGCGAATATGCCTAAAACCATGAAGCAGTTGGGTTTGGTACAATTCTTCTCCTGGTTCGCGCTTTTCTCTATGTGGGTATTTACCACCCCGGCAGTTGTAGATCATGTTTACCACATTCCGGCAGGTGATACCTCGTCCGCAGCTTATAATGATGCCGCCAACTGGGTAAATGTATTGTTTGGTGTATATAATTTAGTATCGGCAGTGTATGCGCTGTTGTTGCCGCGCATAGTTAAAAAACTGAGCCGTAAAAAAGCACACGCGTTTTCATTAACTATGGGTGGTTTGGGGCTGATCTCGGTGTTCTTTATCTCTGACCCGCATTTGTTGATAGTGTCAATGGTTGGCATTGGCCTGGCCTGGGGTAGTATCCTTGCTATGCCTTACGCTATCTTATCAAGCTCAATACCAGCCAAAAAGATCGGCGTGTATATGGGCATCTTTAATTTCTTTATCACCTTCCCTCAAATTGTAAACGGCATTATTGGCGGGCCAATAGTGAAGTACGCCTACAGCGGCCACGCTATATATGCTTTGGTAATGGCAGGTGTTTTTATGTTTTTGGCAGCGATAGCTGTTCTTTTTGTGCAGGATGGTAAGAAAATCCAAATTATTGAGGCTGCAAATTGAATAAAAGTTAAGGATTTGGCACGGTTAATGGTTTTTCGTTAATTCAATTGTTGTATATTGCGTAGTAAGTACACTTTATACATATTTGCAGAACCACTAATTTATTTGAATGGAAAGTAATACCCCAAATCCGGAGCTGATAACAAGTAAGTTAGTTGAAGCAGAGAACTTACTGGAAGAAGAAGAGGAGTTTCACCACCTTAATAACCCTGCCGATGGTATTAAGCCTGTTGTAAAAAAGTATCTCGGTGTACCCAATCATGCCGATCAAGTAGGGAATAAGTTCTACTTTACCGATGGCGATGCCAAAGTTGAGGTAATAGTTGTTACCGACGAGATCATCCGTGTAAGGCTTGCGCCGCACAGCGTTTTCCTGGAAGATTTTTCATACGGCGTACCCAAGCTGCCAACTAAGGCCGCAGGTTTTACCCTGCATGAAGATGATAACGAATTCCGTGTATCAACCTATAAAGTAAATTGCCATATCCGCAAAAAGGATTTCTTTATCTCTTTTTCGGATAGCAATAACCACGTAACCAGCGCCGATGCCGTACCAATGCACTGGGAAGAGAACGTACAGGCAGGTGGTTACTATGTATTTTGCACCAAAACCTGTGCACCCGACGAAAGCTTTTTTGGCCTGGGCGATAAACCGACCGAATTTAACCTGCGTGGCAAAAGGCTTAAAAACTGGAACACTGATGCTTACTCATTTCAGTGGAACCAGGACCCTTTATACCGCAGTATCCCTTTTTACATTAGCGTAAATGAGGGCATAGCACACGGTATTTTCTTTGATAATACATTTAAAGCGCAGTTTGATTTTGGCGCCGAAGACAGGACTAAAACAAGTTTCTGGGCTGACGGCGGCGAACTGCAATATTATTATATCCACGGGCCGCACATGATGGACGTGGTAAAAAGCTACCATACCCTAACCGGTACCCACCCCATGCCGCCGCTTTGGGCGCTGGGCTACCACCAATGCCGCTGGAGCTATTACCCAGAGGCTAAGGTGAGGAAAATTGCCAAAGGCTTCCGCGAAAACCAGATCCCTTGTGATGGTATCTATTTGGATATCGATTACATGGATGGTTACCGCTGCTTTACCTGGAACCGCAAGTATTTTCCCGATCCTAAAAAGATGATCAGCGAGCTTGCAGCCGATGGTTTTAAAACGGTTGTAATTATTGATCCGGGGATCCGTGTGGACGATAACTATTCGGTGTTTAAAGAGGGTAAGGAGAAACGCTATTTCTGTCGCCGTAGCGACGATTATTTTATGGAAGGCCACGTATGGCCGGGCCGATGCCAGTTCCCTGATTTTACCAATCCCGAAGTGCGTGAGTGGTGGGGAGGCTTGTTTGACGAGTTGGTACAAATGGGCGTTGCTGGTGTTTGGAACGATATGAACGAGCCTGCCGTATTTGGTGCAGGTACTTTCCCTGATGATGTACGCCACCAGTACGATGGTTACCGCGGTTCGCACCGTAAGGCACATAATATTTATGGTATGCAGATGGTACGCTCAACCTACGAAGGTTTGCGTAAGATCATGAAAAATAAACGTCCTTTTACCATTACAAGGGCTGGTTACTCTGGGGTGCAACGCTTTTCATCGGTGTGGACTGGTGATAACGTAGCCTCATGGGAACATCTGAAACTGGGTAATATCCAGTGCCAGCGTTTATCAATATCGGGCATCCCATTTTGCGGTACAGATATCGGCGGCTTTAGCGGCGAGCCTGACGGTGAACTGTTTACCCGCTGGATCCAGATGGGGACATTCTCACCTTTCATGCGTGCACACTCTGCCGGTGATACCAAAGAGCGTGAACCATGGAGTTTCGGGGAGCCGTTTACTGCTATCAACCGTAAATTCATCGAGCTTCGTTACCGTTTAATCCCTTACCTGTACTCAACTTTTTGGGAGCATCACCGTTACGGTTTCCCTATTTTGAGGCCGATAGTAATGCACGAGCAGGATACGCAGCTCAACCATTTCCGCCAGGATGAGTTTACTTATGGCGATAAGATATTGGTTTGCCCGGTAATGGAGCCAGGCCAGAAAAAACGTAACGTATACCTGCCAAAAGGTAAATGGTACAACTTCTGGACTTACGAAGTTGTTGATGGCGGCCAGGAAGTATCTGTTGATACCCCACTTGAAACCATACCGATATTTGTTAAAGCCGGTTCGGTGATACCTGAATACCCGGTAATGCAATACGTTGGCCAAAAAGAGATTGAAGAAGTAAAACTGAATATCTACTATACAGATTACGAGGTAAACTCATTCCTGTTTGAAGATTACGGCGAAACTTTTGCCTACGAGCAGGATATTTACCTGGAGAAAAAATTTGTAGTAAACGGCAATTCAAGATCGGTAACTATCGACCAAAGCCTGGAAGGTTTGTACACCCCGCGCTATGACGGCTATCATTTTAACCTGATAGGTTTACCGTTTGCACCATCAAAAATAACAGTTGATGGTAAAAGCGTAAAAGAGTTCCAGATCAATGAAGATAAAACGGTAGAGTTTAAGTTTAGTAAAAACTTTAAGCATATTGAGATAAGCAAATAATATAACTCAACTTTCTTCTGCAAGCGTCATTGCGAGGTACGAAGCAATCCCCGACTATACAGAGTAGTTTTGCTCATCCAGGATTGCTTCGTATCCTTACTTTCTTCCGTCATTGCGAGGTACGAAGCAATCGCGAACTGTACAGAGCCACCGGAAAAAAATCTCCAATATTCCTATCATTGCATTATGGTTATGCAACGCGGCGGATGTGTTTATATCGTCACAAACAAAACGCATTCAGTATTATATACCGGAGTAACATCAGATATCGTTGGTAGGATATGGGATCATAGAAATAAAACTTATCCACAAAGTTTCACTGCTAAATACAATTGTAGTAAACTGGTGTATTATATTTTTTATCCTCATATCGAAGAAGCAATTGCAGCTGAAAAAGCGATAAAGGGCGGAAGCCGGCAAATGAAAGCTGATCTTGTTAATCAATTGAATCCCGAGTGGAAGGATTTATATGATGATTTGTTAAACGAATAGCCGACCAGCTAACAGGCTCTGTAAGTAGGGGATTGCTTCGTACCTCGCAATGACGTGGGGGTGAGGTAACGGAGGCCACCTCCAAAAATAAATCTCCAAAACCCTGCATAATATATTAATCCTGTTATATTTGATTGCATATAAACCAAACTCATTCCTGTGATTTGGGTTATCTAATAACACCCTAACAGGTTATCTTATATCATGGCCAAAAAAACAACTAAAACCGAAAATCTTTTACCGGATGCAAAGCCTGTAAAGGAAAAAAAAGCCGTCACTAAGGTCAAAGCCGATAAAGTAACGCCTGAAACAGGAACTCCGGAACCTAAAAAAGCAGTTAAAACAAAAGCAGTAGCTGCCGAAAAGCCTGCCGCCGAAAAGAAAGCTGCCCCGGCTAAAGCTAAAACAGTAACTGCCGAAAAGCCTGCTGCCGTTAAAAAAGCTACTCCGGCTAAAGCTAAAACAGTAACTGCCGAAAAGCCAGCTGCCGTTAAAAAAGCTGCTTCGGCTAAAGATAAAGCAGCGAAAGCCGATAAACCGGTTGAAACTGCCCCTGCGCAGCCCGTAAAGCTTAAAGCCGTTGAACCATATAGCCGCCTTACCGATTTTGATATCAGTTTGTTTAAATCAGGCAAGCATTATAAGCTGTACGAAAAACTGGGTTCGCATGTGGTGGAATACCAGGGTGTTATTGGTACTTACTTTGCTGTTTGGGCGCCAAACGCGCAATATGTGGCAGTAATTGGTAATTTCAATGGCTGGAACCGCGGTTCGCACAGCTTGAACGCCCGCTGGGATTCATCGGGTATTTGGGAAGGTTTTATTGCCAATGTGGGTGTTGGCGAAACATATAAATATTACATCAAATCATCAACGGGCGAAGACCTGGAAAAAAGCGATCCTTTTGCTTTACGCTGGGAATTGCCGCCACGTACAGCCTCCATAGTTGCCGATACATTTTATGAATGGAAGGATCAGGAATGGATGCAAACCCGTCATGAGCATAACGCGCTTGACAGGCCATATTCAGTTTATGAGGTGCATTTAGGCTCATGGGCACGCAACTGGGAAAGTCCGGATGAATTTTTGACCTATACACAGCTGGCCGAAAAAATGGTGCCTTACGTAAAGGAAATGGGCTTTACACATGTGGAGTTTATGCCGATCATGGAGCATCCATACTATCCAAGCTGGGGTTATCAGGTAAGCGGCTATTTTGCTGCGGCATCGCGCTACGGTACGCCGCAGGAGTTGATGTACCTGATTGAAGAGTTTCACAAAGCAGGTATCGGCGTGATATTGGATTGGGTTCCTTCACATTTTCCGGGTGATATTCATGCCCTTTACAAGTTTGACGGTACGCACCTTTACGAGCATGCCGATGCCCGAAAAGGTTTCCATCCCGACTGGAAATCATATATATTTAACTATGGCCGTAACGAGGTTAGGGCATTCCTGATCAGTAACGCGCTGTTCTGGCTCGACAGGTACCATGCCGACGGTTTACGTGTGGATGCGGTGGCCTCGATGCTGTACCTCGATTACTCGCGCAAGCACGGCGAATGGGAAGCCAATATGTACGGCGGTAACGAAAATCTCGAAGCCATATCGTTCCTGAAAGAATTTAACGAAGCTGTTTATAGCAATTTCCCATCAACACAAACCATAGCCGAGGAGTCTACTTCGTTTACCGGTGTTAGTCGCCCGGTTTATTTGGGTGGTTTAGGTTTTGGTATGAAATGGATGATGGGCTGGATGCATGACACTATTGATTATTTTCATGAAGATCCTATTCACCGTAAATACCATCATAACGAGATAACTTTTAGTACCATATATGCCTTTACCGAAAACTTTATGCTGCCTTTCTCGCACGATGAGGTGGTTTATGGCAAAGGCAGTATGCTGCGCAAAATGCCGGGCGATGAGTGGAGGCAGTTTGCCAACCTGCGGTTAATGTACGGCTATATGTTCACGCACCCGGGCTCAAAACTGCTGTTTATGGGCGGCGAATTTGGGCAGGGTGACGAATGGAATTTTGGCCAGTCGTTACAGTGGCATGTGCTGCAATTTCCAAACCACCAGGGTATCAGCGAAACAGTTAAAGCGCTGAACCACTTATACCGCAGCGAGCCTGCTTTGTACGAAAAAGCGTTTTCGCACCAGGGCTTTGAATGGGTTGATGGCGGCAATGCCAATGATTCCATACTGGTATACCGCAGGATGGGCCACGACAGCAAAAACGACCTGATGATCATTCTGAACATGACGCCGGTTATCCGTCGTGATTACCGGATAGGTGTGCCTGCTGCAGGTAAATGGAAAGAGATCTTTAACTCGGATAATAATAAATACTGGGGCAGCGGCATCATTAATTATGAGCCGGTAAACAGCGATCCGGTGGGCTGGCATGGTAAAAGCCAGTCTATTAAAATAACCATACCTCCGCTGGCAGCTGCTGTATTTAAGTTGGTACCTGATGTGCCTGCTAAGTATGAATTGAAACGGTAAATCAATTTGAAAGCCTTATGACTTACGAAGTTTTAAAAACTTCGTAAGTCTGATATAAAATAGATTCGTCATTCATGATTTGTTAGGGTGTGAGGATCCGAAACAAGTTTTGGGTGACGTTGTTATATTTAAACATGAACCCCAAATTCAAATATCTTTATTTAATAGGTGGTATAATTGCCACCATATTGCTTATTGTACAAATAGTAACTACCTATCCAAAACCAAATACAGTAGGGGTAATCCTTGGTGCTTTGCCTGCGCTGGCCTTGTTTTACCTGTCGTACAAGGCTTATCATGTTAAAAAGGATAATGAGTTGATGTAGCTTATTATTCAGAAACTTCCGGGTTCTTTGCTTGTTGCCCCATTAGTTTATTTTCAAGCATTGCTTTTAATTCATATAGATTATATTCAAACGTACTGGCCGAAATAGCAAGGGGTGAGCCGTAGTTTTTATAGTTAAAGTCAAAACTCTTTTTCTTAAACAGATTTGTTTGTGCAGTTATATATTGCTCCGGATCTTTCAGGCCGATGACCAGAAATTGTTGGTTCATTACACTTGAAATGCTGAAGCGGGTAATATCGCTCCAGGGAATCAAACCAACGCTTGAATTGTCATAAATACCTTCGTTATTGATAATTAAGCCAGGTTTTTTATCGCTCATCTTTTTGAGGAAGAAAAACGTCGTGAAACCAAAGAAAATAATGCAAGCGGTTGATGCCCCATATTTAACAAGTATATTATCAAAAACAGGATTGCCGATATGGGGCTGACAAATTAAGATCCAAAGCCCGATTGCTACAAAAGCTACTGAGCCTAAAAGGCCTTTTATTATTTTGGTTTTACTTAGGGAGATTTCGATAGGGGTATTGATTGTCATAGTTGGTTAGGTGATTGGGTTTTGACTAAGCAAAATAATTAATATTGTTAAGGTTTACTACCTGTTTTGTAGTTAAAAGATAGCCCTAATAGCAAATTTTACTTAACCGGAAAATGTTGGCCAATCACAAAAATACCAATCATCAGTGCGATAATGGCACCCAATACTCCCCATAACTGAGCAGGCTTCATGCCCGATACTAAATCTCCGATAGTTAATTCATCGGGAACAACTTTCTTTTTTAGGGCAGTAGTATCATTTTTACTAAGATTGAGCTTTTCTACCTTACTCTTCCAGCTTGCCAAAACCCCATTAAACTCGGCTGTTAACAACGAGCTTTGATTGGGCTTTGCGGTCATTACATACCAGTCGTAGCCTTTTTCTAATAACCCTTCGGCCCGTACGCCTTCTTCAACTATTACTAAAATCGGCAGGTTTTTGGCATAAGCCATTGCCGATTCAATTTGATTCCAGGGAGTGGAAAATTTTGTTGTAGATAGCTGTATCTCCTGTGTGCTCCCCCGTTTTTCAAGGCCTTTTTCAAAATAAGTACGTTCAAGAGCGATGACCAAAATGCCCGAGCATTCATCCATTAAATCTTTTATTGATTTTAACGGCGAGTCGGCACTGAATTTATTTCTTCCAATGGTGTTGGGTGTTAGGTTTTCAGCCTGAAGCCTATCTTCAATGTGCTTTACAAACTCCTCTTGTTCGGCAGTTGTGGTACCACCTACGCTGATAAATACTTTTGGTTGATCCATAACAAATAAAAAAAATGTTGGGTTTTATTGGTTGATAATCAGGTTAATAAGATGTGTTTAAGTTAAGGATAAAACTATTGTAATTCAATGTTTTTTAGGATTAGTGAATTTTATTTTGACCGGATGGCCATTTGGCTTTTGTTGTAAATCACCATATCATTATACTTAGCCCGCATCTTGTCCGTCCGTCACCCCGTGCCCAATTCCTTTTTTAATGGCAGGACAAAAATTCCCTAACCTCCTGATCAAAACTGCACAGTAGCTGTAACGAAAACGCACATGGTAATAAGAGTGGAAATTATTAATGTGTTGAATGTCAGTTGTTTTTGTATTTGGCATTATTTTGCCTGAAAACAATTACAGTAAAAAGCATACCCATGTTTCGTAATTACCTGAAAACCGCCTGGCGCAATTTGCTGCGCAACCAATCAACCGCCTTTATCAATATTGGTGGCTTAAGCCTCGGCATGGCCGTTGCGCTCATTATTGGCCTGTGGATCAACGATGAATTATCGTTTGATAAGTACCACCAGAATTATGACCGGATTGCGCAGGTGATGCAAAGCCGCGCAAATAATGGGGAAACAAGTACATCAGACATGGTACCCCTGCCTTTAACCAATGCTTTAAGCACAACTTATGGCAACAATTTCAAATACGTAGTTCAGGCTTCCGGGGTTTGGCAGCATATCCTCAGTGTGGGCGATAAACACCTTACCATGACCGGGAGCTATATACAGGCACAAATGCCCGATATGCTTACACTGCACATGATCAGCGGAACGCGGGCCGGCTTAAAAGATCCTTCTTCTGTTTTGCTGACAGAAACAAGCGCGAAGGCACTCTTCGGCAATGCTGATGCAACCGGCAAAATATTAAAGCTGGATAACAAAATGACCGTTAAGGTAGGCGGTGTTTACCATAATTTGCCGGCAAACACAACTTTCAGCAACCTGGCTTTTATGGCAGCCTGGGATTTATACAAAATAGCCGACCCGAACCTCATGAAATCAACGGGCGACTGGGGGAACAATTCTTATGATCTTTTTGTACAGTTGAAAGATGGTGTGGATCTGAACCAGGTATCGGCACAGATCAAAGATGTTAAGCTAAGGAATGCGGATGCTGAAAGTGCCAAACTTAAACCGGTGATCCTGCTGCACCCCATGAGCAAATGGCACTTATATGCCGAATTTAAGAATGGGGTTAACACGGGTGGTGCCGTTACCTATGTGTGGCTTTTTGGTGTTATTGGCGTATTTGTGCTGCTTTTGGCCTGTATTAACTTTATGAACCTGAGCACTGCGCGCAGTGAAAAACGTGCACGGGAGGTTGGTGTAAGGAAAGCCGTTGGTTCGTTACGGGGGCAGCTGATCCTGCAATTCTATATCGAATCGGTTTTGCTGGCTTTGTTGTCTTTTGTGCTTTCGCTGGTGATAGTTGAATTTGCTTTGCCTTACTTTAACCAGGTTGCCGATAAATCGCTCATGATTTTATGGCACAGCCCAATGTTTTGGGGGGCCGGGCTTGTTTTTACTTTACTTACGGGTATTTTGGCCGGCAGTTATCCTGCATTATATCTTTCAGGTTTTCAGCCGGTAATGGTATTGAAAGGTACATTCCGGACTGGTAAAATGGCCGCACTGCCGCGGCAGGTATTGGTTGTGGTGCAATTTTGTGTATCCATTATATTGATCATCGGTACGCTGGTTATCTTTCGCCAGGTGCGTTATTCGCAAAGCCGCGAGGTGGGTTATAACCGGGCCGGCCTGCTTTCGATGGAAATGTACTCGGCTGCTATCCACAGCCATTTCGCATCTTTCCGCAATGACTTACTGAACAGCGGCGCAGTTGTAGACGTTGCCGAATCGGGCAGCCCAACGACCAGCATCTACAATACTGTAGGCGGGCTTAAATGGACTGGTAAAAATCCAAGTATGAACGATGAATTTGCGATGGTAGGCGCCAGTATGCCATACGGAAAAACGGTAGATTGGAAACTGGTTGAAGGCCGTGATTTTTCGCCCGCATTTCCTTCAGATTCATCGGCCATTATTCTTAACGAGGCTGCTGTTCGTTATATGAACCTGAAAAGGCCGGTAGGTGAAACCATCGATTGGTGGGGGCGAAAATACCATGTGATTGGTGTGATAAAAAATATGGTGATGCAGTCGCCCTATGAACCGGTTAAGCAAAGTATCTTTTTTATCAATAAAGATGCGGGTAACTTCCTTAATATTCGCCTTAACCCTAAACAAAACCTGCAGGCCGCTCTTAACACTGTTGCCGATATATGGAAAAACTACGTTCCTGAAGAACCTTTCGATTTTAAATTTGCCGATCTGGAATATCAGAAGAAGTTTGATGCAGAGAAAAAAGTAGGCTCCCTGTCAAGCCTGTTCACCGGTTTGGCTATCCTGATCAGTTGTCTTGGGCTATTTGGTATGGCTGTGTTTATGGCCGAGCAGCGTACCAAAGAGATAGGGGTGCGTAAGGTACTGGGTGCCTCGGTGCTTAACCTCTGGCTGCTGTTGTGTCGCGATTTTGTGGTGCTCATCATTGTATCTTTACTTATTGCAGCCCCGGTTGCGGGCTTTATTATGCACGGCTGGCTGCAACATTACAGCTATCATATTGATCTTTCTGTTTGGTTATTTGTAGAAACAGCCGCCGGGGCGTTTACGCTTACCTTGTTGACAGTTAGCTACCAAAGCATCAAAGCTGCACTTGCAAACCCGGTAAAGAGTTTGAGGGCGGGAGAGTAGTTTTGGAGGCGAAAGGCGAAAGGTCGTTTTTTAGCGCAAGTCTTGTGTTAGGGTTGGAGGGCGGAGGACTTGTGCTTTCCCGAGACAGGGGGGAGAAGGCACAAGTAAGCCCTCGCACCGGCAACCACACAATACTTGCGCCAGTGAAAGAAAACCTTTCGCCATTTCACTTTCAGGCCCGCCCCACAACCGCACATCCACTGTGCGGAAACGAACACTTTCGTAGATTGGTGTTTTTTGTAATTTATTAATAATCAGTTATTTATAATAAAGGCACGTAATTGGCTAATTATCAGGCATAAACCCTACAATTATGCTTAAAAATTACCTGCTGGTTGCTTTTAGAAACCTCTCTAAAAACAAAGCTTTCTCTGCTATTAATATAGTGGGGCTGGCTATTGGTATGGCTGCATGCCTGCTTATACTGCAATATGTTAGTTTTGAACTGAGCTATGATGATTTCCACACCAAAAAAGACCGTGTTTTTCGCATCAATCAGGACAGGTATAATAACGGCAAGTTAAGCACCCAATGGGCGGGTGGCGCTTTTGCCCCCGGTACGGCTTTTAAAGATGCCCTGCCCGAAATTGAGGATTATGTAAAAATAGTAGGGGCGGGCCAAACTATCGCCAATTATAAAGATCAGAAAATGGTGATCCTGAATGATTACTACGTAAGTACAGCTTTTTTCAAAATCTTTTCATTTCCGCTTATTAATGGCGACCCTAATACAGCGCTTAAAGAACCCAACACGGCCGTAATTACCGAAGAGATAGCCAATAAGCTTTTCCACGGTGTTAACCCGGTTGGCCAAACCCTGTACATTAACACAGATAAGCCGCTTAAAATAACCGGCGTAATGAAAAATATGCCTGCTAATACGCATATGAAATTCGATGTCATGCAGTCGTACGCTACTTTGCTTAAGGAAAATCCGCCTAATAAAGATTATAACCTTGACGATGCCTGGCTAAATGATGGCTGTACAACTTACCTGCTGCTTAAACCGGGCGTTGATCCGCGGGTATTGGAATCTAAATTTATCCCTGTTGTAAAAAAGGCCTATGATAAATATCCCGGCTCGGGCGAAGGCGGCATTTATAAGCTGCAGCCGGTAAAAGATATTCACCTGTACTCTAACCGGATGCTGGAGTTTCAACCTAATGGCGATGGCAAATCGGTATACCTGCTTTTAGGGATCGCCATTTTTGTAATCATCATTGCCTGGATCAACTATATCAACCTGGCAACTGCCCGTGGCATTGGCAGGGCCAAAGAGGTTGGTGTACGTAAAACGCTTGGTTCGGCAAAAGGACAATTGGTTACACAGTTTATGTTAGAGGCCATGATGCTTAATGCCATTGCGATAGGGCTTGCATTGCTCATCATTATGGCCTGTTTGCCTGCATTTGCAAATATTTCGGGCATGCAGATGGGCTTCACCCTGTTTGCTAAGCCTGCTTTCTGGCTGGCTGTTTTGGGGATCTTTGTGTTAGGTTCGTTCTTCAGCGGGTTTTATCCGGCCATTGTATTGTCTGCTTTCAGACCTGTTGAGGTGATGAAGGGCAAGATCCTGGCATCGCCAAGAGGGGTTATACTGCGCAAGGGAATGGTGGTGTTCCAGTTTGCAGCCTCCATATTTTTGCTGATAGGCTCGCTTACTGTGTTCAGGCAGCTTAAGTACATGCAAAGCCAAAAGTTAGGGGTAAAAATAGATCAAACCCTGGTGATTAAAGCGCCCTTAGTTAAGGTTGATTCGTTTTACCGCAGCATGAGCTCATTTAAACAGGAATGCCTGGCGCAGACTGCCGTTAAAAGCGTAACCGTATCAACCTCTATCCCCGGCGAGCCTGTACCATGGAATGCCGGTGGTATTAAGCTGGTAGGCACCGATCAAAGCGCAGGGAAGCAATACCGCATTATCGGTGCCGATTATGATTACCTTAATGCTTATGATATAAAACTAATTGCAGGGCGCAAATTTTCAAAGGAATTTGGCGATGAGCCGCATAGCGTAGTGTTTAACAAAAAGGGTGTTGAGCAGTTAGGCTTCAGTAAACCTGCCGACGCTTTGGGCAAACGCATTGATTTTTGGGGACAGGTTTATACTATAGTGGGTGTGGCCGATAACTTTCACCAGCAATCGTTACATGATGCTTACGATGCTTTAATTTTCCGTTGTATCCCCGATGTAAGGGGGGCGGTTTCTGTAAAAGTAAGCACCAACAATATGCCTCAAACCATTACTGATCTGAAGAAAACCTGGGCCAGCTTTTTCCCCGGCGATCAGTTTGATTATTTCTTTTTGGATCAGCATTTTAATGAGCAATACAAAACCGACCAGCGCTTTGGGCAGGTGTTTGGTGTATTTACCGGCATTGCCATTTTTGTGGCCTGCCTGGGCTTATTTGGCCTGGTATCGTACACCATTGTGCAGCGTACCAAGGAGATCGGGATCCGCAAGGTGCTGGGCGCTTCAGTTAACAGTATTTTGAGGCTGTTGTATAAAGATTTTGCCCTGCTGGTGGTAGTATCCTTTGTGATTTCGGCACCGATAGGTTGGTATGCCATCAGTAAATGGCTTCAAACGTATGCCTTCAGGATGGATATTAACCCCTTCCTGTTTGTTATACCGTTTTTATTGGTGATGTTAATTGCTTTTGCAACGGTATCGTTTTTGAGCGTAAAAGCCGCATTGATGAACCCGGTGAAGAGTTTGAAAACGGAGTAGGGGGAAAAGCGTCCCTTCTCCATCCGTCATTGCGAGTAACCATCAGGGAAATCCTGAAAAAAACCGTGATGACGTATAAAATATGTTTTAGCAATGGTACACGGGGGCCGCGTTAGTGATAGGAGCGGATACCGGCCTTGTGGCTAATGCCTCCCGATGGGTATCGGGACAGGTCGTGTAGTATGAGCGGATAGCACGGGCCGCAGGCAACGCCCATATTTATAAATCGATCAAAAAATACACTTAATAATCAATAACTTAAAATCACGTCATTATAAGGCACTAAGACAGACCTGCCAAAGGGAGCTCATTAATACCTATAAAAATCAAATTATAACTATATAATAATCCCCTATAGTTCGCGATTGCTTTCCCGAAGCAAATTCGGGACAGGCCGTGCTTCGCAATGACGCTTGAGTAAGAGCAAAAGCATCACCTCCTGTCCGTCCGTCACCCTGTGTTCAATAAAGTTGAATAGACGGACAAGCAACCCTTCTCCCGAATCCCCGACTTTACACAGAGCGGCTATGCAAATGAACCAGGTGAAGAGTTTGAAAACGGAGTAGGGCGAATAGATTAAAAGCATATTTGCTTAAGCGTCACCACCTGGGCAAGCCAATAACGGGAGTATGAACGCTCCCGTTATTATTTAATGAGCTACATAAGCGCTTAATCCGCAGGCTCTGAAACCTTACTCATGATAACAGCCTTCTGCCAATAGCTTCCTTATCTTTTATTTAATCGGTATTAGCTAAAACAAATTGTGATTGAGGTGGTTGCTTAAGTATACAATACTTAAAGCAGGGCATAAACCAACAAGCCTTGTTTGCCTTAAAAGATGGTCACTAAGTTAAACGGTGATTTCATCTGTCTTTTCGTTACCGCTAATTTAATTACCACTCTCTGCTTCGGTAATGGTTTTGTTTCTACAATTATTCAAATTATTAAAATGGTAAAGAACAACTATGCCCGCTATTTTCGTGTGTTTAAGAATGATACCGTAGTAACGGAAATTTCTACAAATGATTTCCAGAGACTTAAACTCAGGCCTGTAAAGGAGAACTGGCTCATCGGCGATACAACCGAGGTGCTTGGCACTATTGCCGGTAGGTTATATACGCTACCTGTTAACAGTCCATTATTTTATGGATACGCTACCCGTTCCAAAGCAATGGAAATGGCCAAAGCAGGTGCACTTAATTATATTGATAAGCTTATAGATGAGGGAGCCTCGGGGGAAGAAACATTACTACAGTACCGGCGCGATCATTATGAAGACCTGCACATCAACCTGGTGTATGATATGATCGAAAATGAAAAAAGAACTGAAAGAGGCGAGGGTGAGATCATTATACCCCAATATGTACCTTTATGGTTTTAACGATCAACGCCGGTTCATCCAGTATCAAATTCGGGCTATACGAAGAGGAGGCCAACCCCGAAAAAACATTTGGTGGCCAACTAAACCGGATAGGATTGCCCGGTTCAAGGCTTAGCTATACCAATTTTAAAACAAATCACAGTGCCGATACCGAATCAAAATCAACGGATTATGTTTCGGCAGTCACTTTCCTGGTAAGCTGGCTTGAAAAACAGATCAATTTCAGCGAAATAAATGCCATCGGGCACCGCGTAGTGCAGGGTATGGCGCACACCAAACCTACGCTGATCAGCGCGGAACTATTGGATGAACTCAAACTTATTATTCCTTACGACCCCGATCATTTACCTGTTGAGATCTCACTGATAGAAGCATTCCAAAAGTATCACCCGCGGATACCACAATACGCCTGCTTTGACACTGATTTTCATGCAGGAATGCCGCGTGTGGCTCAACTCCTGCCTGTACCACGCCGCTTTGATCAGCGCGGCATCCGTCGTTACGGATTTCATGGCCTGTCGTACAGTTATTTAATGCAGGAGCTGGAAAGCCAGGTTGGTAAACAGGCGCTTATGGTTCGCATAATCCTTGCCCACCTGGGTAATGGCGCCAGTGTTACTGCCGTTTATGATGGGAAAAGTATGGATACCAGTATGGGTTTCACCCCGGCGGGCGGTTTGCCAATGGGCACCCGATCGGGCGACCTTGATCCTGGAGTGGCCTGGCTCATGATCCAAACCGAAAACCTTTCGGCCGAAAAGTTCAATCACCTTATTAATCACGAATCGGGAATGCTGGGCATCTCGCAGACTACCGGCGACATGAACGACCTGTTAGAGCAGCAACATACAGATATCCGGTCGGCAGAGGCTGTATCATTGTTTTGTTACCAGGTAAAAAAATGGATAGGTGCTTATACCGCTGTTTTAGGCGGTGTAGACATCCTTGTGTTTTCGGGCGGCATAGGCGAAAACTCACCCGAAATAAGAGCGAGGATCTGTGACGGCCTTGAGTTTTTGGGCATAAGCCTGAATGCCTCGCGAAATGATGAAAATGCGTCCCTGATCTCTGTAAATGAAAGCAGGGTTATGGTAAGGGTACTGCCCACCAACGAAGAATTAATGATAGCACAGATCATAAGCAAAATGCTTGTTCATAAACAACTATTAGAATCATAAAACATGAATGTTACCGAAGATATCATCATAGAAGAGCAAACCCCGCTTACTGCGGAGATGTTAAGTAAAGTTAACGCTTATTGGCGCGCAGCTAATTACCTTTCGGTTGGCCAGCTTTACCTTCGCGACAACCCCTTGTTAAAAGAGCCGCTGAAATTAACGCAAGTTAAAAACATGCTGCTGGGGCACTGGGGCACAACACCCGGGCAAAATTTTATTTATACCCACCTCAACAATATCATCAAAAAGTATGATTTGAACATGCTGTATATTTCCGGTCCCGGGCATGGTGGCCCGGCTGTGGTTGCCGGGACGTACCTGGAAGGAACCTACAGTGAGGTTTATCCGGAAATTACACAGGACACAGAGGGTATGAAGAAGCTTTTTACGCAATTTTCATATCCGGGCGGCATTTCCAGCCATGCATCGCCTCAAACGCCTGGTTCTATACATGAGGGCGGCGAATTGGGGTATTCACTCAGCCACGCTTTTGGAGCGGTATTGGATAATCCTGATTTGATAGTTGCTTGCGTGGTAGGTGATGGCGAGGCCGAGACCGGGCCGTTAGCTACTGCCTGGCATTCCAATAAATTCCTGAACCCGCTGGCAGATGGTGCTGTTTTGCCTATTCTGCACCTTAATGGGTATAAAATTTCCAACCCGACAATTTTAGCCCGGATTTCGGGCGAAGAACTTGAACAGTTGTTTCGGGGGTATGGCTATGTACCCATTTTTGTGGAAGGCTCGGAACCGGAACTAATGCACCAGGCTATGGCAGCAGCATTGGAGCAGGCCATGCACCTGCTTAAACAGATAAAATACAATGCTTATGAACATCCAAACAGTGTACACTCCAAATGGCCCATGATTATACTAAGATCGCCAAAAGGATGGACGGGGCCGCAGGAAGTTGACGGATATAAGATAGAAGGTACATTTAGGTCGCACCAGATCCCATTGTCGGTTTCCGCGGCAGATCCTGAAAGTCATCTTCAATTGCTGGAAAACTGGATGAAGAGCTATAAACCCGAAGAACTGTTTGATGAAAACGGCAGGTTGATGCCGGAACTGGCTGATCTTGCCCCTAAAGGCGACAGCCGGATGGGATCCAATCCTCATACCAATGGTGGTTTATTACTGAAACCCCTGCGGATGCCGGGATTTATGACTTATGCGGTTGCAGTTCCTGAACCGGGGGTAAAAGGCGAAGGCGATGTTCATGTGGCCGGGCGGTTTCTGCGCGATGTCATTAAACAGAATCCCGCTAATTTCCGGATCTTCGGCCCGGATGAAACCGTATCCAACAGGCTGGAGGCTATTTTTGAAACCACCAACAGGCAATGGAATACCGAAATAAAGGATCATGACGAATACCTTGCCCCGACAGGCCGCGTCATGGAAATGCTAAGCGAGCACCAGTGCGAAGGCTGGCTGGAAGGTTACCTGCTTACAGGCAGGCATGGCGTTTTTAACTGTTACGAGGCATTTATTCATATTGTGGATTCGATGTTTAACCAGCACGCTAAATGGTTAAAAACTACGCGGGAAATCCCATGGAGAACAAAAATAGCATCATTGAACATTCTGCTTACCTCAACAGTGTGGCGCCAGGACCATAACGGTTTTACCCACCAGGACCCCGGTTTTATTGATCATGTAATCAATAAAAAATCAGAGATTGTAAGGGTATATCTTCCGCCTGATGCCAATTGCCTGCTGTCGGTCATGGATCATTGCCTCCGTAGTTATCATTATGTAAATGTGGTTATTGCCGGTAAGCATCCATCGCCCCAATGGCTTGATATGGACGAGGCGGTTGAGCATTGCACACGGGGTATAGGTATCTGGGACTGGGCCAGTAATGACCAGCAGTGTGATCCCGATGTTGTGATGGCCTGTAGTGGCGATGTGCCTACACTGGAAACACTGGCCGCGGTATCTATACTAAAAGAACATCTGCCCGAAATAAAGATAAGGGTAGTAAACGTGGTTGATCTGTTAAAGCTTGAAAGGAAATCCGAGCATCCGCACGGCTTAACCGATCATGATTTTGATGAGCTTTTTACTACGGGCAAGCCGGTTATTTTCGCCTTCCATGGTTACCCCTGGTTAATACACCGCTTAACTTACAACCGTACCAACAACCCTAATATTCATGTGCGGGGCTATAAGGAAGAGGGCACTATAACAACCTCCTTTGATATGACCGTTTTGAATGAAATGGACAGGTTTCACCTGGTTATCGATGTAATAGACCGGTTGCCGCAAACCGGCAGTAAAGGCACTTACCTGAAACAAAAACTGCAGGATAAGTTAGTTGAACATAAACAATACATTAATGCCCATGGCGAGGATATGCCGGAGATCCGGAACTGGGTATGGACAAATTGATATGTTACTATAAAATGAAGATCTGAGTAAGCTTGGATCTTTATTTTTGCTATTTCAGAATGCCCTAAAATAAGGTTACATAAAACCGTAATCAATAAACCATAGCGGTATTTTGGACAAAGTACGGGCTGGTTGAATAATTTATCCCCAAAACATTTACAATCCGCTGTTGGTTGGCTGTTTAAACAACATCAAAAATTGCGTACTTTGCTTTATGGCTGTTTTAACTGCACCCGAAAAAACTGTTATTCCTACTTTTACACTGCAGCACAACAATGAGCAGCGTAATGCCATGATAGATGTGCGCGAAGCCAACCAGCATTGCGGCGAGTTCAGGCTCGATCCGGCATTTCTGCAACCGCACCGTAAGGATTATTACCTTTTTGTACTGGTTAAAAGCGGTGCTAACAGGCACTGGATTGATTTTGTGCCGTATACCGTAAAGCCCGATACTTTTTACTTTACCGTACCGCAGCAGGTACATCTGAAAGAGCATGCGGGCCCCACAGAGGGCTTAATGATGAGCTTTACCGACGAGTTTTTACAGCTGGAAGACAACCGCATACTTAAACAGCTGCCCATTATTCAAAACCCTGCCGCCGCACACGAAATAAAGCTTAGCCCTGCCGATTTGACTTTTGTGGAGGATACCATGCGCAACATGCTGCTTGAGTTTAATGCCGATGGCAGCTGGCGCAACCAGATGCTTACCTCCTGGCTGCGGGTATTGGTGATATACCTGAGCAGGCTGTACAGCGAACAGTATAACGAAACCTGCGTTACCCCAAACTATTGCCTGCTCAAAAGCTTCCAGGCGCTAATTGGGGAGCATTATGCCAGTCAGCATGATGTTGCCGCCTACGCCGAAAAACTGAACTTAACGCCCGGCCACCTTACCGAAGTTATTAAACAGCAAAGCGGCAAAACAGCCATAACCCATATTCATGAGCGATTGATTGTGGAGGCCAAGCGCCGCCTGCTGCATACCGAACTATCGGTTAAGCAAATTGCCGATGAGCTGGGTTTTGAGGATGCCGCCTACTTTAACCGCTTTTTTAAACGCCTTAGCGATACCACGCCCATAGCCTTCCGGACGCAAATCCGGGAAATGTACAGTTAATGCCCTGCTATGTGCAGCGGTATAAATATTGCGCAGCCATAGCTTTGTGTTATGGAAAAACAAACAGTTTTAATAACCGGTGCCAATAAAGGTATTGGCCTGGAAACCGCCCGCCAGCTGGCTACCGCCGGTTACTACGTTTACCTGGGCAGTCGTGATCAGGATAGGGGCCAAAAAGCCGTTGATGAGCTTAAAGCCGAAGGTTTAAATGATATTGAACTATTGCTGATAGATGTTACCAGCGAACAATCGGTACAGAAAGCCCATGATGAGCTGGCTGCTAAGATTGATCACCTGGATGTGTTGATCAATAATGCGGGTATTCCGGGTGCGTTTCCGCAGCCAGCCGCTGCAACAAGCGATGATACCATGAAACAGGTTTTTGAAGTCAACTTTTTCGGTGTGATCCGCACGGTGCGTATTTTTATCGATCTGGTAAAAAAGTCGCCAAACCCAAGGATAGTGAATGTCACTTCCGATCTGGGTTCGTTGGCTTATCATAACGATCCTGCATGGCAGTATTACCACTTTAAATCGGCAGCTTACGGTCCGTCAAAAACGGCATTGAATGCTTATACCGTAGCGCTGGCTTTTGATCTGAAAGATCAGGTAAAGGTAAACATGGTAAACCCCGGCTATACTAATACCGAGTTTAATGGCAACCAGGGCCCAAAGGCAGTTGAAGATGGCGCAGCACCAATAGTTGAATACGCTATGCTTGATGCCGATGGCCCAACAGGCAAATACGTTAGTGATTATGGCGAAACACCCTGGTGATTTTTAGAGGCAGGACTTTGAGAATCAAGAGGCAAGAAAGGAAAATCTGCCGCGGGTTTAGCGTAGCCCGTGGTTGGCCATGGCTGAAGTTTATTAACTTCAGCGGTTAAGCCGAACAATAACCAGGCAACCGTCTTTAGCTTTTCGTTGCAACAAACAACAATCCCGTAGCTATGCACATCAAAGCAGCATTGGTTACGGGATTGTTGTATGTCCGTCCATCCCAGTGTGTCGGTGTACGGAAAATGTGCGTGGACATAAAGGACTGTTATCACCACCGCTACCGCAAGCGTCCTCGCTTGTGGGCATCATGCTAAGCTATGCAAGCGGCTCATCAGGTTGTTTACCTAAACGCGGGCCACAAGCGAGGACGCTTGCGGCAGCGGGGGGCTGTTAAATATTCAAAACATCAAATATCACCACCATGCTGTTTGTGTACCGACAGATAGTGATTTAGCCGTTGTAACTCATCCTCCATAAATCGGAGATTATTCATTTGGGAACGAAATTGATTTATAATGTCTATCGCCGCTATAACGCCTTGTTCGTACCAGGGAAATTCATCTGCCAACGAATTTAATTTTGCGAGAGCAAGCATGGGCTCGTTGGTATTTGTCAATTTCACTGCATGTTCATACCTAAAAACCGGGCAATAGTAATATTCTTCGGCCAACAAATCCCAGGCTTTCAAATCGGCGTTGCCCGCGTGTAAAAATGAAGCTGCAAAAATTGATGAATCAATATAAGCTTTCGAGAAACAGAAATAATTGAGAAGCCCTATTGTTTTTTGATCCGAGGCAGCAATCTTTTCCTTTAATAGTTCATCAATCAAATTGTGCGCCTTTTGTTTGTCACTTTCATTTCCATGAAGGTGCAAAATATTAGCATATTCAACCCTTACTTTAGGGTGGTTTGGCACATTCTCAAAGGCGTACTCAATAATCTTCCGCGCTTTTTCCAATCTGGATAAAAGCCTGTTTGTTTTGGCCATTGCAACCAATACCAAAGCGTCATTCAAATCGTCGTCCTTTACATTTTTACTAAAATATTCCCCGGCCTCAACAGGTTTACGGTCGTTATTATAGCGTTCAATAATTTGCCATTTTCCTATTTTATTAGATTCCGTTTCATCCCAAAAGCTAAATAATAGTCCACGCCTGTCCCATTTGGAGCGAATTTCTTTCCATTTGTCAAATACAGCATTAAAAGCTTCATGTGGCTTGTAAGTTATGCCGTTTGCATCTGTTAAATTAAATCTAATGTCAAGGTCTGGCCTTGAATAATATCTTTTTATCGAATTATACATTTCAATCTCAAAGTTTTCTTCAGAACGATCGAAACTGAATTTTTCGTCAAATGCCTTTTTAAGTTCCTCAGCGGCCGGGAGGGTGTATTCATTAGCTTCGGGTTGAGCGGCAGCTACCTTTTCTTGCGTAAAGGGTGCTTCTTCAATTTCTTCCGTCATTGGGGCTGTATTCCCGCTAATTTCAGGTTGATCAGGAACTACATTTTCCAGCGCAGAAGGCACTTCTTCAATGTTAGTGTCTTTTTTGCCGAATAACTTTTTAAATATATTCATGGTTTAGTGTTTACGTTGTCCTTAAACCAAAATTATCAATTTAATATTAGCTATGTTGTTTAAATACCGAAGTTAATAAACTTCGGTAATGGTTAACCACCTACCACAGACTGGAAGAAAGTGGAAGTAGTAGGTGTCCGGCGAAGTTAAAGTGAATATTGGGCACAGGGTGACGGACGGACGATGAGCACAGGCCGCGTTAGGGATTGCAGTGTAAAGCCCACAGCCTGTGTTGGCATTGCGGGCAGGAAAGGCGAGGACTTGCAACGGAAAGCTCGGGCCGGAGGCAACGCCCGGGTTGAGAGATTAGTGATTGGAGGTTAGAGGTTAGTTGATTAAGGGGTGCGCTATACAAATCCTCCCTGTACAGTTAGCGATTGCTTTCCCGAAGCAAGTTCGGGACAGGCTGTGCCCCGTAATGACGGGTGGGGTGGGCAACGGCGGCCCTGTATAGCATGCGGTTACCACGCTGTGCTTGCAATGACGTGGGGGGCAGTAGCTTATGTTTTATAACAAAAAAAACGCCCTCCGGCTATCCGAAGGGCGTTTTTTATATGATCTAAAAATCAGCAATTATAATTTGCCAAGTTCCTGAACAAGGTCGATCAGTTTGTTTGAGTAACCCCACTCGTTATCGTACCAAGAAACAACTTTAACAAAGTTATCATTCAGACCGATACCGGCTTTGGCATCAAAAATTGATGTACGTGCATCGCCTTTAAAGTCTTCAGATACAACTTCATCTTCAGTGTAACCAAGGATACCTTTTAATTCGCCTTCTGATGCTGCTTTCATAGCTGCTTTGATGGCTTCGTAAGATGCACCTTTTTTCAAACGTACAGTTAAGTCAACTACAGATACGTCGGCAACCGGTACACGTAATGACATGCCTGTTAATTTACCTTTTAACTGAGGTAAAACTAAACCAACCGCTTTAGCTGCACCTGTTGATGAAGGGATGATGTTTTGGTAAGCACCACGGCCACCTCTCCAGTCTTTAGCCGATGGGCCGTCAACTGTTTTTTGAGTAGCTGTAACAGCGTGTACAGTAGTCATTAAGCCTTCTTCGATACCAAAGTTATCATCCAATACTTTAGCGATAGGGGCTAAACAGTTGGTGGTACATGAAGCGTTTGAAACGATGTTTTGATCGGCTTTCAACTCTTTATGGTTAACACCCATTACAAATGTAGGGGTATCATCTTTTGCAGGGGCGCTCATTACTACTTTTTTAGCACCTGCGTCGATGTGTTTTTGAGCAGTTTCCTGGGTTAAGAACAAGCCGGTTGATTCAATTACAACCTCTGCACCTACTTCGCCCCATTTAAGGTTTGCAGGATCTTTTTCGGCAGTAACACGGATGGTTTTACCGTTAACAACCAAATGACCACCTTCAACAGCAATAGTGCCTTTGAACTGACCATGAGTTGAATCATATTTTAACATGTAAGCCATGTAATCTGGCTCAACAAGGTCGTTAATACCAACAACTTCAATGTCTGGTCTTTCCATTGCAGCTCTGAATGCCAGGCGGCCAATACGGCCGAAACCGTTAATTCCTATTTTCATGATTTTTTAATTTTTATTTGAATAGTAGGTTAATAAATTATTTATGGGTTCTTTAATTATGTTAGTGATTTGCAGATCTGCGTCGGCAGCAGCTTCATATAAATGTTCCTGAAAATTAAAAGCAACCGAGCCTGCAAAGTGAATGGAGGCTGCCGGATGTTGCTTATATAAAGGTAGCAAATATGTAGAAATTAGCGTGCTAAATCCTTTTTTTATGACGTTTTGCAGATGATGATCGTTTTTGTTATCGAGGTAAAAATCGGTGAACGAGCTTAAAAATAAAGCCGGTTGTTTTTGACGATAAACCTTTTCGAGCAGGTTTTTACGGTCGGCATCGTACTTATGGATAAACTTTTTACGGATAGTTGGGGGCAGGGTATTGTTCATGAAACCTTTAATAAGCTGCCTGCCCAGCCAGTTGCCCGAGCCTTCATCGGCCAGGATATAACCGAGGCCGTAATTGTTTGGCCAAACTCTTTTACCATCGTACCAGGCGGCATTGGTACCGCTGCCGCAAATGCTTATGATACCCGGCTCATTTTTACAGCAGGCAATAGCTGCCCCGGCAATATCATGCTCAACAGTAACTTTACCAAACTTAAAAAACGATGAAAGTGCATTATGCACAAGCTGTCTCCGCTCGTCTGACGAAGCCCCGGCGCCAAAAAAATAAATGCGTTTTATTTCTTCGGCGTGGTGTATGAGGTTGATGTTTTTATTGAGGAGCTGGGTAATGTGCTTTTCGTCGTTAAAATAGGGGTTTATACCATTGGTTTTAAAGGAAGCAACAGTTCTCCCTTTGTCAGTAAGCCGCCAATGTGCAAAGTACGATCCGCTATAAACAACTGCAATCATTAATCTTTTATATCGATAATATATCCATCATTTGTAAAAGGTCGTCTTCTAACTTAAACTCATGCTGGTTAAGTGCCGCTTCCAGGTCTGTCATCAAAATCTGGTTGGCCTGCAAACCTACCATTTTTTGTGATTCGCCGGCAACCAAAGCGTTAACTGCTGCAAAACCAAGCCTGCTGCCCAAAATACGGTCAAAGCTTGATGGTGCGCCGCCCCGTTGCAAGTGGCCTAAGATAGTAACTTTTATATCGTAATTTTTAACTTCCTGTTGTACAGCCTTTGCCACGTCATAAACACCGCCGTTTTTATCGCCTTCGGCAACAATTACAATGCTCGATGACTTTTTGTTCATATGGCCCTCTTTAAGGTTTTTGATCAGGTCGTCAATAGCGGTAGTACGCTCGGGCAGTAAAATAGCTTCGGCACCGCATGAAATACCCGCACGTAAAGCAATAGCACCCGAATCGCGGCCCATAACCTCGATAAAGAAAAGACGGTCGTGCGCATCGGCAGTATCGCGAATTTTATCAATGGCCTGGATAACCGTATTGGTAGCCGTATCAAAGCCAAGGGTATAAGTAGAACCACAAAGGTCGTTATCAATTGTGCCGGGTACACCCATTACAGCAATGTCGGGATACTTGCGCGAAAAGCGGAGCGCGCCGGTAAAAGTACCGTCGCCGCCAATAACCACAAGGGCATCAATACCGCGGGCTTTAGCGTTTTGATAAGCTATCTCCATGCCTTCGTCGGTTTTGAAAGGCAGGCAGCGTGCTGTCTTTAAAATAGTGCCGCCCAAATTAAGGATGTTACTTACCGAGCGTTTATCCATTTCGTACATATCGTTGTCGATAAGGCCTTTATAGCCCTGCCTTACACCTACAACTTCCAGTCCGTTATACAGTGCGGTCCTTACAACAGCACGGATACAGGGGTTCATTCCGGGGGCATCACCACCTGAAGTTAAAACCCCTATTTTTGAAATTTTACGCATCTTTCGCTCCTTAATTTTACGCTACGAAGATAGTGTGTGTAGATTACACCATTAAATTTTATTTATTTTTTTTTGGATTAGGAATTAAGGCTATATATTTAAACTTATTAACTAAATCTCACTAATAGTTTGGAACTAATGTTACCCAAGTTTGATTCCGTATTCTCAATTGACTGCGTGATATTCGGCTTTGAAGCCGGCGAGCTTAAAATTTTGCTCATTGAGAGGAACGAGGAGCCATATAAAGACTGGCTGGCGCTGCCCGGCTATATTGTTGAGCAGGACGAGAGTATTGATGATGCTGCCGAGCGGATCCTGTATGAACTTACGGGACTGCGGGATATGCACATGCAGCAGTTTCATACTTTTGGCGAAGTAAACCGCCACCCGCAGGGCCGTGTAATTACGGTGGCTTATTATGCGCTCATCCGCATAAACGGGCAAAAGGAGTTACGACCGATAACGCAATACGCCAAAAAAGCGTTCTGGCACCCGGTAAGCGAGCTGCCTAAACTGGCGTTCGACCATAGTGAGATCTTCAAAACCGGGTTCAATAAAATAAAACGACGCCTGCACTATCAGCCGATAGCGTTTGAGCTGCTACCCGAAAAATTTACCTTAACACAGTTGCAATCGCTTTACGAGGCTGTTTTAGATAAGAAACTGGATAAGCGAAACTTCCGCAAAAAAATGCTGAGCTACGGCTTTTTGAAAGAGCTTGATGAGAAGCAAAAGGGCGTATCATACCGTGCCGCCAAGCTTTACAAGTTTGATAAACGCAAGTACGGGAAGATTTTTCAGGGCGATATGAATTTGGTTTGAGATAGAAGCAGGAGGTCAAGATTCAGGAGTCAAGAAGTTTTTTAAGATAAAAGAAATCAAGATTCAGGAACCAGGAAGTTAGATATAAAAAAGGGCTGGAAGATTTTCCGGCCTTTTTTTATTTTACAACATGCTCACCACCCGTCATTGCGAGGTACGAAGCAATCCGCGGTTTGCAGAGCGGCTATGCAGGTGACCCTGTACAGTTCGCGATTGCTTCGTGCCTCGCAATGATGCGCGGAGAGAGGGTATGGCGGGGTGGAGAGGATGCGGTAGCTATGTATGTCCGTTATATGTCTGTAAGAATAGTGACACAGGTATGCGGACGGACGGAAGCATTCATAACCACGTCATTGCTGTAAGGAACAAAGCAATCCCCATTCATCATCATCACGTTATTGCGAGGTACGAAGCAATCCCCGATTTGCAGAGGGGCTATGCAGGTGACCCTGTACAGTTCGCGATTGCTTCGTGCCTCGCAATGACGTGCGGAGAGGGTATGACGGGGGAGAGGATGCGGTTGGCGATTGCTTCGTAGAATACTAAAAAGAAAAGGGCCGGAAAATTTTCCAGCCCTTCGTTATCTTAAAATCTTAACTTCTTAGGTCTTGATTCTTGACGTCTTGCTTCTCAGCTCTCTTCTTATAAAGAGCTCGGTGCTAATTCCAAATGGTATTTCACCAGGTTATCTATAGGCGAGCGGATGATGTTGCCAACAACCATACCATTTTCGGTAACCACTTCTTCCAGCACGTTACGGAAGTTATAACCTACTGAACCAATGCAGTTGAAAGTGTATTTTTGATAATCAGGGTAGTGGGTTACCAAGTTACGGAAGAAATCCTCAAACGAGGTACGTACCAGGTTGCGTGAGTATTCGATATGTACGTTGTTATCGTAAACAAATTTGCTGAAGCTTGCGCAAAAACGGTTAGCGCGTGGCTGAGTGTAAACCTGCTCGTTGATATCGTCGGGTGTAAGCTTATAGGTTTCCCAGAAAAGGTTACGTACAGGCTCGGGCATATATCCGCGCAGATAATCAGTTAACAATTTTTTGCCGATGTAGCAACCGCTGCCTTCATCACCCAGGATGTATGCACCCGAATCGATATTTTGTACAACTTCTTTACCATCATAAATGCAGGTATTGGTTCCGGTACCTAATATGGCAGCAAAACCTTCGGTGTTGCCAAGCAGGGCACGGGCAGCCGCAAGCAGGTCATGACCGATATTAACCTTTGCGCCGGCGAAAACTACTTTCATAGCTTCCTCAACAATCTTGCGCATTTCGGGGGTTGAGCAACCTGCACCGTAGTAATTTACCTCGGTGATCTGGTTTTTTTCAAGATCGGTAGGCAGGCTTTCGTTCAGTGATTGTATAATATACTCTGTACTTGAAAAGTATGGGTTATAACCCTCGGTATTAAAGTAAACTTTTTTTCCCTCTTCGGTAACCAGGCACCAATTTGTTTTGGTTGAGCCACCGTCAGCAATTATGATCATAAATTTTGTTTTTTTAAAAATCGGTTAAAAGTAGGATTAACTTATTGTAAAAAAAACACTTTGTATTTCAAAAAATGAAAATTGCGATTTTTACTTAAATTACAGCTACTTTCTTGTATAAATTAAACTTTTAATGGCGCTTTCGTGCCAATGTTATCAATAATTAATCAGGTAAATTAAACCTTTTTTTAAATGTAAAGTTTACAGATAAGCAGCACGCCCTACAATTAAAAACAGAGTAATTTACAATTGTACGTAATGTTACATTATTTAACAAAATATTGACTTTATTTAATGCTAAAACGTGGCTTTTATGTTACATAAACGATAAAGAATTGCCCGGATGGATGTGCGTAGCCTTAATGCCTGGTACGTTTTGCTTCAGCCAGCCTATCATAAACTCCGAACCCGGCTCCTCGCTGGCAATATGGCCTAATACAATAAGTGAAAGTTTATCACCTTTAGCCTGGGCATCTCTTACGTATTCGGCAGTTTCCCATTCCGAAATTTCACCGCAAATTAATACATCGGGTTTCTTTGTACTCATTTCGCTGATCTGCCTTTTACCACCGGCTGCTCCGGGCAGCAGCAATACCTTCTGGCAGCTTTGAACTGGGTTGCCGATGTAGCGCACCTTTTCAATTTGTAGTTTCTTTTTAAGGGTTTCGATAAGGGAGCTTAAGGAGGTAGGAGGGATGCTTAGCAGGTTCCCAGTTTCGGGCTTGTAATAGTTTACCCAGTCAAGCTGTTTTAATAAACCTAAGCCAACGCCATCGGGTTTAAGGCTGTGTATGGTATCATGATTGCGCCAAACGGCTATGTTATGCTTATCAAGCAATTGTTTTTTATATTGAAATACATCATCATTGACCAACCAGGCGGTTTCATCGACATGGTTGTAAAAAGTTGGCTCGTGCGCTATGATAAAATTGGCACCTAAACTAATAGCCTTTTCAATAATACCAATGGTGGCAAACATGGTGGTAACTATGCCGGTAACCACAATATCGCGGTTGCCTGATTTTAAGGTATCAACTGTGCCTGGGAACGGGGCACCCGGCACCTGTTTCATAAACAGATCAATAATTTGCCCTACTGTCATGTTTTCATCCGGTTTAGCGAAGGTGATGGCACCTGCAGCAAAGGGAGTTGATAACAACGCGGCGGTACCTGCTATGGTACTTAACTGGCCGATAAATTTACGGCGGTAGGGATTATGATTAGTGGGGGAGAGGTTTGAATTCATGGTAATGATTGGGTTTGGTCAAAGATAATACAGCACAAGTTAATTTCGGGATTTGTAATAATTGTGTGACGTATTTATATCTTCGCATAAATTTATAAATATCCTAATCCGTGCAAAAACTTGCTAAGCTTATCAGCAACAAACCCTTTGTATATTCTTTATGGTTTGGTTTAAGTCTATTTTTGGTAATTAAAGGGGTATTAGCCCACCAGGGGTTTAACAATTACACCATATTTAAATATAACTTTCTAAACACTATTCATCAGCATAACCTGTATGCTTATCAGCCCGAGCATTATTATGATCTGAACCACTACGGACCGATATTTTCGATAATAATGGCTCCATTTGCCATATTGCCCGATAGTATCGGCGTTATTTTATGGGTGCTGTTTAATGCGTTTGTCCTGTTTAAGGCTGTCCAGTTATTACCGCTGAAAAAGGATCAGTATGTTATTGTGCTTTTGTTGTGTGCACACGAACTGATGACTGCATCGGCCAATGTACAGAGTAACCCTATGATAGCGGCGCTGATCATATTAGGTTTTAATTTTATAAAACGTGAACAGGATTTTTGGGCTGCGCTGATGATAGCCCTTGGGGCATTCATCAAGCTGTACGGTATTGTTGGGCTTGCCTTCTTTTTCTTTTCGGCAAATAAACCAAAATTTGTGTTGAGCTTTATATTCTGGTCGGCAGTGTTGTTTGTTTTGCCGATGGCTATTTCATCTCCAGCGTTTATAATACAAACCTATCATGACTGGTATACCGACCTGGTGATTAAAAATTCGGGTAACCAACATTCAGTAATGCAGGAAATTTGCGTTACAGGTTTTATCCGCAGAGCTTTTCATTACGATGACCTCAAAAATATGTATGTAATAGGGCCGGCGCTGGTGCTGTTTGCCCTGTCGTACCTGCGCATAGGAGCTTATAAGTTTTTGCAATATCAGCGGTTGATCCTTTCATCAGTATTGATCTTCGCAGTGATCTTCAGCAGCTCGGCCGAATCATCAACCTATATTATCGCTTTTGTTGGGGTAGCCGTTTGGTTTATGAATTTGAACAGGCCGGTAACCGGCTTCGAGATTTTCCTGTTGGTTTTGGCGCTGTTAATAACCAGTCTTTCACCTTCAGATCTGTTTCCGTCTTATATCCGCACACAGTATATTGTCCCCTATAAACTAAAATCGATACCTTGTTTTTTGATCTGGCTTAAAATAATTTATGAAACACTCACCAGGGATTTTGCCAAAGAAAAAGAAAGTGAATTGGCCCCGGCAGCGGTTTAAAGGCTTCCTGGCATAAAACGGGTTTTAATAATTATTTTTTTACTGAAAAATACGAAAGATTTGCAGGTTAATAGATAATTATTAACTATTTTTGTAACAGGAAAGTTACGTTTTTGTGTCTTTTGTCCTTCTTTATTAAAATTGGCCACGACAGTTACGTTTTGTAACAATTTATCGTAAGGTCTTTTATGTAAAGGAATGCGCTGAAAATAGCAATCAAATATAAGCTTTAATTACTAATACCGCCTGTTACAATTAAAAAAATCCATAGTATAGCTATGACATACCTTGCCGATAAAAAGATATCTATTGTTATACCCTCACATAACGAGGAAAAAAACATTAGTTATTTAATTGAGCAACTTCGTGAAACACTTACGCCCACAGGATATGCCTATGAGTTGATCTTTGTTGACGACGGAAGCCGTGATAATACCCTGAATGAATTAAAGATTAATGCCGAGCTGCATACTAATGTTTTTTATGTAGAGCTTTCGCGCAACTTTGGCAAAGATTATGCTCTTAAAGCAGGTATAGCCATGGCCCATGGCGATGCTGTTATAACCATGGATGCCGATTTGCAGCACCCACCGCAACTGATCCTGAAGATGTTAAAGCTTTGGGAAAATGGCTATGATATTGTTTACACCTATCGAGAAGGTGAAAACCCGCATGGTAAAGGTTATCAGAAAGTTACTTCAAAGTTGTTTTACAAAGGCCTCAATATGCTTTCGGATATCAAGATGGAAAATGGTACTGCCGATTTCAGGCTGATTGACGAGAAAGTGGTAAAACAGCTTAAGCTTATTGACGAATACGAGATCTTTTTCAGGGGGATAATTAAATGGGCAGGTTATAGGCAGATCGGCATCCCTTATGTACCATCAAAGCGGCATACCGGTGAGGCAAGTTATTCCTTCCCAAAACTGGTTAAACTTGCTGTAGGCAGTATTGTAGCGTTTAGCGCCAGGCCATTATATATTGTTTCGTTAATTGGCTTGTTTTTTTCAACGCTGGCTATTCTATATATTCCATACGTGCTTGTTAGCTATTTTTTAGGCTACGCTGTTTCGGGCTGGGCATCAATTATTGCTACTATAGCCTTTTTTGGTGGCTTGCAATTGCTTGTAATGAGTGTTATAGGAGTTTATGTAGGCAAAATATTTATGCAGTCAAAACACCGGCCGCATTATATTATCCGTTCATCAAACGTTGTTATTGTAAATAATGATTTTATTAGGGTTTGATGTTGAGGAGTTTGATATGCCGTTTGAGTACGGTAAATCAATATCGTTTGATGAGCAGCTTGAAATTTCAACCAAGGGTACCAATACTATACTCAGCTTGCTGAAAGAAAAGAACATAAAAGTTACTTTTTTTTGTACGGCTAATTACGCTATCAATAAGCCTGATATCATCAAACAGATGGTAACCGATGGACACGAGATAGCCTCACACGGATATTATCATTCTGATTTTAAGGCCGAACATTTAAGGTTGTCAAAACTGGCTTTGGAGGATATTTCGGGGACTGATGTAACGGGCTTCCGGATGGCCCGGATGATGCCCGTTGATGAGGCTGAGATTGCAAAAGCCGGTTATGAATATAACTCATCCATAAACCCAACCTGGCTGCCTGGCCGGTACAATAACTTTAATAAACCGCGCAGCTGGTTTTATGATCATGATGTGCTGCAGATTCCGGCTTCGGTTTCACCGCTGCTGCGTTTTCCGCTTTTTTGGTTAAGCTTTCATAATTTGCCGCTCTCTCTGTTAAAACTGATGAGTGCGGCAACGCATAAAAAAGATGGTTACCTGAACCTGTATTTTCACCCCTGGGAATTTACCGATCTGCACGACAAAGAAAAGTTCGGGTTTCCTGGCTATGTTTCAAAAAACTCAGGTGAAGCCTTTGCCGCCAGGATAGCTGATTTTATTGATTGGGCAACGGACAACTGTTACACGTTTGAACGGACGGACACCTTTTGTAGCAAAATTAAAAACAAAGGTAAGCTTGCCCTGGTTTCAAAGTAACAGGCTGTTAAACAGCTTGTAGTAAATCAATTAGCAAATTGATTGTTATTTTCAGCATAATTTTGCATATTTGCACCGCAAAAAATTATACAATATGCCATGGGTTCGAAACCATATGTATATTTGTAATTTAAATGCGATGGTCCTATAGCTCAGCTGGATAGAGCAACAGATTTCTAATCTGTAGGTCTTTGGTTCGAATCCAAATGGGATCACATCTTGTATAGCCTCTTAGATTTATCTAAGGGGCTTTTTTTATTGGCTATAATGTGCTATTGATACTCTTAACGCTGTTTTTGATAGTTGTTAGTTAATTAATTGAGTGGATTGATGATTTGCTAATTTAGACTTTCTGTTTCGTGTTTTGATGTTTTATTGGTGTATTTTGGCGCACTTTTGGCGCATATTGTTAATTGAGATTATGAATTATAATGCCCACGCACGCTTATAGCAATCAAGTGCAAGGAGGAACGGAATAAATGAAAGGTAGTGCGTAGGCTTGTGTTTATGCCGTAGTTCCTTGTCACGCTGCAGCAGCTATAAGCGTAACTTTGCTTAATAATTCATTGTCTCACTTCCTTAACAAGTTCTACCTTTTAATTAAATATTTTAGCGTACCAATCGGAAACGTTTTTTTCAATTAAGTTCCAGTACTTATAGATAATCAAAGCAATTTGGCTTTCAGCCCGTTTATCGTGATAGGTGTTTACAGTGAGATAGCCATAAAAGTTTCCGTCTTTATCAACGATAACTGGAGGATACTGTGCATAGTTATTAAAAGGTGAATAAGGACTATATTCTCCACCGTACGTACCGTATTCATTCCATATGGAACTGCTACTATAAGATGATCCAAATGACCCGTAATCATTCCATATTGAGTTTTTGTCGTAAGTGTTACAGTTTAGGCATCCAAGGTATTTATCATGATCTTTGCCTCCATAAAGATGCAATGCAGTTTGAGCATGAGAGCTAATAGACATTAGAATAGCAATAGCCATAATAAACCAAAATTTCATGATTGGTGTCGGTTGTATTCATAAATATAATGCTACCGTTGGATATAGCAAATTATTATCATCCACACAGAACAGAATATTTGGTGGAGGATGTACTTACTTACTACAAGGTTTACAAAAAAGGGCTTTTATAGCCCCCTGTTATCTAACGTGTAGTAGATTGTAAATTGAAGAAGGTTAGGTTTGAAGGGATAAAGGCAGTTCAGGCAGTTTCATTTAAAAGGTAGACTTCTCAATTGCCTTTCTAATTTCCTCTATGATGTTGTAATTGCCCTATAAAGGTGAAAGTTTAAGAAAAGTTAGAACTTTAGAACGAGGTAGTGTTGGTAGTTTGATCCTTTAAATTACATTTCACTAAGCTTATTTACTCTTTCGGCCTGCAATGAACAGTGCGATACCTATGATTACAGTCGGGATCCAATAATTGAACGAAAACTCTCCAAGCTTAGAAACAAATGGAGTTAAAGCGTCTCCGCGATATGTGAACATACCTGCACCGAAGATTAACATTCCGATTCCTAAGAGAAAGATAAGTAGTCCTGCTATTCTAATACGTGACATTTTGGTTTATGATTGGTTCTCAAAGTTTGTGTGTAATTGGCATTCCAACCACTTGCTTTAAAAGGTTACTGAATCTGATAGCTTTACAAATGAGTTCGAGGTTAAATTAAAAATGCACGCATAAGTGTCATTCATTTCCTATCTAATCTATGTTTGTACGCCTGATCTAATAGAGAGCTATATTCATCACTATCCATTTCAAACTTCATTCGGAGGACAGCACTACGTTTGAAGTTGTCTTTTACTGTTTTCATCCAAATTTGATACTGGTCTGGGTAGATTTTAAAGTAACTTGTATTGTTTAGAATTGCATCATAACTGTCAAGCATAAGTTCCAATATCACATCTAATTGGGCTTTATCCTGTTTGTACTTGGAATTAGATTTTAGTTTTGCAATATCCTCATATAGATAGCCCTTTGCTTCAGGATGTTCAATGAAGGCTTTGTCAACATCTATTGTCCAGGCATAAGTTTGAAGATAGGTGCTTGTACTTGCAATCTTCTCGCTTGATTTTAAGCTTATAATTACCAAAGTTAAACCAACTATGCTCACAACTATTCCTCCAACCGAGGTAATAGCCGTAAACCTTTCGGAGAAAGTAAAAGTTTGCCATTTCTGTCGTAAAGTTTTTTTCATATACTAACTTATAATGAAGTTTGTGTCACTACATATTTTTTATTGGTTATTTCTTACAAACGCCACACGTTAAGCCTTGCTTAGCATAGCATTTACAATACTTACAATTCTTGCAAGCACAACATGGACTTTCACCTTCGCAGGTAGCGAGGTTCTTGTATGTTGGTGAGGCGGATGGGTTGAAGCTGGTTGTAGAGTTCCAATAGCCTGGCTAAGGACGATAACGCATCTTTTCATGATTGTTCAGGTTGTTAGTATAAACCTAATCATTTGATTTGATAATTCAAAGCCAATTGTCCTGTTTGCGAGGTGTTTGCATCTTACGCACAGTCTATCCAAATCAATTACTAACTGTTGTGTTAAAAGGTAACGCTAAACAATTAGCTGGTTAGATAACTGATAAAGCAATAACGGTACAAGGATCAGTTATCGACTTTAAAGGCAAGCCGGAGATTGTAGTTACAGATACTAAAGCAATCAATATTGCGAAGTAGCCAATAATAAAATATTGCTAATGCAGAACGCCAAGCTGATAAACCTGGCGTTTGATTTGTTAACCATTACCTGTATGTCCTCCGTCTAACAATGTATTTGAGTGCGAAATCATTTCATAGCTTGAGTTACGAACGTGCGCTTGATAGTTTAAATATTGTTCATAGAAGTGCTTAGCTTTCTTATGATCACTGATGTAGTAAAGTTCATTGATCCCAGAGGGACTTTTAAAATGGATCGATCCGTATAATGCTATTGGGATTTTATAGTTCCCAACAAATCGCTTATCGGGTGAGCCGTCTTTATTCACTCTATACCAGGTTTCGCCAATTGTTGTTACGTCACTCACTATATCTTCTTTCCTTTCTAAGAACTGCTGCTCCTTATATTCGATATATAGGTCTGTATAATCTATAATCGCGATTTCCTCGCGTCCTTTGAAATAAATAATGAACATCGGGTAGAAATAAAAGTCACCACCATTGAAGTTCTCGACATGCAAAACCTTTTCATTGGTAGACAGTATATCCAACCTTTTGAAATCGAATTTAACCTCATGCCGGTCAATAGATGTGCCTGCTGCTGCTTTAGTGTCTAAATTCATTTGAGCGGTAGTAACATCCCAGATTTTGATGGCTGATTTCATCGTAGTAAAAGCGCTTGTCAAGTCCGAATATGCATCTGTTAGCAAAGAATTTTCATATTGATATTTAAGATCAACACTTGATCCCAATTGCGATTCTTTAAGAGAATTAACTTGATTTGAAAGCTGTTCTACTAACCCGGTTTCCGTTGCTATCTTTTTCTTATACAGGAAACTAAGTAACGATGACTTGCGATTGTCAAGGCTTTGAGATTTTGCACGCAATTCATTAGAGAAATGATGCAATTCTGATGTTAGCTTTTTTCTTAGATAATGAGTGCCAATTACCAGTTCCTTAAAGCCAGTGAAGTTGAAAGAGTTAAGTCGTTCAGTGTTGAAATGGCTTTGAATATCTCCGTATTCAACTGACTTGGGGAATAGTTTATTTACAACGCCTTTGGCAAATTGTTCACCAAACTCCTTAGCAGTAATTTGATCGCTGTTATTTGCAGTGGCTAAAAAGCCTTCGCTGACCTTTAAGGTTACTTGTTTTGTCGTAATTGTATCGTGGTTCATATCTTTCTATGCGAATGGTTAAACTACTGCTCTCAGGGTGCTACGATACTTCGCTTCTTCTACACGATCAATAAAGTTTATCAAGCCATCATGGCTCATGTTTGATGTGGCGAAAACAATCCTTGAACCTCCGCTTGAGGCAATCATGCAAACATGTTTTCTGGTTACGAAATATATAGAAACTAATATAATTGCTAAGACAATGGTAAAGGAAACGCCGTAAGACGAATTGTTTTGATTGCCAAGGATAAAACCACCAATGCCAATTATAGCTGCTATAACTAAGAGGATTGGATAGCTATTGCAAGTTGTTTTAATCGAACTCACCATATCGAGCATCATAGAAGTTGTTTCACGATGTCCCCAACCTAAGCTGTTGGTTGAGCGAATACGATGAGTAGTTAGGATGATAACATTGTTGTCGGTCGTGGTGATGATCTTCTCACCTTCAAATAGGTTCATAACGTGATATTGTTTGGTGATACAATATAATAAGTTGTAAAATAATATACAAGGGCGCTTAAAATAAGCTACCCTGCACGCCATTGATAGGTTGTGCTGCCCTGACAGGTTCAAAAGGTGTGGTAAACACAGGCTTAACTTCGGTGCCTATTGGATCATGTAGCCAAATGTTGCTTTGCTCAGGCTCCGTGAACTCAACATAATATGGATGGTAGAAGCCATTCACTAAAGTTATATTAACCTCATAACCGGTATAAAAGGCATTGCTAAGCGAGTTCATATGTGCAATTTCACCAGTTAGCGAGTTTAGTAGCATGTTTAATAAAGCCATTTTGCAGCATGTAATATCAAGATCAGCGCCATATAGCTTTAAGTAACGGTTAATTTTTGCTGCAGCTAATAATGTTCTGCCTGAACCGCATGCACAATCACAAACTGATTGCCCTGGCTTTGTATCGTTTCCAAGGTTCATTATAGCCAACATATCACATATTGGTGTTGGAGTGAAATATTGACCATTATGGCCATTTGAAATTGCTTGCATATAAAGCTCGCCAAGAGGATCATTAAACCCTTCTGAAAGGTCGCCAATCAGTGTGATGAGAACTGTAAGATGTTTGATCTTTGGGTGGGACTGGTACTTTTGAAATGCAATGTTTTGCGATTCTGCATCGTCCCATTTCTTAAAAGGTAACAGCGCCCAATCTAAGAGTTCAACGAAGGCAGAGTGTAAGGATTGTCCATAAGCAAAGCGTTCAAATGCTGTTAGTAGCTGTTTAAAATCTGTCATAGCAGTAAGTTTTATGCCGAGTGAATTCTCGAACGACTCACTGCTGATCAGTAGCACTAAGACAAGGTGGAGATTGAGTAATTGTGGAGGCTCCCAATTGGGAAACCCAATTACGATATACTACCTTGAAGTGAAACGACTACGTGCTGATGCATCAGCTAACTTTGTGATGAGAATTGATATCACGCTCTAAACTTTAAAGGATGCACCTTGGTCTTTTCGATATCGAGGCAGGAGTAAAGGTAATTCAATATATCATCGAATGATTCGAAGCTCATGTCTTCGGTCAAATAGGCCGAGGACAATTGATTTATGAAGAGCGATAAGCCAATGTTGTAAATTAAATCCATGCCGGACTTATAATGTTCATTTTCAAATTGGACTTTATTCATCAGATTAAACATTCTAGTATCTAAATCAGGGTGCTTCATTTGAAGTAGATCAGCAGTGTTTGTAATTAGGTATAAGTTAGATATATGAGCAATAGATGCTGCAAATACGTTTACAAGTATTAAGTCTTCCGTTTCATCTACATCTTTTAAACAATCGAAAGCAAAGTTGTCAGCTTCACTCTCTAATAATTTCAAAGTTTGACTTTCCTCTTCTGTTAATTCTTGTTTAGTAATCAGTGGCAAGTACTGATCATGTCCGATTGAAAGGTGTCCAAGTTCATGATATATAATATACAGAACAGCTTGAATGAAAATGCGATTAGTTAAGTCGCAATCTTGAGATACACCTGCGGGGGAAGGTAGATTTGCTGGCCAGTTAGAGTATTCTCTTTTTAATGAAACAGCCCAAGTGAATATTGAATTTGTTTCAATAAGTTCTGGCGCGTTAGTCATCACTATATACGTTTGACCCTCTGCTATCCTTTTCTCTGTGAAATCCAAAAGTGACATAAAGGAATAAATCATGCACCATAAATAAGATAAATGAGATTCATGTAGTTGGATTAATCCTAAACGTAAATCAACTTTTGGAGTCGTCAATTTGCTGTCAAACGAGTTTAAACGAATGTGCAGAGGTTTATTTTTTTCCAGCAAATTTAAGACAAAGCCATTAGCCATACTGCTCTTATTGGCAAAGCGGACTAACAGCTCATTATACAAAAGAGAGATTGGATTCTTAAATAAACTAGCACACATAAGTAACTTTGGTAACAGCGGGATTAAAGATTGCTTAATTCGATAAGATAAATTAGGTTGCTCCCTGTGAGGTTAAGTGCATATCTTGTAGTTTCATCATCAGCAGTTGTTGGAGTTGCTCCCTGTCCATGGCCGCCAACTTTATTTCTAATTGTCGGGATACCACTTTCCAAGAGACTTCTAAATGCGGATATCTGACTTTGCATATAACTGGGAATAAGGTTATTTGTAAGGATAGCGTTTACTAATGGCTTTGCCGTATCTGTAGCATTGAATGACCAGCCTTTTGCTGTGCAAATGATTTTCATTGTACTTTCAAATGCTTTAAGACATTCAGTTAAGCATTCTTTATTTCTCCCATGGCGGTAATGTTCATGTGCCTTTAAGTACTCTTCATTAGCGCCTGAAAACTTTTTGTTATAAAGTAATTGCAAGACGGGCTTTACAATCTCGGCATGAACGTAGGTTGAGTCAACTTTTATTAGCTCTCCGAATTCATATTGATATCCGACAGCATGTTGTTTAAATCTTTCATTTAATTCAGCAATGGCGTCATCTTCGCTTATTTTTCTTCTCGTTGAGTTTTTATAGTTCCAATCCGGTCTAATGATTATATCAATATACCTAAAAGCAACTTCGATAGCATCTATTACGCTTTCGTTGTTTTCTTCTTTTAAAATGAATTCGTTGATACGCTCGCGATATGTATTTCTTCCATTTAAATGGAAAAGACCATATTCTCTACATAACATTTCATGCATATCCTCGTATACTCTTTCCTCACTATAACCATTGTATGAGTCGCCAAATGCATCATTTAGAATATGAATTATTTGAACTCTTAAGGGCAACGGTATACTATTATAAATTAAAATATCGGATGGTTCTGCATTTAAAGCTTTTTGTCGCTTTGAGAATAAGTTAAAGATTGGCATTACAAACTAATTAAGGTGTTATTGTTTATACATTCAATGGTTCATCAATTTATTCATCTGCTCGTTACGAACCAAGAGGGTATTCTTCGTTTTGATATAAAGGCACTTAGATACGCTATTGTTATCCAAATATTCGAATGATTCTAAGCAATAAGTCGAGAATTCGCACGGTTAATGTATCATCTAATTGCGACACGTCCCTATGTATAATATTGTTACGAAGCGCTTGGAATTCTTTGTATAGGCTTAATTCTTCCTCTGATATAAGTCCAGCATTCCTTAGTTCGATAACAACCATTGCTGGACTTTTAAGTTTATTAGCATCCAGTTCAAAATCTTTACCTGCTACCATAATCATTTGTTCAACCAATTGAGATGCTCTTAAAAGTTTCTCCGAGTTTGAGTTTGCAGACTGCAAGATACTTTGATATTCCTGATAGTAATATTGCCAGGATTCTTTATCTGCCGCTCTTAAGCTATTGGTGTAGTCTGATTTTTCTTCTTCCTGAACAAGTTTTTCAAGTTTATCTACCTCCTTCTTAAATTCTACCTCAAGATCACCAATCTTAAACTTTGACAAAGAACTAAGATCTGGTAAGATAAAAAGGATAATAGATAAGCAAAAGGTTAATATGGTAGCAGCATCCATTTTTATGTGCAACTTATCTTGATACAGGCTTAATGACGCTATGACAAACAAACAAATTGCTGCAACTCTGACTTGTAACTTTCCCAGTATCATGATCTTACTTCATTGGAGGTTTACCAGAATCATTGAGTTTTGCATTCAGCGCAGCCTTTCTAGCCCTTGCTTTTTCTGGTTGAACGTAATAGAAGTCAAAGAGTGATTCTAATACATCTAAATTCCATTCTGCCTCGTGAGGCTCCACCTCGAGTATTTCGCCGGTGCTTTTACTTTTGTTAGGATGGGCAGCAAAGTTGCCAATGTTTCTTACAGCGTCAATATCTTCTTCAAGATGAGAGGGGAGCTTTCCACTATCGAGCAGTGTTTGTATTTGAACAGCTAAGTCCCCCTTTTTAACCCCGGCTTTATCTAATAAAAGATTTTGCAGACATCTTCTGCTTAAGGCTGCACTAGCTTTTGGACTATCAGTAAGCACAAGACAGGCTTCCGTATAATCATCGGCTACTTCCTTTGTTACCTGAGTTGGAACCGGAGGTCGATTACTTCCTTTTGGATAGATCAGCCTGTTTGAAATGATTTTACCAAGTGTATATCCTCCATGGTTATTATATCTACAGTCGCCATTTACGAGATATAACACCCCCTTTAGGCATTTTGGGTTTGCACATGTGCAACTTTGAATATACCATGAGCCATCATTGTCATCTTTTAAAGGGTTAATTCTAAACTCAGCGTGAAATTCAACTAAACAATGTGGACATTTCATATATGACTTGATAAGGTTTGATTTACAAAGGTAATATGTTGAATAGATACGGGCAACACAGTATGTGGGCGTAAAACTATTTGATTCTACTTATAAAATCCAAAACTCCCTGATACATCAACTTCACTTGCTCAATGCCGTATTCTGAATACGATCCGTGCGCCGCCATATTTCTCAAAGCTAGCCATGCCAGTACTTGTTTTTCCTCCAATGAACCATATACCCCTGCTTTTTTTAAATCAGAATTAATAAGATTGGCTTTCTTTGGCACACTATCGCCTTTATTGATAAAGTGAGTGTCAACAGAATGGTTACCACATAACTGACGTAAATGTTCTTCAAGAACGGAACCTATCATTACAGCCGCTGCGTCTTTGTATCCTTCCTCAAGTAAATGCTCCGCCATTTCTAAAAAATCGGTAAAAACATCTGCGAAAACTAACTGCCTAAGAGAGATCAACCATCCATGTTCAATTTCGTAGCGTATGGCTTTTAGAATATTTAGCCCACGTTGAGTATCATTTTCAAGGCTGTTATCAACAACACGTTTAAAATCTGTGTAAAATGAGTGGCTTGTACCATATAAAGAGCCGATAAATGATAACGAAGCAGAGCGAAACCCATGGAACAGGCCAGTATCTACACGGGTAAGAAAATCGCTCGGTCTTTTAGTTGTAAGTACCTCTGAGCCTTGAGTAATTAAGCGATCTATTCTTGCGAGTAATTCGGTTGTGGTCATCGCTAAAGATAAATATTTTGAAGAGAATATTATAATATGCAAGCCGCTGCGAGTTTGAGCGAAGGTCTGTGAAGAGAAAGCCGATAGGCGGCTTCACAGAATGCTTCACAAGGTTACTGGCGCTGCATTTGATTATAGGGGCAAAGTGTTGGGAATTTCAAATGCTGTGACAGTACCGAAGCCTGAGCGATGAAAGCAGGCGAGCCTAACAATATGAGCGACTGGCTGAATTAATCTTGAGCGTTGCAAGCTCACCTGGTCGAATAGACCAAGTGAAAGCGCAGCATAAGTGAAAGGTTGATGAAGACAGAGAGAGCTCATGTGATGAACGACTTTGCGACATCAAATAGCATGAAAAGCCGCATCTGTGCGTTGGCCTAACTTCCGCACATTAATAAAACAATCATATACAAAGTATACCTTATAAATAAATAATGTGCGGAATCAATTGCACTGGCATAAAGATGCGGTGTAGCGAGATGTGCTGAAAGCTTATCGAGCGCAACGAAGCTTGGCGTGATATTATGAGGCGCTTTGGAGTGAAGAACACCGATGGACCTGGTGTGTGAAAGGCCTCTGCGCCCAGCCACCAAGCATAGCTATCCTTTCCTCACTTAAGCAACTAATGAGCGGAAGGATAGCGTAGCTTGTGGAAATGTTTTCAGGTGAAACGGCTTCGTTTTGTGTCTATAGAATAACTTGTATATTTAACAAATGCGAGAATGGAAGGCTAGATATAAGGCACTTTTGGCAGTGACAATTTATTTAACAGGGGCTTTAATAGCTGGTTTAGCTTACAGTGTAAAAATAATAGCACCTCTCGTTAATACAGTATTATTCTGCATGGGTGGGATTCTTGGGTTAGCGGGTATAATATCTTTCTTTGTCGTGATAGTCCAGAGACTGAGACGATAGGCTCCTATAAATGGCAGTTCTTGTATCTTCCTTTATGAAAAGTATTTTTATGAAGCTTTAGGAAATGCCTATTGCCATTGTGGATAGCTAAAACGTATCTATATTTGCTATAGCAAACCTATCGCAATCATGAACTGGTCGAGCATCAACAATATAATATTTAAGGTAGTTGCGGCCATAGTAGGTCTGTACTTAATTTTGGGAGGTATCGGTATGTGTCTACGGACTCTATACCTCAAAGGTTTAATAGGGATTGTAGCCGGTGCTATAATTGGAGTTTTATTTATGCGGAAGCCATCACTGTTTAATTGGCTACAGATATTAACTTGGCTCTTCGTGGCTATGTTTATTGTTGGAGTTCTCAAGTCACAATGAAGCTCATTTATTTGTAAAGTTAATGAACGGCCTGAAAACTAAGGCAAACAGTTATATTTGTATATAAATCAGTAACTCATATAACCTTTGACAAGGAATCTGCTTCTATCCTTATTCAATATTGCCAAATCAAAATCCACTCGGTCATCTGAATAGGTTTTGATAAGCTTAACGAGAGCCTTGCTTTTGGCCTTGTCAGGATCACTTTCATAAGTCCAGTTAAAAGGAATGCAGATCATGCTTAACGGGGCTTGTCTGACTAAATAATTTCGCTTCATCAACGCCTTCCGCTTCACCAAAGAATTGCTTCTCATCTTTGCCCATAACTCCACTCAAGGTTAAAGGCTTGTTTCCTATCCTATAAAACACAAAGTAAAAGTCGTCCTCCGTTGATATGTCTGTAAATTCATTATCGTTAATAGCTGCCTTGGTTACTATGAACTTTGCCAGTATCTTTTGCTTAGGTTTTGAAGTAAAGGTGTGTATCAGCCAGATGAATCCGGTAACAGCAATTATGTACGACATGGTTGTTTAGTAAAGAACCCGCTTAGAAAGCGGGCTCTATATCGAATTGAAGACGTTGTAAGTATCAAATTAGTAGCATAAATTACATCATGTTATCAGAGAGCTAATTGAACTTGCCCGTCTATAATTATTCTATAATAAAAAACACCTTCATGTTTAACTTCTTTACGATCACTAACTAATAAGTATTCGCCTTTGTTGAGCAAAAGGAATTTATGGTACAGAAATCTTATACCTGGTTGCGGCTCCCTTGTAATTGTGCCTTGATACTGAACATCAAACGTCTTAAGCGCTTCGCCCTTCGCATAAGTGATTTGGTTTGAACCGACCGTTAGTTTGAAATCATCAGCATGAATTACTCCATCAGTATCGAACGTGTACAGGCCTTGATAAACTTTAAAAACAGTACTATTGGCGCTATCTTTCGCGTTTGAAGAAGTTGATGCTGAATAACGACCGGTGGAACTGTCTCCATCTGAAGGGGCTTCGGTTGGCTGAATTTGGGTTGGAGTTTCATTTATCGCTCGTTGTTGTGATGCCGCCGGTGCGCTAACATACGATTTCGTTTGATCGGGCTTGGACTTGTCAAAATGGTCATATATCGCTGTTCCTACCATAATGGCTACGGAGATACCTCCAATGAACATTATAATCAGAGCAACTATAGAGAATCCATCGAGGGAAGAACCATTTGTTTCTTGAGCGGCAACTTTTACTGATTCATGTTGCAGCGTCGATGATTCGACAGCTACTTTTGGTGTGCCTGATTCGCGTATTTCATCGGGACTTTTAGGATTAGCAGCGGTCTGAACTGGTTCAGGTTGAATCACGGGTTTCAAATCTGGAACTATGTCGACTTTCCCATTTTCATGAGGTTTTATAAGAGTATTGCAGCCAGGGCATTTAAGAGTAACCCTCGTGTCCACATATGCACGGCAAATCCTTTTACATACCGGGCATTTAAATTGCATTGTTGGCATTGTATATCATTGATAAGGCACCGAATTGTCCTGAATCGGTTGGTTAGTTAAAGCCTACAGTGGACTATCTGTAATGCAAAAGTAGATATTTACTTAGTTATTACTAAGCAAAGCGTTCGCTTTGTTTTTATTCTTTCGTATCTGATGGCAGCTAACCTTAAATCAGATATTGAAGCTTATGTTATCAATAAGGTAAAGGAGATGCGAGAGCAGCACAAGCTTTCGCAATCTGAGCTTGCTGTGCGCTTGAATGTTTCTAATGGGTTTATTGGCCAGGTAGAAAGTTCAAGGTCGCCGACTAAATACAATTTAAATCACCTTAATAAGCTGGCGCTCATATTTGGCTGCTCAGTTAAAGACTTCATTCCAGATAAGCCATTTAAATAGAGGCGTGTTAAAGCCTCTATTCATTACGCTACTGCATGCATTTGTTTGCGCTTAGCTGCTGTAGGCTTGTATCTGATCTGTTTAAACTGGTGGTGCTTGTTGCGTTCCTCGATGTATTCATACATTTCAGAGCATAGGTATATGCAGTAGTCTGTACGCACAGCATCCTCAATGTTTACGTCGGTAGCATCCTTATTTGTTACTTTATAGATAGTGCGGACAAATGCAGATGTAATGCGTGCAAATTCGTTAAATGACTTTGACTCTTCAAATCCGTAGTGTATAGCAAATGTATTTGTCGGATGGCACTCCAAACGCAGATACAACAATGGGTTGATGAACTCGTGAACAATGGTGCCAACTATGGGCTGCACCTTGTCTTCACGTTCCAATGTATATCGAAGCTCCTCATTTTCAAGTGTTGATAATAGTTGTTTTGCTTGCTTGTAGATAGCATTATAGGCCTGTTGAACGCATTTATTATAAGGTGACTGAACCTGTATTGAGTTTTGTTTCTGTTTCATATAAAGTGGTTTAAAAGAGTTTGTAAATGAATTGAAAGCAAAAAGCCCTGGTTGATAAACCAAGGCTTTGCGTGTGTTTTGAGAATGTTTGTTAATGAGGCATCCCAGTAGACAGTATCAGTCCGCAGTTCCGAACTCATAAAGACGATTAAGCGGAACGAAGTAAGCAGAATCCAAATGCTCCTGGTCATCAAATGCCTGATAGAGTACGCATTCGCTGCGAAACCAATCGGCTTCCATTAAGTCCTGAACGAATGGCCATCTGATTAAAACATAAAGATCATCGACTGAAGTGGCCGAACTGAACAGCGGTAAGTTATTGCTCATGTTAATATGGTTTAAAGTGTGTGAATGAATTGTGGTGCCTGATAGGATGTTACGCCCTCAAAGAAGTTAGCTAAGTTTGGCAACCTTGATTTGTAGATGAGCAAACCAAGTTCCTTTGCATAGCCAACCCGCCAAAGGACATCTTCGATTGGTGGAAAGACTGCAAAGTCATATTCAATCTGCATGACGCAATGAAAGTCGCACGTAAGGACGAATGAGATTTGGTCGCACATGAAGCTGTGTAACAAGAAAGGGTCAGTCGGATCGTCGCGGTAATCGCGTTCAAAATACAGTATTCCCGGCTGCAAGTAATCACGCTTGATCTTCTTGAGTGTGTTGTAATACTGGATTTCGATAGTTGTGTTTTGAGCTTTGAGTTTGTTTGGGTGGGATAGATCGCTGACCTTACGCCATCGCTTGCTGATACGATGATTAGGATCGATGCGCACTTCGGGTTCTGGTTGAGGTTTGGGGTTGTTAAGCAGTTCCATGGTTTATTATTTACAAGTGCATAAAAAAGCCCAGTAATTAAGGTTACCAGGCTTGTGAAAAGTATTTGCTGTCTTCCAGCCTCGCTGTTCGCTTGAAAGCAGTAATAAGATCGGGTTGCAATCGGATTTGGGTAATGAACGGAGTGCCGGAGAATGGCGAGAGTAATTTGCGGATTTCAGCTTCAAAAGGGCAGTTAGCAAAGCTATATTGGATAATGAAGGTTTGGCACTCATCGCAAGACAAATACCAATAAAAGGTTTTGGTCATGAAATGATGAACGGCTCCAGGTATATCCTGAACAGGTTCGTCCATATAGTTACGTTCATAGGATAGATCAGGAAATAGGCGCATGATCTCCGACTTCACGGTCGAAAGGACGTTGTAGTAAAAGGCGAATGTTTCCTTATTTGATCGATGAGTTTCAGGATCGACGTGTTCGAGAGATTGAGCGACCTGCCATCTCGGTTTAGGTTTGTAGCTGTTTGTTGTTGTTCGTTTCATATCTTGGTTGTTGATTTAGGGTTAGCGATTAGGATGGTTTCTGCTTAGGAGCAAGATTGGCAGTGGTTTCGAGGCAGTAATGATGGTTGAGTTCAGCTTGCCAAAGGCAAGCGTTCGTGCCAGCGCGTTTTTATTGAGAAGGCTGCACTGCTCTTGCTCTAAAAACAGAAAACAATTCTCTTTCCTCAACATCAGGGATAGGGGGTGAAGTACCAACCGCCACCTTTGACCGCAACACACTCAAGATATTTTACAGGAAGAAATGGACTATAGGAGGGACGTATTTATTTGAGGGTATACCGGGGGCATTTTGTAGAAACAGCTATATACTTTGTTTGATTGCTTTAAATCAAATCTTTACGAAGCTGTTTGCCGTTATAGGGAATTAAAGTAAGGTCTGTGTGACTTTCTCCAAGCTTGAAGATTCAGCTACTTGTATGTTGATAACCTGCTTACTTAGTTTGTCGAAGAATGATATTGTTTGTCTTAACGCCATTGCTACTACGGATCAGTCAAAATTACTACTTGTTTTGTCTATGTTTGTTTTTTAAACTCAATCACATGAAAAGACTGCTGTTCCTTCTAATGCTCTTACCGCCATTTATAGTCCGTGCACAAGTCAAATATGAGATCGTAAACAAAGAACTTGATACTAAAGGATACGTCAATCACCTTGATGTCTATGTAGCAAAGATGGCGGATATCAAAGATGTAAATAAAGTTTTAGTTGCGAGGTTTAAACGTAGCGGTGTAATGTCATTACAAATTCTGTACTATGATAGTAAACAGGTGGCTAAGTCATACTCTAAAAAGTTATTTGATAAAGCTGTGTCTGATGATGAGCTAACTCGGATGGGTAAACATGTAATTGGGAAATTCGAATATTTGGCAACTGATAACTCACAATCCCTCCATGTTGGCAAAGAAGCAGATATGTATTAATGAGAAGTCAGCTTCTGTTATTATAAGGTTACTGAATCAAGTGCCTCACCAATGACTTGCAACGTCTTACCTTTTAGGAAATATGGTCGAGAGGGTCTTTATATCAGTAACAAAACACTGTTAAACAAAAATAGCTGCACGATGGCAGCTATTTAAGATTGAAATTGTAGTATACGATGTTTTAACGCACTTATGAGCGCAGCAATTTAGTTTGTACCTTATTTTGAATTTTCAAAAGTCGCGATTGTACATCTACAAGCGTTGCTTTTTGTTCCTGAAGGGAAGCCTTTTGCTCTAGCAACCTATCCTTAAATAATGTTAATAGATATAACAGTTGATTTAATGGAGATGATTCATCCTCTGTTTTTACCGATAAATTGGATGTCGAAAGCATATCTTGCGGATGCTTTTCATCTACACTCATAGTTAAGGTGTCTTCAATAAACTCCTTTAAACCTTTAATAGGTTCGGCACAGCAACTTTCCACATTTGTCGCTTGTTGTTCTTCTTCTGTGGGAGAGACGATATTACTGTCGTTATAGGCTTGTGCTATTGATACGTCCTCGGTTATATTAATAGTTAATTGTTCAGTTCCTGCTTCTAATGAGTTTTCATTTGCGATAATCATAAATTCTTATTTCATTGTTCTTTAACATGAGCATCTTCTGGTAGGTCAATCTGAGTTTGTGTTTAACGCGATGAGTAAGCGCAAAACGGATATCTTGGTGGGTAAGTAAAGTAGCTGATTAATGAAGAGTTCGATTAGGATAATGCGCACATTATCAGCTGTTTTACTAATGTAAAGATACAAAATATTGAGCTTTTAAACAAAGAAAAGAAAAACTTGCAGGTGTCAGAACTTATAGCAAACCGAACAAAGGTTACTTGAGCAAATGGCGTTTAAAGCGATTTGGGAAGCCTGCTTTTAAATGAACACATTTGTAATGGCATTTGCAAATTAACATCCCGACCACATGTATTAAAAGGTTACAGTATGCAGATGACTTGCAAATGCCTTGATAAGTCTACCTTTTAATAATAACATTTGCATTAGTACTACAATGCACACCTTAAGTACGTAAAATGTTGCACATTGGCAGCTTCTTCAGATCAACAGGAGTAGAAAGCGTTACTTAAAGATTGAGATATGCAAAACAGGCCTTTTGCCATTAAAAGGTGCTAAACACGTGTTTTATCCTATTAATGAACAATAACACATGTTTAGCAACATAAAACGGTTTTGTATCTGATTTCAGAGATGAGAAGCGGTGGAGGGTAGTTCTATTTATTAATCACTTTTTGTAACTACCTCTATTAATGTAAGCATCGAAAACTAATTAGAAATTCGAAAGCTCAAAGTGATTACGCAGCCATCAGTAGATTGAAGTGAGCACGGATAATTAACTGGCCATTTTCATAGCCACCGTCATCTTCCTTTATAGAGCAAGGCTTCATTTCATACCAATTATGTTTGGCAAGTTCGGTGGCTTTGGCCACTTTTATTGTACCATCAGTATTACGGATGTTTAATTGATTGTAAATGGTTTGTAACTTACTTTTAATCGTATCGTTGGTGTACTTAGACCCGGGTTTGAACTGCTGATTAAGTAACCTCGCTAATTTCAGTTCGGCCATAGAGTTCTCCTTGAGTATAATCGCTGTTTCAACTTTCTTCACGTTGTACTTTAAGCTTTCCAACGTACTTTCATCAAGTAATTTGAAAGCAAGATAGGCGGTAGGATTACTGCTTTGAATTTCCTGTTCTACAGTTAATCCGAAGTTAAATGTAGTAGTAGTCAAGCGTTCGCTATTGTAAGCCTTTAATGCTTGGTAATCTTCTTTTAGCTGTGTTGCTTTTGATTTACGTTTCATAATGGTATTAGTTTCGATTTTGTGATCAGCATATAGTACTTCGACGTCAAAGTATCCATCTTCCCAATCCTTTTTGATGAAATCAATATGATTGTATACTTCCTTGTTAGCTTCAAAATTGATTTGCTGGTCAAGTTTGAGAGGGATTAAAGTGGCATTTTTGGTAATGTTATCAATATCAGCAAACTTTATGATCTCTGTTGTTGTGGGAATGGCTCGTTTCTGACTTTTGAGAAGTGCAACTTTTTCATTCCAGTGGCTTACCGCCTGGTAACCTTGAGCATAAAAATCTGTGATGAACTTGTCAATAGAGTTCATGTAGCGTAAACTTCTGGCGTTGGTTATATGAATGAGCCGGTGGGGTTCTTCTTTATTTTCGACATCTAAGCGCAACCTTCCGAAAGCTTGTTTCCCCTTAGTTTTAGGGCCTAAACATGTTTGTGGCTTATTGATATCACTAACAAATACCATGGTGGCATTAGAATCATATAAGTCCCATCCCTCAAAATATTTACAGGTATAGAAATTCACCTTTTTGTAACATCCATCTACCGGTTCTGAAAGAAAGTAACCTATGAGATCACCAAGCTTTTTCATGTTCTCACCTTCCTTGTCGTTGGCACAAAAAATATTGCATTGCTCCTGACGTAGTCCAGCCCGTTTAATAGCGGCAACGCTATCTTTTACCGAGTTGAAATAGATGTGTATGTTCCCAGGGTACTTATCGAGATTACTAAGAAGATAATTTAATGTTGCCACAATACTCGTTGCCTTGACCAGTGTAACCTTTCCAAGCGTATCGGTAAAAGTAATTTTATGGTGATGGAGAGTTTTAAATATAGGATCTGAAAACTCGAATGGCGTAGCTGATATAATTGATTTAGCCTTGAAGCTCCAAAAATAGATGAACGGCGCTAAAATGTCCTTTCTGTAAGCTTCACTTATAAAAGTGTGTGCCTCGTCCAAGAGCAGAAACCAATTATCGTAAAGCTGTTTTACAATCCCCAGACCCTCTGCAACTGTCATGATTTTTAGCATGCCTTCAGGGGTCGTCATTATCTTATGCCCAACCTTTTTAAGCAGAAATATTTCCTCAACTTCCTTACGAGTAACCTCGCCATAGACTATATCCATTTCGGGATGAGAGCGCTGTTTACTAAGTTCAATACTAATATTGGGGACAACGATTATTGTACATCGTGTTTTGTTATTAATCTCGGAGTATGTTCCGCCAATTGCGCAACGCCCTTTGTCGATAAAGGAGTTAATTGGCAAGCCGTGAGGCATAATTTTATCTAAACGGATCGTAGGAGCAACGTTGTAAGTTGTTGTAGATTGGTACATTCATTTTGTCATTATAGTTCGTCAGGGTGTATCTAACTTTTATGAATGATCTGCTTTGATTAGGAAGAATCTGAAAAGTCAATTTTATTAGAAAGTTAGGGCAAAAGGAAAGATCAGTTAGCTAAACTGATCTGAAGATACCCTGCCGATGAGGCTATATTGACTTTGAAATGTTGATACAAATATACGAAAAATTCGTAACATGTACAAATAAAATACTGATTTTCAACAACTTGAATGAATTTACTTTCTGGCAATTTGTCATAGTTTTGTCGTTTATAGATAACGGAGTAAGCTTCACTTTGCTCACTGGTAGTTTTTGGCTATTTTTGTAACGCACTAATGAAATAGTGCACGTTCATTGAAATCTTGATACACTCTTCTCGCAAGCTCATGTGCTTTTCCACAACTGCAAAGATCTGATAGTCAGTCAAGTGTCGGCAGTTGACACTTTTATTAAATTATAAAGAACATGGAAAACTCAAGTAAAGTGGATAGCAAAATCCAAGGTGAAGCACTGACTGCTTCTCAAAAACAACGTGTTAACGCTATTTATCATATTTATGGCGATGATAGCGCACGTATTGTCAAGGTAGTTAACGGCAAGGGCATTCGTGCCTGGAAAACGTTCCTTGATAACGCTTTGCGAGTCTATAAAGCTCGTAGCAATGATGCTGATTATTATTCTGCATTAACCCATTCCTTTGAGATAGGTATACTCTATTCAATCGAAGAGATTAGTAGAGTTGTTAATGAAGAACGTGCAGATTTAGGACTGGATACTTACTTCCGTCGTATAGATGCACAATGTGAGGAGGACTTTCTTAAAGTATTTTACGTTGAAATCGTTTACGAAGAAGTCGTAGAAGAAGGAAAGAGAGGTAAGTTTATTGGCTACAGGCCAATACTCAAGATCAAAGCTTAATTTATTAACCATCGTATCGATCAAGATTACAAGCCCATCCCTGCCGGATGGGCTTGTTTGTTTAACTAAAATTCCAGCTGTGGTGCATACTTTGCAAGTTCCTCGCTATTGATTTCGCCTAAGTTCCGTAGATACTTTAAGGTTACAGTGATAGCGGAATGCCCTAACAGTTGTTGTAGTAAATGCACATCTTTAGTCCTTCGGTACAGCTGTACTGCTGCAGTATGCCTGAATGAGTAAATTGTTTGATCCTCGAATATCAAACCTAACTTGTGCATCTTCGCCCAGGCTCGTGACCATTGGGTGTTGAAATAGTACTCATTAAAAGGTGCTTCGTTCAGGCTGAAGATATTATCATGCCTTCCTAAACCGGCAAGTTTACTTCTAAGTTCCACTCGAATATATTCAGGAATATGAACTACTCTGACTCGGCCACCTTTATTTTCCTCACCAGACAGATGCACTTCGCTAAGGTTATTTTTAAAGTTGCCAACTGTTAGCAACCGTACTTCTTCATGAGGTCTTAACCACGCTCCATAAGTTAACAAGCTACAGATATACAGATTTGGGTTATTGGCTTTTAGATAGCTTAAGATTGGCTTTAACTGCTCTTGTTCATAGGCTTTGTGTAGTACCGCTTTGGATTTCTTCTTTTGAGATTTCTGAATAGTTTCTACTGGTTGATCTATTATCCTGCCTGCTGCCGAAAATAACACGCCAAGATCACGCCTTTTATTCATGTAATAGGTGCCCGATGATCGAAACTGATTTAGAAACAAGTCAATCCTTGATGCGGATATGGATGTTATCGGGCCACTCAGTTCTTCCGTTGACATGTGCTTTTTAAACTGTCGGTAGATTGACTTTAAATTACGCTTGTATTTCTTACTTAGGTCAGATTGTAGTTTTGCGCGGATTGCTTTAAACAGAAGTCTTATGCAAGAGTCATGCTTAGGTATTTCGTCATGCTTTGTCTTTTCTCGTGGTTGTGGCTTTTGTTCAAGGGAAGTTTCTACTAATGGGTATGAATTAGCTTCAAGTGCCTTGTGAAATTCAAACCTGAGTTTTTCGAGTAGTTCGTTTCGTTGTTCTAAAGAAGTTGCTTTGTTCGGACTAATACGTAACCCTATCTTTTTCCCATTATATTCTCTAACTCGGTTATTGTGGAAATAGAAAGTTATATAAGCTCTTTGAGTCAAATCGTCGCTTACAACGATTGTAGGTATTGTGAACATACTTGGCGCGTTTTTGGCGCATTAAGTATTACATTATCACGAAATTGGCCTTTAAATGCATCCCTGAGGGGTTTGGCAACAGATTTCTAATCTGTAGGTCTTTGGTTCGAATCCAAATGGGATCACATTTAACGAAAGCCTTTCTAATTGTTTAGAAAGGCTTTTTTGTTGCCTAACCCCCTTATTTTACGTTCTAAATGCAGTTTTTTAATCTGTTAATTGATAAATCTAATTGTTTCTTGTTTGTGTGTTTGGTGAGACTTTCTGTTTCGTATTGGATGTTTTTAGTTAATATTTGGCGCACTTTTTAATTGAGATTATGAATTATGACGCCCACGCACGCTTATAGCAATCAAGTGCAGGGAGGAACGGAATAAATGAAAGGTAGTGCGTAGGCTTGTGTTTATGCCGTAGTTCCTTGCCTCGCTTCAGCAGCTATAAGCGTAACTTTGCTTAATAATTCATTTCTTCCTCTCTTATCCATTTCTAATTTTTTGCAGAATCTTAAAAATACCCTTATAAGAATAACATTTCAATGAAAGTAAGAAAACTTAGAATTGAGTATAGAGGTAAAGAATGAGTTCAATCAGTTTCATTTATAAGGTAGACTTCTCAGGTGACGTTCTAATTTTCTTTATGTTCTTGTAATTACCCTATAAAGGTGAATATTTAAGAAAAGTTAGAATTTAAGATTGAGATTCCATTGTTAGTTTGATTAGCTATTTAAGAATGTGGGAGGGCCAGTAATAAATATCCTGTCAAAATTGTTTTAGCAGGACCCCTGGCACCAATATTCAACGACCCGGCCGGCACCCCAGATTCGGGTGCTTGCCTGTGCTTTATACTGGACGGCCATCGCATTAGTTCTCTATTTTATCCTAAGCAAAATTATCCCTCGTAAAAAACATGAATAGATTTGAAGAACTATACTATGAGGCCAGGACTGACCAGTGGTTTATAAAGTTCGCTGTTTTTTGCCGTATTGCTTTGGCAGCCTCCTTTATTCCAGCAGGCTATATTAAAATCGCCAGTGAAAGATTCGCCGCAGGCCTGCCTTCCAATAACCCTTTGGGACATTACTTCGATGCCTTACATCTTACAGGATATTACTACACCTTTATCGGCATTGTTCAAATCATAACCGCCATATTATTATTGATCCCGCGAACGTCCCTTCTTGGTGCGCTAATGTATTTTCCCATCATCGTTAATATTTGTGTGCTGACTTATGCCACACGCTTTGATGGTACCCGGATTAATACGATGTTGGTATTGGCAAGCTTGTTTTTATTGATTTGGGATTATGACCGTTTAAAACACATTTTACCCTATAAGCAGCCCAAAGCAGAATCTCGTGTGTTAAAAAAGCCCCTGGGTAAACGCCTGCGGGTACTGTTTTTTGGAGGTTGCTTCGCCGTTGTAGTCTTTATCATTATCGGTACTTTCTATTTATATGAGATCGTACCGGGCAACTCTGAAGCTGAGTGCAGGAATCAATGTGCTTCCAGTAAAAATCCTGCGGCTTGCAAAGTTTTCTGCGATTGCATTTATATACAAGGTAAACCCCTTGATAGTTGTTTGGCGACTTTTGATAAGGCGAAAGATATCCGCAAATCCGATGCGAAGTAGCCAAACCCGCTGAAGAAAAAAATATTTAACTTTAATTATGCAATTCATTCCACTGTTCAAAGTGCGCGATATGCGCGCGGCTATTCAGCACTATACCGAAGTGTTGGATTTCGGCATGACCTGGCCGGACGACACGCCGGATTCCCCGGTGGTTGACCTGGGGCATGAGGTGATGGAATTTCAAATTACGACGCACGAGAGTGAGCGGCTGTTCGGTTCGGTCGTTAACGTGTTCGTTGATGATGTGGATAGCTTGTTTGCGAAATACAAAAGCCGGGGGCTGGATACGAATAAACCAGGTTCGCCGGTTCACCAGGGGCCGACGGATCAGACCTGGGGCCGGCGGGAATTTTACGTGACCGACGCAGACGGAAATACGCTGCGCTTTTGCCAATCCATTTGAGTTATGGAAAACTTAGTTATCTTTTCTGGCGAACAGGTATTAGAGCTGGCTTTTGTAGCCAGAACGCCGGTGGGGCACCCTTTTCTTTTTGGCGATGAACAGGCGGTCGGCATCCCGGATTTTTATATTGCTGCAACGCAAGTCACTCAGGCACTTTGGCAATTTATCATGGATGATAACCCGTCTCTATACCGGGGTAATGCGCTCCCGGTAGAACAGGTGTCCTGGTACCAGGCACAAGTGTTTATCGAAAAATTGAATCAGAAATCGGGCCGTGATTTCCGTTTGCCAACCGAAACGGAATGGGAGTATGCAGCGCGCGGGGGGGAACACTGGAAAGATGGTTTCCGCTTTGCCGGCAGCAACGATATGGCCGAATCCGGCTGGTATGAAGCCAATGCCGGGCCGTACACAGACCTGGCGATGATCAGGCAGTTAAAAAACCAGGCCAAACTCACGCAAACGCATCCGGTTGGCCGGAAAAAGCCGAACCAGTTAGGTTTATATGATATGAATGGAAATCTCTGGGAATGGTGCCAGGATTGGTTCGTGCGGGATACCAGCCTTATTCCGAAAGACGGCAGTGCGTATAATGTTCCGGGTGAGGCTAAAGTCCTGCGCGGCGGTTGTCACCATAATTGGGCAGAACATTGTACCAATACCAAGCGCTATGAAATAGGCCCCCAATTCCTTGATGGCTGTATCGGTTTTCGTTTAGCTTTAACGCAATGATCAAGCCTTGTGAATTGCGGCTGCCCGGCGCAGTTCAATTGGTTTAATCGCAAACATGCAGCCAATGCCCGTCGCAGTCTTCGATAATAAACTCCCGGCCGTAAGGACGCTGCATAATTTCCTGCCGGATTTTGGCACCTTTAGCTGTTACTTCCTGATAAAACGCTTCGATCTCAGGTACCCAAATTAAAAAGTCCGGCGTGCCGCAGCGTATATGGTCATTAATATGGAGTTGGCTATCGGCTCCGCCAAAATGTATTTGGTAGCCGTCACGTTCCAGCATGACATAAGCCGTACTGGTTTCAGCCGGGAAAAAGCCGATGAGTTTAAAGCCAAGCACTGCCTGATAATAGGCAGCGGTTTTTACGGCATCATTCACCACAACTTGTGGCGCGATACCGGCGAGCGTTGGTTTTGTCATAATTAAAGATAGCTGTAAGTTAGTATTGACGGAATAAAATATTAAACTGGCCGTGCCAATTTTTATGGTGAGGGATATGGAAACCTCGCTGCAGTATTACTGCGAAGGTTTTGGATTTAAGCTAACCATGGATTTCGCCATTCCTTATGCGGCTTAATTCGCAGATGGGAATACTGGTCTTTACCGAAACATCGATATTGGATATACCTCAGCTAAAAAAACGTTCCTATATCGTTTCCCGGTGCCGTGACTCTCAATTTACCTGGCCACCTTTTTTTAAAGTATGCAGGATAGGAGTACAGACGTTATGCTCCTTTATCGAAGATCCGAATCAAATTGTGGCGCCGGACCGTAATATTAGTTGAAATCAGTGTAAACTCTTCATCAGATTTTCCCTGTAAACTTTACCTACAGGCAATTTTTTGTTAGCCAGGGCAACTTCGTTTCCTTCTAAATATTTGACAGCCTTCAGCGATAATAGGTAGGATTTATGTATCCGGATGAATTTATGTGCAGGCAATTGCTCTTCAAGCTGTGTAAGGGTTTGTTTTGACATGATCCGGTCGCCGCTGTTCAGGTAAATAAAGATATAATTGCCATAGGCTTCTGCGTATTCAATTTCTCCTAAAAATACTTTGGTGAGTTTTTTATCAGATTTGACCATCAGGAAAGAGCCTTCATCTTTTATGACTTCTGATGTTTCACTGGTTTTACTGACTACCTTTTCGGTAGCCTGTACAAAGCGGGGGAAAGAAAATGGTTTTAACAGGTAGTCGGTTACTGATAGCTCAAAACCTTCCAATGCGTATTCGGGATACGCAGAGGTAATGATCACTGCAGGATATTTCTTCAGGGAGCGCAGCATCTCAAACCCGGTGAGCCGCGGCATATTGATATCCAGAATGATCAGGTCAACCTCTTTCTTATTCAGGATCTGCATAGCTTCAAAAGCATCTTCACAGCTGGCAATCAGTGTTAGATAGGGGATCTGTTCAACATAGGTTTTGAGTATGTCGCGGGCAATGGGTTCATCGTCAACAATGATACAATTGATGTTCATTTAGCTTAGATCTATTTCAAGGTTTACGTCGTAATAAGCGTTTTCTTTGGCTATTTTCAGGGTATACTGCTGAGGATAGATCAAATCTAAACGTTGTTTAACATTACCCAGGCCCAGGCCGCCTTTGGATTTATTTTGAACGGGAATATAACCCGGGTCTACCGAATTTTTAATGTTGAACTGCAATTGACTCCCCCTGATATTAAAAGTGATATGCACAAAAGCCTGCCTACCCTTTTCAACGGAAAAATGTTTAAAACTGTTCTCAACAAAAATGATCAGTAATAGCGGCGCAATATACAGATCTGTATAATCGCCGGTGATCTCCAGCTTAATATCAGTCTTGTCGCTCAATCGGATCTTTTCCAATTCCACGTAATTGCTAATGTAATCCAATTCTTTTTGCACCGCCACATAGTTTTGGTTGGTGTCATATAAGGAGTAACGCAGCAATTCAGATAATTTCAGCATCAGGCTGGGTAATTTCTTCGACTCGGCTACAGATAACCCATACAGGTTATTAAGTGTGTTAAACAAAAAATGCGGGTTGAGTTGGGCTTTCAAATGACGCAATTCGTTATCTTTTTGTTCTTTATCGCGGATCAAACGATCTACCCCTATTTTGGCAAGTGAAGCCATCACGGTAAAAGCCACCATAGTGAAGGCAAAGTGCTGGTCCTGCCAATTAGTAACCACATCAGTAATATGAAACATGTTAGCAAAAAGCAGGCCTGTCAGGTTTAACAAATGAGGTAATAACTCAATAAGTAACACCAATTGCACTACATAAATAACGACGCCAATAAGCCATTTACGCCGCTTTAAAAACGGCAGTACTAAAAGGTTTTGGGTGTAACAAGGGATAGCCAGTTCCAGTATTTCCTGTAATACCATACAAACCAGGGTTATACCGCTCATGCGCTGGGGATATTCCTTCAATAGTATGTAAAGGAAGAAAACGATCACCCAGAACACCAACTGGGTGTAAATCTTATAGGGCCAGGTAAATAAGCGTGTCCAGTCGAAAGTTTTCATTTCTCAAAGAAACTATAGCCAGCCCTATTCGCCAAATTTTGGTGATGAACGTATCGATACTGATGATGAACGTTACAAAAGACGGATATCACCGGCTTGTTGATGTTCATCACTGATACGGATGTGGTCATCACTCTTATTTTTTTAGGTTTTACAGCCGGGATATTTTTGGGTAAATCAAAAAAATATGAAAACGCTCATCATCTCCTTTAGCGCTTTATTTATACTGATCAGTTCAGCTTTTGCGCAAACCGATACCGTTCAGGCTAACTTATTAAAGGACATTCCGGCATGGATGGCCGAATACCAGGTACCCTGTGTCGGCGTAGGCGTCATCGAAAATGGTAAGATAAAATGGGCCAAAAACTTTGGCGACTTGCAAGCAGGGTATCCGGCGCCAAAAAATACCTTGTTCAATATTGCTTCGCAAACCAAGCCAGTAACCGCAATGCTTACCCTAAAACTGGTTGAAATGGGCAAATGGGATTTGGACGAGCCGCTGGCGCATTACTGGGTCGATCCGGATATTGCAGGTGATCCTTATTTAATGAAGCTGACCACACGCTTTGTATTGAGCCACCAGACCGGTTTTCCTAACTGGCGCTCGGATAATGGCGGCACGAAACTGCGTTTCAGGTTTGAACCGGGTACTGCCTCAGGGTATTCAGGCGAGGGCTTTGAGTATTTGCGCCGGGCGCTGGAAGCAAAGTTTCATCAATCTCTTGCGATGCTGATGGATTCGTTGCTGTTCAAACCTTTGGGAATGAAGGATACCTATTACTGGAGCGAAAACCTGGATACCACACGTTTTGCCATGTGGCATGACGGGCAGGGCAAGCGCTATGCCACTTCTATCCAAACCCCGGTAAACGCTGCCGATGACCTGATAACCAGCATTGCCGATTATTGTACCCTGGGGATCTATGCCATGAAGTTGGCTAACGAAGGCAGTCCGCTCTATGCCGAAATGATTAAACCGCAAAGAAGGACCAAACCCGGCAATGCTTCCGGTCTGGGCTGGGGTTTGGTGGATGGCCTTCCTGGTGGTGAATATGCCTTACAACATGGTGGCTCGGATATCGGCGTGCGTACAATGGCGGTTTTCCTGCCCGGATCAAAAAGTGGTGTGGTAGTGATGACTAACGCTGATAATGGCGAATTCATCTGCGACCGCATTATCAAACGTGCGCTTCCTTATGGGGAACAGGTGCTGGCTACGATGAACAAATCGGCAACCAGCCACGAAAGGATCGTGATAGCCGGCCAGCTGATCGAAAGCTATGTTGGCACTTACGAACAAAGCAATGGCAAACTGGTAAAGGTGGAGGCAGCCGGCAATGCGTTAAAAGTATCCGGCGACGGTGTGCCCACAGTGGTTGTATTACCTGAATCAGCCAATAAATTCTTTATGGAAGGTTACGACGTGCAGTTGCAGTTTCCGGATATTAATTCCATGATCGTATTCGAAGGTGGCAAACAGGTGTTAAAGGTTAACCGCAAATAACATGAAAAAGTACCTGATCATGATTCTGTAGGTTTAGGTTCGAATCCGAATTGGATCACATCTTGTATAGCCTCTTAGAGTTATCTAAGGGGCCTTTTTGTTGCGTTTATTGCCTTTTATTTATCTTTGTAAAGAAAGGAATTCTTTGGCTCAACGATTTTCCCAAGCCGTAAACCTAAACTTCGGCATTAAAGCAATACCTTCAATGTTAGTATTGTAAATTACTTAACAATAAAGTAATAATACAAAGCGTACTTTGCCAAAGCATATAAGTAGTATTCAAAATGCCATCAGTACAATCACTATCCGACTTTGAATTGCAGCAATTACTTGCCTGCGGAGATGAAGCCGCTTATAATGAATTGTATAGCCGTTATGCTGTTCAAATAAACAGGTTTATGCAAAAGTACCTGCATGCCTCGGTTTTGAGCGAGGATGCGACTCACGATGTTTTTATTAAAATATGGAGTAAGCGTGAGCAGCTCAAAAAGGTACAATCGTTTAAAGCCTACCTGTTCACCGTTGCCCGAAACCAGGCGCTTGATCATTTAAAAACTGCCTTTCGTACAGAAAGCGCTATCAACCAGATTTCGGGTGTCATTACCGAATATCGTAATACGGTAGAAGAGGACCGTCTCACCAAAGAATACCTGTTATTTATAGAAAATGTGTTGACCACTTTGCCTCAGCGTTCGAGGGAAATTTTTGCACTTTGCCGCGAGCAGGGCAAAACCTATGATGAAGCTGCCAAAGAGTTAGGCATTTCACGTAACGCTATCAAGAATCACATGGTGCTTACCATGAAGGTTTTAAGTTCAAAAGTTGAAACTGAGCTTGGTATTTCGCTCAGTGTTTTGCTCGCCGTTGTTTTCAAACATTAAAAAAATCATTTTCCTGCTACCCTGTTTGAGGCTTTTAAAGTCTTGGTATTAAAAGCCAAGATTAAATGGAAGAAGCGTACTACAGGCAGCTGGTAAAAAGGTATCTCGACAAGCAGGTTAGCGACGACGAATTAGAAGTATTTGCGCATTTGCTTAATGAAGGAAAGTTGGACAAATACCTGGCCGAAGCCATGAGTAACGACGACTTTGTATCTGACACATCATCTGCGGATAACAAGGCCCTTCCGCCCACTATCCTGAAAAAAAGATACTGGCTAAACTACGCTGCTGCGGCAAGTATTTTATTATGTCTTTCTGTTGGCTTTTATTTCTACCGTCGGCCCCAAAAGCAATATTTAGTAAAGAACAATATTATAAAAAATGATTTCCTGCCGGGTAGCAACAAAGCGGTGCTTACGCTGGCCAATGGTTCAAAGCTAAGTTTAACAGGCGGTAACAAAGGTTTACTGGCCCGTCAGGGAATAACCGCAATTAATAAAAAAGAAGAGGGTAGGGTTGAATACCGTCCCGGCACAGAAGCCCTGGCAGCCAATCAAGCTGCTGCTACTTTGTACAATACAGTTAGCACACCCAAAGGTGGTCAGTACCAGGTTGTATTGCCTGATGGCACCAGGGTATGGCTTAATACAGCCTCCTCGATCCGTTTTCCTACGACTTTTACCGGTAATGACAGGCAGGTGGAGATTAGTGGTGAGGTTTATTTCGAAGTAGCCAAAAACAAGAACAAACCATTTATTGTCACCAGCGGAAACCAAAAAGTAACCGTGTTGGGTACCCATTTTGATATCAACGCCTACCAGGATGAAGGCGCTGTGAAAACAACCCTGCTTGAGGGAAGTGTAAAAGTAAGTAACGGAAATAATATTGTTTTACTTAAACCGGGAGAACAATCACAACTCAGTACTGAAAATAAACTGACCGTCAGCGATGACATTGATATGGATGAAGTGGTGGCCTGGAAAAATGGCTTTTTCCAGTTTAACAAGGCTGATATTCAAACTATCATGAACCAGATCTCGCGCTGGTATGACGTAGAAGTTAAATATGAAGGGCAGGTACAGCCGGGGCACTATTATGGTAAAATTTCCAGGAATGTCAATGCTTCGAAGGTATTGAAGGTACTGGAGCTAAGTGGAATGCACTTTACAATTGAAGGGGGAAAGATTATAGTTAAATAGAAATATAACAAACGGAAAAATGTCCCGGCAAGGCCGGTGCTTTTAAAGTTTGCCCATAAAAAAGCCGGAACGTGTTCGAGCACAATCCGGCAAAGATCGGGGCAGGCTTATTCAAATAATTTGCCAACTAAATCAACAAGTAACCCTAACCATTACAAAGGTATGCAATTTTATACTTTTTGCGGCCGGCCTGTGCATTATCAGCCGGTGCAAACAATGCCCGCAGGTGCAATACCTGTAAAATACAATCCGGGCATGTCCCGGATGCAATCAATGCTCATTCGCATGAAACTGATTACTCTATTGATGCTTGCCGCCTGTTTGCAGATCAGCGCTGCCGGCTATAGTCAAAACATCAGCCTCTCTCAAAAGCAGGTTAGCCTGGAAAGTGTTTTTAAAAACATTGAAAAACAAACCAATTACAATTTCTTTTATAAGCTTGAACTGCTTAGCACCCTCAACAAGGTCAGCATCGATGTTAAAAACGTGCCGTTAACCGATGTGCTTGACATGGTTTTAAAGAACCAGCCGGTAACTTATAAAATAATTGACAACATTATTGTTATTAATGCCTTAAACGCTGGTACAGCCCAAAGCCTTAAGCCGATAACTGTAACCGGTACGGTGAAAGATAGTAAAGGTGCTGCATTGCCCGGTGTTACGATAACGATTAAAGATGGTAAATCATCGGCAGTTACAGACGGAAACGGTTTCTTTAAGATTGTAGTTGAAGAACAAGCCGTATTACAAATTACTTCCGTTGGCTATAAAAAACAGGAAATACCTGTTAATGGCCGTACAGTGCTGGCTATCACACTTGATGACGATGTTAGTCAATTAAACCAGGTAGTAGTTATTGGCTATGGCAAGCAATCGCGCGAAAAGATCACCGACGCGATAACCACTGTAAAAGGAACCGAGTTAAATAGATACCCGGGGGCCAGTTTTGCCCAGCAGCTTGCAGGTAAGGCTGCCGGCGTAGTCATCAATGATGCTTCGGCTCAACCCGGAACCGATCCGCAGATCGTGATCAGGGGCATCGGTACTTTAACAGCGGGCCGGGCGCCACTTATTGTAGTAGATGGTTTCCCGCTGTCAGAAGGTAGCAGCTTTAATTCGATCAATCCGCAGGATTTAGAAACATTGGATATATTGAAGGATCCGGCTTCGGCTGCAATCTATGGCTCAAGGGCTGCAAATGGTGTTATCCTTATCACCACTAAGAAAGGCAGCGGCGATAAAGTAAAAGTTTCACTGGATATATATTCGGGTTTCCAGGAAAGGCATGATAACTTAAAATACGTCGATGCATACCAGGCCGCCACTTATTTTACTGAAGCGCGCGATTGGGGATATGTATCAAAAGATCCGAATAACAGAAGTATCAACGATGACCGCGCCACCAGGGTTGCAAAGGGGGCATCATTAAGGGAACTGCGCTTAAATTACCTGCAATCTTATCTTGACGGTAAGCAGGGGCTCACCAATACCAACTGGCTCAATGAGGTATTTCGCAAAGCGCCAATGAGCAGTTATAACTTGTCGGTTTCCGGTTCATCAGGCAAAACCAATTATTATATCTCTTCCAATTATTTTAAGCAGGATGGTATTGTGATTAATAATGGCCTGGAGCGATATAGCGGTACTATTAAAGTAGAATCCAAAATATCCAAAATGTTTACGTACGGTGTTTCTGTAAACCCATCGTTCAACAAGGAAAAATACTTTAACAATAACGCTAATAACTCTAATGACGTAGTGAGTGACGTTACCATCAGTTATCCTTTTTTTCCTGCTTATAACGCAGATGGCTCTGTTGCGATAAGCCAGCAGATAAAAGGTAATACACCCGAAGACGGCGCATTGGGCGAAAGCCCCATTGCCCTGGCTACCAGGATCAAAAATAACCTGAACGATACCCGCTTGTTTGGTAATACTTACCTGGTTTTTGAACCCATAACCGGGCTGAAATTTAAAACAGTACTGGGTACAGATATCAGGAGCAATTTTTATGATTATTACAGGCCATCAGATGTGGGCGGATACCGTGCTGCAGCGCCGCAACCGGCTTCTGCTATTGAAACTAACGGGCATATCTACAACTACATCACCGAAAATACGGTTGATTATTCTAAAAGCATCGGTCACCATGACTTTGATATTTTGGCAGGCTATACCTTCCAGTCCGAAAACGGTGCAAATACTATTGTAACTGGCTCTGGAATACCTGACGATAATATCACAAACATTGCGGGTGCCAGTGCATTCAGTGTGGCATCCGCACGTTACCAGTGGACGCAAATCTCCTACCTGGCCCGTTTGCAATACGCTTATGCAGATAAATACTTGTTATCCGCAACTATCAGGCGGGATGGTTCATCACGGTTTGGCGACAACAATAAGTGGGGTAACTTTCCGTCGGTAACTGCAGGTTATATCCTGAGTAAAGAATCTTTTTTCCCGGAAAACAAAGTCCTGACCTTTGCCAAGATCCGGGCAAGCTGGGGATCGGCAGGGAATAACCAGATAGGCTCATACAGTTCCAAAGCCCTGATCGGTTCAGCATCTGCAAACGGTGCAAATGATTATAACTACAATTATGTTTTTGGCAGTACGCTTAGTCCGGGTTTCGCGGCAACCACTACTGCTAATAACAACCTTACCTGGGAAACCAAAAACTCAACCGATATTGGTATCGACCTGGCCTTTTTTCAAAAATTTAACCTCGTTGCCGATTATTACAAAAGCACTACCAAAAACCTGTTGCTGAATGTACCCATTCCCGAGCAATCAGGTTTTACCAACTCTATTCAAAATATCGGAAAAGTGGCCAACCATGGTTTCGAGTTTGAGCTTTCGGGCAATAATCTGAATGCGGGGCCATTTAGGATAGGCTTTAATGCGAACCTGGCTACGAATGTGAATAAGGTATTGGCCTTAGCCCCCGGGCAAACTCAAATAATACAAGGGCCGGCAAGTAACTTTATTACCAAAGTAGGTGGCCCGGTTGCTGCTATGTACGGTTATAACATTACAGGTATTTATAAAACGCAGGACGAGATCAATAGCAGCCCGCATTTGGCTGGTACATTGACAGGTGACTACAAAGTAGCGGATACCAATCATGATGGTGTGATTGACAGTCGCGATCAGGTTTCTTACGGCACATATAGTCCAAAGTTTACATACGGTTTCGGTGTCAATATAGCTTACAAGCGTTTTGAACTTAATATGGCTTTTAATGGTGTTTATGGCCGCAAAATATATGATTACGGTTTGGCTACGCTTGATGATTCGGGTGAAGGTTTTTCTATGCCGAGCGTTTATTATTTTGAAAACAGGTATCATCCTGTTGATAATCCAAACGGAACCTATGCGCAGCCCAATCTTGGTAATTTATCGTCGGCCAGGAGGCTTACCCGTGCTGCCAGTATCTTTTACTACAAAGGCGACTACCTGCGATTAAGGAACGCGCAACTGGCTTATAATCTACCGGAGACTTTAACTTCAAAGGTCAGGATAAGCCATATCCGCTTATACTGTTCGGCCAATAACCTGTTTACCTGGACAAAGTTCAGGGGCTACAATCCTGACGCTACCAGCGGCAATGTGCTTACGGATGGTTTGTCGAACGCAAATTACCCGGTTGCCAGGTCATTCATTTTTGGTGCTAATGTTACATTTTAATTGTTACAGACATGAAAATTAAATACATCATCATAGCGGCAGTGCTGACGGTAACTGCCTCATCATGTAAAAAGGAGCTTTATCAAAATCCCGTTACCTCTAAAGACCTCGGAAAATTCATGACCAACCAGGCCGAAACCGAAGAGTATGTAACCGCTGTTTACGGAACCTTGCAGTCAACTGGTCTTTACGGATTGTACCTGCCTGCATTCGCTGAAATTCCTTCCGACAATACTTTTGACCAGGTGCCATCTAATGACAATGGTAATTACGGACAGCTTGATCAGTTTACAACCATACCTTCAAACGATATCATAGAAACCACCTGGCGCGACGCTTATCAGGGCATACAAAAAGCTAACGTGGTATTAAACCGGATAGATAAGATCACCTATACCGATCCGGCGATAAAGCAGGCCCGTAAAGGTGAAATGTTATTCATCAGGGCATTGCTGTATTTTAATATCGTGAGATTATATGGCGATGTGCCTTTGGTAACTACCGAAACTACCGACCCTAACCAGTACTTTGGCTTAGGCCGTCAGCCGGCAGCCAAAGTTTATGATCAGATCAAGGCTGATTTAACGGCCGCTATCCCTTTATTACCGGAAGTAGCAGGGCAACCTGGAAGGGTGATCAAAACCGCTGCAGAAAGCCTGCTGGGCAAGGTTTACCTGACATTAAAGGATTATGCTAATGCCGAAACACAATTGCTGGTAGTTGTTAACTCTGGCAAACATGCATTGCTCACCCGCCCGCAGGATGTTTTCGCTGTAAGCAACGAAAACAATAAAGAGATCATTTTTGCCGTGCAATTTACATCGGGCCTGAACGGTAATTCGGAAGGAAGCATCATGTTTCAGCAATTTAGCCCTTCTGCCACCGTTACCGGTGCTAAAGGTCATAACCTGCCAACATTAAGCCTGTACAATTTGTACACTGCCGGAGACCTCCGTAAAGGTGTATACGTTGCATTGGCTCCAACCGGTGCGCCTTTTGATAATAAGCTTACTGCGCCAAACACGATCATTACCGATGGGCCAAGCGATTTTGTGGTTTTGCGCTATGCTGATGTGGTGCTTATGATGGCCGAAGTTGAAAATGAGTTAGGAAACACTACTTCGGCGGTTGCTTACCTGAACAGTATCCGCAACCGTGCCGGTTTGGCAAATACCGTGGCCGTTAATCAAGCCGATCTTCGCGATGCCATTGCACTGGAACGCAGGCTGGAGCTTATCGGAGAGGGGCATCGCTGGTTCGATTTACTTCGTACCGGTACAGCTGTCACTGTGATGAACAAATGGTTTAAGGATAATAATATCCTGATCACTATCGATCAGCATAACCTGCTGATGCCGGTTCCTCAATCGCAGATCAATACGGATCCGGCTATCAAACAAAATTCTGGATATTAAACTAACAGTGGGTTATCTTAAGGGGTAACCCGCTTTATAAAAAGCCATATGAAGAATTTAGTTTTAGTACTTCTTTCTGTGTTTTTTATGATCAGAGGGGATGGTCAGGAAAAAAAAATAAACGAGCATTTGTCCGCCTGGCAGGAAGGACAAATGGATATTCACTTCATCAATACCGGCCGTGGAAATTCAAGTTTCCTGATTTTTCCGGATGGTACAACCATGCTCATTGATGCAGGCGACATGAACGCTGATGAATTTGAAAGCTCAAATGCTCCGTTGAAAATTCCACCTGCATTACCGGATAGTTCATTAAGACCGGGGCAATGGATTGCCGCTTATATAAAACAGGTAATGCCCGGGGGGAGGCAAGCTGGTATCGATTATGCATTAATTACGCATTTTCATGGAGATCATTATGGCAATATTGAAAATAATAGCCCGATAGCGGCTAATGGGGCTTACCGGTTATCCGGTTTGACCGATGTAGGCGATATTATCCCTATTAAAAATATGCTGGACAGAGGCCATACCTATCCGGTTGATCTTTTAACCTATTATCGCAATAACGCCACTTTCAATAACTACCTGGCCTTTGTGAAATATCAATCATCTCATAACGGGATGAGGTATGCGGCATTAAAGGCAGGAAGCGCAAACCAGGTTGTATTGTTGGCCCGCCCGGAATTTTATCCTGGCTTTGAAGTACGGAATATCAAATCGAACGCCGAAATCTGGTCGGGAAAAGGAGAGGGAACAAACACTTGTTTTACAACAGGGCAATTATTGGAAAACGGCAAGTTTAATGAAAACCCGCTCAGCAATGCCTTAAAAATAAGTTACGGCCCTTTTACCTACTATGCAGGCGGCGACAATACCGGGTATGAAGGCAGTAATTATCCTGGGCGGAGAGATGTTGAAACGCCTATGGCAAAAGTAATTGGCCGGGTAGATGCCCTTACGCTAAACCATCACGGTAACCGCGATGCCACGAACAATGCATTTTTAAAAGCGCTTGCCCCAAAAGTTGCTGTTGAACAAAGCTGGTGTTCGGATCAGCCGGGACAGGAGGTGGCGTTTCGTTTGCTGGAAAAAACAGGTCGGGAAGATAACACAGATGTATTTGACACCTATATGCAGCCCGACACCAAAACCTACCTTGGCTTTTGGATTGCCAAAGGATTTAAAAGCTTTGAAGGGCATGTGCTCATCCGCGTTTTAGAAGGGGGAAAAACATATTCTGTATTTATCCTGGATGATAAAAGTCCTGTAATTAAAGTAAAACAAGTATTTGGCCCTTATTTAACACATCAAAAAACATAACATGTATTTAAAAAATATAAAAGCCGTCGCGGCTATCGTTCCGGCACTATTAATGTATTATACAAATGGCTACGCACAGACTACGAGGGCGGATAGCTTGGTGAAACAATTACATCAACCGCTTGATAAGCATATCATGGTGGCCGCCCATCGTGGCGATTGGCGCGATGCCCCGGAAAATTCCTTGTTGGCATTTAAATATGCCATGGCCATAGGAGTAGATATTATTGAACTGGATTTGAACAAAACAAAAGATGGGGTAGTGGTTATCATGCATGATCAAACCATCGACCGTACAACAGACGGAAAAGGAAGTCCGGGTGATTATACTTTAGCCGAATTAAAGAAATTTCACCTGAAAAATGGATTGAACAGGGTTACCGTAAATACCATACCGACACTTCAGGAAGTAATGGAGTTGATTAAAGGGGAAATTTTAGTAAACCTTGATAAAAGCTATCCATACTACAATGAGGCTTACAAGGTTTTGAAAGCTACAGGTACTTTAAATCAGGCTATTTTTAAAACAACGGAAGCTTATGAAACGGTAAGGAAGCAATATCCTGCAATTATTGATAGCGTCACATTTATGGCTGTAATCGATCTGGATAAGCCGGGTGCGAAACAATCAATCGAAAATTACCAGCGTCATATTAAACCGGTGGCTTTTGAACTAAATTTTGGGACAGATACCTCTGGTGTCCTTAAAAATAACCAATTCATTAACCATAATGAGGCACGAATCTGGATCAATTCATTATGGGCGAGCCTTAATGCAGGGCATGATGATGACACCGCGGTTGATCTCGGTAATACCCAAGATAGCTGGGGTTGGATCATCGCACACGGGGCCACTATTATACAAACTGACAGGCCCCGGGAATTGCTGGAATATTTACGAAAACGAAACCTGCATTTTTAAAAGTAATTTGAGAAAAGATTCCTTGTTTCTTTTATCATCAGTGGATCTTCAGGCATCTTTGTCCATGCTGTTCCGTGCTATTCCGGAACGGCATGGTCAATGACTCTCGAATGTCCAATTATAGTGGAAGTTCTGAGGCCACGGATCACTCTATTCTGGAAATTGCATCAGAGCATTCTACAACACTTTGACCATTATTACGATCCACGATTCAATGACATTCTGAAAAGTGATTTGCCTTTTCTCAGCGTTCTCTAAATACCAAAACCACTGCGGCACATTTACAAAAATAGTTGGACAGTATCCCGGATACAGACTACCTGCCCGTTACGCGATAAACTATATTTTAATGTTACCTGGCTTTCTGATTATATAAAACTATTATTTGATCGGCAGAAATAGCTGTTTCACAAACATATAATTCATCAAATGAAGCATTCGGGGCAAACCGGTCAACATCCATAACCAATGACCTGCCTATCCGGAAATCATTGCCGTTAATAATATTAGTAATCCCGCCGCCCACGGCGTCGGAATTAAGCGCCCCGTCGATATATAATTGTAAATGTGTCCCCTGCCTAACTGCAGCTATGTGATGCCACTGCCCGTTATTCAGGTTTTGCGCCTGGCTTTGCACATAGATGTAATTCCCCCCGTTTTCATCTACTTCGATGGTGACAACCCCTTCAGGCAGGGTTTCGTGCACGCCCGTCATCCTTATACAAAAGAACACGCCATCAGAAGAATCGGTACGATTGCCCGCAAGATCGAAAAGCCTTATTGTTTCAGTTGTTTTGAACCATAGCGCCACAGTGAAATCATTGGTCCCGAACTGCCCCAAAGACGTTCCAAATGAAACATAGGAGCCATTGGAGCCGTCAATATGCAACGCGCCCGGACCTACACATCCCGGGGTTTCGCGCGTTACTGAAGGGGTAAGATTCCCATTAATAGTGCCCGGTGTGTCAAAGGCAATTAAACCCGATGTTTCGTCAAAACCCCAGTAATGCAACCGATGTATGTTAAGCTCATCCCAGGTCATAACGACGGTTTGATTTGCCTGCCCCCAGAAAGTAACAGATTTAGCAATTTCATCAATTGTAATCTTATAGAGATACCGGGAGCCCGGTTTTTCCCATTGGGCAACTACATTTCCATTACTGTCATAGCCTGCAATCCCAAATGAATTGCGATTGTCAATATAACTAAACGCCCAAAATGTATAGCCAAGCCAGTTTACAACAGGGCAGTTATTAATCGTATTAAGAGAGTCTGGGCCCGCCGTACATTCATATTTCATACCTTGGGGAATTGCCGGTACGTTGGCATACGCCATTGTCAGTACTATTGGTTTCATATTGCTTTGAGGATTAATATTTATTGATAATTCGCCATAGATGCTGTCGGCCGTGCCCGGAGCCCCAAGCGTCTTTACCTGTATGACGTACGCACCGGGAGCGCCTGAAAAACTGCTCATCGGGATATTAACGGACGTGGCATTTGCTGCGGCATTGGCGCTTGCCGCTACGACTGCCTTTGTTTGCTGATCGACTATCCTGACGGCGTACCCATTATTGCCTGTTACGGTGCCCCAGCTTATAGTAAACGCGGTAGTTCCATAACTGAGGACTATGTCCTGCGGCGATGCCAGCTGGCTTGGAGCATTAACCCATTCCGGGTTAGACAGTGCAAAATTGTTATTATTTATCAAGTCAGCGGTAGACGCCTGGCCGTCTGTTAATGGCCAGTATGCGCCGAGTCCCTTCGTCTTCAATAAAGGTATTTCATCCTTTGTCAATGGAGCGAGGCGGCTGCTTATATCACTGCTTATATCACTCTGTAAATACACAAGCCGCCAGATTCTGACTTCGCGAATCATCCCTGCAAAAAAAGTATTTCCTTCTTTGCCCAAAAAGTAATGTCTAAATCCGGGTATAGAAGCATAGAAAGGATAAAAACTTCCCGCCTTATTTCCGTTAACGTATAAAAATACTTGTCCCTGGTATGAATGAGTCACCGCGAGGTTTACCCATTGCCCTGTAGGTATTTCATCAGAAGATGTGACAGTAGTCAGCTGGGGATTGGATGGTACTCCGGAATTCCATGTATAAGTTGTCATTGCAAATTTAAATTTGCCATTTTCTATACTCAAACAAAGAGAGTAGCCATCTTTTAGCAAGGTGCTGTCTGTGATGTAACTCGTAAGTATGGGATTATAACCTGGTGCATTAGGATTTATATATACCATCGCTTCTATAGCAAATCCATCATTCATCAGATTGTAAAGGGTATACGGGTTAGCAGAATCGGTGTAATCCACACCCGGACTTTTATAATTGGGGTCATTGTAGAGAACCTCCCCAAAGGTATTGCCCTGGAATTGCAGATATTGTTGATCGTAAAAGTCAAGACTTAAATGAGCAAATGCGCTGTCAAGGACGCCCCGGGTTCCGATTGTTTTTACCTGTGCAATGAAAGTACCGCCACCACCTGGAAGATGAGAATCCGAAATATCAATTTTGGTGCTATCTGCAGGGGTACTGACAGGATCGGCTACCGGTAGTTTGGTTTGATTATCAATGATCTGAATATTATAACCATTGTTGGCGGTCACGGCATTCCAGGTGATTGTAAATAAGCCGGCGATATTATCATAAACAAAACTGGTTATCTGCGGCGGTGCCATCTGGCTTATACTTTGGGCGGATTGGCCGAATGCGCTGTCGGCTGCCCCGGCTGCCCCCTGTGCTTTTACTTCTGCAATGTATGGCCCCGTGCCGGGAGTAAAGCTACTTAACGGAATATTGATGGTTATTGCATCAACTGCAGCGCTTGCGACGGCTGCCATAACGGCTTTTGTCAGCTGATCCACGATCCGGATAGCATAACCATTGTTACCGCTTACATTACCCCATGCTACGGTAAAACCAGCAGATGCATCATAGCTGAAAGTAACGTCATGCGGAGTAGCAAGCACGTTTACGCTTTGCGCAGATTCCCCAAAAGTGCTGTCAAGCGTACCGGATGCCCCGATTGCTTTCACCTCTGCAATGTACGGGCCTGCGCCGGGGGTAAAACTGCTCAGCGGGATGTTGAGGGTAACGATGTTAACCGCCACATTTGCGGTGGCTGCAATAACGGCTTTTGTCAGCTGATCCACGATCCGGATAGTATAACCGTTGTTGCCTGTTACGGCACTCCATCCAACGGTAAAACCAGCAGATTCATCATAGCTGAAAGTAACGCCCTGTGGAGTGGCAAGCGCGTTTACGCTTTGCGTAGATTCCCCAAACGCGCTGTCAAGCGTACCGGATACCCCGATTGCTTTCACCTCTGCAATGTACGGGCCTGCGCCGGGGATAAAACTGCTTAGCGGGATGTTGAGGGTAATGATATCAACCGCCACATTTGTGGTGGCTGCTATAACGGCTTTTGTCAGCTGATCCACGATCCGGATAGCATAACCGTTGTTGCCTGTTACGGCACTCCATCCAACGGTAAAACCGGTAGCGGCATCAGTATAACTAAAGGTAATATCCTGCGGGGCAGAAAGTCTGGAGATACTTTGTGCCGTTACCGCATAGTCACTCGGCAGATGGGAAGCATCCCCTTTTAAACGTATTTGTGCAGTATAAGCCCCGGTATCGTAAGCGGATGCGTCAAATGATACATTTGTTGCGTTACTTTCAGCTGACTGAAACAACTGGCCGTCTTTTAAAAGGTTGATTTGATAACCCAAGCCGGCATCCAGGGCATCCCAGGTAATATTTATCTGATCGCCGCCGGCGCCTATCTGCGGATTGGTTGGCGCCGCAGGTTTTACTATAGCTGCCTGCGACAGGCCATAAATGCCCGGTATATAATAGTTGTTTGTTGCGTCGACAATCGCAGTTTGAACTTTTGCGGAATATGTCCCTGCCGGCAATGTCCCGGCATCATAACTTAGTGTCGACTGACTGGCAGGTTGTGTTTGATTTACGGCATTATCAAGTAAAAGTATGACGATGTACGTTGTTTGCGAACCAACGGCAGACCATGTAATGTTTAGTTTTTCATCAGATGACGAATAACCAAGGGCTATATTTCCTGGTGCATCCGGTTTAGTAACGGCATAGCTATTCCATGCAGATGAAAAGCTGCCGCTATCTGATCTTAATTGCGCGGTATAACTACCTGAAGGCAAACTCTCGTCACTCAAATCTACAGTTACTGATTTTTGGTTTGAATATGGTATTGATGTCATTGTACCAAGCAAACTCTGATCTGGCTTAAGAAACTGAAAATCATATTTATCTGCATAAGCCGCCGAATCCCATGTTATTGAAAGGATCCCATTAGCGAAGGTTACAGTGTCAAAATCAGGCGGTGCCGGGTTGTTGGCCGTGCCGCCGCCTTTATTGTGCACAAGGTACCCATCAGCGTAATAGGTATTATTCCCCTCGAGTATGAAATTGTAAAGCTGTGTTTCCGGGTCTGCTTCCACATTTTGGATGTTGTCAAGCCGTTGCCGGACACCATTGGCCATAATTAACAGGTCACCGACTGCAAGTTGCTTTACCGGCAGATCTGGATTTTCCCGTGCTGTTGCTTTAGGGTTCAGCGATTTCCAGCCATCTGCCGTCAGGAATGGATGTTCTTCGGTAACGAAAAACGGTCCCCCGTTGAAGGAATACAGCAACCGGTCGCCTAAGGATGGCGAATCGTAGTCAAGAACTTTATTTAAAATCCCTTCTTCGCCAATCAGCAAATCCCCTATGCGTATATTCTGAATCGGTTTTTTTGATTGGTCATGCATCAGCACAAAAGTGTCTGCTACAAAACAAGAGCTGCCGCCGCCTTTATTGTGCACAAGGTGCCCATCAGCGTAATAGGTATTATTTCCCTCGAGTATGAAATTGTAAAGCTGTGTTTCCGGGTCGGCTTTCAGAATTTGGATGTTGTTAAGCGGTTTGCGTCTGCCATCGGCCAGTATTAATACGTCACCAATAATAAGCTGCTTTATCGGCAGATCCGGATTTTCCCGTGCGGTTGCTGCAGGGTTTAGCGATTTCCAGCCATCTTCAGTCAAAAACGGGTGCTCTTCAGTCACAAAAAACGGTCCGTCATTAAATGAGTACAGCAGCCTGTTGCCCAGCAAAGGCGAATCGTAGTCAAGAACTTTATTTAAAACACCTTCTTCGCCAATCAGCGAATCCCCGACAAGTATGTCTTGTATGGGTTTTTCCGATCCGTCACCCATCAGCACAAGGGTGTTTGCTACAAAACAAGAGCCACCGCCTTTATTGTGTACGAGGTGCCCATCAGCATAATAGGTGTTATTTCCTTCGAGTATGAAATTGTAAAGCTGTGTTTCCGGGTCTGCTTCCACATTTTGGATGTTGTCAAGCCGTTGCGGGACACCGTTGGCCATGATTAACAGGTCACCGACTGCAAGCTGCTTTACCGGCAGATCGGGATTTTCCATTGCTGTTGCTGCAGGGTTCAGCGATTTCCAGCCGTCTGCCGTCAGAAACGGGTGTTCTTCGGTAACAAAAAACGGTCCGTCATTAAATGAGTACAGCAGCCTGTTGCCCAGCAAAGGCGAATCGTAGTCAAGTACCTTATTTAAAACACCTTCTTCGCCAATCAGCGAATCGCCGACAAGTATGTCCTGTATGGGTTTTTCCGATCCGTCATCCATCAGCACAAGGGTGTTTGCTACAAAACAAGAACTGCCTTTATTGTGTGCGAGATGGCCGTCAGCGTAATAGGTGTTATTCCCTTCGAGTATGAAATTGTAAAGCTGTGTTTCCGGGTCGGCAGTCTGAAATTGGATATTGTTAAGCGGTTTGCGTCTGCCATCGGCCAGTATTAATACGTCACCAATAATAAGCTGCTTTACCAGCAGATCCGGATTTTCCCGCGCTGTTGCTGCAGGGTTTAGCGATTTCCAGCCATCTTCAGTCAAAAACGGGTGCTCTTCAGTCACAAAAAACGGTCCGTCATTAAAAGAGTACAGTAGCCTGTTGCCCAGTAAAGGCGAATCGTAGTCAAGAACTTTGTTTAAAACACCTTCTTTGCCGATCAGCGAATCGCCGACAAGTATGTCTTGTATGGGTTTTTCTGATCCGTCACCCATCAGCACAAGTGTACCTGCCACAAAACAGGAGTCTCCGCCTTTATTATGAACAAGGAAGCCGTCAGCGTAATAAGTGTTATCGCCTTCAAGTATAAAGTTGTAAAGCTGCGTTTCAGGATTGGCCTCCAGTGATTCTATGCTCTCAACAACAATTTCTTCACCTCCCGCCAGGATGAGCATATCACCTGTGCCGAGAGCGCCTACTGTTAAGTTTTCATTTTCTTTTAGGGTAGCGGCCGGGTTGATTGATTTCCACCCTTCCCTTGTCATAAAAGGATGTTCTTCGGTTACAAAATGGCGCCCCTTGTTAATAGCGTAAAGCTTCCTGTTTCCCAGTTTTGGTGAATCTAAACTTACAACTTTGTTATGGACGGCACCTGCCCCCAGTAAGACGTCGCCCACGATAATGTCTTCGATGTTCTTAGTGTTTCCGTCAGCCATCAGCACTTTAGTCCCGGCCGTAAAACACGAGCTTAGAATACTCAGGATTGCAGTGGCCGCGGCGGCAATGGCGGCCGCTCCGCCCGCTACTATGCCGCCTGCGGTAGCTAACGCATCCAGCCCGGCTGCCACGGCGGCGTCTATCACGGCATCGGCTAAGCCGTTACAAATTATATCGGCTGCGTACCCGGCTGCGTTTTCGCCTGCTACAATCACCAGGAATTTTGCTATTGCCTCGGGGTTAGCTAATAAAGCATTCACAAATGACGTGGCCGCGCCCGCTAATGCAGAAAATATCTCGCCGGGCAGATCATCCAGTGATAAAGAATTTGGAAGCGGAATTTGTATTGCATTCGGGAAATTAGCCGTTAGAAACGCATTCCCAAGTACGGAAAGCTGGTAAGTACCGCTTATGGAAAGATAAAACCCGCCGGATTGTGTTAAAAAGGACGGATTAATAGTGAACTTTGTTGTGTAGGCATTAGCCACAACAAAATTGGCAAGTTTTGAACAAAGGCCGCCGCTTTGGGCAGCGCTCGCTATAGCTTGCAATGTTTTTACAAAATCAATGGCCTCGCGTGCGAAATCAAAGGAAGGCCAGCCGGTAATATTAAAACCGTTTGATGCGCTATAGGTAAATCCAAGGCTCAGCACACCAAAGGGATCAAATGATACGGCTGATGCCAGTGTACCTGTAAGCAGGAGGTCACCGGCATTGTTTTTTGTGATACTCAAATCGGCCGTGCCAAAAGGTTTTTTGAAAAAATTAAACCCCGCAGCAAATCCCATGGCTGGGCCCGGGCTGGTAGTTGTATCCAGTTTAAAAACCGGAGCCCCGGTATAATTTCCGTTTGCGTTAGTAGTGGTCCCGGCTATTTCTAAAACGTACAGTTCAATGGGCCCGCTTAAAAGACTCCCTGTTGCAATTACGCCTTTATATGTTTTAGGACTATTGCCGCCCGCAGAGCCGTCTTCTATGGCCCGCAGTGTGAACGCAATATCTATGTCGATAATGATGGTCAGTTTAATAGCGGCATCAATATTAAACCCGTTCCGGTAAGTATAATCGCCATCTGTTAAAAACGTATGCGATGTATCCGAAGTCGCATCGTAATAATAAATTCTGCTTCCGGTTAAAAAGGTAATATTGATTAAGCCTGTTGGCCAGGACGCACCGCTGCCGGTAATGCATTGTGTAAAAAAGTCTGCTACCGAAAAATTACTTATAAGCTGGATAGTGGCAAGCACCGGCATGCTTTGTAACAGGGCAAGTTTTGCCGAACAGGCCAGGCGATTGTCAGGGGAGCCCTGCGCTGGGGCCGGCCCTATCAAAACTGTCCCGCCCACGGTAAATGATGAAGTAGTTTCCGTTGCCGGAACAGCAGGATTTGCACCCTGGGCCGGGATTGCGTCGTGCCCGAATGTATAGTTAACTTGTGCGTAAAGAGATCCTATGGTTATGCCCGGAACACCAAAGGGGTTGACGATCTGGTTGTTGGGACTGCCCGTAACTAAAGCTATTGTCGCGTCGAGTAAAGTGTTATTTACCGCAAGGTTACCGTCAAAAGAATAGTCGGTGCCAAACACGGTTATAACCAGGCGTGCGGCCAGCTGAAATTGATTATTGTTGCCGGGCGAATAAGTTAGATGAATACCGGTATAAGCGTCCTGGTGCGTAAACTTTAAGGTATTAAACAAAACAATATCAGGCAGGTCGGCTATGAATATGGTTTGGGTCGGGTTTGTATTGTTAATAAACCCGTAAATTATTATTTGCGCCGTACCATCTGCGCCGATCTGAACTAATTTATTAAATAAGCCGCTTGTGGTAATATTCAAATCGCCATAAAACATCATTCCCGAGGTCATTGAAATGGCCGGAATATTTGACACGGGAAGGATGGATGGTATGCCGGCGGGCTTGTCAGGGAAAGCATCTATCGCGCTTATGTCCTGGGCAAGGGTGGTGGTTGAGCCGGTATAAGAAACTACAAAAAGCCCGGCGCTGTTTACTTTTAAGTAATCATCGATGGCAGACAGCGCGGAGAATATATTGGCAAACTTAAAATCGGAGCCCAGGTTAAGGCCCAGGGCGTAGCCCCAGTTTTGCTCATCAATTTTTTTAGCGATGATAGCGATGCCGCCCAGGCCGATTGCGGCGCCGTACAAATAAAAGATTTTTTGAGACAGGTTTACATGTATATAAGCGCTTGAGAATGAAGGTGCAGTATACCCTGAAGGGATCACCGTATTCCACTTCTTGCCCTGGGTATCTGTAGTTACCAGTGTATTTACAGTGTTTTCTATCGATATATTGGCAACCTGGCCGGGTGTGACGGAGGCCGTCAGTATAGTATCCTGCGAGGGGATATTGCTGGCAGTAAAGTTCAAAACGGCCTGCATCCCGGCAAGGGTAAGTGTGCCCCCGGCTTTTAAATTGTAAGGATGGCTGCCGGTACTGTCGGCAGTGGCAATTTCGATGGCCAAATTTATGGCCAGGATGTTAAGTGTCGTAAAACCAAAATTAAATGACCAGTCGAAGGTGGATGTAGCTGCAAAATTGAAATTTCCCTTTGTATAATTTAAGGTAACCGAAGCCGTTTCAAGGATCATGCTGCGCGGAAACCCATAATCATAAGGCATGGTGAATGTAAGCGACATACTTGAAAAAGCTCCTGCAAAATCAATGGTCGCCGGCCGGTCAAGTGTGCCCGAAAATATAAAATCGGCTGTGGGGCTGGCTTTATCCGCCGCTACAAGTATCCCCACCGGTCCTATGTTCAGTAACACTTCGGCATGTAAAGTAAGGCCCGGGGTAGCCAGTGGTGTATCTATCGTAGCATCAACGCGTAAATTATCAGCCGAAATAAATCCCTGTAAGATGCTCCATGTTTCCTGGTTAATAACTACAAAGCTTATCTGGTTTAAGGTGAGGTTTGTTAAATCAAACTGCATCCCGGCGTCTATAATATCTAAACCATTACTAAATGGTATCATAGAAACAGGAATGTATTGACTTACCGTTGCGGGTAGCATCCAGTTGGCCAGGCTTGAAAGCCCGGGCACATGTATCACAGTTACCGTGGTCATATCCAGCAGCCAGGGATCGTCCTTTGATGTCCGGCTGCTTTGGACAGACACCGTTGTTCCGGCGATAGTAAGTTCGCCGCCTATGTAGCCCACCGCATAAACGCCACCGGGATCATTCACTATAGTAATGCCGGTTTCGATGTTGCTTATTACAAGGCCCTGGTTTTCAATAAGTGTCCAGTTTTGGCTGGCATCGGTACCCATCTGGAAAAAAACAGTTTTTATGGGCGAGGCGACAGTTGGATCGAACGCGATTTCGAATGCAAAAACATGGATATTCCCGATGTTCCTGATGCCCTGGGGCAGCAGGTTGCTTAAACTGCTTGCCCCAACCAGGCCGAGGATATCCCCCAGGCCGGGAATATCAAATCCATCGCCGGCTAAACGTATCACCCAGCCCTGGTCTGATACCGGGAACGGCAGGTTAATATTAAAAGTAACTGCACTTTCGTTACTGCCAAGCGAAATATTGCCGTTCAATACGCCCGATACGTCCCAGCCCTGGTTGCCTTTAACCAGGTTCATCGCCAAAGTCCAGCCCGTAACCGACAGTATGTCACTGGCGATGACCCAGGGAGAAGTTTGACTTAAAGTGAAACTGACGGAGGTTACTGAAGGGGTAAAAGGTGTATCCGATCCTGAATCATTTACAGGGGGCATAATTGCCGCAGTAAATATGATCTGGTCGACAGAAAATGAAGTCAGCGTCTGGAAAAAAACCGGTAATGAGCTGAGTATTGATGTATCTGTTGTACCGGCAAAACGAGCAATATTATTTAGGGTAGCAGCGCCTGCAGCTGTGGGCTCAATAGTTATAACCCAGTTATCCTGCATCGGGATGAACAGGGAAATATTCACCGGCAGCCCCCCGAAGGTATAGGTTCCCGATATCGTAGCCGAATACGCAGAGGATATGGTTTGATCGGCTAATTGCGTATAATTGGCCGAAATGGAAAAAACCAGGTTCCTGATAGAAACCAGGGAGGGGATCAGATCAAATGCCTGGCCCGAATCTAAGGAAAGTGAAAGGGCGGCAGAAGTGGCCTCTGCACCGGTAGGGTCAAATTCAAATTCTATAGCGGTAACCGACAAGCCTGCTAAACTGTTTAATGCAGCTGGCATATAAGCATCGAACGAAGTATATGTTACAGGCGCAATGGCATCCGTGAGCGAATCAATTGAAGCGCCGGCGCTTCCGGTCATGCGCAGCGACAACTTATTATTAAGTTTGGTAGGGATATCAAGATTGCAGGCAAGTGTTCGTTCGTATAAGGCAACCGATCCTTTGAAAACGGCCGTATCGCTGTTTAACGCGCCAGCGGCTGCCTGGCTGATAATTGACACCTGGCCACCGGTAAATGTAAGCGCCTGAAGGCCAATGAATGTTGCAGTTAAGTCGGAAACAGTGTTTTTGCCGTTAAAGTTAACACTAACACCATTGGCATCCTGTGTAATATAACCGCCTATTTGAACACGCGCATCTGTGGGATCAGGAACAGATGACAGTGTTTGTGTGTACAGCATTGTACCCAGGTAATTGAGGCCTGTTTGCAAGGGATAAAATACAGTTGCATCGGTATAAGCGTTGGTGCTTAAAATAATGGTATTGCCTTCCAGGTAAAGATAATCAGGAGCGGCAAACTTCAATGTTGGGAAAGTATCGGAGAATTTCCAGGTATTGGGCAAGCCTAACCGCAGAACCAGCGTTAAATTAAGGTCATTTGAAACCTGGAAAAGGGCATTGACCGTTGACAATGTTGTTCCCAGTGTGGTGGTGCCGGCAAGGGTCAATGAAAGCCCGTCAGCGGAAAGAGCAACTGTCCCCGTTAATGTTGTTGTAAGATCGTTGATGGAGAAGGCACTTTTAATAATGCTCAATACGCCGGCAGGGTTCCCGGTGCCCGCAGGGAATGTTGTATCATTAAAAATAACCGATGAGGCACCGGGTTTGTTGTTATTAAGCCGCTGTTGAAGATCGAAAAGTATCTGGCGGGCCGAATTTAGGGTAAATGGAACCGGGTCGCTCCAGTCGCCGAATGAATTCCCGGCCCGGCCCCTGAGCCGGCCGTTGTAGGCAACATCAATTACCAAACCGTCGGCCTCGGTAAGCACTATGGGTGTCGACGTTATATTTTCCTTACTAACTACAGTGACCGTTGGATCAGCTTCTGTTTGAATATGCAGATCATAGCTGTTGGCGCCGGTTAACAGTGCCCACGAAAATGTTGCACCGGCAGCAAGCTGCTGGATAGAAAGCACCGCTTTCCCAATATCTACCGTTGTAACGGAAACCGGGTCGCTTCCGGGACCGACCGCCATCACCACCACGGTATAAGTTTTGCCTGCGAGAGGCGCCCAGCTACCACCGCCAATGGTTACGGGAGGGCTGAAACTATTAGCCTGCAAGGAACCGCTGTAAACGTTAGTGCCGGTTTCGTCAGTAACTGTGATGTTGTATTGCCAGGCATTTGCAACCGGCAGCCAGCTTGCATAAAGTTTTTGGCCCTGGTAATAAATACTTGCCGTTGTACTAAGATCATTTACAATAACATAGGCCAGGGAAACAGCAGAAAGGGAGACGGTTGCAAATGTTTCATTGATAATATCGGCCCTGATCAGTATTTGTGTAACATTTTGCAAAACGGCTTGGATCTCCGCGGCCGAAGCAGCGGTATTGGCAGGTAAAGCCAGCCAGCCGGCGCTTTCATTGAGAATAGCCATCAGGGGGTAAGCATTTGCAGCAGTCGGGGCCGGCACTTGCATTGCAAGGCCTATACTGTTACCTCCGCCTTCGATAACTATAAGCGGTGAGGTTTTAAATGTTACGGGGTGAATATTATAGCCAAGGGTAAAACCGAAGTTGCATCCGTAGGATTTTGACTGATCGCCCAGGTAGGTTGCAGGGGCCAGGAAAGAATAATCCAGTTCTTCTGCGGCAGGCGTATAACTGATCATTCCCGCCGACCATACCGGTTGACGCGGGTTTGCCGCACCGGGGTTTGTTACCACCGTCCAGCCATTGGCGCTGCTGGCAAAATCGTCTTTTATAATTCCCTGGCTCATGTTTATTGATTAAAAATTAGAAAATTCGGTGTTGTTTTCGTAAAAAGATGTCATTCTCGCTTCGAGCGGATAATAGGGCGTAAACCATTGCAACTGGTTAGGCGGCCCCGTTACCTGGGAACGTAATGCACTAAAATAGTTGCTTAGTTCGGGCATGGACGATTCGTCATTGAGCCACTTGTTATAGTTGGTCAGGTCACCGTCGTTTAAAGGCGCCGGCTGACTAATTTCAATGGGGCCAAAACTTAATGTATCTTTATTAAAGCCTCTCCTTACCTTCCATTCCACACCGCCAAAGCATGTAAAATAGTTTTGAAGGCTCCCGTTTTGTTGCCGGTTGCTTCCTTTTTGGACACAATAAATTTTATATTTCGTGCCCACAAAGTGGGCGGAACCGCTTAAAATCGTTTTGACCCTGTTTTTATCGTTAGTGTCGTAACTTCGTAAAAAGTACCCCGGCCTGGAAGGATAGTCTGTATTGGAATAGCCTACTTTATTAGCAAAGTCGATAAAGCGTTCAAAAATGTCGCTGACGCGATAAAAGCGAAGGCTTTGTAAACTATTAATATCAATTGAATAAATTCTTTTTGTGGTTGTTGATGAATCGGCGTCTACATCTACGTAAAAAACCGGGTAATAACCCTCAGCATCATCAACGGTTATCAATAGTGAGTTGCCAAACATTTGCACCATGATGATTTTGTTGAGATCAATTTCGAGGACTGCCGCTGCTTTTGCCAATGCCCGGCCGGATTGTAAATCATCATTTGATACTTCGCAGATAGCAAAAGAAATAGAGCTGTTTTTAATAGCATTAATTAAGTTATTCATTTCATCCGACGCCGGGCCATCAATATCTATCCCGATAGGAGAGATAATAGAAGCGCAGAGCGGCGTACCGTCCTGGCTGGCGGGAGGAACATTTGCAATAAAACCACAGCTGCCCCCGGAGGTAAAAGCGGCTGATGAATCTCCTGAATTATAAGGGAAATACGGGTCATTTATTTGCTTTTGCCTTAGTAAATCCGGTGATACCATATCTACTGCCGAGGTTGAAAATCCGCGCCTCCAGGATGTAGGCTCCTGAAAGTTGCTGTAGCTATCTTTATAGGCAATATCGGGTGAAAAAACAGATGGTAATATTGGAAGCGTGTCAAATACAGTTTCACTCGTCATTACTAAACCATAATTATTATTAAGCTCCGAGCCCCATCGTGCGTTGCCAATATCAAAATACAGCCTTACCTGTGCCGGGCTGGTGCGTGTGTCAAAACCTATTGAGAAGGCTGCCCCATTATCTCCGGTTATTAGGGTGCTCAAATTTTTCAAGCCCAAAAACAGGGGATCAGTTTGCCCCTGGTATACCCCCATCACTCCACTGAAATTTCCTGTTGAGTCTGTTCCTATAGTCAGTGCCATACTATGTTTATGTTATTAATGTAAATTACACGTATGAATAAAAGGCCCCAGTGGGTATGGGGATGTTCCCGCTGTACCATATTTGGGACGCAACGGCTTTGATATTATGGAAGAGTCTGTCATATCACCGGTGCCGTAAACCTGGATCCTGATCCCATTGGTGCTTGAAGTGTAATTAACCACGTCAATGGGTCGCACAATGATATCCCCTAATATTTTCCCCTTAGGGAACGTTCTTTTATATGGCTTGGGGCTTTTTGTTGTTCCGTAATTGTCATTGTCCTGTGCCATTTCGTTTACATAGTACCCGTCGATCGTATTGTCCACCGTATTTGCAGCCGAATCCTTTTTGCCGGGCGTTTGCCACTTAGGGCTGTAATTGTTGCTGTTATCGGCGCGGTTAAAACATTGCTGGGTAGGATGGCAATGAAATTGCATCCGCACCCCTGACGAACAAACTGATAACGTGGGCTTTAAAACCTCTAACAGGAAAACGTCATTTGACGAACCAGAACCGTGGTGGTTTGCGAAAAAGCAGCAGGTATGGCCTGCGGAAGTATTTCCTCTTTTGGGATCAGCCTTATAAATTTGAGGTAATACGGCAGTGACCCCTGTTTCAATATCAGGATAGTTCGAGTAAAACGCTTTCGTCCGGGTATCCTTATTATTTGCCCAATTGCCGCCACTCTCATCTCCTGTCCCCCCTATGTCCCCTCCCAAAAAATACCTGAAATCGCCATACTCCAAAATCATCACCGTGGAGCGGGCGTTCTGATCAGGGCTATCAGTCGTTTTAATGATCTGTTTTTCTGTATTAGTACCATTAAGCGATACCGTTCCATTATTAGCAATACAGCGCAGCATGATCTCGGTATTATCTGAATCCTTACCAAGCGGTATAACTTCATGAATTTTTATTACCCGTCTTTTTGTAAGGTTTTTGCCGGCTAAATACTTAACCGAGTCAACGTAATTTGCATAGGATGGATTATCATCCCACTCTTTCAAATCTCCGCAATCATAAGCTGTTACCGGAGGGAAGTTCAATGTTTGATCACTATAGTTTTTTTTTATGGCATAATCTGAAAAAAAAACTTCCCTGAACCCATTTACATGATCACTGTGAAAGTGAGTGGCTAAGGTGGTAAACTTATTCTTGTTATCTGCCGCCTTCACGCCACTGGTAACAAGGTAGCTGTTTACATCTATCCCATAAACGCTTTCACCGGCATCAATTAACAGCGCAGCCCGAATCGTGTTATCAAGTTGGATTACCGGGCCCGAACGGCTATTATTATTTAGGCTGACGGCATAAGGCAGGTAATCTTCCACCGCCGACGGTTTACTCAGGGATGAATTTTTTTGTATTGCCGCGTCAATATTGCTGCCAAGCTGGGCAATATTCCTGTTGATGATCAGTGTACTATCGCCCTGCCCCACATTAATGTGATGTATTTCAAGTTGTGCCATTTTGTTTTTCAGAGTTTAGGAGGTTTTTATTATATAATCAGTATCGCAATCAACCTATTCACACCGAAATAGGTGCAATAGCTTAAATATCCCTTAATAGTAATAGTGATTATTTTTTGGGCTTGGCGGTCGCTTTTTTTAAACCATAGCAATTGCCAATAAATAATAATTTATGGATAATTATAGATGCCAAAAAAGTTTTCGTCCTATATGCCTGGTCAAAGAAAACGTGCTTTTGTCAGAACAAGCAGTATGCTTTAGATACCAATTTTTTATGTCTTTATTCCCGGTTCAAAAGAGATAGACATTTGTAATAATTGGGTTAAGTGTCTCATCAAAACTAAATTAAATACAACGCATAAGCAAGGATTTTAATAAGAAATATTTCAAATATGATAAATTAAATATTTCGTTGAGTTGGCCCGCGAGATACTTATAATGGTCATTATGCAGCAACCCGGATTCAGGAAAAAAATATTGATGCTATATGTAAAATGTGATCGGTAACGCGGAGGGAGCTTTTGATGTTCAATCTGTAGGTCTTTGGTTCTAATCCAAATGGGATTACTGAAAATCCTCAAACTGATCATATGGTTTTTTTATTTTTGCTGTGCGGAATTTGTGCGATTTGTTTCGTTTTTAATTTCTAATTGTCTTTTCAAAGCTTCTAACTCTTCATACTCTTTTGTAAACATCTTTCTGGCCGGCTCTTGCCGCCTGAGCCGATGGTTGTTAGGATCTTTTATTTCGATTTGTTCTATATCTTTTGCTTTTCGTCAGAGTCATTTCTTACAGGCAAAAGAACAGGGTTTTATAACGCGAAAACACTGGGAAAAGGGTGGCGGGTTATTTGAAGAAACTCTTAGTAAGTATAAGTATCGAAATTAGGCTAATGCTTATTTTAAGACATGTATTTTGCAGTACGGCACCTATTTACTGATGAAAGTCTTATAATCCTTTGCAACCCACAAAATGAAATCATAATTGAAAGTAATCTTCATCTACTTTGGGGAGCAAGTTGTTTTACTTTACGATTATACCGGGGAAATTCGCTTGGGTTTTCCCGTTGTTAGGAATCGGTTTTAGTTCGCATTCCCGTCAAGTAAGATAAAATAACTCAAATTTGGGTAATAATATTATCCACCGATAGCTTTAATTTACCAAGGAGAAATATTATAAAATAATAGTTATTTAATTATGTTTATTTCATAACTTACTTTAATTCAGTGTGATTTGATTTTTTTTTAATTATTTATTATATTCGAAATAGTTTTACGAGGCTATCATTATAAAATCACTGTACCCGTTTTTTATGGAAGCTCTGTTTGATTTTAAGCAATGTTTGTTTAGAGTTAAACTAACAACAGGAATCGAAAATCGGATACCCTAAACCAAGCAATAAAAAAATGAAGAAATTTAAAGTTCACCTGATTCCAGTGTTGTTTTTTTTCTTGTCTGTCTACTGCGGCGGCACGTCCAATAAAAAAACTACCGTGTCCAAAGACACCTTCGATACCACGTCAGCAAATAACGCTTCAACGGCTCCGGTAAGTCTGTCAGGTAAAAGGGCCTTGCTCATTGGCATCAATGATTATCCTTACGTCAGACCTACGCTGATGGGCTGCGTCAATGATGTAATGATGATGCGATCTTTGCTGATGAGAAAGTTTTCTTTCCCGGCCGAACAAATAACCATATTGCCAAACGAAAAAGCCACACGTAAAGCCATCCTTAATGCCTTTCATGATCTTATCGCCAATACCAGAAGCAAGGACACAGTAGTGATATTTTATAGTGGACACGGCTCTCAGATCTCAAACCCGACAGAGACGGATGGGCTCAGTGAAACCATTATCCCGTATGATTACAGGGATTCGCAATTCGGCGCTCTACCTATAACGGATAAACAAATAGGCAATATGTTAGGCGAGCTGTCGTTAAAAACCCCGAACATTACAATTATTCTGGATTGTTGCCATTCTGGCGGAGCTACCAGAGACTTGTTAACTGGAACCGAAAAAGAAATACCGAAAGACTCCCGTAAAGCACCGGGCGAAGATGATTTTCTACCTTTGACGGGTAGATCGCTAACGAGCAGTAAACTTAATAACCCGGCCGCGAAATATGTATTGCTGTCAGGCTGCAGATCTGATCAGAAATCTTACGAAACGAAATCAGCTGATGGCGTTTACGGCGGAATGCTAACTGTCTCTTTAGTAAATAGATTATCTGTAACCAATGAAAGCCTGACCTGGCCGCGTGTTGTAGAAGATTTACAACGGTATATCCGACAGTTTTATAACCAGTCTCCTGAATTGGCAGGTGTCAACAAGAATTCTTATGTATTCGGCTCAACCTATAACGCTGATGAAGCCTACTTTATAATACAGCCGTCGGATAATAAATTTGCCCTGGTTGATGGTGGAAGCGCACAAGACATTACTGTTGGTTCCATATACAAAGTTTATCCTCCTGGCACACTACATTTTGATAAGGGAAGCATCGGTACCATACAAATCACTAAAACTTCAAACTTCAGTTCGGAGGCAAAAATTATCGAAGGTAAAATCACCGCCGCGAATTGCCGCGCAGTTGAATACAAATATGTAGCCAGGAAAGACGAAAAGCTATTTATCAGCTTTCTCGGAAACTGGAATGACACCCGTATTGACGTTATTAAAGAGAAAATTCTCGCGCTGAACGGTGTCACTGAAGATAATAAGTATCCTAATCTTATCTATTATAGAAAAGGTAACGAAATAATTGTTTACAGCGGTCGCGACACATTACATGCGTTACAAAAGATCCCTCTGGGGCAATCCAGAAACGGTGAAGGGACGATATCGTCTGTTATGCGATGGAACAAATGGTTCAGAGTGGCCAATATGAGGAACCTGGCGACTAAACTGAAAGCAAGCCTGCTTTTCGACGTCACACGCGATATAAGCCTGGATACTGAAGATATTAATTTCAAGTCGGGCCGGGAAATATCTTTTAGCATAAAAAATAATTCGAATTTACCGGTTTATGTTTATGTCCTGATTCTTGGAGATACCAACAATATAGATGTGTATACACTTGACGCATTTAAAACTCCCGGACAATCAATTAGTGAAGCCATTCCCGCCGGAGGCTCCGTTTCATGCGCTATGACCCCCAGCGTACGCTCCGGTCAATCATTTTCACGCGATGTTATGAAGATAATTATTACTACAGTCGCTACAGATTTTAAATCCTTGGAACAGAAGAATGTAGAACCTTCCGAAAGAGACGGCCTTACAAGAGAGATCACGCCTGCCAACAAACCATTTGAAAATCTGGATGACTGGTTCACTATTGAGAAAGTAATTTTTATCAAACTATAATTAACCAAATCAAAAAACCATAATCTTTTATCATGCGCAAATTAATTTATTTAGTCATCGTGGCATTCAATTGTCTCGCGATCGTTTCATGCAAAAACAAACATCTTGAATTAGAGGACCTGTCTCCAAAAGATGTAGATTCCATAACCATTGTAAACAACAACCGGGACCTGGACAGGATAACTGGTATGAGTGATTCTACAAAAGGTTTAGTCAAAGGAAGCATCGGCGATGAATGGAAAAAATATTTTGCCGAATGCCTTCAAAGTGAAATTGATTCAAAAGCTTCATACGTTTCGATGGCCAATACAGACGGACCAGGAGTGTTGATCGATACAAAGCTTGGCTTAAGCCGCAAAAATATTAAAAACGTTGTTCCAGCAAATGTTTATCAATCTTTGATCGACGTTGCCGGTAATACGCCCGAATGTTCAATAAAAGAAGATGACTATAGGCTAATCGGAGGCTTTTTCAAAGTCATCTTATTTAATCTGCTTAAAATCAACGCTGGCGCGGAAAGTACAAAGCTTGATACCATCGTCTTTAATGTTACGTCTTACAAAAAAATATCATTAAAAGGAGACGTACTCGATAGCCTTTATAATGCAAGGGAAAGCAATGCCGCCTTAAAGAGTTTCTTTGACGATTTTTCCAAAAAGAAAGTGAGCCTGATCATTAAAGGTTATGTGATCTCAGGATTTAGTGCAGATATAAAATTTAAAAAACTCGATACGGTCGGATTGACTGCGGCGATGGATTCCGGCCTGGTAAAAAACACGTCTGCAGGGCTTGGTTTCAAATTTAAAAAAGGGAAAAATAATCATATTACCGCGAGTTCTGCCGGCGATTTTATACCCCTGGTGCAATACGCGCGGCTGAAGGATATTAAGGATTGAGAAACATAAATAACGCCTAACGTAAACCGCTATTTACCTTTAATGAGTGAAAATAACATTAAGCATCCTGCTGTTTTTTCTCTGTTCAGATTTTACGGTAGCCCAGACTACAGACCAGATTGAATTGCTGTTGCCCGTGAGCCATAAGTATGCCATCCAAAGATTGGCCCTATCAAATAATGGCAGGTATTTTGCCACAGGGGCCAACGATGGCTATATAAAAGTATGGGACGCACGCGAAGCCAGCCTGCTGTTTACTTTGGGCGAAAATACTTTAGATGGGGTAGGTGTAGGCTCATTGTGTTTTACCCCCGACAGCAAATACCTGCTTTCAGGGTTATTGAATGTTTATGTTTGGGACGTGGCCACCGGCCAGCAAGTAATGGAACTGAAAGCCTTTAGCGGGGCCTATTGTTATACTATCGACATTTCAGCTGATTCCAAAACAGCGCTTGTTGGTTGTGGAGCCCCAAGCCTTTGGGATATTGCGTCAGGTAAGCTGTTGAGAAAATATGAGCAGCCGGGTTTAATAAGGTGCTTGAAGTTTTCAAAAGACGGCAGCAGATTTATCGCCGGCTGGAATGATGGGGTTGTGCGTTTATTCAACTCTAATTCGAGTACTGTTGTTAAAGAGTTTAAATTAACTGATAGGAAGATATCATCTGTTTGCTTCTCAAATGACGACAGCAAGGTCATTTTCGCTGATGAGGGCGGTACGATTTATCTATGCGAAGTCAGTTCAGGTCGATTAATAAACTCATTTAAGGGGACTGCGACGTGGGATAAATCGATTGTTTTTACGCCCGACGGTAACTCGATCATGGTAGCCAATGGTCAAAATGTCCAAAAAATAAATGTCAATAACGGGAATAGTAAGATCGTTCTTGACAACGAAAACTTAAATGACATCGCCTATTCAGCAGATAGGAAACGCGTGCTGGTACCTGTAAAAGGTACGGAGACCTTATATGGGGCAACCGATGCCAAAATAATGGACCTTGAATCAGGAGAATCGGTAAAGGAATTCAGAAACAGGTTTTCCTCGTTTCGGGAGCTCCGTTTTTCACCGGACAATCAAATGCTGGCTACCGTAGTTAACCGAAGGGAGATCAGGATCATTGATCTTTCGAATATCACCGGTTTTAGGGCTATTTACAGTGATTTTGTGGGCTACCTAAACTTTTCTCCGGATAATCATTATTTGATATTCGGCCATGGAGGCTTATCGAAGAATTTTTTATCTGTCGTGGACCTTTCTAACCTGAACACCGTTAAGGAGCTCGAGATGGATGGCGTCGTTTCGTCAACAGCTTTTTCATCAGATGGTAAATTGATGATCGTTGGGTTGATGTCAGGGGAAGTTGTGATCATTGACCGGTCTATCTGGTCGGTAATCGCCACTTTTAAAGCAATAACCGATGCCAGTAATAGGGTTTATTTTTCAACGGATAACAAACAGGTACTATACGCAACTGCCAGTATGCTTGACGTTGTTGATATAGCGGGCAAAAAGAGGGTGTGGTACTATCCTCACGATGTACCACTTGATGAGCAGAAATTCCCAAAGGTTGATGTTAGAAATTGGGACCCGGAAGCACGTACGTTGATCGAATTATTTAGAAATGGTGGATTATCCCATCGGGAAGTGATCTCTAAGGACGGCCATTCAATATTTATTTCCCGCGACGGGCCGCTCTTTATAAAAAAGGATATGGAATCCGGAGCAGTTATGAGCTATAAAGGGCATCAGGGAAAAATTTTATTTATTTCGCCGTCAAACAACAACAAGCTTATTGCTACAACCGCCGATGATAATTCGATACGGATATGGGACAGTTCATCCGGGAAAACGCTTGTATCTTATTTCGCCATCGATTCGGCGGACTGGTTTTGGATTACTCCGGACAACTACTATTATTCTTCCAAATATGCTTCCCGGGTAGTTAGCTTTCGGAAAAACAAACAAATATACCGGTTTCAACAGTTTGACCTGGAATTAAACCGACCGGATCTTGTCATGAAAAATATTGGCTTATCTTCTGACAGCCTGGTTTTGTTCTATAGTCAACTGGTGGAAAAACGGTTCAGAACAATGGGTCTGAAGCCTGGTGATAATTTAGTTAGTTTTAGCGTACCAAGTTTAGATATTGCCAATATCGACGCTATACCAGACATCACTGATAAACCCATTGTCAGTTTAAACGTGAAAGCCACAAGTGCCAATGAAAACCTTAAAAAAGTTAATATTTGGGTAAACGGCGTACCTGTATATCATACAGCTCTTGAAAAAAACAAAGAGGTTTCGGGTTTAAGCTTCAATGGTTGGTTCAATGTGCCTCTTGCAGAGGGAAAGAACCTGATTGAAGTTTCGGCATTTAATCAATCAGAAAAGGAATCGCTAATAAAATCGATATCGATAATCTACACTCCTGTCGTCAAGCGAAAACCAGATCTGTACATCGTTTCAATAGGCGTATCTAAATACAAAAATTACCCTGATTCTAAACTCAAATATGCTGATAAGGATGCCAGAGATATTGTACGTAAATTCCGGACTTCAACGCTTTTTGGCAAAATTTATTCGGATACACTAACTAATACCCTTGCTAATAGGACTAACATTCTTAAAATAAAGAATTTGTTTTCGAAAGCCAGGCCGGACGATGTCGTTATATTAAGCTATTCGGGACACGGGCTTATAGATGCCGGTCGGGACTTTTATTTTGCCACCAATACAATTAACCTTGACAGTGTAGCAGCCACCGCAGTTAGTTTTAAAGAGATGGAAAGCCTTCTGGACGATATTCCTTCTTATAAAAAAATGTTGTTGATAGACGCTTGCTATTCAGGAGAGGTTGATAAGGAGGAGGTAAGAGCTATCCTTGCGAAAAGTGATTCAGCAAAATCCTTAAGTGTTAGCGATGCGAAACCAATTATTCCACATAATGCTTTAAAACTGGACAAGCAAAGCACCTTTGAATTAATCAAGGAATCATTTTTGGATTTAAGAAGAAGAACCGGAACGGTTGTGATATCCTCATCCAGTGGTGTCGATGTATCCTATGAAAAAGATAAATGGCAAAACGGCCTTTTTACCTATGCTGTATTGCACTCGTTGGAGAATATCAAAGAAACAGATCTCAATGGAGATGGCTTGTATGTTTCTGAACTGATACCCTTTGTCTTAAAAACTGTCAAGGATTTATCAGGAGGGATTCAGGTACCTACGATACGGGAAGAAAATATTGATTTTGATTTTAGGATTTGGTAGCTGGGGAAAACCTGTAATTACGCTTGTCAGGGCTATTAGAGATGAGTTTTTTTGAAAACATCAAATATGCAGCGCATGAAATGGCATTTTCTGAGCATAATAGTTGGCTTTAGCCTCTTTGGCAATACACAGGTACGGGCGCAATCCTGGGACGAGCTTACTGACCAATTCGTAGACTCATTCAAATCTGGACATTACCGTGACGCGGAAAAACTTGGGCAGCAAGCATTGTCTGCAGCCGGCAAGCTATATGGTCAGGATCATTTAAATTATGCAACTTCCGCTTATTATCTGGCAAGGGCGGAACAGCAGTTGGGTAATACCCGTTTAGTCGAGCCATTATTATTGAAGTCAATCCGATGTTATATACCGGACTTTTATTCGCCGGAGCGAGTGTTACCCTCAACCAAACGCCACCATTAACGGTGGACGAGAAATCGGAAGATGGCATTCTTACCGGCTTTGAAGCAGAAAACCTTGACTTGCGACAAACGGCCTTGGTAGTGCTTTCGGCTTGTGAAACCGGACAGGGCGACTTGATCAGAAACGGTGAGGGTACATATAGTCTACAAAGAGCTTTCAGAACCGCTGGCGCTGGCGCAGTCCTTTATAGTATGTGGCGGGTAAATGATCAGGTTACACAGAAATTAATGACATGCTTTTACAGAAATTGGTTAAAAGGTGAAAACTTACACATTGCCTTACGCCACGCTCAGCAGGATATTCGCCTTACCTATCCCGATCCTTATTATTGGGGCGCTTTTGTTTTATCGGCAGAACCATAATATGTGCAAAAACATGATAATGCATGCTTTTGTATGCACATAAAATCGATAAGCTGGTTTTTGGACATACCGCAATTTTCAGATTGGTATGGTATCGTTTTATGTCAGTCTGAATTTTGAAAATTTTCCATAAAAGTTTCATAAATGGACGAAGCCGAAGGTGATTTGATGGCCAAATGGCTGAGATTCTGATCGGTTATGTCATCTGATAATGTCATCCTTTTTAGTTCCGTCAATCTGATTCGATAACAATTGATCGTTGTGAATTATTACGTCAAAATGTAAATCACTAAATATAAATTAATGCTGATTGTTACCCACAAGTAGTTTAAAAGCCCATCTAATTTTTTTTGCCCATTATGATGGTACTACCTGAACTTTTATGGTTTTTGGCGATACTAATTTTGCTGAGTACCTCCAAGAACATAAAGTATTGATAAGCTTAAATTTTTCATAGGGCTTCCTACCTGTTTGAAATTTCATTTGTTGCTTGATTTTTAATAAAGACAAAATCTCCTCCTTCATCCCCCGAGTTTTTTATAGAGTTATATTGTGGTACATTGTCCGACCCGTTTTGTACCGCCTTTATAAGGCTGTGAAAAAGTCCTTCTCCGGTAAGATATTCTTCTTTATTTTCTTTCAATCTCTTTATCACATAATATAAAAATACGCTTTTATCGGGTACGGGTTCCAGATTACCGCTGGACATTATACGGCGGCTGGGATCTTTATAGATATTTTTAATGTCCCGCGGAGCATCGCTTGGCAAGTCTCTAAACAGGGCGCCGCCAAAACAAGCGTCAACAATGATAAGTATATGCTTCACATTTCCCAATCCTAAAGCTAACGTTATATCGTCGCTGTTTATGTAAGTAAATATATTTGCATTCTCAGCAGATGATGGAATCAAAAAACCGCGATTTTCACCACGGGGATTCTTTTTGAACGTACCATGGCCAGAATAGAAAATGAGCAGATTGTCAGTTTCTTTAAGAGTATTGCATCTATTGGCAATGGCTGAAAGTATATCCTCTTTTCTCCGGTTAAAAATGGTATCTATATTTGAGGAAGAAAATGAATAGTATGTCTCTAATACTTGTTTTAGTTTGAGTGCATCATTAACTGGTTGGTAAAGCCTTTTTATGGATTGATCTTTGTAATTTTCCTCTGCTATTAATATGGCAAAAAATTTAGGAGGAGTATTGCTGTCGTCAAAAAACGAGTGCTGTGATGAGGCTTGATTATTTCTCGGTTCAATAGTTCGTTTAACGCTTGTGTCTTGAATTTCAACTATATTTCTAATAGCCTTGCTTACTTCTGGTTGATTTGGCTTGATAACCAATGCTTGGCTATAAGCAACCAGGGCCTCCTGGAGTTTGTTAAGCTTAAACAGGGTATAACCTTTTAGTGCTAAAAAATTCGCATAGCTTGTTTTAGACTCTTTGTTGATGTTGTTTTTTAAAGTATTAATATTATAAGCCGTTTCTCCTGTTTCAAGTTCAACTAAAGCCCGTGGATAATCATCGTCTTTCAGATAAATTGTGGCCGCATTTAAATAATACTTATAATATTCCCACCCTGTGCCCTCTATAAAACCTTTTACTTGGTTCGTCCTGTATTTTTGATAATAATCGTTGGCTTCTCCGAACCTGTTTAAACGGATGAGAGGCACCAATATATTTAATAGTGCATATTCGTTCAAAGGGGCTATCCTTAAGGCGTTAGTATAATCAATTACAGCTTGTTCGTAATTTCCTTTGTTAAGGTAGGCATGCGCCCTTATGACATAAGCATTTACATATTTCGGATCTAATTCGATGGCCTTGTTGCAATCAATGATCGCCTTATCATTGTTTCCTTTCTCATCATACGCGTTGGCCCGGTTGTAATATGCAATTGCGTACTTAGGATCCAGTTGTATGGCTTTATTATAATCAATGATAGCCTGATCGTAACTGCCGATGGCTTTATAAACACTGCCCCGATTGTTGTAAGCGTCTACATATGTAGGGGCCATTTTAATAACCTTATTATAATCAATGATAGCTTGATCGTAGTTCGCTTTGATCTTATATGCGTTCCCGCGATTGAAATAAGCGTCTAAATATACGGAGTCAAGTTCAATGGCCTTATTATAGTCAATGATAGCCTGATCATAGTTCGCTTTGAGTTGATAGGCGCTACCTCTAACGTAGTAGCCCCGTGCGCTTCCCGGATAAAAAATTAAAGCTCTGTTGCAATTTTCTATGGATGAGTCAAGTTGCCCTTGCTGAGATTGTTCAATTGCTAATTTTATTGACTTATCTGCTTTGATTTCTTGTGCGCTTGTAAGCAACGGAAATCCAATAAAAAATAAATAAAATATCACTGATTTTTGGCTAATTGCTTTCATTACAATCAAATTAAGATCAATATTGATGAGTAACTGAGAATGAGATATAATTTTTTTTTAATTTAAAAAAAATATATATGTTTTCATAAGTTTTTTTAAATTAAAAAAATGATTATCAGTCTGTTGTGTTATTAAGAGAATGGCTAAATCGTAATCGCGATTGTATGTTAGAAATGGAAAATCTGTCAAAGGTTATTCAAAATTTGGCCGGATTGAGGTTAAGCAGATTATACGTTTAAGTAACTTATTATATGTGATTTCAGTTCTTATAATTATTATTATTTGTACATCTGGTCTTTAACATTATCAATGCGGTTGGAATGAGCATTACAGTTGGGATGCCACATAAGTTAACGAACAGCGGTGCAAAATCCTTGATGTCTGAATTAAGTGGTATTCTGACCGTTATTGTAATTGACTTTGATTTTATCCAGCCAGATCAAATAATATTGTTGAAAAATAAAATGAAGGGGTTTCTTAGCGGAGATCTGCTTTTTTTCCATTGAGTTAGCCAATAGGTGAAGTCATGATGGGGCTGAAGAAATCATCGGTACTTTTAAATTTTAAAAATTTGTTTCTGAATAGCATACAAAACAATTCCCGTACGTGATTTAATATTCAGCTTTATAAACAATGATTCACGGTAATTATCTATTGTACGGGGGCTAATTGACATCACATCTGCCATTTCCTTATACGTAAGCTCTGAGCAACATAAGCGCATAAACTCCAATTCTTTGGTGGTGAAAATGTTTTGTTTAAGCGGGCTTGCGAGGCTTTTCAGCAGCTTTCCTGAAACCAGGTCGTTAACATAAGTTCCTTTCTGATAAATTATTTTTATGGCTTCCAGTAAATCTGCTGGTTTTGTTTCTTTTACCACATACCCCCCGGCACCGCATTTTAACATGCCTATTACAGCTTCATCTTCCTCCAGCATGCTCAACGCCAGGATATTTATTTGAGCGTAATTTTGTTTTAACCACTTAGTTGCTTCATACCCGTCCATTTCGGGCATATTGATATCCATTAATATTACCTGGGGCAGTTTTTTATTAAGTATGTATTCCTGCATTTGCAAGCCGTTTTCTGCTTCAAAAACCACCTGTAGCTCATCGAATTCTTTCATCAGGGAAATCAATCCCTTTCTGAAAAGCGTATGATCATCAACAATGGCAATTTTTATGGTAGTGTTCATGGATATGGAATATACAATGTGATTTTTGTGCCCGCTCCCGGCGATGAATCAATTTTTAATTCGGCGCGGATGGCAGCGGCTCTTTTAACGATATTTTTTAATCCCATCCCGGCAGAAGCCAAGTTGTTAATTTCAAAATTGAAACCTTTACCATCATCTGTCACAGACAGCTTAATTGAATTTTGCAAATAATCTAACATGATGACAATTGTTTTCGCTTTTGCATGTTTAACAATATTATTGATCGCTTCCTGCAAAATCCTGAATATGATCAGATCTTTATCCTGGTTAGGTATGTCGGGTAAATCTCCTTTCAAATATTGAACGTCAAATTTACCGGTTCTTTCCAGCCAGGCTATCTGATATAGTATTGCCTCGTTCAATCCTGCTGATATGAGTTGATCTCCCTGTAATAATTTACCTAACTGCCTCATATCTTTTATGGAGCGGTTGGTGAGGTCTAAAGCGGTACCTATCTTTTCCTGTGCCTTTTCCGTTTTGCTGATCTCTACGGTTGAAAGTGTAAGTGAAATCAGGCTTAACAATTGCCCGATGTTATCATGAAGGTCTGCACCTATAGTTTGCATAGTATGTTCCTGGACCTCATATTGAGACCGCAGGAGCAAGTTTTCAAAGCTGGCCAGATCAATTTTGTGCATACGCTTGCGGTTATGGTACAAAACCGCCGTAATGATGACTATAGACACCAATAGTATAAAGAAAACACTGATCAGACCTATTGAATTAATAATCTCTTGTTGTGGTGTAGACATATAAATCTAATGTTTATGCACACATATTGAATTAAATTCAGTGGACCGAGAAAATAAGCGTACGATTGCGTTGCCTGTGTTTTACTGATGGTTAAAATCATCGGGTAAAATACCAGTATGACAAATACACCGCTGTTAAATATTAAAACGCCTACGCCTACCCAGAAATCAGGGTGCTGGTAAATCGGCAGGGGGATATCGTCATCTATAATGAATAATAAATGGGCATAAACAATTATGAGCAGCGTACTTTCAATTTCTATATTTCTGGTGATGAACGGCCTGTTCTGAATTTCGTTATGAAATACCAGCCAGGCGCAACCCAAACTAACAATGACAAAGAGTATGACTGATAATTTTACCCAGTGCCTGATCTTGTTCACCCCTTTTGCCGACCAATAATACATGCAGAATAATGTATATTCTGTAGCACTAAATATATCATACAAGAATTTGAACCCTGAAACTTTGTTTATCCACTTCATCAACAACTCAAACAAAAGTGTCGCGGCAAACAAAACCAACAGATAAACAGCGCTTTTATCGCCTTTGCCAAACCAGTAATAAGACAGCATTGCCCCTGTTAAAAGGAGGCCATAATAAAATAGGTCAACGATCGTAAACATTTGTGAGGAGGGTGGTTGTCTAACGATAAATATAAGATAAATATTCATCAATAGTAATAACCACCTCCCACAAACCGGCCGAACATCTAATATGGCTTAACCCCTTTAGCAATATTCAATAAAACAAAACAATCCTGCAGGTTATCCGCCGTTTCCTTTTCTAATTTTTTTTGATACGGCGGACTCATATACTCTCCGGTTAAAGAATTCATGGTTACATTTTCAACAGCCGGTATGCCATTCATCGCAGGCAATATACTGTCGGTCGGCTCAACTGATGAAGGGGGGATTTCTTCGGTGATTGCCAGCTTTTGATTTTCATCGCCATTATCTGTGTCACTTTCTGAATTGGGTTTGGCAGGCTCTGTATATTTTACCTGCGGAGTTTTGTAATTCAGATCATATCCATTAGCATCGACACCTACCACGACCATAGAGAAATGGGATTCATCTTTTTCATTTTTATAGCACAGGTATCCTCTCAGGCCTTCGCACTGTGGCTGGCTTAACAATTTTAAGATAAAATTCTTGTCTACGGTAACGCCGTAATACATATCACGCAGCTCTACAATAAAATCCTTCGCTGCGTTATACCTTTCTTTAAGACCATCAAGATCAAGACTGTCGATATTATCCGGCCCGATCGCCGTATTACAGGCATCGACCAGATTGTGGATAAAATTTACTGCAAGGTTAGCGGTAATAGGACGCCCTATGGGTTTGGCATCATAACCCGGCATGGTTATACAAAAAACTTGTTCATAAATTATCATATCCTCGTATGACGAGGGATCGTCTGTTGCAAGCTTTCTTACGCTTGTTTTCCAATTCGTGTTGGATAATTCTTGTGTCGCCATTGTGTGTGTTTTTTTTGCTAAAGTCCTCATTTATAACAGTACTGACAACTGTTTTATACCCTTAGTAATACCGTAAAAATACCCTGCGCCCTCTTCGTGATTACCGGTAAAGGAAACATACACTTATGCCAACATTTGTATCAAAATATTAAATCAAAATGAAAAATTATTTAAAACTTCAACTCGCCTCAGTTACTACTGCTGCGATTGCGATGATCTTATTACCGTCTTTCAGCTTAAAAAAGGACGAGCCGATTTTGTTAAAGGTCATTTTTGTGACCCATACAAACAATGACGATAAAGACCACGACACCTGCATCTTTGTTGACGTCAAGACTGCCGACGGACAAACGCAAATTGCTCATGTATCAAATGCCGACTGCGGCCCTTCAGACGGCACCCAATACAAGGACGACTCAGACCACCAGTTTGAACTGCAGTGTGATGGTGTAGGAATGGCCAAATCGGCATGCAAACACTTTGTTGTAAATATTCACCAGGAAACACATGGCGGAGCAGGTCACGATACCTGGAAGTTTAATGCAAAAGTTATCCTTCAGTTTTCTGACCACACCAATATGGTGGCAGAAAAAGGCGGAATAACTTTAGTCAATAACAATGCCTCAGCACCGGAATTTTCAGCACCGTGAATTAAATCCGTCAACATCCATGAAATATCTGTAATAACGTTTTTGCCACGCGGAGCACTAATGGCTCCGCGTTGAAAGTGCCTATGGGATATAACAGGGTATAAATAAGATATTTAAATCGGATGGGCTGATTTATAAATTTAAACAAGAATCATAATCACACCTTATTATTACAAACGCATCATCTGATGAAAACAATGCTGGATGAAAGACTATCCACCAATACGTCTTACACCCATTTGAACTATAAATGGCTTGTTAAATTTAAGTCGGTAACGGCATCAAGGGTAAGATTACGGGTTACTTCGGGCAAAGCATGTTTAGCCATTCATACTTTTGGTATTTATAAGCATGCATCAATATTATGAAAGCCTGATTGTAACAAACATTCAATGGCCATCCGTTCGCTCCGCTAAATCACACAGGTAAGCGGGTATTGGGTTGCCCTTACTATCAGGCATTTAATTTTCATGCCCGGGCTTCTCCGCCCGATGCTGTGTAGCCTTGCTGTAAAGAAAACAGACAGGATATATGCCGGATAGCGATAATTTCTATTGTTATTGTAAAAAAAGCCCCAAAGCGCTCGCCGCCGGGACTTTTACCTAAACCTTATCACATTGAGACTTAGGTAAGCCTCAGATGATCAAATATGCATATTTAATCTTTAATTAAGGAAGTTTTAATTAGAAAAATCACAAATTTACAGTGAGGCAGGCTTTGCTGCATTTGGCGCTTCAACTCCGGTTCCTGATATAAATCAGGGATGTATGGAATCGACTTCAATGACTCCAGGGCGTTTAAATACAATAAGTACTAAACGCAACCGGGAATCAGCGAATTTATAAATGATAAGGTTTAGGTTTTAAAATCACTAACAGGTAAGTTATTTTAATATAACCCTTTAGTTATTTTATATCGCTAAATTAGCTTTAACCTTCAACCCCTGCAATACTGAAAAAGTGGTATATCAAATTGCTCGGAATTTATTAATCGCTTCTACTTTATTTTGTACCTGCAGCTTGATATAGGTATTGCGAATGTGTTTTTTTACGGTACCTGTAGTAATTTCAAGGCGATCGGCAATTTCTTTGTACTGCAGGCCGCGCGCCAAATGGTTAAGTACTTCTACCTCACGTTCTGTCAGGTTTTCGGTGGCAATGGTGGCGGGTTTTGCTGCAGCAGTATTAAATGATGCTATCACCCTGCGCGAGATGTAGGCGCTCATGGGCGAGCCGCCTGCTGCAATTTCAGTAATTGCATTTCTGATCTCATCGGCCGATGATTCTTTGAGCATATAACCTGTTGCACCGCTCTTCAACGATTCAAAAATATTGGTATTATCGTCGTTTATGGTACATACTAAAAACTCGGTATTGGGTAGCAATGGCTTAGCCCGTCGTATAAATTCAATGCCCGACATGCCTTCAAGGTTTATATCAACTATAAATACATCCGGTTTAAGCTGGTTTATCTTTTTTAATACGGCTTCGGCATTAGTATATGATCCCATCAAACTTACGCCGCTCATATCATGAATAATCTGTTCCAGTCCGCGCCGGTAATGTAAATTATCCTCTAACAAAATTATCTGGAGCATGCTTGCGGTAAATATAAAATGCTAATTTCTTAAATTATCCCGGCTTTCTTTATACCTATTATGGGGTAGTTTAAAGGTTCAGTTTAAGACTGATGGATGTGCCTTTGCCAGGTGCTGTATCAATTTTCAATTCGGCATTCAATCTTTTTGCACGTGCATAAATATTACGGATACCCATGGTTTCATATTTGCGAAGATCAGGGTCAAAACCCCGGCCGTCATCACGGATACTGATATACAGCCGGTTTTTATAAAGGCTGATTTCCAGAAACGCGTTTTGCGCCTCCGAATGTTTGACAATATTATTTAAAGCTTCTTTCACAAGGAGGTATACCTGTCGCCTTTTTTCGCCATTGATGGTAATTGCAGTTTCGCCAACCGAAGTACTTTCATGAAGGTGGATATTGCTGAAATCAAATATTTTAATGGCTTGTTTATGAATAAAATTAGCCAGGTTACTTACCTCGTCGTTTTCGGAATCAAGACTCCAGATAATTAACCTCATCTGGGTAGATATGTCTGTAATAGCTTCATGAATGGCGTCTATTTCTTTAAAAGCAGGCTGATCGGCCACTTTCCGGCTTAATAGTTCGGTTCGCAGCTTAATACCCGATATACTTGCCCCCAAATCATCATGCACCTCACTGCTGATACGCTGGCGTTCGCGTTGCAGGGCAAGCGCGTTTTCATAGTCCTTTTTTTGCAATCCGATGATAGACTGGTAATATTTTCGTACCAGCAAAAAAACTATGACTATAGCGCTTAAAACAGCCATAACCTGCAACCATAGTTGCTGATACCATAACGGCATAACGGCAAACTTAAAAATAAGCGACGAACTCAACTGGTTAAAGCGGTCGGCAGCCACCGCTTCTAACTCATAGTTTCCGGGAGGCAGCAGGTCAAACCGTTTTTCGCCGGACGGCGCTGCGCTCCAATTTTTGTCGACCCCCTTAAGCCTGAACCGGTATTGTATTTTACCCATGCTTTTGTAGGATAAGGCTACACAGTTAAATACAACAGGCTGGCCGTAAGTAAAGCTGTTTTGGTTTCCGGATATTCCATCGTTAATTATTACCGGCCTCGGCAGGTTGGCGTTCCCTAAATTTTGAGTAACAGCTATTCCCTGGTCTGTGGCTATATAGTAATCATGGCCGTTCCGAACAGCATCCGCAACGTTGTCTGACGGGAGCCCGTTACTGGTATTGAGCAAACTAACCCGGTAATTCTGATAGTTATTACTAAAGCTGATAATGCTTACACCATTTGCAGTACAGGCCCATAATGTATTGGCATCTGTCCAGATCAATTTGCGGATATCGCCAGAAGATATGGTAGGCGAGTTAAATTGAATAATCTTTTTGTCGACCCATAAAAACACGCCTTTAGCTTCGGTGCCTATCGCGCATGCCTCGTTATTTGATGCCAGGCATTTAACAACGTCTATCCGTTTGTCGGGCAATATTTTGGTATAATAGCCACTGGTTTTACCGTTAGGTGTAAATTTATATAAGCCGTAAAGTGACCCTATCAGTATGGTGTTTTTATACCAGGCAAGAGATGTTAGGCGTAAATTTTCAAATGCATAACCCTGCAGATTCTTAAACTCATTTGACATTGTAAGAACTGAATTTTGCGAAATAAAGCACAAGCTATCAGACTGTTGGGCAATTCCCTTTATAGGGCCAAAAAAACACTTTACAGGGTGCCACGATAATGGGTTATTATTGGAAACATCTAATCCAAATATGCCATTATCGGTACCGATCATAAGCCTGTTGCCCGGAATTGTGACCAGGCTGGTTATCCGGTTAAAATCAGACCTATCCTGCTTTATAGATATGCTGCCTATTGGGGGGCTGGGGTTTACACCAAGTTTAATGTAATTAAGTACACTTAAAATATGCCCGGTAAACAGATAGCCACCCGCAATGCCCAGCTTTAAAACGTCCTCATTGGCCAGCCCACTTTCTTTGTTAATGACTTTTACTTCGGGGTTGGTACTTAAAAAAAAGCCTTTGTCGTAACTACCAAACCATAAATTATTTTCCCGGTCAATAACCGTAGCAGTAGTGATGTTATTATTAAGATAATTTTTCCGTTCGCCGGTAAGGTAGTTAATGATGTATGTACCCTGTTTTACCGTTGTAACAGCAACAGTATTTTTACCGGTTGGATAAACTGAGGTAACGTTACCTGCAAAGCGGACTTTATTAAGAGGACTGATCCCGCTTTTTTCTATCTGATAAACCTGTACCCACTCCTTGGTTATCAATAACAAATGATTTTGCTGTAAAGCCAGCCTGTAAGGTTTGGTGTTGTTTTTGGCTGTCACATAGCTTAAATTCCCGCTCGCAAGCTCTTTTTCGAGTATGTTGAGGTCATTTTCAGATAAGATAAGCTCTTCTCCGTCCGGCCCGTAAGTATATCCAATTAAATTTTGCAGGGCATGCGGTCTTGATCTTAATTGCGAAAAATGATAAACTTTGGTACTGAGGGCATAATTTACACAAAGTTCATTATAGCGGTTAAAAAAGAAATTGCTAAAAGGCAACACCCATATTTTTTGTTGCTGATCAAGTTTATGGATAAGCCCGTTTTCATAGTAACAAAACCGGTAATTATTACAGTAAAAAAAGATCCGGTGGTAATTGTCCTCTGCTATCCGGAAACACTCATTACTTTCCAGTCCATCAGCCGAGGTGAAATTTTTAAAATGCTGACCATCAAACCGGCTTACGCCTTTATCAGTAGCGATCCAGATAAAGCCTTTGCTGTCCTGCATTAGATAATTAACCCTTGAGCTGAGCAGGCCATCAGTTGCGCCGTAGTTTTTCAGGTAAACTATCTGATAAGGAATGCTGGCGTACGTGCGCAGGAATAAAAACTGAGTTAGTATTAAAAGTTTTAAAAAGGAGCTTTTTAACGGCATTTTTATCATCTACATCAATTAACATCACTGCCTCGTTGAACAATATACAATTATACGGAGTGTATGGCTTTGTGTTGTATTGTTTAATAAATATGAAACGATAAAATTTAGCCAACCTCGTACATTGCTTCATTAAAGGTTCAGTTTAAAACTGATGGCCGTGCCTTTACCTGGTGTTGTGTCAATTTTCAATTCGGCATTTAATCTTTTTGCACGTGCATAAATATTACGGATGCCCATGGTTTCGAGTTTACGGGTATCCAGGTCAAAACCTTTGCCGTCATCATGAATAGTGATATGCAACTTTTTTTTATAAAGGCTGATGCTTAGAAATGCGTTTCGAGCGTCAGAATGCTTGATGATGTTATTTAAGCCCTCCTTAACCAACAAATATATTTGCCGCCTTTTTTCGCCGTTAATAGTAATAGCCGTTTCACCAACCGAAGTACTTTTGTTAAGGCGGATATCACTAAATTCAAATAGCTTAATTGCCTGCTTATGAATAAAATGGGCAAGATTGCTCACCTCATCGTTTTCGGCATCAAGGCTCCAGATAATTAACCTCATCTGGGTAGATATATCCGTAATAGCTTCATGAATGGCGTCTATTTCCTTAAAAGCAGGCTGATCGTTCACCTTTCGGCTTAATAGTTCGGTTCGCAGCTTAATACCCGAGATACTTGCCCCCAAATCATCATGCACCTCACTGCTGATACGCTGGCGTTCACGTTGCAGGGCAAGCGCGTTTTCATAGTCCTTTTTTTGCAATCCGATGATGGACTGATAATATTTTCGTACCAGCAAAAAAACTATGATTATAGCGCTTAAAACAGCCACAACCTGCAACCATAGTTGCTGGTACCATAAAGGCATAACGGCAAATTTAAAAATAAGAGATGGGCTCAACTGGTTAAAGCGGTCGGCAGCCACCGCTTCTAACTCATAGTTTCCGGGAGGCAGCAGGTCAAACCGTTTCTCGCCGGACGGCGCTACGCTCCAATTTTTGTCGACCCCCTTAAGCCTGAACCGGTATTGTATTTTACCCATGCTTTTGTAGGATAGGGCTACACAGTTAAATACAATAGGCTGGCCGTAAGTAAAACTGCTTTGGTTTTCGGTTGTTCCGTCGTTAATCAGTACCGGCCTGGGCAGGTTGGTGTTGCCTAAATTTTGAGTAACAGCTATACCCTGGTCTGTGGCTATATAATAATCATGATCGTTCCGAATAACATCCGCAACGTTGTCAGACGGGAGTCCGTTACTGGTATTGAGCAAACTAACCCGGTAATTTTGATAATTATTACTAAAGCTGATAATGCTTACACCATTGGCGGTACAGGCCCATAATGTATTGGCATCTGTCCAGATCAGTTTGCGGATATCACCAGAAGATATGGCGGGTGCATTAAATTGAACAATCTTTTTGTCGACCCACAAAAACACGCCTTTAGCTTCGGTACCTATGGCTAATGCCTTGTTATTTGATGCCAGGCATTTAACAACATCTATACCTTTGTCGGCCAGGATGCGTTCCTGTTTAAACTTGCCTTGGTCAATCATAGGGATTAGGGGGGAAAACCGGTACAGACCATAAAGCGAGCCTATTAGTAGCTGGTTTTTGTACCGTGCGATGGAGGTCATGCGGATCGATTCAAACCTAAACCCTACTAAATCCCTAAGGTGGTGTGAAAGTATACCCACAGAAGTGTGCGAAATAAAACCCACGGTATCAGGCCAACTTATGATTCCTTTTATGGGGCCATAAAAACTTTTTTTTGCCTGCCACGATGCTGGGTTGTTATTGGATACATCTAACCCAAATATGCCATTATCTGTACCAATAGCCAGGGAGTCTCCCCGAATCGTGGCCAGGCTCGTTATCCGGTTAAAATCAGATCTGTCCTGCTTTATAGTTAAGCTGCCTATTAAGGGGTTTGGGCTTGCACCAAGTTTCATGTAATTAAGTACACTTAAAATATGCCCCGTAAACAGGTAGCCACCCGCGATGCCCAATTTTAAAACATCCTCATTGGCCAGTCCGCTTTCTTTGTTAATGACCTTTACCTCGGGGTCGGTACTTAAAAAGAAGCCTTTATCATAACTGCCAAACCATATATTATTTTCCCGGTCAATAACCGTGGCAGTAGTGATGTTATTATTAAGATAATTTTTCCGTTCGCCGGTAAGATAGTTAATAATGTATGTACCCTGTTTTACAGTTGTAACGGCAACAGTATTTTTACCGGTGGGATAAACTGAGGTAACATTGCCTGCAAAGCGGACTTTATTAAGAGGACTGATCCCGCCTTTTTTTAACTGATAAACCTGTACCCACTCCTTGGTTATCAATAACAAATGATTTTGCTGTAAAGCCAGCCTGTAAGGTTTGGTGTTGTTTTTGGCTGTCACATAGCTTAACTGCCCGCCAGAAAGTTCTTTTTCGAGTATGTTAAGGTCATTTTCAGATAATAGAAACTCTTCTCCGTTTGGCCCGTAAGTATACCCAACTAAATTTTGCAGGGCATGCGGTCTTGATCTTAATTGCGGAAAACGATAAACTTTGGTACTGAGGGCATAATTTACACAAAGCTCATTATAGCGGTTAAAAAAGAAATTGCTAAAAGGCAACACCCATATTTTTTGCTGCTGATCGAGTTTATGGATAAGCCCGTTTTCGTAGTAACAAAACCGGTAATTATTACAGTAAAAAAAGATCCGGTGGTAATTGTCCTCTGCTATCCGGAAGCACTCGTTACTTTCCAGTCCGTCGACCGAGGTGAAATTTTTAAAATGCTGACCATCAAACCGGCTTACGCCTTTATCTGTGGCAATCCAGATAAAGCCCCTGCTATCCTGCATTAAATAGTTTACCCGCGAACTGAGCAAACCATCGGGCGTGTTGTAGTTTTTCAGGTAAACTACCTGGTATGGAGTATCGGCATATACACCCGAAAATAAAAATAGACTTAATATTAAAAGTTTAAAAAAAGAGCTTTTTAACAGCATTTTATTATTTGTATCAATTTAACATAGCTGCCTTTTTAGCCTTATTCAATAATATGGAGTGTACGGCTTTATGTATTTGTATCAACTGATAAATATAAAAAGAAATGCTATGTAATTAAATAAGCTTGTTCTCATAACGATCATATACAAACTATCCCTTTTTGGGGATAAATGTGCAATCAGTGATTAAAGGGTTCAAAAAAAAGGTTTTTACCAGTTATAAATCCCTAACTTTAAACAACCTAAAACAATCTCAGCATGGTAACAATTACAATTACAGGAGGGCCGAGTGTACAGGTTCCCTGGCAACAAGGCATGAACGGGCAAACAGCAATTGAAGCGGCCTATAATGCCCTTTCACCGCAAAAGAGCTTCACCTATGTATTACAGTATTACGGAAGCCAGCTTGGCTATCTTGTGGAAATGATCAATGGCACCTATGATTCGTTTCTTTCGACCTATGCACCTTATTTTTTCTGGGATTTCATCGTGAATGGAACGGCGTCAAATACCGGCATTGATAATACCACGATCAATGACGGCGATATCATCACATTTACCTATACCACTTATAACGCAATCTCTCATGCAGACACCACGCTGGCAACCAAATTTGCAGCCAAATCAGCAACCATATCAAATTAAGAATGGGGTTGGATCCTGAAGCCATCACTTAGAAAACATAAGCCTCGATTCTGACTTAGAACCGAGGTTTTTTATTCCTCCTTCTCCTCGTTTTGATAATATTCGCCCTTACAGCCCAGTTGCCTGTGGTTACAAAGTTCAGCGATGTTGTAGGTGATGGTAAAATGTTTAAGTTATAGTAAACAAAATGATCTTTGAAGCAGTGAGTGATCTGCTGCCTGAATAGCTTTTGGTTATTGTTTCAATTTAGCGGTTTTATTATAATGTGCTGTTTTTTTGCAATTGTCTTCGGAATTTACTGTATCAAATGAAGTCCTGTTTCAAATGAACCGGATTAATATCTATCGGCTCATTATCTGTAACTATTTGAGATTTTTAAATTAAATACCTTCAGGCTTTAATACATATAGTTGATCTGCCCGAAAATATAACTGATCATTTTCAGGGGAGTCAAACACCATACAGTTAAATAAAGCAAGGCCAAAAAGCAACATGTGCTTGTTTGGTTCAACTTTATCGCTTTGCAAATCTGCTTTCCAGTTACCGTCGGGGTATTTTTGTTTATATTCCGATTCGAATGAGCCCAGCATATTTCTCAAATCGCCATAGTCAAACCAATTAGGTAATGCATAATATCCGGTAAGACGCCCCATTTTATTTCTTAATAAAATATCATTGGGCTTGGCCTTGCCATAGTGAAAATAAAAATATATGCACAATGCACTAAATATAAGCCCTGGTATCAGGTATGTTATCGCATTTCCCATTTGGCTTGCCATGTAGCCCGTGAAGTAATCGTAAGCCATAAATAAAAACCACCCTGCAAACATCAGGCTAAGTATTCTTCCATATACAGCTATCACACTTTTTCCGTTAACTGCAATCTGAAATCCTTTGCGCTTCCTGAATTCTGAGCCGGTCACAAACATTGAACCCACAGGAAAAATGGGAATAAACATAATTGAAAAGAATTTTGATTCGATCCATTGGTTATTAACGCTGGCTATTTTACCGCAAAAGCGTGTTCCGAAGGCAATAAACATTGTGTAAGATTTTTCTAAAAATATAATTTTTACCGCGTGTTATAAAGAAAATAGTTAGTAGTTTAATAACTATTTTCAGACGCGCAACCCGGTTCTTAATTATAAGATTCGGCTTTTTCCGGGAAAATATCCCCGGCAGTGAAAATCTATTGGTGTTATCTGTTTTTATTTACTTCACATTGTAAAAGGCTCACTTTCATTCATTAGGCTTTGGATTTTTCTCAATATCATCTTTGTTATTTGGTACAATAATAAATAACTTTGTTTTGCCCGTAAAAATCAAGGGCAAACAAAAAGCTTAACCTTAACCCTCCTTATCATGACAGAGAACACCCAAAACGCCCAGTCGGTTGATATTAACGAGATGTATCAATATGCCACCAATCTTTTCATTGGCGGAAAAAACACTTACGAAGTTAAAACAGCATTGCTGGAACGCGGCCTTGATGAGGGAAACGCCGACTATATAGTAGAACAGCTTGATCTGCAGATTAACGAGGCACGGAAAGCACGCGCAAAAAAAGATATGCTTTACGGGGCATTATGGTGTGCGGGGGGCTTGATTTTAACCCTGGCACATATCGGTTTCATATTTTGGGGGGCGATAGTTTTTGGCGGGATCCAGTTTTTCAGAGGAGTTATCGCTTACAATTAGTAGGAGATACCCCGGGTTATTGTTAATAAATGTTAAAAGCATACGGGTTAATAATTTATACGTATATTTAGTTAACCTACTTTACCTGTTAACTGAACCCGTCATGAAAACATTGAAACTTACCTCAACAGTAATATTGATGCTCCTGTCAATGAACCTGTTTGCCCAGCGTATTAAAGGAATAGTGATTGATAAAGCTACCTATTTGCCGGTAGCAAACGCTTTTATCAACACACCTGCTTCAAAAAGTATAAGTAATTCGGAAGGGAAATTTGTATTAGTCAACGTAAAACCCGGCGATACGTTAAGGATCAGCAGCATAGGGTATAAGCCATTCAGGCTAATAGTTAGTTTTTTAAAATTTGATACTTTAAGATGTTACATTGAACCGGCTGCAACTGTTTTAAGTGAAGTGAAGATCAGGGCCAGGCGCAATGCTAAAGCCGATTCATTACGCAACCGGAGGGAGTTTGCCTCTGTTTTTGCCTATCGTGGCTCAACCATAAAAGATGCTTTTATAGCACATCCATCTGATCTTGATTTTGGTAAACCCAGTAATCACATAAATGCAGATAAAAGCACTGCAACTATTTTAAGCATCAACCTGCTTTCAGTAATTGACATGCTGGGTAAAAACAAAGCACCACAATCAAAGCTCCAAAAGATTTTGCTGAAGGATGAAGAAGATGATTATGTCGACAGATTTTTTTCGCCGGAAAAAGTGAGTTCCTTAACTAACCTCAAAGGTGATTCGCTGCAAAATTTTATGAACCAATACCACCCCGATATTAAAAAGGTGAAAAAGATGAGCGATTATGATATGGTTAGCTACATCAAAAAAAGCTATGTGGAATACCGCAAATCAGGAAGTAAACAAACAGCGCCGCTTTTTGGAAGATAAAATTGTTTTGTTTGTTAAATGAGATACCCAGGCAATAGCCTTATTATTAGATGGTTTTGTTACCTTTCAATTACCAGGTACTTTTTGTTACAGTTGTAACAAAAGTACCTTTTAACCGGCAGCCAAAATGTTAATAACTTTAACAGTAACGGCCTCCGGATCCTTTGCCCCGTGTTAGTTTGGCAGTTAGGGCAAAATGTTCGGCTATGCCTTTTTTTTGAATGTTCATTTTTAGTATCTAAAATATGCATAACATGAATACAATTAAACCCATTGTATCCTCATAAGCAGGCTTTATTGATTAAATACCCAAAAATAAAAAATGTATTCCTTTTTGGGAATAGTTTTATGAGGCTTTGCTTTTATAAGAAGGGCCTGTAAGCACAGGTGATTTTTTGTTAAACCTATTCCATTCATCAATATTTACCATACCTGGAGCAGTTGCATAATGCCTCTTATTTGTAGGGCAGGTAACCAAAAAACCTTTGCGGCTTTGTTCAATTACCGGGCGTGCACCGCATTCTTTGCAAGGCTCACAATGGATATTGGGTTGGATTTGTATAGGCTCGGACATCTATGTTTTTTTAAAGGTTAAGTAAACCCTTGCCACTGAGCAAGAGGATTTTTTCATTATGAATTAGGGTTTTGGTTGTGTTATTACAAAGATGCACATAATATTTTTATTAAAAAATTGCAATCTGGGAAGATGATTTCACAATTATGTAACACTTTTATTAGTAAAAGTGTAAAACTTGCTCATGTTGTGTACATAACTGTGTAATTGTGCAATTATGGTAAACAACTTTAAGTTGTAAGCTTTTTTGTTTATTAACAACTTTTTTACACATTGGGCCATTGAATTCATCGCTATGAAAAAATATATATACCTCCTGTTATCATTATTAGTTTATAATCATTTTGCGTTTGCGCAGCCACCTTCATCCTCGGTAAAGCAATGGCAGGATCAAAAGTTTTCCATGTTTATTCATTTCGGTGGCATTTATTCGGTTTTGGGTGGTGTTTGGGATGGCAAGCCTGTTACCCGGGGTTTAAGCGAACAGATCCAGTCTCACGCAGGTATTTACAGCGATACTTACGCCAACCTGGCCAAAAACTTTAATCCGGTAAATTGGAATGCCGATAGTATAGCCCTGCTGGCTAAAGCGGCCGGGATGCGTTCTATTGTACTTACCTCCAAACATCACGATGGGTTTTGCATGTTTAAAACAGCAACTACCGATTTTAACGTGGTTGATGCCACTCCATTTAAACGCGACGTGGTAAAAGAAATGGCCGAAGCCTGCAAAAGGCATGGCTTAAGGTTTGGTTTGTATTTTTCGCTGATTGACTGGCATTATCCGCAGGCATCGCCCATATCAAGCCACAATTCTGATTATGTGACGCCCGAACATCATGAATACAATAAAAAGCAGGTGACCGAACTGTTATCAAATTACGGTACTATATCTGAGCTTTGGTTTGATATGGGATCGCAAAGTCCCGAACAAAGTAAAGAACTTAATCAATTGGTACACCGCCTGCAACCCGATTGTATGGTGAGCAGCCGCCTGGGGAACGATCAGGGGGATTTTGCTGTTATGGGCGATAATCAATACCCTGATTATTCCATAGGCGTGGCATGGCAGTCGCCAGCCTCGTTTTTTGACGAAACATGGGGTTACAGGTCATGGCAAAAGCGTGGCAGCGAAGATGAAAAGTATAAAGAAAAACTGGAAAGCCTGATCCGCGTAATTAGCAGGGGAGGTAATTACCTGCTCAATATCGGCCCAAAAGGCGATGGCTCGGTAGTGGGTTTTGAAAAGGATGTTTTATTGAAGATAGGGGCCTGGCTCCATAAAAATGCCGAAGCGGTTTATGGCACCACCGCCGATCCGTTTTTTACCTCTTTTAACTGGGGCAACGTAACCAGTAAACCCAATAAATTATATCTTTTTGTAACCTCAGTACCGGTCGATGGGCTTATTACCTTGCCCGGCCTTGAGGGCAGGATCAATAATGTATCTGTTTTAGGTGAACAACAATCGCTAAACTTTAAACAAACTGCGGATGCCGCTGTGATAACGCTGCCCACAGGTTTTGACAACGAAAAACAGATCAAAGTTATAGCCGTTGATATTGCCGAAGGCTATAAAGTACAGCCAATCCATATTCTGAGCAGTAGTTATGACCACATAAATCTGGATGAGCATAATGCCTATAATTACTACAGCTCATCCGGTATCGATTATAACAGCAATTATCAGAGCACCGTGAAGCAGGCATGGACAATAAAACCAAAGCACAAAGGCAAATACCTGCCTTCCATACAATATACTGACGAAGAAAAAGGGACGGTAGTTGATCTTACCGTTAATAATGTAACTAATACGCTTAAGCTTGATAGCGACAGGCTGATGAAATACAAATCCGACACAGCTAAAATAAAGTGGGGACCGCTGTACATTACCGGGCCATATTCAGCAGGCTTGGGCGGCTTGAATGGTGAAGCGGATAAAATTGATATAGCCAGGCCATATACCAAAGAAACTGATAAACCATGGCAGCGTATGGATAGCTATAAAAACGGCCAGCTTATTGACCTGCCGGCGGGAATGGACAATGCTTACTATATTTTGCAAAACATCAACGCAGGGAAAAGTTTAATATACGCGCAGGTTAAAATTACAAGTGGTGATGGTGTTATTGCATTACTCAATGGCAAGCAGTTACTCATCAACAATAATCCGGGCAAAGCTGCTTCAGTAAACCATGTTGTAAGTTTAATACTAATGCCAGGCAATAATCAGTTGCTTATAAAAGTGTTCAACAACTTTAAAAAGAATATTCCGTTTGCTATCAACCATAGCATTCCGCAAAATATCTACATAAAGGATCTTGACCCGCTGATGCTTGAGGCAAATAAGCTTTACCCGGTAAATTTAAAACTGCACAATCCGGCAACACCGCATCAAACTTTAAAGCTGCCTAACCTTGAAATTTGGTTTGCAAAAAAATAGCGGATTAAAATAAAGCCTTACGAAGTTTCTGAAACTTCGTAAGGCTTTTGAACAGGACATATTTACTTCAACAGTACCTTAGTAGCACCGTAACCAAATTTCTCTTTGCGGGCATCCATAAAGGTTTGTACTTTTTTATGTTTGCCCAATTGTTTATGCAGCTCATTACGTAGTGTGCCGTTACCTGCACCATGTATAAAAGTGATATCGGGCAGTTGGTGAACAATAGCTGCATCCAATGCTTTGTGGAAATGAGCCAGCTGAATCTCCATGATTTCAGCGCTTGTTAAAAACTGATAATCGTCACGTAGTTTTTCAATGTGCAGGTCAACTTCGCTAACCGGTTTTTCAATTACTATTTTTTCTGTAGGGCTTTCAAAAAAACTTTCCTTTAGTTTTTGAGCATCAATAACCAGTTCCGGTTCATCAAGCCTGATGAGCCAGCCTGGCTGGTTAAGCAAGGGGATGTTCTTTTTAGTGGTCGAAAAATCTTTGGCTTTAAATTTTTCGTGTACAGCCAAAGGTGCCGGTGGTTCGATATTTTGCTTGGTATTGAATAAAACGCTGAAAATAAACTTAGGCCAAACCTGCAGATCAGCCAGCTGTGCCGCGTAAATGTTTTCGGTTGATTTGGGCGCTAATATCCCTGCAAATTCACCTTTAAATACCTGTTGCTTATCAGTTGTTAAAGTAACCAGTAATTGAAACGATGTTTCATTGATTATATGAAAATGCACAACGGAGCTTGCCCGGGCATCGGTAACTACACCTATGTAAACGCCGTTTTTTACAAACTCACCGGGTGTTACAGGCTTTTCATCAGTAGTATTGGTATTTTTTGTTGTTCCTGCGGGCTGGTAACCATGTACGTAAGTTACTTTGCTGGCCAGCACAGGGATTTCAAAATCATCATCGCCGGTAACGCCTATCATTTGCTCGTCGATGATGCGGGTAACAAAACCTTCCATTTTTTCATCAACAAAACGAACAAAATCGCCTAATTTATATTTCATAGCATATATGTTATTACTGTGCAAAGTTAATTTATCCGGGCACATCCGCCCCGGTAATAAAACTTACTTATTTTTAAGGTAAGTTTGATAGGTAATTATATGATTAACAGCTTTTAAGAAACATCAATTTTAACCCGATACTTTTAATTTCATGCCATGAACAACAATACCCCTAAAACATTGGATAACGATTTATTAAAACACGTATTTGTCCACAACCTAAACCGCATTTATTTTGGCAAGTGCTACCTTGATAAGCACCTTGAGCATTTGAAAGGCCTTGCTTCATTTACAGCACTGCAGCAGGCTATACAGGAATTTTGGGACGATATCAAAAAGCAGATAGGCCGGATGAAAAAAATCTATGCCCTGATCAATGAAATCCCCTCAGATAAAAACTGTAACCCTATAAAGTCCATTGTTAAGGATGAGTTTTGCCTTGATGAAGCACAAACTATCCCCGTATTGCTGGATATGGATATTATGATGTATCTGCAACTGCTTGAGCATATTAATATAACATCATGTCATATGCTTATAATGGTAGCTAAGCAGCTTAATTATAGCGAGGCTCAACAATTGCTTACCGAATGTAAAGACGAATCGATTGATAATGATGAGCTTTTTACGCTCATTACCAAAGAATATATTGTTGCCGGGTAGGTATTTATACAAAGAAAGCCATCCGCATAGCGCAGATGGCTTAAATGTTAGTTATTTAATACCCCTATTAAAATAACTGGTAACAAAGTAAAAAAAAATATATCCGATGGCGCAAAATATTTATTCATAAATAAACTTTGTGACAGCTTTGTTACAAAGGCGCACTGATACAACGATTTATCAGAATACTTTTATCCTTAAATTTTCTGATTAATGCTTCCCGCATATCGTTATTTAGTCCAATTGATTTAAATTGGCAACTGAAATTTAAGACGTATGATCAGACCCATTATTTTAACTGCCTTATCCTGCATTGTTTTTGCACAGGTTAAGGCTCAATCCCTGTATATGCCCCGCGATATACAAAAAGCATTTAAAAACGAAACTCGCTCGGCCGATGGCCGCCCCGGCAAAAAGTACTGGCAAAATTACGGCCGCTATAATATCAGTATTACCGCTGTACCTCAAAATCGTAGCGTAAAAGGTACAGAACAAATTACTTATATTAATAACAGCCCGGATACCTTAAAAAGGCTTAACATGAAGCTTATCCTCAATATTCACAAACCGGGAGCTGCCCGTTTTGGCGATGCCGGGGCCGATTACCTTACACCGGGTATTCAGTTTGATAACTTTTCAATTAATGGCGATGCAAAAAAAGTTCCTTCAGCATCAACAAATCAGTATGTGAGCCTGAGCAAACCCCTGATGCCGCATGATTCTGTTAAGCTTGATATCGGCTGGCATTTTGAAATCTCCAAACAAAGCGGCCGCGAAGGCATGATTGACTCAACTACCTGTTACCTGGCTTATTTTTATCCGCGGGTATCGGTATATGACGATTACAACGGCTGGGACAGGTTACCTTTTTTAGATGCCCAGGAATTTTATAACGACTTTAACGATTATACCCTGCATGTAACTGCGCCTAAAAACTATGTGGTTTGGGCTACAGGCACCCTGCAAAACGCAAACGAAGTATTACAGCCCGAATACGCAAAACGTCTGCAGGCTTCGTTTACCAGCGATTCAACCATCAACATTGCATCGGCAGCCGAACTTGCTGCTCATAAGGTAACGGCCCAAAAGGAGATGAACACCTGGACCTGGACCGCCAACGATATCAGCGATATGGCTGTAGGTATTAGTGATCATTATGTATGGGATGCAGCCAGTGTTGTGGTTGATGATGCCACAAACCGCCGTGCAAGTATGCAGGCAGCTTTTTTAGATACTTCAGTAGATTTTCATCACGCTGTACAAAATGGTCGTAATTCATTAGGCTGGCTGTCACATAACTGGCCGGGCGTACCTTATCCGTTCCCTAAAATGACTTCGTTCCAGGGTTTTGCCGATATGGAGTACCCTATGATGGTTAACGACAGCCATACCAACGATGTCCGCTTTTCACAATTTGTACAGGATCATGAAATAGCACATACCTATTTCCCTTTTTACATGGGCATAAACGAAAGCCGCTACGCATTTATGGACGAAGGCTGGGCTACTACCTTTGAATTGCTGATAGGCAGCTCAGAAGTTGGTAAAGAGAAAGCAGAATCATTATATAAAGACTTCCGTGTTGACAGGTGGATCCACGATGCCTCAACAGCCGAAGATCAGCCTGTTATAACACCGTCAAGTGAGTTGAGAGGCGGTTACGGTAATAACTCATACGGTAAACCATCATTAAGCTACTTTGCCCTGAAAGATATGCTTGGCGATGAGCTGTTCAAAAAAGCCTTGCACGGTTATATGGACCGCTGGCATGGTAAACACCCAATTCCCTGGGATTACTTTAACTCCATGAGCAATATCACCGGTAAAAACCTCGATTGGTTTTTCAATAACTGGTTTTTCACCAATTACTACATTGACCTGTCGTTAAAAAGCGTAACCAAAGCAGCAGGCGGTTATACTGCAGCTATTAAAAACGTAGGCGGTTTTGTGGTTCCGTTTGATGTAAAGGTTACTTATGCAGATGGTTCGGCCGAAAGCATTCACCAAACCCCGGCAGTTTGGGAAAAAAATCAAAAGCAAATTGCAGTAGATATCAAAACCACTAAAACCATTAAATCGGTTACTTTAAATGGCGGTATATTTATGGATGCCGATGAAAGCAACAATACCTGGAATAAATAATAAAAAAATGCCTATAAATATAAAACCCGGCCAATTAGCCGGGTTTTATTATTTTATGATAGTACTAAATATTATGCGTTTTGTACAGAATTGTTCCAATCATCGGCAGTTGATTTTACTTTAGATTTTGCATCATCAGCAGCATCGCCGGCTTTGCCTGCAATATCTTCAACTTTTGATTTTACGGCATCAACAGCTTTGTCTTTAGCATCCCAAAGGTCGCTAACTGTTCCGCTAAACTTGGTTTTAGCCTTGTCAATTACATTATTGCTGTAATCTTTGATCTCTCCGGCTGTGTTTTGAGCCTTGTTTTTGGCTGTATCAACCAGGTCGTTTATATAGTCAGCAATATCGCCTCTTAATTCAGTGCCTTTTTCAGGAGCTAACAATAAACCCAAAGCCGCGCCCGCTGCCGCACCTACCAACAGTGCTGCTATAATTTTTGCTTGATCTTTCATGTTCTTTCTTTGTTTTATGTGTAGTCGATTTATGATGTTATAGGTTAAACAACAACAATGCCAGTTTTTATTTGAAAGTAACATTCAAATATTAAGTTGAGGTACCAGGCAGGTTAACAAAAAAATAAGCAACAAAAAAGGCACTCAAAAAATTGAGTGCCTGGTAGGCTTAATGATTATATTATAATTATATAACTTTTACATTTACCGCGTTAAGACCTTTACGGCCGTTTTCAACTTCGTATTCAACGGTGTCGTTTTCACGAACTTCGTCAATTAGGCCTGTTGAATGAACAAAGATATCCGGACCGCCATTGCTTGGCACTATAAATCCGAAACCTTTTGTTTCATTGAAAAATTTTACTGTTCCTTGATTTTGCATTATTTTATTTATTAATGCTGCCAAGGTAGCTATAATTTACCGTATTAAAGCAATACCCCAAGCGTAATTTAGACAGAAACTAAACAGTCAGCATCGTACTTATCCTGTTAAAAGTTTGCTGTTCAGGTCACTATTGCCAGGTGGCGTCCCTGTATTGTATCCTCCAAATCTTTTACTGTTCCTCTTATCTTTTCGTCCGGTTCGTTAACGGTATACGCTATCACATGTTATTACAGGCTTAATTATTGCTTAAAATGAATGCTCTTTATAATTAAAAAAATCGAATTACGCAATTTTTAACCAGGCGGTAAATGAAAAATTAGGTACATAAAAAAGCCCCTCGGCTTTTGAGGCCAATGGGCTCGCTAAAAAAAATAATTACAACAAAACAACCTCAAACCACCCATTTTATTTTTTTAGCCACATCCTGTAGTGTCACTTATTCTGTACCAAAAATTATCTGTCAATGTGTTTAAAGAATATACGGTGCCATTGGAGTTTTAGTTTTTAAAAAGGTTAAGTTTGCATCAGCAACCGCGATTGGTTTGTATCCCCTTATAAAAATAGAATAGCACGAATGAAGGCCTTTATATTTGACCTTAACGGCACCATGATCAATGATATGCCGTTCCACACCAAAGCATGGCAATATCTTTTAAATACCGACCTTGGCGCCAACTTTACCTGGGATGAAGTAAAGCCACAGATGTATGGCAAAAACCAGGAAGTACTGGTACGTATGTTTGGCCCCGACCGCTTCACAGCCGAAGAAATGGATAAGTTGGCTTATCTTAAAGAACAGCGTTACCAGGACGAGTTTTTACCTCATTTGGCACTTCTCCCCGGCCTGCACGAGTTTTTGGAAAAGGCCTATCAAAACGGCATCCCTATGGCTATTGGTTCGGCGGCTATTCCGTTTAATATCGATTTTGTGTTGGACAACCTTAATATCAGGCATTATTTTAAAGCCATTGTAAGTGCCGATGATGTAGTGTTGAGCAAACCTCACCCCGAAACGTTTTTGAAGGCTGCCGGATTACTGAATGCCTCAACAGCAGATTGTATTGTGTTTGAAGATGTACCCAAAGGTGCCGAAGCCGCTGCCAATGCAGGCATGAAAGCCGTTGTACTTACTACGACACATCAGCAGGACGAATTTGAGGCGCTGCAAAATGTAATTCACTTTGCCGATGACTTTACCGATAGCTTTATCAGCGATTTGGTACAATAAATCAGTAGGGCTTGTTATATTATTGTTTGTTTTAACGTATTATTGTTCAGTATCCTGATTATAAACCTGATCTGAACCTTTTACGATGAAACTTAAATTTATCCTTTGTCTGTTTGGCGTAGCTGCGCTGATCAGTTCCTGCAGTGATCATTTGTATGCCCCTGCGCTGCACCATAGTGATATAGCGTATATGCCCAAACCGGTATCGGCAGATACCGGTAAGTCGGCAACTTATATTTCGGCAGGCGTTACGTTTGATACCAATATCAATCCCCTGGATCAGGTTACCAGCGGGCAGCTTAACCTAAGCCATGCTAACACTTTTGATCATTTTAACCTGGCCTACGGGGCTTTTGGCGTTTTGGGAAGTTATACCAACGGCGAACTGCAACCAAACGATCCATATTACTTTAAAAATAAGTTTTTTGGTGCTGGCGGTGCACGGTTATCCGGAGATTATTTTATAAAAGGCAGGCATTTCGACTTCCGTATTATCGGTTTTGAAGCAGTTTACAGTCACGAATTTGGCGACTATGCAAATTTCAGAAAAGCGGTAACCAATCAGCCTAATTTCTTTACCGATACCCGCACCGATCTGTTTACGCTGGGTGGTACTACAGAACTGATCTTTCATACCAACCATACGCAAAATAAGTTTGGCTTTCGTGTATTTGCCGGTGGCACTTTTGGGCAAGACAATGTTTACAAAAACAAAAACGCCAACTATACATACCAAACAATAAACCAGGGAATAGTTACCGTAGCCTACTTTATGCAGATAAAGCATTATGTGGCCATTTTTGAAGGCGGTAATTATTTTCAGTTCAGGCTGGGGTACCAGTTTTAGTTGTTTTTTGGGAAGTTGTTAAGAAGATGTTTTAATGATTTAATAAATATTATAATAAGAAACGTCATTGCAAGGTACGAAGCAATCCCCGATAAGCAGGTTCGCCCTGTATAGTTTGGGGATTGCTTCGTACCTCGCAATGACGTCTTTTTTATTTTTAAAAAAACTTATAATAAGCGCTTTAAGTTACTTATTCCGAGTAAACAGAGCCAACCCTGTCGCGCAGGTTATAACCTGAAGCCATTACCTCGCCGTAGGCACCCGCTGTACGCACAGCTATCAGATCGCCGCGGAATGATTCAGGAAGGCTTACGTCTTTCTGAAAGCAATCTGTGCTTTCGCAGATCGGCCCAACCACATCATACTTCAAACTTTCGGACTTTCCGACTTCCGGACTTCCGGACTTTCTACTCAAATTCTCTATCAGGTGATAGGCCTGGTAAAGCATCGGGCGGATGAGTTCGGTCATGCCGGCATCAAGGATCAGGAAGTTCTTTTTCTGTCCGTTTTTAACATACAGCACCCTTGATATTAATGAGGCACTTTGCGCAACCAGTGCACGGCCAAGCTCAAAGTGAACTTCTTGCCCCGGTTTAACATTCAGGAAGTTTTTAAACACCTGGAAGTAAGCTTCAAAATCGGCTACGTTGTTATCGGGGTTATAATAATCAACTCCAAGCCCACCGCCGGTATTTAGTACTTTGATGGGGAAGCCACGGTCTTCAAACCAGTCCTGCATTTCATTAATACGGGTACACAGGTTTTTGTAAACTTCAAGGTCGGTAATTTGTGAACCGATGTGGAAGTGGATGCCTAAAAACTGCAGGTTATCGCATTTGCGTAAGGCAGCAGCAACATCGGGCAGTTGCCAGGTATTGATCCCGAATTTATTTTCATCCAACCCGGTGGTGATGAAATGATGGGTATGGGCATCCACATTTGGATTAATGCGGATAGCAACAGCAGCTTTTTTGTTTTTTGCTTTGGCAAGACCGTCGATAATAAAAAGCTCCTGTACCGATTCCACATTGAAGCAAAAAATATCGGCATCAAGGGCCAGGTTTATTTCGCGGTCGGACTTACCTACACCGGCAAATACCACTTTGCCTTTATCAAAGCCATGTTCAATAGCTGCTTTAACCTCGTTACCACTCACACAGTCGGCACCAAAGCCATAGGTTTGTATAGTATCAATAACCTTTGGGTTAAAGTTGGCCTTCATGGCGTAGTGCACATGGAAGCCATGCTTTGCAGAAGCATCGCGGCAGGCGCTTAAGGTGTTTTTCAATACCTCAAGATCGTAGTAATAAAAAGGGGTTTCTAAGCCGTTAAATTTATCTATAGTATTGGCGTTGAACATAGTGTTAATCTTTCAAGTCATTAGGGCTAAATAACCCTTAATGACGTTTTAAACTTTAAATCTTAAATAAAATAATTCCGAAATCGAAAATCCGACATCCGGAATTAAAACAGCCTGTTATGTAAACTCCTTAAAGTCTCCACCTTATCCTCGGTTTTTACCAGTAAGGACAGGTTATGATCGCTGCCGCCATATGAGATCATCCTGAGCGGGATATGTTTAACAGCTTCCAGTACACGGGCAGCATAACCATGCTTTTCAGCACCAAAATCGCCTACCACGCAAATGATGGTTTGGTTTACGTCAATCTCAACCGAGCCGTATGTATTCAGTTCTTTGGTGATATCGCCAAGATAAGTTGTATCGTCGATAGTTACCGAAACGCCCACTTCTGATGTAGTGATCATATCGATAGATGTTTTATAACGCTCAAACACTTCAAATACCTTGCGTAAAAAGCCATGCGCCAAAAGCATCCTGCTCGATTGGATCTTGATAGCGGTAATGGCATCTTTAGCAGCAATAGATTTGATCTTATCCTTTTCGCTGGTATTGGTGATCAGGGTACCCTGTGCCTTGGGATCCATGGTGTTCAGTAAACGGACCGGGATCTTGTACTTTTGGGCAGGGAATACGCTTTGCGGGTGCAGGATCTTGGCGCCAAAATAGGCAAGTTCAGCAGCCTCATCAAAGGAGAGCTGGGCAATAGGCTGTGTGCCTTTCACAATCCGCGGATCGTTATTGTGCATGCCATCAATGTCTGTCCAGATCTGTACTTCCTCGCTGCGGATGCCGGCTCCAATTAGCGATGCTGTATAATCACTGCCGCCGCGTCGCAGGTTATCTATCTCGCCATAAGCATTGCGGCAAATATAGCCCTGGGTAATGAACAGGTTTACTTCGGGGTGTTTATCAAGCAGCGGAAGCAGGTTTTCGGTAATGTGATCAACAATGGGCTCATTGTCCTCATCAATCTTCATAAAATCTAAAGCAGGCAGCAATACCGATGGTATGCTGATCTCCTTAAGGTAAACATGGTAAAGCGTAGTTGAAAGCAGCTCGCCCTGGGCTACAATGATCTTATCTTCAATATGAGTGAAATGGTCATTGGCCAGGTTTGTGAGTAATGAAAAATGGTAGTCGATAACCTCCTTGCCCTGGGCTAAAAACTCAGGCTTGGCAAATAATTCCTTAATAAAAATTTCGTATTTATCCTTCAGGATAGTAATCAGCTGGCCCGCCTTCTTCTTATCACCGGCGAGATATGCTTGTCCAATTTCTACGAGGCTGTTTGTTGTGCCTGACACTGCCGATAGTACCACCACCTGGCGCTCGGCCGGGTTAATGATGTCAAGCAGTGCTTTCATCCGGGCGGGGCTACCTACTGATGTCCCACCAAATTTTAAAACTTTCATTTTTATGTTGCTGTTAACCGTATATGACCGGTGCTTTTGAATACCAGTTTGCTGATATTCAAGCACCAATATTTGAGGCGCTAAAAATAGGATTTTAAAACGCTTATCTGTAATTTAATTTAAAGAGCTTAGGTCGAGCATCTCAAACGGAGCTCTTGTTTCAAATAATAGAAAATGTCATTTCGATAGAGCGGGGCCGGATTGGGTGGTGGGGCGAAAGAGAAATCTTATACGCGCTGTATTAACGCTTTCATGGCCGCTAAACAAGGTGTATAAGATTTCTCTTTCGCCCCTGGTTCTCATGCCCTCCCATGCTCAGTCGAAATGACAATTGGTTTTATTAGTTATTAATGCCTCAAAATATGTGTATCCTTCTATAGTCTGCAAAAAAAGGATGCTATGTGATTTTTTTCTAAATTCACGGTGATATATCATCCGTTTTGTGCACTTACTATTAAACGCATTGATCATGGCACATGAGATAGTTTTTGATAATCCGGCGATTGAAAGAGAAAAGCTCATTACTGAGCTTTATAAAAGCGCTTTCCCAGCGGTGGCGAAATATGTAAGCAAAATGGGCGGCTCCTTTGATGATGCAAAGGATGTTTTCCAGGATGCGCTTGTTATTTATTACGAAAAGACGGTTAATGGTGAACTATCCCTGAATAGCGGCGAAAAAGCCTACCTGTTGGGTATCGCTAAACACCTTTGGTTTAAAAAGTTCAGGGATGGCAGCAACAACCTGCCGTTTGATAATTGTATTGAAGGCTTTGATATTACTGATGAAGCCGATGAACAGCCATTGACCGGTAAATTGATGCATTACCTGGAGACTGCCGGTAAAAAATGCATGGAGCTACTGAGCGCCTTTTATTACCACAAACTACCTATGAAAGAGGTAGCTGGTTTATTTGGCTACGCAGGTGAGCGTTCGGCTACCGTGCAGAAGTATAAATGCATTGAAAAAGTAAGGGAAACAGTTAAAGAACAATCACTGGCTTATGAGGACTTCATTGAATGAGATAAAAGCAATTGATGACCACGTACTTGGGCAGACTGCACCCGATGAAGCGCTGCTGTTTGAGGCCAGACTGATCATAAATCCCGAACTTAAGTACCAGGTGATGTGGCACAAACAAACCCTTGGCCTGGTGCAGCAATACGGCCGTAATAACCTTAAGGCCGAAATTGAAAGTGTGCATCAAAAACTATTCAGCCAACCTGAGCATGAGGGTTTCAGGCAAAAGATCATGCGTTTGTTCCATAAACGCTAAATACTAAATTTTATGAATATCTATCAAAATGAGTTCCGCAAATATGCGGTAGGGCATCGCCGTGTCCAAAGTTTACATGTCGACAGGTTTATTGCGCAGGTTAACAACAGCAAAATAAACATGGGTATGACACCCTATATCATGGAAGAGCGCCAGATGAATATCTCGCAAATGGATGTTTTTTCGCGGCTGATGATGGACAGGATCATTTTCCTTGGCACCGCGATAGATGAGCAGGTGGCCAATATTATCCAGGCGCAATTGCTGTTCCTGCAATCGGCCGATGCTAAAAAAGATATCCAGATCTATATCAATTCGCCGGGAGGTTCGGTGTATGCCGGGCTGGGGATCTATGATACCATGCAATTCATCTCGCCGGATGTGGCTACTATTTGTACAGGCATGGCTGCTTCCATGGCTTCTACATTGCTTTGTGCAGGGGCCAAAGGCAAAAGGGCCGCATTGCCGCACTCAAGGGTAATGCTGCATCAGCCATCGGGTGGGGCGCAGGGACAGGAGTCAGATATAGAAATTGCTGCCCGGCAGATTGCCAAAATGAAGAAAGAGCTGTATGAAATTGCAGCTAAACACAGCGGACAAAGCTACGAACGGATTAATGAAGTATCCGACCGTGATTACTGGATGATAGCCAAGGAAGCCAAGGCTTTCGGGATGATAGATGAGGTTTTGGGAGGGAAAGAGGACTGATATCAAACCATGTCATTGCGAGGCACGAAGCAATCGCATACTGTACAGGGCGGCTATGCTTATGTACGGTTGCCACGCTGCGCTCGCAATGACATGGTTTTTTGAAGTTTATTTTTTACTTATTCAGCGCATCTACCTTATCAAAAAACTCGTTTTGCAGTTTAATGGTACTGGTATCGGCCTTAATGGCTTTAAGGGCCTGTATAAAGCTGGCTATTTCATGCTCGGCTATGAATTTACCAAATTCGGGTGTGGCTTTAGCGCCCTCACCGGCATAGTGGTTAGGGTAGGCGGCGTACCACCATATGGGTGTATAAACATTGGCAAGGTTTAAGCGGTGCTGGTTATCACCCGATTGTGATGCAGCCCTGTCCATCTTCATTAAATCAGGACGGTAATAAAGCAGGGTGGCAGTTTCGCTTTCACCGGCATGCTGATCTCCTTCAATGGCCGATTTATGCATTTTGCGGTACTGGTCATTATATTCCTTATCGCCGCCGCGCGGATTGTAAAAATATACCGCATAGTTATGACGTTTGTTAAGCAGCGATTGCATGAAGAACTGGATAAACTCCGGGTTGCCGCCATGACCATTCAGGATCACTATTTTATCAAAACCGTTGCGGGCAATTTCATCGCAGGTAGCTTCCAGTAAATCCCAGATCACCTTGCTTGGCAGGGCAAATGTTCCCGGCTGGTGACGGGCTTCATTAATCTGCCCGTAAAAATAATCGGGGAATACAACGGCGTATTCTGATTTAACTGCATGGGCTGCCCACTCACGTACATGGATGAGGTCGGTACCGATAGGAGAGTGGGGGCCGTGTTTTTCCAGGATCCCGATAGGCAGGATACAGGTTTTTGAGGACTTTTCGAGCGCTACAGGAAAATCGGAAGCAACAAGCTCGTCCCAGCGGGCAGGTATTTGCTGGGCAAATGAATAAGCAGAAAGCAGCAGCGCTGCAAACAGTAATAAGTAAGTTTTCATAAATTATAGGTTTAATAACAGGTTATAGCAAACTGTATTTGATCTGAAAATTACGAACTTAAGCTGTTGTTTTTCAATAGGTAATTTAAAAATTACAATAAAAAATTAAGGGATGTTGGGCAACGAGTAACAGAAAGTTGCACCCTTTACCTGGTTATTTTCCACCCAGATACGGCCATTCATTTTTTCAGTAAAATCCTTGCAGATCATGAGGGCTACACCCGCCCCTTTTTCCTTTTCGTTACTGTACTGCATATTGGCTTTAAAATTAAACAGCAGCTGAAGTTTATCGGGCGAGATGCCTTTACCTTCGTCCTGTACACAAACGGTTACATCTTTACCACTTGATGCGCTTATGGTAACAGTTGAATTATCAGGCGAAAACTTGATAGCGTTGTGAATAAAATTGCGGTGGATGAACTGTACCAATTCTTTGTCAGCATGAATAATAATAGCCGGATCAACTGTGTTTAAAAGCTTAAGCCCATGATCTTCGCCCATTAGGTTAAATGGTTGTATCGCCTCATCAATAAGCTCACTTAGAGGCAACGGAACGGCTTTATAATTAAAGCCCGATAGTTGCTGTTTGATCCACTGCAAGATATTCTCAAAAATCTCCAGCGAAATATTTGAAGAATGCTCCATGGTATCTACCAGTTCCATCAATTCTTCGCGGGTGAACGAATCGGCATCTTTGAGTACCGTTGCCAGCGTTTTGAGCGCGCCTATCGGTTGCCGGAAATCATGAGCGAGGATGGATACGAGGCGGTTGTTAAATTCGTGATCTATTTCCAGTTTTTCGTTACGGAGCTGTACCGTGCGGTTAAGCTCTTCAAGTGTTTTACCATGCTTTTTTTTGAGGTTGTAAAGGCGATAGGTAAATATCACCGTAACAGCAGTGATCACAAATAATATACCCAGTACAATAGTAAGCACTTGCCTGTTTTGGCTCCTGATGGTTATCGCCTCAAGCTCCTGGTCCTTAAGTGCATAATCAATGTAATCGAAGCCCGATGTGCTGGCGAATTTTTCCTCATCTTCGTAAAGCTTCAGTAATTTTTCGTTGCAGCGCCGCATTTCACTAAGGTTATTTTGAGCGATATAGATATTATATAATTTTTTTTCGAAGAATTTTTCATAATAATGATAACCGTTTTTTTCGGCAATGGAAAGTCCTTGTTTATAGTATTCAATGGCTTTTGCTGTATCATTATCCAGGTACAGATCGCCAAGGTTAATGATTATATCAAGGCTCAGATAGGAAAGCCCCATAGCTAAACCGTTGTTAGCGGCCTGTTGTAATAATGCTGTACCTTTTTCACGCTTGTTGCTTTGCAGGTATAGCAAGCCCTGGATCTGGTCTGCTTCAACCAGCATACGTTTATCTTTAAATCTGGTTCCTATCGCCCGCGCTTTCTTAAGGTAAATTTCAACCGAATCTTTTGGTATTTGTTCCGGATATAAGAGCATGTAATTACATAACACCAGCGACATAATGGAATCACGCTGCATGGTTTTGCCAGTGTTCATTGCGCGTTTAAAAAAATCTATTGCTTTTTTATCCTCTTTGGTTTCATTAAACACCAGGCCAATGTTCATTAAGCCCTGCACAACGTTTGAGGTGTCGTTTAATTCTTTATACAGGTTATAAGCCTCATTATAATAACGCAGCGAAAGTTGCAGATTGCCTTTCAGATCGTAAACAATACCTATCGCATTTAGGGCATCGGCTTTACCGGCTTTATAGTCAAGCCGCTCGGATATATTTCTGGCTTTTTTAGCATAGTAAAATGCGCTGTCGATGTTTTGCTCATACATCAGCATGCCCAGCCGGTTAAGCGTGTTTACATACCGGATGCTATCGCGAATTAAAGGGAGGTCTTTTTTAAGTTTATTAACCTCCCTGAATTGGCCGAAACATACAGATACAGCCAGCAGCAGTAATACTAAAAGGCTTACATTTTTTTTCATTAATTGGCGTTAGCAAACAGGCTTTTGGTTTAAAATGCAGCCTAAAGCTATTATACGTATGAAAAAACAGTATGGTTGGAAAATGTTAAATAAAATAACACCTGCCTACGGTTACTTTTGTTTGTTGCTCAACAATATCCGGATATTAGACAAGGGAATATGCTTGTAATATTATAAGTAGTTTAAGTGGAACGTTTTACCAAAGGGATACTATAAAGAATCGGGATTAGGAATAAAATTCATAAATGCCTGGAATTTGGCATAGTAGTTTTGCATGTTAAGCTGGTAATAATAAGCGCCGCGTTTGGAACCTGCTTTATCTTTATCGGCCAGTTTAATGAGCAAACCGGTTGCCAGCACCCTTTTACTAAAGTTGCGTTTATCAATAGTGGTGTTAAACACGCTTTCATAAAGGGTTTGTAATTGCGGTATGGTAAACTTGGTAGGTAAAAGCTCAAACAGGATAGGGTGCATGGCCGCTTTGTAGCGAATGCGTTTGCGGGCCTGCTCAACCATTTCCTGCTGGTCAAATATCAGTTTAGGGGCACGTTTAAGCTGGAACCACTCGGCCTGGTAATCATCGCTGATCTGGGCTTCATATTTATGAATATCAACCAGTGCAAAGTATGCTACTGATACGGTACGCTCAATCGGGTCGCGCTGTGGCTGCCCAAAGGTATATAACTGTTCAAGATACACGCCCTCCAGGCCTGTTAATTGCTTCAGAATGCGGTTGGCGCTTTGGTCAAGGCTTTCATCGGGCTGAACAAAGCCGCCCATCAGGCTCCAGTTTCCCTTTTCGGGCTGAAAGCCCCTTTTTATTAATAAGATTTTTAAAACCTCGCCATCAAAGCCAAAAATGATACAATCAACAGCTAATAATAACCTTGTTTGCTTGGAGTACTTGAGCATTTATAACAGTAATAATTTTATGGTAAAAACAAATATAGAATAACATTTGATATAAGCCGATAAATTTGCCGGGTTATACCAGTTAAAAAAGTATTAATTTACAATAGATAGTCAAATGTGTAAATTAATTGTCCTTTTTACAATCATACTCGCTGCTTATTGCTGTTTTTATTCACCCCATGCTGTTATTACCAGCATCCGGTTGCCGCCATAATTACGGTGTTCGCACAAATAAATCCCCTGCCACATGCCTAAGGCAAGCCTGCCGTTGCGGATAGGGATAGTTACCGAGCTGCCAAGCATTGCGGCTTTCAGGTGGGCGGGCATATCATCAGGGCCTTCGTCATCGTGTAAGTAATCAGGATCATTTTCGGGCACTGCTTTGCTGAAATACATTTCAAAATCCTGCCGTACTGTTGGGTCGGCATTTTCATTAATGGTTAACGATGCCGAGGTGTGCTGGATAAACACCTGGCAAATACCGGTTTTTAGTTCCTGGAGTTGGGGCATGGCATTTTTTACTTCGGCTGTGATGAGATGAAAACCCCTTTTGCGCTCCCTGAGCTGAAGCATTTGCTGAAATATTTTCATAAACAGTTTACTTTATAACGATGCTGCAAACATATCTATAAAGATTGTTCTGTTTTTGTTTTGAAGAGTTTGCAATATTAAAATTGTTTGTAGCGTTCAGGCAGCAATTGAGGGACCAAGGCCTGCGCTTTCGACCGTGAACAGGTGGTTGAAGAATGTCTTTATTTTTTCAATAAAGCTTTTCCTCACCGGTTTTTCGATGATTTGAATTTGATCAGAGTCCGGGGGCTTTGGGTTATCTGCATCCTGCATTTCCTCCAAAACAATTTCACGGATCTCGGGGTCACGGTTTACAATCTCATCCAGTTCGCTGAGCTCGTTAAAGGTAGCTGTACCGTTTTTTTGCCGCTTAATAAGTATTTCAAAACGGTCCTGGTTGAAAGTACGCCTTTCCAGTTGCTTGCCGTGTTTCATAACATTTATAGTAATCTTTTTTATGAACTCAAATTAAGTGCCATGTATTTATTGTGTTGATTTTCAATAATTTATATTGGTGTTGATTTTTGCACCTGCATCATTCTGACACATGGATCGTTCGTTTTCGTGCAGGGGACCTATCAGATATAATAGGTTTTAATAAGCAGGATTAGTACTTTTAAATGCAAATATTCCATCAGTTATGAATTGGTTGCCTTATGAAAAATTTTCTATTATCAGCCCGCTTTCTCCCGACGAAGTAATAGCAAAAATGATGGAGCAGGTGAGCCCTGCTTTTACAGGAGATTTCTTCGGGCAATTATATAACAGGTACCCTACTCCCTTTAAAGGGTATGTAAGCATTAATGAGTTTAAAATTGAACCTGTAATTGTAGGCAGGAATTCGTTTATTCCTGTGATAAAGGGGCGTGTGGAATTAACAGAATCAGGAAGCTGCCTTTATATAACTATGGCTATGCACCGGGAAATAGAATATATCATCATAGGCGTGGCAATTTTTTTAACGTTTGCAGGCTTTGGGGGTTGGTTAAATTCGTTAAAATCTAATAAGTTTGATCTTGTATCGCTGAGCCCATTTGCTGTGTTGGTATTCATTTACCTTATGGTGATATATGGCTTCAATTCGGAAAGTAATAGCTGTAAATCTTTTTTACTGGAATTATTAGAAGGAAATTATGAGTAATAACATCATCGTAAAACAGATCCAGGGCCTCGCCCCGCTGCTCCAGGTTTTTGATATGCCTGTTGCTTTAAGGTTTTACCGCGACGTATTAGGTTTTGAAGTAGTACGGGCATCGGGCGAAGGAGATGATGTTGACTGGGTTTTACTGAATCTTAACAGTACAGAGCTGATGCTCAATACCGCATATGAAAAGCCCAACCGCCCTCCCGAACCAGATGAGCAGCGTATTGCTGCCCATACTGATACTTCACTTTATTTCGGCCATCCTGATGTTGATGAATTATACAGTTATTTGTTAAGTAAGGGGATACACCTAAAGGCACCTCAGATTACCGGCTACGGCTGGAAAGCCATTTACCTGCTTGATCCTGACGGCTACCTGCTGTGTTTTCACTGGCCTGTACAATGATATTATAGCTTTTCATACTTGTATTCCGGCCCGTCTACTACAAGAGGGACTGTGCCATAAAAAGTAAGTATTTTACCATCTACCCTGAAAAATAGGATACTGTTGCTTGAGGTGTCATTATCATACATGATTTGCTCATGTGCATCGTCATACCTTCGGGTACGGTAGGTGCCGCTTTTTATCAGGGTATCCTTGTTAAACCGCTGGTAGGTAGTTGATGTAAAGGTAATAATATTCCCATTGCCCGGCTTTACCGAGTTGGGGTCCTTGGGAGGTACGCATTCGCAACCACCCGTGCCGCGATATTCCCATTTACCTATTAATTGATCGTTATTTGGAGTTTTATCTTTTTTACAACTTAACAAAACGGCAAGTACGCCAAACAAAAGCAGCTTTTTCATACAATAAGGTTTATAATGCTTTACGGTACAATAAGGCAAAACGCTACAACACAAATTAGGTTGGTAACAGTTTCAATACACAATTTGCCGGCATCAATTAATTGATAACTTTGGTGTAAACCAATGTATTTCCTATAAATCATGAAACAGCATAACTTATCAAGGCGCGATTTTATTGGCCGCAGCGTAATGGCCGCAGCCGGTTTTTTAGCATTTTCAAAACCATTACTGGCAAGTGTGGTTTCGGGCAGGGCCGATAAACCTAATTCGCTCATTAACGGCGTACAGATAGGGGTGATCACTTACTCATTTCGGAGTATGCCGGGCACCATTGATGATTTGCTGAAGTATTGTATCGACTGTAATATTAACGCCATTGAGCTTATGGGCGATGCCGCCGAGATATATGCAGGCGCCCCTAAACGCGAGGCTGGTGAAGACTGGGCTGCATTTGGTAAAAAGATAGCCGAATGGCGCGGTACAGCCCCGATGGATAAGTTTAAGGAGATCAGGAAAATGTACCATGATGTAGGGGTAAGCATTTATGCCTGGAAACCCAATGCCCTCGGCCCAAAAAACAGTGATGCCGAAATTGATTATGCCTTTAACGCAGGGAAGGCCCTTGGTGTAAATCACGTAACCGTTGAGCTGCCCGACGAAGCCCAAACTAAACGCCTTGGAGATATTGCTGCCAAACATAAAATGATGGTTGGTTATCACGCCCACACCCAGGCCACACCAACCCTTTGGGATACCGCCTTAAGCCAATCAAAATATAATGGTATTAACCTGGATATAGGCCATTACGTAGCAGGTACCAGCAGCAGCCCGGTGCCGTTCATAGAAAAATACCACGACCGTATAACCAGCATGCACATCAAGGACCGTAAGTTCCATGACGGCCCCAACCAGCCATGGGGGCAGGGCGATACCCCGATAAAGGAAGTATTGCAATTACTCAAAAATAATCACTATAAATTTCCTGCCACTATTGAGTTAGAGTATAAGATCCCCGAAGGATCAGATGCGGTAAAGGAGGTGAAAGTTTGCCGCCAGTTTGCTGCAGATGCGCTGGCTTAAGATGTTGTATTAGTTTGCCTTTAGTATTTATGCCTCATGTTTTGTAAATTTATATTTATTGAGATATAGATATGGACAACTCATGCAGATTAAAGCTGGAATGGATTCCCGCTGCCTATAGGGAGGCAGACAAGGGTAATAATGAAATCTCAGTTAGCACAATCAAGCAGGCGCAGCCTGTAAACCGGATTTACCAAAATGGCAATAGCTTTGCAAAACACAAGACTTATAAAAGGAAGCCGTAGGTATTGTTTTGCTGATGTCAGGCGCGATAGCTTATCTTTATCACATGGAATCAAAAATATTTTCATACAAAGTAGAAGGCATTACACTTGAACCAGCAAGTGATTTGCTGAGCATCAGCCCTGTGTTTGACCGTAAGGAAGTACTGAACAAACTGAAGGACCTTTTTAAAGACGATGATTATAAAATTGATGAGCGCACCCTCGATTATAAGATTAAGGACGGCCAGCTTTATATTGAAGGCGTGGTAGCTAAACAGGCAGAGGCAAAGTCGATAGGGTTTATGATGGGGAAATAGGTAACGAAAAATCACGTGCCTATCAGCTTCTCCTGCCAATAATTAATTAACCCTGAAGCTGGTAAACGTTTCCCTGGTAACTGGTTTAGTATAATATGATTTTACATGCTGGTACTGCTTTGAACGTGTCAGGTCTCTTGGCAATATCGAGAAGGTTACGATATAGATTTCAATGTTTTTACCTATGAAGGGCTGGATTTTTATAAACTCATCCAAAAACTCCCATCCGCTGAATGGGGTCATGTACAGATCAAGAAAAATAACATCAGGCAACTCATTTTCATTTTGCAAATGTTCCCTGATATAGCGGATGGAATACTCTGCGTCGGTACTGTATGTTACAGAATCAAACGCCAGGTATTTATCCTGCATCCCTTTAATAATGGCAATATCTATTTGATTGTCATCAATGTATAAAAGCGTTTTGGCCATTAGGTCAGATTTAGATCACCACTAATATAGCTAAAAGCTATATTGATAGCGTGGTCATAGCTGATACAGGCAGGTAATTGTGCAGAAGTGAGAAAAATGTGGTAATATATAATTCGTTGTTTGTTAGCTATTTAATATATAGCTTTCGGGCAGTTTTCCCATTATTGTACAATTTTATTTTTGCTTACGTTACTGCAATAATAAGCAGTTCAGGAGCGCTCCTGTAAGGTACTTTGAAGTAGCAGAACTTATTGTTCTACAAAGTGCCAGCAAACACCGGCAATATCTATAACGTTAAACTCTTTGCCATAAGGTTCCTGGTTAATTTCACTTATGCGGATTTTAAAACGTTGAGGCAATTGTTTGTCTATTACCATTTGTCTGAAGGCTGCTACATCGTTCAGCTTTACGCTTAGCATAAAGTTTTGAGCAAAATGAGGCTGGTCATAACGTTGCAGGATAAAGCGGCAGTTATCCTTTTGAAAGCCGATATAATCTCCCGAATCCCAGTTAATTTTAAATCCCAGTTCCTGAAAAAATTGTTTAGAACCTTCAAAGTCGCTGCCCGATGGCACAAAGGGCTCAAGTGATAAAAATTCCATATTGCGTTACAGATAGTAGTGTATGTAAACATAACAAATACGATCTGGAATTAATAGGTTCCTGTGCCACCATGACTTCCGGAAAGAACCCTGATGAAGGCCAAAGCAGTAAATCGTGTCAATGGTTTGCCTTGATATTCCTATCCGTAATCATCTGAAAAGTAAGGTAAGGAAAGAGTTATTTGGTCTTGTATTATCAATAGAAAGATGCTTTTTTAATCTCCTGATAATAAAATAAACTCTTTTACGTTAAAACTTTTCCACAAAATACGGCTTTGTACAAAAAAGCTGCACATACCAGGTGAAGTGATTTTTGTGCCTTGTGTGCTGATAATCAGTTATAAAAGCATGTGCCTTTGTTAAAAAAGTACCACTACAACAACACTACTTCAATTTATTATCATGTTTTTGCTATGTTAAATTAAAATTTACTTTTTACTTTTATCTCACCAATTATAATTAAACTACAGTGGGTAAGAGTATTAACAGCAATCATATCCAACAATTGATAGCGGGCGATGAGGCCGCTTTCGATTTGATTTATGAAGCGTACAGCAGCAAGGTTTACCGGCTGGCTTTCCGGTTTCTGAAGGATGCGCTGCAGAGCGAGGAGATAGTGCAGGAGTGTTTTATAAACCTTTGGACCAGCCGTGAAAAACTTAATGCCATGGGCGATATCTGGCTGTACCTTTACGTTATTGCCAAACGCTTATCATTAAATTCATTGAGGCAGATGTGCCAGTCGCGCGAGTTTTCGGATAAGTTAGTGAACCACATAGCTACCGTTCATAACGATACCGAAGAAGACCTGCTGGTGAGCGACCTGGAACAGTTTACCGAGCGGATCATCAACAAGCTTCCGCGCCAGCAGCAACTTATTTTCAGGCTGAGCAGGGTGGAGCACCTTACCCACAAAGAAATTGCCGATCAGTTGCAGATCTCGCCAAATACAGTAAAAAACCACATGGTTGAGGCATTGAAAACCCTCAAATCGCAGCTGCAATACTCCGACCTTATTTTTATGCTTGCCTTGTTCTTCTGGATCAGCTAAAGGCAATTCTTCCCTAAACCTTCAATCAAGTCTGTTTACCCTGTAATTTAATGCTGCCGTTGTACCACCGGTTACATCGATAGTGACGCCTGTTATTTGCCCGGCAAGGTCAGATGCCAGGAAGACTGCAGTATTGGCAATATCAGCCATTAAGGGGAGCTTTTTGAGCATGGTATCAGCTTCCATTTTTTTGATGATGGGCTCCATAACATCGGGGATGGTATCAATGGCGTTTTTGAACACCTGTGAATCGGGCGAGCCACCGGAACGGATATTAACTACGCGGATGCCGTAAGTCCCCAGCTCGGATGCCAGCGTGCGCGAAAAACTTTCAACCGCGCTGCAAGCCGGGCCAAAACCTCCTGTATGCGGATAACCGATACCTCCAGGCGTAGCTGTAAGCGATAAAATTACACCTGATCTTTGTTTCATCATTACCTTACCTGCTGCAATGGCCGTCATGAAACGGGTTTGCATGGTGAGGGTAATGGGCTTTACAAAATCTTCGGCTGATATTTCGGTAAGCGGAATGTTCTGCACTACATCAACTCCAACAGCGTTAAAGGAGATATCAACTGTTCCAGCCTGATTTACCACCTGGTGTAAATGTCCATTAATTGCTACCTCGTCAAACGCATCTACTATAGCCGTTTCGGCTAAGCCAGCCGAAGCAATAATTTCATTGGCTATTTTTTGAATTGATGTGGGGTTAGGCCCGGTTAAAAATACTCTTGCTCCGGCAGCAGCCAGGGCTTTCGCAACTGCACCGCCTAATGAGCCGCCTGCCCCGTATATCACCGCGTTTTTGTTTTGGAGTATCATGATGATTGGTTTGTTTAAAGATAGTTCTGAAAATGCCAGATTACATAACAAACATAACCGTAAATATTATTTTAGGGAGAGGGCTAAAGATGACAATTGAGGGGAGGGTTTAGGACAAGCTTGTGCTTTGGTGTCTGTTAAAATTGCTTTTCACTTATCTCTCGTTTAGCTTTAGAAAGTGTTGGATTATACCCAAACTGCTTTTTAAAAGCATATGAAAAATGCGAGAGGTTTTCAAAGCCTACTTCAAAGTAAACTTCGGATGGTTTGCGTTTTTGTTCAACTATTTGGTAGTGGGCGGTTTCCAGGCGTTTTTTGGTAAGCCATTTTTCGGGCGTATTGCCGAAGGCTTTCTTAAAATCACGTTTAAAGGTGGTGAGGCTCCTGCCGGTAAGGTAGCCGAACCTGGCCGCGGTGAGGTTAAACATGTAGTTTTTCTCCATAAAATCGGCCAGATCAATTTTACCCGGTTCTTCAAAATGGCCAAGCAGGTTATCTACCGATTTATCGATAGAGCGGAGTACGGCAATAGCCTCGGTTATTTTGATATTGGCTATCTCTTCCGGCAAATCATCGGCCACTTCAAAATAGGGTAGCAGGGATCCAAACAAGCTCTGCAGCAGCGGATGCCGGTTAAAGTATTTGATATCAGGTTGAGCAGGAGTGATCTGAACCTGCGGAAGCGCGGCATAATAGCGCTGCAATGTTTCCTGCGGGAAACAAATGGAGATCGATTTAAAAAGCTCGCCGTTTAAGGGTACTTTACTTAACCTGCCCAACTGGTTGCGCGGCAGCAGGACAATATCCCCGGCATGGAAAACAAACAGCCTGTCGGCCGATGCGATCTTCATTTCGCCTGATAGCACGCATACCAGTGCATGCCAGGGAAGGATCACTTCGCGGCTGTAATGCTTTTCACGCTTACAGGATACAAATACCATTGCCCTGCTGGCTGCTCCCGGTTGTTCCATTAGTGTAAAAATAGTTATTTAATAATTCCCAGTTGTATCAGGCTTTGGGCGGTTGCAACAATCGCTTCTTCGGCTGGGCGGGGCGACCAGCCAAGCATGCGCCGGGCTTTTTCGCTGGTAGCGTTCATGTTTTGGTCAAGCATAGGTGCAATTACTTTGGCAGTTGGGTTCCACAGGGCAGTTAAATGTATTAGCCAGTTAGGCAGGTTTTTTACCTTAACTTTATCTGCATAATTGCCCATCCGGCGTTTCAGGATCTTTGCCACATCTATCATCCAAAGGCTTTCGCCCGAAATGGCCAGGAAGCGTTGGCCTTTTGCCGCCGGATTGGTCATAGCGCGCAAATGCAGGTCGGCCACATCACGTACATCCACAAGGCCGGTGTTGATTCTTGGGCAGCCTTTTAACTTGCCAAACAACATATTTTGTACCAACTGAATGGAGTGTGAATAGTCGGGCCCTAAAACCGGGCCGGCAACGGCGACCGGGTTTATTGTAGTCATTTCCAATCCTTCGCCTTCAGTCGCAATAAAATCCCAGGCGGCTTTTTCAGACAGTGTTTTTGATTTTTGGTAGGCAGGTACGCTATCGTTTATCGGTGTCCAGTCGGTTTCATTAAATGGTGTAGATCGTGGCTTATGACCAAAGCCAACAGCGCCAAATGCCGAGGTAAATACAACACGCTTAACACCGGCATCCCTTGCTGCTTTCAGCACACGTAATACCCCTTCACGTGCGGGTATGATCATTTCATTCTCGTGTTTATAGCCTTTAAGCGGGGTGGGAGAGGCCACGTGCAAAACATAGGTACAGCCTGCAACTGCTTCTGCCCAGCCGGCATCGGCACCGAGGTCGGCAGCTATAAAGGATAGGCGGTCGCCCGCTTCAACGCCGCCTGTTCTGAGCATATCCCGTACTTCGGCTTCACGGTTTAATGAGCGTACTGTTGTTTTTACGCGGTAACCAGCTTCAATAAGTTGCAGGATACAGTGTACCGCGATAAAGCCTGAACCACCTGTTACCAGTACCTGTGTATTGCTATTAGAGTTTGTTGTTGTCATTACATTAAATTTTATAATGCAAAGCTCCTCTAAATAGCTACAGGCAGGTTTGTTTAAAAGACCGAAGATGGTTTGTTTAAAAGGCCGTTGTATAAATGCTAAAAGCGAAATGCACAAAGCTTAAAGCCGAAATTTTATCATTCAGATTATTCCGTCCTCAAGCTTTTTACCGGGTTCATTAGCGCTGCCTTTATAGCCTGGAAACTGATGGTGAGCAAAGTTAGGATAATAGACCCAGCTCCAGCCAGGATAAACACGCCCGGCCCTATGCTGATCCGGTATTGATATTTTAGTAGCCACGTATGGAGGTAGTAATACGAAACCGGGCTGGCGATCAGGCAGCTGATGATCACGAGGATCATAAACTCCTTCGACAATAACATCCAAACCTGGGGCACAGTAGCACCCAATACTTTCCGTATGCCAATTTCTTTAGTTCGTTTTTCGGCCATGTACGCAGCTAATCCAAACAACCCTATACAGGAAATCATGATGGCGAGGGAGGCAAATAAACCGGCCAGCTTCCCGATCAGTGATTCAAAGTCGAATTTTGATGCATAGCTTTCGTCCACAAAACGATACTGGAAAGGAATAGTGGGATTATAACGACTGAATACCGGGGCGAGTTTAGCTAATGCTGCCCGTGTATTTACCGTTGGCGACAACCGGTATGTTACTACGCTTGACCAGCTTGGCTGGTAAATAAATATTGTAGGTACCGAGTTTGAAAACGGCGAGGCCATCAAAGCATCCTTAACCACGCCGATCACGGTGGCCTTTTGCTCCACAGTGTGCCAGGTGATCACCTGGTTAATGGGGTCTTTATACCGCATGCGCTTAACAGCAGCTTCATTGAGTACCACGCTCAGGGAATCAGCTCCGAGATTGCCGGTGAAATTACGCCCGCTTTCCATTTTCATACCCAGCGTTTTAAAGTAATCTGCATCAGATACACCAATGATAGCAAGGCTCAATGTTTCGCCGGGTAACCTGCCCGACCAATCCGTTACGCTATTGTTGGCCCAAATATCGGTAACAGGACTTGAAGATTTGGTAACGCTGCTCACAACGCCGGTGGCCAGCATTTCGTTTTTAAAAGCCTCATAATTGCGCGTCAGGTCGCCGGTGGCGTCGGTCATCACTAAACGATTTGCATCGTAGCCTACTGGCCTTTCTTTAGCATGATCTATCTGCTGATAAATGATTAGGGTGCTAATAATGAGTGCAATGGAGCAGGTGAATTGCAATACCACGAGGATCTCCCGCGGAAGGTTACCTGCTTTGCCTGTTTGCAAACTTCCCTTTAAAACTTTTACCGGGTTAAAGGACGACAGGTAAAATGCAGGTCTTCCTCCCGAAAGCAGACCAGTAAACACAACAAAACCTATCATAAGCAGCCAAAAAGTGCCATTGGTAAAAGGAATACTGATCTGTGTATGGGTAAGGTTATTAAAAGCCGGTAAAGCTACCGTAACAAATAGCAGCGATACTAAAAAGGCTAAGAAGGTTAAAGTCATGGATTCGATCAGGAACTGGAAGATGAGGTTTTTACGGCTGGATCCGATAGCCTTACGTACACCTACTTCTCGCGCCCTTTTCTCTGATCGCGCGGTAGCAAGATTGGTAAAATTGATACACGCGATAACCAGGATCAGGATGCCGATGAGTGTAAACATTCTCACATAATCTATTAAACCGCCTGAGACAACGCCATTCCTATACTCTGAAAATAAATGCCAGTCTTTCAAAGGTTCAAGGAACAGTTCAGCCTTGGTTTGCGCGTAATATTTAGGGCTATGCCTAACCATTGTCCCTTTTATTTTGGGGGCCAGTTCAGCATAAGATGCGTTAGATTGCAAAGCAACAAAGGTTTGGAATGAATTATTGTCCCAATTGGTAAGGGATTGTTTTACCTCGCTATCCGTAATGGCATAGTAGGTGAAAGGTACAATAAAGCTGAACTGAAATGTAGAGTTGGCCGGTACATCTTTCAGGATACCGGTAACCCGCAAATCATGAAAATTATCAATTTTTACCATTTTTCCTATTGCTTCAGCCCTACCAAATAATGCCGTTGCAGCGGTTTGTGACAGCACGATGGAATATGGGTCACTTAATACGGCATCTATATTGCCCTTGATGAGCGGGAATTGAAAAATTTTCAGGAAATCGCTGCCTGCCATTGCCCCGTTAACGTTTATTCTTTTATCGCCCACAGTAAGCGGATGTGAACCCATCCAATCTGTTTGAGCCACATATTTAATCTCCGGAAAGTCTTTTTTCAACGCGTCGGTCAACGGTAAGTTGGTAGAGCCAACCGTGTTGATCTCGCCATTGTTATTCACATTAAACCTTACTTTGTAGGCCTGCTGGTAGCCGGGCAAAAAGCGGTCGTAGGAAACCTGGGCATAAATCCATAGGCCGATGAGCATGGCTACTGCCATCCCTGTCGCTAAGCCGATGATATTCAAAGCGCTGTAAACTTTATTGTTCACGAGATTGCGCAAGGCAGTTTTGAGATAATTTCTGATCATAACCGGGCGATTTAATAGATACGAAGCTATTCGTAAATATAATGCCAAATGTGTATGTTGTTGGTTATTAGGTGTTTGTTGTGTGTTGGCTTTGGGCTGTTGTATCAAAAGTGAACAGTAACCGTGCATTTTTGATCAGTAAGTTTATTGATTACAATTAGCGTAATACATATCGTCAAAGTTGGGGAAGTAATCAGGTACGTTAAAAGGCATGCTTATCTCCGGTGTATGGTTACGATAAGGTGGGGATCTGATGACCTCCCGACTTTTTCTACCACGAATCACTCACTCCGCAAACTCTTTACCGGGTTTGCCAGCGCGGCTTTAATAGTTTGATAGCTTACTGTGAGTAAGGTGATCAAAACAGCACCTATCCCTGTAAATACGAATACCCACCAGGCTATCGGTGTGCGATATTGATAATTTTGCAACCATTTCGACATAAAATACCAGGCCATTGGTGTTGCTATGACGAGCGAAATAATTACCAGCACCACAAAATCTTTTGATAACAACCGCCATAGCGTGAATACAGTTGCACCTAATACCTTACGCAGGCCGATTTCTTTAGTGCGTTGCTCGGCCATGAACATTGCCATGCCGAACAGCCCGAGGCAGCTGATAAAAATGGCAAGGCAGGAGAAGAATTTTGTCAGTTTGCCGATGTGCTCTTCGGCTGTAAATTTTTTGGCATATTCTTCATCCGCGAAATTATATGTAAAAGGAACGGAAGGAACGATCTTTTTGAAAACGCCGGCTATTTTGGGCAATGCCCTACTAACACTTGCCTGCGGATTTATCCTGATAAAAATCCAGTTGGGGTTACCTCCCAGGCGGAAAACAACGGGCCTTATCGCATCGTAAGGCGATTCCATCACCATGTTTTTTATTACGCCGATAATCCTGTAATCCTTATCGACATTGTTCCACTTGCTTTTCCAGTGGATGCTTTCACCTACCGGGTTTTTGAAGCCCATGTACTTTGCGGCAGCCTCATTGATTACGAAACCGGATGAATCTGCGGCAGACCCGGCGTAAAAATCGCGGCCATCCTTAAATTGCCAGCCAATTGTTTTTCCATATTCGGCTGTCACGGTTAACGTCCCAAATTTTTCTTGTATACCGGGGTCCCTGCCTCGCCAGTTAAAACCGTCATTGTTTGAGGACACCCCTGTAACCGGGCTTTCTGATTCAGCTACTTCGGCCACAAAGCCGGTTGCCTTCAGTTCGTTGCGGAGAACTTCCTGTTTCCCCTGATAGTCAATTGACTGCATCGGTACTATAATCAAGCCATCACGGGTGTAACCAACGGGCCGGTCTTTGCCAAAGATCAGCTGGTTATATATAATGATGGTACAAATGATTAATACAATAGAAACCGTGAATTGCATCACTACTAATACTTTGCGCGGAAGTGACGCCATTCGGCCTGCCCGAAATGCCTCTTTTAAAACTTTTACGGGCTGGAATGAAGACAGGTATAAAGCCGGGTAAATTCCGGAAAGCAAACCAGTAAATATGATAAAACTGATACAAGAAAGCCAAAACCATATATTGGCGTAGGGTAGGGAGATCTGCTTTGCCGACAGATCATTTAACATTGGCAAAGCAAGTATGGCAAACAATAACGCTATTATAAATGCCAAAAGTGCCACCAGTAGTGATTCACTAAAAAACTGGCCGATGAGTTGTACCCTGGCCGAGCCTATGGCTTTACGTATGCCTACCTCGGTTGCTCTTCTTTCGGAGCGCGCGGTACTAAAATTCATAAAATTGATACAGGCCAATAACAATACAAATCCACCAATAGTGCCAACTATCCACACAAACCGGATAGGCCCTTTATCGGCAACACCATCCTTAAAGTTTGAATAGAGATGCCAGTTCTTCATCGGGTTTAGTAATATTTCGGGGTTTGCTGCCACCTCATGCCTCATATTGTCCATGTGCCTGATCACGTTAAGTTCAGCATTTTTAACAGTAGCCGATACTTTATTTAAATCAGCACCCGGCCAGATCTCACCATAGATCAAAAAACGATGATCGTCCCAGGCCATTGTGCTTAGGCGCGCATCAGCAGCTGCATAAAGCTCCCATGGCATAAAAAACTGCACATCGTGAAATTGAACGTTTTGCGGGAGGTCTTCATATATCCCCGTCACTTTCACATCAGTGGTAGTATGTACATCCCAGGTGTCGCTCACTTTCACTGTTTTATCCATGGGGTCGGTATTGCCGAAAAGTTTTTTTGCTGCAGACGCTGAAAGCAGAACCGAACGGGGATCATTTAAGGCAGCCCATGAGCCGCGGAACATTTTCAAAGTCAGCATTTCGGGCGCAGCGGCTTCTATGTATTGCCCTGTCTGCGCTATTTTATTTTCACCCTGTGACAGATAGTAATCGCGGGTTTCAGTTGCTATTACTACTTGCTTAAAATCATTATGGTAATTGGTTTTGAGTTCATTAAGCAGCCGGTAAGGCATATGGTCAGTTACAGTAATATTGCCGAGGAACTTTTCTTTCTGCATCACGGCTACAATGCGGTCGTAGTTTTGATGATATTTATTGAATGACAGTTCGTCCCAAATCCACAAACCAATCATCATGGCTACTGCCATACCCACGGCCAGGCCGCCGATGTTGATGAAAGACGACGCCTTGTTCCTGGTGAGATTACGCCAGGCGATCTTGAAATTGTTCTTGAACATAATCTTAGGTTTTGTTAAATGACGCGAGCCGGGCCGGGTAGTTGCATTTGCTGAAAAAACTTTTCCAGTTTCAAGCAGAAGTGTTTAAGAATACGGAACCTCGTTCTCCGGAATCCTGCAAAGGTTTTCAGAAGAATTTCTGATGAGGTTAAGTTATCCTTTAAGCAGTGATCTTTCTTGTTGTCTTTTAAAAATTGCCGTCTATTCAACAAAAGCCGAAAATTTTCAAAATTTCTGTAACCGATTTTTTTGAACCGAGTTTTAGTACCATAACAGATCTATCGAGAAAAATAATTTACCATATGCTGAATTCAATAAAAAAAATAATGCTGACGCTCCTGTTGTTAGCAAAAACTTTTTGTGGCAACTGTCAAAACGAACAATTAACCTACAGTCCCAAACAATTACAGGAGGATTACTCCATATTCAGAAAAGCTTTGGAAACTACTTATCCAAGTCTTTACAGATTTACAGACAGTTTAATCATGAGCAAATATTTAGATGATAATTTCAAATCATTAAATCAGCCAGAGTCCGGGGCTGATTTTTACAAACTCATCGCCACCTCCTGCGCCAGGGTAAACGATGAGCACCTGATCGCAACACCATCTAAAGACTATTACCGGTCATTAGAAAATACGCATCATTATTTGCCTTTTTCTTTAAAAATTATTGACCGAAGGTTTTATGTGCTCACAACGGCACAATCCAATAGCACTATGCCTGTCGGATCTGAAATTATTTCAATTAACGGAAGGCCCATTGAAGAAATTCTAAATACTTTATTGTCTGCCATCCCCTCTGACGGGTACATTCAAACCTTTAATATTCGTCACCTGGAAGATTATAGTATGACTGAAGAAGAAAACCTTTTTGATCTGAATTATCCAATTTTTATAGAAGATACAGATTCTTATCGCATAGAATTTATAGACGTTGCTGACCAGTCAAAAAAGAAAATGATAACGATTGCCGGTCTTGATTATAAATCGTATAAAAAGTTTTTCTATAGCAGAACAAAATTAGAGGCGCCATTAGCATTTAGATACCTTAAAAAAGATGTTGCTTATTTACGCATCTCTTCATTTCTTAAATGGCACAGAGCACGTTTTAAACAAGACTTTTATACCTTATACGATAGTGTTTTTAAAGAATTAAATGTAAGGCATACAAAGAATTTAATTTTGGATCTGAGAAATAATGAAGGCGGCGATGGAACGGGTGAAAAATTGCTTACCTATCTTTTGACAAAGCCGTATAAGCATTTTGAATCTGTCGAAGTGAAATTTGTAGGGTATGCTCCAGTCGCTGATTATCTGGAAAACGGCAAAGAGCCATTTTTTGCCGATTCGTTGGTCTATCAAACCAATACCGGAATCTATAGCCTTAAAAACAAATATATGCCGCTCCTTGATGAACAGCAACCGGATATCAATCATTACAAAGGGAAATTATATGTACTGATCAATGGCGCATCAGGATCTATGGCATCAGTAGTTGCCAACTTTCTGAAAGGTAATAAAAGGGCAATATTTATTGGAGAAGAAAGCGGTGGAACAATGGAGGGCAATACTTCACATCAATCGGCAAGACTGGTATTACCCAATACTAAAATAAGAATTGCGATACCATTACTAAAAACAACAAATGCTGTTGCTTTTACAAAAGGGAGAGGCGTTTATCCGGACTATGATGTAAGCCCTAAAATGGATGATATTTTAAAAGGCATCGATACAGAGTTAGATTTCACACTTGGCTTAATTTTATCAAAGAAATGAACATAATGATCGTTCGGGAAAAATGTCTGTGCCATTATAACCGGAGATAACGTGCCGGTAAAAGAAGAAAATCACAATTTTTAAAAAAATATTTCACACCCGGGTAGTCCTATGGTTTAAGTTATGTGTTCTATACATAAATGCCCCTCCCGGGGAATTTGTATATAAACCAATAACATGAATAACGAAAGGCTCAGGAGTTTACTTGAACAGTATTTTAACGATGCTATAAGCAATGCCGACCGTGATGAGTTGCTCAGCTACCTGAACAATAATCCCGGCGAGGTATTTAGTACTGTTGACGAGGAAATGCTGAACCTTGATGGCGCCCCTGAGTTTGATAATGCCCGCGCGCAGAAAGTATTGGCTGATATTAAGGCCGATTCACGGTTTAATGATAACGTTGTACCGGCAGTACCTGTTATCCGTAAAAATAATATATTAAAATTATACGCCGGCTGGGTAAAAATTGCAGCTGCCGTTTTAATTTTTGCATCGGTAGGGTTTTACTTTGTGCAGCGCCAAAAAAATGGTGCGGTTAAAAATAATGTTGCCGCTAATACCGCCGCCAAAATTGTTCCGGGCAGCAATAAGGCCATCCTTACACTGGCAACCGGCAAAAGTATAGTGCTGGATAGTGTAGCTAACGGGGCACTTGCCAACCTGGGCAAAAGCCAGGTAAATAAAGTTAACGATGGCAAACTGGTTTATGATGTGCTGCCAAACGCCACTCATGCTGGTGTTAACGCTGTTTTATATAACACACTCACCATTCCGCCGGGAGGCCAGTACCAGGTAGTACTGCCCGATGGAACCCAGGTATGGTTAAACTCATCATCATCATTAAGCTATCCAACCGAATTTACCGGTAACAGCCGTACCGTAAAACTTACCGGCGAAGCTTACTTTGAGGTAGCGAAAAATAAAGACAAGCCTTTTTATGTAGAGATGAACAACGTACAGGTAAAAGTACTGGGTACACATTTCAACATCTCGGCTTATGCCGATGATAATGATTTAACCACCACGTTGCTTGAAGGCTCGGTACAGATCAGTAAAAACGGCAGCCAGGCTTTGTTAAAACCGGGCCAGCAGGCAGTGATAGGCAGTACTGCTGATGCTATTGCGGTTTCAAAAGCACATATCAACGAAGCTATGGCCTGGAAAAACGGTTATTTCATGTTTAATGATGATAATATAGTGGATATCATGAAGAAAGTATCCCGCTGGTACGATGCAGATGTTGAATACCAGGGCAATTTTGGTACCCAGCGTTTTGGCGGTACGTTTACCCGCTCAAAAAGCATAACAGACCTGCTGAAAAATCTTGAACAAATAAGCAATGTGCATTTTAAAATTACAGGAAGGAGGATCACCGTTATGCAATAAATCTACATTCTCTATTATCCCCAACCAATTATCTATCAGCATAAAAAAATAAAACCAGGAGCGTTTCGGACCGCCCCTGGCCTAAGCCGTGTTATGGCAATGCCAGATAGAAAAACTAATTGCAGCGATTACAACCACTTATTAATAAACTGACATTCAAATGTATAAAAATTTTACTGCATTTACTTGCGGCAAACATCGTGGGCGCCTATATAAACCTGTGCTTATTATGAAACTAACACTTATTTTGCTAACAGTTACCTTCTTACAGGTGTCTGCCGCAACTTATGCACAGAAAGTTACTTTAAAGGTTAAACAAACAACTTTAAAAGAAGTTTTTGAAGAGATCAGGAATCAAACCAATTATGATTTCCTGTACAATTCTGACGATCTGAAGCTGGCCAAACCGGTAACTGTTGATCTTACAAATGTTACCATAAACCAGGCCATGGACCTGTGTTTAAGTAACCAGTCGCTAACTTACAGCATCGACAACAAAACGATTCTCATCCGTAAAAAAACATCGGCCGAGAGTAACGCTCCTAAAAAGATCAGCGGTAAGGTAGTTGATAGTAAGGGCTTGCCTTTACCGGGTGTAACTGTTAAACAAAAGGGTTCAACAGCGGCCGCCATAACCGATTTAAATGGTAATTATTCCATTAATGTTACGGAAGCTAACGCTACCCTTGTATTTTCCTTTGTTGGTTTTAGGACTAAGGAAGTTGCCCTTAACGGCCGTTCAGAAATAAGTATTACGCTTGAGGATGCACCGCAGGACCTTACCGAGGTTGTGGTTGTAGCTTACGGCGTACAAAAGAAAGAAACCGTAACCGGCGCTATTACTTCAATTGGCACCAAAGACCTGGTGCAGTCGCCGGTTGCTAACCTGAGTAATGCGCTGGCCGGTCGCTTATCGGGCTTAACGGTAACCCAAACCAGCGGTAAGCCCGGTTCAGACGGGGCTACGCTTTATGTGCGTGGTGTTGGTACCTATACTGGTCAAACAGCCCCGCTTGTAATGGTTGACGGTATTGCCCGCGACAGTTATGACGATATCGACCCTAACGAAGTTGAATCCATCAGTATCCTGAAAGACGCATCGGCTACAGCAGTGTACGGTGTGCGTGGAGCAAATGGTGTTATCCTCATCACTACCAAACGTGGTAAAGAAGGTGCTCCTAAAGTTAGCGCTACCTTCCAAACGGCTATTTCGCAGTTTTCGAGCATGCCCAACTTTGTTAACTCGTACCAGTACGCATCGCTGTTAAATGAGCAGAGCTATGAAAGTTACTGGGTACAGCATTCAAAAGATGCCGATGTGCATACCTGGAATGATTTCGTGACCAAACGTGACGCCAACTGGATCAAGGACGCAACTATATATTACTCGCCCGAGGATTTGAAATATTATCAAAACGCGCATACACCAACGCTTAACGGGCAGCCAAACCCTTATTATGATCCGTATGGCCACCCCGATCAGGACTGGAAAAAACAGATCTTCAATAAGTTTGCCCCTCAAACACAGGTTAATGCCAATATTACCGGCGGTACCAAGGCAACCAAATACTTTGTTTCATTAGGTTACCTGGCGCAGGGCGGTTTGTTTAATACCGATTATATGCCTTTCTCTGACGAGATGCAGTTTAAAAAGAAACGTTATAACCTGCGCTCAAATCTCGATTTTGATGTGAATTCAGATTTTAGGGTATCGGTAGATGTATCAACCCAGTACGTAACCATCACAGGTATGGATAACGACGGCTACACCTGGGAAAAAAGGATTTTATGGTCATCGCCGCTTGGTTCGCCTGGTATAATCAATGGCAAGTTTGTAGTGCCTTTCAGCAACCAGAATGATCAGCTTAACCCGCTGTATGCCATAGCCAACAGCAACAACTACAATATTACAACCAACAGTACTTTAAACTCGGCTATCAAATTAACTTATAAACTTGACGATCTTACACCTGGTTTATCGGTAAATGCACGTGGTGCTTATGATAGTTACTTCCAAAGCCGTACCGGTGGTAAATACACGCCGTTATTGTATGGTTTGCGCCAAAACCCTAACGGCAATAAGCTCGACCCTATCCTGGTGCAATTAACCAACGACGTGGCGCCTGCCCGCTGGACAGATTTTTACACCGATAAATGGCGTAAGGCATACGGCGAGTTCTCCATCAACTATAACCGTGTATTTGCAAAAAAACACACTGTTACCGCTTTGATCCTGGCCAATGCCGAGAAAAAATATGACCCGAACTTGCAATATGATCTTCCGCATGCATATGAAGGTGTATCGGGCAGGGTAACTTATAACTACGGCGACCGTTACCTGGCCGAATATAACATGGGCTACAACGGTTCTGAGAACTTCCCCGAAGGTAAAAGGTTCGGCTTCCTGCCTGCTTATTCATTGGGGTGGCTTGCAAGCAATGAGTCGTTTTTTCCTAAAACTGATTATATCACTTACTTAAAGATTCGCGGGTCATTAGGTAAAGTAGGTAATGATGGTATCAATATTCCGGGCACTACAACATCAGCCCGTTACCTGTACCTGCCTGATACCTGGCAATATGCACAAGGTTATAACAATGGTGGTGGTTATACTTTTGGTACCCTTAATGACCGCAATACCATACAAGGTGCCCGTGAAAACGTTTTGGGTAACCCCGACGTAACCTGGGAAACGGCTACCAAATCAAACATCGGTTTGGAAACCCACCTGTTTAACGATCGTCTTTCCATTGTTTATGATCACTATAACGAGCATCGTAAAAACATCCTTTCATACAAAGGCAGCGTACCGGGTATAGTACAGGCAACCCTGCCTCCGTACAACCTGGGCGAAGTAAAGAACTGGGGTGATGAAATTGAATTAAGCTATACCAGCGCCCCTGGTAAATTTACCTGGTGGGTAAAAGGTAACGCCTCAACCAATCACAATAAGATCCTTTTTAAAGATGAAGCCATTGCACCGGGTTTAGAGTACCAGGCAGCTACAGGCCGTCCTATTAACCAGGGTTCATACTTACAGGCCGACGGGCTTTACACCTCATGGTCGCAGTTATACAAAATTGATGGCAGCGGCAACCCGATACTTTCGCAGCCTGTTCTGGCAGTTGGTAAAGATGGTAAGCCTTATAACAACGCGGCCGGTAACCCGGTATATCAAAAAGATCTTGGTTATGCGGGTGCGCCTTTACAACCGGGTGAGGTTAGGCTTAAGGATATTAACGGCGATGGTATCATTAACGAAAAGGACTATATGCGTTCGGGTAAAACCGACCTGCCAACCTTAAGCTATGGTGTATCGTTTGGCTTTAGCTTTCATGGATTTGATTTTTCGGCCTTGTTTCAGGGACAATCAGGTGTAGCTAAATATGCTATGCAGGAGCTTCACTTCAACAAACAGCAATCATTGTTTGATGTGGATTTGAACCGCTACACCCAGGATCGTTATGATCATGGCGAGCGTATTGATTTCCCTATTGCCGCTTATAACCAGGATGCAGCCTATAATACCTTCTTTTTGAAAAGTACAGCTTTTGTAAGGTTAAAAAATGCGGAAATAGGCTACACGCTTAAACCCGAGCTTTTGAAAAAAGTGGGGATCCGCTCGGCCCGTTTTTATATCAACGGATATAACCTGTACACATGGTCGCCAAATAAAATCTGGGGCGATCCGGAAAACTTAGGTTACATCGGTTATCCGCTTACCCGCACCTATAACGTAGGCGTTAATGTTAATTTTTAATCATAAAATATAGCAATGATGAAAAGAACAAATATTATTTTACTGCTTGTGGCTTGTTTCATAGGTGGTATGCTTTCAACAAGCTGTAAAAAAACTTTTCTTGAAAAGCCTAAAGGCGGTGCGGTAACGGTTGATACCATTTTTGATAGCCGCAACCAGGCACAATACGCGGTGGCCCAGATGTACATGCTGTGTATAAGGGGATATTTTCCCGAAACCTACGATGGCTGCCGTCCCGAAGCGCTTACCGACCAGCTTTATATCATCCACCCGGCTTATGACTGGGCTTCAAATACCATTAACACAGGTTCATACATTACCGGTAATATGAGTGCCGATAATAACTGCGATTATGGTTTTGGACAGGATAACGGCGCCGGTTTTTACTGGCACTATAAAGGCATCAGGCAGGCTAACCTGGTGTTGAAAAATATAGATAAAGTAGCCGATGCCGATAACGCATGGAAAACTGATGTTAAAGGCCAGGCATTGTTTTGCCGGGCTATGCAGCATTATGAATTGTTCAGGTACTATGGCGGCGTGCCTATCGTAACCAAACCGCTTGATGGTACTGTGAAAATTGCTATCCCGCGCAGTTCGGTGCAATCGGTTGTTGACAGTGTGGTTAAATGGTGCGATCAGGCTGCATCAATGTTGCCTGCTACCCGCCCAAGTGCCGATTTTGGCCGCGTTACCAAGCTGGCAGCCATGGCTTTAAAAGCAAGGATCCTGCTATATGCCGCAAGCCCGCTTTATAATACACCTGCCGGCATGAAAGGCGATGCATCGGGCGCAAGGTTTAATGACACCCGCGATACTGTATTAGCTTATGCCAGCTATGATAAAGAGCGCTGGAACAAAGCTGCTAAAGCTGCTAAAGATGTGTTAGATAACGCTGCTGCCGGTGGTGTTTCTTTATACAATACCGGTAAACCGTTAACAACAGGCGAAACTTATGCTACACTGGGCGATTATGAATCGGTATGGAACGTGTTTGCCAACCAGGAGTTGATATTGGTAAATACCTCAAACCAGGTTCCGGGTGCCGGTGGTGGCTGGGGCGATGGCTCTGCATGGGGCCAATATCTTTCGTCAAAATTGCGTTTGGCGCAATGGGGGGTTAAAAATAACGTGCCTATTGAGTTTATACAACAGTATGAAAAACACGATGGCACTAAATGGACTATGCCGGCAAACGGAGCCGACTTACCTGTTGATGTTGCGGCATGGGACCTTGATCCACGCTTTTACCAAACCATTGCTTATGATGGTAAATACTACAGCAGCCAGCGCGGTATCCTTGCTTACTACAAAAAAGGCGATTACAGTACCGATGGTAACCTGGCCAGCAGTGATGCCGGTGTAGATGGCTACGCTACCGAAACCTACAAATTTGTTGCAAGGGTTGATAACATGACCGATAACCATTTTGCATGGCCGGTTTTCCGCCTTGCGGAGTTTTACCTTGGTTATGCCGAAGCGCTTAACGAATACCAGGGGCCAAGCGCCGAAGCGGCAACTTATCTGAACAAGATCAGGCAACGTGCCGGGATGCCTGATAAAAACCCGGCCACTATTGATGCGTTCAGGGATGCGGTACAGAATGAGGAAACTATTGAGTTTGCTTATGAAGGCCATCGCTATAACGACCTGAACCGCTGGTTAAAAGCCAAAACTGTATTGAATACGGTGTTACACGGTATCCAAACCACTGCCAGGAACGTTGGCGGGCAGTTAAAACGTACATGGACAACAGTTCCATTTGTTACAAGGGTGTTCCCTGCCAAATACTACTATGTTCCATTCCCAAGTACCGAAATCAGTTTAAGGTATTTAGGTAACAGTAGCTGGGACGGACAAAATCCAGGTTGGTAATAGGCTTTTAAACATTAACAATTAGTGAGAAACAATGAAAAAAGATTATAAAAACTTTTTGGCCTGGATGCTTGCGTTCTGCAGTTTTTCGGCGGCTAACGCCCAAACCGCAGGTACGGCACCGGCCGACACCATAAAAAAGGCAAGCTCATATAAAGACTTTGTCGACGGCGGCTTAAGAATAGATAAATCATGGCGTAACACAGGCGCAGTTTTTACCCTCTCGGGCGAAGACCTGACCCGCATGACCTCGGGTAACCTGCTTAACACGCTTCAGGGCCGCATCCCCGGTTTAACTGTAATTACCGGATCGGGCGAGCCAGGGTATGATAACCCAACTTTTTACATGAGAGGGGTAAGCAGCTGGAACCTTCAGGGTAACCAGGTGCTGATATACCTTGATGGCTTCCAGGTTGATATGGGCGCTATCAGCGGTCTTTCGGCCTATGAAATTGAATCGGTTACCTTGCTGAAGGATGCGGCTGCGCTGGCGGTTTACGGGCTTGAAGGTGGTTCGGGTGTATTAAGTATCCGGACTAAAAAAGGTGCTGTTTTAAATAAAACACAGGTGTTTGTAAACGGTAAATACGGTATAATGAGCCCTATCGACTTGCCGAAGGTAATGGACGCTTATGGCTATACCACAAACTACAATAACGCACTCACCAACGACGGCCTGCCGATCAAATATCCTAATCCTGAGTTGTATAAAGCTGCCAATGATCCCTTTCACCCAAATGTGAACTGGTATAATGAGCTGCTCAAAAAAACTTCGGCTATCCAGGATTATAACTTTGGCTTTCGCGGCGGTAATAACACAGCCAGGTTTTTTGTGCTGATGAACTACACCAACTTTGAAGGCCTGTACAAAAATGCCGATATCATTGATAAGGATTTTGGTACCAATGCCAAATACACCAAGCTGAATTTAAGGGCAAACATCGAGTTGCAGCTTAACAAAAACCTGGTGGTAACGGCCAACATCAGCGGCATCACTGAGGATAGGAATACGCCATCGGGCTTCACTGCCGACCAGGTGTTCAATAACATCATGGCAATCCCGGCTGCTGCTTTCCCTGTTAAAAACCCTAACGGTACCTGGGGTAACAGTTCGGTGTATAAGTTTAACCCGATCCAGCTTTTACAGCAAAATGGCGTTTATCAGTCGCATACCCGTAACCTGCAAACCAATTTCAGCTTTGTACAAAAGCTGGATAGACTAACTAAAGGCCTCGACCTTAAAGGCGAAGTATCCTTTGCAAACCAGTATGTGGGGATCTATCAAAAACAATTTTCGGTAAACTCGTACGAAATTACCGGCCAGGATGCTCAGGGCAATGCTATTTACGGCTCAACCCCGGTAACACCGATCAGTCAGTCGAGCAGTGACGGTGGCGGAGCACACTGGAACCGTACAACCGTAAGGATGGGGTTTGACTATGACCGTACTTTCGGTAAATCAACCTTTACCGGCATGATCCAGGCCCGCAGGCAGGGTTATACGCATGATGGTATAGTTTACCAGGTACGTACACAAGGCATTGCGGGTAACGTAACTTATGATTACGATAAAAAATATATTGTTGATCTTTCTGGTTCATATAGTGGTTCGGCCGATTTTGCACCGGGCAACCGTTACGGCTGGTTTCCTGCTCTGGGCCTGGGCTGGATTGCATCGAAAGAAGATTTCCTGAAAGATAATTCAATCATTAACTTTCTGAAGGTTCGCGCATCATACGGTATTGTGGGTAATATCAATGAAGCTTACCGCTTTTTATACCAACAATACGCTGTTGGCGCACCGGGTTGGATCACCGGTACCGGTAATACAGTTCACGGTGGTTTAACCGAGGGGCCTTTTGCCAACCTTGATTTTGCATGGGAGAAGAAAACAACGCTTAACATTGGCTTAGACTTTACCCTATGGAAAAACCTTTCGGGTACATTAGATGTATTTACCGAAAAACGCACAGGCATTCTTGAAATACCATCGGCAGGCGTGCCTGACTATACCGGCTTTAACCTGCAATACGCCAACACCGGCGAGGTACATAACAAAGGTTTGGAAGCATCATTGAAATATGAGCAAAATGACAACAAATTCAAATATTATGTAGGTGGTTCAATTGCATATGCCCGCAATAAAATAGTTAAGCGTTCAGAAGACCCGCAGCCATATAGCTACCTGTACACCCAGGGATATCCTATTGGCCAAATGAAGGGGCTGGTATACACAGGGTTTTATCAGCAGTCGGATTTTGATGCCAATGGTAACTTAAAATCAGGCGTTGTTTCATCATCATATACCAACGTTAAACCCGGCGATCTGAAATTTAAAGATCAGGATGGTAACGGTATCATCAATGATTATGATAAGGTACCGCTTAAATATTCTGTACTGCCCGAAATTACTTTAGGCTTTAACCTTGGTTTTAAATATGCGGGTTTTGATTTTGACGCTTACCTGCAAGGTGTAATGAACCGTACTGTAAGTTTGCTTAACAGTGCTTATACTTATACTCATCCTTTTGTATTCAACAATAACATATCTGAGTTTTCGGCAAATAGCTGGACGCCTCAAAATGCCACTACTGCTACTTCACCCCGGTTATCAACTCTTGCAAACCCTAACAATGATCAGCAATCTGATTTCTGGATGCGCAATGGTAATTTCCTGAAGTTACGCAGTGTTGAATTGGGTTATACCTTGCCTCAGCGTGGCTTTTTACGGAAGCTTGATGCTGTAAGGATTTTTGTGAATGGCACAAACCTGTTTACATGGGATAAGATAGAAGGCCTTGAAGCTGAGCGTCTTTCGATGGGATATCCTTTGGTAAAAGCAGTGACATTTGGTATGAAAGTGAAATTGTAGTATTAATTATTTGATTACAAGGAAATGAAAAGAAATCGATATATAATAGCAATGCTGGCCCTGGGTACGCTGCTTTACTCATCATGTAAGCATGATTACCTTGAGGTGCAAACCATTAAGGCCGACATTACCACTGATAAGTTGTACTCAAATTATACCTATGTGCAACAGCAGATGTGGAACACATACAGTTACCTGCCCAACGGGTTTTTAAACCTTGATCTTGATGCTGCCACCGACGAAGCGGAAGCTACCAACTCGGTTGAACCGGTACAGGCTTTCAATTACGGTACCTGGAGCCAGTACAACAACCCCGATAACGTTTGGGCTGCTAATTTCGACGGCATCCGCCAGGCAAACCTCTATCTTAAAAATAAAGATAAGGTTGATATCAATTACATTAAAGATAAAATCACTTCAACCGATTCAACCACTTACTATAACGCCCGCAATAACGTTAAATTTATGGAAGGCGAGGCCTTGTTTTTAAAGGCTTATTTTTATTTTGAATTGGTAAAACGCTATGGTGGTGTCCCTATTTTTGAGCAACCGCTTGATTATAATGACCCCAGTACCTGGAAAAACGTACAGCGCAATTCTGTTGATGAATGTATCAAGTACATCGCCTCATTGTGTGATAAGGCTGCAGCCATAATTCCGGCCAACCTTTCACCATATTCATGGTATGAAGCAGGGCGGGTTACCAATGGTGCTATCAAAACTTTAAAAGCGAAGGCCTTGCTTTATGGCGCGAGCCCGTTGTTTACTGCAAACGGATCAACCACTACCTGGGCTCAGGCAGCGGCAGCAGCCCACGATGTAATTGCGCCGGGCAGCTATTCGCTTGATGCCAGTTACTCCAACCTGTTTGGTGCAAATAATACCACATCGGGCGAGGTGATCTTTTATCGCCGTTACGGGGCTATAAATACCTATGAGTACAATAACTTTCCTATTGTATTTCAAAATAGTAACGGAAACAGCTTAACCCCAACCGAAAACCTCGTGAGTGATTTTGAAGTGCTTATAAAATCAGGTGGCACAGTTACAGGTTCTGTTCCGTTTGATTGGAATAATCCGGCACATGCGGCGGCACCTTACACCAACCGCGACCCGCGTTTTGGGGCAACAGTTGTATACAACGGCGCATCGTTCAAATCAACTACTATCCAAACCTATTTTGGTGGTAACAGCGGTTTGCCTAAGCAAAACGCTACCAAAACCGGTTACTACCTGTCAAAATGGATGAATCAGTCTGTAGATCTGATCAACAATACAACCACCAATCATGCATGGATCTATTTCAGGTATGCAGATGTTTTGCTTAGTTATGCCGAGGCTATGTTTAATGCTTACGGGCCCAATGCAGATCCGCAGGGGTTCGGAATGAGCGCCTTACAGGCAATTAATAAGGTAAGGCAGCGTGCAGGTGTACCTGCTTTAACAACAATAAACCAACAGGCTATTGAACATGAACGTAATGTTGAGCTAAGCTTTGAAAACAACCGCCTTTGGGATGTACGCAGGTGGAAAAAAGGCGTAAGCTATTTCAGCAAGCCGGTAAACCGTATTGATATTACCGCTGCCGGTGTTTATACTGTAAAAAAACTGGAAGACAGGGTGTTTACTACCAAAATGGAATGGTACCCTATACCCCAGGCCGAAATTTCAAAAACTGGCTGGACACAAAATCCGGGCTGGTAAATACAAGCAGCCTATCGCCCTTAGAACAAGGCGATGGGCTGTTAAATGATTTAAATTAATAATGTAAAAAATATTTTCATGAAAATTAATGCATCATTAGTAAAGCTTTCGGCAGCATGTTTGTTGCTGGGAGTTGCGGGCTGTAAACAGGAGCACCTGAACGGTGTAAAGTCAAACCCTGCTGTAAAGGTATACCTGCCCGATTCTGAAAAGCCCAACGGCCTTGTTGATGTTATGGCTGGAAGTTCCCTTAAGGTTGACAGTACAGCGAGTACAGTGAATTTTTCTATCCCGGTATACCGCGGCGGTGAGTCAAATTTTGAAACGCTAACCGTTGATGTAAGCGCAGATAACAGCGCCATTGCCGGCTTGGTTACCGCCGGCACATTGCCGGCTAATACTGTAGTGCTTGACCCTGCCGATTATACCCTTGATGCTAAAGATACCGTAATGCTGAACAACAACATTATGAAGGGTAGCATCACCCCTAAAATAAAAATTGCCAGTTTGAACAAGTATGGCGGTAAAATAGCGGCCCTGGGTATTAAAATTGCAAATTCGTCAAAACAGGAAGTAAATGCCGATATGAGTAAGGCTATTATTTATTTCAACGTTGAGGACCTGATTGACGCTATTACTCCCAAAACCAATTTGATAGATAACACCAAATGGCAAATTTATCACCGCGGCGATGGTGTAACCTTTAAGGTAAATACCGATGGCAGCGTATTGGCAACAGGCGGTAACTGGGGGCAGCAGGGCATTGTTCAGGCCGTTGAAGTAAGGGCCAATAAGAAATATAAAATTGATATGAACGTGGCCGGCTCGGGCGCTACCGATTGCTGGTTTGAGGTTTATGTAGGCCAGGGGGTACCATCTGAAGCAAGCGATTATGCTGATGGCGGCACGCGTATAGCGCTCAATACCTGGAATGGTTGCGGTAAATCACCTTTTAACGCATTGTTATCCTCGTTATCATGCGCGGGCACTGGTAACGTGGTGTCATTCCCAACAACAGGTACTGCTTATGTATTGATCCGTTCGGGTGGTTCAACCCTTGGTACAACCGGGATCAAGATGACCAATATCGATTTCAGAAGAGTGAATTAAAGCTTCTGTAAGAAATAGCAAACCGATTCTCAATGATAAATTGAGATTTAGTTGATTAGTATAGCTCTATACTATGAAGCGCCCCGGGATGAGATCCGGGGCGCTGTTTTTTTGGGAAGTAAATAGAAAAATGTCATTTCGACGAACTGGTAGTGGGAAATGTGTGTTGGAGGTGAGGAGAAATCTTCTACGCCATAAAAGCCGACCTGTACAGTTCGCTATGCAAGATGTACAAGATTTCTCTTTCGCCCTAAGGCTCAATTCCATCGCTGCTCTTTCGAAATGACAATTTTTAATAAGCGCGTCCCCTTACTTCATCGCCAATAATTCCCCAATCTTAATTAAATTTCTATTTTAGTTGCACAAACAAAAAGCATGAAACAACTATACATCATCATAACATTATTCTTAACCACAACTTTGGCGCAAGCCCAGGTGAAACCTGTTGACAGCTGGACCGACGGCAAATATGTTACTATAAATGGTGCTAAATTATGGGTAGTTACAGTAGGAGAGGGTGATCCAATCATCTTTATTGCCGGCGGACCGGGTGGTACACATTTGGGTTTGCGTAGTTTTGATTCGCTGGCCAATAATCATCACCAGTTAATTTATTTTGATGCATTGGGCAGGGGTAAGTCAGATTCGGCTAAGAATGTTACTGAATATAGCCTTGCACGCGACATTGATGATATTGAGGGTTTGCGTGTGGCTTTAAAACTGGATAAGATCACCGTATTAGGCCATTCGTACGGAGGGGTGGTTGCACAGGGCTATGCCATTAAATACCCGGCACATTTAAGTCACCTTATTTTGGCCGATACTTTTCACAGCTTTGTAATGTGGCAGGAAAACGACGATAACTCCAATCATGAAATAAAAACCAATTACCCCGAGGTTTGGGAAAGGCTGATGAAGATCAGGAATGAAGGCGCCGTATCAAGTGATGAGGAACACCAGGCCATTTATAGTGAAGTGCCTTACGGATTTTTGTATGCCTATAACCCGGCCCGGTTTGAACCCAAAATAGGTGTGAATACCCGTCATTATCCAAACCCTCACTACAGCGAGGTTTACTACCAAATGGTAGGCAAAGACGGTGATTTTATCGTAGGCAGCGATATCGGCAATTTTGATTACCGAAAGCAACTCAAAAATCTTAAAATGCCCGTGCTCATAGTAACCGGCCGCTTTGACCGGGTGGCTGTACCATGGATGGCTGTTAAATACAAAGAGTACTGCCCGCAGGCGCAGTTTGTGATTTTTGAAAAATCGGGTCACAATCCGCAGGTTGAAGAACCGGAGAAAGAATTTAAGGTTATTAATGAGTTTTTGGGTAAATAAAATAAGCGTGAGATGTTGAACTTGTTTCAACATCTCACGCTCTAAGTAATACACATGCTAAACAATCGGAGTGTCATGTGGGGTCCCGAAACAAGTTCGGGACGACGAAGTCCGTTACTGTTTATTTTGTTTTATCACTACCGCCGCCTTTACCGTCATCTCCGTTAGGCTTTTCGTTCCCAACGGTGGTCGAGTCATGTTGTTCTGTCGGTTGGTCTTTGGTTGGTTCGGTGGCTTTTAACCCGGCGTAGGTGCCCGCGCTGATACCCATCATTAGTAAAATGTTGTTGTCGAAATCGGGTAACAGGTTTGAGGATACCGTTTTTTGAATAAAGATCAACCCGAATAAAATGTTGAACAGCACATTTTGAAGGCGCTGGATATTGATGCTGCTCCGGTCGGACAGGATGTCGTGAAAAAAGCCTTCGCTATGCGCTTTAGGGTCAATTTCGGTTTTGGTTTTCTGGTCGTTTTCAATAAGCTTACCTGTGGCCATAGTTGCTGCGCTGATACCCAAAATGGCCAGCAATGAACCTGGAATATCAGGCAGAGCCCCGGTTTCATTACATATATATAAATAGGTTGCAGAAAAAATGATAGTCCAGTACAAAAGTTGTGTACGGCTCAGGCTGTAATACAAATTACTGTCGTCTTTTAAAATGTTGTTCTTTAAACCCATGGCCAGGAAGCCGGCCATTATAACGGCCATTATCCATACCCAAATCCTGCTTATCTTTTGTTTAACCTCCAGTTGTGTTATTATTAATCCTTTGGTTATGTAACCACTTGAAGAACCTGCCGAAAAATATACCGGGATGCGTGCCTTATCAAGGGATTTACTGGCTAAAAACTGAACAGCCAGGTTCTGTACCGATTCATCTATTTTGAAATATACTATCTTTTCATGGTCATTACTGCTCCAAAAAGCTGTTTCTCCTACTTTAATATCATCAACATAAAGGGTTTTGAACGAATCGATAGGGAGCTTAGTTTTGATCCTGATAGCGATGATCTCATTAAGTCTTGCCGAATCTTTCCGTCCGCTGAGGTTGGAGATATTTAATATCGAATCGGAAAGAATGGTTGTTTTAGCTACAGAATCTGGCTTCCCGGAAGTCTTTTTTGCACTGTCGCTGCCTGCTGTTTGCGCGCAAACCAATGTGGGGATTATAAATATAAATGCACCCGCCGATAATTTAAAAAGCTGTTTTTTTAAATAGGGGTTTAGTAATAGCGGTAAAGCTATTACAGCAAAAAATAACAATAAGGCCATGGTTTAAGAATTGTTGCCTACTCTTTGATCCCTTTTTCGGCATGCAGGTATTAATCGGTAATCAAATTTAATTAATAAATGAATAAAATGAATACCTGATGTTGGGTATTTTTAGTTTTAATTATTTGGTAATTAGTTAATTGAGCTTGTTTTTAATGACAATAGCATCAATGTAATATCCCTGTTATCATATAAAATCGGCAACAAAAGGTTAATATATCATTATACCCTGCCCTTACTACCGGGTTATTTTTAGCCATGCAAATATCGTATTGCATATTACCGGTTAACCATATCCTGATGAGATCTAAATTTACCTTCCTGGCGCTTATCGCTGCCTGTTGTTTATTACCACGCTTTTTGCATGCCCAGGTTAAGCCTGCCGCTAATTTAATGAAGCTTAATGCGCAGGAATATCTTGAATATAAGGGTGTAAATGTGATGCTTGCCCATGATTTTTATCCCGAAGGCCACCAGGGCGGTGTAGGCATTATCCAAAACGGGCAGCGTGTAGCCACTAATGGCGATATCAGGCTGGAACCTACACCGGGCCAGTGGTCGCCCATACCTAAAGTAGGCAAGCGTGTGGTTAATAAAACTACCGGCGAAGTGAGCGTACGCATGGAGTTCCCTAACCCGGATATGAACCGTCATGGTTTTAATCCTATTATTTATCCCGATTTGAACTTTGCTTATAACATCAGGGTAATGCCTGCGGGGAAAGCATTTAAAATTATAGTTGATTTAGATAAGCCCCTGCCCGATAACTGGGTAGGTAAGGTAGGCTTTAACCTGGAGCTGTTCCCCGGCATCCTGTTTGGCAAATCGTATTATATGGATAAGCAGTTCGGCATCTTCCCCCAGCAGGCCAACGGACAAACCTATACCGACAAGGAAGGCGAAACCCAGGTAATGCCGATGGCCGAAGGCAAAAAGCTTACCATTGTGCCTGAAGCTGATCTGCAGCTTATGACTATCCAAAATCTTTCGGGCGGTAACCTGCAACTGCTTGACGGCCGGGCTAAGCACAATAACGGCTGGTTTGTGGTACGCTCATTAGTGGCTAAAGGTGCTTCAAAAAATGCAATAGAATGGCTGGTAACCCCCAATGCTGTGGATGGCTGGCAATCTGAGCCGGTGGTGCAGGTATCGCAGGTGGGTTATCACCCGGCGCAGCAAAAAATAGCGGTTATTGAACTGGATAAAAATGATAAAAAAGCGTTACCGGTATTGCTGTTAAGAGTAGATGAAAACGGCGGACTGGTAACGGCTTTAAAAGCTACGCCCAACAACTGGGGCGATTTTTTGAGGTACCATTACCTGCAATTCGATTTTACAAAGATTACCAAGCCGGGTATGTACGTGGTGAAATATGGCAGCTATCAAACTGAACCGTTTCAGATCAATGCGGATGTGTTTAAAAATGATGTATGGCAGCCAACGCTTTCATACTTTTTACCCATTCAGATGTGCCACATGCGCGTTAACGAAAAATACCGGGTGTGGCATGGGCTGTGCCATATGGATGATGCAAGGATGGCACCAATTGATTCCAATCATTTCGACGGATATATTCAGGGGCATAGCACACTCAATAAATATAAGCCCGGCGATAATGTGCCTTTCCTTGATCGTGGCGCCTGGCATGATGCCGGCGATTTTGATTTGAGGGTTGAATCGCAGGCCGAAACGGTTCACGGACTTACATTGGCTTACGAGGCATTTGATGTAAAGTATGATAATACTACTATCGATCAAAAGAACCACATTGTTGAGATCCATCAGCCCGATGGCAAACCGGATATGCTGCAACAGGTTGAACATGGTTTACTGGCAATCACCGGCGGTTACCAGGCCATGGGCCGTTTTTACCGTGGTGTTATTGAGCCAACCATAAGGCAGTACACCATTTTGGGCGATGCCGCTAATATTACCGATAACAAACCTTTTGTAACTAACGCTGCAAACACCGATCCGGTACTGAAAACTCCTGCTACCGCCGATGACCGCTGGGTATTTACAGAAGATAATCCCGGTCGCTCATTGGAAACTGCCGCCGCGCTGGCTGCTGCAAGCCGCGTGATGAAGGGGTATAATGATACCCTTGCCACTCAATGCCTGCAAATAGCACAGGAGGTTTGGAAAAACACGCCCGATCAAAAATTATCGCATCGGGTAGCATTGGCCGTTGAGCTGTTTATTACTACAAAAGATAAAACCTATGCCGACTATCTGGTAAACAATACCGATGGTATAGCAGCTGATATTAACAATACCGGCTGGCTGGTTGGCCGTACCATGGGGCTTATCAGCGATGCAAACTATCATAACAAAATAACCGGAGCGGTGAAAAAGTTATATGCTCAAATTCAGCAACAGGGAACCAAAACTCCTTATGGCGTTCCGTATGAGCCTAATATTTGGGGGGCAGGCTGGGGCATTCAGAATTTTGGGTATAAGCAATACTTTTTATACACCGGTTTCCCCGCTGTTTTCAGCGATACCTATATGCTGCATGCTATTGATTTTGTGCTGGGCTGCCATCCTGGCTCCAACACGGCTTCGTTTGTGTCGGGCGTAGGTTCAAGGTCAATGACCACGGCTTACGGCTTTAACCGGGCCGATCGCTCGTATATCCCCGGTGGTATTACATCGGGTACAGCGCTTATCCGTCCCGATTTTCCTGAACTATTGAACTGGCCTTACCTGTGGCAGCAGGGCGAATACGTTTTGGGCGGCGGCACTACCGATTACCTGTTCCTTGTTTTGGCGGCCGATCATGTTTTAAATAAAAAGTAACCCCATGAAATTGAAGATCACTTTGCTTTCGGCTTTAATAGGTACCGCGTCTATCGCATTTGCTCAAAATAACAGTGTCGAAAAGCAGAAGATAGCCCATGAAATGCAAATATCCATGGTTGATGAATTGCTTAAACCCTGGTACCCGGCGGCTATTGATACTGCCGATGGTGGCTTTTTAAGCGCGTTTACCTATGATTTTAAACCAACAGGCAACCAGGATAAAATGATTGTGACCCAGGCACGCCACATTTGGAGCAACAGCAAAGCCGCAGAACTTTTCCCCGGTAAAAAATATTACATGGCAGGGGCCCGCCATGGTTTTGAATTTTTGAGGGATAAACTTTGGGATAAACAATACGGAGGTTTCTATATTTTTACAGATAAACAAGGCAATCCCAAGCATGGTGATTTTGCCCCTAAGGAAGCATATGGCAACTCCTTTGCCATTTACGCGCTTGCTGCTTATTACCAGGCCTCGGGCGATACCAGTGCGTTAAATTTGGCTAAGCAATGTTTCTGGTGGCTGGAAAAACACGCACACGATCCGGTGTATAAAGGTTACTACCAGCACATGCAGCGAGATGGTACGCCTATTGTACGGGATTCGACTATAAGATCAACTGCCGAAACAGGTTATAAAGATCAAAATTCATCTATCCACCTGCTGGAGTCGTTTACCGAATTGTACAGTGTATGGCCCGATGAACTGCTCAAAACCCGCCTTAAAGAAATGCTGCTGTTAGTGCGCGATAAGATCACCAATGACAACGGTAACCTCATCCTGTTTTTTCAATCGGACTGGACACCTGTATCTTACCGTGATTCGAGCCTGGCAGTTTATAAAAGGCATCATAGCCTTGATCACGTATCCTATGGTCATAATGTAGAAACAGCTTACCTCATGCTTGAAGCCTCGCATGCTTTAGGCTTGGAAGATGATGTCAAAACCTTGCAGGTGGGCAAAAAGATGGTCGACGATGCATTGGATAACGGCTGGGATAACAAAGTGGGCGGTTTTTACGACGAAGGTTATTACTTTAAAGATAAGCCCGGAATCACCATTACCGAAGATACCAAAAACTGGTGGGCCCAGGCCGAAGGACTTAACACGCTGCTTATTATGGCAGCCAAATACCCGCAGGATAAACACCAATATTTTAACAAGTTTAAGACCCTGTGGCAATACACCCAAACCTACCTCATTGATCATGAGCACGGCGACTGGTACCAGGGCGGCATAGATAAGCAACTGCAATATAAAACAGCGCTCAAAGGGCAAATCTGGAAGGGGACTTACCATAACTTCCGCGCCTTGATGAACTGCATTATGCAGCTTGATCCGGATAAAACGCCACCCACCGCACCCAAGCAGGTAAAGCTGGTTAAAGCTACCGGTACTTTAAAATGGCTGGCTTCAACAGATAACAAACGGGTGCTGGGCTATAATATTTACAGTAATGGCTTACGGATAGGTTTTACACCGCTTAATTATTTTGTGGTGGGTAAGAGCGGTAAGTTAAGTGTGAGGGCTGTTGATTTGGCGGGGAATTTATCAACGGAGAGCAAAGCCTTTTGAGTCGTCTATATAGATGCATAATACACAAATCTGCTGTGAAAAACTTTGCGTCTTAGCGCCTTTGCGAGAGATAAAATACGCGTTGATTTTTATTTCAATATTTTTTGAAAATTCAATAAAATAAGTAAATTTATTCGTCATGAACATTCAATAAATCATTCGCCTTGCAGGCATGGCCCAAATCGCTTTAGTGTTGGGTAGCCTAACTATCCCGCGCATCCTCAATTGGCGGGGCGAACTGGCAAAAGTTCAAACGCTTATCAAACAAATGTTCTGGATGTATGCTCCACAAAAAATATATCATATAAACCCCATTCTCTTTATCTCTTAACTGTATTTTACCTCTTAAGCAGCAAAAAAAACTTGTTTTGTGTCAATTTACAGTCAATATAATTCTGCTTAAGATTGAAGGAACCCAAGCAGAAAACCCACTCCGTTTACAGCAAATCAACATTACAAACCAATTATCTCATTGTGTCAAAGCAACATAATAATAGTTTATGTTAAAAGTATTACAATTGATGTCTTGTTAGTTGCCTTAATTATTTTGAGTTTTGCCAATCATTTAACATTAATTGCCGCGTTATTTAACAAATGAACGATTTTACCAAGCTGACTGAGGATGATTTGATGGGGTTGCTACAACAGGATAAGCTTAGTGCGTTCAGGGAGATCTACCAGCGGTATTGGAAAAAGCTGTATAGCGATGCTTACAAGCGCCTGAAAAATAAGGAGCTGTGCGAGGAAGTTGTTCAGGAAATATTTTCAAACCTTTGGCATAAAAGGCATTCACTGCAAATTAATACTACTATTGGCGGGTACCTGCACCTTGCGGTTTTAAACCAGGTGGTTGACCAGTACCGCAAACAAACTATCCGTGCAAAACACGCCGAGGCACTTAAATTATTAAGTACTGAGACCGATACCGGCACCGAAGACGCGATTATGCTGCGCGATCTGACCCATACCCTCGAAACCGAAATAAGTCACCTGCCGGATAAATGCCGGTCGGTTTTTGAGTTGAGCCGTAAAGAATATAAAAGCAATAAGGAGATAGCCCAACTATTGGGGATTTCGGAAAAAACTGTTGAAAACCAAATTACTAAGGCCATTAAACGCCTTCGTTTAAGCCTGAGCCATCACATGCTGTGGGTGATTGTTGCGCTGCTGCACAAGTTTTAAGACCGCTTTTGTTTTAATAAATCATCTTTCAAAGCCGGTAATAATTAAATAACTTTGGCGCGTGAAAATTATTTGCCTCATTTTGTCATTATATGTTATTATCCTTTCGGCTAAGCCATGCTGTACGGATAACAACTGCGTGGCTTTAAGCAAAGAAAAAACAAGTAAACAAGTCCCTGCCGGGAAGGATTGTTTAGGATGTTCTCCTTTTTTTACCTGCGGATCATGCGTAGGCTTTGTTACAGGCAAATCGGTAGTTATCAGTTTACCCTTGATTGTAGAAAGCATCACTAATGAATATGCTGCATACCGGCAACCGCGTATCACAAAAATTGCTTCTTCTATTTGGCTGCCTCCTAAATTAAGTTAATACCAAGCCGCCCGGCTCATTTTCTGTATTCACTTAATTATAATAACATCATGAAAAAACTAACTGTGCTTTCTATTGCACTGCTATATACTACTATATCATACGCTCAAAATACGTTTAAAGCCATTATTAAAGATGGAAAAACAAAAGAACCATTAATTGGCGCTACCGCTTTAATATCCGGAACCACCAGGGGAGCCGCAGCTGACACCGCAGGGATGATAATCCTTAACGGGGTTCCAGATGGTAAACAAATTATCCGCTATAGTTTTATCGGATATCAAACCAAAACAGATACAATAATTTTTCCGCTAAGTCAGTCGGTACCTTTGCCTGTTTTTTTACAGGCCGAAAAGGAAGAAGGCGAGAACCTGGCCGAGGTAGTAATTGGTGCCACCCGCAGCAGCCGTACCATGGCTAACATCCCTACCCGGGTAGAAGTGATTTCGGGCGAGGAACTGGACGAAAAAGGGAATATGAAACCGGGGGATATCCGGATGCTACTTGCCGAAAGTACCGGTATTCAAACACAGCAAACTTCGGCAACAAGCGGCAATTCCAGTATCCGCATACAGGGACTGGATGGTAAATACACCCAGATCATCCGCGACGGTTTCCCGCTGTACTCCGGGTTTTCGGGCGGCCTTGGTTTATTGCAGATAGCCCCGCTTGATCTGAAACAGGTTGAGGTAATTAAAGGCTCGTCGTCAACATTGTATGGCGGCGGTGCTATTGCCGGGCTGGTAAACCTGGTATCTAAAACACCCACTAATGAACGGCAATTAAATTTCCTTTTAAATGGCACATCGGCTTTAGGGCTTGATGCCAGCGGATTTTATTCGCAAAAGTTTAACAGCATAGGCGTAACCGTATATGCAGCTTATAATCATGGTACAGCTTATGATCCTTCGGATCTTGGCTTATCGGCCATCCCCCGGTTTAACCGCTATACGTTTAATCCGAAGCTGTTCTTTTACTTTAATGATCGCACAAAACTGATAGCCGGCATAAATTCAACTATCGAGAACAGGATTGGAGGTGATATGCAATATCTGAAAGGCAATGGCGATGCAGAGCATTCTTATTTTGAGGAAAATAAAACAGGCCGTTACAGCTCACAGCTGGAGCTCGACCATACTATCAATGATAAAGAGAAATTCGCGGTTAAAAACAGCCTGAGTTATTTTGGCCGCAGTATTAACCTGCCGGCGTATAAGTTTTCGGGTTCGCAGGTTTCCTCTTACAGCGAGGCTAATTACGCGTACAACAGCAGCAAAACCGATTGGGTTGCAGGGGTAAATTTCCTGACTGATAAGTTTACCGAGGATAGAAACAGTGCTTTTGCCTTGCGAAGCTATAATTACAACACAATTGGAGCGTTTGTACAAAACACCTGGAATGCGACTGACAAATTTACTTTAGAGTCGGGACTGAGGGGCGATTATCACAATAAATATGGCTTCTTTTTACTGCCAAGGATTTCGGGTTTGTACAAGATAAACACTCATTTTTCGACCCGTTTGGGTGGCGGTTTAGGTTATAAAGCGCCAACCGTATTTACCGAGGATGCCGAGCGTATTGAGTTTAGGAACGTACTACCGATAGATGTAGCCAATACCAAAGCCGAGCGATCATACGGCGCTAATTACGATATTACCTATAAAACAGGCCTGTTTGATAACACGGTAAGCCTAAGCATTAACCAGCTTTTCTTTTACACCCGGATTGAAAGGCCTATTTTACTTACTGTCCTTAGTGATGGCAACTTGCAATACCAGCAGCCTCCCGGCGATTTAAATACCAAAGGCATTGAAACCAATGTTAAGCTAACCTATAACAACTTTAAGCTGTTTATTGGTTATACCCTGGCCGATGTTACCCAGCATACCGGTAATAATATTACCAACTACCCGCTTGTATCGCGCAACAGGCTTAACAATGTACTGGTTTATGAAATAGAAGGTAAGCTAAAACTCGGGGCCGAGGCCTATTACTTTAGTCCGCAGCAATTAAATGATGGCTCAACCGGCCGGGGATATTGGACTACAGGCTTCATGGCCGAAAAGATGTGGAAGCGTTTTTCGCTGTTTATAAATTTCGAGAACCTGACGGATACCCGCCAAACCAAATTTGGCCCGATATATACCGGGAGCATTACTGATCCTGTATTTAAAGATATTTATGCGCCTTTAGATGGTTTTGTGGTAAACGGTGGCATAAAATTTAAATTATAGTACAAGTATAAATGCCTTAATATCAGGATTGAAATGATGTGAAATCACCTATGTAATATTTTTTTAAAAAAAATATTACATAGGTGTAGGGGGTACACTATCCCGCATTCGTCATACCATTTATAAACCGGAATTATATTCTTTTTCATGAAAGAACCTATACGCATTGATTTGCTTGAGAAATACATTAAAGGCGATTGCACCGAAGCCGAGATAGCTTTGGTAAAGCAATGGTATTTCAGCTTTGAGCATGAAAATGACCATGTGTCGGACCTTTCGCCTGCCGAAGAGAAGCAACTGGAAGAAAATATCTATTTCAGTATTATCAGCAACCTTAATCTTGTGCATCTGCAAGCACCAGAAGAAGAGCAACCTAAAGTAGTGCCGTTGCGTAAGTGGTACGCTGTTGCTGCGGCCGCTGCTGTTGTTTTTGCATTATCGGCTGTGGCGGTTTTTTATACCCAAAAGTCAAAAGATCAGCACCTGGTTGTATCAGCGGTAAGCAATGTACGTTTGTTTAACGTTACCAATAATACCGGCCATATTTATAAAGTTACCCTGCCCGATAGCAGTGCTGTTTGGCTTAACCCATCGGCAAAAATCAGCTATCCCAATGCGTTTGCTTCCGATTCGAGGCTGGTTAGTATCTCGGGAGAATGCTTTTTTGAGGTGACTAAAAATCCCGGGCGTCCATTTATTATCAGCAGCCGTTCTATAGTTACCAAGGTTTGGGGCACCAGCTTCCTGGTACGCGATAATGAGCAAAGTAACATGGCCGATGTATCGGTACTAACAGGTAAAGTTTCGGTAAGTGTTAAGACTAAGGGTAAAAATAACGCTATTACTACAAAGCTTACCAAAGATGAGGTCATGATCTATCCGCATCAAAAGGCGGTTTATCTGAACGATAAGCATACGCTTACATCGCAGGCTGTCGAAGTAAAATCAACTGTGAAACAGTACCAGCGCACACACCTTGTTTTTGATAACAAACCGCTCAGGGACATTATCCCGGTGCTTGATTCCAGCTTTAACGTAAATATCAGAGTGAGCAGCGAAAAGTTGAACCACTATATCCTGAATGCAGATTTTGAAGGGTTCAATTTACCTGATGTGCTTAATGCGCTGAAGAAATCGCTCAATATTGATTACGCTATTGTTAATAACCATATAGAACTAAAATAACCAACCATATTAAACATTCAAAAATTATAAGATGTACAAAAAACTACAAACCTAAAAGAAGAAAGCAAAGCAACCTCCGAAAATGATCTGCATAAAAAAAACTTAGAAGTGTTACGAGCACCCCTAAGTTTTAAGGATCAAAAGCCCGTTCCGCTAAGAACACCTCCGGGAGGTGTGCGGGCTATTAATTGTCTCATTTTTAACAAAGAAACATAACAAATATATGAATTTTCGTTTACGAAGGCCCATACCATGGGGTAAAATCATGAAGATCACTTTTAGCCAGATCCTGATAGCAATAATGGTAAGCAGCATAGCTTATTCAAGCCCAATTAAAGCACAGGGTATACTTAACAAAAAGGTAAATGTTACGCTCAGCAATACAACTATGCTTGAGGCTTTACAATACCTTCAAAAAAATAACGATGTAAAGTTTATTTACAGCGCCAGCTCACTGGATGCCGATAAACACTTTTCATTAAATATCAATAACCAAACATTAAAAACCGTATTGGACCAGGTGTTTAAAAACAATGGTATCAATTACGATGTAATGAACGATAGGGTGGTACTTGAAAAAAAGGCCCCTGCCGCACCGGCTGTTAATAATACTGCCGAAGCAGGTGTTGTAATTACAGAACAGCCGGCAGCTAATGTTACCATTACAGGTAAGGTTATTGATAATACAGGTCAGCCGGTTCCGGGAGCTACAGTTACCGAAAAAGGCACAACTAACGGTATCACTACCGGTGCTGATGGCGGCTTTAAATTGTCGGTTGCCGGCCCGGCTTCGGTTATCGTAGTGCAGTTTATTGGTTATGCTAAACAGGAAATTGTTGTTGGCAGCCAAACTGTTATCAATGTTACATTGGCCGAAGATGTGAAAGCCATTAACGAGGTTGTGGTTGTAGGTTACGGTACACAGAAAAAAGTAACTGTTACCGGCGCTATCAGCAGTGTTAAAGCCAGCGATCTTGAAGATCAGCAGGTTACCCGTGTTGATGATGCGCTTCGCGGCCGCGTAACCGGTGTTAGCGTTGTACAAAGTTCAGGTTCGCCGGGCTCATCACCACAGATCAGGGTGAGGGGGGTTACTTCAAGGTTAAACAGCGATCCGCTATATGTTATTGATGGTATTGTTGTTGATAACGGCGGTTTGGATAACGTAAACCCCAACGATGTAGAATCGATAGAGGTGTTGAAGGATGCTTCGGCCGCTATTTATGGTTCACGTTCATCAAACGGTGTAATCATTGTAACCACTAAAAAAGGTAAAAAAGGCGATGCGCAAATTAGCTATAACGGTTACGTTGGTGTACAGTCGCCGGTGAGCAAGGTTAAACTGGCTAACGCATCTCAATATGCTACTTTAAGAAATGAGTCGAAAACAAACGATGGTGCAGCCGCCATTTTTGCAAACCCGGCATCATACGGCACAGGCACTAACTGGCAGGATCAGATTTTTGATAACAACGCGCTTATCCAAAATCATAACCTGAATATCAGCGGTGCATCTGACAAGGCTAACTATTACACTTCTTTTGGCTATCTTGATCAGCAGGGTGTTGTAATGCCATCTATATCTGGTTACAAGAAATTTAACTTTACGGTTAATACGTCGTTCAAACCTAAAAAATGGCTTACCATTGGCGAAAACTTCACTTATTCATACACCAAAAATAAAGCGTTTGGTAACACCAACAGTGTATTTGGCGGTCCGTTAAGTTCATCGTTAAACCTTGATCCTATAACGCCTGTTACTGTTAGCGATATTAACGGTCAGCCTAATTTAACCGATTACCAAAAAGCTAATATCATTCGCAACGGACAGGGCTTACCTTATGGTATATCAGGTTATGTAGGCCAGGAGATCACCAACCCATTGGCTTACGCTCAAACTGTTTTAGGTAACTACAGTGATGCTACCAATTTGTTAGGTAGCGCTTTTGTTGAAGTTGAACCTATCAGGGGCTTAAAATTAAGGTCACAGATCAGTGCGAAACAAGCCTATTACGGCTCCGACGGCTTTACGCCACTGTACTACCTTAACTCAAGTACTTCAAACACTACCACCAATCAAACCCAGGCTTACAACAGAAACCTGTCATGGAACTGGGATAATACCATAACCTATAGCCGTTCATTTGGCAAAAATAACCTGACAGCCCTGGTAGGTACAAGTGCTCAAAAAACAACTGCTTCAGGCTTGCAAGGTACCTTCCTTGGCGAACCGGCTACATCACTGAACGATGCGTCAATACTTTATGCCTTACCGGCAGCCAACAGGATTGCTGCAAGCTCGCTTGGTTTAGATGATGTTCAGCCACACACTTTAGCATCATACTTTGGCAGGGTTACTTACGATTACGATCAGAAGTACTTGTTCTCAGGTATTATCCGTCGTGATGGTTCATCACGTTTTGGTGCTAATCACCTTTACGGTACATTCCCTTCGGCCCAGGTTGGTTATGTAGTGAGCCGTGAAGACTGGTTCCCTAAAAATACATTTGTTGATTTCTTCAAGCTTCGCGCTTCATATGGTTCGGTTGGTAATGAAAGGGCCCTTGGGCCGTTCAGGTATGCTGCAACTATTGGCAGTGGCCGTAACGCTATTTTTGGTGATGTTGTAGGCATAGGCTATAGCCCTAACCAGCCGCCTAACCCTAATCTGAAATGGGAAGAAACCCACACTACAGATATCGGTTTTGATGCTACATTGTTTAATAGCCTGAGCGTAACTTTTGATGTGTACAAAAAGCTTACAAAAGGTATGTTACAGGATGTGCAATTGCCAGCTTATGCAGGTTTTGCCGGCCAGCCATCTGATAACGTTGGTGACATGGAAAACAAAGGTGTGGAGTTAAGCCTTAACTACAGCAACAAAATAGGGGAGCTTAACTACAGCGTTGGCGGTAACATTTCATACAACAAAAACACGGTGTTAAGCCTGGGTAACCAGATTGATCACTTTGTGCAGGGTACCGTACAGAGCACTACTTACGAAATTGGCCGGATCTCTCCGGGACAACCTATTGGCGAGTTTTATGGTTTTAAAGAATTAGGTGTGTTCCATTCACAGGCTGAGATTAATGCTTATACCAAAAATGGTCAGCTGATACAGCCAAATGCTAAACCGGGCGACTTTAAATGGCAGGATACTGACGGTGATGGTAAAATTACCCAGGCCGATCGTCAGTTTTTGGGTAACCCGCTGCCTACTTTTACTTATGGTATTAACTTTAGCGCCAACTACAAAAACTTTGATATCAAATTATTTGGACAAGGTGTTTGGGGCAACAAAATTTACCAGGCTTACCGCAGGTTAGATATCCCTTCTGCTAACTACCCAATAGCAGCACTTGATGCCTGGACACCAACTAACAGCGGCAGCAACTATCCGCGTTTAAGTGATGCCGACCCGAACAACAACTTTAAAAACCCGTCAAACTTCTATCTGCAAAGCGGTGCTTACTTCCGTATTAAAACTTTGCAGTTAGGTTATAACCTGCCGGCAACCTGGTTAAAATCGGCTGATATTAAAAGGGTAAGGGTATTCCTGAGCAGCAATAACCTGGCAACTATTACAGGTTACAAAGGCTTCGACCCGGAAATAAGCGGCGGTATTGATATGGGGCTTTATCCTCAGGCACGCACATTTATGGCTGGTTTGGATATCACTTTATAATAACAAATTACAATTATCATGAAATCGAAACATATTATATATACCGGGTTGGCTTTGATGGGAATGGGTGCCATGGTATCATGCAAAAAATCATTCCTTGAGCTGCAGCCTAAAGGGCAGTTCTTAGAGTCAAACTATTACGCAAACCCCGATGAGGCTTTTGCAGCGGTAATAGCTGCTTATGATCCGTTGGTTACCGAAACCGGGGGTATTGATAATACTTATTCAGACCCGCTTGGTGCACTGAACTCAGCTTCTGATGAGTGCTATGCAGGTGGCGGTAGCGCATCAGACGTTACCCCATGGCAGGTGATCAACAACTATACACTTACTCCTGCACAAGGGCCACAAAACCAATTCTGGGCAATCAACTTTCAGGGTGTTAACCGTACCGACGTATTGCTTGAAAAGCTGCCACTGGTACCGGGTTTAAGCGCTGATTTGCTAAAACGCTACACCGCCGAAGGGCAGTTTTTACGTGCCCACTATTACTTTGATTTGGTGAGGTTATTTAAAAATGTGCCGTTGATCCTTAATTCACTAACTCTGACTAACGTATACGATCAGGTACAGGCAACCCCGGAAGCGGTTTACACTCAAATTGAAAATGATTTGAAAGCGGCTATCCCCGGCTTGCCGGCTACAGTACCTACAACCGACGGTGGTCGTGTAACACAGGGTGCAGCTAAAGCTTTGTTAGGTAAAGTTTACCTGTATGAGAAAAAATGGGCCGATGCAGCAACTATGTTAAAAGATGTGAACACTAACTACGGCTATAAACTGTTACCGAAATTCGGCGATATATTCAGCCCTAATAACAAGTTTAATAGCGAGTCGATATTTGAATTGGTGCACTCCGGTACACAAAGCTATACCTGGAGCAATTGGGATCAGTTTAAATCAAACATCTATACCCAGATGATTGGCCCGCGTAGCTATACCGGCCCGATCTATTATGGTGGTGGTTATGGTTTTAACCCGGTTACCACCCAATTGGCTACCGCTTTAAAAGGCGACCCACGTTACGGTTACACTGTTGTTAACATAGATAGTTTAACAAAAGCTACTAAAACAAGCTATTCACCAAGCTATCAAAACACCGGTTACTTTATCCAGAAGTATGCACCGGTGCTTGCTAATAAAGTAACAACAGGTACTACCGATTTGAACTGGCCTAACGATTACATCGAGATCCGTTTGGCTGATACCTACCTGATGGAAGCAGAAGCTGAATTGAATGGCGGCGGCGATCAAGGCCGTGCACAAACCTTACTTGATGCTGTTCGTTCACGTGTTGGTTTGGCTTCAAAACCGGCTACGCTTCAAAACATCTATGATGAAAGAAGGCTTGAGCTGGCTACTGAAGGCCACCGCTGGTTCGATCTTGTACGCTGGGGCCAGGCACCAACTGTGCTTGCATTTAAAGGCTTTAAAGCTGGCGTTAATGAGATCTTGCCTATCCCGTTAAATGAAACCCTTAACGGCACTAAGCTTAAACAAAACCCGGGTTATTAATTTAGCCCGAATAATTAATAAAAAGGCTGTCATGTTACATGGCAGCCTTTTTATCTTTATATAGAGGGGCATTACATTAGCCCGTCAATTTTAGCAGGTAATATTATGCTTAAGCAGCGCACATTCTTTTTGGCTTTATTGCTACTGATACCTTTGAGTTTTTTACTGGTACAGTGCTTTAGTGATAGACCGGAGGATCCGCGGGCGGAGATCTTCGCCGGATCAGCAAGTTGCGAAAAATGCCATAAGGATGTTTATGACAGCTACCTGCATACAGCACACTATCTTTCATCGCGACCAACAACACCCGAAATTGTACACGGAGGTTTCGATCCGCATAATAATACCCTGCAATATGCCGATGGCACAACAGTTAAAATGGAAAAGCGAAATGGCGAACTTTACCAGGTAAGTTATACTAACGGTAAGGAAGCCCTTGCCCATAAAATGGATATTACCTTTGGGGTAAGCAAAGCCCAAACATATATGTACTGGCAGGATAAGCAACTGTTTGAATTGCCGGTATCCTACTTTAGCGCTGTGCATGGCTGGGCAAACAGTCCGGGTTATGAAGGGGGGAAACCAGATTTTAACAGGCCGATTTTGCAAAGGTGCTTTGAGTGCCATGCGTCGTTTATCAGAAAGGCGCCGCAACAAAGTATGGATATGCAAAACCGCAAGGTTGAGTTTGAGCCTGCATCCATCATTTATGGTATTGACTGCGAACGCTGCCATGGCCCGGCAGCAAACCACGTAAACTACCATGAGGCTTATCCCGAGGAAAAGACAGCTAAGTACATCATCCGCTTTGCATCGCTTACCCGTGCCCAGAAAATGGACGCTTGCGGGGTTTGTCATTCAAGCAGTAAGCAGGCTTTCCAGGTATCGACTTTTAAATTTAAAATGGGGGATACCCTGGCCCGCTTCAAAGAGCCCGATTATTTAAATATACAAACCAATGCGGCTTTGCTTGATGTGCATGGCAACCAGAACGGGTTGCTCACTGCCAGCAAATGTTTTATGATGAGCAATATGGATTGCAGCACCTGCCATAACACCCACGTAAATAATGGAGGTAACCTTGCCCTGTACTCTAAAAAATGTATGAGCTGCCATACCGAAGCCAATCATAATCTTTGCAAGGTAGCACCGAAGCTAAGTGCAGCCATGCAAAACAATTGTATCGACTGTCATATGCCGCTTAAGCCGTCAAATACCATCGCTGTAAATGATACCGCGAATAAAAAGTCATCACCCTACCTGGTGCGTACCCATCGCATTGCTATCTATCCAAATGAAACTAAAAAGATCCTGGCTTTCTTAAGAGCTAAAAGCTAATAAAGCCAAAAGCTTAAGGCTTAAAGCGTAAAGCTAAATAGAGCGCGTTTTTGTGATTAACCATGTATAAGCTTTCGGCCTTTAGTTTTGAGCTTGAGAATTGATTATTGGGCTTTGAGCCTTCGACTTTAGGCTTTTAGCTCAAATAAAGGTGACCACGATCACTTTTTTTACGTGCCATGGTCATGGTACAGGTAAGTCGTACCGGCCATCTTTGTATCATTAAAAGATAACAATCATGGCAATTTTAAAAATAAATGCTCCTGAATGGACCGCTGCAAATACCAACACAATTACTACTGCCAATACCAACACCGGCAATAATATCTGGAATAAGTTAATGGCCTTTGCCGATAGCCAGGCGCCTAACAAAACAGTTTGGTTCATGTTTTCCCTTATTTCACAAGGTGTGCTCTTTTTACCTGTACCCGCTTTTCTGCTGTATTATTATAATGCGCCTATCGCTATACTGGCAATTACTCTTGTATTATTCTTTGCCAACATCATAGCCGGTATGGGTGGCTCAGGGATCCGGACACTGCTTGGCTTTTTTGCATTCAGCGTTCTGGTACATATTACCATGCTGCTTGTATTTATGCTATAAGATTACTTATTTAACCCCTATTAATAATGTGCTAAAAGCCGCCGGTTTAATTGCCGGCGGCTTTGTTGTGTTAAGAGGAGGTAGGTGTTTGGAAGAATTAAAAAAGCGAGGGATTGTGCGATTCCCTCCCTTGGGAGGGTGTAGGGAGGGGTTCATCGATAGCCCGTTCGTTTGCAATGGCGTACAAACCCCTCCCTACCAACACACATTTCAGCCGCACCCCTCTCTTGGGAGGGAACTAAAAAATCCTCCGAACACCTATGGTGTTAAGAGGGGTAGGTGTAGAATCTCGTTTAATAAAACAACAAAAAGGGGATTGCGCATAACACAATCCCCTTTTTGTTGTTTTATTAAATGTAATTAAGCGTAAGTAACGCTTAAAGTAATTGGCACGCTCAGTGCTTTTGAAATGATGCAATTAGCTTTAGCACCTTCTGCAATTTCTTTAAACTGCTCTTCAGAAACACCATCAATTGCCGCACCTTTTAGTTCTAAAAGGATGCCTGTAACCTCTAATGCCTGCATATCAAGGTCAAGGATAGCATCGGTGGTTAAATCGTTAGGAGTGAAGCCAGCCTGGGTTAAAGCAGCGCCAACAGCCATCGTAAAGCAGCCTGCATGAGCTGCAGCTAATAACTCTTCGGGGTTGGTGCCAATGCCGTCGGCAAAGCGGGTTTTAAATGAATACTGGGTTTTGTTTAATACGGTGCTCTGGGTAGTGATCTCTCCCTGACCTGCCTGTAATGTGCCGTTCCAATGGGCGTTTGCTGTACGTTTCATAGTGTGTGGTTTTTGTATATTAGTTCATAGTTTATGGTTCATTGTTCATGGCTTGATTTGGTGAGGTAAATAGTTTATGGCTTTGCTATGAACCATGAACCATCACCTATTAACCAATTACCATTTAGCCCGCTCATACTGTACAGGCCATTTTATTTCCTGCCCAAGCTCGTGTGCCGCACGCAGGGCAAAATGCGGATCACGGAGCATTTCCCTGGCAAAAAACACAAGATCGGCGCGCTCGTTTTCGATAATTTCATTGGCCTGGTCCGATTTGGTGATCAAACCTACCGTACCTGTAAGTATACCGCTTTCTTTTTTAACTTTCCCGGCAAATTCCACTTGATAACCTGGCGTTAATGGAATTTTAACATTTGGTATGTTACCGCCCGTTGAGCAGTCAACCAGGTCTACACCCTTATTTTTCAGAATCTTTGCTAAGGCAACTGAATCGTCGGCAGTCCAGCCGCCTTCTACCCATTCGGTTGCCGAAATGCGTACAAACAGTAAATTCTCTTCGGGCCAAACTTCTTTAACACTCTCAATTATTTCAAGCAGCAGGCGGATGCGGTTTTCAAAGCTGCCGCCATATTCATCCGTACGTTTGTTGCTGAACGGAGAAAGAAACTGGTTGATGAGGTAGCCATGTGCGCCATGCAGTTCAATCACTTTAAAACCGGCTTTTATTGCCCTTTTAGCAGCGGCCTTAAAATCAGCTTTCACTTTTTCAATACCCGCCTTATCCAGGGCTACAGGTGGTTCTTCACTTTCAATAAAAGGAATTGCACTGGCCGAGACACTTTGCCAGCCATTGGGCTGATCGGCAGGGATCTGTTTGCCGCCGATCCAGGGTTGCTGGTGACTTGCCTTACGCCCTGCATGGGCCAGTTGTGTGCCGGGGATAGCTCCCTGGGCCTTTATAAAATCGGTGATCTGTTTTAGCTTTTCAATATGTTCGTCTTTATATATACCCAGATCGGCAAAAGTAATACGGCCTTCGGGTGATACCGCTGTGGCTTCGGTAATGATCATTGCTGCCCCGCCGGTTGCAAAGCTCCCGAGGTGTACCAGGTGCCAGTCGTTAGCGAAACCATCTTCGCTCGAATATTCGCACATAGGCGATACTACGATGCGGTTTTTAAGTTCAATATTTTTTATTTTAAGGGGAGAAAATAGTGTAGACATGCGTTTTGTTTTTACAAATATGCTCACTAACAAGCGGTGTACAAATACTGTTTTTGTAAAATAATAGTATGGCGGATAAAATGATATTGAGGTGAGGTTGGAAGAAGGTTTTTGACGGGGAGCATATATTTTGTCATGCTGAGGAACGAAGCATCTTCTTCGATATGCTGAGCGGCTATACATGACGGAGAAGATGTTTCACTACGTTCAACATGACAACGATATAATAAAGCCCAATGCTGAGCTGTTTTTCCGAAAAATATTACTTTTACCACCATGTCTACCATTACTACACGCTTAGCAACATTTAATGATATCCCTGAATTACAGAAACTGATTGCCCTATCTGTTCGTGGATTGAGCACTGGTTATTATAACCAGCAGCAGATTGAAAGCGCCATTAAATACATTTTTGGGGTGGATACCCAGCTGGTTACCGATGGTACGTATTACGTTGCTGAAATAGATAGTGTTACCGTAGGTTGTGGCGGCTGGAGTAAACGTAATACACTCTATGGCGGCGATCAGCATAAAGAAATTGAGGACCCATTGCTTAATCCCGAACATGATGCCGCCAGGATCAGGGCGTTTTTTGTTCATCCTGATTATGCCCGGAGGGGTGTAGGAAGTTATATTATGAAGGTTTGTGAAACTGCCGCCCAAAACAATGGCTTTAAAAGCCTGCAATTAGGAGCAACTTTGCCCGGTGTGCCGCTTTACGAAGTGATGGGGTATAATGCAATGGAAAACATCGATCAACCCATGCCGGATGGTGTAGTATTGCCCTTGGTTAAGATGTTCAAGGTTTTATAGCTTAAATTACATTAAACCGCCCATTTCGGCGTTATAGCTAAAACCAAACCCACAACCATGTTCAGGAAAATACTGATGGCAATAGTCTTGTTGATGTTTGTTACGTTAGCGCATTCTCAAACTGCCGAAGATACCTACAATAAATACCTCGATTTTAACCTGGCACGCTTACAGGGCGAGCAGGACAAAGCGATGGAGCTGTCCCGGCAAATCATACAGGATACTGCTAAGCTAACCGCCAAAGTGAGGATCAATTTTTTTAACTCACTGGCGAAGCTTTATGAGGATGATAATCAAAGTGTAAATGCCATACCCTTATACGAGCGCGTTGTAGCTGCCGAACCCGATTATTATGTAGCCCACCGGGCCTTAGGGTATTTGTACCTCAAAAGCATCCCCGATGCTGATAAGCCTTTGAATAGCCCATCAACAGATGCCGAGTATATTAAAACTGTTAAGAAAGCCCTGCCCCAGCTTGAAAAGGCCCAGGCCTGCGATGCTGATGACAATACCCTCGCCCTGATAAAAACGCTTTATAAAAACATAGGAGATGATGCCGGGCTGAACGGGTTGAATAACCGTTTGAAAGTTTTGAAAGGGAAGTGTGAGGATATTTTGAGTGATTAAAAACTATCGAGCGTCATTGCGAGGTACGAAGCAATCCCCTACCTACAGAGCGGCTATTCAAATCCCCCTGTACAGTTCGCGATTGCTTCGTACCTCGCAATGACGTTTGTTTAGCATTATTTGTAATTACTTCTGCCTGAAACTATCACCAATAAACGCCAACGCATCGGTAATACCGGTACGCCAGTAGGTCCAGGTGTGGGCACCGTCGCGGATGCGGAATTCATGGGGCACTTTCTTTTCTGTCAGGGCTATATGCAGCAGGCTGTTCCCTTTGCTTAGGGCATCATCGTCACCACAGTCAATCCAGTAACGCACATCGTTAAGATCATCGGTTGTTTTGCTTTGAACTAAACCCAGTATGGAATTAGCCTGCCAGGTAGCGTTAAGCCGTTCCTTCCCTTTAAGATCGGGGCCGAATACTTTGCTATAGACTTCTTTCCAACGTTCGTCGGTTACGGCCATAAAATCATCATCGCTGCGTACCGCCGCACTCAAGGCTGCCGCTGCCGAAAACATTTTGGGGTGTTTAAGGCTGTATACCAATGTCCCAAACCCACCCATGGAAAGGCCTGCTACACCGCGATATTCTTTAGTGCCTTTTATGCGGTATTCTCTTTCGATAGCCGGTATAAACTCCTGGAAAAAGAAATCTTCGTAGTTTAATTTACCATTGTAGGCATTGATATAAAAACTTGTACCTCCGTCGGGCATTACAATGATCATCGGGGGGATGGTGCCGTCGGCAATTGCTTTATCGGCATAGCGGTTAACTTCGCCAAATTGCAGCCAGCCGGTATGGTCATCGCCGTAACCATGCAGCAGGTATACTACAGGGTAGGTACGGTTTGATGTTTCATAATCGGCAGGCAGGTATACAGCGTATTTTACGTTATGATTTAAAATATCGCTTTTTACGTATTGCTCTTCAATCACTTTACCGGTAGTTTGCGCGAATGCATTTACAGAAACCAGCAGTAAGCAAGCCAGCAAAATCCTTTTTATAGTACTCATATTCTTATTTATTCAATTAAATAATCAGTTGTACATCAGCAATTTTATTTGCAGATCTGCACATCTGAAATCCGCACATTTACTACTTCTGCCTGAAACTATCCCCGATAAATTGCAGTGCATTGGTGATGCCTGTGCGCCAATAAGTCCAGGTATGGGCACCATCGCGTACGCGGAATTCATGCGGTACGTTTTTTTCGGTGAGGGCAATATGCAGCAGGCAGTTGCCTTTGCTCAGAAAGTCGTCATCACCACAATCTATCCAGTACCTTACGGTTTTTAGCTCGTCGGTAGTTTTGGTTTGCACCATGTTTAAAACAGAATTACTTAGCCATGCATTGTTAACCCTGTCTTTTCCCTTTAAGCCCCGGCCATAAAGCTGTGCAAATATTTTTTCGTAAGTATCATCAGGCGTGCCAATAAGCTGGTCGTCGGGGAATACAGCAGCACTTAAAGCTGCGCCTGCAGCAAACAGATCAGGATGTTTAAGCGTGTAAATGAGGGTTCCATAACCACCCATGGAAAGGCCTGCTATGCCGCGGTATTTTTTTTCGGCCTTAATGCGATAGGTCTTTTCAATATGCGGCATAAACTCTTTAATAAAAAAGTCTTCATATTTCTCCTTGCCATCGTAAGAGTTGATGTACCAGCTTGAATCGGCATTAGGCATCACAATGATCATCGGTGGGATGGTACCGTCGGAAATTGCTTTATCGGCATAGCGGTTAACCTCTCCAAATTGCAGCCAGCCGGTATGATCGTCGGAGTAACCGTGCAACAGATAAACCACAGGGTAGGTGCGGTTGGCTGTTTCATAATCGGGAGGGAGGTAAACTGCATAGTTTACGTTGCGCTTTAAAATTTTGCTTTTTACATTTTGCTCCTCAAGCACCTTGCCTTGCTGTGCAAACGAGTTGAAACTGCTTATCAGCAGCAGAAGTAGAAAAACAGGTTTAAGTATTTTCATAGTGCAGATATTTCAGATTTAAAAATTAAGCGCTTTGCCCTGTTGAGGGTATATCAGGTTTAACTGTAATTTATTGGCGGCCTTTAACTGTACTTTAATTTTGCTGATGCTGGTAACAGGCGGCTTTAAATGTGTTACTACAATATTTAAACCTTTAACAGCATCGGCACCGGTAAGCGCGGCAAGCTTGTCCATCTCAGTCATCAGCCATTTTGGTGTAAGGTGACCAAACAACGTTTTATCCGGCTGTTCATTGGGGAAGGATACTTCTATCAAAATAGCTTTCAGTTTTTTACTTTTTATCAGCGGAGCGATGGCCTGCCACAGGTTTTGCATATTGCTGCTTTTTTCAATTTCGTCCGGACCGGTATCACCTAAGTAAAGTAAATAACTATCATTACTCTTCACCAAAAAAGCAGTGCTCGTTAAATTGGAATGACTAAGGGGGAAAGCCTGCACCTTAAGTTCGGTATTTTCAATAGCGGTTTCAGCTCCAGGTTCCAATACTTTATAGCGATATTTTTTAAGGGCCGGAGTTTCGCCCTGATCGGCAAAGTTGGCCCAGCTTTTCCATGTAAAATAGTGGGTTTTTATGGTTTCAATGCAGTCGTTAAGTGCATAAATATTTTTGGTACTATCCTCGGGCGAGTTAATGATGAGCCCGGCAATGTGATCAAGGTGTGAATGGGATATGAAATAGCCTTTAATATACTGCCTGAGCACAGTGCCCGCAGGCACATTAAAGCTTTTACCGGCTACTGCCTTTTCAATGCCGTAATGCAGCGTACCGGCATCAAGGCAGATATAATTATTGCTCCCGGCGGGGGCAAGCATATAGGCCGACAGGTTACTTTCATCAATACCGCCCAATACGCCTAAAGGTACCAGCCTGAAAGCTGTGCCCTTTGAAGTTTGCGCTAATACAATTGCTGGGAACAGGAAAATATATAAAAACGATAGAAATTTAAGCTTGAGGTTCATTTTAGGCAGATTTAGCTTTAATATGCTACGCTACTAAATTAAGGATATGCCTAAATAATCAAAGTAAAATGCTGCCTGTTTTTATGAACACTTACATTACATAACGCGTTTTAAGACAGCGTTCACAAAAAAACTTCCGGATTGGAAGCCAAAACAGGGTTGCTTTTAATAACAGGCCGCGCTTGCGCCTGGTTTTTAAGGGCTCATTACATTTTCTACACCTGTAAACAGCGCGTGGTGTATCTCTTACAATTTCCATTGTTAGGGGCATCAATAGTTTCTGCAAAATTAAAAGTTTAGTTTATTTAAACGAAAACTTGCAGATTTTGGTTAGCCCCTTTTTGAAAAAATTATTCGGTTTTCATAGCCTTCGCGGCCGATTTTTTATATTCATAATCACCGCCTAACAGGTATCCCCATGGCTTCAGTGTTTCAATGCGGTCAAATATGATCTTGAATATGGCAATAACAGGTATAGAAAGAAACATGCCCGAAAGCCCCCAGATCATTTCGCCCAAAATGATGCCTATAAAAGAGATGAGGGCATTAAGCCTAACCTTTGAGCCAACTATGGTAGGCAGTAAAAAGTTGGCATCAACCGCATGGATGCCAATAACACTCGCAGCTACTGTTATGGTGTTGCTGATGCTGCCGGTGGCAAAAGTTATAACCGTGCTTAACAGCAACGCGGTAAAGATGCCGATGTACGGAATGATATTGAACAGGCCCACTATAATACCCAGTAAAGCAGCATATTTTATACCTATCAGCCAAAAAACAGTAATGGCCACACCGGCAACTATTACCATTTCCAATAATAGCCCCAATATGTATTGTCTTAAAATGCTCTGAATGTTTTCAACAATATCCATCACCACATGCTCGTTTTCGTCCCTGAAAACCCATACTATAAAACGGATGAGCAGGCGCCTGTATAGCAGGATAAAAAAAGTGAATATCAGGATGAATACGTAAAATAACATGAGCGATGAAATGGCCCCGAAGGTGCTGCCCAGCACATCCGTACCTGATTCCATGAGCTTTTTAGCAGTATCATCAACATAGGCCATTTGTTTAGCGGCATTCACATGAAAAGCATGCTGGATCCACTCCTGCAGATCTTGTATTGATTGCGTAACCTGCTTTTTTAGCATAGGCCAGTCGTTAGCCATGTTTGAGATCTGTGATCCCACTAAATACAGGATCCCCCCAATAACGCCAATCAACAATAATATGGAAACGAGCGATGCCATGCTGCGGGGCAGCCGGAGTTTGTTTTCCAGGAAATTACAAACCGGGAGCAGCAGTATGGCGAAGATGAAACCAAAGATCATTGGATCAAGCAGGTCTTTACCCATAATAACCAGGTAGCCCAGGGCCATGAAGCCGATAAGTACTAAAGCAAGACGTTCGTAAAAAGGGGCTATGAGTTTTTTTGTTGGCATATGGGCAAAATGTTGCGGTATTTTATGATGGCTTAACACGAAATTATTTCAGATGTTTTGAAGATAAGTAATAATTGGGAACCCACCGGATGAAAAGATATTAAAGGTTTGAATTTCTTCATTTCATTTATGCGCAGATCATTAAGGAAATAACCAGATTTATGTTTTGGCAAATATTTTGTATTGTAATAATATCATTTAATTAAAATTAACACTATGGCAAAGTATTCAGAAAAAGCCGGGGAGAAGGTTGCGCAAACCATGCACGAAATGAAAGAAGGCAAGTTGAAAAGCGGCAGCGGTAAAAAGGTAACCAGCAAAAAGCAGGCAGTAGCGATAGGCCTGTCCGAGGCGAGGAAAGAAGGGGCTAAAGTACCCAAAAAGAAAGGCTGATAAAGGGCTGTAATACAGGCTCACTGAAAAGCTTACAGCCGTTCAGTGAGCCTGCCCTTTCATGAATATTACTTCGTTTTATTAAAATCAGAAGCCATCCAATCGGCTAATTTGCCGTCTTTTTCAATTTTGGTGAGTTTATTGAGCAGGCTATTGTTTTTATGGTCTGTTTCAACAACATACTTGTCAATCACCGCTTTTACACCGGCTTGGTTTGCCTTAGTTTTATTAAAGGCGCTTTTGTTTTGAAGGGCATATTTGGTATAACCTCCCATAAAGGTCATGAGCAGCTGCGGGTTCTTTTCGGTCATTTTTGCTACGCTGGTGTTAATTTCAATGCTCACGGTAGGGCTTCCCTGCATCCATTTCATCAGGAAGGCGTTGGTTTCCATACGTTTTTGATCCTCAAGTGCCCATGGCGTATCCTGAAGCCAGTCAACAGCTTTTATTACATCATCTTCATATTTGCCATAATCTTCTTTTTCCTTTAGCGTATAGTTTTCAGGAACGTGAAAGGTTTGGGCTTTTGCTGTGAAGCAAAACGCTACTATAATTGTGATCAGGGTAAGGGTTTTTTTCATTGTGATTAAGTTAGTTTAATTAATAAGTTGAAGCTGGAAATTAAGCAGGTTTTTCTTTATTTCAAAATTGCGTTTAGCGATGCCCGATACGTAAATATCCATCGCTTCATTGAAGTTTTGTAAGGCCTTATTGTCATATCCTGGTTTAAGGTAGTATATATGTTTGGCAGCAAGGTATCCTTCTAAAGTTTTAACCTCTTCTTCATTAAAATAGGCACGGGTTATTTCATCGGTTAAAATCTCCTTTATCCGGTTTTTTATGTGGCGTTCCTGTTTGTAAACTTCTGCAAGGGTATCATTGATCTGATCAGGCGTCATTTTGTTATAAACAGGGGCCATGGCACGCATGATGTTATTGTACATATCATAGTCGGTGATTGCTTCCTGCTGGTACTTAAATAAGCTGTTATATTGCATAGTCAATAATTCGCGTTCAGTACCGGCCGAGTGTTTGTAAAAGAATAGGAAGAGTTGTTTGTCCAGGTCTTCTATTCTTTTTTGTACAATCTTACATTCTTCTGTAAGCGATGCCTGAAGTGGATAAATGTCATCCGGGTGATATTTAGTACCCCGGAAATCAAAAGTTTTGATATGGTCGGCTGTATTAAGCTGACCAAATATGTCGATATCGGCCTGCATACGCCGTGCCCTTGCCGGCAGGCTGCTGTTCTCAGTATTCAGCAACTCTTCAAAAGTAGTTTGCCCGCGGTCATTATCTTCGGCTGTTATTGCTTCCTCAATATTAAACGGGGTTATAAGCCGGTCATCAAAATAGTTATTGTACAGCGGATCGAAAGAGTTTTCATTGATCTTACCGTAAAAGTCTTGTTTAAAGCTTTCAAGGGTTACTGTTTCGGCATTTTTATCTGTATTAACTATTTCATACAAATGATTGGTAAGCTGTAGCTGTACTTTCAGCGGATTTTCAAAAAGCGCCCAGGCAGGTTCTGTTACCGGAGGGGTGATCAGGTTTATCCGGTTAGCGTGGGCTTCACGTTCCTCATTGGTAGGGTGCGACGACCATTGGTTTTTAATTACTATTTCGCTGGTTTCGGGTAAATTCCAGCCGTTTTCAATGATTGGCAGCGAAGCAGCATCTGTATTGATTTTATGGTAGCCGGCAAAATGCCCGATCATTTCCAGGTGCTGGGGATAAAGGTTATCTGCCCGTTTATTCTGTTTCAGGTTAGTACGCGAATAATTGATAAGGTTATCGTAACAAGCTTGTCCTATATCAACGCGTTTCAGGGAGGTAATGATATGGTTTGATCCGCTTACATATGCCGCAACAGCATCAGCCTGGAACTCCATTTCACGCGACAGGGCGAGGTGGGCTTTGTTAACCACTATATATATTTTACGCAAAATGAACTGCATCCCTTGTATAAGCTTTACATTTATAGCAGCAACAAGAGAAAACACACCATGAATCCGCGCAAAGCTGTTAACAAGGTTGCTATAATCCTCGGTATCGTACAGCATATCATAAATTACCTTGTTAAAGTTGTATACATAGCTGCCAACTTTCATACTCCGTTGCGAAAAATGGCCGAACTCATGTGCCATCACCGCTTTAAATTCCGACAGGTTTATGGAGTTTATCAACCCCAAACCTATCTTCAGGTTTTTTTTAACCGGCAGAAACATGCTCCAAAAGCTTGAGCTGTAAAACACACCGGCATTTACATCGGCCGACAGATAAATGCGTTTAGGTTTTAGAGCCTGGGCTTCGGCAGTAATTTTGTAGATAAATTCAAATAATGCCGGGTGTTGGTCTGATGTTATTTCGATCATGTCTGAATTATCAATATGGGTACGCTTGAAAATAAACTTGATCACGAAATAAACCAGCATAAGGCCCGACAATATCAGTGCAATACCTGCCGCAAGGGTTATAAATGCCGGATGCAACATTATAATAGCCACACCGATATAGCCAAATGCTATAGCTATCCCCAGCGATCCTAAAAATAAAAGCATGTAACAAAGCACAAATAAAATGATTGCGCCCACAGCAAAATAGACGTGCTTTTTGAAAGCTTTTGAGGGCTTAACTACATTTTTATCGGCCCCTGCAGGCATGGGCGGATACGATAAGGTTAGGTTTTTCATTTACTTTTTTAATGTAAACGCGTCGATGATATCCATCAGCGTCACTGCTTCCTCAATGGGGCAGGGGTTTGGCCCTTCGCCTTTAAAGTAAGCTACTATTTTAGTTATAAATGGTTGTTGAATATGTTCAGGGTGGGTAAATGTTATTGTTTCCTCTTCCGTATCGGTTTTCCAGCTGATGTAATTGCCAAAAAACGGGAAGGTTATTTTTCCTTTTGTGCCGATGATCTCGCAGGTATCGGTAGTTTCGCTTTCGGCTACATTGAAACACCATGAGCCATTAACCACCACCTTGTTTTTAAACAGGATCTGCCCGCACACATGATCGTCGGCAGGTGTTGAGTTTGATTGGTTGAGCGAAAAACCATGATACATTTCCGGCTCGCCAAAATAATACAACATCAAATCGAGCTGATGAGGGGCAAGGTCATGGAAATAGCCGCCGCCCGATAGTTCAGGGAGTACACGCCAGTTGGTTTCCACATCAGCAACAAGAGCCGGTTTGCGGCTTTGCCACATCCTGATCTGTACGGTGCGAATTTCGCCTATCAACTGGGTATCTATCAGTTCTTTAACCTTTAAAAACATGGGCAAAGCCCGGCGATAATGTGCAACGGTAAGTTTTGAGGTACTATCCTTTACAGCTGCTGCCATAGCCTTTGCCTCGGCCGAATTGCGGGTTACCGGTTTTTCAACGTAAACATTCAATCCCTTTTTTAGGGCGGTAAGCGCATAGTCGAGATGGGAGGCCGGAGGGGTAGCTATGTAGATCGCGTTCAAGTCCGGATCATCCAGCAGCTCACCGGCATCACTGTACCATTTACCTACGCCATGGCGCGCAGCATAATCGGCAGCCTTTTCTGCATCGCGGCGCATCACGGCCACAAGGTTGCTTCCAGGCACTTTTTTAAATGCTGGTCCGCTTTTTTTCTCGGTTACGTTACCGCAGCCTATAATACCCCAGTTTATTGTGCTCATAAGCCCACTCTAAATCTCCCCCTGAAAGGGGAGACTTTAAAAATAGTTATTTTTTTATTATTACAATATGTCCCCCCTATGGTGATTAGGGGGCTAAAATTTCTTCTATCCTCGCCAATTCCTCTGCCGAAAACCGGAGGTTATCCAATGCTTTTAATGAATCAGATAATTGCCCTGGCCTGCTTGCACCTATTAATACCGATGTTACGCGCTCATCCTTCAGGATCCAGGCCAATGCCATTTGGGCCAGCGACTGGCTGCGTTGTACTGCCAAGCTGTTCAGGTCTCGAATCTGGCTCAGGCGCTCATCGGTGATATGGCTTTTTTGAAGGAAGCCGGTTGGCCTTGCCGCCCTCGAATCTTCGGGGATGCCGTGCAGGTATTTATCAGTAAGCAAGCCTTGCGCCAGTGGTGAAAATGGGATACAGCCAACGCCTTCATTACCTAAAACATTCAACAGACCGCCTTCAACCCAGCGCTCAAACATAGAGTATTTGGGCTGATGAATAAGGCATGGCGTGCCAAGGTCTTTCAAAATTTTGATAGCCCTGGAAGCCAGTTCGGCAGGGTAGTTGGATACACCTGCATAGAGCGCTTTGCCCTGGCGAACGATCAGATCCAAGGCAGCCATGGTTTCTTCAAGGGGCGTGTTTGGATCCGGGCGGTGATGATAAAAAATATCCACATAATCAAGTCCCATGCGTTTAAGGCTTTGATCAAGACTGGCTACCAGGTATTTTTTTGAGCCCCAGTCGCCATACGGACCCGGCCACATGGTGTAACCGGCTTTGCTTGATATAATGAGCTCGTCACGATAATCGCGGAAATCTTCTTTAAGGATTTTTCCAAAATTCTCTTCGGCCGAGCCCGGAGGTGGGCCGTAGTTATTGGCCAGGTCAAAATGGGTGATGCCGCTGTCGAAAGCAAGGTGTAATATTTTGCGGTAGTTATCGGCAACATCAACGTGACCGAAATTGTGCCAAAGGCCCAGTGAAATAGCCGGAAGCTTGATGCCACTGTTGCCGCAACGGCGGTATTGCATGGTCTGATATCTATCGGCAGATGCTATATATGTCATATTTTTAAGGTAAGGATTGGACGAGTAAAAATATAACTTTAAGCAGATTAATAAAGGTGTTTTTGACAGTTGTTGAAATTAAATTATGGCATGGCCAGTATATCATTAATCTGCATCTGGTGTTTGGCCCAATCGCGCAGTAGTTGTAGAAAGGGGAGAAGTTCTTTACCCGTATCTGTAAGAGTATACTCAACCCTTGGCGGCACTTCTATATATACCTGCCTCACAATAAGGCAATCATCTTCCAATTCACGCAGGGCCTGGGTAAGCATTTTTGAGGTTACACCCGTAACTGTACGGCGTAACTCGCCGTAGCGCATGGTGCCATTGCGCAAACGCCATAGGATACGGCCTTTATATTTACCGCCTATCCGCTGAAAAGCGTAGTCGATGCCGCATTTTGGTGCCGGATGATTCGATTTTTTATCCATCAATTAAAAATAATATAACTGATTTACAGCATGGTAACTTTTTAGTAATCAGGCTACTTTTTTGTACCTTATTGTTAATGGAATATAGCAAATATAACTTAGTGGTATGAAATATAAATTGCTTTTCATCTTTTTGATGCTTGCCTGCAGGGTATCGGCACAAAACAAAACCGGCGTTAGTAATTTGACCGGGACATATGAACTAATGACCGTTGATAATATTGCCGCCGACGGCAGCCGCATCCATCTTTATGGCAATTCGCCAAAAGGGATCCTGATATTTGATGCTATGGGGCATTATACTTTGCAGATCTACAGCGAAGGCCGGCCGAAATTTGCATCCGGGGATAAAAGTAAGGGAACCGACGAAGAGTACAAAGCTGCGGTTAAAGGATGTAACGCCCATTATGGTACTTATAAAGTTGAAGGCGCTAACATCATCTTCAATATCGAACACGCATCATTCCCAAACTGGGAGGGTACACAGCAAAAACGGCCGTTTACAATTTCGGGAGATATTTTTAAGTATACTGTGCCCGCGCCAACTACTGGCGGAGCGGTAACAGGTGAGGTTGTTTGGAGGAAACTGTTTTGAATTTTTCCTCCGGGATATCCAAGAGAGATTAAAACGCGTCATTGCGAGGTACGAAGCAATCCCAAATTGTGCAGAGCGTCTCTGTAAATCGGGGATTGCTTCGTACCTCGCAATGACGGCTTTTTTTAATTTTTTATACCACCTCCGCTACCACAAAAGTACTCCCGCCAACAAATACAAGATCGTCACTGCCTGCACTTTTTTGTGCTGATAACAGGGCTTCTTTTACCGATGGGTAAGCTTCGCCGATTAAGCCATAAGCCTCCGCTTGTTCTTTCATACTTTCGGCATCTAAACCTCTGGGGATATCAGGTTTGCAAAAATAATAGGTAGCATCTTTTGGCAGCATTGGTAATACTTTGCCGGTATCTTTATCATTCACCATCCCGATCACCATGTGCAAGTGCTTGTAATCGACGGACGCAATGTTTTTCATTACTTCCTGTATGCCGTCGGGGTTATGCCCGGTATCACAAATGGTAAGCGGGTTTTGGCTTAAGGTTTCCCAGCGGCCATGTAAACCGGTGAGGGTTTTTACCCGCGACAGGCCATTATGGATATCATCATCGCTGATATCAAAGCCTATTCCTTTTAACTCTTCAATCGCGGTCAGAACGGTTTTTACATTTTTGAGTTGATAGGTACCGGGGAGGTCAAGTGCTAAGTTGTAAGTTTTAAGTCCGGGGTCTTTACTTTGGATGTGGATCTCCAATAGTTCTTCAGCACCATCTTTCGCCTTTTGCCTTTCACCTTTAACCTTTTCTGCAATCCATCCTTCCGATGCAAACCGGATCCTGCTATTAGTTTGGGCGGCCTTTTCAGTAAATACGTTCGCCACCTCCGGTTGTTGTTCACCAATAACCACCGGAATCCCCGGTTTAATAATGCCTGCTTTTTCGCCTGCTATCAGTTGCAGGGTATTGCCAAGCATGTTCATGTGGTCCCAGCCTATGTTGGTAATTACAGAAAGGAGCGGGGTGATCACATTGGTTGAATCCAGCCTGCCGCCCAGGCCTACTTCAATTATAGCTATATCTACCTTTTCCTTTGCAAAAACATCAAAGGCAAGCGCTACGGTCATCTCAAAAAATGAGGGGGCTATTTCGTCAAAATCGGTCTTATGGTCTTCAACAAAATCAATAACAGTTGGCTCGCTGATCATTTGCCCGTTAACGCGGATGCGCTCGCGGAAATCTTTAAGATGGGGAGAAGTATAGAGCCCTGTTTTATACCCCGCTGTTTGTAAAACAGCTGCCAGCATGTGCGATGTTGAACCTTTACCGTTGGTGCCGCCTACATGCACACTTTTAAACTTATGCTGGGGATTGTCCAGCCGCCTGCAAAGCTCAAGCGTATTGGTAAGGTCTTTCTTAAATGCCGAAGCCCCATCCCTGGTAAACATGGGGAGCTGGGTGTAAAGGTATTGGAGGGTTTCGTTGTAGTTCATTTTGCAGTTTGCAGTCGCCCGTTTGCAATAGGCAGTTGCTAAGGCAAAGCTATTAATTTGGGTATGCTAACTGCAAACCTAAAACTGCAAACTGAATTAATTTACCTTAAATACAAAAACAACGGTGCCTTTTTGCTCTTCCTCGGCGTTCTCAAGGGGATTAAGTTTAGAGTTGCGTACAGCATCCTCACATTTTTGAACTAATGCATCGTCGGTTATAGTAGTACCGCGGGCACCGCCTCTGGCATAAGTTACATTGCCATTCCTATCCACTCGGATATCCACCACTATTTTACCGGTCTGACGATTATCGTCTGTTACCGACGGCCGACTCACAAAGTTACGCTGTGCCATGTTCAGGCTGCCGCCATTGCCCGATCCTGTTCCGTTATAGTTATTGGTGAGTGTAGTACCTGTAGTTTTACCCTGATTGCCGGGTGTTTTGCCTGTACCATCGCCTTCACCTGTACCGGTTGATGCTTTGCCTTTGTACAACGCGTTTTGGTTAACACTTGGTTTAGCCGGTGGCGTTTTTACCGGCGGGGTAGGAGCTACATTTTGGCTTGGTTTTTTAGTTGGTGCAGCTACTTCAGGCGCATCCTCTGTATTTTGGGTAACTACCGTTTTCTCGCTGCTTTCGGGTGTGGGCTTTTCTTCGGTGGGTTTGGTTTCTGTAACTTTATCCGGTTTGGTATGATTAGCTTTTTCGGCTACAGAAGGTTCTTCTGTGCTCATGTAATCATCGCCCATGCCTTCATCAACCGTGCCGTAATTCACAAGGATACCGCCTGTTCCGTTTTCTTCAACCGGCGGATTTTTAAACACAATAAAATAACATGCCGCTATCAGCACAGCCATAATAATGCCTGTTGCTATAAATGCTTTCGGATAGTTATTTTCTTCCCTGTACTCCATTTTTGTTCAGTTTGCAGTTTGCTTAATTTGCGTTAAGCAATTGCAGTTATTTTATAATTATTGCAGTTGGCAAAGTTATTAAGTTTAGCATTAAATATTAACTGTCCACTCAAAACTGCCAACTGCCTGCTTTTATAATAGAGTGGCAGTTTGTTTAATTGATTACAGTAACTTACTGCAATAAGCTACTGCAAACTTTTAAACTGCAACTGCCACTGTTAGCCCTTTGGTTCCGTTGCCAAAACCAGTTTAATATTTAATTTTTGTGCTACATCCATCACCTGTACCACATCCTGTATGGCTACGGTTTTATCTACATACAAAACTATGGTAAGTTCGGTAGCCAGGTTTTTATAACCTGCCAGTGTAGTTTGCAGGGCATCTACCGGGATTTCCTTTTTATCAACGTAGTATTTAAGATCTTTGGTTACAGATACTGTTATCGTTTTTTTAGATACCGACTGCCCTGTTGATGATTTAGGCAGCACCAGCTTAATAACATTAGGATTGGTAACTGTTGAAGCTATGAGGAAAAACAGCAGCAGAAAGAACATAATATCGTTCATTGCCGATGTATGTACTTCTGCGGATGCGCCCCTGTGTCGTTTTCTTAAATTCATTTGCTCGGTTCCTCTAACAGGTCAATAAATTCAATAGCATCGGTTTCCAGTTTAAGGATCACCTTGTCAACCATCATATTTAAGATGTGGTAGCAAACATAAGCTACGATACCTACAAACAACCCGGCAGCTGATGTTACCATTTTTACATATAAACCGCCCGAAATTACACCCATGCTGATGTTATCGGTTTTTGAGATATCATAAAAGATCTTGATTACACCGGCAATGGTACCAAGGAACCCAAACATCGGCGCTATACCGGCTACGATACCTAAAATGCCAATATTTTTTTCCAGTTTGGATACTTCCAGCTTACCAACGTTTTCAATTGCGCCTTCAATATCTTTGATCGGCCTGCCAATTCGCAATAAGCCCTTTTGCAGCATGCGGCCAAGCGGGGTGTTGTTGTTACGGCAAATTGCAATAGCCGATTCAAGGTTACCCGAGTGGATACTGGCACGTACCTGCACCATCAGGTTTGATTCGTTACGGGATGCTTTACGAATAGTAAAATAACGCTCAAAAAATATTACAAGCCCCAGTACAGCTAAAATACCTATCGGGATCATTACCCAGCCACCCTTGATCAACAGGTCGCCAAAGCGAAGGTCTTCGGCTGGTGCGGCCACAGTTGTTACGGCGTGATTTGCGGTATCTGCCAGGTGTTTGGCGGTATCTGTAAGTTGCTGAATTAATAATAAAGTCATTTCGTGGAATCAGTAATTTGTTTTGAGTAAGTATCTTTCGTTATTTTTCCTTGTGATATGAGTTTTTTTCTCGTGCTTTCTGCTTCTTCGGATGAGGAAAACCCACCGATTATGATCTTGATACGCGGACCCGTTCCCGGACCTTTCAGTATGCGGGCATCAATGCCTTTACTTTTGTAATCTTTAACGGCCTCTTCACTTTTTGATTCGGTTTTAAACGATCCTAAAAATATCGCGAATTCAGGCTTAGCTACGGTATCTGTTTTAACTACCGGTTTATTTAACGCGGCAACCGGCCTGGAAATTGCCTTAGTGGTATCAGTGACGGCTGGGGTTGAGTCCTTTTTAATACTATCCGGCTTAACCACGGGAGTAGGTTTGGGCTTTTCAACCTTTGGTTGATCAGTAGTATCCTGGTCAGTAAGATGTAATAGTGCAGGGTTATATTTATACACACCAAATAATGCAGCAGCAAGTGCAACTATTACCAATGCAATAATAATCCAGATGTTTGTATTACGTTTAACTTCCGGCTCGTCAGCAACATATTCGGGCTCACTATCAGCCGGTATTGTGGTTACAGGCGGCGGGGTATAAGTTTGCTGCAAAGGTATTGCAGTAGGTAAAGGCGGCGGCGGGAGTGGCGGCGGTATATAATTTACCTTGTTAATTTTAATCGGGGGCAAACCAAAAAATAAAGGATCGGTACCCTGTGCCTGTTCCTGCGGCCTGAACGCTATTTTACCTTCCTGTAAATAAAACCAGCCTAATTCGGCAAAAGGCACTTCGCGCAGTGTCAGTTCCTGCTTAAGGCCGTTAATGTATTTTTCGGTAAAATACTTGGACGATGCCAGCGAGATCTTTTTCTTTTCGGCAATGTACTGTGTAAGGATCTCATCGTCCTTTAACTGCTGATCAAAGTGCAGCTTATGACCGGGCGGATAAAATGTTGCCTGCTCATCATCATAATAGCCATTTACACGGAGCCGCGAAAAGCAGCCCAGGCCGGGTACACTTACTTCAGTGTACCGGCCAAGTAGTTCGCTTAAATAATTGGCTATATCCATCGGGCAAAAATACGGTTAATTTTAAAACATCAAACAGGGCTTAAAACGCGTAGCCTACGCCGCCAAATATATTAAATCCGTAGTTAGGGTAGTATAACCAATTTTGGTATGAGCTGCTCAGGATGTTATTAGCTTGCGCAAATACCGAAAACCTGCTGTTGATCTTGTATTCAACGCTGCCGCTCAAATCGCCAAAACCTTTAATTGGCTGTTTAACCTGGTTGTAAACCGCAGTGCCACCCGGCGTGGTAGATGGTACTAATACCAATAACCTGTCGGTAGTTGAACCGCGGATAAGCAATGAGCCTGTAACAGTGATTTTGCTATCGATATGTATGGCAGTACCTGCAGTTAGTAAAAACTTAGGCAGGTTCCATGGTTCTTTTTCTGATGCCAGCTGATAGTCTTTTATTTCAACGCGGCCAAAAATGTTAAAATCGTCTGTCGCCTTAAAGTCTAATTCACCGTTAAAGCCATTTACGCGGGCTTTGCCATCGTCATAAATAACAGCAAATTTGTTGCCTTCGGCATTAAAATTACTCACCATTAAAGGCATGTTTTTAATGCTGTTGCGGTATATGGCTGCTTTAAAGCTTAAGCCGGGAGCAAGAGTACCTTTTAAACCTGCGCTGATATCCAGCTGGTCAACCGAGTTTTTGATATTGATGTTTTGACCGATGAATGGGTTGATCATGGCAAAATCGCGCAATGAAGAGCGGTTAACATCGCCTTTGGCCTCAACAAACAGGCGTACATATTTCGGGATCACCTGTACCTCAAGCTTGGCAGCCGGGAAAATGTAAAACTTACCGAAATCGCCAAACTCTTTTACAATGTTAACACCTGCATCTATCTTGTAGTTATCACCCTGAAATTTGATGTAAGGGTTAACCCGTGCAATATTATTACCGAGGTTGTAAAGACTATCTTTCTGGCTGGCCAGATCCAATGATCCGCTTAAACCGGCATAAAACTGCTTAACAGTTTGGTTTAAAAAGCCTGATATCACGATATTGTTTTCACGAGCCTGGTAAGCATTGCTGAAAGCGTAGCCTTTTAATTTTACAGCATAAGTGAAATCGTTTTCAACATCCTTATAGTTTTTAGCCAGCTCAACTTCACCACTTATAGTATTAAAGTGCTGTTTGGTTGGCTCAAAATTATTATCGGGAATATCCTGGTTATAACCGTAAAAGTAAGTGCCTAAACGGTTGTAGTTTATGCGGCCCGATATGTTATTATCGCCAATGATGCTTTTGCCAAATACGCCAACATCATCACGGCTTTCGGTTTGTTTTTGCAGCGAACCCGATTGTGAAAAATGTTTAATATGACCGCCAAACTGTAACGCCTGGTCGCGGCCGTTGGCAAAATAAGCTTCACCAAAAATGCTTTTCAGGTTGCCAAAACCAACTTTAGCAAAGTTATTAGTAAGTATCGAATCCTGCTCGGCCGGCCTTTTCATTGGGTCAAGCTGCCTGATCTCGGAGTTTTGCTCCTGGCGTTTATCAAGCGGCGCGTAGGTTAATGGTGCTTTAAATGGCACTTTATCTTCCAGGTCGGGGTTACGGCGGATCTTAACTGCATCGGCCAGTACCGGCTTATAGGCTGTAGTTACTACAATCTCCTCGGATAAGCTACCGCCGTTGGCAGATGTGTTGGGGTTGTTACCACCGCCTTTTTTAGTAGTATCCTGCACTGTTTTAGCAGCTGCATCGCCTAAACTTTTGCTATCGGCAGCTTTTTTAGTTACTGGTTTTGGAGCGGCTTTTTTAGGCGCCGGTTTAGCAGCCGGCTTTTTAGTTACTGTTTTTACTGTTGCTTTTTTGGCGTGTTTCTTTGTTTGTGCCTGAGCAGGAACAAAGTATAATGCTATTATTAAGGTAAGCAGCGTATATGTGTATCTTGAGTTCATTGCTTGTCTTTTTTTTATATTACTCTTTGTTACTGTTTGTTAGTTGTATCGGGCTGGGTAGTTTCTTTGGTACTTGCGGCAGGGGCCTTGGTTTTGCGGCCGCTCAGTTTATCCAGCTTTTCTTTAGCAGTAGGTAATATGTCGTCATCGGCTTTATAGTTATCAATGATACTTTGAAGGGTTGCTTTTGCCTGGAAGGTATCTTTTAAGCCTACGTAGTTATCGGCCAGCAAAATGTACGTTTTGGCTACCCAGTAATCGTAATTTGGCATTTCCTTAGCCAGGTCAAAACACATTTTTTGCGATGTTTTGTAACGGCCTTTTTCGTACTCAATAAAGGCAAGGTTGTAGCGGGCTTCGGCAGCAGCAACAGTTTTGGTATTGGTTGCGGTGTAGGTAAATTGCTTTATAGCAATGGCGGTATCGCCGGTTGCCAGGTAGGCTTTACCTTCATATAAACCGGTTTTGAATTTATCTTCCTGCGATGCCTTATCATTGGTTTTAACCAGCTCAGCGTACTTGATAGCATCGTCGGTCATTAACATTTCCGAGTAGCAATACATCAGGTTAGTGATGGCGAAGGTATAATCAGCTTTGTATTCAGAATTGGTTTCCAAACGTTTCAGGAACACTACAGCTTCGTTATATTTCTTTTGCTGCATGTATAGCTTTGCCATGCTGATCAATGCCTTTTCGCTGTAAGCACTTGTCCAGTCGTTCAGGATCACATTGTAATCAACAACGGCTTCTTCCGTGCGACCTAAATTAGCCAGTCCCTGAGCGCGGATAAAGCGAGCCTGCTTTTCGTAGATCTGTTTGCTCGGGAACTTGTCAAAATAAGCGTTCACCGCACTTACGGTACCCTGCCAGTCGCCTTTAAGATAAAGGTTGTTGGCTGCGGTTATCATAATGCTTTCCTGATCAGATGTGGTATAGTTACCGATAGGAGTAGTACCCGCATAGTTGATGAATGTTTGGGCATCACCTTTATCGGTATAGATCTTTTCTATCTGTTTTAAAGCCTGTTTAGCCTCATCAGTTGAGGAATAATCCTGCACCACTTTTTTAAATGATTCAACAGCCAGATCGTCATTACCTGCATTGTAATCAATTAAACCAATAGTAACCAGCGCACGCGGCACATAGCTGCTGCGCGGATATTTCTGGATCATGGCATTCAGATCAGTTTTAGCTTTATCACCATCTGTTTTCAGGAAGTAGGTATAAGCTATCTCAAATGAGGCGTCATCGGCATAATCAGAGTTAGGGAATTTGTTCAATACATCATTCAATGTACTGATCTTGGTATCTAAGGAACCCTGTAAACCCTGGATCATACCGCGCTGAAACAAGGCATAATCTTCGCCCTGGTTGTGCATGGCTATAATGCGGTTGTAGTACGTCATGGCGTTCCCGTAGCTCTTCAGCACAAAGTAGCTATCAGCCAGGCGGGTTATCGCATCGTTTTGAGTGTTTACATCTTTTACATCGCCCTGTAAAAACTTCTCGAAGTAATTAGCGGCTTTTTTATACTGCTCACCGCCAAAGGCTGCGTAAGCCAAAGCGTAGTTTGCATAATTGGCAACATCAGTTTCTTTAGCCTCAGGCATGCTCAGAAACTTTTCAAAAGTTTCAACAGATTCGCTGTATTTACGAACCTCAAACATGGCCTCCGCCATCCAGTAGTTGGTTAATGCTTCAGTTTTACTATCCACCGGATCTTTTAATGAGCGCAGGAAAATACCTATCGCATTTTCAAAAGCGCGCTCGTTATAAAATTCCAAACCGCGGTAGTAGGTAACTTTTTGATAAGCTAAACGGGCACTTTGGGTTTTGTTAGGGATAGGCTCCAGGATCTCAACCGCTTCTTTGTAGCTGCGCGAGTTCAATAATTCCTCGCCTAATAATACCTTAACCTCATCAATACGTTTTGAACGCGGATAGGTAGCTAAATATAACCTTGTAGCGCCTAAAGCCTGCAGGTTAAAGTCAAGCTCGTACGATAGTTTGGCGTACTCGTAAAGGGCATCTTCCTGTAATTGCTTGTCGTAATCAAGCTTTGAAGCATTCAGGAACGCGTTACGGGCGCTCTGTTTGTTGTTCATTTTCAGGAACACATCGCCCAGGGTATAGTTGCCGCTTTGGCTGTAAACATCATGCTGTTCAACCAGTTTTTCCAGTTCGCTGGCAGCTTTGGCATAGTTGCCTACTTTATAGTAGGTATAACCCATTTGGTAGCTGTCCTGCGTATTTTGGGTACGGCCCTGGTCGCGGTCTTCAAAGCGGCCGTAGTATTTAACCGCATTGTCGTAATCGGCTTTGGCAAAGTATGATGCTGCTATGATGCGCAGCATCTCAGTTTCGTTTTGCTGATGGGTGCTGTTTACAATAGGCACAGCGTAATTGATCACATCATCATAACGTTTATCTAAAAAGTAAACAGCCGAGATATAATAAGGATAGCTGTTTTCGTATTTCTTTGAATTTTTAAGCTTTTCAAAGTTTACCAGTGCCAGGTGATAGTCCTTATTTAGATAAGCTATGTAGGCAAAGTAATAGGTAGCATCCTCGGTAAATTCCGAACGCTTATTTTTAACCTCGCCAAAAAGCAGCTGGGCATTTTTGAAATCCTTTAACTCAAAGTAGGCATAACCTTTACGGAATTTATATTCGGTATTGTCGTGCCCGTTAAGCTCGCCTGCTTCAACTTTATTGAACCAGCGGATGGCGTCTTCATATTTTCCTTGTTTAAAGTACGATTTGCCTATCTGGAAAAAAGCCTGCCTGGTAAGCGGGTTTTCGGGGTGTTCTTTTATAAAACGAAGGAACATGCTTTCGGCATCATCGTTACCCAGATTAAGGGCACAGAAAGCTTCGTAATACTGGCAGTTTTCTTTAGTGAGTGATAACTCGGTTTCAAACTGCGGCTGGGTGCTTGTTTTAATTTTGTAAGCCTCAACCAAACGGAATTGTTCGGCAGCCGAAGCAAATTTTCCCTTGTCCATCAGGTCAATAGCCGCATGGTAAGTGCGGTAAATTTGAGTGGAAGGGTTTTGCTGGGCTCGTGCAGTTGAGAATAAAAATACGGGAATGAGCAGGGTGATGTATCTTGTTTTGATCATAAAGCGCATACTAACGATAGTGCGAAAATAGCTAAACCAAAAAGAGGCTTTTCACATTAGAAATTAACAATTGTGGATAACACTTCTTTTAACGAAGGTAATACTTAAGATCATATCCATGTGGAAAACTTTAAAATTGTTAAGTATTGCCGTGGTACCGGCGGTGGATAATCAAAGGTAATGATTAGGCGTTAAACAGTGCAATTTATTTGTATTTTGAGCATTATAATACCTTGAGGGCAGTGTGCCCCATCTTTTATTTTTATCAGTTATGAACAGTGTTTTTAACAGGGCGGGATTGTGGTTGCCGGTGATTTTGTACATGCTTGTGTTTTGTCCGTTAAATTCAAAAGCACAAAAAACAAATGCAGAAATTGTTTTAACAAACAGGCAGTTAAATGAAAAAACTAATGAGTTTTATATAGCCAATGTTGTTGATGAACGGCCCGACCGAAGTGCCGTAGCCTGGTTATTGCCTACCCCTGGCAGTTTACCGGCGGTGAAATATAAGGTAGATTTACATGGCGGTGCAGCAATTTCAGTGAAGCAATTTATCGATTATGCTATCCCTGTTAATAAAACCTTGCGCCCTATCGGCATCCGTATAAAAAAATTAAAACTCACTGAAACAGCCATGACCGATGGCAGGGTAGAGGGCCGGCTGGAAATACAATTGTGGTTTGAATTGAAAAAGGATGAGGGCAATGTGCATTTGATTGATTATCCGGCTGCTACGACCTACTATCGCAGTGCCGGACAGCAGTATGATACCGGGTTGCTGATGAGCCGGGCGCTTATGGCCGGTCTTGATTTTTTTAATAAATGGATTAACCGTGAAGCGGATACCAACATTAAACTGGCTAAAGGGGTGAAGCTGATCTTCAGCGATTATTCGGAACAGCCCGAAGGCGATACCATCTATTATTCGGCAAAGCGGCCTTTGACCTGGAATGACTTTCAGGATAAGGCCCGCGGCGTAAAATATATTGCCGAGGTGCTGCCCGGGTTCGGTTATACCGAACAAGTGGATGTTGTAAAATCGATAGTTGTTGTAAGGGTGAGCATGCGCGTGTTTTTACCTAAAAGTGCCGCCTGGGTAAAACCGGAGGGGCGTACCAGTTATGCACTAAACCATGAGCAAAGGCATTTTGATATTGTGGCCATAGTAGCCCGGCATTTTAAGCAGGCCCTCATAGCTATGAAACTGCCGGTTGATAATTATGATGGCTATATTAATGTACAATACCTCGACTCGTACCGTGAAATGAACCAGTTACAGAATCAATACGATAATGAAACCAGCCATGGCGCGAACCAGTCATACCAACAGGAATGGAATATGAAGATAGATGGGCTTTTAAGGAGTGATTAGAGGGTAGTTGCTATATGAGGATTTACCTCGTTTGTAATAAGTTCCATATAGAAGATAAATTGCGCCGTAGATGCTGTCCATTTTTGGGTAAGTAACGGAATTTGTTGCTTTAATAAGCATTGGCCCGCTCAATTGCCGCGGGTGGGCTGTTACTTTTTCTTGATAAAAAGTAACCAAAAATCAAGTCGGCAGAAATGTTTCTTTGCCGCACAAGGCCTTTGCCCTGCAAACCGGCCAGAACCACGGCTGCAATTATTTTGCCCCGCTTCGCTCGCTCCGGGCCTCGCTTCTGCAAAAACTTGCTATGCCCTTGCAGCCGCACGTGCCCACCATTGTTCTGCCCGCTTTCGCCCGAAACTTATCTGCCGACGGGGAGCATAACAATATAATAACTTAATTGATCAATGAATCGCGATCCGCGTTAGGGATGGTAGCGGATACCGGCCAAGTGGCTAAGGCCATGTGTAGTATGAGCGTACAGCCCGGGCCGCAGGCAACGCCCTTATAAAATTTACAATGAATGCTTCCTAAAGATTGGTAAAGGTTGATGCAAATACTGTGTATATTGTTGATAATATTTTGAAACCCCATAAGAAGTAAGTCGTTCAACCTCTAACCNAACCTCTAACCTCTAACCTCTAACCTCTAACCTCTAACCTCTAACCTCTAACCTCTAACCTCTAACCTCTAACCTCTAACCTCTAACCTCTAACCTCTAACCTCTAACCTCTAACCTCTAACCTCTAATCTTAGTTTCATTTTTTTTTGAAAGTTTAAAAACTTGTTTATATTTGTGCATGGAATTGGCAGAGGCAAGGTTAAAATTCATTGAGGCATGGGGCAAGCTGGGATCAGAGTGGGGGATAAACCGCACCATGGCCCAGGTACATGCTTTGCTGATGATCTCGCCGGAAGCTTTAACTACAGAAGAGGTAATGGCCGAGCTAAGCATCTCACGCGGTAATGCCAACATGACCCTGCGCGATTTAATTGACTGGGGCCTGGTTGAAAAGCAGCACAAAACCGGTGAGCGCAAAGAGTTTTTTTATGCTGAAAAAGATGTTTGGACTATTGCCCGCCGTGTAGCCGAGGAACGTAAAAAGCGCGAGCTTACGCCCATTATTAAAATACTTGATCAGTTGGTAACGGTAGATGGTGATGCAAAGGATCCTGCTTATAACACGTTTAAAACTACGGTTACTGATATTAACAAGCTGGCTAATAACGTAAACAAAACATTGGATACCATGCTTAAGGCCGAAGAGAACTGGTTTTTTGGTTCGATACTGAAAGTGTTTAAATAAATTTTTTTAAATTAAAATTTCAATTTTTACTGAAAATTCTAAATAATTAATAATAAATAAAACCTCAACATCATGAACTACTTTATTTTAACCTATGTTATTTACCTGCTGGTAAGCATTGCATTAACCGTATGGGTTGCCAAAGTGCTGTTTAAAAACGGAAGGATCTTTTTAGTGGATATTTTTCACGGCAACAATGAACTGGCCGATTCTGTTAACAAGCTGCTGGTGGTGGGCTTTTACCTGGTAAATATAGGGTATATGAGCCTGGCGCTTAAAGAGTATGGCTCTATTGGCAGCATGCAGGTAGTGGTTGAAGTATTGAGCTATAAAGTAGGCTGGATAATTTTAATATTGGGCGGTATGCATTTCCTAAACCTTGTCATTTTCTTTAAGCTGCGTAACCGCGCTAAACGGGAAAAGGCATTTACTATAAATGTTTAATTTTTAATTTTTAGTTTTTTGTTTTGATTTGAATGGGTGGGCGAGTATTTGCCTGCCCATTTTTTTTGCGCTGTTGTATATCAGGCAGCACGCTTCAATTGGCTGCTTATACTGCTTAATAAAACATCAATATCAAAAGGCTTGGCTATAAAATCATCTGGAGATCCGGCCTGGTCAAGCCTGCCCGGATCATGGCTGGCCGAAATTAATATAACGGGTATGTTTTTAGTTTCCTGCTGGTTTTTAAGGATTTTGCAAAGCTCGCGCCCATCTACATTGCCAAGCATAATGTCAAGCAAAATTAAATCGGGTTCATGCTGTTTAATGCGGTCGAACAAACTTTTACCTTCGGCTAAAGTTTCAACCTCGTAGCCCGATTCTTCCAGTATATATTTTATTATCTCTAAAATATCCTTATCATCATCCACCGCTAATATCCGTCGCATATGTAAAAATTAAAAAATGTTTCAGCAAAAAAATTGATTCTCAGTAAGATATTGCGTCTTCCAATAACTAACAGTTATTACTTAGCAAATTTTATACCAAGCATTACGTTTAAGCACTTTGGTTTGTGAAGACTATTTTATATGGCTATAAAAGCACGGTTATCCTGATATTAAAGACCACAATACCTGTTTATTGTACACAAATAAGGTCGGTATTCTAAAATAACAGAATAATTTTGTTACCGGCACACGGGCTACGTTTGCTTTCTGAAAAGAAGGCATGAGAAGATTGAAAAGAAATGTATTAGTTGAGCATCATTTTATAAAAATGTGGGCCGACTTTTTACACTTTGCACAAAAATATTTCCTTACGGGTATAAAAAACAGGATGTTTTTCAAAAACCAGCTCCTTCGCATCTGGAAATGGTAAGGGGCCCCACATTTTGGACAATAATATCTTTTTTTTGACTTCGCTTCGTTTTCTTCCACAAATTTTTAAATAAGAGGAAGCCAAAATACAATATCTATATTATCGGAGGATAAGAAAATAATGAAAAGTACTTTTAAGTAAGTGTTAATTTCCTTTTAAGAAATTAATTAAATTAATTATCGCAATACATACCGCTTACGCTGGCATTTATAACAGATATATCTTTTTAACGGAAGAAAAAACAGAAAATTTTTAACAAGAAACCCTCTCGGAACCCGGTTGTCAAGCTCCGATTTACACCTGGGGCATAAAGGAACTTTTTTTAGCTCCGTTTTTTCTTGTTCATTTATCGATAGTACCATAATACAATCAGGGGTTATTGTATTTAACTTATTGTTTAATATTAACTTACATAACAAAGTTAATATAATTATCAATATTTCAATCAGCTTGTTGAAGTATTGATAATTACTTAATTAATGCCTCTGAAATGCACTTTATTTATAACAACGAATGCTTTTGTATGCTTTTTTTGTTTTTTTAATAATAGAGGTTCCTGGTTACCAAAAAAAAGGGATAAAGCAGGGGGGCAAAAAGGTGTAATACACAGGGGTACTAAACAATTTTGGTAGTTGAAAAAGGATTGGCTTGTTTTTTAAAGCAGGTTATTAACCTTTTCAACAAGCTCGGCCAAATCAAAAGGTTTATTGATTATTGCGTCGCAACCATAGCTGATTAATTCGCTGTCATTACTCACATAAGCCGAAAAGATAATTACAGGGGTATTGCCAAAACGGGGATGCACTTTAATGTTGCGGCAAATCTCGCCGCCATTAGTACCGGCTACGCGGTAATCAAGTATAACCAGGTCGGGTTCAAAACTTTCAATCAACGGAAGCACGTCGGTACTTATTGATGTACTTTTAACCTCAAATTGTTCATAAGTAAGGGTTTCGTGAACAATATCAAGTATGTCCTGATTGTCATCCAATACTAAAATACGCTTTAACATAATAAAAATTAAAGAAGTAACTGCCGAAAAGGTATTAAAGTATGCTCGTTAAAAATACAGAATCCTGTAAACAATGGTTTGGGCTTAAATCTTAATCGGATAAAACTTTAATGCAAAATTAAAACTATTTTTCAGATAATTAATGGAACGATGCTGTAAATAGCAATATGTTGTAAGGTATTTACACGAATCGCCTGTTTTTCAGGATGTAATGCCGGGAATGCTGTATAGATGCCTTTGGTTAAAGCGTAATTAAAAGCATTTGCCATTAAAAATCCTAAACCCAAATTTTGTTATTACTTTAGTTGGCAACAGCAGGGTTTTCCATGCTCTGCTGGCCACACATAACATATAACTTAATGGTACTGCTAACTATCCTTTTTTGTATTGTCCTGCTGGTTCTGCTGGTGAGCCTGGCAAAGGTAAATCCCTTTATTGCATTTCTGATTGTTTCAATAGTTGCAGGACTGTTGCTGGGCATACCTATTAACAAAGTAACCGCCTCGGTGCAAAAAGGCATGGGCGATATTTTGGGCCAGCTGCTTATCATTATTTGCCTGGGCGCTATGCTGGGCAAGCTTGTTGCTGTAAGCGGGGCTGCACAAAAAATAGCAGGGGTACTTGTTGATGCCGTTGGCGAAAAATATATTCAGTGGGCGTTGGTGGCAGCCGGGTTTATTATAGGTATTCCCCTGTTTTACGGTATCGGCTTCGTGCTTATGGTGCCGCTTATATTTTCGGTAGTTTACAAATACAAACTGCCTGCGGTTTATATAGGGCTGCCTATGCTGGCCTCCTTATCGGTAACGCATGGCTTTTTGCCACCGCATCCATCGCCATCGGCATTGGTGGCTTTGTTTCACGCTAATATGGCAACAACCTTTATTTACGGGCTCATGATCGCTATTCCAGCCATAATACTGGCGGGCCCGGTGTTTGCCCAGTTTCTTAAAAAGATCCCGTCGGAGCCGCTGGCTACTTTCCGTGCCGAAGAACTACCCATCGAAAAATTGCCTGGTGCATTCAATAGTTTTTTTACCGCTTTATTGCCGGTTTTGCTTTTAATGCTTACTGCATTTTTTCCATACCTCAATATAAAGGATCCCGGCGTATCAAAATTCATTGCATTTCTTGGCGATCCGTCAATTGTGATGCTGATAGCGCTTATAGTTGCCACTTATACCTTAGGTATAAAGCAAGGCAAAAGTATGGGGCAGCTTGCCGGCAGCTTTACCGATGCCGTGAAGGATGTGGCACTGATATTATTGATCATAGCGGGATCGGGTGCGTTTAAAGAGGTTTTAACGGCCAGTGGTGTAAGCAGCCAGATAGCATCGCAACTACAATCCTTTAATCTGCCGCCCCTGCTGTTGGGTTGGGTAATTGCCGCTATTATCCGTATTAGTTTAGGTTCGGCAACAGTAGCGGGGCTAACTGCTGCCGGTATTGTTGCGCCGCTGGTTTTACAGAACCATGTTAACCCTAATTTAATGGTACTGTCCATTGGAGCGGGCAGCCTGGCGTTTTCGCACGTAAACGATTCGGGCTTTTGGCTTTATAAAGAGTATTTTAATTTAAGTATTAAAGATACCATTAAGTCATGGTCATTAATGGAAACGCTTGTTTCTATTATCGGGCTTGTGGGCGTTACTGTTATTAACCTGTTTGTAAAATAAACCATGCTTGTTATGAAAAAGCTATCGGCAAGTTTAAGCCTGTTAATTTTTATGCTGATCATCGGTAACTGTGTTTTGGCGCAGCAGGTTCCTGCCCCCGGCGGCTACTACAGTTCGTTTGATGGCGTTAAAATTTATTACGAGGTAAAGGGCGATGGCTTCCCGGTAATACTGGTGCATGGTTTTTCGGGCACCGGCGAAGGCTGGAAAAAAGGACAGCTTTATAATGATCTGTTGACTGCAGGCTACAAAGTGATCATACTGGATCAGCGGGGCAACGGCCGGTCGGACAAGCCCCACACCGATGCCGGTTATGCCAACGATGCCGAAGCTAAGGACATTATGGGCCTGGCCACAAGCCTGGGCCTGAAGCAATATGATATTGTAGGCTACTCACGCGGATCGATCATTACTTCGCGCGTATTTGTGCTGGATAAGCGGGTTCAGAAGGCCGTAATGGGCGGCATGGGCGATGCTTATACCAACCCCGAATGGCCGCGAAGGATCCATGCCTATAAGGCTTTAATGGGCGATACCAGCTTTCATGATGTTGACGGTATGATCAAATACATCCGCAGTAACCCATTTGATGAACTTGCTTTAGCCTATCAGCAAAAGTGGCAGCCATCAACCAGCAAGCAGGAATTAGCCAAAGTGAAAATTCCGGTGTTGCTTATTAACGGAACCGAAGATCATGACAGCGAAGGCCAGGTTGCTCTTAATAAACTCATCCCCGGCTCAAAGCTTGTTCACGTTCCCGGCGATCATAATAGTGCCAGCCGTACCCCCGAATTTTCAAAATCAATTTTGGATTTCCTGAAATAACATTGTCAGTTAATGTTCAGATTGTTGAATTTTTGAACAGCTATTTTCAATAACGGCCTGCTATTTGTATAAGTGTTTGTGTTAACACTTATTAAATACATACCACAATGAAAAAGTTAATGATATATATGTGCTTTTTGATTGGCCTGATGTTATTCATCAGTATTAATGCCGATGCACAAACTACAAAGAAAAAGGGAATAAGCAAACAGGGTAAGGGCGCAATTATTGGCGGTGCCGGCGGTGCAGTTGCCGGCGCGCTTATCACCCATAGCGCCGGCGGCGCTTTAGTGGGCGGTGCACTTGGTGCCGGTGGTGGTTATATTATTGGTAATGAAGCCCGCAGGCGCGAGGAAAAAAGGCAACGCGCGGCACGCATTGCCTGGCGCAGGGCGCATCCCCACCATCATTATACTACCACTAAAACAACTGTAACTAAACAAACAACTTACCATTAATTTAAGTGATTGTTATGAAGGCCTGTAATTATTGATTTTACAGGCCTTTTTTATTTAAATTAAAATTTAGCTAAATTGAAGCGATTGCCCTGTTTTATCCGTTATTAATATTATTAACGATCAAACAGCAGGGTGATATTTCTGTTTAAGCAACGATGGTGAAAGGGTTATCTGTAATAATTTTGTGTTTAATTCCGGCAATGGTGCTGGCGCAGGGGCCGGTTACTGATACCGTAAGTATAAAAAAAGATACAGTACCGCAAAGAGATGTTATTGATATAGTACGTTCGTTTTTTAAAATTAAACCCCGGCAGCAGGCAACTGTAAGGAAGAGAATCTACTTTTCTGTTTTTCCTACTTCAACAACCGATGGAAGGAGCGGCGGCAGGGCGCTGTTTACCTCAACAACAGCAGGGTTTTATCTTGGTGATGAGGCCACAACCAATTTATCAAGCTTTACTTTTACTCCTTATTTTAATTTAAAGGGCAGGTATGGCTTGCCTATCCGGTCAAACATCTGGCTTAATAATAATGAGTGGAATATCCAGGGCGATACCCGTTTGCTGGTTTATCCGCAATATACCTGGGGCTTAGGGGGTAAACAGGCGCCTGATGACAAGTTTTTGGTAAACTATAATTATATGCGCTTTTATCAAAGCGTGTTAAAAAAGATCAAGCCTTACTTTTATGCGGGTTTAGGCTATAATCTTGATTATTACATGGATATTGAAAGCAACGGCGATCAAAACCTGCGAAAGTTTACCGGCTATAAGTATGGCACCGCTGCTGATCAGGATGCTTTTTCATCAGGGGTAACGCTCAATTTATTGTACGATTCGCGCAAAAATTCTATCAATCCACTGCCGGGAGCCTATGCCAATGTGGTTTACCGGATTAACGCCAAAGTTTTTGGAAGCCATACCGACTGGCGATCTTTATACATTGATGTGCGTAAGTATGTGCAATTAAACAATACAGGTCCTAAAAATGTACTGGCTTTCTGGGCTTTCTTCTGGACAACACTTTCGCCGCGCACGCCATATCTTAACCTGCCAAGCCTTGGCTGGGAGCCTTATCAGCGGTCGGGCAGGGGATTTCCGCAAAGCCGTTACCGGGGCGACAGGCTTGCTTATTTTGAAACAGAGTACCGGCGCGACATTACCCGGAATGGTTTGTTGGGCTTTGTAGTATTTGCAAACGTAAACTCCGTTACTGAGCCCGAAAATCATGCCTTTGTATACTGGCACCCCGCCGGAGGAACAGGCCTGCGGTTCAAGTTTAATAAAAAAGCGGGAACCAATATCAGCCTTGATTATGGAGTAAGCAAAAACTTCTCATCAATAAGTCTTAATTTAGGCGAGGCGTTTTGATGCTTCGGTTCATAGGTTATTGATCATAGTTCATAGTAGTTTTAGTATGGACATGACATAATATGTGCCCATTCACAACTATGAACTATCATCCATGAACCATCAACTAACACACATATGACTAAACAAAAATATATTGTACTCATCCTCATATTAGGTTCACTTACGGCGCTTGGCCCTTTTTCTATCGATATGTACCTGCCGGGTTTTAAAGCAATAGCCAAATACCTGAATACAAGTACCGATGAGGTGGCGTTGTCTTTATCAAGCTATTTTATAGGCATTGCTGCCGGACAGCTGCTTTATGGCCCTTTACTTGACAGGTTCGGCCGTAAAAAGCCGCTATACTGGGGACTTGGCCTTTACATTGTATCATCAATGGGTTGCTTTTTTTCTTCATCGCTCGAAATGCTCATCATGCTCCGTTTTTTCCAGGCGGTAGGCAGCTGTGCGGCAAGCGTGGCGGCCATGGCTATGGTGCGCGACCTTTTCCCGGTTGAAGATAATGCCAAAGTATTTTCATTGTTGATACTGGTGCTTGGCGCATCGCCTATGCTGGCCCCTACGGTAGGCAGTTATATCACCGCGGCTTTTGAGTGGCAGATTATTTTCCTGGTATTAACAATTATAGCGGTGCTGATATTGCTGGCCGTAATATTCTGGCTGCCCGAAAGCTACCAGCCCGATCCTTCCTACTCTTTAAAGCCTGGGCCGATTATAGGCCACTTTATAACGGTTTTAAAGGATGCCCAGTTTGTAACCTATGCCATCGGCGGCGCATTTGCATTCGCAGGTTTGTTTGCCTATGTTTCATCATCGCCTATTGTATTCATTGAGGGGTTTAAAGTAAGCGAAACGCAATTCGGATGGATCTTTGCCGGACTTTCGGTTGGTTTTATTGGCTCAAGCCAGCTTAACAGTGTGCTGATGAAAAAATATAAAAGCGAACAAATGATTGGTGCATCACTTATTTTGATGGTAATTATCTCGATAGTGTTTTTTGCAGGCTCGTTAAATCACTGGTTTGGGATAGGCGGTACCATTGCTATGATATTTGGAGTGCTTTGTTGTGTTGGCATTTGTGCCCCAAATACATCTGCACTGTCTCTTGCCCCTTTTACTAAAAATGCCGGTTCGGCTTCTGCAATTTTGGGTGCTTCGCAAATGGCTGTGGGCGCTTTGTCATCTATCGGTATTTCGGTAATCAAACAGCATAGCTCATTGCCCATGGCCGCGGTTATGGCAGCTTCATCAATTTTGGCGCTTTTAATTGTATTTATTGGTAAACGGTTTATAAAACACAAGGTTGAAGCCAGTGGGGATGTTTTGGTGGCTCATTAAGAACCTTGATTTTTAGGATCACAGGATTCGCAGGATTTAAAATTACTTGCCTTGTGGCAGCGTTTGCAACGTTTATACTCTGCAGAGTATAAACAATATTAAGTCGCTATTCCGTTGTTGGTGTTGTCATCACAGGTGTTCGGAAGATGCAGATCAATTGAAAATGTTGATTAAAAAACCATGTCATTGCGAGGAGGAACGACGAAGCAATCTCGTAGCTCTACAGATCGTACATGCATTGGCTACGAGATTGCCGCGCTACGCTCAATGACATGCTTTTTAAGAAATAATTTCATCTTCCGAACAGCTGTTATGTTGTCACCAACAATGGCGATGGCATAACATGGTTCCTACAAGACACGGCCTTGCGGGAGCGGAGGCCCCGTTAAAATTTACTTGCCCTTAAAGCCGTAACCTTTGAGCCATCGGGGCCGGTGCTTTCAAAAACTATCTTGTTTTCGGTTAGTTCCGAAACGTAAAAAACAAAATCGCGGGTTTTACCATCAGGTAGTTTCTCTGTTATATTCATATTACTGCCGTTAAGCGTAAAACTGCCATGCGACAGGAACTTGCCACCCCAAACTATCAGGAACTTCATTTCGGGCGTAAACTGGATGTAAGGCACGTTTGCATCTAACTCAGCTTGTTTTACAGTATCCGGCGGACTGGCATTAGGGTGCTCAATTTTTACATACTTCCATTTGCCGGTAAGTGTAGTAACCGAAACCGTAGGTTTGCATGATGTTATAAAAAGTGCTACAACAGCAAGCAATAAAAAGCCTTGTTTTATCATAACATAAAATGTTTGGATAAAACTATACAATTGCTTTTGAAATTGAAAGCGTGAGGAGGCGGGAGATTATTAAGCCGGTTATTTTTTCAACCCTTTTTTGATCCGTTCTTCGGCCTGCTTTACTTCATCCTTTTCACTTAAAGGGCCTTCGGTTTTGATCTCTTTGGATTTTTGCCCCTCCGCTTTTGTTGAACCTGCTTTGGTGCCTTCTTTTTTGGTGTTGTTAGGAATGCTCATAGCGGTAATGTTAAGTTTTCATTAAACAATATGATACCTGTTTAACTATGCTGCTTGTTAAATGTTTTTTGAAAAACCATTATAAAATTTACTTTCTGTGTATCAATTAATTACATGGATTTGACGCTGCCCGCAAAATATTTTTAAGATTTTTCGTAACAAAGCATAATTGCAACTGTCTTAATGACACTATATAGCCAAGGTACTCTTCCAGGTAAGCTATAAGTATTGTGAGGGCCCGCACCTTAAGGGTTCCGTTAAAAAAATCAAAAACAATCTTTAAAAAAATGGACAATCTAATTGTTAGTCTGTGGTGGGTTATACCCGTCATAGTGTTATTGCTGATGTACAAATTTGTTTTGCGCGTGTTTTTTGGTATGGTTATCGTACCTGACGACCGTATCGGGCTGGTGATCAAGAAGTTTGCCCTTACAGGCAACAGCCGCCTGCCCGATGGTCGTATCATTGCCACCAAAGGCGAAGCTGGTATGCAGGGCCGCGGTCTTGCGCCTGGCTTGTACTGGAAAATGTGGCCATGGCAGTATACCATTATCATGCAGCCTTTTACCATCATTGAGCAAAATAAGCTGGGTCTGGTAAAAGCTAAGGATGGTGCCCCGTTTGATACCGGCCGTGTGCTGGGTAAACCGGTTGACTGTGATAAATTTCAGGATGCGGTAGCATTTTTGGATAACAATGGTCAAAAAGGCCCGCAGGCTGCTTTCCTTACACCGGGTAGCTACCGTATCAATACCTTTTTGTTTGATATTGAGATGGTTCCTATCACCCAGATCCATGAAAATAAGGTAGGTATTATTACCACTTTGGATGGTGAACCGTTGAACAAAGGCGAGATAGCCGGCGAATCAGTTGCGGGGCACAAAAACTACCAGGACCCAATTGCCTTTATCACTGCCGGCGGCCGCAAAGGTTTGCAGGAGGATGTGATCCTGGCGGGTACCTACTACCTTAACCCCTGGTTTGTGAGTGTTGAACAGGTAGATATGATTTACATCCCTATTGGTTATGTAGGTGTTGTGAACTCGTTCGTAGGGCCTGAAGGTAAGGATACCAGCGGCGATAACTTTAAGCATGGTAATATTGTTAAACGGAACGAAAAAGGTGTTTGGGACGAACCGCTTGACCCTGGTAAGCACCCGGTAAACATTTATACCCACGCTGTTGAAATTGTGCCTACAACCAACATCGTGCTTAACTGGGCCGATAGCCGTACCGAATCGCACGAGTTGGATAAAAACCTGTGTACCATTACGGTGAGGTCAAGCGATGGTTTTACTTTCAACCTTGATGTGTCACAGATCATCCACGTGCCGCGTAACGAAGCACCAAAAGTGATAGCAAGGTTTGGTAAAATGAAAAACCTGGTATCACAGGTACTGGAGCCAACCATTGCCAACTACTTCCGTAACTCGGCCCAAAAAAGTGATGTGATCGGCTTCTTAGCCAATCGTATCCAAAGGCAAACCGATGCCCGCGAGCACATTGGCAGGGTACTGGAAACCTACAACGTAATTGGTGTGGATACCCTGATAGGCGACATTGTGCCACCTGCTGCCTTGATGAAAACCCTTACCGACCGTAAACTGGCCGAAGAAGAAAAGGTTACTTACGAAATTCAGCGCCATGCGCAAATTGAACGTAAGGAGTTTGAAAGCGCCCGTGCCGGTGCCGATATGCAGCCGGAGGTAGTGAAATCAACCCGCCAGGTTGAGATCAACACCCAGATGGCCGCTTCGAGGGTTGCCGCGTCACGTGGTGAGGCCGAAGCCAAAACCATCAACGCCAAGGCCGATGCTGAGGTAAGGATCACGATAGCTAAGGCAGATGCCGAAGCGAAAACTGTGAATGCCAAAGCCGATGCTAACGCTACAGAGGTGAATGGTTTGGCCGAAGGTGCCAAGATCAAAGCGATAGGTATGGCCGAAGCTGAGGTTACCAAACAAAAAACCGAAGCCATGGGTACCGAACAATACGCCATAGTACGTGTGGCCGAAGCCCTGGCCAACGCCGGCATCAGGTTGGTGCCTGAGATATTGGTAAGTGGTAAAGAAGGCGGCGGTAACGGTATGATAGATGCACTTATAGGCACTGAAATGCTGAAAAAACTGCAAAATGAAAACCAGGGTAAAGGCGGTGCCACCACTAAAGGCGAATAGTTAAATACCTGTGCATAAAATTTGCAGATGGATTATGAAATCCCTGCAAATTATGCATCATGGTTAAGGTTTGTGATTAGAGATTTTTGAGGAAGAGTACAAATAGCTCAAAATCCTAAACCTTTTTACTGAAGAGATCAGCGGTTGGAGATAGGTGATCAGTAGCCTGTCTCCGGCCAAAGAGCATACGTTCTTTATACCTAAACTTTATTTAAGAGATCAGAGGTTGGAGATTAGAGATTGAGAGCTACGAAAGTGGTTGCACTTTATGATCCGGCTAAACTGATATAATTGACGAGGCTTTTTACCTAAACCGATCAATTGCAAAGGCATCCCGCGAGGGGATGCCTTTTTGTTTTAGGGTGAAACAAAATACGCGTCATTGCGAGGTACGAAGCAATCCCCTATTAGCAGAGTAGCTATGCAGATCCGCTCTGTACAGTCGGGGATTGCTTCGTGCCTCGCAATGACGATTTTATAATTTGGCGGTTTGCAACGTTGCTACTCCTCATCCGTAAAATGTACCTTCCGTTTCTCTTTGGCAAACTTATCGGCATTGTAATTTTCAGATTTTCCCCTGGGGATAGATAATGAAGCCCAGCTTTCATCGCAAAGCATCTTGCCTAAAAAAACTATCTGCCCAACGTGGTAGGGGTAATGGGCCAGCTGCCGGTTAATGGCTTCCATAACGGTATGCCCCTGGTTACGGATATAGATGATCTTGCTGAGGTCATCGCCAGTTAACCCATCAAGTGTATCAAAAAGGCATTTCCATCCCAGTTCCCATGTAGCTAATACAGTTTGCCGGGTAAGATTGGAGGGAGCAAATTCAGCTTCACGGTTACGGTTGGGTTTTTCGCCATCGGTGGTGAAAATATCTGTCCACCTGGAAATCATATTGCCCGATAGGTGGTTCACGATCATGGCAACACTGTTTGATTCGGGGTTGTACTGCCAGCATAACTGCTCGTCGGTAAGCTGTTCAAACGTTTTTTCGCCCAATGATTTATAATAGGCGAACTGCTTTTTTACACTGATTATATAATCATTTTCCATAAGATAAAGTTAGACCCCAATGCTTTAATAAGCAACAAAAAAGGCATCCAAAAGAATGCCTCAATATTGTTTGAAAAAAACTAATCTCTAATCTCCAACCTCTAACCTCTAACCTCTACTTCTTCAACTCTTTAATCTCAGTTTTTAACTCCTGCAATTGTTGCTGTGCCTGGCGGTTTTCGAGGTAAAAATATATAGCAAAACCTAAAAATATCTTTCCTAACACAAACACGGCGGCAAATACCCAGCGCCATGATTTATGGAGGCGCATATGGTTCGATTCCGATTCTATCGAAATGAACTGCTCAGCAGGAGCAGCCTTTTCTCGGTTATTATAACCATAATCTGTTTTGAATTTAACCGGCTGTGTTTCCTCGCGGCGGATGAGTTCGTTGATCTCATCTTCTATCTTATTCCAGGTTCCCGGTGGAGGAGCAACAGCCATATTAGCGGCAATTTTTTCCATATCCGTTTCCAGTTGTTTCAGGGCTTCATCTACTTCGGGGTACTTAGCCTTCATGTACATCAGCTCCTTTACTTCCTCGTTGGTAGCTGCGCCCATTACAAAAACTTCAAGTATGCCGCTATCAATGTACTCTTTCATTGTTCCTCCCGTTCCTGATAATGGTAAAACATTCTTTTAACGTTTTTCTTATTTCTTCATCAGTTTTGTTCAGTTCTGCAGCAATGTGCGATGTTGTTTTACATTGATAATAAACACAGCAAAAAACCTGTTGTTGCAATGGTGTCATCAGGGTAATGTATTTATTGTTTACCCAGGGCATATTTTGCCAGGCTTTCCTGTCGGTGTCATTATCAAGGGTTTCAAAAAACTTAGCCAGTTTTTGGCGTGCCATTACTTGCAGACGGCAAAGCACGTTTACACCAGCTTTTGAAAGTTCTTCAATCTCGTTTGGTACATCGTTAAAAACAGCTGCGAGATACTGCTCAGCTATCAATTTGTTTTGTACCACCTCAAAAATATAACCCAAAAGCTTTGCAGCGTAACTGTTATACAGGTTTCGTGCGGCCGCCAACTTGCTCTGGGCCAGAGGTGCAGATATTTGTAACTGCGGGTTCAAATTGGGGTCAAATAAAATAGTATAAATTTAGTATTCAACCAAATATAGAAAAATTATGTTACAGGTTAAATGAAAATTGTGCAAAAAAGCGTGAAAATAAGGGTTGAATTTCACACTTCTGCATGTTGTATGTAATTGGTACAATAATTTATTAAGATATTGATCAGGGTGTAACATGTAAAATTTTTTGGTGTCTTATTAATTGAAAATCACTGCAAATCAGCCTATGCAATTAACCGGTACACCTCCTGTCGAAAACAATGTCAAGTATTCAGCCGCATCAAAGTTGCTGTACATTGATAATTTAAAAATTGCGCTGACTATTTTAGTAGTGCTGCATCATGCTTTTATTACTTATGGGGCACCAGGCGGCTGGTATTTTACCGATAAAACCACGCACACAGGAGCACTTATTCCTATGACCTTGTTTGTGGCTGTAAACCAGTCGTTTTTTATGGGGTTTTTCTTTTTTATTTCGGCCTACTTTTCGGCATCATCGTTACAAAAAAAAGGTGCCGCGCGTTTTACTGTCGATAGGTTAAAGCGTTTAGGGATCCCGTTGTTATTTTACTCGTTTATCCTGTCGCCGGTGTTAAGCTATATAGTTTACCGTTTTGCCGATGGACATCAGATCACCTACCTTCAATACCTAAGCGGTTTTGATGGATGGATAAATTTTGGAGTGCTTTGGTTTGTGGCAGCACTGTTATTATTCAGTTTGGTTTTTGTGCTGATCAGTGCATTGGTAAAGCCCCAAAAGCCCGGAGCAGGAAAGGCACCGTCAGCTTTGGCTATTGTATTGTTTGCTGCCGGATTGGGAATGGCTTCATACAGCGTAAGGATAGTTTTCCCGGTAGGATGGGTGCTTAAGCCGGTTGGTTTTCAGTTAGGGCATTTTCCACAATATATAGCCATGTTTTGGGTGGGGGTAATAGCATCACGAAATAACTGGCTCAGCGGATTTGATATCAAAACGGGCAGGCTGTTTGCCTGGCTGGCAGCTTTCATGATTTTAGTAATGTTTCCGGTACTTTATTTTGTGAAGGAAAGCACTCATAGTTCTATTGAAAGTTTGAGCGGGCAGGGACACTGGCAATCGCTAATGTATGCCTGCTGGGAACAATTGACTGGTGTTTTTATCATGGCCGCCTTATTGATCATTGCAAAACATAGGTGGAGCGGGCAATCGATATTAGGGAAAAGTATGTCGCGGGCTGCATTTGGGGTATATATTTTTCATCCGCTGGTGTTGATCTCGCTTTCGGTAATTGCCATAGGCTGGCCGATTGATCCAGGCTTTAAATTGCTGATTGTTGGTCCGCTGGCTGTAGCAGGCAGTTTTTTACTATCGCTGATCCTGGTGAAGATACCGGGAGTGAATAAAATCATCTGATCTGAAATGGAACATTACATGTACATAAACGGACATTTTAAAAAGCTTGAATTTGTTTAATGTGCTGATTTTTAATTATTTAAAACAATGGCACGATATGCGTGTATAATAAGATACAGGGTGAGATTTAACCTGATTTAGTTGATCGATAGCTTTGAGATGTTGTCGAGATTGCGTTCCGGGGTGAGATACGGAACGCATTTTTTTTAGCCTCACCCTAAATCCCTCTCCGGGGGAGAGGGACTTGAAAAGAATTTGTGTCTCCCCTTCCGGGGGAGATTAGAGGGGGCTACTGCTTCCCTTTCAAGCTATCAGCTTTTGCTTTATCGCGTTTTTTGAAAAAACCACGTAACAAAAAGTTATGCTGTGCTGCTTCAAGATCATCATTTAATTTGATAGATGCTGCCTGCAGGTTATTAATTGCCGATTGTGTTTGTACTGCCGCTTTCTGGTCATTCAATAATACGCCAAGGGCGTTATCGGTACTGTTAAGCTTGTTGCTTGCTTTGGTAAGGTTGCTGGTAAGCGTTGAAGCATTTGTAGCCGTTTGCTGCAACTGGGTTACCGCCTGTTTAATTTGGGCAAAGGTTGTGGTATCGGTAAGCATTTTATCGGCAAGCCCTCCTTTGGTATTCATTTTACGGCTAAACTGATCAAGCTGTACCGCCATCAAAGCAGCGCTTTGGGTGGTGGCCTGCAGGTTACGCATAGCGCTGCGCAGCTGTATGGCCATGGTACTGTCGGCCAATAGGGCACCAACTGTGCCTTTGCCTTGCAGTATGTTGTGACTTAACGACTTAAAATCGTTGGTGATGGCTAACAGGTTTTGGTTATTGTCCTGCAGGGTTTTAAGCATATCATCAGTGGAGAGCATTTTTTCTGATTGCAGTATGTCACCATCTTCTATTACCGGGGCCTGCGCGCTGCCGCCTTCAATTACGATGAGTTTATTACCTATCAAACCATCCGACCCAATTTTGGCCATCGCATTGCGGCGAATGTACTGCTGAGTGGCTTCGTCAACATTCATATAAACCTCAACTTTTGAGGGGCCAATGAACTTGATAGCACTGATAGTGCCAACTTTAACGCCCGAAAACCAAACTGCGTTGCCTTTCTTTAAGCCGGCAACATCAGTAAATACCGAGCTTAACTTTATATTTTTAACAAAGGCTTTTTGCTGACCGCCCAGGGTAAATACCCCCAATATAAACAATATGAGGCCAAGTGCCAGGAATATGCCTACTATGATCGATTTTCTGTTTTCTGCTGGATCCATGATAATGGTATATCTTATCTAAATGCTGTTATTGAATAAAATTATAATCGTAAAAAGGTTTCACCCGGCTGTCGTTAGTATCAAATACCTCGTCGAAAGTACCGGTACGCTGAAACTGCCCGTCTAAGAGCATAGCTATCCTGTCGCCGGTTTGTTTGGCGCAGGTAAGATCATGTGTTATGATGATGGATGATGTATTGTAACGCTGCTGTACCTCATTGATCAGGTCGTTGATCTCAATACAGGTTATAGGGTCAAGGCCTGCTGTTGGCTCATCATATAGCATAACCTCGGGGTTGAGGATCAGCGTACGTGCAATGCCGATACGCTTACGCTGCCCACCCGAAAGCTCAGAAGGCATCTGGTTGATAGTTTGTGAAAGACCAACCGCATCAAGCACAGTTTCAACCGAGGTGTTGATCTCTCCGCGGGTAAGGTTGCGTTTGTTGCGTACCAACGGGAACTCCAGGTTTTTGCGCACGGTCATACTATCGTACAGTGCGCTGTTTTGAAATGAAAACCCTATCCTGATGCGCAGCTTCTGCAGTTCATCTTCACTAATGTGAGTGATATCCTGGTCAAATACTTTCACCACACCTTCATCGGCCTTAAGCAGGCCTGATATAATTTTGATCAGTACCGATTTTCCTGTACCCGAACGGCCAAGTACAACAAGGTTCTCGCCCTGGTAAAGGTCAAGATCGATACCACGGAGCACGGCATAATCCTGGAAAGCTTTTTTTAAGCCCCTGATGCTGATAACCGGGTTACTATGATCTGCCTGTACTGCTGCTTTCTTCATATCTCAATTAATTAGCGGAACCAGCCTGTTATCTGTACAATAATAACTTCTTCAATAAATACCAGGAACATAGCAGTAATTACTGCGCCGTTTGCCGCTTTACCCACGCCTTCGGTGCCTTTGTTTGAGTTATAGCCCTGGTAACAGCCAACAATACCAATGGTAAAACCAAATACAATTGATTTTATGAGCGATGCCACAAAGTCAGTAAACGTTAGGGGTTCAAAAACTTCCTGTATAAAGGTTGTCCAGGTGGTGCCTTCGTTTTGGGTAACGTTCAAATAACCGCCAAACAAGGCCACAAAGCCTGTATAAGTTGATAAAATAGGAATTGTAAGCGTGGTAGCCAGTACGCGGGTACATACCAGGTATTTAAAAGGTTTGGTACCCGATACCTCCATAGCATCTATCTGCTCGGTTACCCGCATGGAGCCCAGCTCGGCACCGATACTTGAACCTACTTTTCCTGAAGCTATGAGTGCAGTAACCAGTGGGGCAAGCGCACGCATAATAGCTATAGATACCAGCGAAGGCAGCCATGATTCGGCGCCAAATTGTGATAATGACGGCCTTGATTGTTTTGTGAATATCACACCCACAATAAAACCTGTAACCGATATCAGCGTAAATGAACGTACGCCTACTTCATAACACTGGCGTACAACTTCCTTAAATTCAAAAGGCGGTACAAAGGCCTCCTTAAAAAAACGGAAGATAAACTGGTTTATCCTGTAAAGCGATAAAAAAAAGTCGCTCAGGCTTTGCTTAAGCTTTGAGAATCTATTTGTATGCTTTGTTATGCTTTGCGTATTGTCCATTCAATAGGTACTTGTATTAATATACGGTTATTTCTACAAAACCTGTCGGAGTTTGTTTGCCGTACGTTGTTTTATTTCATTTAAAACACTTTTGATAACTTTTTAAATCGTTTTAAAAACTTTTGACTGATTAGTAAAATGAAATAAAAGTATTATGTATCAATGCTTTATTTTGTTGTTTGTAACAATGATTTTAAACGTTTTTGTTAATATAAAATTAAATATTGTAAAAAAAGTATTATATCTTACCTCTGTATTAAAAGTACATTTGGTAATAAACCAATTATAGATGTTTTAGCAAAAGGCCGGCCAAAACCACGCCGGTATTAAGCGGGCAAATTATCAAATACAGTGTTAATGGCAGATTAAATTACGGCTAAATAAACCTTTGACCATTTGGGTTAAATGTTTAAACTTATTTGCCTGCAAACCTAAAAGTTAAAATTTATATAGCGTAACGCAGCCCCTAAAATATAGTTAATGAAGTGTAAAATTTTGATATGTTGCCTTATTATGCTGTATTTACCGGCATTTTTAAGCGCACAATCAAATCCATTTCAGTTTTCAAGGCTTGATATCAATAACGGGTTATCGCATAACCAGGTAAACTGCGTTTATAAAGATAACAAAGGTTTTATGTGGTTTGGTACACTATCAGGACTTAATAAGTATGATGGTTACAAGATCAAAACTTTTAAGCATGCCAGCAGTGATACTACTACGTTAGATGATGATTACATTGTTAGCATAACCCCCGGGCCCGAAAATAAGCTATGGATTGAAACCCGGATGGGGTTTAATATTTATGATCCCGCTACCGAAAAATTTACCCGTAATGTTAAAGATTTCCTGTACAAAATAAAACTGTATGACCCTTATATAGCAGCTATTAAAAACGACAGGTTCGGTAATTTCTGGTTTTTGCACCACAATAAAAATCAGGGCGTGTTTAAATATGATCCCAAAACAACCCGGTTAATTAATTTAGTACACAAGGATAATGATGGAAGTTCCATTTTCACTAACATGGTTACCGATCTTGCTGTCGATTCAAAAAAGGGCATATGGCTGGTATCCAGTACAGGCGTTTTGGAAAGGCTTGACCCGGTTACTTACAAAGTAAACTACCGTAAAGCTTTGGGTGAGCTGCCCCCCGGCCTGAGCTCATCGTACAAAATATATATCGACAGGCAGGACGATATCTGGGTGTTTGTGCCAAGCTACTCATCGGGGGTGTTTTACCTCAATATGCAAAAAGGTATCTTTAAGCACATAGGTAAAGGCCCGGCCGGTACCGGATTGAATACAGATGTAATATCAGACCTGGCAGAGGATGACCAAAACCGGATGTGGATAGCAACCGATCATGGGGGTATCAACCTGCTTGATAAGCAGAATTTTAAATTGAGTTACCTGCTTAACCGCGAGGATGATAATAAAACCGTTGGGCAAAACAGCGTAACCTGTGTTTACAGGGATTACTCGGGTATTGTATGGTGTGGCACTTACAAAAGGGGGCTCAGCTATTATCATCCAAGTATTATCAAGTTTGCGGGTTACACACATCACCTCAGCGATCCCAATAGCTTACCTTTTAGCGATGTAAATAACTTTGCCGAAGATAAACTCGGCAATATCTGGATAGGTACAAACGGCGGCGGCCTTATTTACTGGAACCGTAAAACCGGCAGCTTTAAGCAATACCTGCACAATGCAGGTGATAAAAACAGCCTCACCAATAATGTGATAGTTTGCCTGTATATTGACCATGAGCAAAAGTTATGGATAGGCACCTACTACGGAGGGTTGGACTGTTACGATGGCAAAACTTTTAAACACTATAAACATAATGATGGTATAGCAAACAGTATTTCTGAAGACAGGATCTGTTCTATCATGGAAGATAGTGATCAAAACCTTTGGGTAGGCACGCTTTCGGCAGGGCTAAATAAGCTCGACCGGAACCGGCAGGTAGTAGCGAGCTATAAATTTGATGGCGATATTAGCAAAAATACCATTCACTCCAACTATGTAAGTGCCCTGCTTGAAGACCGGCGTAAAAACATATGGGTAGTAACAGCCTATGGTGTTGATATGCTGGCGCAAAAGGAAAATAAGTTTATTCATTACCTGCATGATGATAAAGATCCTAATAGCCTTGTAAATAACAATACCAATAATATTTTGGAGGATAGCCGGGGGCTGATATGGATCAGCACCCGCGAAGGGCTTAATATTTTTAACCCGATTACAAAGAAATTTGCCGCCCTTACCAAACAGGACGGTCTGCCTGATAATACTACGATAGATATCAGGGAAGACGAAAATCATAATATTTGGGTAAGTACACCAAACGGATTGTCGAACATTATTGTTGACAGGAGTAAACCTCAACTGCAGTTCCACTTTATCAATTATAATGAAGCAGATGGCTTAGAGGGACGCGAGTTTGCTGAAAATTCATCAGTAAAAACCCGCGAAGGAGAGTTGATTTTTGGAGGGGGCAATGGCTTTAATATTTTTAAACCATCAACCCTGCATTTTAATAAAAGCAGTTCGGCCTTACTGTTTACCGATTTTCAATTGTTTGATAAAAGTTTGGGCGTAGGTGAAAAAGTTAACAGCAGGGTGATATTGCCCGAATCAATTTCCCAGCTTAGGGAAATAGTACTTAACTACGATCAAAATGTTTTCTCGATTGAATTTGCCGCGCTCACCTTCTTTAATCCCGATAAGGTAAAGCTGCAATATGCAATGGAAGGTTTTTATGATGGCTGGATTTCGGTTGATAACAAACTCCGTAAAGCCACTTACAACCTTGAACCGGGCGATTATACCTTTAAAGTGCGGGCAACCAGTAATGAGTTTTGGAACGGAAAAGAAATAGCCCTGCACATCAGGATTCTGCCGCCATTTTGGAAAACTACCTGGGCTTATGTAGTTTATGCTTTGCTGGGTATAGGCGCGCTGTTTTATTTCAGGCAAAGGGGGATCAAAAAGCTGAGGGTGCAATTCTCCATTGAAAAAGAACGCGAGGAAGCCCAGCGTATGCACGAGCTCGACCTGATGAAGATCAAATTTTTTACCAATGTAAGCCACGAGTTCCGTACGCCGCTATCGCTTATTATGGCCCCGGTTGATAAGATCCTGAAACAAGTGAGCGAGCCCGAAACCCGGCGTCAGCTTACCATGATTACCCGTAACGCCAGGCGCCTGCTTAATTTGGTTAACCAGCTGATGGATTTCAGAAAGATGGAATACCAGGAGCTTAAGCTATATAAGCGATCAGGAAACATCATCAGTTTTATTAAAGAACTGTCATGGTCGTTCACCGATATTGCTGATCAAAAGCATATCAGGTTTGTTTTTGATACAGATGCAGACGAGTTTGTTACCAGATTTGATCATGATAAAATTGAGCGCATCCTGTTTAACCTGCTTTCAAACGCTTACAAGTTTACGCATGAGGGTGGCCAGGTAAGCGTACTGCTTAACCTGAAGAATGGAGATGAGGATGATGAATACTTGTTAGAGATCAGGGTAGTGGATACAGGTATCGGGATCCCGGCTGATAAAAGGGAGCGCATCTTTGAACCATTCTTTCAGCATGATATCCCCGGTTCTATGTTAAACCAGGGGAGCGGGATAGGCTTATCTATTACCAAGGAATTTGTGAAGCTGCACCAGGGTGAGATCTATGTGGAGAGTGAGCATAACCAGGGGAGCTGTTTTACAGTGATATTACCGTTGCAAAAAGTTGACGAAACGCTGTTTACCGATACTGAATACCATCTGCAGCATAGTATGGAGTTTATGACTGATGCCGACCTGGTAAAACCAAATCAGCAAAAAGAAACCCGTGATATAAAAAAGCCAACGGTATTGTTAGTAGAAGATAACGAGGATTTTAGATTTTACATTAAGGATAACCTGAAGGATGCCTTTAATATCATTGAAGCCGAAAACGGTAAAAAGGGCTGGCAAAAGGCCCTGGCACAGCACCCCAATCTAATAGTGAGCGATATCAGTATGCCTGAAATGAATGGGATTGATCTGTGCCGTAAAATCAAGGGTGATTCGCGTACATCACATATCCCGGTGATCTTGCTTACCGCCCAAACAGGGGAGGAACAGCAGATTAAAGGCCTGGAAACCGGTGCCACCGATTACATGACTAAGCCCTTCAATTTTGAGATCCTGCATTCCAAAATAAAGAATATCCTCAGTCAGCAGGAAAAAATGCGCAAAACCTACCAAAAACAAGTAGATGTTACGCCTACCGAGCTGCAGGTTGATTCGCCGGAGGAATTGTTTATCAAAAAAGTGTTGATGCTGATAGATGCCAATATCTCCAACCCTAATTTCTCTGTTGAGGAATTAAGCAGTGAGATGTTTGTGAGCCGCTATACCCTCTATAAAAAGATCCTGCAAATGACCGGCAAAACCCCTAACGAGCTTGTGCGATCCATGCGCCTCAAGCGTGCCGCGCAGCTGCTTGAAACCGGTCACCTTACCATATCGCAGATCTGCCATAAAGTAGGCTTCAAGAGCCAGAAATACTTTGTGCGCACCTTCAAGGCCGAGTTTAACAGCATCCCGTCAAAGTACCTGGAAGCTATGAACCAGGAGTGATCTGAACCGGGATTAAACAGATTTTCTGGATTAATGGATTTCACTGCCGCGGGTTTAGCGATAGCGTAACCCGTGGTGTAGCATCACTAAAGCTTCCAGCTTTAGCGATATCATCAAGTCCATGCTTTTTACCCTTTACTGGTCGAAGTTTAGCGATAGCGTAACTTCGTCCTAAAATAAGGCAAGCATCCTGCTTGCGAAGCCTGCAATGCTTGTTCGTGTTGTATGTTATAATAAGTATGGAAGAGTAAATACACATTGGAGTTAAGCTGAAAGCTTAACACATTTTAGGACGAAGTTACGCTATCGCTAAACTTCGACCAGAGGACGATAGCTGACACTCGGCTGAAGCCGAGCGACGGCGGGAATTCTCCTATTTCAAAATCGCCTTCTTTTACCTCCCAATAAATCGCTCTCGGTGATACTATTATCGCACCAAAATATCTTCATGAAACATATTAATGGGTATACATTTGTAACTATTATATCCTTTTTATAGCAATAAATAACATTAAGTAATTGATAATGAGTTATTTAATATGAGTTGACATTTGTGCCCCTATTTATCCACAACCGGGCTGTTTCTTGCATATAATTTTACCATCGTTATAATCAATATTAACCACAATCATTTGCTAAGGCAAGGGTTAATATAAACCTAAAATTAACAAACCAATTTAATAACAGGATAAACCGTCAATGTTGATTGATGAAACAGATGCTGCAATTGTAGGGAGAGAGGAATTATTTCCTGCATATCGGGCATCAGGCAAGGGGAGGAGCGGTTTATTCAGTCTGTATAATAAGAGCTGAAAAATCTAAATAAAATCAAATATTAACTAACAATCAATTATGGGAAAAATTCTACGAATAGCCTTCCTGTTCTCCTTATTGTTTGTGTGCATCCGGGGGATGGCACAAAACCAGGGAACGGTGGTGCAGGGAACGGTTTCAGATGAAAAAGGCGTTACCCTGCCAGGCGTTACAGTTGCTGTTAAAGATACTAAGACAACTGTGATTACCGATGTCGACGGTAAATTCCGCCTAACCTTGCCGGCCAACGCCAAAATGCTTGTTTTTACCTTTATAGGTACCGAAAAACAAGAGGTGACGATAGGCAGCAAAACAACATTCACTATCATCCTTAAATCAACCACTACCGCGCTTACCGATGTTAATGTGGTGGCGATAGGTTATGGTTCGCAAAGGAGGCAGGATGTTAACGGTGCTATATCATCAGTAAAAGCTTCTGATATAGCCAACATCCCGCAGCCAAGTATTGATCAATTGTTACAGGGTAAAGCTGCCGGTTTAACCATCACCCAAAACTCGGGTGCTCCGGGTAGTTCAACCTCGGTTAGGGTGCGTGGTGTTACTTCGTTAAGCTTATCAAACGAGCCACTTTATGTTATTGATGGTGTGCCGGTTTCTGGTGATGCTACCAATAAATCAACCAGTGGCCGTTCGCCACAGCTTACTACCAATAATGATGAAAATGCGGTAAGTCCGCTGGCGTTGATCAACCCGAGTGATATCGAATCTATCGATGTGCTGAAGGATGCATCAGCAACAGCTATTTATGGTAGCCGGGCATCAAACGGTGTAATTATCATCACTACCAAACGCGGTAAAAATGGCAGCGCCCGTGTGGGGTACGATGGTTATTTCGGTTACCAGGAGCAGGGCAAGTTTTTAAAGATGATGAACCTGCAGCAATACGCCGCATTGCAAAATGCCCTTGCTGATGTAATTGGTGTTCAAAAACGCGGTGAGTTTGCCGATCCAAGCCTGCTGGGTAACGGAACCAACTGGCAGCATGAAATTTTCAGGAATGCACCGATGCAAAGTCACCAGGTATCTATATCTGGCGGTAAAGAAGGTACGGATTATTATATCTCAGGTGGTTACTTAAGGCAATTGGGAACAATTTTAGGTAACGATTTTACCCGTTACACCATCCGTACTAATATCAACTCGCAGGTGAAAGATTGGCTCAAGGTGGGTACTACCATATCCGGCAGCCGCTCCAACCAAAATGTGTCAATTGGCGATAATAATGGTGTTATTTACGGTGCTTTGTTAAGCGCCCCGGACCAGTCCGTGCGCAATGCTGATGGATCGTTTTCCGGTCCGCTGCCGCAGGCCAATCAGCAGGGCGGGCAAATTAACCCGGTGGCCCAGGCTTTAAGTATTTACAATAACCTGGTACGCAGTAATTTTAACGGCGGTGTGTATGCCGAAATGAAATTTACCCGCGATCTGTCATTAAGAAGCCAGTTAAACGGCGATTTCAACTGGTCGAATGCTAAGGTTTTCCAGCCATCATATAATTACGGGCCGCTATTTGTTAATCCAACCGCAAAACTTAACGAATATATTGCCAATACTGTTTACTGGGGCTGGCAGGAGTATTTGAACTACAATCACACTTTCGGTAAAAAACATAGTGTGACAGGTTTGTTAGGTTATGAGGTTAACGAATCAACCTGGGGTGGTGTTGATGCCGGTGTTCAGAATTTTTTAGGTAATGACCTTAAAACACTGAACCTGGGCGATGCAAAAACTGCCACTAACGGCGAGTATAAAGACGGGCAGGCGCTCGAATCACAATTTGCCCGTGCAATATATACCTACAACAACAGGTATAGTATCACAGCCACCATCCGCCGTGATAAGTCATCAAAATTTGCCGAAGGCCACCAGGTGGGCTATTTTCCCTCGTTCGCGGTGTCATGGCGTTTATCTGAAGAGCCCTTTCTTGCAGGTATAAAAACCTTTGCCGATAATGTTAAACTAAGGGTAGGTTACGGCCAGGTTGGTAACCAGGCAGTGCCTAACTATTTGTATGGCTCGGCTTTAAATTCATTAACTACAGGTTTGGGTACCGGCTTTACCATTGACAAGGTGGCAAACCCTAACCTCACCTGGGAGACAGCTATCCAAACCGATATCGGTATCGATTTCTCCTTATTCGGCAGGATTGACGCCAGCGTTGACTATTTCGATAAAACATCAAAAAACTTCCTGTTCCAGGCATCGTTACCGGCATTCCTGTTAGGTCAAAGTGCAGAGTATTCAGGTACAGGTGTAATTGCACCGCCTTATGTTAACGGTGGTAAATTGTATAACCGCGGTATTGAGTTCACCATTAATTCAAGAAACATCGCCACTACCAATTTCAGGTGGAACACTACGCTGATCTTCTCAAAGTATAAAAACAAAGTTGTATCACTTGCCAATGGTGTGCCGTTCATCAACAGAAGTGTTGGCGTAAGCTTCCTGTCGTTACCGGTTACCCGTACTGTTGCTGGCGGACCTGTGGGTGAGTTTTATGGCTACGAGGTTCAGGGTATTTTCAAAACTGCAGATCAGCTGCGCAATGCGCCTATCCAGTTCGGCCGTGCAGTGGCTAATAACTCAGCAGGTACCTGGCTGGGCGATATTCAATACAAGGATTTGAACCATGACGGCAAAATTGACGAATCGGATCAAACCAGCCTTGGCAGCGGTAACCCTAAATTTACTTATGGCATCACCAATTCGTTCAGTTATAAATCGTTCGATCTGTCGTTCTTCCTTAACGGATCATATGGTGCTAAGATCTTTAACGTGCTTAACTATTCTATCAGCGGATTATCCGGCCTTTATCAAAACCAACTGGCTTCAGTAGGTAATTTCTGGACGCCTCAAAACCCTAATTCAAATATCCCGGCCCCACGCGGCGGTGATAACCCTAACCTGAAAAACTCAGACAGGTTTATCGAAAGTGGATCGTTCCTGAGGGTGCAAAATGTTAGTCTTGGCTATAATCTGCCTGTATCATGGATCAGGCACATCAAGCTTAACCGTCTTAAAGTTTACGTAAGCGGGCAAAACCTGTATGTATTTACACCATACAAAGGCCTCGACCCGGAAATTGGGTCAATAAACCAGGATGCGTTTTTAAATGGTGTTGATATCGGCAGGTACCCTTCACCACGTACCATCACATTTGGAGTTAACGCTGAATTTTAATTTTTGGATATACCTGATATGAAAAGATATATAAAATATTTATTAGGGCTTACGGTTGTAACAGGTGTTACGGCAAGTAGCTGTAAAAAGGACTTCTTTAATCGTCCGCCCCAAAGTGCCATTACTTTGGATAATTACTATAAAACTAACGACCAGGTGGTTGCCAGTACAAACGACCTGTACAGCGCGGTATGGTTTGGCTGGTGTGGTAAAGCCGGCTGGTCAATAACCGAGCTGATGGGCGGCAATGGCCGTACCTATTCATCGGATGTGGTGAACTTCGAAAATTTTTCGGTAACCGATGCTAACTTTGAGTTGGGCGGTGCATGGAACTCGTTGTACATTGTAGTAGCCCAGGCCAATGCCCTGATCAATAACCTGCCTGTAAAAGTAGGCGCCGGGGTTGATAAAGCTGTAATAAACAATGCCCTCGGCGAAGCACATCTGTTCCGTGCCTTAGCTTATTTTCATTTGGTAAGGACATGGGGGCCGGTACCCATCATCGAAAATAGTTTGGATTATGTATCAAACTACCAGATCAATACCAATCCTATCCCCGATGTGTACAAATTTATTGTTAACGATTTAAAATTTGCCGAGGATAACCTGACCAAAATGGGGCCGCGGAGCGGTAAATCATCCGGCCGTGTTTCCAGCGGATCGGCATCGGCATTGCTTGCCAAGGTTTACCTGTACATGCAGGATTATCAAAACTCCCTTGCCGAAGCCAATAAGGTGATCAGCAGCGGCGAGTTTAAATTATATGGTGTTGATGTAGCCGGTAAAACCTTTGCCGATTTGTATCTGACGGCTAATAACAATAATGAAGAGTCAATTATTCAATTACAATGGTCGGCCACTGGCGGCTACGGAAAAGGCAACCCGCAGCAGGCTTCGTTTGCATACAATTCAATTATAACCGGTACCGGTGATGGTTATGGTGTGCTTGCGCCAACCTTTGATCTGCAGGATATGTATGAATCAGGCGATTTGCGCAGGAAAGCGACCATTATGCTTCCCGGCGATCATTATCCTGAAATAAACCAGGCTGCTGGCGGTTACACGCTGCCCGATAACGCAAACTCGCAGGGTACGCATGCCCAGGTTAAAAAATATGTAGTTGGTACCCCTGCTGATAACGGAGGTTTAGGTGCGGCACAATCTGCCGCAAACAATACCTACATGATGCGTTATGCCGAAGTATTCCTGATCAAAGCCGAAGCCATCATGGCCGGTGCTAAAACCAGCAGTGATCCGGAGGCCTTGGCTGCCATTAATAAAATCAGGACGAGGGCCGGTTTGGGCAACCTTACAACTATTAAACGTGGATACTACCTGGCAAACCCTGCGCTTAAACTGGCCGGAGCACCAACTAATACACCGAAAGAACTTTACCGTGACGATATACTGGATGAAAGAAGACGTGAGTTTGCTTTTGAAAACGATTTCTGGTTTGATTTGGGCAGGTTGGATGGCTATAATGTAACTACCCACCCGATAGCCGTAAGCATTATTAAAAACCAGGACAGGGGAACATCCGATAACAGCACACCACCGCAGCGTTATGGTAACGAATATAATTCAATTGTTAGCGATGCCAATTTCAGGCTGCCATACCCTGCTACCGAAGTAGCATCGAACCCTAAATTAAAAGACGCACCGGTACCTTATGTATTTAAATAATCAAACCATGAAAAAGATATTTCAACAATCCAAATCATTTTACTGGATGCTGTCGGTTTTGATGGTGTTTGGTATGGCCTCGTGCCGTAAATATAACGACAGGGGTACCGGTGGCACCGGCGCCCCTAAAATTACCAGGGTTAGGTATGTTAGTAAAACAGATACCATTAAAAATGTATCGCACCCGGTAAACCTCGATTCGGCCAATATTTATGACGATATCAAACTGGTTAAGTTTGATTCGACAGTAACACAGGGGCGCTTAAACACCCAGTACGCTATCATAGGCGAAAACCTGCTGAATACTACCCATGTATACTTTAACGGCACTGAGGTTTATTTTAACCCTGCTTTGGTAAGTGATAAAACCATTATTGTTACCATAGGCTCAAATGTGCCTTTCGGGCCAAGCCAGTCAAACAAGCTTACGGTTGTCACTACACAGGGCAAGGTTGATTATGATTTCAGCATAGCGCAGCCGCCTCCGGTAATTACTTCGTTTGCACCGCTTGCCGCAGGTGCGGGCGATATTGTTACCATAACCGGGAGTGTGTTCAACGATGTTATCAGCGTTAAATTTGATGATACCCCTGCCGAAATTGTGGGCACACCAACTACTACCGAAATAAAGGTAAAAGTACCGGCCGGTATTGTTCAGGCTTATGTATATGTTACAACAGCGGGCGGTACAACCAAGTCTGCTGCTTCATTCGGCTTTAAGTACTTGATTTATGGCGATGACCTTACCCTGTACTGGGGCGGTAACGGAGGCGGCTATGATGGCTACGGCAGTACCCGCGATTATGCCAGCACAGCTCATGTAAAACGCGGTACACATGCTATTGCTGTTAATGTTGATAACGGTTACGGCGCATTGCAATTAGGTTATGGCGGTGCTACCTTAAGCGTTGCAGCATCGGGCTTAACCTCCATAAAAGTATCAATTTACGGCGGTGCAAACTTCAAAACCGGCGATAGGGTACAGCTTGTGGTAAATGGTGGCTATGATAAGGCCGTACCGCTTACCATTGTACCGGGTGCTTATACTGATTTTACTATCCCGTTGAGCAGTTTGGGGAACCCGGCAACCATATCCGAAATTACTTTCCAAACATTGGGGGTTGGGGCACCAGCCACCTTCTATGTAGATGACCTTGGCTTTATTTAAATTTTATAGGGTCACCGCGGTGTAAACGGCGGTGACCCTTGCTTTCAAAATTTAACAGTATGAAAGTTTATAGCTTAATAACCTGTATAGCACTGTTGTTGCTGCTGGCAGGCAAAGTACAGGCCCAAAAGAACCTGGTAACCAACGGTGGTTTTGAAGATGAAATGTACGGTTGGAACGACGGTGGTGTTAAGCTTACCCCATGGGATGTAAAAACGGGCAAAAGCAGCTGTGCTATCATCGCTACTAATGCTGCAAGCTGGCTTGGCATTGATCAGCAGGTGATTATCCCTAAAAAGGCTGGCAAGCTTGAAATCAGTGCGTGGCTTAAAACCATTAACGTGATGAAAGGGAAGGATGACTGGAATGGCGCGGTTTTCAGCGTTGAGTTTTTGGATAAAGCGGATAAAAAGGTTGGCGAAGGCATGAACATAGTTACACTAACCGGTGATCATCCCTGGGAGTTGGCTTCAAAAGAGGTTTTGATACCTGTCGGCGCGGTACGCTTTAAACTGCTTTTAGCAATGGGCTATGCTACAGGGACATTTTTAATTGATGATGTTGCTGTGAAGGCGATAATGAGCGATGTGGTAACAAAAAATTAATAATTAATTGTGTGATTGACATTTTGTAAGTATAAAAGTGTTAAATTAGTATCATCAATTAGCAAACTTATTTTAGTGGGATTTTATGATGACAAGTAATGTAATGCGCGAGATAACTCCGCTAACGCCAAGTGATTGTTTTACTATTTTTTCGAGGGTAAAAAAGAAGTTCGACTTTCCGCTTCATTATCATGACGAGTATGAGCTTAATTTAATTATCAACGCCAAGGGGGCTAAAAGGGTAGTGGGTGGCCATATTGAAGTTATTGAGGAGGTGGAGCTGGCGCTGATTGGTCCTAATTTATACCACGCCTGGTTTACGCACCAATGCCAGAGCGAAAATATAACCGAGGTTACCATTCAGTTTCACAAAGATCTGTTTGATGAAAAGTTTCTGAAACGCAATCAGTTGAGTTTTGTGAAGAGCATGCTGGAGCGCTCGCAGCGGGGGATTTCCTTTTCGGCCGAGACTATTTATGCGCTTAAGGACAGGATTATGCAGCTGGATAAAAAAAATGGCTTCGACTCTGTGCTGGAGCTTTTATCTATCCTTCATGATCTGTCTATCTCCCGTAACATGAAAATGCTGTCGGACCCAAGCTTTGCTAACGAGAAGTTTTATTACAACAGTCGCCGCATTGAGAAAGTGTTTGAGCATATGAATATCAACTACAACAAGCAGATCACCCTTGCCGAAGTAGCGAAAATTGCCAACATGCCCGAAGCTTCATTCAGCAGGTTTATTAAAAAGCGCACAGGTAAAACCTTTATTGATAGTTTGAACGAGATCAGGCTTGGCCATGCTTCCAGGATGCTTATTGACTCAACAACCACCGTGGCCGAAATTGCTTACAAATGCGGGTTCAATAATATCTCCAATTTCAACAGGATCTTTAAGCGTAAAAAGATGTGTATCCCCAAAGAATTCAGGGAGACCTATACCGGGAACCGCGTGTTTATTTAACCGGTATTTATTTGACTGTGCCGCCGGTTGAAAATGTACCAATGTGTCGGTAAAGTTAAATATAAGGTTAAAAAAGTATTATAAAATTGCTGATAATAAATTCATTTTTGAGTAATGCCAATTATTATGTCTGAACCCGAATTTTTGGAATTAATGAATGAACCGAATGCTTATTGCATTTGGCTATTTTAAAAAGCATGATTATAAAATTCTGGTAATTATTTAATTCGAAAAATCCCGGTTCAGATAAAATTTTATTAAATGAAGTTACACTTACTTGATGTTGCCATTATAGTTTTATACCTGCTGAGCACCATTTTTATTGGTTTATGGTACCGTAAAAAGGCCCGCGAAAACAAGGAAAGCTATATGCTGGGCGGCAAATCTTTACCCTGGTATAAGCTGGGTTTAAGTGATGCCTCCGATATGTTCGATATCAGCGGCACCATGTGGATGGTAAGCCTGTGCTTTGTTTATGGCATGAAAAGCATCTGGATCCCCTGGCTGTGGCCGGTTTTTAACCAGGTATTTTTAATGATGTACCTGTCGCGCTGGCTTCGCCGGTCAAACGCGGCAACCGGTGCCGAGTGGCTGGCTACCCGCTTTGGTAAAAACGGGCCTGGGGTAACGGGTTCAAATGTAGTGGTTATCGCTTTTGCGCTGCTAAGCTGCTTTGGGTTTCTGGCTTACGGGTTTATTGGCTTAGGCAAGTTCATTGAAATATTTATCCCCTGGGATTTGGTTAAAGCTTACGTGCCTTTCAGCGTAGCGCCTCAATATGTACCGCATGTGTACGGGATTATATTTACGCTTTTCGCCATGTTTTATTCTATCATAGGCGGCATGCACAGTATTGTGCTGGGCGATATGATCAAATACGGCATCATGACCGTAGCCTGCGTGTGGATCAGTTTTATAGCTGCCGGAAAATTGCAGGGAAACCACCTCAATGTGCCCGAAGGCTGGTACAGCCCATTCTTCGGTACAAACCTTGGCTTGAGCTGGACAGGGATCATTAATGAGGTAAACAATAAGATCAAGGCAGATGGTTATTCACTGTTTGGCCTGTTTTTTATGATGATGACCTTTAAAGGGTTCTTCGCGGCAGTGGCCGGGCCTGCACCTAATTATGATATGCAAAAGATCCTTTCCACCCGCTCGCCCGAAGAGGCCAGCAAAATGAGCGGTTTCGTAAATATCATATTGCTGCCTATCCGCTACTCGCTTATTGTGAGTTTAACCATATTGGGTGTTCTTTTTTATCATCAAATGGATTTAAAAGATGCCCAGGGTACTATCGATTTTGAACGGATCTTGCCTGCGGTGATCAACAGCTTTTTACCGGTTGGTTTGGTTGGCCTGCTGCTGGCCGGTTTGCTTGGGGCTTTCATGAGCACATTCAGCGGTACTATGAATGCGGCGCAGGCTTACATCGTGAATGATATCTATCTTAAATACATCAACCCAAAGGCATCCACCAAAAAGATCATTACTGCAAATTACCTGGTAGGCGTTTTTGTAGTAGCAGTAGGCGTGATACTTGGCTTTTTTATGAAAGATGTAAATACCGTGTTGCAATGGATAGTATCGGCACTTTATGGTGGTTACATAGCCAGTAACGTATTGAAATGGCATTGGTGGCGCTTTAATGCCAACGGCTTTTTTTTCGGGATGCTTTCGGGGATCTTATCAGCAATGGCGTTCTCGCTCATCATTCCTTCGGTTCAACTGTTGTACTGGTTCCCGGTGTTGTTTGTTATCTCGCTGGCGGGTTCGGTTATCGGTTCGTACGCTAAGCCACCAACTGACATGGCCGTGTTAAGATCGTTTTACACAACAGTGAGGCCATGGGGTTTTTGGGGCCCCGTTAAGGCAATTGTGATGGAGAGCGATCCGTCATTTGTGCCGAATAAAAACTTTAAGCTTAACATGTTCAATGTAGTTATCGGCACCATAACACAGTGCTGCCTTACCATATTGCCCATGTACCTGATATTGTCACAAAAAGCATCCCTTATAGTTACCATTGCCATATTGGTGGTTACTATCGCTATACTGAAAAAAACCTGGTGGGATAAATTAAAAGACTATTGATAAAAAAACTATATGACGCAGGAATTTAACCAAAGGCTCATTCAATTACAGGCCGAACAAGCGCAATTAATTAACCGGCAAAACCAGGTTGAGGAAACAGGCAACGGCATTTTTAGCCGGTTTAAATATCCTGTGCTTACTGCCGCCCACACCCCCCTTGAGTGGCGGTATGATCTTGATACCAAAACTAATCCGCATTTAATGGAGCGCTTTGGGATCAATGCGGTTTTTAATGCCGGCGCTATAAAATTTAACGGCAAATACCTCATGGTAGCCCGCGTTGAAGGGGCCGACCGGAAGTCATTTTTTGCAGTGGCCGAGAGTGCTGATGGTATCAATGGTTTTAGATTCTGGGATTATCCAATCGAATTGCCTCAAACCGATGAGCCCGACACCAATGTGTATGATATGCGCCTTACCCAGCATGAAGATGGTTGGATCTACGGTTTGTTTTGCACCGAGCGCCGCGATCCGGAGGCGCCATCGCATGATCAGTCGATGGCGATAGCAGCCTGTGGTATTGCCCGTACAAAGGACCTGGTGAAATGGGAGCGCCTGCCCGACCTGAAAACCAATTCGCCTCAGCAGCGCAACGTTGTATTGCATCCTGAGTTTGTTGATGGTAAATATGCCTTGTATACCCGTCCGCAGGATGGTTTTATCAGCGCAGGTACAGGCGGCGGCATAGGTTTTGGCCTTTGTGATACTATGGAGAACGCGGCGGTTGACCAGGAAACCATTATCCATAATAAAAACTACCATACAGTTTACGAGGCCAAGAACGGCCAGGGCCCGGCGCCAATCAAAACAGAGCAAGGCTGGCTGCACCTTGCCCATGGCGTGCGTAATACTGCTGCGGGCTTACGTTATGTACTGTATATGTTCATGACCGATTTGCATGACCTTACCCGGGTAATTTACCAGCCGGCCGGTTATTTTTTGGCACCGGTAGGCGATGAGCGTGTAGGAGATGTATCAAACGTAGTGTTTTGCAATGGCTGGATAGTTGATGCCGATGGTACTGTTTATGTTTATTACGCATCATCGGATACCAGGATGCACGTAGCCACCACCACGGTTGATAAACTGATAGACTATGCCATGAACACGCCAACAGATGGCTTGCGTTCGGCCTCATCGGTGCAGGTAGTGTATAATATTATTGATAAAAATAAGGGTTTAGGTCAGTTACAGGAAGCCAGCGCCTGAGTAAAGACTTAAGTGTTTCAAAGCAAGGGGCTTTTCGCGCGAAGAACACACCCCTGCTACCACGCCACCCAATGCACCCCCTCTCAAGAGGGGAATTTGAATGGCGATTATAAATACATCTTTCAAAGCAGGGGCGGTGCGATTCCCCTCTTGAGAGGGGTGGAGGGGTGTGTTCTTTTCACGCGACAAAACACACGCTCAACAACACCTTACTATTTACTAAACATCTAAAATCAAACACCACTCAACAGTATGTTAAAAGCTGTTATGGAGGTGGTGTGCCTGTAAACTATGACAAATAATACGCTTCAATCATTAAACATTGTTTCAAAAGATCAGCTTGCTATCTTCAGCAACGAGCTAACCGAAGAGTTGAAAAATATCCTCAACTACTGGCTCAACCATACTGTAGATGAAGTAAACGGCGGTTTTTGGGGCAAGATCGACAATGATAACCAAGTGACTCCCGGTGCTGCTAAAGGCTCTGTTTTAAACGCACGGATCCTGTGGAGTTTTTCTGCTGCTTATAATCAAAATCCTGATGAAGCTTATTTGCAGGCAGCTAAACGGGCATATGATTATATCAAAGCTCATTTTGTTGACGATGAGTTTGGCGGTGTGTATTGGTCGGTTGGTTATAAAGGCGATAAGCTCGACACCAAAAAACAGGTGTATGCCAACGCTTTTACCATTTACGCGCTCAGTGAATATTATATAGCTTCAAAATCGGAAACGGTAAAGGAAGAAGCCATCAGTCTGTATCACCTTTTAGTTGATAAAAGTTATGATCAGGATAAAACCGGTTATCTCGAAGCTTTCACGCGCGACTGGCAGCCGCTCGGCGATCTGCGGCTAAGTGCAAAGGACGCCAACGAAAAAAAGACCATGAACACCCACCTGCACGTGCTGGAAGCTTATACCAACCTGTACCGCATCTGGCCCAATGACGGACTTAAACAGCAGATAGAAACCCTGATCAATAACTTCTTTGATCATTTTATTGATGCCGAAGCAGGGCACCTCGTACTGTTTTTTGATGAAGACTGGAACCGCCGGTCGGACACGGTATCATACGGACATGATATTGAAGCTACCTGGCTTTTGCTGGAAGCCGCCGAAACTATTGGCAATCATGAAATGATAACAAGGATCAATGGTATTTGCATCGCGATAGCAGAAGCAACTATACAGGGTTTAGATACCGATGGCGGTTTATGGTACGAATATGAACCGGCAGGCGATCATCTCATTAAAGAAAAGCATTGGTGGGTACAAGCCGAAGCCATGGTAGGTTTTTACAACACCTGGCAGGTAAGCAGCAATGATAAATACCTGCAATTAGCCCTTCATAACTGGGCTTTTGTAAAAGATAAAATATTAGATAAACAAAACGGTGAATGGTTTTGGGGCATTAAGGCCGATGGCAGCATTATGCCAGGTGAGGATAAAGCAGGGCTTTGGAAATGCCCTTACCACAACAGCCGTGCATGTATAGAAATTATTAAACGGATAAAAATATTGAAATGAAATTATTAAAAACATTCATAGCGGTTCTTCCGCTCGCCCTCCTGTTCACGGGGGCATGTAAAAAGAGCAGCAAACCTGCGCCTGATCCAACGCCAGTTGTTGTTGATCCCGGCAATGGTGGTGCAACAGGCCCTATTACTGCACCAACCGATCCTTCGGTGGCGGCAACGCAGGGCTTTTTCCTTGACGACTGGCAGGGTAAAACTTTCACTAAACCGGCCACTGTTGATGCTGCCAAGCCAACGGCCAGCACATCAATAACTGTTACGGCCGATTTTAGCCAGGTGGTGTCAAAAGTATCTAAATACTTGTTCGGCAATAATATTAACCCTTTTACAGGTCAGTATACGGATGCCGGTACGGTAACCAATATCACTAACCTGTCGCCAAATATCATCCGGGCACCAGGAGGCAGTTTATCTGATATCTACTTTTGGGATTTACCTGCTTATGGCAAACCTGCCGATGTGCCTGATCACCCGCTGAAACCGGATGGTTCGGTTGATACGAATACCGGTTACTGGAGTGGTAATGTAAATGATAGCTGGTCTTTAAGTTTAAGTAATTACTACAGTCTGCTTCAAAAAACAAATACTACCGGTATTATCACGGTTAATTATGCCTATGCACGGTACGGCACCAGCAATGATCCCGTGGCCGCCGCCGCGCACCTGGCTGCGCAATGGGTACGGTATGATAAAGGCAAAACCAAATATTGGGAAGTCGGCAACGAGTGTTATGGTAACTGGGAGGCCTGCTACCGCATTGATGTAAGTAAAAATAAAAATGGTCAGCCCGCTATAATCACCGGCGATCTTTATGGTAAGCATTTTAAGGTTTTTGCTGATTCGATGCGCAAAGCAGCAGCCGATATTGGCGCAACTATAAAAATTGGCGCTGTATTGCATGAAAGTGCCGATAATTCAAACCCTACCATTGTAGCCAATTGGAACCCTGGTGCATTAGGGCAAATAGGTGATAAGGCCGACTTTTTTATAGTGCATAATTACTACACTAATTATAATGAAAATTCAAACGCTATAACTATCCTTAACACGGCCCCGGCATCCTCAAAAACGATGATGGATTATGTTAAAGGGGCGATACAAACGGCGGGTGTGCCACAAAAACCTGTTGCACTTACCGAATGGAATATATTTTCATCAGGTTCAAAACAGCAGATCTCCAACATTGCCGGGGTACATGCTGTAATGGTTTTGGGCGAAATTATTAAAGATCAATATGGACAAGCCAGCAGGTGGGATTTAGCTAATAGCTGGAGTACAACACCTGTAGGTGATGATCATGGTTTGTTCAGCATCGGTCAGCCGGATGCACCGGATTTTACACCACGCCCCGCATTTTATTACCTGTATTACTTTCAGAAATATTTTGGCGACAGAATGATCAGCTCGTCGGTTACCGGAAGTTCGGATATTGTGAGTTATGCCTCATCGTTCAATTCGGGTGAGGCTGGAGTAGTGTTGGTTAACAAAAGCACAACCGATCAGGTAGTAAACATCAACTTTAAAAATTACTATACAGGCAGCAATTACTATTACTATACCCTAAAAGGAGGCACCGATAACGGCGAGTTTTCGGGTAAGGTGCTGGTGAACGGCAATGGCCCGGCAATTGCTTATGGCGGGCCGTCAAATTATAAAACTATAGCGGCAAGTTCAACCGGTACCAGTGGGGGTATTAAAGTAAGTGTACCGGCAAGGGGAGTGGTGTTTTTGGTGGCCGATAAGAAATAATGTAGGCTATTTGTGATGGCTTGTGTTTTGTTTTGAAAGCGTTAATTTGGGTGTTGTTTAAAAATGAAAGTCATTCATTGCCGTTGACTTTAGTCAACGGTAAAAGAAACGAACAATTGGGCTTTAGCCAAAATTCAAGCGGTATTTTGGCTAAAGCCATTTACTTTACTATTATTATTCCGTTGACTGAAGTCAACGGCAATGATTTTATTGAATGGTTTAATTAAACAGCGTGTAGATTAATGAAAATTATAAGCTACGCGATGTTTGGATAAAAATGAACTCTACAAACAAGCTAAGTAATAAGAAATAAAGAGAAATGCTGATAAGGAAGGTTTTTAAGGGGATTGTTATTTTATGCCTGCTGATCAATAGCTCAACCGCTATGGCGCAACTGTTTGAACCCGCCGATAAAAAAGCTACCGCCGAAACCCGGCAGCTTTTTTACAGTATGCAGCGCCTGTTGAACGTAGGTGTGATATTTGGCCATCACGATGATTTGGCCTACGGTGTGGGCTGGCGCAATAATGCCGATGGCTCTGATGTGAAAAGTGTTACCGGGTCATATCCTGCCATGTACGGTTGGGATCTGGCCCGGATTGAGCATGACAGCATTCATGATATTAATGGTATTCCCTTTAAGCAGCAAAAACAGTTTGTTAAGGATGTTTATGCGCGCGGCGGTATCAATACTTTTTGCTGGCATATGGATAACCCGGCTAATGGCAAAACCGCCTGGGATACCACGCAGCGTACCGTAAAAGATCTTATCCCCGGTGGCGCGTTCCATGATGTGTATGTTGCTTACCTTGATCGTGCCGCCAGTTATTTAGCTGATATGAAGGGGCCGGAGGGGGAGGCTATCCCGATATTGTTCCGCCCTTTTCATGAGCTTACCGGTAACTGGTTTTGGTGGTGCAAAAACACGAGCACGCCCGATGAATTTAAAAGCCTGTGGCGTTTTACTATCGATTACCTGAGGGATAAAAAGAAGTTACATAACCTGCTCATCGTATATTCGGCGGCCGATTTTGAATCAGAAGATGAGTTTTTGGAACGCTACCCCGGCGATGCTTATGCCGATTTTATCGGCTTTGATAATTACTGTAGACAGAATGTTGAAAGTTTTCAAGCTAAGCTGGATAAACGCCTTGCCATTGTTGATGCCATCGCCATAAAACACCATAAAATATCATGCCTGCCCGAAACCGGTTACGAAGGCATCCCCATGGCTAACTGGTGGACGGATGTATTGCTGCAAACCCTCGCTAAACATAAAGTATCCTATGTAATGGCCTGGCGCAACGGAAACGATCATCACTATTATGTACCATACCCCGGCCAAATTAGTGCCGATGATTTTATAAAATTTTATAACAGCCCTCAAACCATTTTTCAAAACCGGATAACGCCTTTAGGAATTTATGGCAAACCGAATTGGAAAAGCCACTAATCAGAAGCTCCCCCTTTAGGGGGCTGGGGGGCTCTTAAAACAACCACTCCCGATATCCCTGCCAGTAACGAAGCCAGCAAAATCCCATATTTGGCCTGGTCAATCATTTCGGCATGATTAAAGGCTAATGCAGATATAAACAATGACATAGTGAAACCAACACCGGCCAATAATGCTACACCGGCCATTTGTTTCCATGATGAGCCAGCCGGTAATTGGGCGCCAAACTTTACCATGAGCCAGGTAAAGAGCAATACACCTGTAAACTTGCCCACAAGTAATCCTACAGTTACGCCTATGCTAACGGGATTAACCAGCGCCGAAAAAAAATCGTGACCGATCTCAATCCCGGCATTGGCCAAAGCAAAAAGCGGCATAATGATAAAAGCTACCCATGGATGCAGGGCGTGCTCAATTTTTTGCAGCGGTGTTTCGGCATCGAGGCTTAGCTTTTTTATTTTATCAATAATATGATGCTGCTCCGCTGTTACAAGCGTGCTGTTGTTGGGCTGTTCGTTTTCAAAATCGGTAAGGTATTGCTTTACCGATTGGGCATAACCTGTCTCGCTGATGCGGGTACGCGCGGGAATGGTAAAAGCAACCAGTACCCCGGCAATAGTTGCATGCACGCCCGAAAGTAAAAAGGCTATCCAAACAGCAAAGCCTATTATCAGGTAAAATGCAGTACTCCTGATGCCCATTTTATTGCCTATAAGCAGCAGTACCAGCAGCCAAATCCCAACAGTAAGTGGTAAAAGCGCTATATGACTGCTATAAAATATGGCGATAACCAAAACAGCCCCAAGATCATCGGCTACAGCTAATGCCGATAGGAACACTTTTACCGATGATGGAATATGTTTGCCCGCCACAGATAATAAAGCCAGGGCAAAGGCAATATCTGTAGCCATGGGGATGCCCCAGCCATGTGCTGATGGCTTACCTATGTTGAAAAGGAAAAAGATCAAAGCAGGTACCAGCATCCCGCCTAAAGCGGCAAACATAGGGAGCGAGGCCTTTTTTAGGGATGATAATTCGCCGGCCATAAACTCACGTTTTAGTTCCAGGCCAATCACAAAGAAAAACAGAGCCATGAGGCCGTCATTGATCCAGAGGTGCAGGGGATGGTTTAAAACATATTTATCAAAACCGAGCGATAGTTTGAGGTCCCAAAGTTCATGGTAGCTGTGCTGAAAAGGCGAGTTTACCCATATGATAGCGATAAGCACACTGATAAAAAGCACTATCCCGCCGGTATGTTCCTGGTGTATGAATTTGCTTACCGGTTTGGTGATCTTATCAATAGGGTAGCTTTGTTTCATAGATGGCCTAAAATAAGGAATTAAGTTTGATTTTTGGCCGAAATGACCTGCCTGTTAAATCTCATTAAAACAAAAACCGGCTATATCACATTTACCAATGAAACCGGAATATTATGAACAGTTATCAGCAAAAATGGATAAGTACATTGAAAAGCGCCCATTTACAAGATTGGGAGATAAAACCGCAGGGTGATGATATTTTTGTGGAAATGCCCCATGTTACAGATCTGAAACTGATCAGGGATAATTTGCCGCAAACACTGGCGCTGATGGCTTTGGATATTAATTTACCGAAGGAGAGGCTGAAGTTTATTTTCCACAACGGGTACGAGCAGTTTGAATACCTGCTTAATCCTGCTGCTGAGGATTTGGAACAGGGGGACTAAAATCAACGGTTGTTGTTTCGGCTGGTAATTCTTCTTTGGCATCATCCGAATCAATTTTGGCCAGGGTTGATACAATCACTACAGAAACGCCCATGCAGGCTATCAGGATAAATGAAGCCCTTAGGGTAGCAATTCCTGCTATAAAACCTATAACCGGCGGGCCAATCAAAAAGCCCATAAAACCAATGGTTGATACTGCTGCCAAAGCAACACCAGGCGACATCGTTTTTGATTTACCTGCCGCACTGTATACCATTGGCACCACGGATGATACGCCGGCGCCTACCAGTAAAAAGCCTGCCATGGCTGTGTAAACATAAGGGAAGGCAACAGCTATCAGCAAGCCGGTCGCAGTTAATGAGCCGCTAACCTGTAAAGTTCGTTTTAAACCAAACTTATGCGCAAACCAGTCGGCAATAAAGCGGCCTCCCGCCATGGTGAACATGAAAGTAGTAAAGCCTATGCCAACCAATGTTTCGGGGGCAAGTACTACTTTTTTAAAGTAGATCACGCTCCAGTCAAACATTGCTCCTTCGCAAATCATCGAACAAAACGCAATTACGCCTAATTTGATAAGCGATTTATCGGGCATTACAAACACGGGCCCGGTATCGGTTACTTTATCATCTTTCAGGTAGCGGGCAGCTACAGCCACACCAATTGCTATCACTATCAGCATTAATGAAAAATGATGAAAAGGGATAACACCCTTGGCTATCATAAATGTGCCTATACCTGCACCTGCAAACCCGGCCAGGCTCCACAAGCCATGAAAAAACGCCATAATAGGCCTTTGATAAAGCTGCTCTGTAGCTACTGCCTGCGTATTTACCGCAATATTTACGGAGTTGCTTGCAAAGCCAAAGCATAGCAGGCATATGATAAGCTGAAATGTATTTTGTGCAAGGCCCAGGCTTACCAATGCAACCGCGTAAACCAGCAAGGCTGCTATAACCAGTTTTTTACTGCCTATTTTGGTGATGATCCAGCCCGAAAAGGGCAGGGAGCACATCAGGCCAACCGGTAAAGCGAATAACACAGCACCCAATCCGGCATCTGATAAACCTAAAGTTTGCTGAACGGTAGCAATGCGCGATGCCCAGCTTGAAAAACTTAACCCCGCCATAAAAAACATAGCGCCCACAGCAATGCGGAGCGTTAACCTGTTTATAGCATCTGTTTTTGGTGGGATATTGTTCATGTTAAAATATTATCATAGTGTCAATTTGACACTATGGCCGGACGGATACAAATATAAAGCAATTAATTGTATTTTTAACAAGCTAAATCGTTTTTTACTTTTTGGTGAATTAACTGTTGTTTAAAATGCAAAAGCGGTCATTTTACCTGTAAAAGGTTAAAAATGACCGCTTTTTAAATTGTATTTTATTGCCCGGTTGTTAACCTTTTACGTTAAATGAGCCTACAATAGTATGTGTTGCCCCGGTACTGAAATTTTCAAATTGTGCCTTAAATGTACCTATTGCATTTCCTTTAATAGAGCTTGAATGATTTAATGTAGTAAATTTAACTTTGCCGCTTGCAAAAGTTCCGTCTGTAGTTACACTCATCGTTGATATATCATAAGTACCGGCAGAGAGCGTGTTCGCCACTAATTGAAATGACTCTGTAGTGGTAAAATAAGATACAATAGTTTGACCTTTATCAGAAAAGATGTTTGGATCATTTGAGATAAGTGTTGGCCCACTCTTTACAATCTTGGCACCGCCATCAATCTGGTATGAGATGGTTCCCTGTGCAGCGGCCGGGTAATCGGAGCCATCATCAGCAGTACCCGTTCCAGTTCCTGTACCCGTTCCTGTACCCGTTCCTGTACCAGTACCAGTACCTGTACCTGTTCCGGTGCCAGTACCAGTACCTGTACCTGTTCCTGTTCCAGTGCCGGTTCCAGTACCTGTTCCGGTGCCAGTACCTGTTCCAGTACCAGTACCCGTTCCAGTGGTAGGGGTTACAGCAATCGCTTTTGTTTCTTTATCAGGGCCGAGAGGCGGGTCGAGCTTGCAACTGCTTACTGAAGCTGTTACTAAAAGCAGGATAAATACTTTATAGTAGATTTTTTTCATATACAAAGGGCTTAAGCTGTAGTTTTAATGCATTAAATATAAGCATTTCAGCCCTTTGTACGTATTGCCGGAATTATTTGATACAAATAATGTTAAGAAAAGTTTACAATATTTTCAATTATTTACAATCTCCGTCGGGTCCGCATGATTCGCCTTCAATAATATCAAATGCAGGCCTGGGGTTTTCCTGCTGCCAGCCGGCAAATGATTTTGCAAGTGTATCTTTAAATACTGCTACTTCCTGTGCGCCGGATACAGCATATTTGCGGTTCATTACAAAAAACGGAACACCGCGTACACCTAAATATTGTGCTTCGGCTATGTCATGTTTTACGTCGTCGGCATAGCTGCCGCTTTCAAGTGTTTGCTTAATTTCTTCAGTGTTCAGCCCTATTGCAGTACCCAGCTCAATGAGTGTTTGAGTGTCATCAATATTGCGGCCTTCGGTAAAATAGGCCCTGAACAAGGCTTCTTCGGCGGCATCTCCCAGGCCATGTTTTTTAGCAAGGTGCGCCATACGGTGCGCATTGAAACTATTAGCCACAATTGATTTGCTGAAATCATAGGTTAGTCCGGCCTGTGCCGCCATTTGGGTAACATGATCATTCATCTGTTCGGCATGCTCAAGTGTCCATCCTTTTATATCGGCCAGGTATTGGTTGATGCTGATATCGGGGTTGGTTTTAAGATCGGGGTTTAGCTGAAAGCTTTTCCATTCAATCTCAATTTGCTCTTTGCCTTCAAACCCGGCAAGTGCTTCCTCAAACCTGCGTTTGCCTATATAACAAAACGGGCACATCACATCCGACCATATTTCTACTTTCATCTCTTCTTTTTAAATGTTTAAACAAATTTAATGCATAAGGATTGCTATCCCCGTAAGGCCAACGTAAAATTTAACGGATTGGCGGTTGACAGGCAGCATTTTTTTGATGGCAATGCTTCGGCTTTAAAAAAGGCAGCAAAGTAGAGATCAAGGGTGCGGAGCTTGGAAAAACCGCAGCGGTAATTACATTTATTAGTTATTGATCATGTTCATACAGGTAAGTATGCCTATACTTGTGTACCTGAATTATCATCCTGTAATTAATGAGAAAATACCTTACCATAATTGCCCTGCTGGGTAGTATCACTGCCTGTGCCCAAAAAAACGATTCGTTAACAAATACATCCTTTGCTGCAAATGCACTGCATACCGGTGTTTATACCACAAAAAGCTATAGCGCATTCGGCAGCTTAAAATGGAAATTTGCTACAAAGGGAAAAATATTTTCATCGCCTGCGGTTGCCGGTGGTATGGTTTACATAGGCAGCGAAGATCATAACCTTTATGCCGTTGATTTACAAAGCGGTAAACAGGTTTGGAAGTTTACCACTGGCGGTGCTGTAAGCTCATCGCCAGCCGTACAGGGCAATACTATTTGCTTTGGCAGTTATGATGGTTATTACTATATGCTCAACGCAAAAACCGGGAAGCTAAACTGGAAATTTAAAACAGGTGGGGAGCGAAAAGTGGGCGCCAAGGGTCTGTGGACTATGAAACCGCTTAATAAATACATGGATGACCTGTATGATTTTTTCCTGTCATCGCCTGTGTTTGATGATGATGCAAAAAATCCCACCGTATATTTTGGCAGCAGCGATAGTAAGTTTTATGCGTTAGATGCGGGTACGGGAAAGCTAAAATGGGTTTTTAAAACAAATGGTATTATTCACACCAGCCCGGCATTATACAATGGGAAGGTTTATTTTGGCAGCTGGGATACTTACCTGTATGCTTTAAATGCCAACGATGGTAAGCTGGTATGGAAGTTTAAAACAGCCGATCACCCGGTTTATCATTTGCTTGAAGGGGTTCAGGCTTCGCCGGCCTGTAGTAACGGAATGGTTTATTTTGGATCGAGGGATAGTTATTTTTATGCGCTTAATGCGGAGAATGGTACGCTGGCCTGGAAATACAATGCCAATAACTCGTGGATCCTTACCACAGCAGCTATACAAAATAACACGGTGTATTTCGGTACATCCGATACTTACTTATTTGTAGCTGCCGATGCGCTTACCGGTAAACCTAAATTTAGCTATAAAGGTAATGGGTATCTGTATTCGTCGCCAGCGTTGTCGGCAAGTACTGCCTTTTTTGGCGATTTTACGGGTAAACTTTTTGCTGTCGATCTGGCATCGGGTAAACCTACCGGCGTATTTAAAACCACAGGCCGGAATTTAAATGCTGCTACGATTTTAAAACAGGATACTCTTAATTTTGATCATGCAGCAAAAGGTGCTGATAACAGTCTTTACCAGACAGGCATTGAGGTAATGGATAAATTATACACGCTTGGGTCTATAGTTTCATCGCCGGTAATTGCCGGTGATGTGATTTATTTTGGTAGTGCCGACGGCTCATTATATGCCATAAACCTGGTTAAGTAATTATTTATTGAGAGATAGTTTTTGTAATTGTAATTTTTTATAAATTAGGAAATTATAAACCGATTATAAACTTATTGAGATAACAGCCCATTGCTGAGGATTAAGCATGAGATGGAACAGTGCTAAAATATTTTGGATAGGTATCATTTTACTGGTGGTACCCGGTCTTATTCATGCTTACCTGTTAATGCCTTTTCCCGGCAGCCAGGATCTGAATGCCATAACCGTTTGTTATTATCTCGAAAAAGTGATCATGCCCCTGCGGTTGATAGGGCTGCTGTTCATTGTCTGGTACTTATTTAAATTCTATACCAAAAATACCTTTAAACAAAAGGCTGTTAAGGCCGCAGTTTTTGTGCTTTGCATAGGCAGCTTTTATATAACTGATTATATGTACAAGGCCGAAACCATGTTTAAAGAAACAGAAAAAGCTGTTTTTGCCAATGGCTTGCGTAACAGGGTGCCTTTAAGTTACCTGGTGGTTGGTGTTGTAAATAACGGCGTGGCCAAGGCTTATCCGCTCATATACCTGGGTTATCATCATAAGCTGCAGGATGATGTGGGTAACAAACCAGTACTTGTAACTTATTGTACGATGTGCCGTACCGGGAGGGTTTACAGCCCAATTATTAATGGGGTGAGGCAAAATTTCCGACTGGTAGGGGCAAGGCATTATAACGCCATTATTGAGGACGAAAGCACCAAAACCTGGTGGTACCAGGCTACCGGTAATGCTGCTGTTGGTGAGTTGAAAGGAAAACAGTTAACAGAGCTGCCTTATGAGCAGTTAACCCTTGCTGCCTGGCTTCAGAAACACCCTGAAACGCTCATTTTACAACCTGACAGGTTATACACAGCCGATTATGCTGACCTGAAAAACTACGACCGTGTACAGGCTGTTGATCGCGATAGCAGCATAAAAAACAAGGACTCCCTGATGCGTAAAAGCTGGGTGATAGGCGTGATCATTAACGGGAAAGCCAAAGCCTACGACTGGCGCCATATGTATGCTAAGCGCCTTCTTAATGATGAACTGGACAAAAGTTCGCTGCTGATAGGTATTGAAAAGGATAGCCTGAGCTACCACGCCTGGAATACATCAGTAAATGGCAAAACCCTCCATTTTAAGCTGGACGATAAAGGTATGCTTACCGACGAGGAAACAGCTTCTGTTTGGGATTGGGACGGCTTATGTTTAACAGGTTCACAAAAAGGGCAGCGCCTTACTAAAATACAGGCCTACCAGGAATACTGGCATTCATGGAAACATTTTCACCCCGGTACAATGTTTTGGAAAGGTGATGAATCGCTGGAGCAAACGGCATCAATTTATCCCCCTTTTTAAATAAGCGGTTTTAATTAAATAGCGGTTGCTATTTTGCTGATATCATCATCGTTAAGCAATGTATCTTCAGAAAGGTTAGGATAGTATTTATTCAGGATTTTTTGAATAAGCTGGTAGCTTTCAACAGATTGAATGGGGGCGGAGGCCAGTTCAGCGATGGTGGAACCGATGAGTTTTAGCTTTTTTGCCTCATATTGATTGATCACAAAATCAGAAGTTTTTTTCTTACGGCTTTGTTGTATGAGCTCATCAAGTTTCTTGATCTCTTCAACCAAGTCGATCATTTTTAATACTTCCACCTTTTTCATCAGCGCCAAAATTAATGAATTATTTGTAACAAGGGGTATAACGGGATATTTGTTGTATTGTTTGTGAGGGACCACAAGTGTTCGGAAGGAATAAGAAAGTGCGGGATTGTGCGATTCCCTCCCTTGGGAGGGGGTAGGAGGGGTTTTGCGCCAGACTTATTTGCGTTAATGATGTATAAACCCCTCCCTGCCAATACACATCCCACCGCACCCCTCCCAAGGGAGGGAATTATAAAATCTTCCGAAATAGTTGTTGTGGCCGGACCAAGCAAACAAAAATTGTGCTCGTTTTTAACGAGTGCTTAACATGGGCTTACGTTTTTAACGTAACACACTGGCGATACAATCGCCAAACCACATTAAGCACACGTTGCAAACGTGCGCAAGATAGCAAAACAAAAAAGCGTTATTGCTGTGAGGTGTTATTATATTATAAAACCTATGTCATTGCGAGCGCAGCGTGGCAATCTCGTAGCTATTCCTGTCGGCTATGCATAGCTATGAGATTGCCGCGTCGCTTTCCCCTGACACGAGCCACAGCCAGCTCCTCGCAATGACATTTTTTTCTGTTACTTCTTGTCCTCCGTAGTATCCCTTTCAACCAAAGCCATGCCGCATTTAGGGCAGGTGCCGGGTTTATCAAAAGTAAGGTCGGGGTGCATGGTGCAGGTGTATTTGCCTTTTTTCTTTACGGTTGCGGTGCTGTCGGTTTTGGCAGTACTTTTTACTGCACTGTTGCAGGCGCCAAGAGCAAGGCCAGCTAAGGCTAAAATAATAAAGCTTTTTTTCATTGATTATTTGTTTTTGATGAATGAGGCCAACCCGAACAATGATACTACCAGCACACCTAAGGCGGCCAGCATGCTTACTATATCGCGGATGTTTTTACCCGCCCAGGTCATGCCAAAATACTTGTGTAAAAATATAAAAGAAAGCCCTTCTGCCCTGTCAATTCCTGCGACTTTCGTAGCCAGTTTTGATGAGGTAGTTTCAATGTACCAATTACTACCATCGGCATAGCTTACCCGCTCAACCGGGAGGCGTTTATTAATAAAACCGTACTCGTTATCAAACTGCTTTACCTGGTTCACTTTTACCCTGCCGTAAAACTTATCGGGATCCTGGTGGGTATGGTAATAAGTGCTTAAAAAGCGGGCATAATCCTCATCTGCATTCATTTGCTCTTTGCCGGTTAAGGTGTTGAAGTAAGCGATTTGCTTTTTGTTATCGGTTACCTGGTAATAAGTGTTGCTATCAAAGCTAACAACTGCTACCCTTTTAATAAGGCTATCGGCAAGGGAAAGCTGCAAATTGGATATCGCCAGCTGTTTCCTGTTTATTACCTGGCTGTAATCGGCTTTAGGTGTTTCAGTATTGTGTAGCTTTACTGCAAGGTGAAATGCCCCGCTGATTACAAAGGTGAACATCACAAAAGAAACAATAAGCCCTATCTGCCGGTGAAAACGATGAACAATGCGTTTATCCTCTCCGCCTTTTTCTTTACGTTTTTCAGTGATGGATTTAAACTTCTTCCACATTAAACCGTACACGGTTAAGCCGCTGATGAGGGCACACAGCATCACCGTCATGATGATGAGCAATACTACATTGCGGAAAGTATCGCCGCCAATATCGGCCAGAAACTGCCAGGTATGGAACTGCTCAAACAGCCACAAAAACGCTTTACGGGTATTGTTATTAAAAGTACCCATGCGGCTTTGGCTGGTTTCAATATAAATATCCATGCCATCCGGGCGGTCGAAGCTGATTTTCCAAACAGGTAAAAGGTGATTGATGGGCTGGTATTGCCCATCAAAAGTTGTTTGGTAATTGATCTTTTTAATGTTGGATGTTGAATCCTGTGTAAAATAACGGGCAAGATAAGTGGCATAGAGCTTGTCGCCATCTTTAAGTAACACGCCATCGTTGGCCGAATAGTAGGTGTACACACTATCCTTATCCAGCACCTGGTAAAAAGTGTTATGATTAAAATTTACTAATCCGAAATTCCGGATGGCGGCGATATTGTTTTTGTCCAGTACCTGTTGAATACTGAGCGCCGGCTTCATCTGGCTTTGAACCAAAGGTTTGAATACCTCCTGTGCTATTGACGGCCTGAACCAGTTTGACATGAAGGGATGCGAAAGCCCGCTCAGTGTCCAAAAGATCACCGGGATGAGGGCTGTTAAGCCCAGCACCCGGTGCCATTTATAAAAGTTGCTTTTTACTGCTGCTGATGCCATTGATCAATATTTTGAAAATGAATAACTGATGCCTAAAGTGTAAGTACGCGGCGGCGCGGCGTTATAGGTATCGCCGTACTGACTGCTGGTTACCGTGGTAGCGTAAAGCTTGTTGGTTAAGTTAAGCACATTGAACCAGATGCCCGCACCTTTTAATACGCTGCTTTTAACATCATAACCTAAGCGCAGGTTGTAAATATCATAGCCCGAGTAAGTTTTGGTATTGGCCGGGTTAGTAAAATATTGATTAATGTGCTGCCACTCTGTCGCTATCCTGAAACCGGGCAGATATTGGGGTTTGTAAGTAAGCTCGGAGTTGGCAATCCAGGCCGGTGCATTGTTCATCCGTTTACCATCGTAATTGGTTACCGTGTTGGTGCCGGTAGTGTAATTGGTGGTTACCTCGCTGTACTCAACATAAGTATGTTTTGCATTGGTGCCGCTAAATCTGAAGGTAAGCTCTTTAACCGGTGCCAAAGTAAGTGAGTATTCAATACCGCGGTGGCGTGTTGCACCTGCATTTTGGTTTTGCGTGGTGTTATCGGGCAGCAACTGGTTAATGATTTCGTTGTGGCCTTCCAAATCAAATACACTCAACTCAAAATATAGCTTTTTGTTGAAAGCCGAGAACCAGCCGCCGGCTTCGTAATTATCAAAAGTGGCTTGTTTAAGCTGGGTAAGCTGGCGTGAGCTGTACAAATCACCGGTTTCGGGCGGTTGAAAACCTACACTATAGTTAGCATAAAAACCTTTGTTGCTGCCAAAATTATAGGTAAGGCCCAGTTTGGGGGCAACAATGTTAAAATTGTTGGTTTCCTGTTGTTTGTACTTGGTTTGCCCGGCAGGGATCTGGTTATCAAAATTGTAATGAACTCTGTCGTACCGTAAACCACCCACTATGCGCAGGGCTTCTACCGGCCTGATCTCGTACTGAACATAAGCCGCTGTATTAAACAATTTGATCTTGTAGTTATCAATGTACCTGCCGGTATTGCTGAAGCTGGTGTAGTAGTTGTTAGCTACATCCTTGGTGATATCAAGGTACTGGGCATAATACGAGCTTGGACTGTCGTCCATATAAACGCCGCCAATCAATCTTGAGTGCAGAAAATCAAAATCAGCCCGGTGTTGGGCCAGCAAGCCATAGCTGTTAAATTTTTGATCATTCACCTGGCCGTTGCTGCTTTTGTAAACGCCATTGGCATCGCGAACGTCGGATATAAAATAGCTTGGTAATTGTGCGGTTGAGTTGCCACGGAAAAACAGCGTTACAAAAGTGCTGTTCTTGTCATTCCACTGATGATCTAACCGGGTGCTGGCACGGAACGATTTTACCTTGCGATAGGTAAAACGCTGATTGGATCCATAGCTCCGGTCGTAAAAATGTGCGCTGTCCAAACTGCCCGGAGTTTGGGTGTTAAGATAATTGTAGGCTGCCGAGGTGGTCAGTTTGGTTTTGGCGCTGAAATCATAAGTGGTTTTAAAATTGGCCGAGTACTTGTCAAAATCAGAATAATCCTGCCAGCTATCGGTTTGATGGGCAACATAGCCGCCAACGTATAAACCAAATTTGCCTTGTGTAAAACCACCATCGGCATCAACGCGGCGGTAATGGTAGTTATCGCCCTGAACAGCAATATTGCCTGCATAGCCGGTAGGCGGCCCCTGGGTGATAAAGTTAACCGCGCCGCCAATGGAGTTACTGCCATACAGAGATGATGCAGGCCCTTTAATCACCTCAATATCCTTTACGCCCGACATGTTGATCTCATACAGCGAGTTATGGTTAAAGATGCCCGTAGGGCGAATAGGCAAACCATCTTCCATATACAAATAAAGCGCGTTGTAAGTGATAGGCTGACGGATAGCCATGGTATGTTGCTCGTTACCGAGGTTCACCATATAAACCCCGGCTACTTTGTTAAGCAACTGGTAAAGCGCGGTAGCTTTGGTATCCTTTATTTGGGTAGAGTTAATTTTGCTGATGGCAATAGGTGCATCCTGCCTCGCCTGGCCTTCACGACTGGCGGTTACCACCACAGGCTGCAGATCGACGGTTGAAGGCTCTAATGCAACATCGAGCTTTTGGCCTTTCATGGTCGGGACTTCAATAATGCGCGCGCTGTAACCAACCATGGCAAATTTAAGCCGGGTAACACCTTGCACATTGATGCTGAAATGGCCCTTGGCATTGGTCATACCCAGTTTTGCGCTGTTTTGAATATCTGCGTTGCAGATTGATGCGCCCGCTATGGCTTCGTGGGTATTGGCATCTGTAACAGTGCCTTGTATGGTAGTTTGGCCGAAAGCCAGTGTTTTAAAAAGTATAAAAGTTATAAATAGGATTAAATATCGTTTCATTATATAGTATTACGGGAATTGCCTCCCGGTGTAAAAAATGGGTAGAAGTAGGGTGTGGCTATTGATGAGGGATAAAATGAATTATACTTCTCGTCATTGCGAGGTACGAAGCAATCCCCGATTAGCAGGGCGGCCAAGCATGGTTCTCTGTACAGTTTGGGATTATTAATACTTATAATTTGTTTTTTATATGTATTAATGAACTCCCTACGGTCGGTTGTCTTCGTACCTCGCAATGACGGAATGTTTAAATCTGATCATAAATAGCAAGTACGAACCGATGACAAACTATACAAGTTCACTTTGTAAAGCATGCGATTGCCACGCTCGCAATGACATGGTTGTAGTTATACGATAGGCATAACTATCCAATATCATCAACCAAAAACCAATAAAAATGAAATGATTATCCTAACTGCGGAGGCTGGAATATCGTAACCGGGCGATCGGCCGGTACGGTTGGGGTGTAGGGGGTTAAAATAACCTGCAACAGGCTGGAGTGGAATTTTACATCAGTTGTACTGATGACATAAACCTCCTGGAAGAGGCTCTTTTGCGACTGCCTTTCGTCGCTGGCCTGCTTGTCCTCTGCCTGTTTGATCTTTTTCGCAAAGTAACATTTACCGTCGCAATGCAGCCAGGGTTTGTTCCTGTTTTCGCAAAGCTTGGTGGCAATGTAATTCCTGTTCAGCTCAAAACCCGCGAAAATGAAAAAGCGCGAGAAGTTGACCGTGATCAGCGAAAAGATGAGTAAATAGGCTGTAATACGTTGCAGCATGGCGCAAATGTACACCCTGTGCGCTTAATAAGCAATTTGTAAATTAAATAAACAGTTAAACGTGATAAATGGGTTGCTTTATTTGTCGCGTTTTAAAGTAGCGTGCATATGCTGGCCTTTGTAAACCAGGTCCATACCTATAGAATCTGCATAAACCTTACCGGTGTGGGGTGAGCTGCCTCCCGGCACCGGGATGCTGAATGAAAAATTATCGCCATTGATCATACCATCTGTAATAGTTACATCGCCCTGCGGGGCATGTGCGGTGCCGGTAAGCTTGCCGCTGTCAACCTTAAAAGTGTAACTTAAAGGGAAATGATCATCGCCCGGAAGCTTTAATGAACCTATCCATTTGCCGTTGATATCGGCCATCGAAATAAAACTAAAAGCGGTAATAATGACAAACGCACTGATCACCAGGAGCTCCTTTTTCATTGTTGATATAGTTTAAGCAGATACCTATATGCTGTAATTTAAACTATATACAATTTTATTGCCTTTAAGTTTAATAAAAAAGCAAAAACCTTACGGGGAGGTAAGGTTTTGCTTTTTTATTTCCTGTTTTTTGTCATCCTGACGAACGAAGGATCTTCTGCGCCTTGCGTATTCGCATGTTTAGCGAAGAAGATGCTTCACTATGTTCAGCATGACAAAAGGATGAACTTATTTCTTCTCAACTGGTCTTTTCAATACCGAGCTGCTTTTTGAGCCATTGATATCCAGTTCAACGCTGATCGAATCGCCCATGAATTTGCCTGTATGCGGGATGGTGATACCGCTGGTAGCTACTGTAAATGAAAAATCGGTACCATTGGTTTTGCCTTCTTTAATGTCAACATCGCCTTCGGGGGTTAAGGCTGTACCGGTTAGTTTATCGCCATCAACCTTAAAATTATATAGCAAAGGATACTCCTGGCCATCGCTTGTAGTAAGTTTGCCGGCCCATTTGCCGTTTAAATCAGCTATAGCGGCAAGGCATATCATAAAGCAGCCTACCAGTAGTGTAGTAGTAAAAATTTTTCTTTTCATAAAATATTGATTTGGTTTATAAATATAAGAACCTTGATTTATAGGATGAAATGATTACCTAATATTTTATGCGATTTAAATATCATGCAATCCATAAATCAGAAATATCAAGGTTATTGAGCTCTTTTTAATGTTGTATGCGTTTTTGAGCCATTAGCCTCAATATCCACACCAACCGAATCGCCATAAAATTTGCCTGTGTGGGCAATATGGATATCTTCGATACTTACAGTAAATTTAAAATCGTTGCCGGTTATTTTGCCGTCTTCAATAGGCATATCACCCTTTGGGGTTTTGGCTGTGCCGGTTAATTTATCGCCATCAATCTGAAAATTATAAAGCAGCGGGTAAACCTCACCGGTTTCTGTTTCAAGTTTGCCTTCCCATTTACCGGCAATTCCGGCAATGGAGGCAAAGCAGGCCACAAAGCAAAATGTTGCAAGGGCTAAGGTTAAAAAGGTCTTTTTCATTGCTATTGTTTTCACCAGTAAATGTATAATCGATATTAAACCAAATCGTAAACTGTACATTAAATTTACTTGCGTTGGTGTTATCGGTTTATAAACAAAAACTGTACTACAACAGCTTGATGGTTAACTCAAAGGATGCTTTTTTACATTGAGTTGTATTTGTGGGTGTTTTTTGAATGTTGTTATATAAATGTTAACAATACATTTCTAATTATTCAAAATCCTTGTACCTTTAAAAAGCATATACTAACCGTGCGAAATCCTGTTTCGCAATACATTTTAAACAACCTACAATGATAAAAAAGATCTTTACCATGTTGCTTTTGCTGGGCGGCACTTACCTTGGCGCTTCGGCACAGGATGTTCAGCTTAACAAAGGCTGGAAATTTGCCGTGGGCGATTCTGCCCAATGGTCATCACCAACTTTTAATGATCAAAATTGGCAAAATATTGATGTTGCCCACTCCTGGGAACCACAAGGACATCCAAATTACGATGGCTTTGGCTGGTACCGCATCCATTTGGTGATCCCTTCATCGCTTAGAGAAAAAGCATATTTAAAGGATAGTCTCCGGTTAAGCCTGGCCAGTGTGGATGATAACGACGAAGTATACCTGAACGGAAAGCTGATTGCCAAGTACGGCGGCCGCAGCGGAACCATTAAAGATGGAAATTACGGGCCGCGTACCTATAATATCCCGGCTGCTGATCCGGCTATTTTATGGGATAAAGAAAACGTGCTTGCCATCCGCATATATGATACAGGGGGCGACGGCGGTATTTACGGTGATAATTTTACCCTCGGCATGGCCGACGTAATGGATCACGTTACAGTTAATACCGACGGCGATTACAGCTTCCAGGAAAATAACAGCCTGGCCAAGTCGGTTAAACTGGTAACTACCAATAAATACCAGTATCAGGGTACTTTGGCTTTTAAAGTTACAGACCCTGAAACAGGCGCGGTCATCTACGAAAAAACAAACCCGGCAAGCTTTACCGCAGGCAAGCCTTTTACTTATTCGTTTGTAATAGCCCGGTTAGCCAAAAAATCTTATACCATCGCCTATACTTTCAGTGATCAAAAATCGGGTAAATACATTGTTAAAACCGAAACCACGCCTTATATCCTTACGCCTTATCCATCGGCTAAACCAAAAATTAATGGTGCCGATGTTTACGGGGCCAGACCGGGTAACCCTTTCCTTTATTTGATCCCCGCTACCGGCAAAAAGCCGCTTACCTACAAAGCGGATGGACTGCCTGCAGGTTTAAAGCTTGATGCTAAAACAGGTATCATTACAGGTGTAACCAATCAAAAAGGTGATTACCCGGTTACGCTTACTGTTACCAATAGCTTAGGCAGCAAAGCCAAAACGCTTACTATCAGCATCGGCGATAAAATTGGTCTTACCCCAGCCCTGGGCTGGAACAGCTGGAATGCCTGGGGTTTGAGCGTAAACGATGAAAAGGTAAAGATCTCGGCCAAAGAAATGTCGGAAGAATTGGGCGCTTACGGTTGGAACTATATTAATATAGATGATGGCTGGGAAGCTGAAAACCGCGCGGCAGACGGCGCCATTGTAGCTAACAGCAAATTTCCGGATATGAAGGGTTTAACCGATTATGTGCATAGTCTTGGTTTGCATACCGGCATCTATTCATCGCCAGGCCCGCGCACCTGCGGTGGCTTTTTGGGCAGCTGGCAGCATGAAGACCAGGATGCCAAAACCTATGCTGACTGGGGTTTTGACTATTTGAAATACGACTGGTGCTCTTATTCGGAAGTTACTCCGCCGCATCCCGACCTGCCCGCCTTAAAGAAACCATACGAGCTCATGCGTGCATCTTTAAACAAGGTGAACCGCGATATTATGTTTAGCTTTTGCCAGTATGGCTGGGGCGATGTTTGGAAATGGGGTGCCGAAACTGGTGGTAACAGCTGGCGTACAACCGGCGATATCCAGGATACCTGGAGAAGTATGAGCGATATTGGCTTTGGGCAGGACCCGGCTTCGCCTTATGCAGGTCCGGGGCATTTTAATGATCCTGATATGCTGGTTGTGGGCAAAGTAGGCTGGGGGCCAAGCCTGCACAACAGCCGTTTAACTTATGACGAGCAATATACACACATCAGTTTATGGAGCTTATTGTCGGCACCGTTATTGATTGGTTGCGATATGGGCCATTTGGACAGGTTTACACTGAGTTTGCTAACCAATGATGAAGTGTTGGCTATTGACCAGGATGCTTTAGGCAAAGGTGCAAGACAGGCTGTTAAAACAGATGAGCAACAGATTTGGGTGAAGGAGCTTAACAAAGGCGAAAAAGCCATAGGATTCTTTAACATATCTGATAAATATCAAACCGTTAACCTGGATGCTAATGATAAGCTGTTAAAAGGCTTTACCAAAGCCCGTGATGTTTGGGAACAGAAATACCTGATAGCGGTTAACCACAAGTACACTTTCAAAATACCACCGCATGGCGTAAAGCTGATCCGGGTTATGTGAGTAATTTAGAGAAGAAAAGCATAAAAAATACGCGTCATTGCTGGAACGAAGCAATCCCCGATTAGCAGGTCCGCCCTGTACAGTTTGGGATTGCTTCGTTCCTCGTAATGACGTTTTTTTGTTTATGTCCCCTCAGGGTGTCTTATGTCTCCTCAGGGTTTCTCGCAGAGGACCCTGAGGTTCACCGCGTTTTCTCGACATAGAGAACAGCGGGTTTGTATGGTGTATACATCAGGGTCCTCTGCAAGTTTCATGTCCCCTCAGGGTCTCTCGCAGATTTAAGTTAACCCATAAAATTGCTTTGTCGTTTAATCAGCAAGGCGTTTTGTTTTGCCCCTCTGGGGCAAAGGGTATTTCTATAATTTTTTATGCTACAAACCTTTT